>NZ_QREL01000004.1:0-112145 GCF_003385755.1 Methanothermobacter defluvii | reverse complement strand
GAGCAATTGCTCCATCCGTTCGTGATGGGAATTCACCACTGCTCTGGCACTCTGTATCCAGCATCAAACCGCAACCGTCTGATTGCGGCCCTCATCAATTAGTGATCATGAATTTACCATGGTCCTAGAATCGGGTCAATCACTGCTCACCAGTGATGGTTAAACTCATGAACCCGCGCCATTGGACAAACCATGGCACACCCAATACACAGCCACCCACCGAACACAAACAAAATCGAAAAAATTGCACAGCATTGGTAAGGTAAGATCATTCCAGCACTTCTATCAACTACAATGAATTAATACAAAAAACAGAATGAATAGCGCCAGTAAATCAGGAAAAGACGCCGGGGACGGGATTTGAACCCGCGAGATCCAAAGGATCATTGGCTTAGCAGGCCAACGCCGTACCAGACTGGGCCACCCCGGCCTTACCATAGACTATCTGCATCAAGCATTATAAGTTTTTCGTTCAGGGAATATTGATTGTAGGGTGGGCACGTTCAGGGGTTGACAGATCTTCCATCCACCGGTGATCCTGATGACCGGCTCCACCCCGTTAATCCGCAAGCATCAGCTGTCCATGGTAGGGCTGCTCCTTTCCAGGCCTGACCCGTTCCCATGACTAAGATGGTTTACCCTGACCCTCCAGTCAGGGCCCCATCACCACTGATCCTGCGGGACGAGGCTTCGACACCGACCATCAGGGCCGATGGACAGTCAATCAGCCGTCCCCCGAACTTCAACCGCGCCATATAGGGGATTTGCGCTTACAGAGGACCCCTAACCCTCCGGTCTAGCCCATTTTACTGATTATACTAAGTGGTATTTTAATGTTTCTATAAGCAAAAAGGCCGGTGATTCAGAGATTGAGCTGTCTGCGGGTACTAAAAAATTAATAGACGAAGGTCCAATAATTAATTTCCATGGACACACTGATAGCAATAAGTCTCATTCTGAGCCTCTACATGGCATTCAACATTGCTGCAAATGACATAGGCAATTCAGTCGGTACAGCCGTGGGCAGCGGTTCCCTCAAGATGAGGAGGGCTCTCATTCTAGGTGCCTTTTTTGTATCCCTAGGAGCAATATTACTTGGCGGAAACGTCATAAAAACAATAAGTGAGGGAATAATCCCTCAGGGATTTTTCAGTCCAAGAATGGCCCTTGTGATAACCGCTACAGCTTCAATCTGGATAACATTCACCATAATCAAAAAGATACCCATTTCAGGATCAGATGCAATTGTAAGCTCAGTTATTGGCGCCGGGGTTGCTGCAGTTGGGATCCAGAACATGCGGCTGGATGTCATCGGATTCATAGTCCTAAGCTGGATCATATCCCCCCCCTCGCAGGTCTTTTAATGGGATTCCTTATATACCATGCCATCAGGAATATGATAATAAAAGCACTTCAGGGTATGGGACTCAGGGATCGTGCTGAGAAGATTTTTTCCTATCTCCAGATAGCGAGCTCATCATTCTCAGCCCTTAACCTCGGGGCTATAGATATAGCTGTTGCCACAGGGGTTATATTCGCAGTGGGAAGTTTCGGAGGAAACTGGATCAGAATCCTGGGGGCCATCGGCCTTGTTGCGGGAATCCTCCTTGCAGGTAACAGGGTTACAGAAACAATTGGGAGAAGGATAACAGATCTAACACCAAGCAGGGGCTTTTCAGCCCAGCTGGCAGCTGCAATTATAGTTTACCTTTTCATGGGTTATGGTATGCCTGTATCACCAACACAGACACTCGTCGGATCAGTGATAGGTGTGGGAATTGCACATGGGACATCAACAGTAAAGTATGATGTTATAGGACACATAGCCTATACCTGGATAGTCACGATACCCACATGCATTATCCTATCATCTGCAATATACATTATTACTGGATTCTGGGGTTAAAGAGTTTTGAGGGCCCTTATGATATCCCCATCGGCAATTATGCCAACCATATCCCCATCATCCACCACAACAAGCTGGTTTATGATTCCCTCATCAGATGAGTAGTCATTCATCTTTTCAATGGCATCTGCCAGGGTCTCCCCCGGGGCCACGGTTGCAACATCCTTTACCATGACCTCACCGACTGTGGTTCCAAGCTCATAGTTGTCAAGTATGAGGTTGTGACCTAGGTCTGATGCGGTGACGATTCCAGCAAGCTTACCTTCCTCCAGTACGGGAAGTGCGCTTATCCTGTGCTTCATCAGTTTTTCAAATGCAAAAACGACATCCTCAGATGGCTCGACTGTTATAACATCACGTGTCATTACATCCTCAACCTTAACCTCATTCAGTCTTTTCAGCACCTTTTTCTCCTCCTTTAACAGTTGTCTTTGTTAATGATTTGATGATCGAGTCAATTGTTGTTACAACATCTATGTTCTCAATTACAGGCACACCGTGTTTTCGTGCCTGGTTTTCTATGTATCTGTGAATCCTTCTGATGGCCCAGAAGTAACTTATGTATCTTTTAAGGGGTCTTCTGGCCCACATCTGCCTGCAGCGTGAATAGAACCTCCCCTTATGAACGTTCTCATCAGAGACCGTCAGGACAAACATTGCAACGTTTTCCTTGTTAACAAGGTCCTCCCTTATGAAACCAGGGACTATGTGCACGCCCTCAATAACTATGCTTATCCCCTCTGTCAGCGCCCTCTCAATTACTGCCTCCACACCTATGCTCACACTTTCAACGTGGTCCCTGAATCCTATGAGGACCTCGTCTAGTTCCGGTGGTGGGGGTATCCTGAGGGACTGGTAGGCTGTGTAGCTGGATTCGTAGATGGATGGAAGAAGTTCCCTGGAGACTATCTTACGCATGACCTCTCTTATCATGTCGGTACTTATCATGTTCCTTATTCCAAGGCGGTTTGCAACTTCAAAGGCGATTGATGATGTTCCCACACCTGAAGCACCGCCTATGAGTATTATGAGGGGCTCCTTGCACTGTCTTATCTTTCGCCAGAGCATGTACTTCTCTGCAACCTCGGGGTCCTCCTTCCTGAGATGTTCAGAGACGATTTCAACCAGTTCCTCAATGGTTATCAGATCCACCTTATTCTTTTTAAGGTGAGCCTCAATCCTTGAAGCGAAGGTGTATGCCCTGTTTGGATCCATCTCTGCCCGGGTCAGTGAACGTGCCAGAACACCCTTGGAGAATGGCTCTGTGTATTTCTTTCCACTTACCTCTCCCTGAACCATTATCATGATCTCACCTCAAAAAGAATTCAGTGATAATCTGGAATCCAGTTTTTATATATTTAACTGGATTTGAGGTTTAAGATTTCGGCCCTTACGGAGCCATCATCGTCAATTTCAATGAGAGCTGCCCTGCCCTCGGAAAGCTGCCCCGGGTTTACTATGAGGGTTTCACCAAGACGTTCCACACCGGGGGACTCATGGATGTGGCCGCAGATGTTGATGCATGGCTGATGCTTCTCAATCACATCCCTCACACCGGTGCTTCCCACGTTATCCCCGGAGGGAATCCTGTCAACACCGGTTCCATGTGGTGGTGCATGGGTTACAAGAATCAGCCTATCATTCCCTTTGAGGTTCTCAAGGAGTTTATCCAGTTCGCTGCGTATCTCATCCTCTCCCAGTTCAAGGGGTGTGTTGAAGGGTGTTGGATTGGAACCGCCAAGTCCGCAGAAGGTAACATTCTTAACACTGAGGGTTCTCGCGTGGATATTGATGGCTCTGGAATTTTCGATTCTGGATGCGATCCCATGGGGGTCACAGTTTCCAGGTACAGCTACCACCGGTATCTTGTGTGATGCCAGGTCATTTAGCAGTTCCTCGGCAAGTTCAGGGGGACCGAAGTGGGTTATGTCCCCGGCTACAACAATAATGTCCACCCTGTTATTTTTCAGGTAACTGTGAAGTTCCGGGATGTTTGATCCATGGAGGTCACTAACTGCAAGGATTTTCACGAAAAATCACGCCCCTATTCCCTGAAAAATGAGCCTATTTCTCTAAGGCCTTTCTTTATGTCCTCTGAGTCACCGTAAATCGCTATAAGGTCATCCTCTTCGAATTCTATTATCAGACTGTGGGTTTCGGCGATGTCCTGGACCCTGTCCTCTGCAAGTGGTTCCCTGAGGTGAACCCTTGCAGCTGCAAATCCTGGCGGCGCCCCGACAATGAATTTTGATTTGGTCTGTGGGGGTCTGTGGACCTCCTCCCCCCTAGCCGCCCTTTTCAGTTTTTCAATCCACTGTGCAGGGTAATCTGAGGAGACTGTCTCTGCGAGTTCAAGGAGTTCCTCCTGGATGGAGTTTAGCATGTCATTTATTCTCTTGAGCTCCTTCATCATTTCAGGGTTTTCAGGGTCTGATTTGTAGAAGTTTATTGACGTCCTGACCAGCCTTACGTCCTCTGTGATTGATGTGGGTACATCCACATCCCTTTTTCTAAGGTCTGTTAGAAGTTCAACCAGGACAAACCATGTCTGTTCTACTGGTAGTGTCATAGGTGTCCTTCCAGAATTTTTAGGGTTGTATGATTTATCTTTGCACCTGCCTCCTCCAGCTCCTTTCGGATCTCATCAACGCTGTTGTAGGAGCTGAGGAAGAGCACATGGTTGCTCTGAGTGCCCTTAATGGATATTATGGCTATTTCATCATCATCTGAGAGCTTCTTTTTCTCAAGTCCCGCCTTGTAGTCCACGAAGGGTCTGAATTCTTCTGGAAGATCCTTAAGGGTGAATATTCCCTTTAAAGTGGCTATAAACAAAAAAACACCTCTGGTTTACTTTATGGGAGTTTAACTCCCCTGAAAAAATAAATAATTTAGGGGTTTATCCGCTTCCAGGTGCGAGGCGGTCGAGTTCCTCGAGTTTTTCAAGGCACTCGTCGACACATACCTGGTGAGCGTCAACCACAAGGTCCTCTTTTGGAAGACCCATTGCAAGTCCCAGCAGCTGTGCAAGGTGGAGTACTGGTATGTCGAATTCTTCACCGAACTTGTCCTTGATCTCCATCTGACCCACGTCAAACTGAAGGTGGCAGAATGGGCAGACGTTGACTATTGCATCCACACCTGCTTCCTTCATGTTTCTGAGTTTTTCCATTGTGAAGTCCAGGGCAACATCCAGGTCCCTGGATCTTACTCCACCACCGGCACCGCAGCACATCATCTTGTCCTTGTAGTCAACTGATTTTGCTCCGGTGACCTCAACAAGTTCGTCCAGTATTGTTGGCCTTTCAGGGTTGTCTATGTTTATCTCTTCGCTTGGTTTGAGGAAGTGGCATCCGTAGTGCACTGCCACGTTGAGGTTGAGGGGTTTTTCAACGACTTCTGAGAGTTTGTCAAGTCCCACATCATTGTAAAGAATTTCAGCCAGGTGCCTTACGTTTATTTCACCCTTGTATTCCCTTCCTGCTTCCTTGAGGATCTCATTGATTTTTGCCCTCATTTCCTCGTCTTCCTTGAGGAGGTGGTTTGCTTCAAACAGTGACCCGAAGCATCCGTTACATTCTGTCATGACGTCTGAACCCATCTCCTCAGCGATGGTGATGTTCCTTGCTGCTATTGCAGCCCATGTTGTCTTGTCGAATGAACCGAAGACCCCTGGTGCCGGGCAGCAGGATGCCCCTTCCATGTCCTTGAGTTCGATTCCGAGTTTATCGAAGAGGACTCTTGTTGCCTTTTCAATTCCAGGGTACCTGTTGTTCATGATACATCCTAAAAAGTATGCGATTTCCATTTACATGCCTCCCTATTCTAGTTCACCTGTTTCCCAGTTGTATCCTATTAACTGGTCGAAGCCTGTTGCCTTGATGATTTTCTGAACCTCTTCAAGGGCTTCTGGGAACTGGTGTGTTGTTGGTGGTAGTTCTCCGAGGCCAACTGCCTTTCGGAGTTCCATTGTTGCGTCGTTTATTGGCACGCCATGGCCTGTTTTTATAACGAATGATCCAACTGCCTTGTGGGCTGGTGCCATGAATCCTGCCTTGGCTGCCTCGTTCCTTGCAAGTTTCACAACATCCACGATTTTGACCTTACGTGGACACCTTTCCTGGCAGGAGTAGCAGGTGGTGCACATCCAGAGTGCTGGATCTGAGATTATTTCGTCCTTTAATCCCACGTTGGCCTTCCTTATTATCTGCCTTACCCTGTATGGGGTTCTTCTTCCTGATGGGCATGAACCTGTGCATGTACCGCACTGGAAACAGTATTCCAGACTGTCTCCGCCTGCTGCTTTTATTTTTTCAGAGAATTCCTTGTCAATATTACCCTTTCTGATTATGTTTTCCTCTCTCTGCAGTAGGGTCATTATATCACTCCTTTCGCTTTTTTCCTCCTCATCCTCTGATTCCTCATCGGAATCAGAATCCTCCGAAGAGGTTTCATCCTCAACAACCTCCTCATCTTCATCGGAGGTTTCAGCTGGTTCTTCAGTTTCAACTTCATCAGCATCTGCAGTTTCCTTCTCTGGGGCTTCAGGGACCTTAACAGTCTCCTCAGCCTCAGGGGCCTCAGAAACCTTCACAGGTTCCTCAGGGGCATCGGAGGTTTCAGATGCAGATGATGAAGGTTCAGCTGAAGGTTTTTCTTCAGGTTGAGGTTTCTCAGTTTCTTTAATGGGCTCGCTGGGAGTCTCTGTTTCCACTGGTTTCTCTGTTTTGCTGTCCTCTTCCTTCTTCTCACCCATCAACATTTCCTTTAGGCGTTTTAGAACTGACATTGTTTTCACACCCTGAAATATCCCTGGTTAGCAAACCTCAGATTTTTCTTATTAGACTGTGACTCTCATCTCTATATAAAGATTCCTAAAATTCGCGAGAGTGTAACCTTTAAGGTTACAGCATTCTGGAAATGGTTAAGTAGAAGGGTGCCTCAAGTAGGTATGACGGTGCATGATCATGAGCAGATACCAGATAAAGTTACATGACGGTCCTGCAAGGCTGGGCCTCCTGGATGATACTGAAACACCTCTACTCCTTGAACATGACGGGATGGAGATAGCACCCCATGAGACCATACCCTACAGTGTCCCCAGGGAAATTGCAGAGTGGGGTGTTGATGAAACCCTCAGGATGGCCTCAGGTTCCGCTGCAGATTATGCCTTCATACATGGATCCAGCTACCAGGACCTGCGGATAAGGTGTGCCCTTGAACTTGAGGAGATGGGGTTCAGGAGGCTCATAGTGGCAAATATGGATGAACTGCTTCAGAGGCCCGGTGACCTTGTGAGAATTCTAACTGCACTGAGGGAATCTTTGAAGCCTGAAACCCTGCTTTGCTCAACCTTCTCACACCCTGCATTCATTCCCATCCTCACCTACATGGGCATGGACCTCTTCTCAGATGCCACTGCAGAGCTATATGGGAGACTCAACATCCTCCTGACAGAGAGTCACACCTATCCACTGGACACCTACGGTATCTGTGATGCTGGAGCAGGGAATCTCATGGAGAGAAACAGGCACACCCTTGAGCTAATAATCAGCGAGGTCCGTGAGCATATCAGGAACGGAACACTCAGAAACCTTGTTGAGGAGCGTGCTGCCTCATCACCCCAGAACATGTCAGCACTGAGGATTCTGGACCGTGAGAAGCAGGAATTCCTCCAGAGATACACACCTCTATACTAATTTTGCAGCAGGTTCATTTTTAGACTCCAGCAGCTAATGAGAACCCGGTCACAAAGGAGACCCCACAACAAGATAATGAAAAGACCCTGCATCCACCACATCTTCGACCTCAAATCCCTTCTCCCTGAGTATCCCGATGACCTCATCCTCAGATAGCCTCAGGTCAAGGTGTGGACCCGGGGTTCCTGGAATTTTCTTAAAATCAACTATGGCGAGTTTACCATCATCCCTCAGGAGTCTCCTCACCTCGGCAAGGAGGAGGTCAACCTCCCCATTTGCAACTATCCCATGGAACACGTTTGCCATGAAATAAATGTCAACTGTCCCGTCGGGGACAGGAAGCCTCCCTGTTATATCATCAAGGAGTGTTACAATGTTTTTGATCCCTGAGGCGGCTGATCTGAGGGCTTCAACTGAAGGTGGATATATGTCAACTGCAATTACCATTCCCTCATCTCCCACAGCATTCACCGCCTCAAGTGAAATGAAGCCATCACCGCATCCAGCATCGAGGAACGTATCTCCTGGTTTGAGTGGAAGCAGCTCAATCAGTTTCCTGGCGTCTATGAGGTCACGTGTTGATTTACCCCCATCAACATGCACTCTGCCCACACTAACACCTCCTCGGTTATGAGAAAAATGTCATGCCCCTGTAACTACTCTGCTTCTAAAGATGAATAATCTTTCGGGATAGGACATTGTGAACATTCCATAATCACAAAATAACTTTCACAACCACACGAATGGCGTCTCTTCAGAAACCAGGAACATTCCATAATCACTGACGAAATAACCGCCACCAGACGACACTGAAAATCCATGATCGCTGCCAAGTTATAAATAAAAACCCTGACAGATAATTAAGTGGTGTTTAGATGATAGAAAAGATGGAGCTCACCATGATAAACGGGACCGTCCATCACTTCAAGAGGGGTGAATTTGGGGTTGAAATGATAAAGGTTGATAAGGAGAAATGCGTCATACTGGTGAGCTTCTCTGAGAGGGAATTCGGGAAAAGGGAGATAATCATCCCCCTCCAGAATGTTGAAAAATGTGAGTATCTCCTGAGATAGGCTATAGGATCATCCTCTCCACCACTGCCCGGGGTGCCCCTGCGATCTCAACAAGATAGTCCGCCTCAATGAAATGAAGGCCCGCCGGGACCACAAGACAGTGGAGTGGATCACCGAAGTCCTCGTCAACGAGTGCAGCTATTCTATCAGCCCTCACAAGGGGCTTCTCAGAGCCAGCCCTTGCTATGACAACTGCAAGGTTTTCGCCACTAATTGTATCATCATCAAGTTTCTCTGATGCCTTCAGGAGATACCTGAGCCCCTCACTGGCGGTCATGTATCTATTCCTGTGGGCCTCGATATCCAGGAGCACAAGGGAGTGGGAACCTGCCTTAAGGTTCTCCCCTATGTTGGTGTAGGGTGATGTGGGAAAGTAGTTATCAGAGGTGAATGGTATTGTGATTATCCTTCCAAACTTGTAGGCCTGGAGGCCTGCGAGACCCGGGGCGGCTGATATTATGGATGACGAATGGATAACCCTTGTCTCTATGCCCCTCCTGTGGGCGTCTATGAGAAGCTCCGTGTGTGTTGTTGCAACAAGGGGATCCCCCGCAACAAGGAGGGCCACATCAAGCTCCAGGGCCCTTTCAATGGGGATTCTTTCCTCCTCGATTTCTCCCCTCCCCAGGACCTTCACATTCCTACCTATTCTCCTCTCGATTGCCGATAAACTGGACCCCTGGAGCATTGCAGTGTAGAATTCAGCGTAAACCTCGTCACAGTCCTCTATGGCCCTCAGGCCCTTGATTGATATGTCATTCTCGTCATAGAGTCCCAGTCCAATTATGTATAGCATCTTAACCCTCCATAATCAGTATCAGAAACCATTAATAACGGTATATATGCACGTGACCAATATAATAAGTGACTCAAGATAGGGGAAGTTTCAATCATGAAGGGCTTGAAGGTTCCAAAGAAGATGGCGAATGATATCATAAAGATGCTTGTTGCTGGGTCACTGCTGAACAGGGACTACCGTATAAGCCGGGACCATGAGCACGTTTACATACCCCTCAGGGAGGACGCCAGGATCCCTGAGATCGATGGTGCTGAAATTGTTGATCGGGAATTTAAGGAGAGCAAACGCTCCCCTGCAAGGTTCACCGACATACTGAAATCAAAAATCCCTGAAGACGCCCTTGCATCAATCAGGAGGTCCTTTGACATAATAGGAGATACTGTGATACTTGAGATACCAGAGGAGCTTCATGATTACCGTTTCACCATTGGTGAAGCCGCCCTTGAATTCACAGGCAGAAAGGCTGTATACATGAAGAGGAGTGGTGTGAAGGGAGTTACCAGGACCAGGGAACTTGAACTGATTGCCGGATCAGCGCTGTCAGAGACCATACATCAGGAGTATGGAAGCCGGATAAAGGTGGATATAAAGGACGTGTACTTCAGCCCCAGACTTGCAAATGAGAGGGAAACTGTAGCGGCTCAGGTAAAGGATGGTGATGTTGTCCTTGACATGTTCGCAGGGGCTGGACCCTTCGCCATTGCAGTTGCAAGGCATGGCAGGGCTTCACGCATCTACGCCGTTGACATAAACCCTGTAGCTGTGAGGTACATAGAGGAGAATGCCAGATTGAACCATGCCGAGGATGTTATAGTTGCAGTTGAAGGTGATGTAAGGGAGTTTCTCAGGGACAGGGAGTGCTTCGCTGACCATATTATAATGAACCTCCCTGGAAGTGCCTGCGAATTTCTTGATGATGCCATCAGGGCCGTGCGGGACGGTGGAGTGATACACTACTATGAATTTGCAAGGGACTTCAAAACCCCTGTGAATCGTTTGAAGGATGCTGCGAGGCCCTTCCAGGTTGAGGTCCTTGATATGAGGAGGGTTAAATCAAGGAGCCCAGGGGTCTGGCATATGGGTATCGACGCCAGAATAAGAAAAACTGCCTCTTCAGATCCAGAAAAAAGTGAAAAGAGTATATAACTCCCTGATATAAAAAAGGGTTTATTCTATGATTTCAGGGTCTAGAGGGGGTCGAGGATGCCCTTCTCAGTTATAATCCCTGAGATGAGGTCCGATGGTACTATATCAAATGCAGGGTTAATCGCCTCTGTTCCCCGGGGTGCTATCCTGCAGCCACCATAATATAGAACCTCTGCAGGGTCCCGCTCCTCTATTTCGATGTCATAGATGGAGTTTTCCGTGTCAAATGTGCTCATGGGTGCTGCAACATAGAAGGGGACATTGAAACGTTTTGCTGCCAGGGCAACCATGAGGGAGCCTATCTTATTTGCCACACCACCCTCTGCGATACGGTCGGCGCCTATTATCACCTTATCGATCATGCCAGTCTGCATCAGGTAGCCTGCTGCAACATCCGCTATCAGCTTAACGGGGATGCCCTCCTGCTGCATCTCCCAGACACTGAGCCTTGCACCCTGGCCAACTGGCCTTGTTTCATCACATATAACTGTTAACCGTTTTCCCTCATCCCATGCGGCCCTTATAACCCCAAGGGCTGTCCCGTAGTCAACACAGGCAAGTGCCCCGGCATTGCAGTGGGTTAAAACCGTGTCACCATCCTCTATGAGCCCCGCGCCGTGTCTTCCTATTGCCCTGTTGGTCTCCATGTCCTCCCTGTACATTGTGATGGCTTCATCCAGGGGAGATTCTGATTTCATCACACGGTCAACGGCCCAGAACAGGTTCACTGCTGTTGGTCTCGATGCCTTTACCTCCTCTGCTGCTGCCTCAACATCCTCACCGGCGAGTTCCGCCATTGCAACACCAAAGGCTGCTGTAACCCCTATCGCCGGTGCACCCCTCACAACCATGTTCTTTATGGCATATATAACGTCCCTGTAGTTCCTGCAGCGGAAGTATTCGAGGGAGTCAGGTAGTTTGCGCTGGTCGATGAGGACCAGCTCTCCATCCTTCCATTCAAGGGTCTTCATGTTCATCTATCCCTGGTCAGTAGTGGCTTGCTGGTGTCATGTCAAGGTGTTTATCGGCTTCTTTCTTTCCAGGGATCCCGTAAGCGTCTGCCCTGCACTGTGTACATGCCCTGAACACGGGTATTATCTTCTCAACTTCGTTGCGGACCCTCTCGATCTGTTCACATGTTGGTCTCGGATAGTCCTTCATCTCGCCCATTGGTATGAGAGGTATTATGTTCATCAGGGACGCTCCCCTCTTTTTAACCTCCCTTGCAATGTCAACTATGTGTTCATCGTTGAGGCCGGGTATGAGGACGCTGTTGACCTTTACAATTATCCCCCTCTCAGCGAGCTTCTCAATACCCTCCAGCTGGTTCCTCGAGAGAACCTCAAAGGCCTCCCTTCCATGGTAGACCTTATCCTTGTAGACGACGAAGGAGTATATCTTCTCCCCTATCTCAGGGTCCACTGCGTTAACTGTGACGGTGACGGTGTTAACCCCAAGTTCTGCGAGTTCATCTGCCCTGTCCGGTAGGAGAAGTCCGTTGGTGCTCATACATTTAAGGAGGTCCGAAAATTTCTTGCTGGCCTTTTTGAAGAACTCGAATGTCTCCTCATTGGCCAGAGCGTCTCCTGGACCGGCCACACCAATTACACTTATTGGCATCTCCTCCTTAACCTTTTCCACGTGTTTTATGGCATCATCAGCTGTCATGAGCCTTCCTGTAACCCCTGGCCGTCTTTCACATTCGTTTATGTCCCTGGTGCAGAATTTACAGTGAATGTTGCAGCGGGGTGCTATTGGAACATGTATCCTTCCAACCCTGTCATGCAGTTTCTCGTTGAAGCATGGGTGGGCCTTTGTTATGTGTGCAAATCTTGTCTGTCTCTGATCTGGCATTTCTTCACCTCATCCCATCAATTATCTCCTTCGCCTTCAGGACCCATTCATCCCTGAGTACCTCATCGGTGCATACGAGGGCTATCAGGTTGTCCTCAGATAGATCCCTTATAACCCGGAATCCCTCGGGTATTATCCTGAAGATTGCATCGTATACCCTCTTCTTGAGGTTGAGTGAGGGGTCATGGACCGTCATTCCGGTGATATCCGAGACCGGGTCCTCAATTATCACCTCAAACCTGGAGGGCTGGCGGACCCTGCCCCTTCCCTGTGTTTCCCATAACCTTTCAAGTAGCTGTGGGAGGTAGGTCTCATCCTTTATCCTTAGATGAATGGAACCTGTGGCCTTATCAACCTCCATTTCAGCCATATCCTCAAGGTGAATGGGTTCGGATGTCTTCTGTGTCTTAACAGCTATTATGAAAACCGGTTCCCTTGGATCAACCCATATCCTCAGGTCATCTATGGCCCTTGAAAGCTGCAGGTCCTGGAGAACCTGCCTGGTGATTATCTCATAGACTGCGGCTCCGCGGGGGTCATAGCATTCGATCTGTATTCCCATATTAACCCTCACCGGCCTTCTTCATTCCTGAAACAAGGAGCGCCGCCCCCACTGCACCGATGTGCTGTGAGTATGGTGGCACTATGACATCTATACCCCCAAGGATGTCGCTGACTGCCTTTACAAGACCCTCTATAAGTGATGTTCCTCCGACCTGTATCAGGGGCTCCCTGACATCTATCTCCTGGAGCTGTTGCTCGTAGACCTGTTCAGCCACAGAGTGGCATGCTGCCGCGGCTGTGTCCTCCCTGGAGGTCCCTGCTGCCAGGGCTGTGACAAGGTCCTGTATACCGAAGACTATGCAGTAGCTGTTTAGAAGGGCCTTCCTGTAGTCGCCCTTGAGGGCGAGGCTTCCGAGCTCATCTATCTCCACACCGAGTCTCCTGGCGGTTATCTCAAGGAAACGACCTGAGGCACCGGCACAGATACCCCCCATGGTGAAGTTGTCTGGTATACCATCGTTGACCGTGATGACCTTGTTGTCCATACCACCTATGTCCAGCACCGTTGCCTCTCCCTTCTGGTGGTCTGCAAGGAACACTGCACCCTTGGAGTTGACGCTCAGCTCCTCCTGGATGAGGTCCGCCCCGTAGTGCTTCCCTATTGTGAGTCTACCGTATCCTGTGACACCCATCCCATCAATATCCTCAAGCTTGTAGCCGGTCCCTGAGAGTGCCTCCTCTATGCCCTTCTCTGCTGAACCTATGACATCGGTCGTTGGCAGCCACCCGGTACCTATGACCTCATTATCCTCCATGAGGACAACCTTGGTTGTTGTTGATCCCGAGTCGATACCCATGGTGAGGCCCTCCTGTTTCTCCCTTGCCAGTATGCTCTTCCTTGCGACTATGGTGGCTAGGGCCTCCATACGTATAAAGAGTTCATCCGCCTTGGTCCTTTCTGTGAATGAGTAGGTTACAACTGGGAGCCTGGTGTTCTGCTGGATGAACCTCCTGAGCTCATTCCTCACAAGGGCGCCCTCGGCACATCTGAAGCATGTTGCTATGAAGACTGCATCGGCATCTGTTTTACCCTCCACCAGGGACATTGCCCTGGCTATCATCAGCCTTATGCTTGAACTGGCACAGTTGAACCCGAACTTTTCATAGGCCTCATCTATGTAGTCGAGGTCAGCCTCGGGGATCACTATCTCCGCCCCGAAGGTTTCGGCGGCCTTCTCAATTTCCTTCTGAACACCACTGTAGTCGGTTCCGCATGAAATCTGGGCTATTTTAACCATTTTGAGCCTCCAGTTCGTCTAAGAAATTATTTATCTTGTTGACAACATCTATTGTCTCCTCACGTGTGCGGGGATATTTAAGTTCAAGGGTTGGTATGCCCCTCTTCCTGAGCTGAAAGACGCAGAGCTCGTTGGTCCTTGCGCAGCCTATGCAACCGAAGCCGAAGGGTGCCTCCTCCATTATTATGGCTGCATCTGCCTCCTCTATGAGCGGACCGAAGATTGACATCCTGCCCCTGACACCTGATGGAACCTCTATTGCGGCGTACTTCAGTCCCCTGATTGGGTCCTCTTCGGTTATGTTGAAGGGAGGTGAGTCTATTTCAGGGTCTGTGACCTTCTTTTTTAATTCCTTCTGGATTACCAGTGGCTCATGTCCCCGTCTCTCAACAAGATCAGCCAGTATCAGTGAGTTCGGTGGAAATATGGCTATCTTCAATAGAATTCCCCCTTATCTGTATCCTGGGGTCTTCTGGCTATCTCGACCATGTCTGTGAAGAGCCCCTTTGTCGCGTCAACGATGCCCACTGCACATATAACCTCACCCTCCTCCTTGAGGGGTACGACAACAACGGGAATCCCTCTGTATGGTCCCCTGTCAGGTGTTTCCCGGGCTATTTCCCCTGATTCCAGGACCTTCTCAAGTACGGGTCCTGTGTAGTTATCATCAATCACCTTTCCGTCCTCTATTCTGAGGCCCGGTAATTCCCTGCTCCTTATTGTTAGGGGCAGGCGACTTACAAGTTCATGTATGCAGATGCCAAGTTCCCTCAGTTCCTCTCCACTTGATGATGATGTTATTTTCATTTTAACCAGCCCTATGTTTTCTGTTTTGATTTTTGAGCTTTTTCAGCTATCCTGCGGAATTCATCCACAGAGATCTTCTCCTTTATTTCAGGTGCGACCTCCTGCGGGTTTTCAAGGGCCTCGCATACGTAGCCCAGGAGTTTGAATTCCTTCTCAAGCTGATGGTATCCCTCCCGGGCGGCCCCCCTGTGTCCCCTGCATCTCCTGGGGTCTCCAGGTGGAAAGCCCCTCTCCTTTGTGAATATGTTGGGGGGGTCAAGGCTCCTTATCCTTTTCACGGCCTCCATTACCACATCCTCATCTCCATGGATAAGTGCTCCGTAGCATGTTGACTTTATTGTGAGGGGAAGGCCAAGGAGGTGGAGTTTCTGGACAAGTTCCGATGAACTCAGCCTCGCCGATGGACCCAGTATTATCATCCTGGTTGCCTTTTCACCCTCTTTTTCTTTCCCGGACATATACGGTATCCCCCTCTTTCAGTTTTTCAATATTCTCAATTCCACCTGTGATTTTACCTATCATGTTGGTGCCGTTGAATGGTTCACCTGTGGGACCATACTCATCGTTGTCCTCGAGTCTGACACCCACCATACCTATGTGGCGCCTTGACATGTTGGTTATGCCGATGTTACCCTTCTTAACGCATCTCTCAGGTGTATTTTCCGGTATGAGTCCCTTTGCCAGTGATTTATCGCCCTCAAACATGACCACCTTCATTCCAGGGAAGGCGAAGTGTACCCTGAGGGATCCTATCGGTGTGTCGATGAGACCTGTGAGCCTGCGGAAGTACCAGGATGATCTGGGAGCAGCCGGGTCCAGTTCTATCTCAAGGATCTTATCCTGATCAACACCAACTGTCCTGACCTTCCCCTCCCTCAGGATGTCCATGGTGTAGGGTGGGTCCTGGACCACCACGATGGCATCATCATCCATTATACCCTCACGTATCTGTTCTATACCATATTCCCTGAGGTAATCCTCAGCCTCCTTCTGGGTCATGGCCACGGTCATTATCCTTCCGGGTTCGCATTCCACTGTTATCTGGTCGCCCTCGCCTGCTATGTCAACCAGTTCCATGCCCTCTGTGACATGGCCTATGATGTTATGGGATGGGGTTGAAACCCTATCCTCCCTGTAGATGTAGACCCTTCCAGAGCCCCTTCCTGTGTTTCTGAGTGTCACAGCCCCCCTGTTTCTCTTGTCGATTTTTTCGGGGTCTTTCTTTATTCCCTGGAGGGAGTAAAAGCCTATGAATGAATTTGCCTCATAGTCAACCCTGAGTTTTCCATCCTCCAGCATGGAGAAGAAATGTTCCACTGACTGTGGTGATTCAGGGGAGGGTTTAACCTTCACGTAGGTGAAGATCTGGTTGCCTTCCTCGAGTTCTGTGTTGAGTTCTGTTACAGCGGCGCTCTCAACTATGCTCTTCCTCTCAACCACGGGTTCAACTGATTTCACCATGTCATCCGGGGTTAACCTCTCAACTGTCCTTTTTCCGCCTGTTAACCTTGCAAATACTCCTCTGTTCTCCCTTGGGACACCGTATACTGCTGAATGGGGTTCCTTTGATATTATTATATGTGTTGAATCCGGGCTGAATCCTGAGAGGCTCATTATAACCTCATCTTCATCGTAGGTGAATTCATCCCTTGATGGTTCCAGTTCTGTCCTGAGGGGTCCCATTGCGATCTCAGATGGAGTGGTCCACCTGATGCGCATGTTTTCAAGTCCAGTGTAGATGCTCCTCCATTCCTCGACCAGGGCCGGTGCCTCTTCCGGCAGGAGTTCCAGGAGTATGCTGCCTGCTGTTGTCCTGATGCGGTAGGTGTCTATTGTCCTCTCAAGTTCCCTTGTACCGCTTATGAGGCACACCAGTGTCCCCTCCACGTAGGGGGCGCCGGTTGCCTCAAGGGCATCCCTCACCGTGGATCCATCCGGAAGTTCTACTCCCGCCCCGTTGACCTTAACAAACATGATTTCTCCCTCATAGAATTTCTTCACTCAATCCTGTTTCCCCAAACATCAAAATCTCCCCACTCACATGGTTCTTCACAATTTTTCCTCGGTCACTCCTGTTATTATCTCACTTTTAAGGTCAAAGAGGACCCCCTCATCATCATCAACCCTCAGATAAAGCCTCTGATCGGCTATTATTTCGCCAGCATCTGATGCTGTTATTCCGACTGACTCCAGCAGCTCCACACATTCATTTACATTTTCAGGTGCTGTTGTTAGAACGAAACCTGATCCTGGATACATCTTAAGCCAGCTGTCCCAATCAACGGATCTGTTCCTTGGAATGGATTCCATTTCAATTCTCGCCCCCACATTCGAAGCTTCAAGGAGCATTCCAAGTGTTCCGAGTGTGCCAGGGTTACTTATGTCCTTCCCTGCGGTGACAAGGTGCCTCTCAGCAAGTTCTGCCATGATATCTATCTGTGCCTGCACATCCTCGGGGCTCTTATGCGTGGTTGTATCCCAGTTCAGTGGAAATGAAGGGTGTGGCCTTCCATCGAGGTCTATCCCGACAATGACGCGGTCCCCTGGCCTGGCGTCACAGCTTGTTATGATGGCATCCTCGGATGCTATCCCTGCAATTGAAACATCAAGGGCATCGTAGGGGGTGTCGGGGTGAACGTGACCCCCCACCATTGGAACCCCGAATTTATCTGCACCATCCTTTATGCCCTCCATGACACTGTAACAGGTTTCACTGGAGTTTATTGACAGTACATTGACCATACCCACAGGTTTACCGCCCATGGCCGCTATGTCATTAACGTTAACAAGGACGGAACAGTAACCTGCCCAGTAGGGGTCGGCGTCCATCAGGCGGCCCCATATGCCATCTGCGGCCAGTAGAAGAAGTTTCCCGTCCCCGATCCTTATTGCAGATGCGTCGTCACCGTAGCCGAGGTAGGTGTTTCCTGAAACATTGTAGGCATCATTCAGAATAGAAACAATATTCTTTATCGGTCTTTTTCTTGTTACACCCTCAAAATTTTTAAGGGAATGGATGATATCATCTAAATCCAATTCCACACCTCTTTGTATCGTTTAGGTGTATCTCACAGTGTATTCTGCACCTATATTATCTATAATCTGTAGCAGATCCTTTTTAAAAGTTTCCAAGTCCTCCACTTCAATTGTGTCACTGCCCCTGAATAGCTCCCTGTGGATCCTCTCACCCACTATATCATCCCATCCTCCCTCAAATTCTATTATGATGGAACCTGAGCATTTGAAACCGTTCCTGACAACCCTGTCAATGTCTCCATCTGTGATGCCAATGATTGGAACGTCAAACCTGTAGAGTATGTCTGCTGCCACAAGGGTCGTGTCGTCTCCCACGGTGACAACCAGGTCAGCGTCATGAAGGCTGTAGATGTCCTCTGCTGCGTGGTTGAGGAATGAAACCCTGAAGCTCTCCTTATTATTTTCTCTTAGCTTCACCTTTCTTGGTTTTACATCGGATCGTCTTAGGAGTCCTGTCTTCACCACCGCGTCCCTTAGGTTGACCCTTCCAAGCTTCTCGACGCCGTGTTTCTTTATGCGGCCCCCGATTATATTTGTGATTATGCCGTTCTCTGCAACCAGTGTGACGTCATCTGAGGTTGATGTCCCCACCACTATACCGTTGACAAAGATGTTCTCGTTCTCTGAGACACCCACGAGTCTGCGGTATTCCCTGCTATCAGGTTCCTGTTCGTTGCAGGGCTCTCCATGGAATATTTCACGGCATATCTCCTCGGGGTCCACCAGTTCAAGTCCAAGTTCATCTGCAAGCTTTTCTGCGAATGGGAGTACCTCCCTCCTCCAGGGTACAACACTTCCATCGGGCTCTCCAGGTCTTTCTATCTGGACCATGGGCGGTTTCTTCTCCGACCTCTGGAATACCTTGTAGCCAAAGCCGTGGCCGGTTATGCGGGATTTTCCATAGTTCATGAGTACAACAAGGTCATGGCCCTCCTCTGCACAGAGGTCAACCGATTCACTGGGAAGTCTCTTCTCTGAGATGTCTATGATATCCTCAAGGTGGGCGTCGTAGACAGCTGTTCTTCCCATGGTGCCTCCCAGTCTTGCCTTCACATGACCGTATTTTCTAAGGAGTTCTATGAGCTGTGCTGCATAGCCAGAATCAACAATGTGTGGTCCGTGAACAACCACTCCTATCTTCATGAAATCACCTGAAGTTTCAGTTTCTGTGCCTCTTGCGGACTATTCTTGAACCGCATATCTCACATTCCTCAAATTCATAGTCCAGGGGGTACACCCTCCGGCACCCGGTGCATACCCGTCTCCAGCTGTAGGTGTCCCTTATACCTGATGTTAGAACACTCCTGAACCCTATACCCAGGATTTTCAGTGTGTTCTGTATTGTGTAGTCGTCTGTTATCACAGTGACGTCATCCTCCCCCCTCAGGGAAACTGCAAGGCCTATGACCTCCATGTCTGTGGGGGAAAGTCTCATTATGTCTCCTGATTCGCTGATGGCGTCCTCCACCACCTTCATGCTCTCAGGGTCGGGTTCGGTTATTTTGAGTCTACCTTCCCTCAGTGCATCCTCCAGTATCATCATTGACCTGAAATCCCTGATCTCCTCTGTGACCGACCTGACAGTGTAATTTTCCCTTCCCTCTGGCACGTATCCATTTATGAAGGCAGACGCGTCAAGAACCTTCTTCATAAAAACCACATTATCAATATGCATGGGGTCTCTGTCTTCAGCTTTGAGGGATCACCCTAATAAATGTACCTTGAGATGATGAAGAGGAAAAACGCAATCAGCTGCACTGCCCCAGGAAAGATCCCTGCAAAAATGTGGATGTATGTTTCCATCCTTAAAGGCTTCAGAGCTGCTGAATGGTAACCGGGCTGACATGAAAAAGTATTACCACAGAATCTAATAAAACTGTTAGAAACCTGTTTTTTTGGATTTAAATGGTTTTAAAACCTTTAAACGGGATTATGGCTCCCAGATGCTGATTTAAATAACCTAACGAAAACTTTATAAATAGTGCTGTTAATATATAGTAAACGGGTAGGGTCCAGGACTTTTAAAACTTATTCTGGTCTTTTAAATTGGAATTGAAACCGCCTCCAATCCAATATCAAACCCTACCCCGATCAAATCGTCATAAATTTTTATTACTTTTCTCTCCTTGTCAGAAAGGGGATTATAATCATTTTCGATAAGCTAAAAACCAGAAGACTTATAAATCACGCCCACATAAATAAATTGTTACATCCATAATTCAGTATTAAGTAGACGGTTGATGAATATGAAAAGTCAGAGTATGGAGGAGCACAGGGCCTCAGCTCCAGAGAATATCAGCTGCGGTGTCATCACCCTCAGTGATTCAAAGTACCGGGAGTTCCAGGAGACCGGTGAAATACCCGAAAGTGACACATCTGGCAGACTTCTGGTTGATGCACTCTCCCGTGATTACAGTGTTTCAGAATACACTGTGATACCCGACGATGGTGAGAAGCTCATCTCTGCAATTCATGACATGATCGATGAAGGGGTATCAGTCATATTCACCACAGGCGGCACCGGCATCGGAAGCCGTGATATAACCGTTGAGACACTCAGGGGGATCTTTGAAAAGGAACTTGATGGTTTCGGTGAGATATTCAGGTATCTCTCATTCAAGGAGCTTGGAGCCGGGGCAATACTCAGCAGGGCAACTGCAGGCGTTTACCGGGGGACCCTCATATTTGCACTGCCGGGATCACCCAACGCAGTTAAGCTTGGAATCGAAATTGTGGTCCCGGAGATAGGTCACCTTGTGAAGCACCTGCGGGAATAGTGAGAAATAATAATAGAATGTTCAGGAATGGTTGAAGTCAGATACCGAAAGTAGGGGTATGAGGGTTATGCCCTCCCTTTTAAATTCCTCGACAGCCCCTTCCTCACGGTCAACAATAACAAATGCCTTCTCAACGATCCCACCATTCTCCTGAATTGCCCTAACCGCCTTAAGAAGAGAACCGCCAGTCGTTGTAACGTCCTCAACCACGGCAACCCTGTCACCTTTCTGCAGATCCCCCTCAATGAGTTTTGATGTTCCGTATCCCTTTTTCTCCTTTCTTATCATCAGGAGCGGTTTTCTGGAGTAGAGTGACACCGCAGTGGCTATTGGGACCGCCCCGAGGGCTGGACCGGCTATCCTGTCCACTTCACCGGCCGCATCGGCTATTAGCCTCGCTATAACGTCAAGGACAGCCGGCTCCGTTACCGCCCTCTTTATATCAACATAGTAATCGCTTTCCCTGCCGGATGAGAGGATGAATTTACCCCTCTGAACGACATCCATTTCAGACAGAAGTTCTATAAGCTCCCTTCTGAGTTCCTCTGTATTTTTGACCTGCATATCTTACAGACTCCCAGCTCTGGAACGTAGCAATCTGAACATACCTGTGCCCCGCAAAGTCTACACGTGTGAAGAAAACCTGCACGCCCGCAGATGCTGCAGATTCCCCTGAGCTCCAATCTCTTCACCGGCCCATCGGGTCTATTCTTCAGGGCCTTTGAGGAGTATCTTGTCACCTATCTTCTTGACCATTTCATAGGGGACTATTGTTTCACCCTTTGATAGTCCAAGGCCCTCTGATATTCCGCCCTTCCCAAGAACAAGTGATTCTATTGCCTGGGATTCTATGTCGACTTCCACGTCCTTTACCTTCCCTATGACCTTTGCAGAGCTGTCAAGAACCTCTTTACCAACCATTTCCTCAACTATTCTCATAATACCACCATTTAATCACTGTATTTATTATTGGTCTTATTGGTATTTATAATTTTAAATGCCGTTCACCGAAAGACTTTTATATTATGATGTCCATTAAGTTGTTTTTCTTACAAAAATATATTTTATTTTTGGAGGCATAAAACCCATGAGAAAGGCCCTGGAAATATTCTGGAAGGATATGAAGACCGTTAAAAACAGTCCAGTTGTACTCTTCGTAATCGCAGTTATAATCTGCATCCCGGCGCTCTACGCCGTATTCAACATCCAGGCGACCCTTGATCCATACTCAAGGACCTCCAGTATAGAGGTTGCTGTTGTCAATGAGGACAGGGGAGCGGATTTCAATGGCACACACATGAACGTGGGTGCAGAATTTGTCAGTGAACTCAGGAAGAACAGAAACTTCGACTGGCAGTTCGTTGACCGATCCGATGCAATGGACGGCCTGAGGAAGGGAAGATACTACGCCGTTCTCATAATACCTGGAAACTTCAGCTCTGACCTCCTCTCAATAAAGAACGGGACCCCCAGACAGGCAAGTATAAAGTACATGGTGAATGACAAGTTAAACCCTGTTGCGCCAAGGATAACAAACGCTGGGGCAGATGCCCTCCAGGCAAAGATAAACAGTGAAGTCGTTAAAACCATTGATGGAATAGTATTCGGTAAGATAAGCGAAGCAGGTGAACTTGCAAGGGCAAACAGGGACGATATACTCAGGACAAAGAGATTCATCAATGAACTTAATGGGAACCTCGGTAAAATCGATGAAACACTCAGCACCGCCAACTCAGACCTGGAAAAGGGACAGAATCTGTGGTCCTCACTTAAAACAGATCTACCAGAAATCAGAGACAACGCCAACTTTGTGAAGGAGAAATACAGCCTCCTTGAAAGTTACATCGGGAAAGACCCTGCAAAGGCCCTTTCAACGGTCCAGAGCATGGAGTCACACCTATCAGAGGCAATAACCTCAATGAAATATCTCCGGGCGGTTCTTGCCAGCCTTTACTCGGCCACAGGAGACCCAAAACTGAAAACAGCCATTGACCAGATTGATACAAATGTAGAGAAGGCCAGTTCAGTTCTCGGGATATTGCAGGCAATTGAATCTGATCTCAAAACAAAGGGCACCACTGACCGGATTGTGAAGCTTAAGGCCTCCATCGACAGGATGGACAGCGCCCTCAACAAACTCATGGACAGCAGGGACGAGATAGACGCTGCAATGCAGGATGCTTCAGCGAAGCTGGGTATGGCAAACGCCAGATGGCCGGCCATGAGGTCAGCCATCCAGGATGCCAGCAGAAAGCTGAACATGATCAGCGATGATGACCTCAACAGCCTCGTTAAGCTGGCTGACATTGACCCCTCCGCTGTGAGGGAGTACTTCAGGAGCCCTGTGAGGATGGAGAAAGAGCACATCTATCCTGTGAAGAACTATGGATCTGCACTGGCACCATTTTACATACCCATATCCCTGTGGATAGGCGGTATAATCGCAGTTGCAATGATAAGCATGAGGGTGAAGTACGGTGACTACAGTAGCATCCAGGTCTACTTCGGTAGGATGGGCCTCTTCATAATAATAGCAGTATTCCAGGCCCTCGTTGTTGTTGCCGGTGCAATGTTTCTGAGGGTGCAGACCACGGGAAGCATGCTACTGCTGCTCACATCCATCTATGTGAGCATATGCTCCATGCTCATAATATATTCACTGACCTCTGCCCTGGGAAATGCCGGTAAGGCCCTATCAATAATAATTCTTGTACTCCAGATTACCGGTACCGGAGGTATATTCCCTGTGGAACTGCTACCCCCATTTTTCCAGGCGATACACCCCTACCTCCCCCTCACCTACGCTGTTGGCGCCCTGAGGGAGGTTGTTGGTGGTGTGATCTGGAGCATCTACTGGACGAACATTGCAGTTCTCAGCCTCTTCCCGGTGGCAACCTTCATTATCACGGTTCTCGTCAAGGAGAAGATGGATAAGAGGGCTCACTGGATGGAAAGCAAGCTGGAAGAAAGCGGTCTTTTCTGATAAACCCTGATTCTTTTATTTTTATTTTTTAGTCCCAAACATCAGCTGATTCTCTACCACTCTGAAGTCATGCAACAAAACAGACCCGGACACAGAACTAACAGGGCCCTTCACAGAGACCTGATTTTATTTGAACAAAAATTCAGGGCTGTGGATTCTCATGCTTTGTTGTTTAACCTGAGATCCGGGTAAAAAAATTAAAGGATTAGATGGAGAAGATCCCTCTTAAAGACCAAGTTCATCCTCTTCCATCCTTTTCTCCTCTTCCTCCCACCTGAGTTCTTCCATTATCTGTTCTTCCTCATCTTCACCGCCCCGGTTCCAGTTCACCAGGCCGTAGATAACGCAGAAGACTGTTATCAGGATGCAGAGGATATATGCGCCCCATACCCATGGGTCAGGTATTCCAAGTACCATGCTTGACCTCCACTAAACTCCGTTAAAACATTTCTGGATGTGCTCATCAGAGGGTGGTTCCGTAAGAAGGCTGACAGCCACCATGAAGATGGCTGAGACCGGCACACCCACCAGTATCGGGTCCACCACCGGCCATGGCATCGCTGCTATAACCGGGCCCCCGAAGAGTGCCTTGGCAATTCCAAGGGCCTCCGCAGTCTTCTTGTATTCGAAGAGTAACCAGAACAGACTTACAATGGCTCCTGAAACCATTCCGGCTATCGCACCCTGCCTTGTGGCCCTCTTCCAGAATATGGCTGCAACATAGACCGAAAGGAAGGATGCTGCACATATCCCGAAGAAAAGGGCTGTTCCCTGTGCAACTATGCTTCCTGGTAGCAGGTAGCCGAGGACCACCGCTATAAGTACCGCTATTATTATGCCTCCCCTTGTGATGAGGACGGATCTATCACCCTTCCTCCTTCTTACTGTCTCATAGACGTCCCTACCTATGGCAGTCCCCTGGACATGGAACTGGGCACTGAGTGTTGACATGGCTGCTGAGAGCAGCGTCAGCATGAAGATGTACGAGAACCACTCGGGCATGGCAGACTTTATGAAGAAAGGTATTATCTTATCTGCGTTTCCACCAGCAGCCTGCACCGCTATCATGCCCATCTTCCTGAAGAAGTAGACATTTGAAAGTGCCCCAACGACGTAGGCGCTCCAGGTCATCACGAATATGAAGAGTGCGCCTATTAGAACACCTCTGTTGAGCTCCCTGTTGGATTTCACGGTCATGAACCTCACTATGAGCTGGGGCTGTGCAAGGACACCCACACCAACACCAAGGATTATTGTTGAGAGGAGCGTCCACCAGTAGGGGCTGCCATATAAAGGCATGCTGGTCCAGCCAGTTGCCCCTATTGCCCGGGCCTTGGCGGGTATGAGGTGTGAAATGTTTGTGAGTGCCTGATGAGCGTCCACAACTCCGCCAAGAAGGTAGTAGGTCGATACAACAAGGAATATCATTCCAAGGAACATTATGGTGCCCTGAAGGGCGTCGGTGTACATAACACCCCTTATACCTCCAAGAACAACATAAACAGCCACTATGACAGCCATCAGTATCAGGGCGATGCTGAAGTCCAGGCCAAGGGTTGTTTCAATGAACCTTGCAGCACCTATCAGGACAACGGATGCATACAGGGGCATTCCAAGAAAGATTATGGCCCCACCAAAGTACTGAAGGAATCTGCTGTTAAATCTCCTCCCCAGGAATTCCGGGAATGTGAGGGCCGACATGTTGTGGCCCATCTTCCTTGTGCGCTTACCAAAAAACACGAATGCAATGAATACACCTACAAGTATGTTGAGAAACACGAGCCAGAGTATACCCATCCCAAAGACACCTGCCATTCCACCGAAGCCGACGATGGCCGCCGTGCTTATGAAGGTGGCTCCATAACTCATGGCCATGATGTAGGGGTGGGTCCTTCTACCGGCCACCATGTAGTCCTCTGAGGTCTCTGTCCTTCTCCATGCCACGTATCCAACGTAGCCCACAAGAAGGAAGTAGATGAGAACGACGATACCGAGTATTAAAAGATCCATTCAACATCCTCCTTTAAATCCATCAAATTATAATTAATGATAATGACAGTTAACATATAAGTCTTTAGAGACAGAAAAAACAAGAAAGCTCATCGAAGGAGATCGAAATGATATGGAACCCTGAAGCCGAATGTATGAGTCAGGAAGAAAAACAGGAATTACAGCTCAGGAGGCTCCAGAATACAGTCAAAAGAGCCTACGAAAACGTGCCCTACTACAATAAGCGTCTGAAAGATGCAGGAGTATTCCCCGAGGATATAGAAACCCTTGATGACATAGAGAAGCTACCATTCACCACAAAGAATGACCTCAGGGAGGCCTACCCCTTCGGCATGTTCGCGGTACCTGACGAGGAGATAGTGGAGGTGCATACATCATCAGGGACAACAGGTAAACCCGTTGTATCAGGTTACACCAGCAGGGACCTTGAAATATGGTCTGAGGTGATGGCAAGGGCCCTGACAATGGGCATGGCCACCAGGAAGGACCGCATACAGAACTGCTACGGCTACGGACTCTTCACAGGAGGTCTGGGTGTGCACTACGGGGGCCAGAAAATCGGGGCCACGGTGATCCCCATCTCAGCAGGTAACACAAAGCGCCAGATTGAGATAATGCAGGACTTTGGCACCACAGTGATAACATGCACACCATCCTATGCACTCTACCTTGCAGAGGTCCTTGAGAAGGAGGGTGTGGATATCGGTGAACTGAACCTGAAATCAGGGATATTCGGTGCAGAGATGTGGACCGAAGAGATGAGGGAAACCATAGAGGCCAGGCTGGGCCTCACAGCCCTTAACATCTACGGCCTCACAGAGATAATAGGTCCTGGAGTCGCGATGGAGTGCACAGAGAAGAAGGGACTCCACATTGCAGAGGACCACTTCTACCCCGAGATAATAGACCCCAAAACCGGGGAGAAACTCCCCAATGGAACAAAGGGGGAACTCGTCCTTACAACACTCACAAGGGAGGGCATGCCAGTCCTTAGGTTCAGGACCAAGGATATAACAGCCCTCAGAGATGGTGAATGTGGATGCGGCCGCACCCTTGTAAGGATGGACAGGATAACAGGTAGAAGCGACGATATGCTCAAGATCCGTGGCGTTATAGTGTTCCCGTCACAGATAGAGAGGGCCCTCCTCAAGATAAAGGGACTGGAACCCCACTACCAGATAGTTGTAACAAGGCCAGAGTTCCTTGATGAACTTGAGGTCCAGGTGGAGGCATCCCCCGAGCTCTTCTCAGATGAGGTTAAACACGTTGAAGAGGCCAAGAGGATGATAGAGAAGCATATACACAGTGAGATAGGCCTCAGGGTTAATGTGACACTCGTGGAGCCAGGAAGTCTTCCCAGGAGTGAGGGTAAGGCCATCAGGGTCATAGATAAGAGGAAATTTGACTGAAGACCTGAGAAAGGGTTAATGGATTGAATGAAGGCTAAGAGGTGTTTTGAATGAAACTGAAACAGATATCTGTATTCCTTGAGAACAGAAAGGGGAGATTGAAGAATGCCATCCACGCCCTCTCAGAGGCAGGCATCAACATCAGGGCACTTTCAATTGCAGACACATCCGAGTTCGGAATACTCAGGATGATAGTCTCCGACCCTGAACTGGCCAGGAGGGCCCTTGAGGAGAGAAACTTCGTTGTTAGGGTCAACGATGTGATAGCCGTGGAGGTCCCGGATGAACCAGGCGGCCTTGATGGAATACTTGGAGTCCTCACAGACCATGACATAAATGTTGAATACATCTATGCCTTCGTTGAGAAGAAGGGTGAGAAGGCCGTTGTGGTCATAAGGACAGAGGATGTGGATGAGGGCATAAGGGCCCTTGAGGATGCAGGTATACCCGTCCTGTCCTCGGATGACATCCTCATCCTCTAAAACCCCTCTCAGAAGCATCAGACACTGACACTCATTCTAACAGCATCTCAGGACTCAGCTGCAGCCTCGAATCCATTCCTGAATGCCTTCAGATTCACATCAATCAGTCTGGATGGCAGGTTATCCCTCATGGAACTGATCAGTGACTCCGATTCGAGAGGGAATCCCCGGGTGGCTGCTGCAGCTCCAAGCATCACCATGTTTAGGGAGAGTATGTGACCTGCCTTCAGGGCAATTTCCTCTGCATTGAATCCCCTGACACTCCCTGCCCTCTCCTCAAGGGTTGACATGATCTCATCAAGTGGCGGGTAGGGGTGCGGGCTCCTCATGAGGTTGAAGGGTGGTATCACTGACGTGTTCAGGATGACCTCTGATTCTTCAGACATCTTTGGAAGGGCCCTGATGGCCTCAAGTGGTTCGAAGGCCAGCACAAGATCGGCTTCTCCATCAGGGATGATGGATCCATGAACTTCACCAATCCTTATCTCAGTTGAGACTGACCCTCCCCTCTGGGCCATCCCGTGTATTTCACTCATAACGACGTTGATGTCCTTTTTCATTGCAGCCTCACCGATTATGACCGAGGTCTTTATTATGCCCTGGCCGCCCACGCCACAGACGTAAATATTGTAGTTCATCCTTTTCCCTCCGGTTTTATTGCTCCTGCGGGACATATCTGGAGGCATACACTGCATCCCCTGCACTTTAGAGGGTCTATGAACACCTCCCCCTCACGGGTCACCATCGCAGGGCAGGCAAGGTCCCTGATGCATTCCAGACAGAGATCACATTTCTCCCCATCAACAGCCATTGGCCTCCCGCGGACCGCTCCAGAGGAGAGCATGCAAGGATACTTTGAGATCACCACAGCCACGGATTCATGTTCCAGGGCCCGTTTAACTGTTTCTGATGTTCTTTTTATGTTCATGGGGTTCACCGTCTCCACAAATTCCACTCCAGAGGCCCTCACTATTTCCTCAATGGAGATCTCAGGGGCCTCATCACCCATCCCATCTACAGGCAGGCCCGGGTGTGGCTGACCACCCGTCATGGCCGTTGTCCTGTTATCGAGGACAACCAGCACAAATCTCTGCTTGTTGTGCACAGCATTTATGAGTGGGGGTATGCCTGCATGGAAGAATGTGGAGTCACCTATGAAGGAGACTATCCTCTGGGTGGTCGCGGCTGAGAATCCACAGGAGGTTCCTATGCTGGATCCCATGCTCAGGAGGTAATCTGCTGCAGAGTATGGAGGCTCTATTCCAAGGGTGTAACACCCTATATCTGTCGGGAATATGATCTCATCCCCTGAGAGTTCCAGTTCATCAGCAGCCCTCCTCACGGCGTAATAGAAAGCCCTGTGCGGACATCCCGGACAGAGTGAAGGAGGTCTTTCAGGTATATCCGGGACATCACATTCCCTTTCAACTGATGGTGCGCCTGTAAGCCCTGATATGGCTTTTCTGAGTATGTCCTCATTGTACTCGTATATCTCAGGGAGTGTGCCATCAAGTTTTCCATGGACATCAAGGTCCAGGCGGGCGGATCCCGCTACTGCAAGGACCTCCCTCTCCATTATGGGGTCAACCTCCTCAACAACCAGGACACGTTTAAGGCCTGAGAGGAACTCCTCCACAAGTCCTGCAGGGAATGGATACGTGAATCCAAGTTTGAGTACCGGTAATTCAAGACCAAGGGATTCAAGAGCATCGTATACATAGTTGAAGGCCCCGCCTGAGGCCACTACCCCAAGTTCTGAATCACTGCCCCCATTGAATACTCTGTTGAGTTCTGATTCATCTGCACGTATCCTCAGTTCCTTCATCTTATCAACAAGTTTCCTGTGCATCACCCTCGCGGTGGCAGGTACCGGTACAAATCGTTCCGGGTCCCTCCTGAAGAACCCCTCTGAAGGTTCACGCATCCTGCTGCCCACCTCAACCACTCCCCTCATGTGGGATACCCTGGTTGTTGTCCTCAGGAGGACCGGCAGGCCGTAATCCTCTGATAGTTCAAAGGCATGGTTCATGAATTCCAGTACCTCCTGGGGATCTGATGGTTCCAGGAGAGGGACGCATGCGAGGCGGGCGTAGTGTCTGTTGTCCTGCTCGTTCTGGGAAGAGAACATGGATGGGTCGTCGGCTGTGAGAACCACCATGCCAGCCCTCACACCGGTGTAGGCTGTGCTCATGAAGGAGTCAGAGGCCACGTTAAGGCCGACGTGTTTCATGAAGGTGAATGATCTGACACCTGAGGCAGCTGCAGCTGCAGCAACCTCCAGGGCCACCTTTTCATTCACAGAGAATTCAAAGTACATTCCTGCCCTCTTTGCGATCCCTGAGAGCACATTGCCTATCTCCGATGATGGTGTTCCAGGGTAGGTGCTTGCAACCCCCACCCCTGACTCTATCGCTGCCCTCACAGCAGCCTCGTTGCCAAGTAAGAACAGTTTATCGCCCTCTCTGGCGTTAAGTATATCCTCCAGTTCCATTAAATCACCTTGATGATGGTATATAAAGCTGATCCAGCCAAATCTGAGGAACCCATATGATATTCTTCACAATATCCTCAGCTGATCCAGCCAAATCTGAGGAACCCATATGATATTCTTCACAATATCCTCAGCTGATCCAGCCAAATCTGAGGAACCCATATGATATTCTTCACAATATCCTCAGCTGATCCAGCCAAATCTGAGGAACCCATATGATATTCTTCACAATATCCTCAGCTGATCCAGCCAAATCTGAGGAACCCATATGATATTCTTCACAATATCTCTTTAACTGTTGATGGACTCCGGTGTTTGATTTTATGTTGAGTGCTGAACTTCTGATAACACTATGAAGATACCACTCAGCAGGACGCGCCGGTCCCGGAGCACTTCCAGAATACATATGTCTGTATTGTTTAAAAGATTATCAGTTAAAATCACAAACCTTAATATGTGTTGATAAACAATTAAAATTCAGTTCATTCTGAAGTTTTTCATATGAGTCAGCATGGAGATGGAAATGATAAATATCAGGGTTTTAAGATTTGAGCCGGGTGTAGATGAGAAACCACACCTTGAAAGTTATGAAATACCCTCAAAGGAGAACATGAAGGTCCTTGACGCCCTTCAACTAATAAATAAAATTCACGGAGCCAATATTGCATTCAGAAGCTCCTGCAGGGCAGGGCAGTGCGGTTCATGTGCTGTTAAGATGAATGGAGAAGTTGTGCTGGCATGCCGCGCTGAGGTGGAGGATGGTGCCATCATAGAACCCATCGACCTCCCCGTTATAAAGGACCTCATGGTCGATCGTGGAGAAATAGAGGAGAAGGTAAAGTCAATGCAGTTATATCTCCAGGCATCCTCTGAGGGAATCCAGAGGATCAGACCAGAGGATTACCTGGACTCCAAGAAGCTCAGGGGATGTATTGAATGCTTCTCCTGTATAAGCTCCTGCCCCGTTATAAAGGAGAGTTCAGAGTACGCCGGGCCCTACTTCATGAGGTACCTGTCCAAATTCGCCTTCGACCCCCGTGACACTGGCGACAGGGCACAGGAGGGCGTGGATAAAGGACTGTACTGCTGTACAACCTGCGGTAAGTGTGCAGAGGTCTGCCCCAAGGAACTCAATGTGCCCGGTGATGCCATTGAAAAACTGAGGGCAATGGCGTGCAGGGAGGGTTCCGGGCCCCTCGATGCCCACAGGAGAATCAAAAAACTTATCTCAGAAACAGGAAGATCCGTTGACAGGATAAAGGATGGTTTCATTGAATCAGTCGGCAAAAACCCCGGGTCACGGATAGGTTTCTTCACCGGCTGCCTGGTGGATTACAGGATGCCAGAGGTTGGAATGGCACTCCTCAGGGTTCTCAGGGAGCACGGCTTTGATGTTGACGTCCCGGAGGGACAGGTTTGCTGCGGATCACCCATGATAAGAACCGGGCAGGTCGACATAGTTGAGGACCTTGTTGAGAAGAACAGGAGGGCCCTCAGGGACTATGATACCATAATAACCGTCTGTGCTGGCTGCGGCGCTACCCTGAAAAAGGACTATCCACGCTACGGTGTTAAGCTGAACGTCCTTGATATAAGTGAATTCCTTGCAGACAGAATCGACACCATCAAAATGAAGCCAGTGAATATGAGGGTGACCTACCATGACCCCTGCCACCTCAAACGGGGCCAGGGAGTTGAATTCGAACCTAGGAAGATCCTGAGGAAGATACCAGGCCTCGAATTCGTTGAAATGGAGAAACCTGATCAGTGCTGTGGATCCGGTGGTGGAGTGAAGTCAGGTAAGCCAGAGATAGCAGAGGCCCTCGGCAGGAAGAAGGCAGATATGATACGTGAACTCGATGTTGACGCTGTTGTAACAATATGCCCCTTCTGTCAGCTCCATATCAGGGACTCCCTTGACCTTGCGGGCCTGGAAAAAGTCAGGGTCATGAACATACTTGAACTCCTGGACCTTGCCTATTCCGATTAAAGGGTTGAGAGACATGGAAGCCCTGGAAATGCTGGCAGAAAATATCAGCGTTGTCTTCGTCGAACCTGAAACCCCTGGAAATATCGGGTTCCTGGCAAGGGCAATGAAGAATTTTGGTCTGAGGACCCTGATCCTCATAAACCCCTGTGAACTCGAGGATGAAGCCTACTATCAGGCAATGCATGCAAGGGACATCGTGGAGGGTGCCCTGATTTATCGGGACCTTCATGAGATGATAGATTCCCTGGAGCCTGACTTCCTTGTGGGGACCACCGGCGTTCCTGGTGGCAGTTACAACGTGGACAGGATCCCCCTCAGACCATCACAGCTTGCAGATGCTATCAGGCCCTCCTCAGGGACCTTCATACTATTCGGGCGCGAGGGTGACGGTCTTTCCAATGAGGAGATAGGTCTCTGCGACATGGTTGTGAGTGTACCGACCTCAGAGGAGTATCCGATAATGAATATAACACATGCTGCAGCCATAATATTCTATGAGCTGTTCAGAGATAGGGAATTCAGATGTGAGGGCCTTGAAGAGGCCTCTGCCATGGAAAAGAGTCTTCTCCTGGAGGAAATGGATGAGATACTCTCGCTGATTGACATCCCGGAACATAAGCAGAGGGTGGCCTCGAGGGTGTTCAGGAACATCACCGGAAGGGCCTTCATAACCGCAAGGGAGGCCCACACGCTCAAGGGAGTCCTCAGGAGAATAAAGAACCGGATGAAAGGTTGATGGTGATTCTCTGTGCCCTTCAGTATCCCTGAGAATAAAGAACCGGATGAAAGGTTGATGGTGGTTCTCTGTGCCCTTCAGTATCCTTGATATCCTTGGGATGGCTGCATTCATCCTCCTCATCATACTCCTACCTGCAATTGTCAGGATGAGGATCTTCTCAGCCATTGAGGGGGCCATAGCCGAGCTCGAGGATATGGAGGGTGATGCCATGAAAATCCTGGCAGAACTTGCAGAGCCTGAGGACCCCAGGACCCTTGAGGATTACCTTGAATTCTTCATAATCCCGCCATCAGATATTGATCCAGCAGGGCTGGCAGATAGGTACCGCCGGCTCCTTGAGATGGGTGATCTGAGGCTCCAGAAACTTGTTGAAAGGTTTCCACCCGCTGCTGATACCGAAAGGAGGGCCTCCATCATCATGTGCATCAGGGTTGCTGCAGGAATGAGGGGGATACTCAAATTCCTCAGGCACAACCTTGAACTTGCAAGGAAAACCGGGAACCTTCAGATCCTTGTGGCACTCCAGATGAATCTTGAGCTGATCATGCGAACCGCCAGGGCCTACATGGACGGCTGCAGGGCCATATCACGCTGCCTTCCCATAGGTGATGGTGCAGGTCCCCTCACTGCAGGGATGCTGATAGAGAACAGGGACCAGAGGGAGCACCTGCATGAAATGGTCTATGTTAAAAAGAGGTTTATGGGGAAGGAAGTTGGTATTCTGAGGCCCAGAGGTCCCGGTTCAAGGCTCGGGATGATGATAAAGGCCATGGAGGAAATCCTTACCCGCGATGAGTTTGATGAGATAATAATGGTTGATGCTGCTGCAAAGCTTGAGGGCGAGAAGACCGGGGCTGTGGCCTGCGGTATGGGTGTGGCCATCGGCGGGTCCGGTGTTGAGAAGTGGTTCATAGAGAACATGGTGCTGGAACATAGAACCCACTCCATCATAATAAAGATGTCCCCTGAGGAGGCAATGAGTCAGATGCCAGAGGATGTCCTGGAGGGCTGCAGGGTGGCCCTTGAACAGATAAAGGGGATCGTCTCTGAATCCGATGCAGACTCCATCCTCATAGTGGGTACCGGTAACAGCAGCGGCATCCCTGACTCCGTGGAAAACCCCGATGAAATCAAGGTTAAGAAGGAGGATAATGGCAGAGATTAGAGAGGAGATGTTTTTAATGGCGATACTCAGTGACCGTGACATAAAGAGGTACATCGAGGAGGGCCTCATCACCATAGACCCCCTTGATGACCCTGAAAGACAGATACAGCCATCATCGGTTGATCTCAGGATAGGTAATGAATTTAAGGGGTTCCGGGTTATAAGGAAACCCTGCATAGACCCCAAGGACCCCTCAGATATAGAGTCCTATATGGAGACATTCCATGTTGAGGACGGACCCTTCATAATACATCCCGGTGAATTCGCCCTTGCAACAACCCACGAATACATAGCCCTGCCTGAGGACCTTGTTGCCAGGGTTGAGGGTCGTTCATCCATCGGGAGGCTTGGTATAACCATGCATGTCACAGCAGGGTACATAGACCCCGGTTTCCATGGAAGGATAACCCTTGAAATATCCAATATAGGTAAGATGCCAGTTGCACTCTACCCCAGACAGAGGGTGTGCCAGATAGTATTCGAGACAATGACGTCTCCAGCAGAGCGACCCTACGGGCACCCCTCACGTGACAGCAAGTACATCGGCCAGACAAGGCCCCAGACAAGCAGAATAAAGGATGACTATGAGATAAGAAACTCCAGACTGTAGAAGGGAGTGATTAATGTGAACCATGAAAGAACCATGACAGTTGCAAGGAAAAGAGGTTTCCTCTGGTCTTCATTTGAAATTTACTCAGGTGTTGCAGGTTTTGTGGACTACGGTCCACTGGGGGCAACACTCAAGAACAAGATAATGAACCGCTGGCGTGAATTCTATGTTGTGAGGGAGGGTTTTTATGAGATAGAATCCCCCACAATAATGCCTGAGGAGGCCCTCAAGGCATCTGGACACGTTGACCACTTCAATGACCCCATGACCCAGTGCAAGGAGTGTATGGATGTCTACCGTGCCGATCACATCATTGAGGACGCCACCGGACGCGACGTTGAGGGTCTTGAGAACCAGGAACTCACAGAGATTATATCAGATGAGGGGATAAGGTGTCCCAGGTGTGGAGGCCACTTAACCCATGTATGGAGCTACAACCTCATGTTTCAGACCCTGATAGGGGCCAGGGGTAAGAAGACAGGTTATCTGAGGCCTGAAACAGCCCAGGGCATATTCATACCCTTCAAGAGGCTCCTGAGATTCTTCAGGAACCGCCTGCCCTTTGGCGTTGTCCAGCTTGGTAAATCCTACCGTAACGAGATATCCCCCAGACAGGGAGTTATAAGGCTCCGTGAATTCACACAGGCAGAGGCAGAGATATTCGTGGACCCTGAAGACAAGACACACCCCGACTTTGAGGAGGTTAAGGAGGACATCCTCAGACTGTACCCTGCCAGTAGACAGATGGAGGACTCCGGAACTGTGGATATGACAGCCTCTGAGGCCCTTGAAGCAGGTGTGATTTCAAGTGAAGTCCTTACATACCATCTATGCCTCGCAAAAAGGTTCCTGATGGATATAGGTATCCCCGAGGATGCCCTGAGGTTCAGGCAGCACCTTCCATCTGAAATGGCACACTATGCAATTGACTGCTGGGACGTCGAGGCATTTACAGATTCCTACGGCTGGATAGAGATCATAGGGATAGCTGACAGGACCGACTATGATCTCAGGTCCCATAGCCAGCACAGCGGGGAGGATCTCAGGGTTTTCATAGAATATGATGAGCCAAGGAGAATTAGGAAACGTGCCGTGAAGCCAGACATGGGCAAACTTGGCCCAAAATTCCGTAAGGATGCCGCCAGGATAGCCAGTGCCCTCAGTGAGGTTGATGTGGATGAAATAGAGAAGGCCCTCGATGAAGAGGGAAGGTTCATCCTTGAGGGTGAATTCGAGATACTCCCTGATGATGTAAGTTTTGAGGATGTTGAGGAGGTTGTGACTGGCAGGAAGGTGTATCCCCACGTCATAGAGCCCTCCTTTGGTATTGACCGTATAATCTACACGCTACTACTGCACTCCCTTGTGGATGATGGGGAGAGGACCTACTTCCGTCTCCCACCCCATGTTGCACCGGTTGAGGTGACTGTCCTTCCACTGGTGAATCGGGAGGAGATGGTGATGACCGCCCTTGAGATAGAGAGAAACCTCAGAAGGTCAGGTTTTATTGCAGAATTTGATTCATCAGGAACAATAGGAAGGAGATATGCCCGTGCAGATGAGATAGGTGTCCCATTTGCAGTTACGGTGGATCATGAGACCCTTGAGGATGGTACAGTGACCCTTCGAAACCGTGATGACTGCAGTCAGGTACGGGTTAAGATTGAGGAACTGGTCCCCACACTTGAAAAACTCAGAGGATAAATCATTCCTCTGCCGGGACCACCTCATCCACATTAACATCCAGCATTTCACTGTCCAGACCCGTGGAGAGGCTCCAGTGATAATCAAAGAGCTCGTTACCCCACCGCAGGAGTTCATCACCGTGACCCATTATGACCCTTGTACTTGATGGGTCAGATCCTCCCTCCCTCCTGAGGCTCATCGCAAAAAAGGTGTCAGAGACAATATATGATATTTCCTGTTTCTCCTCAAGGATTCCGATCCTGAGAAGACCAGAATCCATTGCTTCCTTCAGATTCATACCTGCCGATTCCCTTAGAAACACAGGACAGCTATCAGGTGTGAGTATGACTTCAGCTGCTCCCCCGATCTCAAGGAAACGGCCTATGGCATCTGTGTGTCGGGGCAGGCACACCGAGAGCATTGCCCTGAGGTGGGTGGAGTTATCCAGCATCTCCAGATAGGTTGCATACGGCTCCTCAAGTTTACCCGGGCTGGCTTCAAGGGTGTAGGCGTCCCTGAATACATTTATCTTCATCAGAAATTCCAGGGGTATGACCCCTATTGAGTGTTCATTCCAGAAGTCCCTGTGAAGTCTGACTGCATCCAGTGAAGCTATGAACCTCGAAAGGACCGCACCCATAAGTTTCCCCTTTGAAGTCAATCTGCAGGAATCCTGACTCCTCTCAACCAGCTTTTTTGATTCTAATTCCATTAAGGAATGGGTTATGGTTGAATCTGGAGCCATCATACTCCTCCTGATATCAGAAATGGACCTTTCACCGTCCATCAGTGCAAATATAATCTTTGACCTGACCCGTGAGCCGGCCAGAAATCTGATGTCAGCAAGGAGATTCTGAAAATCACCTTCATCACGTGGTGATAACAGTTTAAATTTCATTCCGGTTCCCTCCAGATCAGCTAGTTCCCTGTTGAAAGCATTATCTTCGTAAGGTTCCTGAGTCCAAGCTTTTCTGATCTTTCACGGTAGTGCTCATAAAGCCGGAGGCCCCACTCAATGGCCCTGGCATCGGTGCTCATGATATCCCTGTTCTGGTCATAAAACCCGTTCCTATCAAAGAGGCCCAGTGACAGGAACTTATCGGTTACTGTGAAGGCAATCCTCAGAGCACCTTCAAAACGTCTTACCCTCAGGTTTCTGTTTTTAATGGATGTCCTTAAAAGACTGAAGCTTGCATTTAAAACCATTTCCCTTATAACACCGTCACTCAGAACGAGTTCGATGGGTACACCCTCCTCAAGGAACCCCTCATATATATCGATGAGATCCCTGTGGGAGATGGGTGAAACACCGTATATCTCACTGGAGCCCCTTATGAGTTCCCTGTATGTGTTATGGGGCCTGTATATATCTGCAGGTGATGCCACTATGAGTTCTGAATTGATGAGCCAGTCAATATCCTCAAGGAGTTCCTGAGGGATCCCGCTTATATCATGGTCAAGCCATATATCCTCAAGGCCATTTATAACCCTCACAGAATCAAACAGCTTCAGTGCGGAGAGTCCCATGAGTTTCATCTCCGGGGTGAGGCTGTAACGGTCCCCCCTCAACCGGACTGAACCCTCATCCATAAGCAGCCTTAGGTTACTGTAGAGTGCTGGCAGGCTGACCCTAACATCCCCCCTTATCTCATCAAAGGTTTTCGGTGATTCCAGAAGAGAAGCTATTATCCTGAATCTTGCCGCTGATTTAAGGATGAACTGAAGGTCATCATAAAGATATTCATATACATCAGTGAGTATCTCGCCATGCATGCATACACCACTCCTCTCACTACACTTATATCCTTCAGGGTTAAATATTTTGATAGAATGAAAAGGGAGGAGTTGAACTGATAGACAGTCATATACATGCAGATACTAGACCCATCGAGGATTTTGAGTTGATGGCTGTGAGTGGTGTTGAAGAAGCCATCGCATGTGCCCATGACCCTCTTGAGGCCCTATCAGCAGATGTAATCCTTGCACACCTCAGGAGAGTTCTCATGGTTGAGCCGGGGAGGGCCTCCCGTAAAGGCCTCAGACTGCACCTGGCACTGGGGATGCACCCGAGGGCCATACCCCCTGATCATGGGAGGGTCCTTGAAGAACTTCCAGCTCTCCTTAAGGATTCATCTGTTGTTGCTGTGGGTGAAATAGGCCTTGACTCGGGGTCAGAAATTGAAAAAGAGGTCTTCATAGAGCAGATGCAGATGGCAGATGAGCTGGGATTCCCTGTAATTGTGCACACACCCCGCACCAGAAAGGCCGAGATAACCCCACTGATAGTGGATCTTGTTGGAGAGAACATTGATGAGAGGAGGGCCGTGATTGAGCATGTTAACATGGATGTGCTCCCTCATCTGATTGAAACTGAATGTATTCTTGGCCTCACCGTGCAGCCGGAGAAGCTCACTCCTGCTGAAGCAGTAGAAATTCTCAGGGAATACGGGACCGAAAGATTTGTCATAAACAGTGACATGAGCTCTGCACCATCAGATCCCCTTTCTGTTCCAAGGACAGTTCACCGGATGAGGATGGAGGGCTTCGGGAGAAGAGAGATAAGGAGGGTGTCCCGGGATAACATCAGAGACCTCATCAAAATTAACTAATCCGGAACTCAAAAAAACCCATTAAAAAGCTCCAAACCTTGAAATCACCTTAAGGGCTGCCCTGTGACCTCCCCTGAGACATTCTAATGGCTCATATTCCCTGAGCCATTCTGACATGAAACCTGCTGCAAAGGCATCGCCTGCACCGGTTGTGTCGATGGCTCCAGCATCCTCAACCTTCATCTCCAGGGAATGGTCAGCTGAGAAGAAGGACGCGCCCCCTGGTCCATGGGTTACAACAACATTATCAACACCGACACCCAGTAACCTGGAAATCCCTGATTTACGGGACCCCGTGAGAATCTCAAGTTCATCATCATTCAGAAACAGGACCTCCGTTTTCCTGAGTACCGGTTCAAGGACATCGAGGCCATAGCCTGCCAGAAGGCGGCCTGGACTGAAGTAAATCTTCCTGATTTCAGCAACCCTCTGTGCAACTTCAACGTAGCAGCCACTAAGATGGACAGCATCTGCAGCCCTGATACACCGCCCCTCAGGTGTTCCGATCTCAAGTTCTGCATTGGCCCCCATATATGAATATATTGACCTTCTGCCTGAGCCATCAACTGATATGAAGGCCATGCCTGTAGGTTTTTCAACCACGGAAAGACACCCTGTGGATACACCCTCTGATTCCAGTCTGGCTCTTATTATTTCTCCGTACATGTCTCCGCCGGTGGCAGCCACGATGCCTGAACTGAAACCAAGGGCTGAGATCCAGACAGCGAAGTTGAGGGCGGAACCCCCTGGAAGGATGTGGATATCATCTATGTACATCTCAGAGTCAGGTTCAACAAAATCCTGCACCCTGAAGATAAAGTCCATGTTACAGGTCCCGACACTGACAACACGCATCAAAATAAATCACCGGGGGGTGATCATCTCCGCCCCATTAAACCGCTTATGAGTTTCGCAATAACTCCCTGCTTGTCAGGCTCAATTGGCTGGTATTCCTCGCCAATGAGGTCTGCTGCAAGCTTCATGAGGGCGTTACTTGCCGGTGACTTTGGATTCTTAATGACTATCGGCTCGCCAAAGGCGGCTGCGCGGCTTACCTCGGGGTCGTCCGGTATAACTGCAATTACAGGGACCTCGAGTATTGTTTCAACCTCCTCAACACTCAGGAAGGTTTTATCGTACTGTTCACGGTTTATAACAACACCTATTATGTTTATATCCAGTTTACTTGCAACAATCTTTGTCTTGAGGGCATCGCTTATTGATGGCACCTCAGGTGTTGTGACAAGCAGAAGTTCATCTGCAGCTGCAAGGGCTGCTACAGCGTCCTTTTCAAGCCCTGCAGGGGCGTCTATGAGTAGTATATCAGTATCCTCTATAAGGTAGGCCAGGGCATCCTCCAGACGGTCCAGCTTGACATTCCTCAGACCCTCAAGGGATATACCTGCCGGGACGACCCTTACACCGTTTGGTCCCTCATAAACAGCGTCCTCGATTGAAGCATTACCTGCAAGGACATCATGCAGTGTAACGGATTTTCCCTCCATCCCAAGGATTAATTCAAGGTTTGCCATTGCTATATCAGCGTCAAGTACGACAACCCTTTCACCGTAGGTTGAGAGCGCAACACCCAGGTTTGCAGTGATGGTTGTCTTCCCCACACCTCCCTTACCGGATGCAACTGTAATCACTCTTGTCATTCCAATACCTCCAGATAATAATCAGTCATTCCGATATAAATATTGTTACACGCGTCGCCTTTTTCATTACCCTACTTTGAAGACATGCAAGTCCGGTATAAAAATGTTGTTAGTTCTGGACAGGATATCCCGATCCAGGCAACAGTTGACCTTATCTGATCAGCGTATCTCAATACTCACCTCAAAGTTATCCACAATCTCAGGGAAATCCCTGAAGGTCTTCCTGAGCTCCATCTCGACGATGTCCATTATGTGGAACTTGAGTTTGTCCTCCTCCTTGGAGTCCCCCATTATCCTTGAGAACAGTCCCTTACCCTCATGTTCAACCATTATCTTTATCTTCCCACTGAGGTCATAGGCGTTGTCAAGGAATACTATGACCTCAGCACCCTTTATTTTGGGTATTCCAAGTATTGACATCTTTATCTTATTCATCAGGGTGAGTTCAACCCTCTCAGGGTCTATATCTGTAATTGCACCTCCTTTGTATGTCTCAAGAACCCTTTCAACCTCTTCTTCACCGATATCCTTGAGACCATATTTTTTCATGAGTTCATCCCTGCTGAGGGGTTTCCGGGTCTCTTCAGACTCATCTTCAGATTCCTGGACGGTGCCCTCAGTGAAAGAAACTTCAGAAGCCTGTGGAACTTCAGTATATTCTGTTACCGTTGCTTCCTCCTGAGAGGTCTCCTCAGAACTATCATCTGTTAATTCAGATGTTCCTTCATCACCCTCAACCTCCACATCCATACCTGAAGTCACTCCCTGATCAGCCTCGCCAGAAACATCTCCTGTTGAATCAGGAGCCACTTCACTGACCTTAACATCTTCCTCATTTTCAGTTACAGGTTCCCGGGGGGTTACTGGCTGCCTGTAGCTTGCCTCCTTGGGGTTGAAGTAGGACTCCTCCTCAACCTCGGGCATTTCAGTTATCTCAGCCGCAGTCTCTTCGATTCTGTAGATCTTGTTTATATCCATGAGATAGTCCAGCTGTGACCTTTTAAGGTCAAACAGTTCTATCAGGGTGTCTGTTTTATCAGCCACCTCCATTATCCTATCAAGAGCTTCCCCCTTCATGAAACGTCCGTAGGATGCTGCGACATGTGATCCGTCCCTGAAAAGGATGTAACCCTCATCCGATGCATGCGTAACCCTTATGAAGCCGTTGTATTCATCCCTGGCGAGTCTTTCAAGAAGTTCCGTGAAGTCTATTTCATCACCGTAGGATATCTTTGATGGTTTGGTGATTGGAAGCTCCATTACGTTCACTACCCCTTCCTGATGAGTTTGATTTCCCTTGGAGTTATTATAACAACATTCTTCTCCTTATTGCAGATCAGTATAGCCTCAGCTCCGTGGTTCTCCCTCAGATCCTTTATGCGTTCACCGACGGCTGTGAAGTCTTCAGGATTATCCCTCTGAATTTCGGTTAAGTCAAGTATAACCGGATTTTTCTCCTCGATAACCTGGGAAAGTGCGTCCTCCACATCCCCCAAGGATCCTGCCTTGAGGAGGATTATCTCATAGAATGAATGTTCCGGCACTATTATCGTCTCTGTCTCCTCGGATTCCCTTACTTCCTCGTCCAGTCCGACACTTTTTTTCAGCATTTCCAGAATGTCCCTCAACTAAATCTCCCCTATGTATTCCGTGATGACGTCCATCAATCTTGATGCCCCCCCGTTTTTAACATCGACAACAGGAAGCCCGAAACGTTTTTCATATTCCTCCATTATTGATCTGTCATTAATGTTTCTTAAATTTAAGGAAATGCCTATAACCTTAGTTGGCTCGAGTGCCTCTATGGCCCTTATCTCCTCTTTTATTCCTCGAGGTTTTCTGTAGGGATGGTTTGGTCTGTGACAGAGCACTGTGGCATCTGGCATTGAACCTATGAGTATCGAAGCTGATAAGCCCCTGGGATGGGGGTTACCCCTTTCAGTCAGACTGGACTGCCCCTCTATGAATATGATGTCAGGGTTCTTTTCCTCCTCAAGGTACCTGACTGACCCCATGATGGCCGCTGCAACATCCATCACCGAAAGACTGCCTGCACGGAAGTTTATGTCCACTGGCTGTTCCAGACCCATTTCATCGGTTGATATCACGCCAACCTCGAGGCCCCTCTCAATGGCCTCCTTTCCCAGCAGCCTTGTGGTTGTACGCTTACCGCACTCCTGTGAGGTTCCACCAACAAATACAAGCGGTGCCTTATGCCTGTAATTTATCTTGGGGAGCACCTCTGTGCAGCGTGAAGGGGCTACTCCAAATATCCTCCGTATGTTATCGAGCCTGGGGCTTATCTCCTTTATGGTCACATTCATCCTTTCAGCGAATTTAATGAGTGAAGTGTTCTCTGATAGGGGGAGTGATCTGAAGGAGGTGACAACGTTTTTGCCCTCATTTATTGCCTGGACAGCATACTTGAGGGCTGTGCCCTCGGCACCTATGGGGAGCATGATGGCAACGCTACGGGCGTCTGTCTCCTTTATAAGGTCAAGAAGGCTTGATGATACCTTAAATCCGCAAAATTCAGTTCCATGTTTCCTGGGGTCGTCATCCACAAATCCTACCGCCTCAACACCCGCAAAGTTTGCGAATTTTTCTCCGCCACCACCACAGCCTATTACTATGAATGGATTCAGCTCCCTGAGTTCCTCCACAGAAGATAATGTGTGCAAATAATCACTCCTTTAATACTTGCTGGAATCAAATAGAAACTGTTAATTAGTTAGTCATACTCATTTAATTAATAAATGCTTAAAGCATATATATTTTAGGTGGAATACTCTGTTTATGGAGGCATAGTATGATAGCAAGAATACTTAAAGATTTAGGTAGGATCAATGGGGTAAACGGTTCCCTTGTTGTTGGTAAGGATGGTCTGGTAATTGAGAGTGAGGTGCCATCTGATATCGATGGGGAACTGGTTGCTGCAATGGCTTCAGCAGTGTTCGGTACCGCCGAGAGGTCAGCCGAGGAGATAAAACACGAGCCCCTTGAACAGGTCATGATTGAGGGTACCAGGGGTAAAACTCTCATGATAGATGCAGGGGAGGGAATACTTGTACTCATAACTGATGTTGATATAAATCTTGGACTTATACGTATAGAGATGAGGAGAAGCGCTGAACGCGTGAAGGACCTCCTGACATAATCTTTATTTTAGTTTTGGGGAGTATAAATTGAGAAAGCCCTACGTTATACTCATTGGAAGTGCCTCAGGTATAGGGAAGTCCACGGTGGCATCTGAACTTGCAAAGGAACTGAGCATAAAGCACCTCATAGAAACAGATTTTATAAGGGAGATAGTCAGGGGTATCATCGGGCCAGATTATGCGCCTACACTTCACAGATCATCCTTTGATGCCTACACAGCACTCAGGGACAAGGAGCGCTTTCAGGGAAATAGTATGGAGTCACTGATATGCGCTGGCTTTGAGGACCATGCCTCTTTCGTAATTCCCGCCATTGAGAAGGTCATAGAGAGGGCTGTTGCAGATTCTGATGACGTTGTTATAGAGGGCGTCCACCTCCTCCCCGGACTCATAAACACGGAAAAGTTCAGTGAAAATGCTTCAATTCATTTTTTTGTTCTGGCGGCCGAGGAGAATGTTCATAAGGAACGCTTCGTCAAGAGGGCCATGGAGATTAAGAGAGGTGGTAAACACCTTGAATACTTCCGGGAGAACCGCGTAATCCATGATTACCTTGTCAGGAATGCGAGGGAACATGGTGTCCCGGTTATCAACAATGATGATATAAACTGTACAATCAGGAGGATGCTCTCCTTCATAAGGGAGAACTGCACCGAGGTGACCCTCCAGCACCCAGTTGAAAGGCTGGGTGATGTGATTGACATAATAATAAAGAGACATGGTGGCAGGATTGTTGATGTCTCCTACCCGATACCTGGGTTCTCGCAGCCCCTCAAACGTGAAGTGAACGTATATGATCCGGCTGAAGCTGAAAGATTTGTTAAAAGATTAAATGAGAGTCCCAAGAGGAAAAGAGATCTTGAAAGGCTCTACACACTATCGAATAATGTTCACAGCCACAGAATATGTGCTCCAGATCCCGAAACTCTTCAGGAGATACTCAGGGAACTGGAAGAGAGTGGACTGGTCTACCATGATGAGGATGGGGACTGAAAGTAAATCCAGTAACATCAAGGGGTGACAGTGTGAATCAGCAGGATATGAAAATTGACTGTCCGGTCTGCGGTGGAGAACGGTGCATGACTGCAGTAACAAGGGTTGAAAAGATTCCCTACTTTGGAGAGATAATGGAGTCAGTACTAATCTGTGAAAGGTGCAACTACAGGAGCACCGACATCATATGCCTCGAACAGAAGGAACCCTCCAGGTACATCATCGAGGCAGGGGAGGATACCCTCAACGCAAGGGTCGTTAAGTCACAATCAGCAACCATCAGGATACCTGAACTTGGACTCAAGGTCGAGCCAGGTCCCAGGTCAGCGGGTTACATCTCCAACATAGAGGGCGTTGTTGAAAGATTTGAAACCGCGCTTAAAACCGCCCTGAACCTGTTTGAGGATGATGAATCAAAGGAAAAGGCCTCAAAGATTCTGGAAATGCTCCATGAAGTTCGTGAAGGTGTCAGAAAAGTTACAGTGATAATAGAGGACCCCTTCGGTCAGAGCTTTGTGGGTCACCCCCTGGCCCTGAAGGAAAAACTTTCAGAGGATGAAATAAGGTCTCTGAAAACGGGATTCCTTGTTTTTGAATCAGAAGGGAATGATGATGAGGATTAATCCTCATCCACGTCCCTGAGTTTAAGTGTGCGCTGGATATCCATGGCCATGGAATCACAGTCCGCCTTTATTGCCTCAAGGTGGGCCAGGAGGCGTTCCTTCTCCTGGTTGATCCTTTCAATGTTCTTGTAGGGATATATGCACTCCTTAAGCATTTCATATTCCACTGTTGCATAGGGGTACTGGTTCAGCTGGGTGCAGACCTTTTCAAGGATCTCACCGAGGAACTTGTTCATCTCAACCTTGACTCTCTCACGTATCATCTTATCGCTGTCAAGGTGCTGTTTCATCAGTCTGACAACCTCTGCCTTTGCAAAGGGTAATTCTTCAGTTTCCTCTTCAGTTTCAGTGACATCAGCATTATTATTCTGAAACTCTTCATTTTCCATAATTTCAACCTCCATGGGACTATATCTATGTCAAGGTATATAAATGTATTCCATATAATTGAAGAAACCATCAATTATAATGTTAAGTGGACGGTATCAAATTAAGTAGATTGATGGTTCCAATCACCAGAATTAAAACTCATTTTAGTCCCCTTAGTTCAAGGCTGAGGTCAACTGGATGAGCTGAAGCTGTTATGAAACCCATGGATATCACGTCAACGCCGGTAGAAGCATAAAGTTCAATATTATCCGGTTTGATGCCCCCTGATGCCTCCACTATGACATTATCCCGGAGCCCGCGCCTTTCAAGTTCCTCCAGTGTATTTCGGATTGTCTCAGGTGACATGTTATCAAGGAGTACTATATCAGCTCCGGCCTCAGCCGCCCGGACTGCATCATCAGGACTCTCAACCTCAACCTCAACCTTCTTTGTGAAACTCACATGATCCCTCACACGCCTCACCGCATCCTCAATGTTGCCCACAATGGCTATGTGATTGTCCTTGATCATTGCACAGTCATCAAGCCTGAAGCGGTGGGTGTCGCCACCACCAATCCTCACAGCCTGTTTCTCAAACCACTGAAGACCCGGCGTTGTTTTCCTTGTGGCTGCTATCCTTATACCATCATTTACCGCCCTCGCCCTCTGAAGCATGCTCCGCGTCAGGGTTGCTATACCGCTCATCTTCATCATGAGATTCAGCATGGTCCTCTCAACCATAAGGATATCTCTGGCATCCCCTTCAAGGGTTAGAACCCTCTCACCGCCACTTATGGGATCACCATCATCTTTCCACCTGATGAGGGATATGGAGAACTCCCGGGCCATCATCTCGGCAACGTCAACACCTGCAACAACTCCCTCTTCCCTGGAAACGATATCCGCCACAACCCTGGTTCCCCTGTCAATGAGTGCCTCGGTTGTTATATCCTCAAATCCCACATCGGCCCTGATCATCTCCCTGATAATATCAATCATAAAGATCCCCTAAATTAATATAAATGGAAGAATTATAAATCTTATGTCCAGCAGGGAGATATGCGAAAGAAGAACATTTATGAAAGAGTGATATGATGGAAGTTACATTCCTCGGCACATCATCAGCGGTCCCATCAAAAAACAGAAACCACAGCTCCATAGCCCTCCGCATACCCGGTGAGGTATTCCTCTTTGACTGCGGTGAGGGAACCCAGCGGCAGATGGCCCTTGCAGGAATCAGTCCCATGAAGGTTACAAGGATATTCATAACACACCTCCACGGGGACCACATACTCGGAATACCCGGGATGATACAGTCCATGGGTTTCAGGGGTCGTGAGGAACCACTGGAGATCTATGGTCCGCCAGGGATCCAGGGACTGCATGAATGCATAATGAAGATGGGCTACTTCACCCTTGACTTCGATATCAACGTCCAGGAGGTGAGGGGTGGTACTGTTGTTGAAGAGGATGACTACCGTGTCACCTCAGCCCCGGCCTCCCACTCAGTATTCAACCTCGCATACTGCTTCGAGGAAAAGAAAAGGCCCAGGTTCCTCAGAGAAAAGGCCATTGCACTGGGACTCAAACCGGGCCCGGCCTTTGGGAAACTACACAGAGGCATACCCGTGACGGTCGGTGACAGGGTAATAATGCCTGAGGAGGTTCTTGGAAGCCCCAGGAAGGGCCTGAAGATATGTTACTCTGGGGATACCCGCCCCTGTGAGTCTGTTATAAGACTTGCAGAGGGTGCGGATCTCCTTATACATGAATCAACTCTTGAGGCCGGTAGTGAGGACAAGGCCGCTGAAAGCGGACACTCCACCGCCAGGGAAGCTGCAGAAGTTGCAAGATCCGCAGGGGTGAAGAGACTGATCCTCACACACCTCAGCACACGGTACAAGCGCACCGAGGTTATTCTGGAAGCTGCCAGGGAGGTTTTCCCCAGGACTGAGGTTGCAGATGACTTGATGACACTGGAGGTAAAGGCTGATGACTCCAATCCTGACAATTGAAACAATCTCCAGAGGGAGGTAAAGGCTGATGATCCCACTCCCGACAATTGAAACCATTCTAATAATAACTGTAACCGTGATGGTGGCTGTCCTCCTTGTTAAGTGGACATCCTACTTCCTCAGGAAGTCAGCCAGAAAATGGGAACTTGACCTCACCCTCATACAGGTCATCAATGACATAATAAAGTACGGTGTTTATTTCATCGCAGCAAGCATAGTGCTGCGGGAACTCGGCATGGACATAACTGCGATAACCGTTAGCCTGGGAATAGCAGGTGTTTCAGTGGGTTTTGCATCAAGGGACATCATATCCAACTTCATATCCGGGATGTTCATCCTTGCAGATAAGAGCTTCCGGGTGGGTGACACCATCGAAGTTGCCGGCCAGCGGGGCAGGGTCAGGAGAGTTGGATTCAGGACAACGACGATAGAAACTCCAGAGGCCGGACTGGTGACGGTTCCAAACTCCACCTTCTCAAAAACAGCCTATGTAAATTACAGTGCTGAGGACCGGAGGAGGGTTGAACTGAGGGTCAACCTTGACTATGACATCGACCTGGAGAAATTTGAATCCGATGTGAAGGACATCCTCATGAGGGTTCCCGGGATACTGAAGGACCCTGAACCCGGACTGATCATACTGGAATTCACTGATACTGGCATCAGCGCCAAGGTAACTGCCTGGATCCCTGACCCTGACAGGGTGACAAAATACAGGTCCGTCATTGCAGGTCATGTGAAAAAAATCCTGAGGAAATACAGAGAAGGGTCATAAATGAAGAAAACAAGACTCTACGCACCCCTCATATGCTTTTTTTTCATCATGCTAAGTTCAGGTATCATAATAAAGGGATTCGAGGACTACAAGGCCCTTGAAAGATCAAGGGCCCACCTTGAGAATTACAAGAATGCTCCCAGGGAGCTATTTGACCCTGTCCCCAGCAGCAGCGCCGGCTCCGGTGACCCTGTCATTGGAAGGCTCATCATACCCAGTATAGGGGTGAAGTGCTGGATAAGGGAGGACACCGTAAATGCCTATGAATCAGTATACCACTATCCTGAAAGCGTTATGCCAGGATCTAGTGGGGAGTGTGGAGTCCTCGGACACAGGACAACCTACTCAGGACCCTTCAGAAAGATCGGAGCGCTGAGGAAGGGTGACCGGGTAATCATAGAGGATGCATCATCCTCCATCCGCTACATATACGCTGTGACATCCAATGGTGATGATATAAGGTGGGACTACAAAACAAACCCTGTGAGGTTTTCCCAGAGCGGGGATGCAAGGCTAATGCTCATAACATGTTATCCCCCCGGCCAGAAGAAGGCTGCGTGGATAACACACTGCAAACTTGTAAAGAAGGAGAACATCTAAAGCGGGGGTTTTAGAATAATTGAAGAGATAGTGGGCGAAATCCTGGAAATTGATGGTGTCGAGGGGGTTATCATAACCGACAGGTCAGGGGAGATCCTCTACGGTGCCGGATCATTCAGCAGGGACGTTGGATCAATGGCGCAGGTGATGGCCGATGCCTCAGGTAAACTCATAAACCGGGCAGGGCAGGGGGAATACAGGTCCGCCGTGATGGAGTTCCCTGGCGGGAAGATGGTGCTCCTGAACGACAGACACCAGTTACTCGTAATGGCTGACAGGAGATCCAATCTCGGGAGGATTATTCTTCTTGCAAGGAAGACCATGCGCAAACTCTCAGAACCTGATATGGCCAGTGAACTGGCTTCCCTGAAGACGGCCATGGCCCCTGATAGGGATGAAGCTACAGTTACAGAACCAGAATACACTGCTGTTAGAGGAAAGCCCGAAATCAGCGAGGTTAAGGACTCAGATGTATCTGATACGCCTTTGCTAGAATCTGAGGCTCCTGCAGATTCCGCTGGATCTGATGCCATGGATGATGAAGCTGGAATGGTCGTCAGACCCCCTGAGGGCGAATCAGTGGCTGATGAGGGTGACCGTGAACCCATGGAATCACCCGGAATACCAGAGGTCAAACCTCCACTCTCACTACCCGAACTGAGGCCCCTTGAGGTCCCTGGTGACCCTGAGGGGCAGATTGAAACCGCCCTCACAATCTACGAGAACGTACTCCTTGCAATGTCAATCGGGGCCAGCAAGATAATGGGGGTTGCCCCGGCAGGTGGGATGCTCAGAAAGTCCCTTCCCTACAGTGAATGCCCTGAAACACTCAGAGACGTGAAGGTACTGGGAAGCGCATCCCTCGACTTCAGAAGGCTAAGAGAGAACATAGAGGGCTCAGGTCACAGTCTCGAGAAGATTAAGAAAGACTTCGAGAGGATAATCACAGCCATAACAGAAAATTATGGTCGTGTTATGGGGTATGATGCGTTCAGGGGGATGATAAGGCCCGAGTTCACCAGGATCCACAGGACCTACAGTGATGTCATGGATGCACTTGGAATAACCAGGACCATTCACCCGGAGCTGAGGAAGATATGGGAGGAATGATCTCCTAAAAGAGGGACCACAGAAAACCTTCATAAAAGATAATACCGAAAACCCACTTCAGACAAAAAAGGTCTCATGGAAATCTTTATAAAACATAAGATTCTATTAATAACTGCATTAATTCTTAATTTTACTTATGATAACTCTCAGTAGGGACGCTTATGTTAAATCAACTACAAAGAGACATTCTAAGGTTAAAGAAGGAAAAAAATGCAATCATACTCGCCCACAATTATCAGAGTAGAGAGATACAGGAGATTGCAGATTTCAAAGGGGATTCTCTTGAGCTCTGCATCGAGGCATCAAGGATAGAGGGAAAGGATATTGTCGTCTTCTGTGGAGTGGACTTCATGGCCGAGACAGCCTACATACTGAATCCTGATAAGAAGATCCTGATACCTGACAGGGGTGCTGAGTGTCCCATGGCACACATGCTCAGTGCAGAGGATGTGAAAATGGCCAGGAAGAGGTATCCTGATGCCGCCGTTGTTCTCTACGTTAACACCCTCGCAGAGGCGAAGGCCGAGGCTGATATCCTGTGCACATCATCAAATGCCGTCAGGGTTGTTGAAAGCCTTGACGAAGACCTGATTCTCTTTGGACCCGACAGAAACCTTGCATGGTACGTCCAGCAGCATACAGACAAAACTATAATACCCATACCAGAGGAGGGGCACTGCTATGTCCACAAGATGTTCACAGCCGGCGATGTAATGGCCGCAAAGGAGAAATACCCCGAAGCCGAGCTCCTCATACACCCTGAATGTGACCCTGAGGTCCAGGAACTTGCTGATCACATTCTGAGCACAGGAGGAATGCTCCGAAGGGTCCTTGAATCGGACGCCAAGAGTTTCATAATCGGGACAGAGGTTGACATGACAACACGCATCAGCCTTGAATCAGACAAGAAGACCATACCACTCCTTGAAGAGGCCATATGCGAGAACATGAAACTTCACACCCTTGAGAAGGTCAAAAATTCCCTTATAAAAGAGGAATTTGTTGTTACGGTCCCTGATGAAATCGCCAGGAGAGCCCGTAGGGCTGTTGAGAGGATGATCGAAGTATCAACATAGAGATCATGCCCACACAGATCCCTGAAAACCCCTGAATGAGATCATACCCTCACAAGATGGTACCTTCGTGATCCAAGACCAATCTCTTCTGCATAAACCAGCTGGTACCCTGAATCAACCTCAGTCCAGACCCCCCTGAACTTATCAGCGCCCTCCTCAAAATTCTTCTCAAGCATGGACCCCCTGAGGCCCAGCTGCTGGTTCACAAGATCATAACTTGCAGCATCTATTGCAACGGGATCACTGGAGACCAGTATCCCTATATCGGGTACGATGGGATAATCACTCCAGGGCACACAGTCACAGTCAGGTGTTATGTTCGTAAGGAAATTGAAGTATGCAATCTTACCCTCCTTACCTTTAATAGCGCCAAGGGAATATTCCATCATCCTTTCAATGAATGCTGGCACATCATCTTCCCAGTTAAGATCATAGACCTCATTTGGGCAGCTGTCCATACAGTTCATACAGGCTATACACTCATCATATTCAATCTTAACACCATCTTCAGTGAGGGTGATGGCCTCCACAGGACACTCCTCAACACAAACACCGCAAAGGTCACAGTCACCCATTATTACAGGTTTTGCGCACTCATGCTGTTCCAGTTTCCCATGGAGTGTTGCACATCCCATTGCAAGGTTTTTAAGGGCCCCTCCAAAACCACTCATCCCGTGACCCTTAAAATGGGACACCACAACCATCCCTGAGGAGTCATGGATGTCACCGGCTATCTTCACAGTATCAAAATGCTTCTGATTCACCTCCACGAGCCTTTCATTCCCCCCATGGAGTCCGTCCGCAATTATAAGAGGAGCACCGACAACCGCATAGTCAAAACCGTTCAGTATTGCGGTAACAAGGTGATCAACTGAATCATGCCTGGAACCATAATACAGTGTATTTGTATCGGTCAGAAAAACCTTCGCGGCGCTATCCTTGACCTTATCGACAATATGCCTTAAAATCACTGGACTTACAAAGGAATCATTCCCCCTTTCCCCAAAGTGGACCTTCACAGCCACCACATCATCCTCTGAGAAAAGATTGCCGCATACCCTCTCAAAGAGTTTCCCTATCTTACTCCCCTTATTCTCATCAGCAGATCTCGCCCTGAGGTCTGCAAAGTAAACCTTAGATGCCACAGAACATCCCTCCTATAAGAGATATCATCAAACAGAATATATAACCACCGATCACCTGCTACCTCCTTGAAGACCCCTCAGAGCACTTCAAAGAAAAGAGACACCAGTAATACAGTGCAAAGCATTAAATGTAATCCATTGACATATTTATATACACAGAAGGTGGAGAATTTGAAGAAAACCTGTTCTAACTTTTATAGATGTCTTTTTCTGGTTGCTATTTGTTTTTTCTGTGGAGGTAATGCATCGGCAACCCAGTGGGATGTGGGGTCAGGTCAGATCTACACCTCGATCCAGGCAGCAATTGATAATTCCAGCACCCTGGACGGTGACATTATCAATGTATACTGTGGAACCTATCATGAGGATGTCACCGTCAACAAGAAACTCATAATACAGGCTAATAACGGCGATGATGTGGAAATAAATCCTGCTAACACAGCATTCACCCTGGTAAAGGATGGAACCGGTGATGGCAGCGGAAGCACGATAAGGGGCTTCATAATAAACAGCCCTCCCCATGGTGTCGGGATTAATATAAGTGCAGATAACTGTAAAATTGAAAATAACAGGATTAATGGTGGTAAAACAGGAATCGCTGTTTCAGGATGCAACACCACAATCTTAAATAACGTTATTTCTGGTCCTCATGAGAATGGTATATTTGCTAACATTTCCCAGGGTTTCTTCACGGTTTCCGGAAACCGCATATTAAACATGAATGGTGATGGAATCATCTGTGGGGTTACTGTTTCCACGAACGGGACTTTAGACAGTTTTAATCTAAGCGGGAACACTCTGTCAAATATAAGCACTTCTAATGGTGCCGTATTCGGATTTCAGCTTGGAAAAAGCAAGGGTGCCGGTGGAAACCCCGAGCTGGCCAGTGTGGCCAGTTTAGTGGTTGCAGGGAACATCATTGATGGTGTAACTGCCTTCAGTGCCATTATGGGAATGGAAATAGTCAGTGATAGCGTTAATGCCATCATATCAGGTAACAGAATCTTCAATTTACAGGGTTCTGCCAACAGTTCTGTCTATGCACTTGAAGCAGCCATAGTGGGAAATGGGACCGTTGAAATATCCAAAAATATAATATCCTCCATAGTGGCGGGGCAACAGGCAGTTGGAATGGTTATCGTTGCCATCGGGGACCTTAAAATGGAAGGTAACCTTGTATCAGGTATCAGCAAAGCCAGTGCATCCGTAGCCATGTTAGGCCTGGGCCTCCTAAACAATGCAACCCTGAAAAATAACATTGCTTCAGATATCACCTCCCCGGGTGTGGCTGCAGGGATTGTGGGTGTTGCCCTGGCACATCTTGAAATGATCCATAACATGGTAAATGGAGTAAATGGAACCCGTGACGTTTCCATGGTGGCTGCAGGCTTTAACACAACAAGGGTCACCGGTAACAACATAGAAGGGGATGGCGCAGGGATAGGTATAGTGATCTGCTCACCAGACGGGACAATAAACTACAACCGTATCGCCAGCTACGAATATTATATCCAGAACTTTTTATTTTCCAACTTCGGGCCCAGCATCGATGAAATGCTTAAACCCCTCGATGATGCCATTAAAGAGCATCCAGAATTGGAACCCATCCTGAAGCCCATACGGGACGACATGGACAGACTCTTCCATCAGCTGGAAAACAGTAACACAAACGCCTCCTACAACTGGTATGGCACCAACAATCCTGATACCGCTAAATTCTTCCCTGGCAATGGAACCCTGAATTATTATCCCTGGCTGGTTCTGAAGATCGATGCAAGTCCATCCACCATAAATCCCTCTGAAACCTCAACCATTACCGCCAGTGTCTACCATGATGTGGCTGGTGGTGATCACAGTGCAGATGCCGCCCTCTTCTTCAGCGGCCCACGGGTGACCTTCACAACCAGCCTGGGGAACCTGGGCAGTAAATCTATAACAGTCCCCTGGACCAATGGTATGGCCATTACGGTTTTAAGGGCTGATGAAGGCCCGGGTACTGCCACAGTAACCGCCAGAGACTACCAGCTCGTTCAAACCACTGTAAATATTCGGGGATCTCCAGGTCCTGGCAACAGGACAAACACCACAACCGTCGTGGGGATGGAGACAACCGGTTCACCGGTGGCAGGGATCATAGTCTCCATGCTCCTGGTTCTTGGAGGCCTAACATCCGCCAGAAGACTTTAATCCCCACCCACCTTTTTTTATAGATTACCCCTTAACAACAAACTTAATTCTAAAAATGAGGTCATAGAACTCCTGAAGCCCCTTAATGCTTTACCTGAGTCTTCATTAGACTTGAAGGTCTTTGATAGAGACTAAGATGATAACTGATAAATAAATGAAGAAAACATAAATTATATGGGTGATTCTTGTGGACAGAAAAGAAGTACTGGAGCTCCTCAACATTGATTTCAGGCATGAACTCGAGGCCACCATGATGTACACCTACAATTCCTTTGTCATCGAGGACTGCGATATAAGCCGCCTGACCGAGGCCATTGCAGTCGATGAAATGAGGCATATGTGGTGGCTGGCTGACCTCATAACAAAGAGGGGAGGTAGGCCATCCATGGAGCTTGGTGAAGTGGAGTATGTTGGTGAAGATATAAAGGAGGGCCTTGAGAGGCAGATCGAGAAGGAAACAGAGGGCATTGAAGAGTATGAGAGGCAGATCGAGATAATAGATGATGATGAGGTTGTCGGTGTTTTAAGACACATTGTTGATGAGGAGAAGAGGCACAGGAAGGAGTTCCGGGAGCGTATAGCTCGACTATAATCAGCCTGTAATTTCCTGAATCGGCCCCCTCAGAACTCAGCACTCATATCTTTATCCATCTAACTATCCTCTTACCCAGCTTCGGAGCCACTCATATCTTTATCCGTCTGCGTATTCTCTTTCCTATTTCAAGGAAGGTTTCCCTTGATATTCTCTTTGGTGGACGGGGCCTCATGTAACCAAAGAAGGGGTCATCGAAGGTTTCACCGTTGACTGTGACCTTCCCCCTGTACCTGGGTATGAAGTGCCAGTGGAGGTGGGGTGGTGGGGTGTTCTGGCGGTAGAATGAGTTGAGCAGGACCCCCCAGTTGAACATGGTTGCCCCGAATTCCTTCTTCACAGCATCCTCAATTTCAGAGATTATGCGAAGCATTTCCTCCCACTCATCCTTCCTGAGGTTCCCAAGGAATTTCTCATCCCTCTTAAGGGCAACAACACAGGTGCCAAGGTTGCTCTGGTTGGGTGCCAGGAAAACAATCCAGTGGTCCCTTTCATAGAGATATTCCCCAAAATCGTATTCCTCAAAGACCACCAGATCCCTCCATCCTATCTATAAATAATGAGAGTTCAGCCACTATTGTTTCAACCACCTCATGAACTGTTTCATCCTCCCATGGCTCAGTTATCCTGAAGGAAACAAGAACATCCACCCCCCGGGGACCAGCAGAGAAAGAGTAGTCCCTGAATTTAGCTGCAAGTTTATCAATAGCTTCCTCCCTGATTTCATCCGGGATCATAAGCTTAAGTCTGAGTTTCCATCCTTCAGGGGATTTTTTGAGTTCATCAACAGCTACAAGGACCATCTTCCACCCTTTCCGGCATGATCCAGTTCATCAGTAGCAGGACCATAAATTCGCTTTTATGCCTCTCAGTCCTCAAGGACGCTTGAAAGGAAGACCATCATCTCGATCTCCTCCCTTGCGATGAAGTCCTCCATTTTAACCTTTGACTCCTCAGACCCAAAGGGGAAGTACTCCCTTTCATAGAACACTGTTATGATGAGGTCCCCTTCATCCCTTTCAGTGTCCTCATCCAGCCTCTCAATCAGCTTCTCAGTGAGCTCCTCATCAAGACCCGAGACCCTGTAACGTACATAGTTCATACCCCTATCTTCCCTGAAGCCAAAATCTTCAACCTTAACCTTCAAATAAAACACCACCCATCATTTATGTAGATTGGGATCATCATCAATAAGCCCCACAGAACACCATGCCTGCTCTGAGATCAGCTCAGTAGCTCCTCAATCACCACCAATAAATGACACTATAATCTCATTGTATTTTCCTATCTCATTCACCCCGAGGTGTCCGCACTCTGAATCGAATAGGACAAGTTCTGCTTTCGGTATTAGTTGAGCCATCGGGATTGTATCAAGTTCAGGTGGGAAGTAGCGGTCCTGGTTCACCCCGAATATGAGGGTGCGGGCCCTGATACTCTCCAGTTTCCCGCTGAGGTCATGTTTCATGGCGGCCCTGTTTCTCCAGATAACGTCATAGGGGTCCATGAGGGCCCCCTCAGAACCCATATCCATCATTGAGGACTCAAGTTCAGCATTTTCGAGGCCCTGGTAGTATTCCCTTGAAAGTCCGTGGAGGTACATGAGCATCGAGGCCAGCGCAAGTGCCCTCTCAGGCCTCCTGCCTGCCCTGAATTCCGGGTCCTCCTCGATGAGGTGGTTCATGTAGCTGAAGAGTGCATAGTTTATACCGCGCACTCGCCATGATGTCACAAGGGGTATGAGGAACTCCATTTCATCAGGGTACTCCGCAGCCCACTGAAGGGCCTGGAAACCGCCCATGGATGTGCCTATAACTCCCCTAACCTTTCTTATCCCGAATTTTTCATCTAAGAACTGCCTCTGGAAGTTGACCATGTCGAGGATGGTGTACTCCGGGAAATCCGCTCCCATCGCTGTTGTGGATGGTGATGCTGAGCCCGGTGATCCAAGGGAACTTATAGAGATTACGAAGAAGTTCTCAAGGGCCCCTCCCGGCTCTGTAAGGGCAGCTATCCTCCTGACTGATGAACAGTCCCCGCTCCAGCCATGTATGTATATAACAGCATTATCTATTACTCCCATATCATCAAAGGATGGTTTCCCTGTTGTTCTGTACTCAACGGGAGCCTCCTGGATTTTTTCTCCTGATTCAAACTGGAATTCTTCGATTTTGAAATAGGATGCTGGAATCTCCCCCATCAATTCGCCTCCCATCTCATTGTTACAGAACCTCCTCTCCATCCCTGTAAAGCTTTATGCACATTACCGGGCAGTTACCTGCAGCCTTTTCACTGCAGGATGGATCCTCAAGTTCAAGTGCCTGGATATCAGAAATTTCAACACCTTTAATGGATGAAATTCCATCATCTGCAAATTCAAATAGATCCGGGCAGCTGTCAATGCAGTTTCCGCATGATATGCACATCGTTCTATCCAGTTCAAGCCTGTACATGATGTCACCCTAAAAACTGAAGTCAAATATTAATATGGGGCTATTGCTAAAAATAGTTGGTGATGGATGGAGCAGCTGATGGTTGTGAGGAGAATGAGCCGCGGTTGTTGCTAAAAATACCTGATGATGGATCATGCGGGATGATTAAATGAGAAGGATTGATGCACTGGAACTTCAGGACAAACTCATAATAATCTACAAGGGTATGCAGCAGCGGAGATCCTTTGAAAAATTTTTCGGGAAGGATAGGTCCATGGAGAACGACTTCCTTGACAGACTCCTTAAAATGGATGCAGATGATCTCATCAGGGATGCCATAGTTGAACTCGAAGATTTAATCGGGAAGGAGAGCTACAGCCATGATGAGTGCAGTGACCCCTTTGAATGCATCGTGAACCGTGAATCAGTGGAGTACAAATGCAGGAGGTATGGAATCCCTGGACCTGAGGGGATAAAACTTGAAGACGTTGAATGCATTCTCTCAAGGATAATCTGAAGCCCCCCCTCAAGGACGTCCAGTATCCTGGATCAGGAGAACATGTTGAGAATGGCCTCCTTCAGGCCCCTTATAACATCCCCTGCAGATTGAAGAAGTGGGCTCTTAATGTTCCTGTAATCCCGGAGGTTTTCGAGACGGTTTATCCTGAAATATATGGGTGGATGCGGATCCCATGCTGTCCAGCCAGTTATCCTCTGTGACCCCCTTTTCTCCAGGGCAAGTTTCTGGTAACCTATCTTCCTGAGGGCCCTGGCCAGTACCTCAGGTTTACCGAGGGTCATTGCAGATAGCAGGTCGGCCCTGGCCTCAAAGAACTTTGCCACGAAGAATATTACGCCCATTGCAACGATTATGTAGAGTATGGGTGAAATGATAACCACGGGAAGGAGCACTGTGAGCCTCAGTATGAACTCGGCTGAGACTATGCTGAAGAGTATGATCGGGTCCCGTCCAACCAGGTGCCCCATCTCATGTCCTATGACTGCAAGGATCTCATCATCAGTGAGCTGAACGACCAGGCCAGTGGTTACAAGCACCAGCCCCCTCCCTGGACCTGGACCAGTTGCTGCAGCGTTTGCTATCATGGTATTTGCAAGCACCACCTTCGGTACCGGTATCCCGAAGGCTGATGCGGCTCTTTCAACTATTCTGTAGAGGTTCACCGTCCTTGACCTCTCATAAAGGGGATTGCATCTGAATCCATGCCTCTCCAGGACGTTCCGGGCGTCATCACAGGTTGGGGGTCTTTTATTTGCAAGTGAAGCACCATAGATCTCCCTTTTTATCCTGACAACTGCATCTTCCCCCATTGTCTTTATAAAGAACCTGAATTCATCCTCTGGAAGCTGGAACTGGACTATGTGTACGCTGGGATTATCCTTTGTGAGAACCCACTCCCCCATCCTCGCGTATATCCTGTCGGAGAGGAGGATTATTCCAAGCTGCATGAGGAGAATTGCGATAACAGCATAGAAGCCAAGGATTACGAAGAGGATTATGTTCACCCCGAAGAACAGTACATAGACAAGGAGCATGCTGCTTCCGAATATCCCCCTGGACGCCATTCCCCTCCTCGTGGGGGGTTTTTCAGGAATTATATCCTCCCCCTCCACCCAGGCAAAGTATATTGTGTGCTGCCGGAGGACATCCTCAAAGACCTGGATGGATGTGAATATATCCTCATATATTGAGTGGGCCCATTCCTCAAGATTCCCGGGGTAATCCAGGATCAGTTTAAGGTCCCCACCCCCAATAAGCTCCCCGTATATCACCCCATCATTCCTTAAAGCCCTGAAAGCTATTTTGAGGCCCTCCTTTCTGATGTCAGTGAATTCTCCTGGGATGAGGTAGTAACGGTAGATGAAATCAAGTAGCTCCCCGTAATATGCAGGCGATATCTCGGTTCCTATGAAAAACTCCTTTATCATGGACACACAACTTTCTCCAGCTCACAGTTCGTAAGGTAGACATAAAATCTCCCAGACAGACTATAGTTTATATCAGGGTCGATATTAATATTTACACTGACAGGGTAGATTTAGTTGCCCGGTGATCTGCGATCACTGAGTACCAGTTACAGTTAACTGACTGAACTTTTCAATAAACGCTGAATGTGAACTGCATGAAGTGCAAGGTATCTGAAAATCCGTCGATAAAGGAGGCATACCGTTTAATAGAGGATGGTATAAGGAAGAGGGCCCTTGTGGTGATACTCGCCTGCTGCAGTGCATCCTATGAGGGTCGTGCAAGGAGCAGGCTTGATGCCGGTGAAAGGCTGATCGTCATAAAACCCGATGGGACCTTCATGGTGCACCAGGACCGTAAGGTGGATCCTGTTAACTGGCAGCCACCCAAATCAAGGTCACGTGCCTACATCAAGAGGGGCAGCCTCTACCTCGAGAGTATCCGGAGGGACCCTGAGGAGCGCCTTGAGGTCGAAATCCATGAGGCCCACCTCGTATCATATTACCTTGCAAGGGACGTCCATGATCTCATGGTTGCAGGTCATGAGAACGATATGGGTGATATGATAATCATGCACCCCCAACTCATTGAGAAGGGTTTCCGGCCCGTTGCAAGGGAGTATGCCGTCGCTTCAGGCTTCATTGACATACTGGGAAAGGATGAGAATGGTTCCCTCATGATAATTGAGCTTAAAAGCAGAAAGGCAGGAGTGAGTGCAGTTAAACAGCTTAAAAGGTATGTTGATGAGTTCAGGGAGGATAGGGTGGGTGTGCGTGGTGTTCTCGTGGCTCCATCCATAACCCATGATGCCATGGAGATGCTGGAGGAGGAGGGCCTTGAGTTCAGGGAGATCGAACCCCCACGGGAGCTGAGATCAAACAGGGGCGTTACACTGGATAACTTCCTTTAAAGCCTTTCTATAACCTCTGCAAGCTGTCTGAGTGTCCTGACCTCCATCACGCTTGCCCCGGCATCCCGGTAAAGTGAAACACAGCTATCAACGACGTCCCACTTCTTTTCAGGTTCAGGGTTAAGTATCAGAACCTTCCTGGCCCTCTCTGACATCTCAGCTACCAGTTCAACGCTCTCAGGGATACCATCCCTCCTTGGACCGGCCCAGTCCCTGCAGTCTGATAGGATAACTATGTATGATTTTCCTGTGAAGGTCACGCCTTCAATAAAATCCCTGAATGCTGTGTACATATTGGATGTTCCGTGGATCATTAAATTCCTGATTCTTGACTCCCTGAGATTCCTGAAGGCATCGTAGAGGTCGTCCTCATCCAGCAGGTGGGTTGTCTCAACTATTCGGCTGTCGAAGTCAAAGAATCGTGAACGGTAGAAGGTGCGCTGGGCTGCGTAGATTATGCAGAAGAACCAGTTGCTTATCCAGTCACAAGACCCGCTCACATCACTGAGGAATATGTGCTGGCTCTTCCTCTCCCTCGGTTCTGAGCGTATAAGTTCAAGCACTGTGCCCCCATGTTTAATGTTCTTCCTTATGCTCCGCCTTATATCCGGCTTCATCCTCCTGGACTGGCGTAGCCTCCTTGATCTTCTGTTGGCAATTTTTATTCCAAGCCTGCGGCATAGCTCAAATATTTCAGGGTCGAATGAATTGAGGGTGGACATGTCCCTGTCCATGACTGCGGCCACATCCATTGAAGGGTCAGCCAACTCCTCAATTTCAGGTTTGAGCTGTGCAATCTCCTCAATTCCCATCTCAACCTCTGAGTTACCTGAAAAATTTTCTGATGCCTTGAGGTGATGTAGCCCCTCGCTTGCCCCTGATCCCTCTGATTCACTTTCTGCTGGAATTCCGAAGACCTCCTCGTAGGCCTCCATGAATGCGCCTGCGTATCTCACGTCCTTAACATAAACCGAAAAGAGGGCATCCCTGAGTTCAGGCCTCCCCTTAAATATCCGGTAGGCCTCAGATGCGTCCATGGTGCCCCTTACACTTACAGGGACTCCCTTATCCCTTAGAATGTTTGAGAGATGAATTATCCTCTTCATCTTTCCCCTCAACCGATTCCACAAGATCAAGGACCTTTGCTTCATCCGCCCTGTTCTTTATAACAACTCCAAGGGTTTCCTTAAGCGTATCAGAGTCCAAGCTATCCTTTCCAAGGGCCATGATGGTCCTGATCCAGTCCACGGTGGCCCTTATGGAGGGTTTCTTGATGATTCCCAGTCCCCTTATCCTGTTTATGAGCATTACAGTTTCCCTGATTAGGCCCTCAGGTGCTGATGGGACGTGAGACCTCACGATCTCCATCTCACGTTCAGGGTCAGGGTAATCAATGTGGATGTAAAGGCACCTGTCCCTTGTCTCGTCGAGGAGGTTCCTCTGGGAGTTGGAGGTGAGGAAAACCATTATATCATTTCGCAGGTCAAAGGTTCCAAGGTCATTGACCGTTATCTGCTTCTCCCCCAGGGCCTGGAGGAGGAAACTCTCGACCTCCTCATCTGCCTTGTCTATCTCATCTATCAGGAGCAGTGAGGGTTTCTCATTGATGAATGCTGATAAGAGTGGTCTTTTTATGAAGTAATCCTCCCTGAAGACGTCTTCATCGGATCCGTGGATTCGTGACTTTTCAAGGCTCAGAAGCTGTTTCTGGTAGTTCCATTCTCCGACTATCTGCTCGAAGGTTATGCCCTCATAGCACTGTATCCTGAAGAACTCTCTTCCCAGTGCCTCTGCAGTTTTTTTAGCAAGAAGTGTTTTACCAGTCCCGGGCGGGCCCTCCACGAGAACAGGTTTTTTCAGTTCCGATGAGAGAAAAAGGGTTATGATGATATCCCTGCTCGGTATGTATCCCACATTTCTGAGTGATGTGTCGATTTTATCCAGCTTTTCAGTTGTATTCATTCAAACCACTGCCAATGGGGTCTCCAGAATTAATCTGGCACCCCCTCTTAATAAAACTTTAGATGGGCTTATTCCAGTTCTGATGGTTTCACATGGATTTTAAAGATCTCAGACCCCCTTATAACATCCAGATCACATTCCATGCCGATCCTTTCCTCATTGAGGATTCTGTGAAGGTCGTCGACTGTTTCAACTGCTTCGCCGTCGAGGGCTATTATGATATCACCACGCATGACTCCAGCATCTCCTGCCGGACCATCTGAGAGTGATGCAACCATAACTCCCCTATCCGAATTCAGTTTCAGTTTCTCAACTGTTTCTGGCTTCAGCACCATGTTCTGGCAGGCCACTCCCAGGTGGGCCCTTCTTATTTTACCATCCTCTATGAGTTTATCTGCGACTTCCCTGACTGTATTTGATGGTATTGCAAAGCAAAGCCCCTGAGCAGGTCTTATAAGGGCCGTGTTTATCCCCAGGACCCTTCCGCGAAAATCAACCAGTGGTCCGCCTGAATTTCCAGGGTTTAGTGCTGCGTCTGTCTGTATAACCCCATCCACGAGCCTCCCTGTCATGGTCCGCAGGGATCTGCCGGTTGCACTCACAACTCCTGCTGTTACTGTGAACTGGAACCCGAAGGGGTTGCCTATTGCCAGGGCAAGCTGTCCCACCCTCACCCTCCTGGAGTCTGCAAATTCAGGTGTTCTGAGTTCATGCTGAGGTTCGATTTTCAGGACCGAGATGTCTGTGTGGGGGTCATCACCAACAACAGTTGCCCGGTACTCTTCCCCTGTGTTCAGTGTTACTTCAATTCTCTCTGCTCCGTGGACAACATGACTGTTTGTGATTATATGCCCGTATTCAGTGTATATGAGACCTGAACCTCCACCCACTGTCCTGTTTTTTGATCGGGCCACCGTTGTTACCCTTACAACTGAGGGGCTCACTCTATCGGCTGCGCCAATAACAGCCTCTGAGTAGGCATCCATTATTTCCTGCTCTTCAAGTTCTGTTTCACTAAAATCAGATCCTTTGTTATTATCTTTTGATTCAATCATTTTTCTAACTTTTAATTGGTTTTTAAGTTTATTTTAAAGGTTCTGGAACCTTTTTCAGGTTACTGAATTTTTAATTAAATTAAGTTATTAAAAGTCCTTATATATAAAGGTTTTCCTGGGGGTGGTGGGTTTAAATAGGGTAAGAAAGAAGGTATGATTATTAAGGTAAGAGAGGATAATAATGGATCTTCTATCAATGGTGCTCATAGGAGTTGGCCTTGCAATGGACGCCTTCAGCATATCCGTGAGCCGGGGCCTTGCACTCCATGAATCAGAGACAAACTACGCCCTGATATCCGCACTGTCCTTCGGAACCTTCCAGGCTGCCATGCCAGTTCTTGGATGGGTGTCTGGTCTTGAAATCCAGAGGCTCGTATCAGCCCTTGCACCATGGGCAGCATTCATTCTGCTCCTCATAATAGGCCTTAAAATGATCTATGAAAGCCTGATCATGGAGGAGGAAGAATTCATTTTCAGTTACCGTGAACTCCTTGTACTCTCAATTGCAACCAGCATCGATGCCTTCGCAGTGGGTGTGAGCTTCGCCCTCCTTGACATATCCATATGGCTCCCGGTAATTGTCATAGGTCTCATCACATTCATACTATCACTTGCCGGTAGCTACATAGGCGAAAGGGTGGGCCACATATTTGAAAACCGTCTTGAGGCCATTGGAGGCCTGATCCTCATCCTCATCGGTCTTAAGATCCTCCTGGAAAATGTTTCCTTCACCTGAATTTGTGGAAGTGTCTCTATGAGGCTTGGAATATGCCAGATGCAGGTAACCGAAGATAAAGAGGAGAATGTTGGTACTGCCGTTGAGATGATTGTGGAGGCCGCTGAGAGAGGCGCCCGGCTCATTGTCCTTCCTGAGATGTTCACATGCCCCTACGATGTAAACCTTTTTTCAGAGTATGCAGAGGATGAGAATGGATACTCCATAAGAACCATGAGGTCAATTGCCAGGGAACTGGGGATCCATCTGGTCGCAGGTTCCATCCCCGAGGAAACACCCGAGGGCATCTACAACACCTCCTTTGTGATGGACGATGGTGGGAACATCATCGGGAAGCATCGCAAGGTCCACCTCTTCGACATCAATGTTCCCGGAGAGATAAGCTTCAGGGAATCAGATAGCCTGATTGCAGGCGATTCCGTGACCGTTATAGAAACTCCCCACTGCATCATGGGTGTGGGGATATGCTATGATATGCGTTTCCCTGAACTTTCAAGGATGATGGCCCTAAGGGGTGCAGAGGTCCTTATATTCCCTGGGGCATTCAATATGACAACCGGACCGGCCCACTGGAGGCTCCTTGTAAGGTCAAGGGCCCTGGATAACCAGTGCTACTGTGTTGCTGCATCACCTGCAAGGAACCCCTCAGCGTCCTATGTTGCCTATGGCCACTCCATGATCGCTGATCCCTGGGGATCTGTCGTCTGTGAGGCCGATGCATCCCCCTCTGTGATCACAGCAGATATTGACCTGGAAGCCGTGGAGAGGATCCGGAGGGAGCTTCCCCTTCTGAGAAACAGAAGGCCTGATGTGTACGGCTGGAGATCTGGAGTATGATCATGATCCATAAAGGTGTTCAGCATGTCTGATAAAGCCGGAAGGACCTCCCTGCTGATACTGCTGACGGGTATCATACTTGCTCTGAGCTCATACCCTGTTACTGGCATGAGAATAGAGGGTTACTGGATCGTATCAGTTATATTCATAATTTCAATGGCTGTTCCATCATTCATATCAACCATAAGGAGCCTCGGGTCCCGTGGCTTTTTACTGATACTCGTTCTTGGCATCTATGCAATTTCGATTGAAACCCTCGCCATAATAACCGGTTTTCCCTACTCTGAGTTCTACTACGGTGATATGATCGGCCTGAAGATACTCGGCTACACCCCCTTCACGGTTCCATTCGCGTGGCTACCCCTGTTCCTTGGATCCGCCTACCTTGCAAAGGAGTGTGTTGAGGGCAGGGTTAAATTTCTGATCCTGGCAGCCCTTATTGCTGCATTAACCGACGTGGTTATTGACCCGGCTGCAGTTGCCCTCAAATTCTGGGTGTGGGTGAATCCGGGGATCTTCTATGGGGTTCCACTACAGAACTTCGCGGGCTGGATTCTCTCAGGTCTGGGGGCTGCACTGATCTCACTGGCAGTGACCGGTGACTCCCTGCAGGAGATGGGTAATGGTGCTGTATCAAGCCTTTACCTGATAATGTGTTTCTGGACAGGTGCCTGCCTCTTCCTTGGCCTTGAGATACCCTTCATTGCAGGCCTCATGCTCATTGCACTCATATTAAGAACAGCCAGGTTTAAGTTATGGTGAAGTGTCCCGTTGATGGGTTATATCCAGTGAAACACCCTGTAGTTTATGAGTGCAAGGAATAGAAGGCCGCCGAGGGCAGTGTTAACATGGGGTAAATACCAGTATATCTTCTCTATTCTTATTCTCCTTATTAGAAGCACTGAAAGGGAAAATGCCGGGTATATGAATACCAGGAAGCTCAGTGGATGGAATCCTGTAATGCATACTGTTATAATGGATAGCAGTAACCAGAAGAAGGCTGAAATTGCGAGAGCCGGTCTTCTGCCGATGAAAACGGGGGTGGTGTTTATACCTGCAATTCTGTCATATTCAGTATCAGGTACGGCCGAGAAGATGTGCATGGCTGCAACATGGCAGTAACCGGCAAAGAGGATCAGCGGGTCCGGAAGGGCGCCCGATGCAAGGTTGTATGCGAATATACCCGGCATTATATAGAGGTAGTTGGATGAGAAATCCAGGAATGGTCTCTCCTTGAAGCGAAGTGGGGGTGCGCTGTAGAAGTATGATAAAAAAAGGAATCCCATGAAAATTAGGGCCTCCGTAAGTGTCTGTGATAGCATCATAAGGAAGCTGATGACGGTTACCAGTATTATCGATCTCTTCAATCTTTTTCTCTCATCACGGGCCAGCATATGTTCTCTGGAGCCCTTCTTGGGGTTCAGAATGTCGGTTTCCTCATCCCACCAGTCATTAACCCCATATATGAAGATACTGGCCGGAAAGAAAAAGTATATCAGGTAGAGGTAGTAGGCAGGTGAGAGGAAATCTGCAAATCCTGACGCGGCCAGGGTGTATCCTATAACATAGGTCCCACCGGTGTAGATCCAGAACCTGAACCTGGATATCCTGAAGAGAAACCCCATATACTCCAGTATAGTCTTCATCTGAACACTGCCCCGACGATCATGGGCCTCCACTGACCCTGATGGAACCCATGAGGCGGAATATGTTAAACACCGCCCCTGAGACCACACGGCCCCTTGAAGGCTTCACCTTTCGGCTGTAGACTATCATGGGGTCCCTTTCAATGATCCTTGATGTCCACATGTACATGTCAGCCGCTGTCTTTATGGGTACCAGGTAACGGTAGGGGATGTACCGGTAGCCCCTCTCCGCTGTTCCCTGCCAGTCCCTGTAAATGTCTATCTGGGCCCTCAGAAATGACCGGAAATTATCCTCCCTCCCCCTTATCTCATGAGGATCAAGGGATTCGAGTCCAAACCTTTCAAGTTCATCCAGGGGGAAGTAGAGCCTCCCAAGCTCAATATCCTCTGCAATGTCCCTTATGAAGTTAACGTACTGCATGGCCCTTCCAAGGTACCTTGCATAGTGGTATGAATCAGGGTCAAGGCCCATTATGGATGCCATGAAGAGCCCCACGACCTCTGATGAACCAAGGAGGTACTCTTCGAGGGCAGACATTGTACTGTAGGATGATACTGTTATATCCATCTCCATGGACCTCAGGAAGGCCTCTGTCCAGTCATCTTCAAATTTTTTCCTCCTTGAAAGTTCCACGAATGAGTCAACCACCACGTCCCCTGTGATTTCACAGGAGTATGCTCTCCTGTACCTTTCCACGAAGTCATAGAAGCCATCAGTATCCTGCGGCACCCGGTCAACGTAGTCATCGGCCTTTCGAAGGAAGCTGTAGAGTATAAAAACGTCTCTCCTAACCTCCATTGGGAAGAAAAGTGTACTGTAGAAGTACGTTTTACTTCCCCTCTTAAATATTGAGTAAATTTTCTTGTCAATCAAAGACATATCACCCATTAGACTATTTTTAAGGTTTAAAGGTCTAAAAATTTGCAGTCATTACAGCAACCCTTTACCTTCCGGTATCCTCCATTATCTCATTGCAGACTATCTGTGATGAGACAAGTGTCATCGGGACGCCTATGCCGGGGTGGGTGTAATGTCCTGTGTAATAGAGGTTCTTAACCTTCTTGCTCTTATGTGATGGTCTCCAGAGGGCTGTCTGTCTCAGTGTATGGGAAAGCCCCAGGGCTGTGCCCTTGTATGCATTGTAACGGTCCCTGAAATCATTTATGGCGAATATCCTCTTTACAACGACATGGTCCCGTATATTTTCACCCACCTTCCTCTCAAGGTCATCCATCACCCTCCGGTAGAGGCCCTCCCTGAGTTCCTCGTTGTCCTCCATGCCCGGGGCGAGGGGGACCAGTATGAAGAGGGTGTCTGATCCCTGGGGGGCAGCAGTCGTATCTGTCCGTGAGGGTACATTCACATAGTAGGATGGTCTCTCTGGCCACCTCGCCCTCCTGGGGTCAAATACCTCCTGGAATTTATCGGCCCAGTCCCTCTCCAGGAAGAGGTTGTGGTGTTCAAGGGCATCTATAACCCTGTCAACTCCGAGGTAGGCTACAAAGGCTGATGGCGCCATTACCCTAGACTCCCAGTATGTCTCATCATAGGTCCTGTGGGGTTCATCAAGGAGTTCCAGTTCACTGTGGGGGTAATCAGCATTCACCAGGACTGCATTAGCTTCATAGATGTTCCTGTCGGTTATGACAGATGTTGCCACTCCATCGATTACCTCTATCCTTTTGACCTCCTCGTTGAAGTGGAATCTGGCTCCATGTTCAAGGGCGAGTTCATATATTGATTGGGCAACCCTCCTTATACCCCCCTCAGGGTAGAAGACTCCGAGGGTCATGTCGATATGGGACATTATATGATACATTGAGGGTGTGTTCTGGGGTGCGCTTCCAAGGAATCCCATTGAGTACTGGAGTATCTTGCGGGCCTCGTCACTCTTAAATCGCCTTTTAACGAAGTGTTCAAGAGATTCGAGTATGTTGAGCCTCAATCCTTGTAGCAGGAGCTTTCCATTAAGGAAGTCCAGGACTGACCTGTAGTCCCTGTAGAGCATTTCCTTCACAACCGAGTCGTAGAGTTTACCAGCTGATTCCAGGTACTCCCTGAGTCTTTCACCACCATCCTCCTCAAAGCTGTCAAAGAGTTCATAGTTCTTTTCAATATCAGATGATACATCAACGACCCTTCCCCCGTCGAAGAATACGCGGTATGCTGGTTCAAGTTTTTTAAGGTCATAGAAATCCTCTGGCTTGGCATTGAACTCTGCGAAGAAGTTTTCAAAGACGTCTGGCATGAGGTACCATGATGGTCCCATGTCAAAGGTGAATCCCCCCTCACTGTAGACGCTTGCACGTCCCCCAGGACCCTCATTCTTCTCAATGACAGTTACTTCCAGCCCCTTCTGTGCAAGGAGTGCCGCCGCAGATATTCCCCCGAATCCAGCTCCAACAATCACAATATTCATAAAACCACCACAGACCATATTAATAGTGTTATGTTGAAGCAGATATAAAAACTTCATTAAATGGATATTTCATTATTTAAATGTGCAGCAACAGGGATGTGTTGACCCATAGATATGATGTGAAAAGGAGGGGTGGATGAACAATGTCCCCTCTGATCCTTAAATCAGTTTAACTGAAGAATCAAAGGAACAGCACGTTATCGCACACTAACCAGTCCATTAAATCAACTAAAGAAAAGGAACAGCAAAAACTGATAATTTACTTGCAGGTTATCGTCCTGACTGGATCTTTTTAAGGGACTTGTTTGCAGCCTTCTTGAAGTCCTTATCACCCTTTCTTCTGGCCTTCTTGATGGGTTCTATGGCCCTCTCATCTCCAAGGTCTCCAAGGGACCTTACAGCTGCAAGTTTAACACCCCAGTCCTCATCATCAAGGGCAGCTATGAGGGGCTCCACTGCACGCAGATCTCCCAGTTCACCCAGGGACCTTGCAGCAAACTTCCTTACACCCCAGTCCTCATCACTGAGGGCCTCTATGAAGTGGTCTGTAACACGGGGATCTCCTATCTTCTTGAGTGCGAAGGTTGCGTATCTCCTGATTTCGCCCTCCGCTGTATCCATTATCTCCATAAGTTTCTCAAGAGATGCTTCACCAAATTCTGCAAGTTTTTCAGCTGCTTTAAACCTTACGGGATGACTTTCATCCTCCAGAAGAGCTATGAGCATTTCAACTGATTCCTCTGAAGGTTCAAGTTGTTCTATGGCCTCCATCCTCTTCTGAGGCTCCATTAGCCTCATTTCCTTCAACCTTGCATTGACCATGAGATCACCTGTTTTTTCCTGATATGCCGTAATCTCCGATGGTAACCTCTCCATTAACCAGAGACAACTGACTTCTGACCATGCCTACGTGTTCAGCTCCATCAATGAAAATTAATTTATCTCCCCGATGATATAAATATTCCACAGTAATTCAATGGAGATTCCCATGAAGAATCCTGCATGGAATACTGAAACGATCCGTGAAATAATCCGGCTTGGAAGGCTCCCCTTCCTTGGAGCCGGCTTTATACTTTATGCCACTGGAGCTGTCCTTGCAGCCATAGAGACTGGACATATCTCAGCGGAACAGTTCATCGCCGGTTACCTCATAGTTATGCCAGCACACCTATCTGTATCCTACAGCAACGACTACTATGACTTTGACCTTGACAGACCGGATTCTTCAACGAAGTACTCCGGTGGAAGCGGTACCCTCCAGAGGCACCCTGAACTGCGAAACTTCGCCTGGAGATTTGCAGTTTTTCTTATAGCCACATCCATAACACTGTCCATAATTTACACCATAACCTTCCGGAACCCCTCAGTACTTCTGCTTACTGTTTCTGGAAGCCTCCTTGGATGGTTCTACAGTGCACCGCCCCTCAGGCTTTCATACAGGGGCCTTGGTGAACTGGCAACCGCCATCACCGGATTCATATTTCCAGCCATGGGATACTCTGTAATGGCAGGTGGGCCTGACATCAGGATTCTGCTCTTCTCGGTACCGATAATGCTCTTGCAGCTCGTATTCATAATAAACGTTGAGATACCCGACCTCCGGGAGGACCTGCTGGGAGGTAAAATGACCCTTCCAGTCCGCCTCGGGGTCAGAGATTCCCGCAGGATAATGGTCCTTGCCTCAGCCGCCGCAACGGTGATGCTGGCCCTTCTTTCATTATCAGAGAGTTTCAGTCCCGGGATCAATTTCCTGGTAATAGCGGCCCTGTCACTCACAGTCACAATCCCGTGCATCCATTCACTCTATGGTTCAGGGGAGAGAGAGGATGTTGCAAGCAAATCTGAGCTTGTTATGAACTCCCTCATACTCTTCGGCATGCTTGACCTCATATATTTAACGACAGTCCTGGTGACCCCATGAAGACCTACAGACTCATGGATGACCTTGAAATATGTGACCTGTCCCTCATCATTGAGGATTCCATGGTCATTGCAGACCTCCACCTGGGCTACGAGCAGTACCTCAACACACAGGGTGTTATGGTACCCGGTTTCCAGTTCAGGAGGATAATTGAACGGATAGACACCATACGGGACGTGTCCGGAGCCTCAGGTATCATCATAAACGGGGACCTTAAACATGAGTTCGGGAGGGTGAGCTGGCAGGAGAACCGTGAGATCATCAGAATGATGCAGTACCTTGAGGAGAACTTCAGGGATATAACCATCATCAGGGGAAACCATGACGCCCTCATACCCTACATGTCACAGGTGTCACATCTCAGTGTCACCGAAACCCTCCGTATATCCGGTTTCCTCCTTGCACACGGCCACGTTGTACCCGAAGACCTTGATGCTGAGACAATAATCATCGGCCATGAACATCCCTGTGTGGGTTTAAGAAGCGGTGAGAGGGTTGAGAAGATCAAATGTTTCCTGCTTGGTCCCTTCAGGGACATGAAACTCCTTGTGATGCCCTCCTTTAACTTCGTTACAGAGGGTTCAGACATCCTCCATGAGGATATACTCTCCCCCTTTCTGAGGGAGTCTGAACTCACTGAATTCCTGGTCTATGGTGTTGAGGACTTTGAGATCTTCGAATTCAGGACCGTGGGGGACCTTCTGAAGTTTCAGCAGAAAACAGGTTATCCGGGTGATTGAATGATAAAGAAACAGGAGAGGATGTACACATCCGGAGAGATACACTCCATACTCCACCCATGGGTGAGTGAATGGTTCAGGAGGACCTTCGATGACTTCACAGAGGCCCAGAGGTATGCCATAATGGACATCCACAGGGGAAGGAATGTCCTGGTATCCTCCCCTACAGGGTCCGGCAAGACCCTCACCGCCTTCCTCTCGATAATCAGCGAACTGACGAGACTTGCAGATGATGGGGAGCTTGAGGACAGTGTCTACTGCATATACATATCACCCCTCAAGGCGTTGGACAACGACATTGAACGGAACCTGGAGGAGCCCCTCAGTGCCATCAGGGATATCGCCGCAGGGGAGGGCAGGGACCTTGAGATAAGGAAGGCTGTCAGGACAGGGGATACCACCAGCTATGAAAGGTCACGGATGCTCAAAAAACCACCCCACATACTGATAACAACTCCTGAGACACTCTCAATACTCCTTGTCGCACCAAAATTCAGGGAAAAGCTTTCAACCGTCCGCTATGTTATAGTTGATGAGATACACTCCCTTGCAGATAATAAGAGGGGAGTCCATCTCTCCCTCAGCCTTGAGAGGCTGCAGCACCTCGTGGGGGACTTCACGAGGATAGGTCTCTCAGCAACCGTCCACCCCCTCGAGAGGGTCGCGCGGTTCCTGGTTGGTTACAGCTACGGTTCAGAGAGGGAGTGTCTGATAGTTGACGTCAGCTACCTGAAGGAACTGGACATCGACCTCATATGCCCCGTGGATGATATCGTTGCCGCTGATCCCGAGGAGATAGGGAACGCCCTCTATGACATCCTCCATGACCTCATAGAGACTCACAGAACAACCCTGATATTCACAAACACCAGGAGCGGTACTGAAAGCGTTGTATATAACCTTAAAAGCCGTTTCCCTGAGAGCTACAGTGATAGCAACATCATGGCCCACCATTCATCACTCTCAAGGGAGATCAGACTTGAAACCGAGGAGAAACTCAAGAGGGGTGAACTGAAGGCGGTTGTTTCATCCACCTCCCTTGAACTCGGTATCGACATAGGCTACATAGACCTTGTGGTGCTTCTGAGTTCCCCCAAATCAGTTTCAAGGGCCCTCCAGAGGATCGGGAGGAGCGGCCATCAGCTTCACCAGAAATCTAAGGGGAGGATAGTTGTTGTGGACAGGGATGACCTTGTTGAGTGTTCACTCATACTCAAAAATGCCCTTGAGGGTAAAATCGACTCCATCAGGGTACCCGAGAACTGCCTGGATGTGCTGGCCCAGCACATATACGGGATGGCCATCGAGAACCCCTGGGACATCGACCATGCCCTTGAGGTCATAAGGAACAGCTACTGTTACAGGAACCTCAGGAGGGAGGATTACCTCTCTGTCCTCAGTTACCTGGCCGGTGAGTACGTGGAACTTGAGGAGAGGTACGTGTACGCCAAGATCTGGGTTGACTATGATAAGAACCAGTTCGGGAGGAGGGGTAAACTTGCAAGGATGCTTTACTCCACCAACATAGGCACGATACCTGATAGAAGCGCTGCGGTTGTGAAGTGCGGCGGTAAGGTCGTGGGGAGGATCGAGGAGGACTTCATGGAGAAGCTCAGGAAGGGGGACACCTTTGTGCTTGGGGGCAGAATATACCGCTTCAACTATGCCAGGGGCATGACCGTGAACGTCACTCCTGCCTCAGGGCCTCCGACGATTCCCTCATGGTTCTCAGAGCAGCTACCCCTCTCCTTTGATCTTGCATTGGATATACAGCGCTTCAGGGATATAATGGATGGAAAGTTTCAGTATGGGCGTTCCAGGAATGAGATAATGGAATTCATAATGAGCTACCTTCATGTGGACGAAAGGGCGGCGTCCTCCATCTACGAATACTTCCGTGAGCAGTACCTCTACGCCGGAATACCCAGTATAAGGAGAATGCTGGTGGAGTACTACACAGGTTTCGGTGGGAGGAAGTTCATTGTATTCCACAGTCTCTTCGGGAGGAGGGTGAACGATGCAATCTCCCGTGCAGTCGCCTACGTCATTGCCAGACGCTACCGGAGGGATGTTATGATATCTGTATCTGACAATGGGTTCTACCTCAGCTCAGAGGGCAAAATGGGTGGTCTTGAGGCCTTCAGGGAACTTGAACCTGAAAACCTGAGGAATGTGCTCAAGAAGGCCCTTGACAGGACAGAGACGCTGGCAAGCAGATTCAGGCACTGTGCTGGCCGTGCACTTATGATACTTCGGAGGTACAGGGGCGAGGAGAAATCGGTTGGCAGGCAGCAGGTTCGGGGTAAGATACTCCTCAAATTTGTGAGTGAACTTGATGATAAGTTCCCTATCCTCGAGGAAGCTCGGAGGGAGGTCATGGAGGACTACATGGACATTGAAAATGCCATCAGGGTGCTTGAATGGATAAGGGACGGTGATATGGAGATAAAACAGATCAACACCCGCATACCATCACCCTTCGCCTTCAACCTTGTGGCACAGGGCTACCTGGATGTCCTCAAATATGAGGACAGGATAGAATTCATAAGGAGAATGCACCAGGCGATAATAGATGAAATAAAAAGGTAGGTAGATGTCCTGAAAACTGGATCAGCTCCTAAGTATGAGCATCCTGTTGCCACCTCTCCTGAACTCATAGTCCACCTCCACCACATCAACATCAACTCCCCTCATCCCATTATTTATTAGTTCCCTTGCATAATCCGCCAGTTCACCGTTTTCCCTGACGATGGGGTACACCCTCACCTCGGAGCCCACCCTTGTGAGTTCTTCAAGGGCTTTTCTATGGAATTCCTGGTCAAGCCTGTGCTCGTAGATGAACAGGAGGTGTGATGAGACCACCAGGTCGAATTCACCGTCATCAAAGGGTAGCTCCCTGAGATCCCCCCTGATGTACAGGGCAGGGTTCAGTCTGTAGCTTTCCTCGAAGCAGCTGCATGCTTCAAGGCGTTTTTCAAGCATCTCATCAGGGGATTTATAGAATTCCCATTTAAAGGTATCTTTAATTCTTTTTAATGCTTCTGTGAGGGTCCGGAGGTGCTCCCTGCACCTTTCACCGAGGATCCCTGGTTCCTCGCCGTACATGATGTCACATGCCCTCACATCAAAACCAGCTGCGGCCATGATGGGGGTGAATGAACTGGCACCCCCCGGGCAGTCCAGTATCCGGAGGTCCCTCAGGTCGGGAGGGTTGAGGTTGAACATTTTAAGGTACTCCCTGCATGTGCGGGCCGTGAATAGTGGCCCTTCCACCGGTTCTTTCATGGATTCACTCCTTCAGGTTCTGAAATTAAAGATTGTCATCTCATGGTCCACTACATTAATTATGTTCAATCACCTAATTCACCCTTCACCTCACCGAAATGTTTATATAGGAGTATTCTAACATATAGGTTTGTGTGTCTCATACACACATCACCCCCTTATTATGGCTTTCAACATCCGGGATATTCGTTCTGTTGAAAGCACAAAAAATATCAGCTTCCAGAGATGTGAAAAAATAAAGCACCTCCCCGTTTTTTCACTCCTAACAACCCCCCTTAAAATCTCTGGAAGCTACCCCCCATATTATCACATGCAGGGACTATTTCTAAGTTTATATGAAGGCCAGCTTCAATTTAGTGCATGTTATCATCTCACAGTTTTTCAGCTAAGATCACAGAATACATTCCGCAGATAAACAGAGAACCCTGCTTTTAAAGCATCAAAAGAACACTCCATGATATGAAACGCAAGAGAAACCCCTGAAGACAGAAAACTGATTTTAAAATTAAGCAATAATATAAATGAACAGATCCACATATTAGACTACATGAAAGCACTTGTGGTATATTACTCAAGAACCGGGAACACAAGGGAGGTTGCAGCCAGAATAGCCGATGAACTTGGATGCGATATCGAGGAGATCCATGATACCCAGAAACGTACAGGGATCATAGGATTTATAAAATCAGGTTACCAGGCTGCAAGGGGGAAGGACACCGTCCTTGAACCCTATGAAAAGGACCCCTCCAGTTACGACCTTGTGATAGCTGGAACTCCGGTATGGGCGGGTAAGCCATCTGTACCCATAAGCACCTACCTGAAGGAGAACCGTTCAAAGATAAAGAAGGTGGCCTTCTTCTGCACCTACGGTGGAAGCGGTGCAGAGGGAACATTCAGGACCATGAAGGAAATCCTTGGCATGGAACCCATCGAAACAGTCGCAATCACAGAGAGGGAGATAAAGGAAGATACCTGCGACTGCAAGATAGAACCCTTCGTAAGGGATGTTGAAGAACCATTCAGAGAACCATCAGAACCCCGGTGAATCCATATCCCAGGATGTTGAAGAACCATTCAGAGAACCATCAGAACCCCGGTGAATCTATATCCTCATAGTATGGTTTTATATCAATAACCGGGGAACCTTCCAGCGCATCAAGGCCCCTGACCCTCAGTATCTCCCCACACTCAAGTAGCTCCACAAGACAGAGCCCCACAGGGTTGGGCCTCGCAGGAGCCCTTGTAGAGAAAACACCCCTTTTCTTCCTTTTACCCCTAGGTACCACCCTTAAAACATTCCTCTCAGCCAGGTGCAGCCAGTATAAAACAAAGATGTGGCTGAAGAGTTCAAGACCGTCCACCGCATCCAGGTACTCTGGAAAGATGTGGATCTCACTCTCCTCGCTGGAAAACCTTCCCTGTGCCGGCGCATCGCTCCTGGTCCTGAAGGGGGACCTTACAACCCCAACGGGCCTTATCCTTATTTCCATGTCACTCATCTCAGCTCCGCTATAACGGTGCATGGTGCGCTGTCAACAGATCCAAGCATCCATGGAACAGCAAACACCCTCCCGGTAACCTCCCGGACACTGTCAAGTTTCATGTCCTCTATGAGAAGGAGGGGGTCTCCGTACTCGCGCCTCTCCATGAAGGCGTTCAGATGGGCCATCCTCCCCTCAGAGGGCCTTGATGAAGTGGATATCGATATACAGTCAATTCCAATAGCCCTTATCCCCTTGAAGTTTCTTCTTATATGGTCTATGAGTTCAGGGTCTATCCATGGATTGTCCCTGAGGTAAACATCCTCTCCCCTGCGTGACCCGAAACCTGTTTTTATGATGAGGAGCTCACAGTCAACAAGGTCAATGTCATCCTTTCCTATGGGGACACCTGGACCCGCATCCACCTCAATGATGGAGACCTCATTGAAGATAAGATCATCTATACTGTATTCAGAGATCCTCCTTCCTCCCTCAATGAAGTGGGCCGGTGCATCTATGTGTGTACCTGCATGGTTGCTGGTCCTGATGGTGTGGGTCTCATATCCATCATTCCCTACAGTGGTGTTGATGGTTATGCTGACATCCTCAAGGGATGGGTGGACCGGTGATCTGTCCTCAAGGTGATAGGAGAGCAGCTCATACATTTTTATTCCTCACACCGTGAATGCAGTTTACTGCACTGCTCTATGAAATCCACAACCATATTATCCCTTAGGTAATAGCGTGCCATCTTACCATCCCTCTCATAGTCAACCATCCCGGCGTTCCGGAGGATCCTCAGCTGATGTGAAACCGCTGACTGGGTTACATCCAGTAATGATGCCAGTTCACATACGCAGAGGGAGTCCAGTGAAAGCGCCCTGAGTATCTTAAGTCGTGTTGGCTCAGATAATATCTTAAAAATGTCACAGATCCCCCTTATCTCATCGATGGAGGGCATTTCAGCCCTCACCCTCAGCACCCGTTCCCTGTCTGTATGCTCAATTTCACAGATATCCCTCTTCATGAAATACTTTATAGATGGAACCGTAGATAATAATAACGCAGAGACTCTGGTGAAATATTCGGATGGATTAAAATGGCGGTGGACTGGATAAGGATAAGGGACCTTGTGGGAGAGGAGCACACCTACAGTACAGGTCCCCGTGGAAATGCAGTGGAGATTCGTGTGAGTGAGAGGAAGATAACCGTGACATACCTTCAGGATGATGAACCCGTGCAGAGGGTTTTTATTAAGTCCAATATTGTCTATTATGATTACAGTTCAGAGCATCTGAGAAAAAAGTACAGCTAGAATTGAATTTCGGCTGATCCGCTTTAAGTAATGGAATGATACCATGAAGACCATCATATTTGACATTGATAAGACCCTCCTTGTGGGTTCCCACTGCCACTTCTACTCCTTCAGGCTGGCATTCAGGGAACTGTTTGATGTTGATGTCAGGATAGATATCGGGAACATGCAGGGGATGACCGATAAGGAGATAATATTCAGGACAGCCGCTGAACATGGCCTTGAAATTGATGAAGACGATTTCAGGAGGATAGTTGACAGGATATCATACAACTACAGGCTGAACCTTGGCAGGGATAATATAAGGGCCCTTGATGGTGCCGGGGCGGTCCTTGAGCACCTAAGGGATGCAGGGATACCCCTTGGAGTTGTAACCGGTAACATTGAACCCGTGGCCTGGCTGAAACTCAGGGAAGCATCCTTTGATACCCACTTCCGGTTCGGAGGCTTCGGTAATGAGGGCTGCAGCAGGGCCTCAATTCTGAGGCTGGCCCTTGAAAGAGCTTCAGGTATCTATGGAAACCTCAAGGCAGGGGATGTTATTGCCGTGGGGGACACACCCCGTGATATTGCAGCCGGCCGGGAAGTGGGTGTTACAACGGTGGGGGTTGCAACAGGCGATTTCAGCATGGATGAACTTGAGGATGCTGGTGCAGACCACGTCCTTGAGGGACTGTTTGATGTTGATGCTTTTCTTGAGATAGCAGGGTATCCTTACCCGGTAACCTCAGAGGTTCCAAGATGATTCCTGCAATCAGATAAGGGATTTGTTATCATGAAAGATATCCAGAATAAAACCAGGAAAAGAGGGCTTTGTATTAAGATCCCTCTAACAATAAAAGACCAGAGAGAGGTGCTCAGATGAAGATCCTTATAACAGGTTCCTCGGGCATGCTGGGAAGCGACCTCGTGGACATCCTATCCCGGAGGCATGAGGTTGTAACATCAGGCTCCCTTGACATCCGTGACCTGGAGGGTGTTATGGAACTCCTCAGGGAGACCCGGCCCGACGCCGTTGTACATGCCGCGGCATTCACAGACGTTGACTGTGCAGAAACAGAGAGGGATACAGCATACCAGGTGAACGTGCTTGGCACCAGGAACATTGCAGCTGCGGCATCGGCTGTGGGGTCATCCATTCTCTACATATCAACGGATTACGTCTTTGATGGAGAAAAAGGTGATGGATACCTTGAATTTGATGAACCAAATCCCCTTAACTTCTATGGTAAAACAAAGTACCTCGGCGAGGTTTCGGTGCGTCAGCTTTCAGAGAGGTTCTACATTGTCAGAACATCATGGTTGTTCGGAAGGAACGGGAGAAACTTCGTGGGGACCATGGTTGAACTCGCTGAGAGGGGTCATGAAATAAGCGTTGTGGATGACCAGTACGGATCCCCGACCTACACCCGTGACCTTGCGGCATCCATCGGGAACCTGCTGGAGAGGCCGGCCTACGGGGTCTATCACCTCACAAATTCTGGTCAGTGCTCGTGGTATGAATTTGCCATTGATATATTCAATGAACTCGGCATGGAAGTGTGCCTGAAACCCGTGAAAAGCCATGAATTCCCCAGACCCGCCCGGAGGCCCTCATTCTCTGTTCTCAGAAACTATAACTGGTCCATGGAGGGTTTCAAACCCCTGAGGAACTACCGGGATGCCCTGCGGGATTACATCAAAGATGCGGGTTTTGTAAAATGAATGAAAGTCTTAGGAGGTGAAGCATGAAGGGAATAGTTCTTGCAGGTGGCTCAGGGACCCGCCTCTACCCGATAACAAGGGCTGTTTCAAAGCAGCTGCTGCCGATCTATGATAAACCAATGATATACTACCCCCTATCTGTCCTTATGCTGGCGGGAATAAGGGACATACTTGTAATATCAACACCCCGGGACCTCCCACTCTACAGGGATCTTCTGGGGGACGGCTCGCAGTTCGGGGTCAGGTTCTCCTACAGGGTCCAGGAGGAACCCCGGGGGATTGCGGATGCATTCATCGTGGGTAAAGATTTCATAGGGGACTCAAAGGTTGCCCTTGTTCTGGGTGACAATGTCTTCTACGGGCACAGGTTCAGTGAAATACTCCGCAGGGCGGCTTCACTGGAGGATGGTGCTGTCATATTCGGTTACTATGTCAGAGATCCGCGTCCCTTCGGCGTGGTTGAATTTGACAGTGAAGGCAGGGTTATCTCCATTGAGGAGAAACCATCACGGCCAAAATCAAATTACGTTGTACCCGGCCTCTACTTCTATGACAACCAGGTTGTTGAGATCGCGAGGAGGATAGAACCATCAGAGAGGGGTGAGCTTGAGATAACATCAGTCAATGAGGAATACCTCAGGATGGGTAAACTCAGGGTCGAGCTCATGGGTCGTGGTATGGCCTGGCTGGATACAGGGACCCATGATGGTCTCCTTGAGGCAAGCAGCTTCATAGAAACAATACAGAAGAGGCAGGGTTTCTACATTGCATGCCTGGAGGAGATCGCCTACAACAATGGCTGGATCACCAGGGAGGATGTGCTTGAAATGGCCGAAAAGCTTGAAAAAACAGATTACGGTAAGTACCTCAGGGACCTTGCGGAGGGGAACTTCCATGGCTGAATTCCGGTTCATAAAAACCAGCCTTGATGGTGCCATAATCATAGAACCCGAGGTGTACACGGACGAGAGGGGATACTTCATGGAGACCTTCAATGAGGCCATGTTCCAGGAAAATGGCCTTGAAGTCAGGTTTGTGCAGGACAACGAGTCCATGTCAGTTAGGGGTGTCCTCAGGGGACTGCACTTCCAGAGAGAAAAGCCCCAGGGAAAACTTGTGAGGGTTATAAGGGGCGAAATCTTTGATGTTGCAGTGGACCTCAGGAAGAACTCAGATACCTATGGTGAATGGACTGGCGTCAGGCTCTCAGATGAGAACAGGAGGGAGTTTTTCATTCCAGAGGGCTTTGCACATGGATTCCTGGCCCTATCAGATGAGTGCATAGTTAACTACAAGTGCACCGAGCTTTACCACCCCGAATATGACTCAGGGATCCCCTGGGACGACCCTGACATTGGAATAGACTGGCCACTTGAAATGGTGGATGATCTGATAATCTCAGAGAAGGACAGGAACTGGAAACCCCTCAGGGAGAACCCTGTATACCTGTGAGGAGATCTGAATGGAGAAGATTCTTGTAACCGGGGGGGCTGGTTTCATAGGGAGCAACTTCATAAGGTACATGCTCCAGGAACACCCCTACCATATAATAAACCTTGACGCCCTCACTTACTGCGGAAACCTTGAGAACCTGAGGGGGGTTGAGGATGACCCCCGCTACACCTTTGTGAGGGGGAGCATAACCGACAGGAAACTCGTGGATGGAATCATAAAGGACGTGGACGCCGTCATTAACTTTGCAGCGGAGTCACATGTGGACCGCAGCATCGAGGATCCAGAGATATTCATAAGGACAAATATCCTGGGCACACAGACTCTGCTGGAGGCCTCAAGGAAACATGGAGTTGAAAGGTTCATACAGATCTCAACCGATGAGGTCTATGGTTCAGCAGAGAAGGGTTACTTCACAGAGGAGACACCCCTGGCACCCAACAGCCCCTACTCCGCCAGCAAGGCCTCCGCGGATCTCATGGTGAGGGCATATCACAGGACCTATGGCCTGCCAGTCAATATAACCCGCTGCTCAAACAACTATGGACCCTACCAGTTCCCTGAAAAACTCATACCCTTAATGATAACAAATGCCCTTGAGAATAAGCCGCTGCCTGTCTACGGTGATGGGATGAATGTCAGGGACTGGATACATGTCCTGGACCACTGCAGGGCAGTTGACCTTGTTCTGCACCGCGGACGTGTAGGTGAGGTCTACAATATAGGGGGTAACAGTGAGAGGAGGAACATAGAGATCGTTGAGCTGATAGTGAGGGAGCTTGGCAGGGATGAATCCCTCATAAGGTTCGTTGAGGACCGCCCGGGACATGACCGGAGATATGCAATCGATGCCAGTAAGATACGGAATGAACTTGGCTGGAAGCCCCTTTACTCCTTTGAGGAGGGTATCAGGGAGACCATAAGGTGGTACATTGATAACAGGGACTGGTGGGAGAATATAAAGAGCGGGGAGTACCTCAGGTACTATGAGAGAATGTACGGTGGGAGGCTGCAGGGTTAGTGGTCTTTTTCTGATGGATGCTATTCCGGATCTCCCCAAGATTAATCTCCATGAAATTCCTGAGAAAGAATATTCCGGATCTCCCCAAGATTAATCTCCATGAAATTCCTGAGAAAGGATATTCCGGATCTCCCCAAGATTAATCTCTATGAAATTCCTGCTTGAGGGATCTGCAAGTATCCCCAGCTGTTTTTTTCCTGTTTTCAGGTGGGCCGCCTCGAGGATGTTCTGGATATCAGAGATGTCCATTTGAAGGACGGCCCTCACTCTCTCCCTGTCAGATTCTGAGAGCTGCGAATACCCCTCGATTATCTGCGACCTGAATTTTGAGGCCAGGTTTGTCCTTCCACGAGCCCAGCGCCTTAGAATGAATGATGGGACCCTTGTGAAGAGTTCAAGGGCTTCAATAACATCGTCCTCGGTTATTTTCATGATCATATCTGTGGCGATAGGTTTATATAACACTAACCCACAGAATGTTAGTAAGTACTTACATAAGTGGTATCATGGTCTCAACAGAGAAGAGGATAACCAATGCTGCAAGGGAACTCTTCATAAAGAGGGGGTACAGGGGTACAGCTACCCGTGAAATCGCATCCCGGGTCGGTGTGAGTGAAGTAACAGTATTCAGAAAATTTGGATCCAAGAAAAATCTTCTCAAAAGGATAATGGATGAGAGCACTGAAAGACTGTCCCAGGTACTTGAAGTCCTTGATGGGGAGGGTGACCCGCGTGATGTGCTTGAGGAAGTCAGCGAACAGCTAATTCGGGTAATGGTCGAGGAGAAGATTGACCTCCTCTTCGTAATGATGGTTGAGAGGGAACTTGAAGAACACGGTTTTGAGGAATGGGAGGTTCCTGATTCAGCTGGCAGATTGATATACAATTCAATTGAGGCTTACCTGAGGAAGAAGATCGATGAGGGCTCCTTAAGGGCTGTGGATCCTGGGACCGCTGCAGAGATTATTGTAAGCTACATCTCACATGCAAGTCTCAGTTCACACTTCCGTGGACATGAAACACCATCAGCCGGGCGGTTCATGGACATATTATGGAACGGTATGGCAGGAGGTGGTATGATTAAGGGATAGTCGCCGGGGGGATCTCAGGGATCTTACAGATACATTCCGGAGGGTTGCTGAAAACCCTGCTTCAAGGATACTTCTAAAGCATATGACAGGAGAGTGCCGGAAGGACGGAGCTCCAAGAATAGAAAGTGCCCTGAAACATTTCCTCCATGGTGATGAATGCTGCTTTGAGTGCAGGTTACTGTCCAGTATCCTTGGACTCATAGTGAAGAGGGGAGCAGATGCCTTTGGCGTGAAGGAGGAGGATATACGGGAACAGATGCATGATCAATACTGGTTCAGGGGCCTCATCAGCGTCCTCAGGGGCATCGGGTTTTTCGGTGTTAACAGGCCATTCATACCCGGAGCCCCCTTCCAGGTTGTATGGAACATTACAAAGCGCTGCAACCTGAAATGTAAACACTGCTATGAATACGCCGGTGAAAAGTCATCTGAAATGAAACCCTCTGAAGGTCTCAGGGTTATAGACACCCTCGCAGACGCAGGTGTAACATCCCTTGCCTTTTCGGGTGGAGAACCAAGCATACACCCCACCATAATAGAGTACATATCAAGGTCCCATGAAAACGGCATGTACACTGCCATGGCAACCAATGGCTACATCTTCAGTGACATGGATGCTTGCAGTAAATTCGTCGATGCGGGTCTGCAGTTTGTCCAGATAAGCATAGATTCAATAAGGCCAGAGGTCCATGACAGATTCCGTGGTGTTGATGGCTCATGGGAGAGGGCCTGTGAGGCCGTTAAAAACTTCTCAGAGTATGACATCCTTGTGGAGGTTGCGACCACTGTAACCTCAGAGAACTGTATGCATCTGTCCGGCATGGGTGAATTCTTCCATGATCTGGGTGCAGACTGGTTCATGCTCTACAACTTCATACCCGCTGGCAGGGGAAATGAGAACCAGGAACTGGACATAAGCCCAGGTGAAAGATACAGGGTCCTCTGTGATGCCCACCACAGTAACCTCCAGGAGAAAATCCAGATACTTTCAACGGCGCCACAGTTCGCACCCATTGCAGCGGGTCTCAGCCATGATAAGAAGATAATACCCACCCACTTCTATAACCCCGAATACACAGAGGAAACTCTTCAGCTGGCTGAATTCATCGGTGGATGTGGCGCTGGAAGATTTTACATTAGCATAGAACCTGATGGCGATATCTACCCCTGCGTATTTTTCCCCCACCGTGAGGATATGCGTGTGGGAAACATTCTCGAAGACAGCTTTGAAGATTTATGGAAGACAAATAAGGTCCTCAAGACCCTCAGGGACAGGGATGAACTCACAGGACACTGCGGATCATGCGAATCAAGATACATCTGCGGCGGCTGCAGAGCACGAGCCCTATCCTACCTTGGGGACATCCGTTCACCGGACCCTGGCTGTGTGAACAACATGAGGGAATGGTGCAGAATCTGTGGAGAAAAAGAGACTGGTGGTGTTTAATTGGACGTCGTGCTTATAAACCCCGAGGACAGGACAGCTGTGAAAAATAAACTGGGCTTTGTTTTGCCGCCCCTCAACCTGATGTACCTTGGAGCCTCCCTTGAAAGGGCATCCTTCAGTGTTAAGATAATCGACGATGACCTCCGGAGAATGGGAGTTGAGGGGGTTGCCAGACTCGTTGAGAGGATCAACCCCTTCATCGTGGGAATAACCGCAACCACCGCAACAATAAGAACATCCCTCGAGTACATAAAGGCCATAAAGGATCGTTTACCCAACGTCCTGACGGTTATAGGCGGTCCTCACCCCACATTTCTCCCTGTAGACACACTGAGGGAGTGCAGGGACCTTGATGTTGTTGTCATGGGTGAGGGTGAGGCCACCATCGTTGACCTTGCAGAGAACCATGAGAGGGGAGGATCCCTGGAGGGTGTTGCAGGTATCACCTACCGCGATGGTGACAGGATACGGACAAACGAACCCCGGGCCCTCATAGAGGACCTTGATGAGATACCCTTCCCCGCAAGGCACCTGGTGCCCTTCAGGGACTATGAGACATCCAGCCAGGACGCCGGGGGGATGATAACCAGCCGCGGCTGTGTCTACCCCTGCAGGTACTGTTCATCATCCCTCATAATGGGTAAGAAGTTCAGATTCAGGAGCCCGGAGAACGTAGTGGATGAGGTTGAGGAACTTGTGGAGGTTTATGGCCTTCATGATATAGCATTCCTTGACGACACCTTCATGCTCCACCGACCCCGTGCCAGGGAGATCTCTGAGGAGATCCGGAGGAGGAACCTTGATGTGAGCTTTGTCACGTCCTCAAGGGTGGATATGGTCCAGGAGTCCCTTCTCAGGGACCTGAGGAACGCTGGAATGAGCACAATATATTATGGTGTTGAATCAGGGTGTCAGCGCGTCCTTGATATGATGAAAAAGGGCATAACCGTGAAGCAGGCCGAGGATGCTGTGAGGGTCACCAAGAAGGTTGGGGTGGATGTCATAACATCCTTCATACTGGGATATCCCGGTGAAAAACCCTCCGAGATGGACCGGACCATAGACTTTTCAATAAAGCTTGACCCGGACTACAGCCAGTACTCCATACTGACCCCATTCCCCGGCACCCCGATCTATGCGGAGCTCAAGAGCCAGGGACTCATTGAAGATGACTGGGAGAATTACACCGTTATAAAGCCGGTTATCAAATACGAGAAGCTCGGACTGAGCCGTGAACTCATCCAGAAAAAACTCGTGAAGGCCTACCTCAAGTTCTATTCAAGACCACGTTACCTCCTGAAGCACAGTTACATGATACGCGTATTCTTCGAAACCCTCTACAGGACCTATATCGAGCCAAAGATCCCCTTCAAAAAGGACAGATGATGGGTATATCTAATGAAATCAAAGCTCCGATGATAAAAAAAGAGTGGTGGTGGGTTCAGGGTGCCACCGGCATTCTGAACACCCCCACATTAACACCTCCAAGGCCCACACGGTTTATTATTCCAATTTTCCCTGACCCTTCAAGTTCAAGGTAGCTTGTTGAATTCCTTATAACCCTGAGACCTGCCGGTTCAAATGCTATACCCCCGTAATCCACTGAACCCGTGATTCTAAGGACGTTGTCAGGTGAAATGGCCAGTGCTGTCCCCCCTATGGTGACATCGGTGCTCAGATTACCGCTGGCCCTCAGATTCTGATGCAGGTCTGCTATGTAGAAACCGCCGGTGTTAACACGGAAGGACGCATTCCTGAAGGTGGAATTTCCGATGAGCACCGTCCCTCCCCCTGCGTACTGAATGGTTGAGTTGAGGTTTTCTATCCTTGAATCGTTGGCAAGTACAACCATTAATCCGCCTGTCTTTGTCCTGATGGTGATGTTGTAGATGTACCTGTTTGACAAGATTATCCTTGCGGTGCCTGTGTCCATTGTAATGTTCAGGTTCAGGTTTTCACCGTTCACCGCATGTTTAACCCCCGGAACTGGGCTTGTGGAATTCCTCTGTGTCTCAACCGTGTAAACCCTTTCTGATGTGTTTGTAAATTCAAGTTCAACGTCGCTGGCATTCGATTCAAGGTTCACAGTCACATATCTGACCTCTGATACCTCGCTTGAGTTAAGTGTGAAGTTCTGAGCCACCTCCTTATCCTTCGGCTGCAGGAGCGGTGCTGCAGATGCAACGATGAATGCAGCCACAAGTACTATGAGGAGGACGGCCCCTGCAATGTTCATCCTGTCCATCATAACACCCCCAGAATCATCATCAGAACTGTTATCACAAGGGCTGGAAGTGCAAATACCGATAGAAATGCCCTTCCGTAGTCGATTCCATGTTCAGCAGCCACGGCAGCCATGGCAGTTGTAATGACCCAGATGTACATCACCACAAGGAGTGCTGTGGATGTAAAGATGGTCCTCCAGAGTATCAGGGTCATGAAGGCAAATATTCCAACCACGAAGGGGGCCGCTGCAAAGCCCATCATCTTGAGGGTTCCTGCGAATGTCCCCTCCCCACCGAAAACCTTCGATGCAATTATGTGGGATATCAGAGCCCATACCAGAAGTTTTATGAAGGAAACAATCAGCACAGCAACTGCAAATAGAATGGGAACTGCAATTCCTGCTCCTGTTGCGGTCGACAACACACCCCCCAGCATGTATCCGAGAAATGCTGATAGGAAGATGTAGAGGTAGATGCCCTGACCTTCAAGACCCCTCTCTCTGACCCTCCTGAAGGCCTCCTCGGGTGATGCAAGGACAAGTATCATGTCCCTGGAAAAGTTCATTATTCTGTTCAAAGAATTAACCTCCCGTCATGTATCTCAATCTTCTCAATCCATATCAACTTCACCGCTCTTCGTACATTTCACAACAGCTGGAAAGGCATTCCCATGGTATCACCTCCCTTTCTCCTTGAGAGAATTACTCAGCCTCCCTCTCAATGAATTCCTTCACGTCCCTTATGGATGACATGAACTGGGCCGGAAATACTATCGTTGAATTTTTCTCTGTGGCTATTTCAGCCAGTACCTGCAGATTTCTCAGTTGAAGGGCCACCGGATGTTTTTCAATCACATCAGCGGCCTCTCCCAGCTTTGCTGCTGAGAGGTACTCCCCCTCTGCAGTGATTATCTTGGCACGTTTTTCTCTTTCAGCCTCTGCCTGTCTGGCCATGGCCCGCTGCATCCCCTCAGGAAGTTTTATATCCTTTATCTCCACCGTTGTTACGTTTATGCCCCATGGTTCGCTGTGCTCGTCTATTATCTCCTTTATCTTCTCATTTATCCTTGCTGTTTCTGAGAGGACCTCGTCAAGGACAAACTGGCCTATGACGTTCCTGACTGTTGTCTGGGATATCTGGTTAACCGCACCATAATAGTCCTCAATTGCAACAACGGCCCTGAGAGGGTCTGCAACCTTGAAGTAGGCAACTGCGGCCACATCTATTGAAACATTGTCCTGTGTTATTATCTTCTGGGATGGTATGGGCATCGTAACTATTCGAAGTGAAACCCTTACCATGCGATCAATAATCGGGATTATTATGCGAAGACCTGGCTCCCTGACGCCTATAACCTTCCCCAGTCTGAAAACAACACCCCTCTCGTACTGTTTAACTATCTTCAGGCTCAGAGAAATAATAACGATTATCACAGCAGCCAGCAAACCTGCAGTTAAAATATCCATATGCACCTCCCCCCATCTTTCCGTATGTTTATCTGGACCCGCGCCCATATCTAGATTTCGATGCGGAACTTGTCCTTCGTAATAGGGTAGTATACTGAAGTTGACAGTTAAAGTAAAACTAAAAACCATGAAAAGGTAAAGTATTTTCAGCAGTCAGATCAACCTCATAATGGGATTGACATGGATTACTGGAAGCTCATAAGAGCCAAGGAAATCACCCTGCTATTCCTCATCATCCTTGACATAGTGCTACTCAGCTACATCTCATTCTACCCCTCAAATCCCCTGACCGTGAACGCCATAAACCAGTTTGACCTCATCCTCTGCATAATCCTATTCATAGAATTCTCAGTAAACCTGAAAAGGGCAGAGGATCGTAAGAAATTCCTGCTGGAAAACTGGCTTGATATAATCGCATTCCTCCCGGTGGACTTCTTCCGGGCATTCCGTTTTATAAGGATAATAAGGGTTGTGAAGGTCATCGCCCTCTTCAGGAAGTATCTCAAGAAGTTTTTCACCTTCCTTGTGGATACACACCTTGACCAGGCTGTGGGAACACTCCTAATTGCACTCGTGGCCGGGACAATGTTCTTTTACATGATGGAGTCAGGGGTCAACAGCTCCCTCCATGGACCCCTGGACTCCCTCTGGTACAGTTTAACAACAATAATCGCCGGGGAGGTCGTGATACCCCCCAGGACCATCTATGGCAAGGCCATAACAAGCATCCTCATGCTGGTTGGTGTCACCTTTGTGGGGTTCCTGACAGCTTCACTGGCCTCATGGTTTGTCAGGAACCCCGAGGAGGAGCGCGAAGTCCATGAAAGGATCGGGGAAATAGAAAGGGGCATAGAGGACCTCAGAAGGGAGGTTGCTGAAATCAAGGAGATGCTGAAGAAAAGATGATTCATCTCAGGAATTTAATCTAGAAAGTTTTCTCATCTGAGACACCGTTACTTTTATACAGCATGGCCCCTTAGCATAAATAAGTAATTCATCAACGAGGATAACATGGCAAGATCATCCTACATAATCATCGGAGCCATTCTACTATTCGGCGCCTACCTCTACGGGGTGACTGCACTGAGTCCAGTGGAACCTGTGGGGCGTCTGGGCTTCGTTAAACTGGCAAACCCTGACATGTATCCAGGGCACCCCCAGTCAAAGGTCCTGGCATCCTACGCGGCCCAGAGGGGATCCAAATGCGCCCTCGTGGTCCATTACGCCGGAAGTTCAAACTACAGGCACTACCGGGAGGGCAATGTCACCATAATAGAACTCGCATACATCAGTTCAGAGTACCGGACCGACATAGACTGGGGCGAGGTCATCGAATCATTCATATTCGGGATCCCGGATGGTAAATACCGCTACCGGGCGGACGGATATGAATTCGACAGTCTTGATGAGGCCATGGATTACGTTGAGAGTGTTGCCAGAAGTAAGGGACAGGAGGGTCCCATGCCCATGGTCTTCCACGGCACAGTCAGGGAGGGTAACGTTTTCATCAATCCTGGCTGCGGTTTCCCGCTCTATGTCCAGATCGCCTGGAGGCAGTACGGTAGACTCGGAGCCTACTATTACATCGTGAAGGGGCTCCTGCATCCCTACCTGAACAACCCCTATGCTGCATATGAACTCAGCCACGCATCTGACCTCCAGAGGCTCTACAATGAGGGCGCCCTTGACTATACCGGATATGATTGATCTTCACCCTTTCTGAGGATTTTAAGGGTAGAAACCATTAAACTTCAATCGATCAGCAGCCCCCAGCCGATTGACCGTTAACTACAATTCCTGCCGGCCCATCAGTTCCCCCATGAACTCTTCACGGATCCCTCTGAATTCTTCGAGTTTCCTGTCAGTCAGGTGCCTGTATAGAACCCTGATACGGGGATTGTTTCCTATCAAGCTCCTTTTTTCATTTAGAAACGTCCAGAAGAGGGCATCCCAGACCCTGCACCAGTCCCCGCGCCGGTGATCACTCATCCTGAGGATGTAATTTGACGATGAGATGTAAGGCTTGGTTGCAATCAGCCCGCCATCAGCATACTGGCTCATTCCATAAACGTTTGGCACCATCACCCAGTCATAGGCGTCTATGAACATCTCCATAAACCACCTGTAGACCTCATCCGGGTCCGTGCCAAGGAGCAGCATTAAATTCCCTATCACCATGAGCCGTTCAATGTGATGGGTGTAGCCGTGCCCCATAACCCTCCCCACAGCAATGTCATAGGGATCTATACCTGTTTCGCCATGGTAGAGTTTAGGATTGAGTTTCCCTCTGTGTTTGAAGAAGTTCCTTGTCCTCTCATAGGGTCCCTTAAGAATATAAACTGCCCTTATGAATTCCCGCCAGCCCATCACCTGCCTTACAAACCCCTCGATGGAGTTAAGTGGCGCATCTGCCTTGAGGACTGCCCTTATAACCTCCATGGGCGTGAGGAGGCATATGTTAAGTGAAGATGAGAGTACCGAGTGGAACAGAAAGGTCTCATCACGGGATATGAAGTCCTGGTAGCTTCCAAAGTTTGTAATCCTCCTCTCAATGAAGTCCTTCAGGAAAATCCTGGCTTCAGTGTGTGTTGTGGGGTAATTGAAGCGGTCCATGGATCCGGGGTTGTCAGGAAATTTCTCTGAAACATACTCCTTCGCCTCCTGTACGTATTCATTTTCTGGGAGTTTCACAGGGGCTGGTACCTGCAGGCCGGGGGGCATTCTCTTCCTGTTTTCGGTGTCAAATGTCCACTTACCACCTGCTGGTCTGGAATTTTCCATGAGAATGGAAAGCCTCTTCCTCTCCCTGATGTAGAATGATCTCAGGAGGAACCTCCCATCCCTGAAGTAACCGTCCATCAGATTCCTCCTGAAGATGAATGGGGCCTCAATTTCAGTTATTTCAAGTCCCAGTTCCATGGAGAGTTTCTTCATTCTCGCCTCAAGTTCATGGTCAAGGAGCTCAAGTGTGTAGACACGGTCATATCCCTCCAGGTGGTCCCTGAGGTACCCCATGTGCGGGTCAGGACTGTATTCTATGTATTCCGCCTTAAGACCCCTTGATTTAAGGTGATCATGGTAGTAGCGCATTGAAGACCGATGGAGTACAAGCTTGTTCTTATGGAATCTGAGTCCAAATACAGGGTCTCCAAAGAAGAGCTGGTCCTCCACCAGGATGAAACCTGAGGTTTTCCCTGCTGCAGGGTGGTCCTCCAGGAGGTGGTGGGGGAATACAATGGCCACAGATTTCTCATCCATATCTATCATTATATTGCATGATAACTATAAATCTAAAAGTTTTTTAGGACTCCGAGACATAAAATGTAATGGTGTTTACAATGGTTAAGTGGGGAGCCGTTATTCTTGGATTTATACTTTCAATTGTTTTTCCATACATCCTCAGCCCCTTTATTGGGCATGCTTCAATCCTTGGATTATTCCTGGCGGGCTTTGTCGTTGGTCTCATGGTAAATGAGGGGGCCAGTGGGGGTTTCTGGAATGCGACTGTTGCGGGGGCATTTGGCGGCATATTGGTTGCCATTTTACTCACGATCTTTGGAACTGCCCTGGCTGGACCTGTAGGTTTCCTGATTGGAGCCTTTGCAGGGGGAGTGCTCGTGCTGGCCCTCCTTATCGTTTCAATGCTCTTCATGGGTATTGGCGGGGCGATTGGAGGTTTCCTTGCAGGTGACTGATAACGTTCATTCCATAATATCTGAAGGAATAGCAATACCCCCGGTCGGTGCGTACCTCCGCTTTGAAGGTCTTCCAGGCAGGTGCCCCTGTGCCCCTTTGAGTGGGGGTTCTATGATGGAACCGGCCCCTAAAAGACTTGACCTCCAAGGTTAAATGATGGGTATGGTTTAAGGAGTTTGTAGGATAACCTGCCCACCATAAAATTTCATGTCCATTTCATTCCATTTTATCTTCTCCTCTAAATGAAAAACTAATTAAAGGATGCAGATAACATGTTTCCTTCTCCATCCAGATCCCGGAAAAACTAATTAAAGGAACAGAGATAACATGTTTCCTTCTCCATCCAGATCCCGGGAAAACTAATTAAAGGAATAGAGATAACTAACTTTAAAGCATACATCCAGCAGATGTCTTAAAATCAAGCACATCAAGGAGAGTTGAGATGCTTATAGGCGTTATATCAGATACACATATACCTGACAGGGCATCAGAGATCCCGGAGGCTGTTTTTGATGCCTTCAGGGACGTTGAACTGATACTCCATGCAGGTGATCTAACATCCCCTGATATCCTCACGGAACTCGAAACACTGGCCCCTGTGGAGTGTGTGCAGGGAAACATGGACCGCCACTATGGTATAGAAACCCCCAGGTCAAGGCTATTTGAGATAGAATCCTTCAGGGTGGGGCTAATCCACGGTGAGGTCTATCCCCGGGGTGACACCCAGCAGCTGAGGTACCTCGGCCTTGAACTGGGAGCCGATGTCCTGATAAGCGGGCACACCCACCAGCCCTTCATAAGGGAACTTGAAGATATGGTCCTCCTCAACCCCGGAAGCCCCACCGTTCCTCGCCTCACGGATCCGAGTGTCATGGTGCTCAGAATTGATGGGGAAAAACTGGACGCCGAGATAATAAGAACCGGGGCACCTGTATGCAGTTCCCTGAATTTCAGGAGGTGATCATATGGGTAAAAGGTGGCAGGCCGAAAGGAAGAGGGACCACTACTACAGAAGCGCCAAGAAGGAGAACTACCGTTCAAGGGCATCCTACAAGTTACTGCAGCTCAACAACAAATATAAACTTATAAAGAAGGGTGACAGGGTCCTTGACCTGGGCGCGGCCCCAGGGGGGTGGTCACAGGTTGCCCTTGATAAGGTCGGAGAGGAGGGACTTGTGGTCGCCGTTGACCTCCAGAGGATAAAGGGTTTCCCTGCTGAAAACTTCAGGGCAATAAGGGGAAACTTCACCGACCCTGAAGTGAAGGAGAAAATAATCAGGGAACTCGGAGGCAGGGCCGACGTGGTCATATCAGACGCAGCACCATCACTCTCGGGTATAAGGGATATTGACCATCTGAGGTCAGTGGACCTCGTTGAGAACGTCCTTGACATAGCCTACAGGGTCCTTGACAGGAAGGGAAACATCCTGATAAAGGCATTCCAAGGCCCTGAGCTTGACAGGGTTATAAAGGAACTGAGAAAGGACTTCTGGAAACTTAAAACCACCAAACCGGCCTCATCAAGGAAGGCCAGTGCAGAGATGTACATTGTGGGCAGGGACTTCAAGGGTAAAGAAAAATGGGAAAGAATAATCCACTAGCACCACATGAAAGATAAGAGTAAAAGAAAATGGGAGAGAAGGATCCCCTGAAACTACATGAGGGCCCTCATATCGCTCAGTGCCTGTGAGGCTACCTGTAGCTGATACCTGGCCGTTTTAATCCTTTCATCAACCTCTGATTTGGGCTTGCTGGTCTCAAGTGCACTTTTAACGTCGTCTATAGCTGACTTGGCCTTCACAAGTTCTATTTCAGCATTCAGGTAGGTCTTCGTGAGGTTATCATTGTTCCTCTGGTATACCTCCTTTTTGACTGAATCGTACTGGACTTTGAGGGAAGAGTAGTCGCTCTGAAGCTTTGCAAGTTCATCGTACTCCTCCCCCCTGTTCACACTACCTGATATTGCATCTGAGATGGTATCAACACCTATGTAGGCAAATACCAGGATTGTTCCTATTATAAGAAGAACTCCCAGGACGGATATGGTCATTGAAGTCAGTTTAAAAAGGTTTATCCTTGATCTCTTCATTCTATCAACCCCGTTGCCGTGGATTCAGCTCTCAGTTCACAGTTTTATATCTGATCTGGCCCCTCCAGAGCACGTTAAACTAAGTTCTGTTTACAGTTATCTGTGCACAGACTAAGGTTTATAATGTTATCATAATATACTTTCCATGATGAAAACCGTGGATAAGAGCAAGACACTTACAAAATTTGAGGAATTCTTTTCACTGCAGGACTACAAGGACAGGGTATTTGAGGCAATAGAGAAATATCCAAACGTCAGATCAATTGAAGTTGATTATCTTGACCTTGAAATGTTTGACCCTGACCTTGCAGACCTCCTCATCGAAAAACCCGATGATGTGATAAGGGCGGCCCAGCAGGCCATAAGGAACATCGACCGCCTCCGAAAGAATGTGGACCTCAACATAAGGTTCAGCGGGGTCAGCAACGTAATACCCCTCAGGGAGCTCCGGAGTAAATTCATAGGCAAGTTCGTGGCAGTTGATGGCATCGTCAGGAAGACCGATGAGATAAGGCCAAGGATAGTTAAGGCCGTCTTTGAGTGCCGTGGGTGTATGCGGCTCCATGAGGTAACACAGTCAACCAACATGATCACAGAGCCATCACTCTGCTCAGAGTGTGGTGGGAGATCCTTCAGGCTCCTTCAGGACGAATCCGAGTTCCTGGACACCCAGACACTGAAACTCCAGGAGCCCCTGGAGAACCTCTCCGGTGGGGAACAGCCCCGGCAGATAACAGTTGTCCTGGAGGACGACCTGGTTGACACCCTCACACCCGGGGATATTGTGAGGGTGACCGGCACCCTCAGGACGGTGAGGGACGAGAGGACAAAACGTTTCAAGAACTTCATCTACGGGAACTACACTGAGTTCCTTGAACAGGAATTTGAGGAGCTCCAGATAAGTGAAGAGGATGAGGAGAAGATAAAGGAGCTTGCAGGGGACCCTAACATCTATGAGAAGATCATAAGATCCACCGCACCATCCATACACGGCTACCGTGAGGTTAAGGAGGCCATAGCCCTCCAGCTCTTTGGAGGAACCGGGAAGGAACTGGATGATAAGACCAGGCTCCGTGGGGACATCCACATACTCATAGTGGGGGACCCGGGTATCGGTAAGTCACAGATGCTCAAGTACGTCTCAAAGCTGGCCCCCAGGGGGATATACACCAGCGGTAAGGGTACCTCAGGGGTCGGTCTCACAGCGGCAGCCGTGAGGGACGAATTCGGTGGCTGGTCCCTTGAGGCGGGGGCCCTGGTCCTCGGGGATAAGGGTAACGTCTGTGTGGACGAACTTGACAAGATGCGTGAGGAGGACCGCTCAGCCATACACGAGGCCTTGGAGCAGCAGACCATCAGCATAGCTAAGGCAGGGATAATGGCAACCCTGAATTCCCGGTGTTCGGTCCTGGCAGCTGCAAACCCCAAGTTCGGAAGATTTGATAGTTACAAGTCAATTGCAGAGCAGATAGACCTTCCATCAACAATACTATCACGTTTCGACCTCATATTCGTGGTTGAGGACAAACCTGATGAGGATAAGGACAGGGAGCTTGCAAGGCACATCCTCAAGACACACAAGGAGGACCACATGCCCTTCGAGATTGACCCTGAACTGCTGAGGAAGTACATAGCCTATGCAAGGAAGAATGTCAGGCCGGTCCTCACAGATGAGGCCATGCAGGTCCTGGAGGACTTCTATGTCTCCATGAGGGCCAGCGCCGCAGATGAGGACTCACCGGTCCCCATAACCGCGAGGCAGCTGGAGGCCCTTGTGCGTCTATCAGAGGCCAGTGCCAAGATAAAACTTAAGGGACATGTTGAGGCAGAGGATGCAAGGAAGGCAATAAAACTGTCACAGGCTTGCCTCAAACAGGTCGGCTATGACCCCGAGACAGGCAAGATAGATATAGACAAGGTTGAGGGGAGGACACCAAAATCAGAGAGGGATAAGTTCAGACTTCTCCTTGAACTCATAAAGGAATATGAGGATGACTACGGTGGCAGGGCACCCACCAATATTCTTATAACTGAGATGATGGATAGATATAATGTAAGTGAGGAAAAGGTTGAAGAACTAATAAGGATCCTCAAGGACAAGGGAGCCATATTTGAACCCGCAAGGGGATACCTTAAGATAGTCTGAATTTTCCATTTACACACTTTTACTGGAGGTATCAGTTATGGATGATTATGAAAAATTACTTGAAAGGGCAATAGACCAGCTGCCCCCTGAAGTGTTTGAAACAAAACGTTTTGAGGTTCCAAAGGCATACTCTGTCATACAGGGAAACAGGACATTCATACAGAACTTCAGGGAGGTTGCAGATGCCCTCAACAGGGACCCGCAGCACCTGCTGAAATTCCTTCTGAGGGAACTGGGTACCGCAGGGAACCTTGAGGGCGGAAGGGCCATACTTCAGGGAAAATTCACCCACTTCCTCATAAATGAGAGGATAGAGGACTACGTGAACAAGTTCGTCATATGCCACGAATGCAACAGACCGGACACAAGGATAATCAGGGAGGGCCGCATATCACTCCTCAAGTGTGAGGCCTGCGGTGCCAAGGCCCCCCTCAAGAACGTCTAGAGAACAGAGAGGAGCAGCCATAGAAAATGTTCTGTGTCAGATGCGGTAGTTCTGATTCTGAATTATATGAAGGCCTCTGCAGGGACTGTTTCCTTGAGGACTACAGTATCCTCAGGATACCTGACAGAATAGAGGTCAGGGTATGCAGCCACTGCCGTGCAAAGTTTATAAGTGGTCAGTGGCTGGATGAAGGACTCCCAGACGAGGAAATCGTGTACAGGGCCCTTGAGGACAGTATAAGCTGGGATGAACCCGTTGAGAACCCTGAAATCGAACTCGAAATAATGCAGGAGAGGGGCACCATCTACAGGTGCCTTGTGGAGGTTGATGCAGAGGTCCTCGGGAAGCGGCTCAGCCAGGAATACGAGGTGGAGGTCCGCATCACCAACACGGTATGCCCCACCTGCAGCAAACAGAGCTCCGGCTACTATGAGGCTGTTATACAGCTGAGGGCCGATGGAAGGGAACTTGCAGAAACCGAAATAGAAACAGCTGACAGGGTTGTCCAGAGGACACTCCTGAAACTTTCCAGGCGGGACAAACTGGCCTACCTCCCCCAGAGGGTTGAGGTGAAGGAGGGTGTTGACTACTACATAGGCTCCCACAAATCCGCCCGGAAGGTTGTGGACGCCATCCGGGAGAAACTCGGGGGGATAACAATGGAGTCCCCCAGACTCATGGGTCAGGACAAATCGACGGGCAAGGGACTCTACAGGACTTGGATATCCCTCAGGCTTGCGAATTTCCGGGTTGGAGACTTCCTATCCCACCATAACAGAATTCTGGCAGTCACTGACCTCCGAAAGAAGGGGGTGAGTGTGAGGGACCTTGAGACCCGTGAGGTGAAGAACATACTCTGGGGGGAATATGAGGATATGGATGTTGTGGGCCGTGCAGATGATGTGAAGACCACCACTGTAACCTCAAGATCCCCGGGAATGATCCAGATACTCCACCCGGAAACCTTTGAACCCGTGGACCTTGAGGCAGACAGCTACACATCAACACTGGATATAGGGGAACAGGTCCCTGTCATAGAAATCGATAAAAGACTCTACATCATCGAGGATGAGGCGGAGGAATGATTGAATGGATGATTCACTGAAAACCATAACCCGTGACGTTCTGGAGGTCATAACCCCTGAAGAGTTAATGGATGTCCTCAAGAAGGATGAACCTGTTGTCTACACCGGATATGAGCCCTCAGGAAGGATTCATCTGGGGCACGCCCTGACGGTAAGGAAACTCAGGGAGCTCCAGGATGCTGGCTTCAGGGTCAAGATACTCCTCGCAGACTATCATGCCTACCTCAACGGGAAGGGGAGCATGGAGAGAATAAGGGAACTTGCAGATTACAACCAGAAATGCTTCCTGGCCCTTGGACTCTCACCCGAGAGAACCGAGTTCATACTGGGATCATCGTTCCAGACAGAACCAGAATACACTGACCTGGTCTACAGACTGGCCCTCATAACAACCCTCCTGCGAGCAAAAAGGAGTATGGCCCAGATAACCAGGGAATCAAGGGACCATAAGGTTGCAGAGGTCATATACCCATTAATGCAGGTCATAGACATGGTTTACCTGGGCGTTGATGTTGCCCTCGGTGGGATGGAGCAGAGAAAGATCCACATGCTTGCACGTGAAAACCTGCCCAGACTTGGCTTTGATGCCCCTGTATGCATACACACACCCCTCCTTCATGGAACCGATGGTTCTGAAAAGATGTCATCAAGTAAGGGTAACTTCATAGCCGTCGATGATTCCCCCGATGAAATAAGGGAGAAGGTTAAGAAGAGTTACTGCCCCATGGGTGAGACTGAGGGTAACCCCATCATCGAAATCGTGAAGTACTTCATAATGCCAGAGTATGGAATGATGACCATAAGGAGACCTGAGAAATTCGGGGGCGACCTGGAACTGGAACTCGATGAGCTGCTTGAGATGTACTCCAGTAGCGAGCTGCACCCCCTGGACCTCAAGAACGCTGTCTCAGACTACCTTGTGGATATGCTTGAACCTGTAAGGGAATACATGGAAGGTGTTTAGATGCTCTATGAGATGAGACTGCCGCCTGGAATAACACATACAACAATGGCTGAAATAATCGAAAAATATGAGGTTGAACTGATACAGACCGATGACGGCCCTGTTCTGAGGGGTGAAATGGAGGAACTTGAGATGGCGAGGGACAGAATCCTGGAGTCCCTCAGGGAGAGAATAGAGGAACTTGAAAACCCCGGCTCAGAGAGCTGATTCCACATAATAAGTTTCTATTTTTCCTGAAAGGATCCGGGGCCGACTTCTACATTATACCCCCTGAACATATGCCAAAATGTGGGGCCAGTATCCTCCTTATATCCCTCTGGATCAGGTTAACCCCCCTTTCAGCATCCACGGTGTAGAAACCGTTTTTATCTGCAAGTTCAAGGTACCTTTCACGGACTCCTGCAAGGTATGATGGGTCCTCAAACTCATCGGTCCCACCGCAGCGCTCCATGGCCACCTCCACGTCAATGTCGAGAAGTATGACAACATCCGGTCGTGGAGCGAACCTGTTTATCTCACAGATCCATTCCTCAGGTCCCTGATACACCATGCTGGAATAGTAGCACCTGTCACTTACAACCACATCCTCTGCCCAGTCACCCTCAATTTTGCTCCTCAAGGTCAGACGGTCCGCTGCAAAGAGGAGGGCGAGCATCCTCTGAACATCCGGTGTCCGGGCATCTGGACTTGAAAGCATGCTCCTTATAAGGCTGCCGATATTAGAATCGGTTGGTTCCCTCACCTCATGGACCATGTAACCGTTTTCCCTAAGCCAGCTGGCCGTCAGGGCGGCATGAGTTGTCTTACCGGAACCATCGATTCCCTCAAAGCATATGTACATGGTGGTTAATCTATCAGGAAGAGTAAAAAAATCTTCCCCTACCGAGGATCGTGGTTAATCTATCAAAAGCCGGGAAAAGATCTTCTCCTCCGCTGGAGGACATAACTTTATAATGCTTCAGACACAGAATTATTTAGGATTATTTTAGTGATAATTGAGGTGGACCATGTCTAGAGCTAAGGTTATGGTGGTTGAGGATGAGAGCATAGTTGCCATTGATATCAGCCAGCGCCTTCAATCACTTGGATACGAGGTTACAGCCACCGTCTCCTCAGGTGAAAAGGCCGTTGAAATGGCCGAAAAAACAAGGCCAGACATCATACTGATGGATATAGTCCTAAAAGGTGAAATGGACGGTATAGAAGCTGCTGAAGAGATAAATAAGCGGATGAAGGTCCCCATAGTCTACATAACAGCATATTCAGACGAGGAAACCCTCAGGAGGGCCAAGGTAACAGGACCCTTCGGTTACATAATAAAGCCCTTCGAGGACCGTGAACTCCACAGCGTCATTGAGGTGGCCCTCTACAAACATGAACTTGAGCGTAGACTGGCTGAGAACGATGAACTCTTCAGGGCAATACTCTCATCGGTTCAGGATATACTGTTCACAGCAGACAGTGAAGGCCTGTTAACGATGGTATCCCCAGGACCCCTTGCAGGATACGGCCTTGAAGCCGATGATGTTCTGGGAAAAGGACTTGTGGAGGTCTTCGGGGATGAGGTCCACCATGAGATGATCGGAAGGGCCCTCAAGGGGGAAGCTGTGACCTATGAATGGACATGGGCACCCCATGACAAATTCTACTTCGAAACAACCCTCTCGCCCCTCCGGGACTTTGAGGGCAATATCACAGGGGTTGTGGGAATACACCGGGACGTCACCGAAAAGGAGACTGCAAGAAGGGCCCTTGAAAGGGAGACCCTCATAAACCAGGAACTCGCAGACCTCTCAAAACAGTTACTTGCATCAATGTCACTTGAGGAGATTTCAGATAGCATAACCAGGAAGGCAGAGGCCCTCACTGAGAGCAGATACTGCCTTGCGGGTTTCATTGAATCAGGCACGTTGAAGAATTATACCCTCACAGAGAACGTCAGAAGGGAGTGTCACCTCGATACAGATTCATTAAAACTGGGCGGTTTAATTGAGTGGATAATGAGAGAGAAGGAGGCCATTCTTCTAAATGACCCCTCCTCTGATCCACGCTACAGTGGTGTCCCCGAGGACCACGTGGAGATCAGCAACCTGATTGCGGTTCCGGCAGTCCTCAGGGATGAACTGGTGGGCATATTGATGGTCTCAGGGAAGGAAGGAGGCTATGATGAGGGCGACCTGGAACTACTCCAGCGCCTTGCAGACATATACGCCCTCGCAATTCACAGGAAAATGGAAGAGGATCGTTTGAAGGCCAGTGAGGAACGTAACAGGGCTCTGGTGGAAAAATTCCTTAAAATAGTCACAGAAGTCCTCGAGGAGATTAAATAAATCTGATTTTAACCGGAGGAAATTTCAGTTGGAGATACCTGAACTCCTTGCACCTGCTGGTTCCCCTGATACATTCAGGGTGGCCCTCAATGCCGGGGCCGATGCGGTTTACCTCTCAGGGAAGGACTTTGGTGCAAGGTACTATGCAGAGAATTTCAGCCTCAGGGAAATCCGGGAAGCCGTGGACTACGCTCACCTCCATGACAGAAGGGTCTACGTAACCCTCAACACACTCATAAGGGACTCGGAGATCCCGAGGGTATCGGATTACCTCCAGGAACTGCATGCAGCGGGGGCAGATGCGGTGATCATACAGGACCCTGCCCTGCTCTTTCTCAGGGAGGAACTCTCCATCGACATCCCCCTCCATGCCTCAACCCAGATGACCATCCACAACATGGCCGGGATCAGATGGGCGGAGGAAATGGGTCTTGAGAGAGTCATACTTGCGAGGGAGCTCTCAGTTGATGAGATCAGGGATATAACCTCAAAGGCAGGGGTGGATATCGAGGTATTTGTACATGGAGCCCTCTGCTACAGCTACTCTGGACAGTGTCTGCTCTCATCATTCATAGGGGGTAGAAGCGGTAACAGGGGCCGGTGCGCCCAGCCATGCAGAAAGAAGTATGAACTCATCCAGCTCAAACCCGAAAGGAGGGTTGTTAACCTCCCCTGGAAGTACCTCCTATCTACCAGGGACCTCTCAGCCTACATGCACCTTGACACACTCGTGGATGCCGGTGTCAGGTCACTCAAGATAGAGGGCCGGATGAGGTCAGCCGAGTACGTCGCCACAACAGTCAGTGTATACCGGAGGGCCCTTGATGAGATAAAAAAGGGTGGCTGGAGACCCTCCATGAAGGAGTTTGAAAGGCTGAAGCTGACATTCAACAGGACCCTTACCGGGGGCCACCTGGTCGGCGAGGACTTCATGGGCCGTGAATACCCTGGTGACCGTGGCCTTCCCATTGGATACGTTGAGAAGTACTCAGGGGGGAGGGTCCTCATAAGGCTGACCTCAGAGACCGTGCCCCGAAGGGGTGATGGCCTCTTCTTCCAGGGAAATGGCATGGGGATCCGCCTCGGTGACCACCTGCTTGATGGGGGTATTCTATCGATTCCCTCAAAACCTGTCACGCCGGGTAGCAGGGTCTATCTCACAGGACGAAGGGAACTCCAGAAATTCACTGAAAAGCTCAGGAATTCCCATCCACCCCACCTCTGGGACGTTGAGCTCCGTTTCATTGCAACGGAGGACGGTGAAGTTCATCTCACAGCGGAATGGTCAATGGATGGAAGGACTCTGAGGGAATCCATTGAAACGAAGTTCGAGAGGGCCCTCAGGAGACCCCTTGCATCCGACACAATCAGAGAGCAGCTTCTAAAAGCCGGTGATAAACCCTTCAGATTAAGTTTTGCGGAATTCAGATACCCTGGAGGACTTTTCCATCCCATCAGTGGCCTCAATGCCCTCCGGAGGGAGCTTCTCGGTAGAGTTGAGAAGAGAATAATTGATGAAAAGAGATCAGGGAAGGTTAAGGAGAAGAAATCGTCTGAGAAGGTTTCAGAGGGTTTCGGCAGGAGGTCTGCAGCATGGGGTGGAGATGGGAGTCCCTGCATCTCAGCATATGTTGAGGACCTCCCATCCCTTGAGATGGCCCTGATGGCGGGGGCCGGGAGGGTGTACTTCGAACCCCAGATCCACACTGACTTCAGGGAATGTGACTGGAATGATGTCAGATCAATCCTCAGGGAAGCCAGTGACATTGCATCGGGATACGATGCTGAATTCGTATGGAAGTGGCCTGATATAACCCATGACTGGCTTCTAAGGAGACTGCTCAAAATTGAAGATGAAATGCGCCTCAACATCATGGTGGGTGGATGCGGGATTCCCGGCTTAATAGATGGTGATGTGAGGATATATGGATCCTCCGCCCTCAACATATACAATAGCATATCCGCCATGCTGATGTCAGAGAGTTTCCACATGCTCACGGCTTCACCGGAGCTATCCAGTGAGGATCTCAGGGGCATGGAGGGTAACATTGAGATTCCGGTTCACGGTAACCTCACCGCAATGGTGACGAGGGACAACCCCTGGAGGCTGGTCCCCCCTAGGTTCAGCACCAGATCGAAGTCCAGCTGGGCTTTAAAGGATAGCAGAGGGGCCATATTCCCATTAAACCAGCTGATGGGCTGTGAAACCACCATCATGAACTCAAAGGAGACCTGTCTCATAGATTTCCTTCCATCACTGATGGAATGGGGTTTCAGGAATTTCTCCATTGACTGCCGCATCCAGTCACCCGAAAGAACAGGAGAACTTGTTGAATCATACATTGATGCCCTTGAAACCCCTGAAAGGATAGGTGATATTAAGAAAAGAATTGTGGGGGATGCTGAATACGGGATAACAGCATCACACTTCAGGTATGGCCTCATGGAGTAGTATAACTGCCATACCCATCAGCAGCGACCTTCGATGTGAATTATTGCACCTAATATCCCCACTCTTTCTGAAGTAAAATCTGGGAGTAACCTCTTCAACAGAGAATACTTTCCACACGCACTCTGAATCCATATATATCCAGGGAAATGTATAGTTGGGTTGATGAATTCCAGAGATTCAGTGGGGGCAAGCCTTACAGAGGTCGGTGGAATAGGGGAGAGACTGGCCAGGAAGATAATAGATGAATTTGGTGGGGAGGATGAACTCCTCAGGGCAGTTAAAAACCTTGAGATTGATCGGCTTGTGGCAATTGAGGGTATAAGTCAGCGCAGGGCCATTGAAATAGCCAACAAACTCCTCGGAAACCCATTACCATCATTTTTAAAAACAGAGAAGGCATTTCAGATATACCGCGATATACTCGAATTAATGATGTCATATGCCCATACAGACTACGCCCGTAACCGTATAATGCTGCTTCATCCCACCACAGACACCGCTTCCATGAGGGAACATATAAGAATGGTCATGGAAGCGAAGAAGATGGTGGAGGAACTTCCTGTTGAGAAACTTCGGGGACTTCTCAGTAATATAGACAGACCCCGGGACCCGCCCATAAACTTCAATCCATCGAAGGCCATCCTGGTGGAGACACGGGAGGACTACGACCTCCTCATAGACATGGGACTCAACCGTTACCATCCTGTTATTCTCAATCCGGACCCTGGTGAACTGGATGAATATGAACTCATAATCTATGTCTACTCTGAGGGAATGCTTGAACTTGAGGATACATTCAGCACCATAATGGTGACCGCTGATTCAGATAAACACGAAATTGTGCCTGAATGTGTCCTCAATTACTTCAGAAAAAACCTTGAACTCTTTCGCAACGCCCTTGAGATTAAGAGGATACTTGGAATGGAGACCTGCCTCCATGAGGTCGTTGAGATAATGGATGAGCTTCAGGCTGCCGGTGATGAGGAGGTTGACATCGATGAAGTCGTGAATTCAGTCAAAGCCTGGGCCGATATGAAGCTCAGGGACCTCATAAAGGACATCGACCTCAGCGGTGATGAGGTACTCACCCTCCTGAACCAGGGTATGACAGCCAAACTTGAAAGGATATTTGATGATGTCCTCTCTGAGGCGCGCAGCATGATAAGAAAGCGAAGCGGTGTCGAATTTGACCCCTTCATAAAATCATATCCCCTCAAGATTGACCAGAGAGAGGTTGAAAGGGTTAAGAGGCTTGAGGCGGCTTCAAGGAATCTCAGGGAATTCGAGGTTAAGGTTGATGCTGCCACCAGACTGGATGAACTGAGGGGAGCAGTCGAAGGTGAAATAAGGGATATAATGGAATTTGACTACCGCCTCGCCCTCGGACTCTTTGCCCATGAATATGAACTAACCGAACCGGAGTTCGGCGATGAAATAAGTCTAAGGGGGGCCCTTCACCTTAACCTTGTGGGATCCGGGAAACCTCAGCGTGTTGATTATCGCATCGGTGACCCTGACAATGTGGTGCTCCTGACCGGGGCCAACAGTGGGGGTAAAACAACCCTCCTTGAGACACTGGCCCAGGTCACCATAATGGCCCAGATGGGTCTGCCTGTCTGTGCCCTTGAGGCACGTGTCAGGATTGTTGATGAGGTTTACTTCATCTCAAAGAAGAGGTCACTGGATGCGGGTGCATTTGAATCATTCATAAGGACCTTCACCCCGGTCACCACAAGTGAAAATTCAAAGCTTATCCTCCTTGATGAGCTTGAGGCCATCACAGAACTTGAAGCTGCCGTGAAGATCATAGCAACATTCATAGAGTTCATAGGGGAGTCCAGTTCCCTTGCGGTCATCGTTACCCACATGGCCCGTGAAATAATGAAGTATGTTGATGTCAGGGTCGATGGTATTGAGGCGAGGGGCCTCGATGATGACTACAATTTAATAGTTGATAGAACACCCCGCATAAACTACCTTGCAAGGAGCACCCCTGAACTTATAATAAGGATGATCTATGAGAAATCCTCTGATGATGAGAGGATTGTCTATGGGAGGATACTTGAAAAGTTTCAGAAAACAGATAAAGCAGAAGAACAATAACCCACATTATGATTGAATATCTTGAAGGATATATACGGACTCTTAAAGGTGAGGATCCGGCCATCTATGAAACCTTTAACCGGATATATGAAGTGGGGTGCTCACAGGGATCCCTTAAGGTGACTGGGGGACTTGAAGAGAGATTTGATAAAAACTTTGTTGAATCCGTGAAAGAACAGGAGATTATAAGGGTTTACAACCGCTGGACCGGTGAAGGCGCACTATTTAATTCATTTCGTCTAAAGAAACCTGTTATGGATCGTGGGAGTGCTAAAAAAATCCTGAGGGAGTTGCTCAGGGACGATGCCCTGTGTGATTTCTGCATGCCGGAACTGTATACCCCTGAAGATGATTTTGGGCGTGTAAGGGGCCAACACTCCATCACAGCGTCAAACATCGCAAAATATGACGCATGGAGTGGCCTTTTAATTTTCAGAAAACATAATCCCCTTGATTTTAGCTTCGAAGAACTTTCAGATTACCTCTCAACGGCTTCAAAATGGTTTAAAATGGCAGAAAAATCCTCAGGATTCCGTTTTCCATTTATAGTATGGAACTGTATGCCGCGTGCCGGCGCATCACAGATACATGGACATATGCAGCTTCTACTCGGGGAGAGGCCCTATGGAAAGGTTTCATTCCTTGAGGAAGTCTCCAGAAGGTACCTTAAAACCTATGGTTCATCCTATCATGACGATGTCTTCCGGGTGCATAGTGCCATCGGGCTGGGGGCTGAATACGGTGGTTTATCCGTATATGCGAGTATCACGCCTGTGAAGGAAAGGGAAATTAACATAACATTTAAAAGTGAATTTGACAGGGACAGTGAACTCCAGAGGTGCCTCTTTAAAATTTTGAGGTGCCTCATAGATGAAGCTAGAGTTCACAGCTTTAACCTCTCGATGCACCCATTCAACCGGGATATGAATATTCCGGGCATTATAAGGATCGTTGACAGGGGAAACATAGCCTCGAAGTCCTCTGATATAGGTGGAATGGAACTCTTTGGTAGTGCTGTTATTGGGAGTGATCCCTACATAATCTTTGATAGAATTAAGGGTGTCCTGGATGCCTGATTATCTATTTGATTTTCTGGATGAACTGAAGTTTCTGATGGATGGCAGGAAAACAGCGATAATTACAGACATCGATGGAACCATAAGTGAAATAGCACCGACACCTGAAGAAGCCCGTGTAGATGATGAAATGAGGGATGTGCTGAGGGACCTCGCATCAAGATACAGAGTCCTGGCATTTATAAGTGGAAGGCCGGTCCGTGAGGCACTCCGCATGGTTGGGGTTCCCGGTGCAGTTTATGTTGGAAACCACGGCCTTGAGTATATAATAAATGGTAATTATCAGCGCTTCAGTGAGGTTGAAGAATACATCCCTTTAATAAAAAAATGTGCCCTTGAACTGAGGGATAAGATAGATGAAGAGAACGTCATCTTCGAGGATAAGGGCATCTGTTATTCCATACATTACCGTCAGTGCACTGACCCTGAGCTGTCACGCGAAAGGATACTCAAAAACCTGCAGGAGATACCTGAATCAAAGGGGCTTAAGGTGGACCATGGAAGAATGCTTGTGGAACTCAAGCCACCCCTTCATTACAACAAGGGATTCATAGTGAGGAAGATACTGGATGATTCTGATGTGTCATCCGCAGTGTACCTTGGAGATGATATAACAGATGCTGATGCCTTCAGAGAAATCAGAAAACTTGAATCAGAGAGAGGCATGAAAAACGTCCCCATCCTTGTATTATCAAAGGAAATACCTCCTGAGGTAAAGAACAGCGCTCGATTTTTTGTCTATGGCGTATCCGAAGTTCTTAGATTTTTCAGATGGCTCCTAAAATAGTTCTGGTTATTATAATGTAATTGCATATTCGCTGGAAAAAAATACTTATTAGCTCGGTATGACATAAATATTGTTCATGACATCTGTTGTTGTCATGGCGGGGGGAAAGGGTACAAGAATAAGACCCTTAACATTCTCAAGGCCAAAACCACTTGTACCTGTTGCAAACAGGCCAATCATCGATTACATAATCCATAGGGTTCTTGATTCTGGTTACAGTAAGGTTGTGATGACCCTTGGGTACCTTAAAGATCAGATAAGATCCCACGTTCTCGCAGAGTACCCTGAGATTGACTTTAGATTCTCAGTCGAAAAGAAGCCACTTGGAACTGCTGGAGGTGTGAAGGCCGCCGCCAGTGAAATAAATGAAACCTTCATTGTACTCAGTGGCGATGTAATCTTTGATCTTGATCTGCGAGAAATGGTAAAATTCCACAGAAAAAAGAAGGCACTTGTCACAGTGGCGCTCACACCAGTTGAAGATCCCTCACATTATGGAATAGCGGTTCTCGATGATGATGGGAAGATAAAACGATTCCATGAGAAACCGCGCCCCGAAGAGGTCTTCAGCAAAATCGCCAATGCTGGCATATATGTGATGGAACCGGAGGTCCTTGAACACATCCCCCAGGGAAGCTCTGACTTTTCAGCCGATATTTTCCCTGTTCTGATAGAGAAGGATGCCGGGATGTATGGATTCCTTTTCGACGGATACTGGAATGATGCCGGCAAACCCAACACATTCTTAAGGGCCAATCATGATGTCTTGAATGGAACGGTGACTCCTGAACCTGATGGTGAGATAGCTGAGGAGGTGCCCGGTAGATTTGGAAAGATATGGATCGGGAGGGATGTCGTTATCGGTGACAGGGTCCGTATTGTGGGACCAGCTGTACTCGGGGATGGTTCAAGGGTAGATGATGGTGCATACATAGGTAAAAACACCGTGATTGGACCCTGTGTTAACGTGGGGGAGAACAGCTTTATAAGGGGGTCTGTTATTCGTGATGGCTGTGTGATTGGAAGAGGTTCTCAGCTTCTAAACTGTGTTGTAGATGAAGACTGTGAAATAGGAGCAGGATGTGCAATTGACAGATGCGCAATAATTGGTCGCGGGGCATTTATAGGTCCCTCCACCGTTATCAGATCTCACTGCAGCGTCAGTAACCGTCTCAGGATATTATCTGGCTCCCTTGTGGACTCAGACTATCCGCTGGTACCTGAGTGATTCGCATGGCACGGTATGTACAGGATATAAGGGGTTCCGTTAACCGGGATATAGACTGTCAGTTTGCACTCAACCTCGGGATGCTGATTGGGGACTATGTGAGCTGCAAACGCGTCCTCATAGGACGGGATGCCCACACCCCATCTCAACTTATAAAGAGGGCCATCGGGACGGGATTGATGGCTGCAGGTGTGGATGTAATCGATTTCGGTGTGGCCACAGTTCCGGTTATACACCACCACATGAAGAGTTTCGATACCCATCTCATGATAAACGTTTCCCGTTCACCACTCCGTGCAGATGAAATAAACATCAAACTTCTCAGCAACCATGAAATACCCCTTGAACAGCGTCCCACCCTCTATGCGGAATATGAGGAACTTGGAAAGCTGATGTATGTTGATAATTATCTTGAATCCTATGTTAGATCTGTTCTTGAGTTCATAGCCCCCTCTGTTAGTGAAAGGGAGTTCATGGTTGTGCTTGGATGCGATGAGGGCTCCCCCCATAACGTTGAAGGTGAGATACTCAACCAGCTTGGGTGTCAGACCATCAACATCACATTCAGGGGATCCCTCTTTGGTAAAAACTTTCCCATCGCAAATCCATCCAGCATAGCCATGATTTCAGATGTTGTTAAGGCCGTGGGTGCAGACATGGGGGTTATACTGGACAATGACCGGGATACTATCTTCTTTATAGATGAGAGGGGACAGCTCCTAAGGGATCAGACTGTTCTATCAATATTTGCAGGGCATTACCTTTCAAGGGGGGATGGGCCAGTGGTGTCCTCTGTGGTTGCATCAAAATCCCTGGAGAGGGTTAGCAGAGGACGTCTCATAAGGACATCTGTTAACAACGTTCTCAATGAGGTTCACACAAACAATGCTGTTTTTGGCGGTGATGAACCTGGAATGTACATATTCCCTGAATTTCAGTGCTGCTATGACGCCACCTTCGCACTTTTAAAGATGCTCGAAATCATTACAGAGGAGAACAGGACACTCCACAGCCTCGCATCTGAGATAGGTAAGTACAGCAGGGTTGAATTCAGTGTCGAATGTCCGAACGAGTTTAAGGATACTGTTATTGAGAGACTGCTGGAGCAGTTTCAGGAAAGTGATCCTGAACTTATTGATGGTATACGGGTTGAGGACCGGGTGGGAGTTATTCTTATAAGGCCCTCAAGATTTGAACCCGTTCTGAGGGTTTATATTGAATCAGAATCCCCGGAGGAAACCCAGAAAAGATCACGTGATATGATAGATCTTATAAAGAAAGAAATGAGTGATCTGTATGGTGAGTGAGCTTCAGAAACGTGCCATGAGGTTTCTTGAAGATAAGAACCCTGTTATTGTATCCAACAGGGGGCCTGTGGAATTCTTCAAGGAAAATGATGAAACTGTTATGAAGAGGGGTGCCGGTGGCCTTGTCTCAACACTGCTGCCCCTTGTTGAAAGGTTCAGTGGTGTCTGGATTTCAAGTGCAATGACAGTTGAGGATGCAAGGGTCGCCTCAAGGTACCCTGAGAACAGGGTTCCACTCCCTGAAGATGATCCCAGATTCACGGTTTCATTCGTTATAGTGGATCGTGAGCGATATGAGTCATACTACAGCATTATAAGCAATCCTCTTCTCTGGTTCGTCCAGCACTACATGTGGAATACTCCCTACGATCCTCAGATAGATGATAAAGTTTACCGTGCCTGGGAAGATGGGTATGTCCATGTCAATAAAAAATTTGGGGATAAGGTGATATCTGAAATTGAGAGAAATGAAAAGGATTCCCTGATTATGTTACAGGATTATCATCTTTATTTATGTCCTTTCTTCATAAAAAAGGAAATTGGTGACGTCTTTTTAAGTCACTTCATACATATACCCTGGCCACAAAGGGATTACTTCAATATACTTCCTGAAAGGATGAGGGCTGACATAATAGGAGGCCTTCTATCAAATACCATCCTCGGCTTCCATATAGAGAGATACTGCGCCAATTTCTTTGAGTGCTGTGAGGACCTTGGTTATGAGGTTGACAGGGACAGAGGTATCGTGAGGAACGGGGATGAAAAAACCCTTGTTAAAAGTTATCCCATATCTGTTGACCCTGAAAGCATGGAAAGGACCGTCAGCTCCCCCACCTTCATGGAAAAGGATGAATTTGTTCGGAAATTAAAGGGGAACATGTTTCTCATATACCGCACAGATAGGGCTGATCTCAGCAAAAACATAATACGTGGTTTCCGGGCCTATGAATTATTTTTGAGGGACCATCCAGAATTTCATGGAAAGGTAAAGTTTCTTGCAACCGGTAAACCAACAAGACAGCAGATAAGAGAATACAGGAATTACTCTGAGGATGTCAAAGATACTGTAGATGAGATCAACGAGAAATATGGTACAGATGAATGGAAACCCATTGAATACATTTACCGTGCCGACTACGAACTTGTTGCAGCCGCCTTCAAGAACTATGACTGCTTGATTGTAAATCCCATTGCAGATGGTATGAACATCGTGCCAAAGGAGGCTGCGATTATCAATAGAGAAGATGGTACCCTGATACTCTCAGAAAGGGCTGGATGCTATGATGAACTTGCTGAGCATGTAATAGGTGTAAACCCCTTTGATATAAAGGAAACTGCGGATGCGATTTACAGTGCCATGAAAATGAGTCCCGGGAAAAGGAAGAAGCTTTCAGAAGGTCTTAAGTCAAGGGTCCTTAAAAGAACAATCTACCACTGGATCAACGAGCAGTTCGATGATTTTGAGGATCTATGGGAAAGTTAATAGAAATTTTGCCTGCGTACTAACTCTACGGGTTCACAGGTAGATTACCCTTCCCTCCCCGAGCAACCCTCGAAGCAGGCAGTCTGTCCGATGCTGGGTTTCTTCTAATCATATGAGGCATCAGCCCACATCATAGAAGGACCTGTGGCACCGGTCGTTAAGATGTGACATTGAATTCTATGAAAATTAATGCATATAATTTTTTTGAGATTGAGTGGCTGGCAGTGAAGTGGGCTTCCCACAGCAAAAAACCGCAGTACACACCCACAACGCAGCAGGACTTAACTACTGAGATCGAAACGAGATCAGGTATAACCCCCACGCCATGACCGCCATGCCATTTATGAGAGTGATGAAAGTGATGAGTATGAGGGTGGTCTGGCAGTGAAGTGGGCTTCCCACAGCAAAAAACCGCAGTACACACCCACAACGCAGCAGGACTTAACTACTGAGATC
>NZ_QREL01000003.1:0-137141 GCF_003385755.1 Methanothermobacter defluvii | reverse complement strand
GCACCATCAGCAAACATAGGAGAAAAAAACGCACTATTCGAACCAGTACACGGATCAGCACCCCAAATCGCAGGAAAAAACATAGCCAACCCCACAGCCATGATACTAACAACCACACTAATGCTAAAACACCTCAACAAAAAACAAGAAGCCCAAAAAATAGAAAAAGCACTCCAAAAAACCCTCATGAGGGGTATCATGACACCGGACCTTGGGGGTACTGCCAGTACCATGGAGATGGCAGAGGCCATAAAAGAGGAAATAGTAAAAGGGGAGTAGTTTCAGGTCAAGAGCCAGCTTCTATCAGCACCGCGACATAAAACAATTAACTCTGCTAACTACTCCATTCACTGAAACAGTATAACAGGCATTCACTCTGTTATCATGGTCCCTATTCCCTTCTTTGTGAAGATTTCAAGGAGCAGTGAGTGCTCAACCCTTCCATCGATTATGTGGGCAGAGGACACCCCATCATTGATTGCCTGTATGCAGGTGAGGGTCTTGGGGAGCATGCCACCCTCCACTATGCCGCTCTTTACAAGGTCACTGAGCTCGTCAACACTTATCCGCCTTATGAGGGTATCAGGGTCTGAAGGGTCCTCGAGTATCCCCGGGACGTCTGTCAGTACTATGAGTTTTTCAGCCCCTATACCCGCTGCAACCTCACCAGCAACGGTATCTGCGTTGAGGTTAAGTGTATTTGCATCCCTGTCAACCCCTATGGGTGATATAACGGGTATGTAATTGTTATCTGTTAGCATGTTGATTATGCCGGGGTCAACGGACTCTATCTCACCCACAAGGCCCAGGTCTATCTCCCTCCTCTCACCGGTCTCATCGTCCCTCACAACGTGGGGCGCCCTCTTCCTTGCAAGGAGGAGGTTGCTGTCCTTACCTGATAATCCTATGGCCCTCCCGCCATGGTAGCATATCTTTGAGACTATGCTGGTGTTTATCTTACCAACGAGGACCATCTTCACTATCTCCATGGTCTCCTCATCAGTCACCCTGAGGCCCTCAATGAACTTCGGCTCCTTACCCATCTTGTTCATTGCACGGGAAATTTCGGGTCCTCCTCCATGGACCACGACGGGTTCCATACCCACATACTTGAGCAGGACCGTATCCCGGGCGGTCGAGTCCATGGCGGCCTCGTCTATCATGGCATGGCCACCATACTTGATCATGATCTTCTTTCTGTGAAACTTCTTTATGTAGGGCAGTGCCTCAACGAGGATGTTAACTGTTTTCATAAAAACACCTTCAGCCAGTCATGTGGTATACTCTGCATTTATCCTTACATAATCATAGGTGAGGTCGCAGCCATAGGCAGTGGCTGATTCATCTCCAGCAGCCAGGTCAACGATTATCCTTATCTCCTTGCTGGTCATGACCCTCTCAGCAGTTTCAAGTTCCTCTGTACCCTCAAATGCCAGGATATCACCATGGTCAACTATTACCACGGATTCTGAATCAGACTCAAGGGTGACGCTTATCTCCTCAGGGTCAAACTCTGCTCCAGAGTAGCCTGCAGCTGCAACTATACGCCCCCAGTTGGGGTCGGCTCCAAATATGGCTGTTTTAACAAGGGATGAACCTGCTATGGCCCTTGCAGCCATTTTTGCATCCTCATGTGTCCCTGCATTTACAACATCCACCTGGAAGGACTTGGTGGCCCCCTCACCGTCCCGGGCCATCATACGGGCGAGTTCCCTGCACACAGCAACGAGAGCCTCCCTGAAGTTTGAATCTATCCTTCCTGAGGTCCTGGTTGAGGATATTATGACCATGTCATTGGTGCTCTCATCACCATCCACTATGAGCATGTTGAAGCTCTCATCAACTGCCACCCTGAGGGCCTCCGTCAGTTCAGAAGACGATGCATCGACATCGGTTGTTATGAATGAGAGCATTGTGGCCATGTTGGGGGCTATCATCCCGGAGCCCTTGGCAACAGCACCTATACGCGCCTTTTCGCCTGTTTCAAGTTCAAACTCAACTGCCACCTCCTTGGGGAAGGTGTCGGTGGTCATTATCGCCTCTGCAAGAGCCCCCGATGCCGCCTCTGAGTTTTCCAGTTGAGCTGCAGCACTCTGGATGAGGAACTCTATTTTATCAATGGGCATCCTTCTTCCTATAACGCCTGTTGAAGCCACTGCAACCTCACTTTCATCCATGGAGAGGGACTCTGCCACTTTTCTGGCCATCCTCCTGGCGTCATCCATTCCTTCCCTGCCTGTGAAGCAGTTGGCGTTCCCGCTGTTTGCCACGATGGCTGATATACTTCCATCTGCAATTACGCGCTCTGTGAGTTTAACTGGTTCTGCTCGAACCCTGTTTGAGGTGAAGACCGCGGCTGCGGTTGAACCCCTGTTGATGATCAGTCCAACACCATATTTGCCCTCACGGCAGCCGGCAGCGAGGACTCCGTCAACAGCGCAGACACCACCCCTTATAAATCTCAGTTCCATTGTATACACTCTCCCGTAAAAAAAGTTCGCTGGGGTCGTCTCCCATCAGTAGGTGGTGTTGTTGGAGGACCCCTGGTTGTTAACAACGTTGACTTCCCCATTGCCGTTCTCAGCTACCTCCCTTCCCTGCTCCTTTATACCGTTAAGGGGAAGGTGGTTGGTGCTGCTGGGGGTCAGCTGGACATTATCAGTGGACGATGTATTATTAATATCAACAGATGTGATGTCTCCGCCGGAAAGACCGATTGCAATGCCCAGGCCTGACCCGCACCCAAAGGCTATAAGGGAAATCAGGAAGCTAACAATGATTTTAGCCTCGGTTTCAGGTCTCATTTCAATTCCCCTTAATATTATCTTGAATTATCCTTAAATAGATTTCTTTTCATGCCGTGGCGCCATAGATAACAGCAAGCAGGATTGCGACGATGCCAAACTCCCAGTGACCCATGTTCCACCCGAGGAAGGTTGCAACGAAGACAAAGATAAACACGAGGAAGGCCACAGACTTCCTGTTCATGAAGAAATCTATGACTGACCTTGTGAAGGGTGAGGGTATGAAGTACCCGTAGAGGCCATCTGCAACATCGAATACCATGATGGATGTGGGGTTCCAGAGCATTATCTTATCTGCCAGCTGGGCCCTCTCACCGGCCTCCCTCCTTGTGCGGCCTATCCCGACCCTTATATTTGCGCCGTTATCCATTGCATGCCATGCAGAATCTATACCTGCCCGGAGGGCCATGTCCTTGGTTGGGAAGTTGGCTATGAGGTCGTCTCCACCCTCACGGTAACCCTCAATCTTCCCCTTGCAGTCGTTCTCCATGTAGGCCTTTATGTCATTCATTATCTCAACGAGGCTGTCACGGCCATACCTCTCTATGAATGCTGTGGAGTCGATCATGTCGGTGAAGAGGTAGTTGTCACGGTAGGAAGGCGCTCCGGTGGGGGTTTCAAATTCACCTGTAAATATTATGGCAAATTCCCCTCCAAGCTTTGTGAACCCGACACCCGGGACCTCCCCTATCTCCCTGTTGAGGTTTATGGCCCTTTCGATGGCTGCAGCGCCCGTCATGCCCGCCGCGGCCCTCACATTTATCCCTCTCCTGCTTCCAGCGCCTATGATTTTTATAGCAACCCTTATGGCGTCATTCTTGGAGAGGAACCTGGCAAGCACCTCACTTGAGCTCTTCTCGATTATCTTTCCATTTTCATTCTCGATGATATCCACAAATTCATCAACTATCCGGCCGCCGTTGAATATCTCAATGTAGAGGTAGCGGTCACTTCCCATTATTATGTTACTCAGGAGGGCGTATTCGTCGACCTCCTCATCAGCGGGTTTGATTTCAATGAACTTCCTGTTTCCCGGTATGTTCTCTGTCCCCAGCTCCCTTGTGAGGTTATCGAATATGTTGCTGGTATTTATATGGGCCCTTTCAATCTCTATGAGCATTGTTCTGGTGTAGTTAAGCATTTCCACGTATTCACGCTCTGTACTGTTGGTGGGCATGTACCTGGTCCCTATGCTGAGGACCCTGTATCCCAGGAAGAAACCCAGTATCTTCCGCAGCAGATAATCCATGACCATCAATCATTGCCTCCCTTCTCCAGGACTACCTCAAACTCCCCTGGCTTCTCAAGGAGCATGCTTGGTTTAACAGACACTATGGGGAATCTCCATGAACCTATCCTTGCCGCGAGGGTGCTCGCTATGTTCCTTGAGTTCTTCTTAACGAACCTGTAATCATGATCATTTATGGTTATGTTAACATTGTAGGGGGCCTCCTCCATGACATCCTCCGAGTACATTATGTTGAGCTCAAAGGTGCCTGGTTTGAGGAAGAGATCATTCCTGACAGCCACCAGGGGGGCGTGTTCCAGTTTCAGCCTGTCGCCGACGGTGACTGCGATGTTCCCGGCGTACTTCACAGCATCACGGTAATCCTTTGGATGAACAAGGACGAATATTATGTAGTTGCTGGTCCTCTCAACCTCCTCAACCATGCTCATGAACCTTTCGAAGAGGGGTAGCTTCATGAATATGCCCTCAAGTCTGGGTTCGAGACCCTCCTCCTGGCTCCTGCTTATTCTGTCTATTGCCTCCTTTGCTATGGCTATACCGCTGAGTTTCTTGCCCCTTTTAACCTTATATGCGTCGATCCTCTTCCTCTCAAATTCCCTGAGGGCCTCATTGCATATCTTCTGAAGTATATTCTTGACCTTCTTTGGTTTCCCGGAGGTCCCTATTAGAATCTTATCCTCCCTGAAGGTGTAGGGTATTCTCCTGCTGTTTATATCCTGGAATTCGTCCTTGTAGTCCCTGAAAACATCATTTGAGAGTATCTTGGCATCCTCCTCCTCAGCCATCTTCAGTATGAAGTGATCGGCACTGGTACCTGAGGGGACCTGCTGGAATTTACCCTCCTCCAGGAGCTTCCTGAACTGCTCCTTATCATCTATCTCATGTCGCAGGGATGCATCGGCGATTATAACAGGTTCGTAGCCAAGTTTCTCAAGTTCCTCTGCCGCTGACAGTATGTTATCTATGCATGGCTTCTCCTCATCGTTCTTCCTTGAATGGGCCACGTTCGATGCATCTATAATTACCCTCAAGTAACCACCTTTAGCTGATATTTTACAGGCTGCAGGATGCCAGTTCAATGCTCTCTCCCTGCACCTGATTGAGAACTATTCTCATGGAATCCTCATCAATGTAATATGTATTATATGAGTTAATATCTTTACCCCTCAGTTTAAGGGATGAGACCGTCCCGGCAGTTACAAAGAAGGTGTTCTCCAGCCTCCAGACGTGGGGGACATGCTTGTGGCCCGATATGACCAGGTCGGCGCCCTTACTGATTATTGACTGGAGTATGTCACCTGCATCTGCAAGGACGTTCCTCTCACGTCCCGTCTTGGGCACAGGGATTATGTGGTGATGCAGAGCTATGACCCTGATGTGCCCCCTCGAGGACGCCCTGTCAAGTTCATCCTCCATCCAGATCTGCTGGGACCTCCCTATCTTCCCGTAATCGAGGTCGGGTTCACTGCTGTCCAGTCCTATAATGGTGAGACCGTCCATCACAAAGGTTCCCCTGCGGTACCTGAAGACATCCTCGAAGGTCTCATTGCCCACGTGCCTGGCATCATGGTTTCCTGGTACAAATATGTGGGGTCCCTTAAGGTCGCTGAGGTACTCTGCTGCCTGAAGGAATTCAAGGTAGTAGCCGTTATCTGTGAGATCCCCAGTTATGACAGTTGCATCGGGGTTGAGTTTGTTGATCTGTCTTATGGCCTCAAGGAGTATGTCCTCCTTGAAGTTGGGTGCGCCCACATGGAGGTCCGAGATATGGGCTATCAGTACCATCAGCTCAGCCTCATAATTGCCTCTGCAAGGTCCCCCCCTGTCTCCTGGAGGGCCCTTGTGGCGTCCTCCCTGCTTGCACCGGTCTGGTTCATGACCAGTTCGATGTCATCCTCGGGTATCTCCATTTCAGCTTCAAGGGACCTCTCACGGGCCTTACCAGTCACCTGGTATGTCTTCTGTCCCATGAACTCCATTACATTGACCTTGGGGTTTTTTATTATGATCTCCTTCCTCTTGAGTTTGATAACAACCTCTTCAACGCCACGAAGATCCTTCATATCCATTCCCATCTGCTTCATGGCCCTCTGCATCTGTTTCAGCTGCTTGGGGTTCATTCCCATACCCGGTATCAATTAAAATCCTCCTTTCCTGGTTTTAACTGCCTGGCCATGGTTAAGGTCCATCATCTCCTCAGCACAGAGGAGTGCCTTGCCTGTGGCCAGAAGTTCATCATCAGCATTAACAATTAAAACTTCATCGTTGGCCCTTATATTATTGTCGCAGTCTATTATAAACTTTGCAAAAACACTTTTACCCTTCCTTGCAAAGGGTTCAGACTCCTCATTTACTGCCACCCTGCAGGCAGGGTAGTCTGTTCCCTGGTGGAGCCTGACCGCCCCCTCTGCCCCGAGGACCAGGAGACCATCTGATGCCCTCATGGTGCAGATGAGCTCATCCCCTGCATATATGTGCCTTATCTTACCCGTGTTGCGGCTCCTCTCAATCCTCACATCATCGGTGAAGAGGAGTTCACCAGCGCCCATACCGAACTGGTAGTCTGCCACCATCCTCACACGGTCCAGGTCATCAACGGTGGTTTCAACTTCACCCATGTACTTGTAGGGGAGTTCAATTCCAAGTTCGCTGCAGAGGGCATCGTCCACTATTGCATCTCCATCCATGAGGTCCCTGACAAGGCCCCTAAGGAACTCCTCCCCGTCAAGGTCCATTATACCCGGGGCATCGCTCTGGGCCAGGGGGTATACCTGGTCAAGTTCCAGGGGGATTATACCGAAGGGGAGGTCCACCACCACGACCCTCCATGGTCCCCCACTCTGGGGTCTCAGTGAACTGAAACCCCCGATCCTGGCGGGGAGGCTGGATGAGTAGGGCCTCCTTGATGGGGCCACGAGGGCTAATCTTTCCCCGAGGTGCTCCTTAACCCTTTTAAGGTGTCTGTGGACCTCCACGCGCCCCAGTGACTCTGGGCCTGTGTAGAAGAAGGCCGACCTCTTGGACCTGGGCTCAAATTTTTCAATGAGATCAAGGTACTCTGACATGCGCCTGTACCCCTCAAGGAGGCGGGGGTGTGCCCTGCAGCGCTCTTCGACCAGTTCCATGAGGTTTCCGTCGTGGATTGCCTGGCGGACCTTCCTTATCTCTGCGAAGCTCACATGCAGGTTGTGTTCCGCTATCAGGTTCCTCCGCTCCTCCCTGTCCATCCCCATGAGCTCTGATGGTGTGTAATCCGTGCAGACACTGCAGGAACATGGCATCTCCTGGAGGTTCTCAAGTTTGTATGTTCCCTCAGTGCTGAGGAGGCGGTCATCCTCTGCGTAGAGTATGTAGGCCGCTGAATCAAAGAGGTCGCAGCCCATTGAAACTGCCAGGGCGAATAGCATTGGGTGGCCGGCCCCCATGAGGTGCCTTGGCCTTGAGGGTGGGAGCTCAGATACCGATGAAAGTACGGCGTCGACGAGTTCCCTGTAGCGGTAGGACTCCATGAGAGGCACCACAGCACCGATGGGGTGGAGCTCCACCGGTAGCTCGGCCAGGCGTGATGCGCAGTACCTCCTCAGGTCAGGGTGTGTTGAACCCTGTACAACGGCATTGAGCATCATTCTCTCCCTGTACTCAATGGACTCCCTGGCCCTCTCAAGGGTGACCTCAACTTCCTCGAGGGCCCTCCTGTGGCTAACACCCGGTGGTGTTGGTATGTCCAGTGATGTGCCTATGTCTGTGCCTATCTCATCCTGGAAACGTATTATCTCAGGGTTCTCGACCTCAATGTCCCCGTACTCTGATAGCTGAAATGAACCTGAATCCGTCATTATGGGTCCGTCGAAGTCTATCAGTCTGTGAACTCCATCACTGAGAGCCTTCTCCCTCAGTTCAGGGTTTCTGTAGATTATGTATGCATTCGTTATCACAATCTCGGCTCCGGGGCCCTTAACATCGATGGTCTGTTTACCTGGATGTATTACAGGCATGAGCGCTGGTGTCCTTACGGTCCCATGCCCTGTTTTAAGGATCCCCGTCCTTCCGAGGCCGTCCTTTGATTTTATTTCAAACATGAAATCCTCCCATAAAGTCATTAGCAGGGTGTTCACCTGCTGATCAGTGAATCAAGCAGAATTATACTGATTAACATGTACTCAGATCAGTGTATATCCACGATGATACTGATTAATATGTAATCAGCACCCTAAAAATCCTCCCACATAATCCATGCCTCAGAAACACTGGAAGCAGGGCTGGATCACATACTAACCTGCTTTATCAGCAAGGTGTCGCAGGTTAACCAGGTCCATCAGTCTCCTCCTCATGGATATGACCCTATCCCTTGAGCTGGCTGGTCTATCCTCCCCACAGCCACATATGCATTCATCCATCTGGGGGCAGATTATGTATAGCGCCTCCGGACCTGAAGGGTCATCTATACCTATTCTGCTGAGGTTTCTCCGGACGCGCCTCCCGGTTCTCCCTTCTACCTGCTCTGAACCAAGGTAGAGTGGGGTTTTAACCGCTGATGATATCCTTGTAACGCCCCTCGCAGACATCCTCTCGACCCTCCGTCTCCCCATTATTTCCAGGGCATCTGCAGATAATTCAGGGTCCCTGTAGGGTATCCCTGCATCACTGAGGGCTATCATGCGTTCATCCCTCCAGTCAAGGGGCTTTCTGACCATCCGGGGGTCCAGGGAGGCCAGTGTTCCCCCTGATTTTCTCCCGAACACAGGTCCCTGGCCCACATGGAATCCTGCTTCGATGAGGGCCGCCCTCATGGGGGCTGCGGAGGTGTAGGTCGCAAGTACGCCCCTCTTCTTCAGGACCCCTGCGAGGAGTGAGATGAATTCGACGGTGTAGAGTTCAGGGGCCACCCCTGGACTGAATGCGTCCAGAAATATGGCGTCATAGTATTCCCTCTCAAGAAGGGGTACCACTGCCCTTGCATCCCCACAGTGGACCCTCAGCTCGATGCCTGAGGGTGCCGGAGGTGAGGTCCTGAGGGACAGTAATCCCTCAGATAACAGGAAGTCCTCATAAGCCCCCTTAACGATTTTATGGGCTGGATTCGGGGATGGTACAATGAGGGCAGTGGCCATGGTCCCTGCTGAGATCTCCACCATATCAACCGTTACACTGGATGCGTCTGTGAACTCCAGGAGGGCTGCGGTATTGTATCCCAGACCTGAGCAGAGGTCCAGGACCCTTAAATCGTCTTTGATCCCTGAAACCGTGGGTTTTACAAATTTCTCAATGGCCTCTGTTATGGCCCCCACCCGGGTGTGCATCGCCTCTCCGGCCTCAGATTTCAGGGTGTAGGATCCATCAGCCGTCCTTATGAATTTATCCGAGATTGACCTCCACAGGTCCCTCCTTCTGTCCACAGAATCCCTGGACTCCCTCTCAAGGTAATCCATGACTGTCCTGAGGACGTCCCCTCTTGGTGTGAGCGCCATGGTTAAATGATACAGTAATTACAACTTAAATTTTGCCATTACCCCTGAATCAGAGTCGGTGCCTGCTCATCAGCTTATGATTATCAGACCCTCTGAGAGCCACCTGAATACCCTCAAATCACAGATCATCAGACCCTCTGACGGTAAGGAACAACTCCAAAGGTTAACCTGAACCTGGTCCCATCCTCCCCGGAAACCTCGAGGGTCCCGTCAATCTGATCCACAAGGCCCGCCACCAGCCTGAGGCCCAGGGAATCCGAATCTTCAATTATAAAATCAGGGGGAAGACCCACACCATTATCTGCGATGGTGAGTGTGAATTCACCGCCATGTTCCTCCAGTTCTACGCTTATCATTCCCCTGGAGGTGAAGGCATGCTTGAAGGAGTTGGTGACAATTTCATTGATGATGAGACCCAGAGGGATGGCTGTTTCAAGGGGAAGTGTTATGTCACCCACCACCGCCTCAACTTCTATTTCCCCGTTATGGTGGCTGTTAACTATGGAGGAGGTGAGCCTCTCTATGTAGCGCCCCATGTCAATGCTTGTGAGATCCTCTGACTCATAGAGCAGTTCATGGACGAGGGCCATGGACTGGATCCTGCTCTGAAGGTCCCTGAGGGGCGCTGGATCCTCAGCATCATCGAGCTGAAGATTTATGAGACTGGATATTACCTGGAAGTTGTTCTTGACCCTGTGGTGCACCTCCCTGAGGAGGGCCTCCTTCTCCCTGAGCGATGCTCTGAGTTCATCCTCATACTGCTTCCTGAGGGTTATGTCGGTGCAGATGATGACCACCTCCCCGGTTGATAGCTGGTGGAGGTGCACATCAAACCATCCCTCCCCACATTCAACCTCCGGGCAGTGGATGGCCTCACCGGTCTCCCTGATCTCCTGGAGGGCCCTCCTGATGGGGGAGTTCCAGATCTCAGGGAGTGCCTCCTGAAGATCCATACCCTGGATGGCGGCGCAGGAGACGCCCTCCATCCTCTCGGCTGCCGGGTTCATGGATTTAACCCGGAATCCCTTTCCATCAGATTCAACAGCAATTATGCCGCTCCTCATGTTCCTGAAGAGTTCCCTGAATTTCTCCTTGCTGACGATCAGGGCCTCCTCTGCCAGTTTATGTTCATGTATATCCCTCAAACCGAACACGTAGCCCTCGATATCACCATCAGTCCTGATTGGTCTGTCAACGTATTCCACCCACCTGTAGTTCCCATCGGGCCTCCTTATCCTGAAGGTTGCCCTGTGGCCTTCCCCCCGGGTCAGTATGAGTTTCTTAACATCCTCCGTGTCATCGGGGTGCAGGTAGTCCAGGAAGTCAAGGGCGGACATGCCGATGAGCATTTCATGATCGTAGCCTGTTATCTTCTTCACCGATGGGCTGAGGTATCTGAAGTTGAAGTCCCTGTCAAATTCTCCAAGACCATCAGCCATGTGTTCTGTCAGGAGCACCAGACGATCCTCCCTCCTCCTCAGCTTTTCCTCCATCTCCAGGATGGGCCGCATATCTGAACCCGTGAAGAGCAGGCCCAGATGTTCACCCCCTGAGCCATGCACATGACCCGCCGATACGATGACCGGGATCCATTCATCCTTACCTCTGAGCCGGGACTCCATGATGGAACCTGTGCTGAGTTCATCGAATTTAAGGAGATCAGTCACCTTCCTGCCTGAGAATTCCACTGCCCGAAGACCTGTTAGCCTCTCAGTTGCCGGGTTGACGTAGTGTATATTCAGCCCAAGATCTGTGATTATAAGAAAGGTGTTCATGTTCCTCACAATATCCATGGCAGCGTTTAAGGGGCTCAGGATTGGTAAACGGAACCTCATAACACCATAGGCTATGATGGAAACCCCGAGTGCGGCTGAAGGATCTGTGAGTGAAGGTACAGCCATGGCAGCTGCAGGGAGGACGAGATCCGTCAGGACGCCCGCCAGGACAGGTAAGATGAGGCCTGTGAGGAGGTAGTGGGCCTGCGTCCGATCTGAACCCCGGGATGACCTCCAGTGCAGGGCCACAAGTATGATGGCGACTGATGCTATGATGAATCCCCAGATATTTGAGATCTGGTAGGGAAGCGAATTCTCCGCGGCACTGAAGGTCCAGCCCCATGAAGTCATGGTGGGCCCCGCGGTTATAAGATCCGTTGTGAGTTCAAGGGCCGCTATGACCACTGCAGGTGCGTAGATAACTGCAAGGAGTGGCATGGTTGGTCTTCTACCCGTGAAGAGCAGGACCATGTGCAGTATGACCGGGACCACAATGGGCCAGAGGAATCCCATCCTTACCCAGAAGTCGGCCATCATGTAGGACTCTGAAATGTAAAGGCCGAAATCTGTGAGTGAAAGGTAGGCTATCAGTGCTGAGAAAAGGAGGAGTGCCCTGTTAAAGCGGCTTTCAGGGTTCTTGACGAATATGTACACACCCGATACAAGGGCCACCACGAAGGCTGTGATGGATATGATGGCCATTGGATTCATGGGAAAACCCCCACCTACATCACCCCCCGATTTACATCATGCCCCTCTGTGGAGGAACCTGACGCAGCATGTCTGCCCCACTATGTTATTAATTATATCATACATCAGATATAAATTGATGGAATTGATGAAATTCTGGATGGAAACTGATTGAACAGAATACTGGAAAGTGGGTCCTATGAGAATACTGATAGTCTCAGATTTCTTTGTACCGCATTACAATGGAGGAGGGGAGAGGAGATACTTTGAAATTGCCAGGAGACTCGTTGAGAGGGGTCATGTTGTTGATGTGATATCAATGGGGATCCATGGAGTCGGTGAGTATGAAGAGGTCAGCGGTGTAAGGGTGCACCACCTGGGCCCCAGAATAAGGAAACCTCCTCTCAGGGGACCCCTGGATTTCATCAGGTTCATGGCGGCGGCCTTCAGGTGGGTGATGACCCATGACTATGACATCATTGACGCCCAGACGTACGCTCCACTCCTCCCAGCATTCCTTGCCTCCCGGATTCATGGAACACCAATGGTTGCAACCATCCATGATGTGAGTTCCGCCCATGGGGACCAGTGGCTGCAGTCCTCAAAAACAGCCACAATCCTTGAGAGGGTCCTCATGAGGCTCCCCTATGATGGTGTGATCACCGTTAGCCGCAGCACGGCCTCAGCACTCACAGAACTGCATGGGAGGAATCCCGATGGCATCCACATCATCCCCAACGGCGTTGACCCTGAACTCATCGATTCTGTCACCCCGGCGACCGGGAACTACATAATATTCGTTGGACGCCTCGCCCCCCATAAACATGTGGATCACCTCATAGAGGTCTTCAGTAAACTCGTCATAGACTTTCCTGACCTCAGACTCGAAATAATAGGTGATGGTGTGGAGAGGGCCAGACTGAAAGCCATGGTCGATGAGTGCGGCATCAGGGACTCGGTCACATTCCACCATAACCTGAGCTACCCTGAGGTCATATCCAGGATCAGGGGGGCCAGGGTGCTTGTCCTTCCATCCACCAGGGAGGGCTTCGGGATGGTTCTTGCTGAAGCAGGTGCCTGTGGTGTGCCTGCTGTGGCCTACAGGTCCGGTGGAGTTGTTGAGGTCATAGATGACGGTGAAAACGGTTTCCTGGTTGAACCCTGTGACAAGGAGGCCCTCCATGATAAAATAAAACTTTTAATCTCTGATGATGAACTGAGGGACAGGATGGGATCTCAGGGCCGTAAGAAGGTTGAAGAAGAATTCATATGGGATAGGGTTGTTGATGAAGTCGAAAGGACCTACAGTTTCATAATAGCCCGGAAAAATACACCATAAAAATCTCAGAAGTGATCATATGCCAGAAACCTACATCATAACACCCAACCTCAACGGGGTATCCTTCCTCGAGGTGTATTTCAGGTCTCTTCTCAGACAGACCTATGAAGACTTCAGGGTGGTCTTCATTGACAACGGTTCATCGGATGGTTCAGTGGACTTTATAAAGAGTAACTTCAGTGAATACCTCGGTGACAGGATAATATTGATCGAAAACCATGAAAATCTGGGGTTCGCTGCATCAAACAATCAGGGGATCAGGATAGCCCTTGATGACCCCCAATGCAGGTATGTGGTATGCCTCAATAATGACACGGAGGTTCTTCCAGATTTTATAGAGAATCTTATACTGGCGGCCGGAGACGATGAGAGGGTGGGGAGTGTGCAGGCCAGGATGATATGGGGACAGAACAGAAAACTCATAGACTCTGCCGGCCTTGAATACTCCCTGAATGGTCTTGGATTCAACAGGGGCGCATATGAACCAGTTGAAAATTTCAATGAAAGGGCCAGAATCCTGGGTTGCTGTGCCGGTGCCTGTCTCTACAGAAGAGAAGCCCTTGAAGACGTCGAGGTCGACGCTGAATACTTTGATGAGGATTTCTTTGCATACTATGAGGACTTTGATCTGGCACTCAGACTCAGAAGCGCAGGATGGGATTCCCTTTATGCACCCGATGCCACTGTATACCACTACAAGGGGGGTACCAATCCCTTTATAAGTGACTTCACGGTTTACCACAACTGGAGAAATTATACCTGGACCTTCATTAAGAACATGCCAGCTGATCTGCTTTTAATGTGTCTCCCCCTCTTTGTTCTCACAGAAATTATTCAGGTACTTCTGAACATAAAGAGGGGGAAACTCATAATCCTTAGGGCAAAATATGATGCCTACAGGGGGCTGGGAAGGGTTATTCGTAAAAGGAGGGCTTTGAAGAGGGTACCTGAATCAGAAATTAAGGAGTACCTTACAATGAGATGGTCAGTTAAGGTACCCTCCCCTCAGGAAGATTGAAGATTCAGGGATTGCAGCGTCAGAGCCCCGGTATTTGCTTTCCATGATCACCTTCACTCAACGGTCACACACTTTGCAAGGTTCTTTGGCTTGTCAGGGTCCAGTCCACGTTCCACACTCACATGGTAGGAGAGGAGCTGGAGGGGAACGATGTAGACCAGGGGTGATATGACATCATCCACCTCAGGGTCAAGGCCTATGAAGTCATCAGCCTCCTTCCTGAGGGATTCGTCTGAAATACTGCCAACCCCTATGACCCTTGCACCCCTTGCTCTGACCTCCTCAACGTTGCTCAGGGTCTTATCATGGCACGGACCTGGCGGTGAAATCGCAACGACCGGGACCCCGTTATCTATCAGGGCCAGGGGTCCGTGCTTGAGTTCCCCTGCTGCGTAGCCCTCACCGTGTATGTAGGTTATCTCCTTGAGCTTCAGGGCGCCCTCAAGGGCCGTTGGATAAGCAAACCCTCGGCCTATGAAGAAGAAGTCACTCACGTCACTGCAGGTGGCTGCAAGTTCCCTGATGCCATCCTCATCCTTAAGGGCCCTCTCCATGAACTCAGGAACCCTTCCAAGTCTATCCATGAGCTCGGGTGCGCCCATCGCAGCCACGAGCATGTATATAACTGTTAGCTGACTCACATAGGTCTTGGTTGCGGCCACACCTATCTCGGGTCCTGCCCTTGTGTATAGAACATGCTGGGCCTCCCTTGTTGCCGAGCTCCCAAGTACATTGACTATTGCCAGGGTCTTCGCCCTTGAATTGGCTGCGCGGAGGGCGTTCAGGGTATCCGCTGTTTCACCTGACTGGCTTATGAATATCGCCAGTGTCCTGTCATTCAGGGCCCCTGCTGAGTATCTGAACTCGCTTGCAAGGATCACATCGGTTGGTATGCCCAGGAGGCCCTCAAAGAGGTACTTTCCAACCAGTGATGCGTGGTAGGATGTTCCGCAGGCAACGAAGCAGATCCTTTCAACCTCGCCTATCTCCTCAACCACTCCAAGCACCTCATCCCACTCTGTGAGGGTGTCCCTCACCGCGGAGGGTTCCTCATGTATCTCCTTAAGCATGAAGTGGTCGTAGCCGCCCTTCTCTGCCATGTCAGCGGACCAGTCGATTGAATGGATCTCCTTCTCCACAGTGTTGCCCTCCATGTCGGTGACCCTCAGATCCCCATCAAGTATGACCATCTCACCGTCATCAAGGTATATCACCCTGCTGGTGTGGTTGAGGATGGCTGGCACATCTGAGGCCAGGAAGTATTCACCTTCACCGACACCGACTATGAGGGGGCTCTCCTTCCTGGCCCCCACGATCCTTCCCGGCTCCCTGGATGATACCACTGCAATCGCATATGCCCCCCTGAGCTTCCTGAGTGCTGTGGCTGTTGCGGCTTCAAGGTCCATCCCCTCATCCATGTACTTCTCTATGAGGTGTGGTATGACCTCGGTGTCTGTCTCGGACCTGAATATGTGGCCCTCAGATTCAAGTTCCTCCTTAACCTCAAGGTAGTTCTCTATTATCCCGTTGTGTACAACTGCTATCTCGCCACTGCAGTCGGTGTGTGGGTGGGCATTCTCAGCTGTGGGGAGACCATGGGTTGCCCACCTAACATGGGCTATCCCCATACTGCCCGGTAGATCTGCAAGGTCAAGTTCTGCGTCCACCTCGTCGATTTTGCCGCTGTCCTTCTTTATCCTTATCATGGGGTCCGATGTCGCAATACCAACGGAGTCATAGCCCCTGTACTCCAGTCTCCTGACGCATTCCAGGAGAACCGGGGCTGCACTCCCATCCTTAAGTATACAAGCCACAATGCCACACATTATTTCACCCTAAGAAGCATGAATCTGATTTCGCAAGATTATATAACTGAATCGCAATATAACTCATAATAGAATTTACACCTATATAAGTATTGGAGAGTTGATCAGGATTTCATACTCAAATTCTTTAAAAGTGATAGTATGGATGTGAAGATAGACGGTCCACTGTACAGTGGTAAGGCAAAGGATGTTCTCCTTACAGATGACCCTGAAATCGTTGCCGTTAGGTTCAGGGACGATATAACCGCAGGTGACGGTGAAAAGAAGGACACCCTCGAGATGAAGGGCTACTACAACTCTGTGATCTCAGCAAAGATATTCGAGGTTCTCGAGGAGGCGGGGGTACCGACCCAGTACCTTGAACTTAGGGAACCAGGATGCATCCTTGCAAGGAAACTTGAGATGATACCCATAGAGGTCATAACCCGGAATATAGCAGCGGGGAGCATCGTGAGGAGGTTTCCCTTCACTGAGGGCCAGGAATTCATACCACCCCTCATACAGATGGACTACAAGAGTGATGAGCACGGGGACCCCATGCTGAACGATGACATAATCCTCGCCCTGGGGATCGCCACCAGGGATGAACTGGAGGAGATAAGGAGGATCACCCTCCAGATAAACAGTGTCCTCAGGGACTTCCTGAAGTCAAGGGGACTTATCCTGCCCGACTTCAAACTAGAATTCGGAAGGGACTCCGGTGGCAGGATAAGACTCGGCGACGAGGTTAGCCCTGACACCTGCCGCCTCTGGGACATGGAGACCGGAGAGCCCCTGGACAAGGACATATTCCGCCGTGGAGAGGAGGGTGTTGTTGGCGCCTACAGAAGGGTGGCCAGGATGATACTTGATGATGAGGACATCGAAAGGTGGAATGTTGAACTCTGAGGTGATGGAATGAAGTTTATGGTCGAGGTCAGAATAAGGCTAAAGAAGGGCATGCTGAACCCTGAGGCAGCCACAATTGAGAGGGCACTGGCTCTCCTTGGATATGAGGTTGAGGACACCGATACAACTGATGTTATAACCTTCACCATGGATGAGGACAGTCTTGAGGCCGTTGAGAGGGAGGTTGAGGACATGTGTCAGCGCCTCCTCTGCAACCCGGTCATCCATGACTATGATGTCAGTATAAACGAGATGGAAGGCTGAACCATGAGGGTGGGAGTTATAAGGTTTCCGGGATCCAACTGTGACCGTGACGTCCACCATGTCCTTGAACTGGCAGGGGCGGAACCTGAGTATGTCTGGTGGAACCAGCGCAACCTTGATCACCTCGACGCCGTCGTGATCCCGGGGGGTTTCTCCTACGGGGACTACCTCCGTGCAGGTGCAATCGCAGCCATAACCCCTGTCATGGACGCTGTCAGGGAACTTGTGAGGGAGGAAAAACCTGTACTTGGCATATGCAATGGCGCCCAGATACTGGCAGAGGTTGGGCTTGTGCCAGGGGTCTTCACCGTAAACGAGCACCCAAAATTCAACTGCCAGTGGACCGAACTCAGGGTTAAAACAACCAGGACGCCATTCACAGGTCTCTTCAAGAAGGACGAGGTTATAAGGATGCCTGTGGCACATGCCGAGGGCAGGTACTACCACGACAATATCAGTGAGGTATGGGAAAACGATCAGGTCGTCCTCCAGTTCCATGGGGAAAACCCCAACGGTTCACTGGACGGTATAACCGGGGTCTGCGATGAATCAGGCCTTGTATGCGCAGTGATGCCCCACCCTGAGAGGGCATCCGAGGAGATACTGGGATCCGTGGATGGCTTCAAATTCTTCAGGGGCATCCTGAAGTTTAGAGGGTGATGCTCATGGTGGTCTATCTTGTTGGGGCAGGACCCGGGGACCCTGAACTCATAACACTCAAGGCGATAAGGGTCCTTGAAGGGGCAGACGTGGTGATCTATGACCGGCTTGCAGGTGAAGAGATACTCAGATACGCACCTGATGACGCCAGGCTCATATACGTCGGTAAGAGGGCAGGTGAACACCACAGGACCCAGGACGAGATAAACAGAATACTCGTTGAGGAAGGAAAAAAACATGAGACCGTTGTGAGGCTCAAGGGCGGCGACCCCTTCGTATTTGGAAGGGGTGGTGAGGAGATCCTGGCCCTGAAGGAAGCCGGCATCCCCTACAGGGTCATCCCCGGAGTGACATCGGCTGTTGGTGTCCCCACATCAGTCGGGCTTCCTGTAACCCACAGGGGCGTTGCAACATCCTTCACGGTGGTTACAGGCCACGAGGACCCATCAAAGCCCGCTAAGCAGGTCCACTGGGACTACAATGCAGATACGCTCATAATACTCATGGGTGTTGGCAACATAAGGGAGAACATGGAGGAGATCATGAAGCACCGCCCCGCCGACACCCCGGTATGTGTGATTGAGAGCGGTACGCTGGATGATGAGAGGATAATCCTCGGGACACTTGGAGACATCGCAGATAAGGACCTGAGGCCTCCCGGCATCATAGTGGTGGGTGATGTTGTCAATGTCTACCGTGAAATTAGAGGGACTGAGAAATAGGACCGTGGCCGTGACACGGCCCCCTGAAAGATCTGCAGAGGCTGTTGAACTGATAGAGGGGGCAGGTGGAAGGGCCCTCGTGGCCCCGACCCTTGAATTAAAGGAGGCGCACACAGAATCCCTCAGGGAAGTCTGCCGGAGGGCTGATGAATGGGATCTTGTAATATTCACGTCACAGGCCGCCGTTGAATCCCTCTTCCAGCTCTGCAGAGAATTTGCAGGGAAAATCAGGAAGGACTGCCTGGTGGCAGTTATAGGTCCCAGGACCGCCAGAGTGGCCGGTGAGCATGGACTCCGGGTCGATATCGTCCCGGAGGATTATACTGCCGAGGGCCTCCTGGATGCCCTCACCGGTCTCAACATTGAGGGCTGGAAGGTGGCTCTCCCAAGGACACTCTCTGCAAGGAAGGTCCTTCCCCGAGGACTTGAGATGATGGGTGCAGAGGTCCTCGTGGCCGAGGCCTACAGATCCGGTTTACCTGAAGACACCGGCCCCGCAGAGGAGCTTATAGATGGTCTCCTGGATGGAAAGGTGGATGCAGTCACCTTCACAAGCCCCCTCACTGTTGAGAACCTCTTCAAAATCGCCGGTAACCGGCGTAAAGAGCTCATAGAGGTTCTGAAGAGGGTTAAGGTGGCTGCAATAGGCCCCATAACCCTCAGGAAGCTGGAGGAGCATGGAATCACCGCCGTGACACCCGAAAGGTACACCGTGAAGGATATGATAGCTGCGCTCGCAGTTAGCATGGGTGAAGATGTGGACTGACAGAATGAACGAAACCAGGAGGAGTGAACTTGATCATATGGCCAGCTTATCTTGATTCAAGAAAATCACGGAGTGAGGGTCGCAGGGTGCCCCTCGAGTATGCTGTTGAATCCCCGACCGCCAGTGAGATACTCAGGGCTGCCAGGAAGCTCCAGCTGGAGGCCAGTATGGAATCAGACAGGGCATACCCACCGTCCTGGTGGGAGTCCTCAGGAAGGGTTGTTGTGGAATACAATGGTAAAAAGAGCGAACTCCTTCCAAAAATTGCAAGACTTGTGAGGTCCTCAAGGAAGAGATGATGCCATGGCTATGGGTATGGATGAACTGAGATTGGCCCTCAGAAGGGCCAGGGAGATGGTTGAATCCTCTGAAACAGTCACGGTCTACAGTCACACTGACTGTGATGGTATAACAGCCGCGACGGTGCTCAGCAAGGTCCTTGAAAGGCTCGATATGGACCATGAGGTGAGGATCATAAACATCAACGAGGTCCCTGAAGTTGAACTTTCCTCTGACCTCACCATCTTCAGCGACCTTGGATCCGGTCAGAGAGTCCATGAGAACCTTAAATCAAACTCAAGGGTTCTCATACTGGACCACCACCCCCCTGTGAGGAAGATGAACTTCACAGCCCCCAGCGGGGATTTCCTGGAGATAAACCCCATATTCTATGGGATGGACGGCTCAACACATGTCTCAGGCGGGGGACTCACCTACCTCCTTGCAAGGGAATTCGGCTACAGGGACCTCAGCTGGATGGGTCTCCTTGCAGCGGTGGGTGACATGCAGAACATCACCCTCGGTAAAATGGAAGGCCTGAACAGGGATATCCTCCAGGACAGCGTCAGTGAGGGTCAGATCGAGTGCCAGAGTGACCTGACAATCTATGGTAGACATACAAGGCCTCTGGTTAATGCGCTCTCCTATTTTGGGGATGTAACTCTCCCGACAACAAACAACACCAATGAGTGCATTGCAAGGCTCAAAAACCTTGGAATACCCCTCAAAAATGGGGAATCACAGCGAAAACTCTGTGACCTTACGGATGATGAGAAGAGGAAACTCTTCAACGAGATATACCGCATGATGGTCAGTGAAGTCCCTGAAAGATATCACAGATACCTTCCAAGGCTTATCCTCGGCGAGGTCTATGAGCTCAGCTCCGAGGAGAGGTACACTGTTTTCAGGGATCTGTCTGAGTTCTCAACGGCGGTGAACGCCTGTAACCGCAACTCAAGGTGGAAGCTTGCAATGGAGATAATCGGAGGGGACCGGAAAGGGAAAAGGGATGAACTGGAGGATGTGCTCAGGGATCACAGGACCTACCTTGCAGTTACACTCGACGAGATAATGGATGAGGAACTGATAAGGGACATGGAGAACCTCCAGTACTTCCATGCTCCGGGAGTGAACACAGCCGTTGTGGGCACGGTCGCAGGCATGCTCCTTGGCTACGGTGACTGGAGGAGGCCCATGATTGGACTGGGAGAAACCGCTGATGGACTCAAGGTTTCGCTGCGATGCTCACGGCTCCTGGCCTTCGACGGCATACACTTCGGCTCCATAATGAGGAGGGTCGCTGAGAAGGTGGGTGGAAGCGGAGGGGGCCATGCAACTGCCTGCGGCGCCTACATACCCTCAGAGCGTGAGAGAGAATTCCTCGAACTCCTTGATAGGGCCATAAAGAATGTGAAGGTGAATGGATGAAGGCATTGAGAAAAAAGGGTGAACTTACACGCTTTCAGATACTTAGTGAGATAGCCATGCGTCAGCCCTATGTGAGGCAGAAGGACATAGCAGATAAGCTCGGAGTAACTGTCCAGGCAGTCTCTGAGAACATCAAGAGCCTCATAGCCGAGGGCCTGGTTGAGTCCGGAAGCGGTAGGTCCCACTACAAGATAACAAGGAGGGGTGCTGAGAAGATCAAGGAGGCCGCCATGGACCTTCGAAGGTACGCAGATGAGGTGCTTGAATCCATGAGCTTCTACAGGTCTGTGTGGCCGGCCATAGCCTGGGAGGACCTCCAGGAGGGGGATAAGGTTGAACTTTTCATGGAGGATGGTATACTATATGCAAGGAGGAGGAGAAACGGGGAGGCCTATGCAGAGGTACTCCACCCTGCACGGAGGGGTGAGGATGTTGCCCTATCAGAACTCGGGGGGACCATACCACTCCAGCGGGGTAAGGTGACCATAGCCGTGCTGCCAGGAATATCTGAGGGTGGATCAAGGAACGCCGACCTTGAAAGGTTGAGGGAGCTCAGCAGAGGCCATGATAGAACCGGGATAATGGGGACCGTTTCAAGGGCGGCTGCAAATAAACTGAACCTGCAGGTGGATTTTGAGTTCGCAACACCCCACGCAGCACTTGCAGCTGCAAAGAGGGGCCTCAACGTCCTTGTACTTGCAGTTGGTAAAATGAGCAGGAGTATAACAGAAAAACTTGAGAAGGAGGGTGTTGAGTACTCTGTGGAGGACCTCAGGCTCACCCACAAGGAATAAAAATCAATCAGAGGGAATAGACCTCCTCAGGCGGGACCATGCGCACCCCCGCATCCCTCAGTGCACCCTCAAGGGCGTCCAGGTCCTCTGTACTCATGAACAGTATGGCCTTGTCCTTCTTCTCATGTACAAAGGCGTATATGTAGTCAAGGTTCAGGTCGTAGTCCTTCAGCACCTCGAGGATGGATGAAAGGCCCCCTGGCCGGTCATCCATTTCAACCGCAACCACGTCCTTAATTTTAACGACAAAACCCTTATCCTCAAGCACGGCCGCCGCCTCTTGAGGTTCGGGTACTATGAGTCTCAGTATGCCGAATTCGGATGTGTCTGCAAGTGAAAGTGCCCTGAGGTTTATACCTGCCTCTGCAAGTGTGCTGAGGGCCTTCCAGAGCCGGCCCTTCTTATTTTCAAGGAATATAGATATCTGCTTAACCCTCATATTATCACAGCCTCGTCCTTTAAACTAGAGGTTCCTCCTGTCTATCACCCTCACAGCCTTGCCCTCACTCCGGGGTATGGTTCCGGGTTCCACAAGGGTCACCTTGACCCTGAGGCCTATCTCATTCTCTATGAACTCCTCGATGCGGTCCCGGGTCTCCACCATCTTCCGGATATCATCTGAGAAGAGTTCCGGTGATGTTTCAACCCTGACCTCAAGTTCATCCATGAGGTGGGGCCTTGTCACTATTATCTGGTAGTGGGGTTCTATTCCGTCTATGCGGAGTAGCGCCTTCTCTATCTGTGATGGGAACACTGATACCCCGCGGACCTTGAGCATATCGTCAACCCTGCCTGTGATCCTTGAGATCCTTGCAAGGGTCCTGCCGCAGTTGCAGGGGTCATAGTCTATGGAGGTTATGTCCTTGGTCCTGAACCTTATAACAGGCATCCCCACCCTCGTCAGTGTTGTGATCACAAGTTCACCCCTTTCCCCTGGGCCGAGCCTCTCACCGTTCTTATCTATTATCTCAGGGTAGAAGTGGTCCTCTGCAATGTGGAGTCCCTTCTTCTCACTGCACTCCATTGCAACACCTGGCCCCATTATCTCTGTCAGGCCGTATATGTTGAAGGCCGGTGCATTGAATCTTCTCTCGATCTCAGCCCTCATCTCCTCGGTCCACATCTCGGCTCCGAAGCCTATTGCCTTTATCCTGGACTCTTCAGGGTTGAATCCTTCTTCACGTGCTATTTCAGAAAGGTAGAGACCGTAGGATGGTGTGAATATCATGACTGTTGTTCCGAAGTCCTTCATTATCTCTATCTGCCTTCTTGTCTGCCCCGTTGATATGGGTATGACCGTGGCCCCGATCTTCTGGGCCCCGTAGTGGACACCGAAGCCCCCTGTGAAAAGTCCGTAGCCGTGGGTGTTCTGGATTACATCATCCTCGGTGAGGCCCATCATGGTAAGGCCCCTTGCCATGACCTCACTCCATATTTCAATGTCCTCCCTGGTGTAGCCTGAGACCACCGGCTTGCCTGTTGTCCCTGATGATGTGTGAACCTCAACTATCTCCCTGCGTGGCACTGCGAACATCCCGAAGGGGTAGACCCTCCTCAGGTCGTCCTTTGTTGTGTAGGGGAGTTTTTCTATATCGTCAAGGGTCTCTATATCCTCGGGGTAAACCTCCACCCTTTCAAAGGCCTCCCTGTAGTAGGGTACATTCTCATAGGCCCTCTTCACGGTATCCTGTAGTCTCCTGAGCTGCAGTTCCTCCAGTTCATCCCTTGATATGCATTCCATTTCCCTATTCCAGATCATCAGAATCATTCCCGGATCAGTGTAACTCTTAATGATTTATGATGCTTTAAAAATAAATGTTACCCCGGTATTTGGACCAGGAGAAACTCCATGGAAGATGATGATTTAAAAAAAATAAGGGCCGCCTCTAATCTGACTCAAGGTGATGATTTAAAAAAAATAAGGGCCGCCTCTGATCTGACTCAAGGAAAATCATTTGAAAAAAAGATAAGAGAGGATGATCTCCTGTGATTACTGGTTAGAGGATATCCTCGAAGCGTTTTTCAACTTCCTTCCAGTTAACTATGTTCCAGAATGCCTCAACGTAGTCTGGTCTCACGTTCCTGTAGTCAATGTAGTAGGCGTGTTCCCATACATCGAGGACCAGGAGTATCCTGAAGTGTGGTATGACGTTGACGTTGTGTTTCTCGACCTGCATTATGAAGAGCCTGTCTGTCCTCTGGCAGTAGGTGAGTACCGCCCATCCTGAACCCTCTGCACTTATTGCTGCCTGTGAGAACTCCTTCCTGAATCTTTCAAAGCTTCCAAAGTCCTTCTCTATGTACTCTGCGAGTTTTCCTGAGGGTTCTCCTCCGCATTCATCTGCGGGTCCCATGTTACCCCAGAAGAAGAGGTGAAGCACGTAGCCCCCAACATGGAAGGAGAGCTCCTTGAGGGCTGCCTTGATGTCAACGTCTGTGTCTGATTCCCTTGCCTCATCCAGTTTCCTGAGGAGTGCGTTGGCACCATCCACGTATGCCTGGTGGTGTTTCTGGTGGTGTATGGTGAGCTGCTCCCGGGATATGTGTGGTTCAAGGGCGTCGTATGGGTACGGGAGCTCAGGTAGCTCATAGAATTTTTTCTCCAAATCATTCACCCCCTACTTTGCGGTGGCATAGCCACCAGTCATAGCATTCATATTCATCCTTCCTCTTTCTCGCGGTTTCAATATCAGATGCGGGAGGCACTATCACATGGTCACCGATGAGCTGGTTATCGGGCCAGTTGGCTGGTGCTGCAACCCCCTCAGCATCTATGACCCTGAAGGCACGTATCATCCTCACGATTTCCGGGATGTTCCTTCCAAGTTCCTGTGGATAGTATAGGATGGCCCTTATTATCCCCTCCGGGTCCACCACAAAGACTGCCCTGACGGTGTTTGTGGGTCTTGCCGGGTGGATGAGTCCCAGGGTGTCCGCCACCCGTCCGGTATCTGCTATCACCGGGAACTCTATCTCTGTGTCAAGGTTCTCGGCTATCCACTCGATCCACTTGATGTGGGAGAATACCTGGTCAACACTGAGGCCCACGAGTTCACAGTCAAGTTCCCGGAGTTCCGGGTATACCTCCTGAAAGGCCACGAACTCCGTTGTGCAGACCGGTGTGAAGTCTGCAGGGTGGCTGAAGAGGATGAACCATTTGCCCTCAAATTCATCCGGGAGTTCCATCGGTCCATGGGTCGTCTGGACCTCCATCTCCGGGAATTTATCCCCTATGAGGGGCATTCCCCTTCCCTTTTTCTTTATCTTTCTGAGTTCGTATACCTTCTCCCCCATAGCTCATTCCCCCTTATCTGCGGGTGGATTGTAGACCCTCTTTGCCAGTTCTGCATCCAGCATGAGGAGTCCGCTGGGTGAGTCTGATGCGAGGCGCACCCTCTGGAGAAGGCTCCCTGCTGATTCCTCCTCCTCAACCTGCTCTGCAACGAACCACTGGAGGAAGTTGTTGGTTGCATGATCCCTCTCTGAGATGGCGAGGTCCACAAGGTCATTTATGAGTCCTGTGACCTTCTTCTCATGTTCAAGGACATGCTTGGCCACCTCAAGTGGTGATTCCCACTCAAATGGTGGTTTCTCTATCTCATCCAGTACGACCCTTGCACCCCTCTGCACAAGGTAGTCGTAGAATTTCATTGCGTGTGAAAGCTCCTCCTGGGCCTGTACACGCATCCAGTTTGCGAATCCAGGAAGATCGGAGGCCTCGTAGTAGGCTGCCATTGAAAGGTAGAGATATGCTGAGTAGAGCTCAGCATTTAGCTGCCTGTTTAGCGCCTCCTGCATCCTTTCACTTACCATTCATTCACCCCCTTTATCTTCATGGCAAGTTCATCCACCCTCTGAAGGTCCTCCTCCACCGGGAGACCCTTCACAAGGACGGATTCAAGGTATTCGACATTCAGATTTGACAGGAGCTTCCTGACCTCGGATTCTATCAGGCTGCCCCATCCATAGGATCCCATGACCGCAACATGCCTTAAGGGTGGTCTCAGGGCGTTTACGAGGTAGAGGACTGATGCTATGGCTGGATGTGGTCTTGTGAGTACCGTCGGGGATGCCACGACAAGCACGGATGCGTCGACGAGTTCCGTCAGGAATTCCCCTGTGTCATGTTCTGCAACGTTCACCGGTCTCACACTCACATCAAGTTCCATGAGTTTCTCTGTGAGTCTCTCAACCATGACCCTGGTGCTTCCATGCATGGTGGTGTAGGCGATGACCACTCCCTCCCCGCCTGAGGTCCAGGTATCATAGGCGTCCATTATGAGCCCGGGTTCAGATATGACCGGGCCATGTGATGGTGCCATCATGGATACTTCAAGCTCCGAGATCTTCCTGAGGTTTGATGCCACCATCTGGCTGAAGGGCATCATTATGTGGGCGTAGTACCTCTTTGCCTCCCTCAGGAAGTCATCCGGTGTCTCCATGATGTCTGATGTTGCAATGTGTGATCCGAAGAAGTCGCATGTAAAGAGTATGCCATCCCCCTCAAGGTAGGTTACCATGGTATCTGGCCAGTGAACCCATGGTGTTACGATGAATCTCAGTGTCCTGTCACCCAGGGAGATGCTTTCACCGTCCTTAACCTCCCTGAAGTTCCCGTTGATCCTCAGAAGCTCCTGCAGAAGTTCTATGCATGCAGGTGTCCCGATGACCTCTGCCTCAGGGTAGATTTCAAGGAGTTCAGGTATGGTGCCTGAGTGATCCTGTTCTGCATGCTGTGATACTATGTATTTTATATCTGCGTCCATCTCCTCAAGGGTCCTCAGGAGTTCGGCTGCCCTTGATGGCTCCGTGGTGTCAATGAGGGCTGTGGCGCTGGTTCCAGAGATCAGGTAGGAGTTGTAACTTGTACCCCGCGGGAGGGTTACAAGTTCATCGAAGGTCCTTCTGTCCCAGTCGATGGTGCCGGTGTAGTAAACCCCATCAGCAATCCTTTTTGCTGTCATCTAATCCATCTTCTTGAACTGGTCCTTTCCAACCCCGCAGACCGGGCATACCCAGTCGTCCGGGAGGTCCTCGAAGGGTGTTCCTGCCTCTATGCCTGAAACAGGGTCTCCCTCCTCAGGGTCGTAGATGTATCCACACATCTGACAAACATATTTGTCCATTCATTCACCTCTCAATCCAGTGGTTTGAACATCTTCTTCTTTGCACCGCATGAGGGGCACCTCCAGGTCTCCGGGAGGTCCTCAAATGGTGTTCCCGGTGGTGTGTCCGTCCGGGGCTCGCCCTTCTCGGGGTCGTAGATGTATCCGCATACACGGCACTTGTATCTCTTCATGGCTGATACCTCTAATTTTATAGCTGCCACGCTATATCTTTATTACTCTCCTAAAATTTAAAATTATCTATAAATTCACTGCGAAAGCCTTATAGTGTTGAGAGGCCCGGCATCCATCTGATAACTTGTTTAATGGGCTGCGCATAGGGAGCAGGGTATCTGCTGATAAAAAGAAGATCTGAAGCAAAGAATAATATACGTCCGGATTAATCCAAAAAATAATATCTGCAGGACCCGGAGGTCCTTAAAAAAAGAGTTTTACTGGTCGAGGTACTTCATTCTGAATACATTGAATCCAACAACGCATCCCACAAAGCCCATCCTAATGTATGGGCTTACGGGTGCATAGAGGGCGATTAAGAGTATCAGAACACCCACGAGGCTGTGGGTTAGAAGGTTCTTCCAGTCTGTAAGGTAGGACTTTATACCGCTGAACACCCTTTTCAACCTAACACCTCTCTGATATATCAAATTTTGATATATCAGATTATTATATACTTCCATATATACCTTTCTAACCAGGGGTGAAAAAATTATCATTTCACCAGGAGGACCGGAACATCCACAGTCTTGAGGGTTGTCTCAGCAACACTACCCATCAGCAGTTTCTCAAGGCCTGACCTCCCATGGGATGCGATAACCACAAGATCAGCCCCTGTCTTCTCTGTGATCTTCTTCATGTCATGGGCCGGGCTGCCAAAGACAAGTACCTCATCAACCCGGACACCAGCCTCACGCCCCTTCCTTTGAACAGACGCCAGTATCTCCTTACCCTCATCCTCAAGGACATCAAAGGGGTATATCAGCTTCTCATCGATGACATGGACTGCAATCACCACGGAACCCAGACGCCCTGCGAGTTCTATGGCCATATCTTCTGCCCTTGCAGCGTACTCTGAGCCATCCGTTGGAACCATTATCTTTTCAAACATGAAACCACCTACTCAACATGCCTCACATGATCACCTATGACAAACTTGTTTCCACCCACATGGAGGACAGGCTTCACAGACTCAACATCAAGGAGGCCTTCCTTCACAGCTCCAGGACGCACCGATGCGCTCACCACAGACCCTGTTATAAGGTTATGGTCCCCCACCTCAAACATCCGGAGGAGTTCACATTCAAGGTGCCCCGGGGCCTCAACGATTCTTGGAGGCTTCACCTTCCTGGAAGAGGTCCAGGCAAGACCCGCAGCCTCGAGTTCATTCTCCCCTGCTGGAATGTCCCTGGCGGTGACCCACATCCGTTCAATTATATCTGCAGGTGTTATATTTATAACAAATTCATGTGTGCTCTCAATGTTTCTGGCTGTGTGGTGGTCTGGCGCCGATGCAAAGGCAACAACCGGCGGGTCAATTGAGACCGGCATTGTGAATGAGAAGGGGGCTGCGTTGATGTTACCCTTCTCATCCACGGTTGTTACCATAACCGTCGGTCTGGGTGTCAGTATCCTGTGGGCGCTTTCAACCGGAAAATCCTCAAAATCCATGGACATCACCCCTTAACCCTCTGAAGGTATCTTGCATGACTCCTCTCAACAAATTCATCACAGAGTTCACCTGGTTCACCATCCATCACAATCCTTCCATCCTCAACCATCACGGCCCTGGTGCTGAGCTCCCTTATGAAGTCAACATGGTGGCTCACCATTATGATGGTTGTCCCGAACTCCATGTTGATCCTCTTGAGGGAGTTGGAGACCATGCGCAGTGTGATTGGGTCCAGGTCCCCGAAGGGCTCATCCAGTATCAGTACATCGGGCCTCGATGCGAGTACAAGGGCAAGGGTCGCCCTCACCCTCTCGCCGCCTGATAGCTCATAGGACCTCCTGTCAAGTATACTCAGGGGAAGGTCAAGGGCCCTGAATATGGGCTCAGCATACCTCTTAACCTCACTGTCAGGGAAGCTTGGGAAGAGCTCCTCAAGTATCTCAGGTGAGAGGCCCAGCTTCTCCAGACGGTACCGTGCCTCGGTCTCAGGAAGATCAGTGAGCTGGTAAAGGACATCGAGGACCATGTCACTTATTCCGAGTTCATCGGCCCTCTTCTTTGCCTCCGCAACAACATGTTCTCCCTTAACACCAAGCCTTGAGGCGATCTGACTCCTTATGGTTGCATGGTGCACGAGGGCGAACTCCTGGTGCATGAACCCCATCTTTCGCCTTATTCCCATCCTCTTAACGCCAGGCTCATGCATGTTGACCCATTCATTGTTGAGGCGGAACTCCACTGTACCCTCATCAGGTAGATCCAGACCCCCTATCATCCTGAGGAGGACTGTCTTACCTGCTCCGCTGGGGCCTATTATGGACACCATCTCCCCCTCAGCTATATCGAGGTTAACATCACTCATCTCCAGGACAGCTCCACCCTTGAGGAGTACGAACCTCTTCCCGAGACCACGGACCCTGAGTATCTCCTTCCCTCTGGCCCCCGGAGTGTATTCAACAGGGGGTTCGATGTCCTCAAGGAACCTTCCTATAATGGATGAGGGTTCGCCCTCATCAACTATGCGGCCCCCATCCATGAGCACCACCCTGTCGGCCAGGTACTCATGGACCTCCGGGAGGTGGGATACAAGGACCACGGTGACACCGAGTTCCCTGTTTATGTTCTTTATGGCGTCCAGTATCTCCTGCTTGGTCCTCGGGCAGGACATGGTTGCCGGTTCATCAAGTAGAAGGACCCGGGGTTTCTTTGCAAGCTGCCTTGCCATTATGAGCCTCTGTTTTTCACCCCCGCTCAGTACCGGGGCGAAGTGGTCAGCCTTGTGTTCAAGTCCAACAACCCTCAGGAGCTCCATGGCATCCTCACCGAATTCATCAGAGGCATAGTCAAAGTCTGTCATGGACTCATCACCATACCTTGTAGCGTAGAGCTTCCTTATAACGTTCTCAAGGGCTGTCTCTGCCCAGAGACCAAAGGACCTCTGCAGGTGAATGGCTGTCTTCTTCTTCAGCTTAGAGAAATAGTACTGGCTGGAATCAGCTTCAACTGTTACATCATCAAGGGTGATCCTCCCTGAATCAAAGGGTTCCACACCCCTCAGTATCCTCAGGAGGGTTGTCTTACCTGATCCACTCATGCCCAGAATTCCGAGTATTTCACCCTCGGCCACCTCAAGGTTAACATCAGAAAGTGCCCTGAATTCGTCTCCATTCTCCAGTTTATAGGTCTTTGTCAGGTTCTCTACCCTTATCATTGTATCACCTGCCCATCTCCTCTGGCAGTGTCCATGAACTGCAGACTGCCATTGAATGATCCACAATCGCCACCGGCTCCATGAATATATACTAGAAGCACCATAGTTCTAATAGTTTTACTGACATAATAACTTTATGCGGTGATGACAATGAGGGGATTGCTGGTTGGAAGGATGCAACCATTTCACAGGGGCCACCTGCAGGTCATAAAGAGCATACTCGAGGAGGTCGATGAACTCATAATATGTATTGGCAGTGCACAGCTGAGCCACAGCATCCGCGATCCATTCACAGCAGGTGAGAGGGTCATGATGCTCACCAAGGCCCTGAGTGAAAACGGGATCCCTGCATCACGCTACTACATCATCCCTGTCCAGGACATAGAGTGCAACGCCCTCTGGGTGGGCCACATAAAGATGCTCACACCACCCTTTGACAGGGTCTACAGCGGGAACCCACTCGTGCAGAGGCTATTCAGTGAGGATGGCTACGAGGTTACAGCCCCGCCGCTCTTCTACCGTGACAGGTACTCCGGGACAGAGGTTAGGCGAAGGATGCTGGATGATGGGGACTGGCGTTCCCTCCTCCCTGAATCTGTGGTGGAGGTTATAGATGAGATCAATGGTGTTGAAAGGATAAAACACCTTGCAAAAAAGGAGGTCAGTGAACTTGGAGGGATATCATGATTGTACGGGTAACCGATGAGAAGGAGGCCTACCGGATGGAGGACCTCATAGAAAACCTCAAGAAAAGCCCATACCTCGATGAATGCGGGGCCATATTCACCTTCGAGGGTATTGTTCGTGGTGTGGATGATAAGAGGATAGATAAGCTGGTACTCACAACACCCGACACTGAGAGGGCCCAGATTGAGCTTGAGGGTATAGTGGAGGATGTCAGGAGGAAGTACCCGGTAAGGGACGTTGCCGTGGTCCACTATCTCGGCGAGTTCTACACCTCAGAGACACTCTTCATGGTGGCTGTGGCCGGTCCGCATCGTGAGGAGACACTGAAGGCCCTCAGTGAGATAATTGAGAGGACAAAGCATGAAATTGAATTTAGGAAGGAGGAGTACACCGACAGCGGTAAGAATATCATAATGTCAGGCGGCTGAAAAAAAATCAGGGCAGAAACCTCCTGGAACAGATTAACGGGGCAGGACATGAAATTCATAAGGGACAGCGTCCATGGAAACCTGAAACTGAGTGAGTTCGAGGTCAGGATAGTTGACACGCCACAGTTCCAGCGCCTCAGGCGCATAAAGCAGCTCGGATTCACCAGCCTCATATACCCCGGTGCAAACCATTCAAGGTTCGAACACTCCATAGGTGCCATGTACCTTGCATCACGACTTGCAGAGCACCTCGGTCTTGGCCATGAAAAGAAGAGGGTGCTGAGGCTGTGCGCCCTCCTCCACGACGTTGGGCACGGCCCATTCTCCCATGTATCCGAGGGTGTCCTTGAGATGTCCCATGAGAGCCTCACAAGGGAGCTGATAAGAAAATCCATCCTTGGGGACATAATATCCGAGGAGTTCGACCTCAGGCAGGTTATGAGGATACTCAGGGGTGAGGGAGTCCTTGGCCAGGCCATCAGCGGGGAGCTGGATGTTGACAGGATGGACTACCTCCTCAGGGACTCCCACTACACAGGTGTGGCCTACGGTATAATCGACGTTGAAAGGCTGATATACAACATGAAGATGGAGAACGACCTTGTACTCGACAGGAAGGGCGTCCAGGCAGCCGAATCCGCCCTCCTTGCAAGGTACTTCATGTACCCCAGCGTATACCAGCACCACACCACCAGGATCGTGAACTCCATGTTCAGGAGGTGCCTCAGGAGCCTCATATCAGGTGGCGTCCTGGACGCGTCCAGGATCTACAGGTACGACGACATGGACCTCATCGTCATGTGCAGGAACCAGGAGGGCCTTGCAGGTGATATGATGAGGAGGCTTGATAACAGGGACCTCCTCAAGACCGTTGACTCGGTGAAGCTCAATGAACTTGAGGACCCTGATAGGGTCTTCAGGATAACGGAGGCAGAGATACAGAGGGCTGAGGAGGAGATAGCAGAGGACATGGGCCTCGACCCCGACTACGTGGTGGTGAATCTACCCGAGTACCCTGCCTTTGATGAGATGAGGACCCAGGTCTCTGTTGGTGACTCAATTGTAAACCTGAGCCACATTTCAAGCCTCGTCGGGGCCCTGAAGGAGGCCAGGTTCAATCATGCAGATATCTGTGTCTATGTTCCCGGGGAGTTTGCAGGGTCCTTCAGGGACTTCAGCCTCCATGACTACATGGACCTCCCTGAGAGAAGGCCCTCCCATCCAAGGCAGCTGCGCCTAACAGTCCCGGACTACCTCCGGTTCAGATGATCTTCTGAAAGATGTTTCCTCCATGAATGAAGGTGATTAAAATGATAATACTTGCCATGACAGGTGCGAGTGGTGTTATCTATGGTGAGAGGATCCTGAAGGCCCTCAGAGGGGCTGGAGTGAGGATTGGACTCATGATAACCGACACCGCACGTGAGATAATAAGATATGAACTTGGGATTGAACCAGGGGCCCTTGAGGAACTGGCAGATGAGTGCTTCGATGCCAGTGACTTCACAACATCCATAAACAGCGGATCATCCCCCTTCAGGGCAATGGTCATCGCTCCCTGCACAATGAAGACCCTCTCTGCCATAGCCAACGGATATGCTGAGAATTCCCTTACAAGGGCTGCAGATGTCTGCCTGAAGGAGAGAAGGGATCTTGTCCTCGTCCCAAGGGAAACCCCGTTGAGGAGTGTCCATCTTGAAAACATGCTCAGGGTCTCAAGGGAGGGTGGGATAATACTCCCTGCCATGCCAGGTTTCTACCATAAACCCGCCAGCATAGAGGATATGGCGGACTTCATAGCTGGAAAGGTCCTTGATGTACTTGGAATAGAGAACGACCTCTTCAGAAGGTGGACAGGTAAGGATATCTAACCGCATTAAGATTTGATGACCTGATACCCGACGATGAGTTCAACGATGATGGAATAACCCCCCAGTAAAGGTGATGACTTGATACCCGACGATGAGTTCATAAAGAACCCCTCAGTCCCGGGCCCAACCGCCATGGAAGTGAGATGCCTCATCATGTGCCTTGCAGAGCCCGGTAAAAATGATGTTGCCGTTGATGTGGGCTGTGGAACCGGTGGAGTGACCCTAGAACTTGCAGGGAGGGTCAGAAGGGTCTATGCAATCGACAGGAACCCTGAAGCCATCTTAACAACTGAGATGAACCTCCAGAGGCATGGCCTTGGAGATAATGTAACACTGATGGAGGGTGATGCCCCTGAGGCCCTCTGTAAGATCCCTGACATCGACATTGCAGTTGTGGGTGGTAGCGGGGGTGAACTGCAGGAGATCCTCAGGATTATAAAGGATAAGTTGAAGCCCGGTGGCAGGATAATCGTGACGGCGATACTCCTTGAGACGAAGTTTGAGGCAATGGAGTGCCTCAGGGACCTTGGATTTGATGTGAACATCACTGAACTCAACATAGCAAGGGGCCGTGCACTTGATAGAGGCACCATGATGGTCTCAAGGAACCCTGTTGCACTGATATACACTGGGGTATCCCATGAAAACAAAGATTAACTGGAAAGCAACCCAGATACAGGGGGTATCCAATGAAGACAAAAATTAACTGGAGAGTAAAACTGGCGCTTCTTCTGGTACTTGTATCAGCATCCATATACTTCATTTTATATCTGATATTCCATAAACCTGAAACAGAGCTCTTCTACATTGGTATAGACCTTGCATTCGTGCCCCTGGAGATACTTATAGTGGTGATAGTTGTTGAGGCCGCTATATCCCGAAGGGAACTCTCTGAGAGGCTTGAAAAGCTCAACATGGTCATAGGTGCATTCTTCAGTGAAACCGGTACAGAGTTCCTGAGGGAGGTGTCCCCCTTTGAATCAAACACACCGTTCATTGCATCCAGACTGATCATGGATACCTCCTGGAGCAGTGATGATTTCAGAAAAATAATTGATGAGTTCAATGGTCTGGACTTCAGTTTTGAGCTTGGATCAGAGGAGAGCATTGAACTCCTGCATTACCTTAGGGAGTTTCTCGTATCAAGGAGGAAGTTCCTCCTTGGGCTCCTGGAAAATCCTAATCTACTTGAACATGAGAGTTTCACAGATATGCTCTGAGCCGTGTTCCATCTGATGGAGGAGCTCGAGGCCAGGGAGGATATCACCTCCCTCCCGCCTTCAGACTATGAACACCTTGCAGGTGACCTTACGAGGGCCTACAGTGCAGTTATCGGGGAGTGGCTTGGCTACATGGAGCACCTGAGTGAGAACTACCCCTACCTATTTTCCCTCGCAGTGAGGAAGAACCCCTTCAACAGGGAGGCGCGGGTGGAGGTCCTCAGTTGAGTTCATGGGAAGAATTCAGTAAAGGGGGCCAGAAAGATTTCATATTTTAATTTAAATTTTTAATATTGGCTTGATGTGAAAATAAAATCGTATAACTTATATATTATGATAAAGAGAGTATAGAAAAACTCCTGTGGTTGGTATCCATGGAAAGGTTGACCCTAGAGCAGTATAGGGAAATGGTTAGCGAGATAATTGAGTTTAAGAATCTGTACGGGTCTCTACCGAAATATGCTCTTGTCGATGGGAAGAAAATCCATAAAGAACACTACATCGACATGATTGAGCGTGTAAACAAGTTTGTTCTTGAGATGGGAAGGAATCCACGCACAGTTGATATCAGATCCTGAGATCCTCCGGACGGTTGAAGTTCCTGAAGCTTTGAAGTGTCGGATCCAGTCTGATTGCGGCTATGCGGCAGGAGTTAATGGATTCAATCAGAGTCCCCACTCTCCTTTTATTTTTGGATAGAAGCGCCTCCACAGTCCCCCTCACCCTGGCAGAGTACACAGCATGGAGGGGTTCCGGTCCATCATCCCCCCATGGTACTATGGCGTCACAGGAATCCCCAAGCCTCCGGAAGCACTCCTTCATATTCACCAGGAACTCGTCCGTAACAAGGGGCGCGTCACAGGGGAGGAAAAGCGCAGCATCCCCTGATATATTCCCCAGTGCAGTGTATATTCCTCCAAGGGGTCCTGCACCAGGCAGCTCATCCGTCAGGATCCTCACACGGTCATCGAGGATGCCCCTGTAGGTCCCGGCCTGGTCAGTGTCACGCAGAACCACAAGGACATCACTGAAATGTCCAAGTAATTTTGCTGTTATGATCTCTATGAAGGGCCGGTCATCCATGAGAAGAAGTCCCTTATCTGAGCCCATCCGCCTTCCCCTGCCACCGCAGAGGACAGCAACAGAGTCAAGTTCACTCATTTCCATAAAAAAATAATTATTTGAGGGTCGGGTAGTTTGGACTCTCATTGGTTATGAGGAGGTCGTGGGGGTGGCTCTCCTTGATACCGCTTGAAGTTATCCGGACCAGCTTCGCCCTTTCCTTCATCTCACTTAGGTTAGCGGCACCGCAGTAGCCCATGGATGCTCTCAGACCGCCTATGAGCTGGAAGAGAACTTCACTTACCGTGCCCCTGTACGGGACAACACCCTCCACTCCCTCAGGCACCACCTTGGTGTGCTTCATGTGCCCGCGGGGTTCCTGGAAGTAACGATCCGTGCCTGCACCTATACCCCCTGTCATTGCACCGAGGGACCCCATTCCACGGTACTGTTTGTATTTACGTCCGTTCATAACCACAACATCACCGGGGGCCTCATAGGTACCTGCAAGGAGATTACCCAGCATCACACAGTCGGCGCCCACTGCTATTGCCTTTGCAATGTCCCCTGAGTACCTTATACCTCCATCGGCGATGACAGGCACTCCATATTCTGCGGCCACGTCAGCCACCTCTGCTATGGCTGTGAGCTGGGGGACACCGACACCTGCTATGATCCTTGTTGTGCACATTGAACCGGGCCCTATTCCCACCTTTAGACCGTCCACGTCCTGTGCAATGAGGTCCTCTGCAGCCTCCCTGGTTGCTATGTTGCCGACTATGAGGTCAGCCTCTATCTCCTTCTTCATTGCCCCGGCACTCTTCACAAGGTTCATGTTGTGTCCATGGGCACTGTCGATTGCCAGCACATCTGCGCCAGCCTCATCCAGTGCCCTGGCCCTTTCAAGATCAAAGGGGCCTGTGGCGGCTGCGACCCTGAGGTAACCTTCACTGTCCCTGGACGCGTTGGGGTACCTCTTGCGCTCCAGTATATCCTTCATTGTGAGCATGCCGACGATCCTTCCATCCTTCACAACAGGGAGCCTTTCGACCTTGTTCTCGTAGGCTATGTCAAGGGCCTCGTTGGGGGTTATGGATTCGTCCACGGTGACAACGTCCCTTGTCATGACCTGGTCAACCTTCTTGTCCGCATCTGAGTTGAAGATGGGTTCAATGTCCCTGCGGCTTATTATACCTATGAGCACACCGTCCTCAACAACCGGCAGACCACTTATCTCCTCCTGGTCCATGATTTCATGGGCCTCCCTGAGGGTTGAATCAGGTGATATTGTTATAACGTCCCTTATTGTGATGTCTCCGGATCTTTTAACCTTCTTCACCTGTTCGACCTGGTCCCTGATGCTCATGTTCCTGTGGATAACCCCCATTCCACCCTCCTGTGCCATTGCAATGGCCATATCATACTCTGTTACCGTGTCCATGGCGGAGCTGATTACGGGTATCTTGAGCTCTATATTCCTTGATACCCTGCCAGCGGTCTCCACATCCCTGGGTTCCACATATGATGCCTGGGGAAGAAGAAGAAAATCATCAAATGTGTAACCTGTTTCTGCTTCAGTTAATTTTTTCCTGTACATTCAAATCCCTCAGCTAATTTAGAAGCTGTCCAGGAGTTCCTTGAGTTCCCTCACAGCGTCCCTGTGGATTCTGCCTGTGTTGCGGTCTCCGCCAACACATGCAGCCCCCCTTATGCCTACAACGTCGCAGCCAATCTCATGGAGGGGTTTCAGGTGTTCCCTGCCAACTGATCCTGCGAGGGCTGACTTCAGTCCATGATCACGGGCAGCTGATACAAAGGATTCCAGTTTTTCCATGTCCATGAAGTCAAAGAGTGTTTTACCGTCCTTAACGGCGGTGTCAAGCATTGCAAGGTCTGCACCGGAATCAGCCGCAACGCGGGGTATCTCCATGGGTTCAACAGCGCCAACACGGTGAGCGTCAGCGTAGCCGGCTGCAACCACGATGGCGTCTGACTGGTCCTTAACAGCCCTCACAACGTTCTTCATGACGTCAACTGCCTCATCATAGTTTCTGGTCCCGTATAGACCCACCTTTATGTAGTCAGCTCCTGACACCAGCGCCCCCATGGCTGCAAGGGATACTGTGCCCGGCTTGTAGGGCACATCACCCAGTGTCGCGCTTACAAGCATGTCCTCCGGTGTCATCTCCCTGACCCTGCGGATCACCCACGGGAAATTTGCTCCCAGGGATCCCTCTGCAGGGTTCTTAACATCGACTATGTCTGCACCGCCTTCTATGGCTTCTAGTGCCTCCTCAGTGTTAATTGGACTTATCAATAGAAGCAATCTATAACCTCCTGGTAAAAATCATGGAATGAATATCCCAAGAAACATGATATGATAATTTTTTTAATTTATCTAGCACAGCACCTTTTTATACCTTTCTTTTCAGAGGGGTGAACCCCTCCTGAGTATCCGCGCCGCTATCCTCATGTGGCTTGGGTGCCTTATACCCGCGGCAACGCAGTCCCGCCGGAGCCTCTCCATCATCTCAGCCGTGGGTGTTCCAACCGGGCACTTCTCGGTGCAGAGACCACACAGGGTGCACATGTAGAGGCCTGATTCAGCTGCAGCTTCCCTGCCATCAATGAAGCTGCTCATAACAACACCACGGCCCCCCAGGTATCCACGGTAACCGAACCTGTTCCCGACTGTGTTGTAGACGGGACAGCTGACTATGCAGCTGCCGCACCCTATGCAGAGGAGGGCCTCCGGGTATGCTTCGGACCTCCCGTTGTCAACTGCAACTGCTATGACCCTTGATGCACCGTACATCCCGGTTAGGAGCATCTTCTCTATATCCGCGGTCTTTGAGGGTCCTGAGATCACGTTGATGTAGGATGGCACCCTGGTACCTGTGGCATAGGCGGTCTCCAGTTTAACCACCGATACAGCATCCTCGATCTGAGGGACCAGTTTATCCACACCAAAGACCATGATGTGTGTGTCCATGAGTGAGAGCCTGGCCACGTTTCCCTCGTTATGGACTATAACAGCTGATCCATCAGAGGCTGCCACAGAATTGGCACCGGTTATCCCTGCACTGCATTCAGCTATGGACTGCAGTATATCGGATCTCACCGCCTCCATTATCTCATGGGGATCATCCCTGATGTCAGCTTCGAGTTTATCCCTTACTATGGCCGCTATTTCAGATACACCCAGGTGGAGAGCCGGTCCAACAGGGTGCGCAGGTTTTCCTATACCTGCAAGCTGGAGTATACGGTCCCCCAGGTCCGTCTCAATTACCTCCACCCCCCTCCTCCTGAGGTAATCTGCGAGCCCTATCTCGGAGAGGGTGTTGGACTTTGACTTTGCAATGGTGTCACCTTCGAGGCTCTCATATATTATCCTGCAGGCATCATCAGCGTCAGCTGCAAGATGGAACTCGACGCCGTTTTCCGTGAAGCGTTCAGATGCCCCTGCTATGAGTTCGTTGAGGTTCTCAATGGATGATTCACGTATCGTCCTGACCCTGTCTGCCAGTTCAGCCACCTCTGGCCTATCCAGAAGTTCAAGGCGTCTTTCATTGAGTTTGCTGAAGGAAATCCTCATCTGGCGGATTTCACTCTCATTCAACGTTTCTCCTCCTGATAAGTTCCGATAGGAGCTCTGTTATGTCCATGACCCTCATGGATCTTGCTCCGAGGTTGAGGCTGCAGAATGGACAGGAGGTGCACAGGACGTCTGCCCCGGTCCCTTCAGCCTCCTCTATCCGTGAAGATGCCACAGCAGACGATACATCAGGTTGGGCTGAACGCAGCCCCCCTCCGGCACCGCAGCATCTGGAGTCCCTGCCATGATGTTCCATTTCCCTGAAATCTGTTAATTCCATCAGAATAGCCCTGGATGTGTCCCTTTCATCGCTGTGGCGTGAGAGGTGACAGGGGTCATGGTAGGTCACCTTCAGGTCTGTTTTCTCAAATTCAATCCTACCCTCTGCCATCAGTTCCTCTATGAGCTGAGATATGTGCTTAACGGCTATATTATAACCTCTCTCCCTGTAATCCCTGCTGAGAGTCCTGTAGCAGCCAGCACATGATACAACAACCTCCTCCCCATCAAGCATGCTTCCTGTCCTGCTTATCTGAATCTCTGCCTCTTCAAGGAACCCTGTCCTCAGAAGGACCGAACCACAGCATGACTCTTCATCAAGGACTCTGTATTCCAGTCCTGCGGCTCTGAGTATCTTCTCTGTGGCCCTGGATATCCCGTGCAGTCTCTCCCTTGCAAGACATCCTCTGAAGTAGATAACCATAATATCAGTTATGTTCCCTGACTATTAATAGTTGTCAGCAGCCCTGAGAAAAAGAACCACGAATACACCCATGGGGGGAATCATTCATCCCTGCCTGTGACCTCCGTCAGCACTCTCTCCAGCTTTCTACCTATGGAATCTGCACTGTAGTCCCTGAAAACATCTGCAGCCTCAGAGCTTAACCTTTCATGGAGCTCTCCGCTGGAGAGCAAAAGTTCAAGCTTCTCTGCAAGGTCACGCCAGTTTCCGGGTTCAAAGAAAAGTCCTCCCTTCTCCTGGCTTGCCTCCATTACAGGGGGTATCCTGGCAGCCACGAAGGGTGTCCCGCAGCCCATGGCCTCCACAACAACTATTCCAAAGCCTTCAACCACGCTTGGAAGGCAGAAGACCCAGGACTCTGCTATAACCTCCAGTACATCTGCGTGTTTCTCAACGAAGCCCATGAACTCAACGTTATCCTCAACAGCAAGTTCACGTGCAAGACCCCTTAAACGCTCCTCAAGGGGACCTGTGCCGATTATCCGGCACCTTATATCAGGGAACTTCTCCCTTATCACCGAAACCGCCCTTATGAGGTCCTGGATCCTCTTGTATTCAACAAGGCGTGATACACATGCAATTGATGGTGTGCTGGTTTTCCGGACAGGAGGTGTCCTGAAGTCGACCATGTTATGAACAACAGAGACCTGCTGCCAGGGATACCTCTCAAGGATCTTGCCTGCTGTGTACTCAGATACCGCCACTATCCTGTCGAATCTCCGTGAGAGTGTGTACCTCTCAAGCAGCTCACCGAGGATGCCTGAAACCCCTATGTTCCTCACCCACTCCCCGATCCAGACGTCATGGTAGCGGGCCAGTGCCGCAGCATTCCTTTTTCCTGCGATCATCCAGGCAACGGGGTGTGTTATGAAGTTGTAGCCAATCACCGCGTCAGGGTCAAGTTTTAATCCCTCACGGTATGCTGATAACATGAAGGAGAGTCTCCCTGTGATTGAACCCGCCTGGACATAGGACCTCACAGGGCCACAGCAGATAACCTCCATGTTCCCGCATCTGTAGTTCTCAGGGTTTTCAGGGGTCCTTGATGTCAGTACCGTGACCTCATGTTTCTCTGACAGTTTAAGGGCCTCGTTGAAGGCACAGGCCTCTGCACCGCCCCGGATGTTCAGCTCCTCGCCTCCAGGGAAGTACTCCGTAACGATGCATATCCTCATATGAACCCCCTGTTTCCTCAATCATCATGTTCCCTGAGGGCGATTTCATGGACAAGCTCGGTTATGTCCTGCTGGATCCTGTCGACCATGAGGTATATCCTGAAAAGGAGGTAATAGGCTCCGAGTATGCCTATTATGAGTAGAAAGTCAAGTCCCCTGCCGATGCCAAGAAGGTTGGCGATCCTGGTTGAGAACGGGGGGTTAAGTGAGAAGAGTATGACCGAAACCCAGAGTATCAGCCAGAGAAGAAGACCCCCCGGCGACGTCCTTGACTCCCTGAACCTCGCAAAGGATACAATTATACCTGCAATTCCAATAACAGTTCCAATAACCTGATATATCATAAACTCACCAACACTGGATCTCACAGCTGATCTCCTGTTTAAACCCTTCTAAGCATGTTCAGGATCAGCCTCAGAAGTATCCTTATACCCACTGAGGTGCTGGTCCCCTTGGATATTGTCTCGGGAGTGTATATCGTCTTTATTGTAACCTCCCTCATCCTGAGACCATTTCTGTGTATCTCACCTATTATCTCGGATGAAACACCGTAATCTCTGCTCTTTATATCAATGACTGATGCTGCCCTGGCTGTGAATGCCCTCAGACCAGACTGGGAATCTGAAACCCTGCAACCATAGAACAGGAGGGTCAGCAGGTTCATTAGGGTGTTCCCGAGGCTCCTTGAAAGGGGCATCTCAGAGAAGTCCCGGCTACCTATCACCACATCGGCCTCCCCCTTCAGGAGGGGCTCGATGACCCCCTCAATATCATCAGGGTCATGCTGCCCATCCGCATCAAAGGTGACGATGCAGGAGGCCCCCTCATCCACAGCCGCCCTCAGACCAGTCCTCAGGGCCGTTCCGAGACCCCTGTTTATGACGTGGGTGTAAACAGATAATCCATCCCTTTCAGATGCTATTCCTGCAAGTATCTCAGGGGTTGAATCCCTTGAGCCGTCATCAACGGCTATGACCCTGTAGCCCCTATCAAGGAGGGATTCTATGACACCCGCCACGGTCTTCTCCTCATTGTATACAGGTACAACAACCGCAACGTCCTCTTGCCTGTGTTCAGCCATGAATTCCACTCAGATAGTTCTGGATTCAGCCATGGATCCTTGCTGCAAGGAGGGCGACCCTCCTTCCAAGGTTCCTTGCTGTTTCGATACCTGTCATGTCATCGGCTGATTCGCCCTTTGCACCGCCGACACCGGTTCCTCCGTAGTGTGCAGTGGGTGAGGCGTCGCCCACAACAGCTGCCTCATGTATAAGGAAGAAGCTGTGAATGTCCCTGCAGGCTGTTTCCTGGCCACCGTTTCGTGACCCCCCCACGGTCACAGCACCGCCGACCCTGTCTGCCAGCCTGAATTCACTACGGAGAGGCCTTGTCCTGTCCATGAACATCTTGGTCTGGGCTGTCACGGAACCAAAGTAGACCGGACTCCCTATTATTATTCCATGGGCGGATGCTGCCAGTTCAACCACCCTGTTGAGGTCATCTTCGATGGCGCATTCACCTGTCTTCTTGCATGAGTCACACGCCCTGCATGGATTTATATCAAGACCTGCGAGTCTCACGAGTTCAGTCTCTGCACCGGCCTCCTCAGCGGCATCAAGAGCCTCCCTGAGGAGTATCTCGGTGTTACCATTCTTTCTTGGACTTCCACAGATTCCAATAACCTTAACCATGAAATCAACCTCCTTCTGTTTCATTAAAGTGGCCCGGCATCGGGTTTGCCCTCACGCAGACCCATACCGGCCTCACGTGTAAGCCTGTCTGGTTTAAATAGCATCATGATGAGGTTCTGGGCATGTTCCCTTGCCCTGTTATCTGCAAGGACCTTGAGTTCTTCAGGGTCATCCTCCTCATCCTCATGTACAAATACCTCAAGTATGTGGGTGTTCGTCATGAGCTGGGCCTGTATGAGACCCGTGGATGCCTCGTGGGCGCATACTTTATCCTTCTCCTCTGGACCTGGCATCCCGAGGGCCATGACCATCTCACAGCCCTCCTCCTCTATGAGTTTCTTGCAGGCCACCGGAAGGTCCTTTATCCCGGGGACGGTCCTCCTTATGATCTTTATACCTGCAGTGTGCTTCTTCAGCTCATCGATTGCAGCTCCGCCCATATCATACCTTGCAAAGGTTGTATCGCAGATCCCGACCTTTATCATGAAATCACCTATCTGAGCTGGTTACGGAGTTTCCTCCGGGCCTCCCCTATTGTCAGGGGGTAGGGCTCCTCAAAGGGAAGGTCATCCTCCTTCTGGAGTATCTCAACGAGGTGGGCTATCCTTGGAAGCCTCAGGTTGGCACCACGGATAGTATCGATATCAGAGAAGACCTCGGAAGGCGCCCCTGTACTTATTATCTCTCCATCACTTATTATGTATATCCTGTCGGAGTAGAGGGGGGCGAGGTCAACGTCATGTGTTGATATGATTATGGTCATTCCCTCCTCGTTGAGGTTGTGGAGGAGCCTGAGGATCTGTGAGGCACCCCTGGGGTCAAGGCCAGAGGTTGGCTCATCCAGAACCATTATATCCGGCTTCATTGCAAGTATACCTGCTATTGCAACCCTCTTCTTTTCACCGCCACTGAGGTGGTGGGGTGGTTTGCTCTCGTATCCCAGCATCCCCACCTTCTGGAGGGCGTCCCGTACCCTCTCCTCAACCTCATCCTCAGAAAGACCCATGTTGAGGGGTCCGAAGGCCACGTCCTCATCCACCCTCGGTGCGAATAGCTGGTCATCAGGGTTCTGGAAAACTATTCCAACCTTCTGACGCGCTTTAATCAGCCCTGATTTGCTGTAGTCGAGTTCCTCCCCATCTATCATTATCTTCCCGCTGGTGGGCTGAAGTATCCCGTTGAAGTGGAGGAACAGCGTGGATTTACCAGCCCCGTTTGGTCCCAGGAGGGCCACGACCTCCCCCCTCTCTGCATGGAAGTTGATCCCCCTGAGGGCCTCTGTGCCATCAGGGTATGTGTATCTGATATCTACTGCCTCGATAATCCTCATGTTCACACCGTGATCCCTTAAACGTTATGATAATAATGTGTATTCTATATTTAAGTCTGCTTAATCCTATCGGATCGATGAAACAGATCATGAATGGATAAATTCATAGCCCACCATCTGGAGGTATCAGAAATCAAAAAACCGATGTGAGGATATCAGCAGATCTCAGAGGATCATAACCAGACCCCTGACGTGAAAAGAAGACCTGTCACAAGGAGACCGTCAAAGAGGATGATCATGGCCATGCCCCTGAACCCCATGGACTGCTTCCTCAGTGATGGCATGGATCCTGTGTAGCACCGTGACTCCATGGAACGGTAGACGGTCTCGCCCCTGAGCCATGATCTTATAAATAGGTTGCCTGCAAGGAGGCCCAGGGACCTGTAGGAGTTTCTGAGGCCGCTGTATCCGAGCCTTGTATCCTGGGCATGGTACATGACCGAGGCCTCCTCAATGAAGACAAAGATTGACCTGTACATGAGGAGGGCTATCTCGGTTAGGGCTGGCGGCACTCCGAGCCTTCCAAGTTCATGGAATATCTCATTCACCGGCGTTGTGAGGGCAAGGAATGCCAGGCAGGAGAATCCTCCCATGATCCTTGAGAACACAAGCAGGCCTGTCTGAAGACCATCACTGTACACCCTGAGCCCCATTATGGTTGCTGCAGGGTTCACACCGAAGAAGAGGGTCATGAGGACAAGGGTTAAAAGCCCGAAACCTGCAGGGACCGCTGCAAACCTCAGGTAGTATGATGCAGGTATATCCGCCACGAAGAGGATGGTGAGGGTCATTAAAACCGCCACGATGGCAGGGATTAGCGGTGTGGGTGATATCACTGATATTATCATTGTAATTATGCAGAGGGACATCTTGAAGCCCGTGCTGCTTTCCCTCAGGCTGTTGTTATGTGCATAGTAGTCAACTGAGATGTTCATTATCCTCACCTGATGCCATCGTACCTCAAAGGATTATTCTGATGATTCACCCCTGCCCCTGTAGTAGCCGAAGACGTAGCCTATTATGAGGGCTCCTATTGCTGCCTGCAGGGCGAAAAGGAGGCTCTCTATCTCACCGCTTGGAGGCTCCCATAGTGGCTGGAACCATGGTTTGTAGCCGGTCTCAGTTATCGCATCACCTGCACTGTCATCAGCACCACCAAAATAGCCATCATCCTCTCCATGGCCACTGTAGATTATCAGGGGTGCCACGCTGATTATTATAACAGCAAGGAGCATTAAAATATGTCTTTTATCCATTTTTCAGGCCTCCGTAGCCTTTTTACTGATTATCTGAAGCTTTTCCATTATGTCAGGTTTGAGTTTGAGTATGTTCTCAAATATCACCACCGTCAGGAGGCCCTCTGCCACTGCAAGGGGTAGCTGGGTGTAGGCGAATATGATCATGAACTTCATCAGGGCCTCTGAAAATCCGGGAATCGGGAACGCCAGGGCCAGCTGCACCGAGGTTGTCACGTAGGTCATCAGGTCCCCGAGGAAGGCTGCAAGGAAAACTGAAACTGATGTGGAAAGTGAGGACCTGGTGAGCCTGTAGATTCCCCAGGCACAGAAGGGTCCCACTATACCCATTGAGAAAACGTTGGCTCCAAGGGTTGTGAGTCCTCCATGGGCCAGAAGTATCGCCTGGAAGATCAGAACAATCAGTGCCATCACCGAGGTAACTGCCGGTCCGAAGAGTACAGCGCCAAGACCATTACCCGTGGGGTGTGAGCAGCTGCCGGTTACAGATGGCAGTTTAAGGGATGAGAGAACGAACATGAATGCACCGCTAACTGCAAGGAGTGGTTTTGCCTCGGGTTTCTCATCTGCAATCCTTATTATCCTGATGAGGCCATAGACTATGACCGGGGCTGAGAGCAGATACCAGAGGAGGCACCACTGCCAGGGGAGAAATCCTTCCATGATATGCAATTTATCACCTTCTTGAATCCTTCTAAAGTAAACTTTAAAATTGAGGTATATAATGTTTTCTATAAATTCTGATCTAAATTAAAGTTTCCTTGATGGTTGCGGGGGCCTCTGAAAGGATAATATATGTAAGATATGTAAGGACATAAAGTTCAGTAGAGTCGATTTCAATGTTTGAGATCCCGGAGAGTTGATGTTATGGACGTTATGAACAGACTTATACTTGCAATGGACCTCATGAACCGGGATGATGCCCTCAGGGTCACCGGAGAGGTCAGGGAATACATAGACACGGTCAAGATAGGGTACCCCCTTGTACTCTCAGAGGGTATGGATATCATTGCTGAGTTCAGAAAGAGATTTGGCTGCAGAATCATAGCCGACTTCAAGGTTGCAGATATACCCGAGACCAATGAAAAGATATGCCGGGCCACCTTCAAGGCGGGGGCTGATGCCATAATAGTCCACGGATTCCCGGGAGCAGACAGTGTCAGGGCCTGCCTCAATGTCGCAGAGGAAATGGGACGTGAGGTCTTCCTCCTGACAGAGATGTCACACCCAGGGGCAGAGATGTTCATACAGGGCGCTGCAGATGAAATAGCCAGAATGGGGGTCGATCTTGGTGTCAAAAATTATGTTGGCCCATCCACAAGACCTGAAAGGCTTTCAAGGCTGAGGGAAATCATAGGTCAGGATTCATTTCTCATATCCCCCGGTGTGGGAGCCCAGGGAGGAGACCCAGGGGAGACCCTCAGGTTCGCAGATGCCATAATAGTTGGAAGATCCATCTACCTTGCAGATAACCCTGCAGCTGCAGCAGCAGGGATAATAGAATCCATTAAAGACCTTCTGAATCCCTGAAACCCTGTTTCCTCTGAATGAATATCCATTCAGCCCATTAATGCCCTATTCTGCCTCCAACCTCATAGGCAGCCTCAAAAAGCAGGAACAGCAGGACGGTCAGGGGTCCGAAGCCCGTCATAAAGCCCGCGAATGACAGGACGGCGAGGAGAACTACCACCATCTTAAGTGAGAACCTGTAATCAAAGAAAATCCTTAAAATCCTGCTTCTTCTATAGACCACAGGGTTGTCGTTCCCGTACTCATCTATGTAGGCCCCCATGGTGCACAGTAACGTGGCGGGAATGCTTATAACAGGTAATCCCCCGGAGAGGATGATCAGGATGAATACGAGGGCTGCGACAGCATGGCTCAGGCAGTCAACCTTCAGTGAGAGGATTGTGCCGGCGAATATGCCAATGAATATGCATGCTGCTGCAGGATCACTAACCGATAGAAAACCTGCTGATACCCCGCAGAGGGCACCTGCCACCATACCGGTGCGGGGCCTCCCCCACTCATCCTCACACTCATCGGCAATCTTCATGAGAAAACCTGAAACAGGGTATAGAAACTCAATCATACAGACCCTCAGTAATGATAATCCCGTCTAATCTCCAACCTCGCCCTAAAGCTCAGATAATGCCCCCGCCAGTATGACCGGGAAGAGTGCTGTTGCATCACCCACCACAGTTACAAGGTTTGAACCTGCCTGGGCCTTCGCCCATGACTTTGCCTCCTCCAGGGGTGCCCCGCTGAGGCTCCCGGTCTCACTACGGTCCATGGTTATCTGGACCGCGGCATCCACCCCTCCCCTGAGGAGGGTTGATGCGAGGGTGTAGTGTTTGGGGAGTCCTCCTCCAAGTATTATGGCGCCTATGCGCTCATGGCTGAAAACAAGGTCCGAGAGACTGTGCATATCCTTCACAGCATCCAGGCAGATCCTGTTATCCTGGGTGTACATCCATAGCTGGAGGCCCAGCATGCTGTCAATGAGTCCAGGGGCGTATATGGGGACTCCGCGAAGATGTGCTGTTCTTATTATTGACATATCATCATCCAGATGGCCTCCTATCTCATGTATGAGTTCCTGGATGGATATGTGGGGTTTTGCTGAGAATATGGATGAAAATATTTCCTGGATCTCTGATTCAAATACCTCAAAGTCCTCTGACCTTGTATAGACATCACCAATACGGCCTATACCCTCCTGGTGCAGTTTCTCATCGTCAAAGCCATAGTCCCTGTAATGGGCGCCCCCGAAGGCCTCCAGGAGGTCATGGGTAAGGTTTGCGCCACTTGTTATCAGGGCGCTTATGGTTCCATCATCTATGAGGTCCCTTATTATCCTCCTCATGCCGCCTGGAACCAGGGGCCCGGCCACGCTCATGAAGATGGCCATTTCCAGGTCATCAATCATCCCACGCAGGAGCTTCGTTGCCCTGTGGACCCTGCCAGCTCCCAGGACCCCTGAACGTCCCATCTCCTCTATGAGCTCTGCCACACCCATACCCTGGGTTATATTCATGTGATTCACATTCAAAATTAACACTTCCCTGGATTGATAACTGTAAAGATTTAATTAAATAACAGATCTCGAGTGCATGCCTTAGCCGGTATGTACTGGATCCTGTTAAGCTGGTGCAATTATATATCCTTGTCCAGGACTCCTAAAATCTTTTCGTGGAGGGGTGATATGAAAGCTGGTGCAATTAATATCCCTCAGGTGTTTGATGTTAAAAATAAAGAGTTCATTCAAGTCCGGCGATGCTGTCAAGAATGTCTGTCCTGGTTATTATGCCTGTGGGCCTCCCCTCACTGTCTGTGACTATCAGCCGGCCAATATTGTGTTTATTCATAACCTCAATGGCATCGGCTATCATCGTATCCTGTTTAACCGTTATTATATTCTTTGACATGATATCTGAAACCTGCATGAACTCTGTGCCTGCGGCTATGGATGCCGTTATATCACTGAGCGTCACTATACCCTTAACCTCATCGTCCTCCACTATGGGGGCGCCCTCGATTCCAAGGGATGATAGGCGGGCTGCAGCCTCCTTCACAGTTATATCAGGTGCGAGTGTTACAAGATCACGGGTTGCGACCTCAGCAACGGTCTTCTTGGGTATGCTTCTTATAGCGGTTGTATCGAGGAGGATGATGTTATCCATATCGTCTCTTCCGACAACCACACCATCAACCACAAGCTTGTTAACAGGGGTTGGACCTATCCGCACCCTGTCACCGAGGTCAAGTTTCCTTATACTTCCAACAAGTTTTATGGCGGCTTCGCACTCACCGGGATCAGGTATGCTGGTGAATTCAATTTTAGCCACTGATAGGTCCTCAATCTGCTCCCCGTCCCTGTAAATCGGTACAGCGGTCTCCCTGCCTGTTGAGGATATGTTCAGCTGGTGGTAGGCCTTTATTGTTGGCTTGTAGCCCCCCCGGGGTCCAGGCACCCCCTTAACAAGACCCAGACTTCTGAGGGACTGCATCTGGTTCCTTATTGTGCCGGGGTTCCGGTTCATTATGGCGGCTATCTCCTCCCCCTTGATTGACTTGCCATTTGAGTTCCGGTAAAGGTTAATGAGTGTCTGAAGTATCTCCTTCTGAACAGAGGTAAGCATCTTAACACCTGCAGATCCATTATGCAAATCTATTATGAATAATAATTATAATTATTTTTAATTAATATGTCTTTTTATTCAAAGCAAGATATAAATGTTATCCACATAGCATCTCTTAATACCCATCCACTTTCCTGTCCCTCCGGAAGTATATGCAGTGTGACGGGTTACCCGGACCCCTGGGGTGTCTGCAGTACACCTTAACCTCCTTCAAATCCTCAACCACCACCTCACACCGGTAGACACATAATGGACATTCCCCTGTTGCAGATATTATTCTGAAACCTTCCGCCGACTTCATCAAGATCTCCTGTGAAAATGATAAATCTCTTATCTTGGTTTCATCTTAAATACTATTTGGAGGGGGCTTGATGCGAACTGTAATGGACAGGAATGCAGTTGTAGGGAGGTTTACAGAGATCTTGATGAGATGGGCCTTGTGTCAGATGAGGAGCTCTGCCTGCAGGATATAAACTACCACCTGGATTACCTTGAGGAGGCAATCCTCAACTCCAGTCCGGAGCTCTTCAGTGACTATGTGCTATGGGCAGATGTTCTCCTTAAGAATCTGGGTCTGCCTGAAGAATGTCTCAGAGGTTCTATTAAAAGTATAGAAAGGGCCATTATGAAATTAGCCGATGATGAAGTTGCTGATAAGGCATCAGAGTACATTTCAGGCGCACTCAAAATCCTTGAAACTTCACATCCATCATCAAGCCACCTGGGGGACCAACCCCTCCGTGAACTTGCAGAGGAGTACCTCAGACTAGTTCTGAATACAGAGGCCCGGGAAGCCCGGGAACTCATAGTATCATCCCTGGAATCCGGTATCCGGGTGGAGGATATATACCTCCAGGTCTTCGAGCCTGTTCAGCACGAGATAGGGAGGCTGTGGCAGACCAACCAGATATCGGTGGCCCATGAACACTATGCAACATCTGTCACCCAGAGCATAATGTCAGAGCTCTACCCCTACATCTACAGCGCCTCAGAGAGGCGAAACCTCAAGCTGGTGGCGGCATGCGTTAACAATGAGCTCCATGAGATAGGGATAAGGATGGTGAGTGACTTCTTTGAGATGAATGGCTGGGAATCAATTTACCTTGGAGCGAACACTCCCCCGGAGGACTTCAGTGGCATAGTTTCTGACCTCAAACCGGATCTTGTGGCCCTGTCAGCCACCATGACCTTCAACGTCAGTCATGTAAGGCATATCATAGAGCTCCTGGATGAACTGGAGGACCGACCACCGGTTATGGTCGGAGGGTACCCCTTCAACGTTGACATAAAACTCTGGAAGAAGGTTGGTGCGGACCTCCATGCTGCAGATGCATCCGGTGCTGTGAAGGTCGCAGAAGAATTCCTTGACATTTAAAGAGGTGAACCAATGGTAACACCTTGTAGGAGGGTCCCTCTTGACCCAATAAATGAGGTCCAGTACAACCTCCTTACTGGAGTGAACAATCATGGCCGATGAAATTGAAGGCGTGTTCCTGATCCTGAAAAGGGATGGAACCATAGAGAAGATAACAGGCTACGGTGCTGACATTCCCCATGGGATGGGCTCCTTTGCCGGTCTCATGGACCATGGCAGCCAGGAGAAGGCTTCAAACTTTCTTGATAAGATCCGGAAAAATGGGGCTGCATATAACTGGGAGATGAACCTGCGTAATCTTAAAACCTACCACTTCTCAGGATTCCTCGATTCTGACAGGATTTACGTTGTGGGTTCACCATCAAGGGAGGATATGATAAAGATCTATCACCTTGCAGAACAATACATACCCCCAGCACCCGAAATAGAGATCCCTGAGCATGCTGAAGTCGAAAAAGAACTCTTCAATGAACTCACACGGCTAAACAATGAGCTATCCGCAGCCCAGAGAGAACTTCTGAAGAAGAACCTTGAACTCCAGCGCGCCCTTGAGGAGAAGGAGATGCTGCTGCGGGAGATAAACCACAGGGTCAAGAACAACCTCATGATAATCTCAAGCATCCTGAACATCCAGTCAAGGTACGTGAAGGACCGGGACGACCTGATGCTATTCAGGGAGGCCCAGTCAAAGGCCAGAGCAATGGCCATGCTTCATGAGAGGCTATACACCTCCGGCAAAGAGAGGAGGGTTGATTTTGGAGAGTATCTCAGGGGCCTTGTGAGGGACCTTTACCATTCATTCATCCAGGACTCCGGGCGTATAGGCCTTGAAACAGATATAGATGACGCTGAACTGGACATAAACACCGTTGTGCCGCTGGCACTCATAGTGAATGAGGTGTTCACCAACGCCATCAAACATGGATTCCCTGAGGGAAGAGGGGGGATTATAAGGGTTTCATTTAAAAGGAGTGATGATGGCTATCTTCTTGAGATATTTGACAATGGTGTGGGCCTTCCAGAAGATTTTGACCCCATGAGTACTTCAACAATGGGGATGCAGCTTATCAGAAGTCTCTCAGAGCAGATGAACGGGGATCTGAAAATCGAATCTCATGGTGGAACTAGGGTCTCCATTGAATTCAGAGACTGGAACCATTAAGCGGTCCGTTCACCTGAAGTGCTGGTCCATTATATCTCCAGGACTCTCTGGCTGTGGAAATAGACCACCTCCCAGAATTGAACCACTGATCCATTTATATGTCCTGAACCCCAATCATGGATGAGGAATGCCTATGGTCGGAAGTGTTTATATCCTTGCTGTGAGGGCCTTCATTGAAGACGATGATGGAAGGGTCCTCCTGATCAAGAGAGCCTCTGATTCAAAGACCAACGCCTCCAGGTGGGAGCTTCCCGGTGGAAAGATCGGTACAGGCGAATCACTGGAAGAAGCCCTTAAAAGGGAAGTTAAGGAAGAAACAAACCTTGAAATTATCCCTGAAGAGGTTATGGGTGTTGTTGAACAGAAATTTCCGGTGATCAACGCGGCCCATATCATAATCAGGTGCAGGGCAGAGGGCAGTGTGAAACTCAGCCATGAACATGAGGGCTTTGCCTGGGTTGAGCCCTCAGACCTCAGAAGATACAGACTTGCAGACTGGCTCTCAGACTTTGTCATGAAACTGAAGATAGAGGAGGATAAGGAGGATTCTCCCTTAGGGGGAATACTCAGATTCATGAGGGGAGTGTACCTTTAACCCTCAATCAATTGAAATCTTTTTGACCTCTATTTTGCAGCTTCCCCCCTCACAGTATTCAAAGACATATCCACATCTGCTGCATTTTATTGCCCCCACAATCTCCTGGTCCTCAGGGATGCCTGCCTCCCTGAGTTTATCCCTGTTCTGGGGATTTCTCACTGTTGAAACGTCCTTATCGACCTCTCCACATTCCGGGCATGGCTTTTTCAGATCCTCAACCTTCATACGATCACTCGTTCGTAGTCTATGAAACTATTATGGACCTCCCAACATATAAAGGTCACGGTCCATATAGATGGTAAGGTGAGTAAAATGGATGTCCTCGAAGCAATCAAAACAAGGCGGAGCATAAGAAAGTACCAGGACAGAGAGGTGCCAGAAGAGCTCATAGATAAGATACTCGATGCAGCCATGTGTGGCCCCTCAGCCGTCGACGAGAGACCATGGCATTTCATAGTTGTGAGGAACAGGGAGATGCTTGAGAAGATACCTGAGGTCCACCCCTACGGGGCAATGGTGAAGGACGCCCCCGTAGCAATCATAGTATGCTGCGATAGCAGCCTGGAAAAGATCCCTGGATTCTGGGTGCAGGACTGCTCCATCGCATCACAGAACATACTCCTTGCAGCCCACTCCCTTGGTCTAGGTGCTGTATGGACAGGGGTTTACCCCCTCGAAGATCGTGTTGAGGGTATAAGGAGGCTCTTCAGTATCCCGGAACACGTGATCCCCTTCTCAGTGATACCTCTGGGCTACCCTGCTGAAAACCCCGGCACAAGGGACCTCTTTGACCCGGACAGGATACACCTGGAAAAATGGTAGGCTCCGGAAGGGATTTAGGACTCAATCAACCATCATACTGGAGGTGAAAGCTATGAAGATAGTTCTTGGATTACCCAAGGGTAGTTTAAATAATGTTAACCGTGGAAACACATACAGACTATTCAGGGATGCAGGTTATGAGGTTAAGGGATACGAACCAGGACGCGAAGAGAATGAAATAGAGATAACAAATGATCCTGAAATAAAGGCATACCTCACAAGGCCCCAGAGTGCCCCCGTCGAACTGAACCGTGAGATGCTTGATATAGCCATAATAGGAGAGGACTGGGTCCGTGAGGAATCCATAAACAGTGGCAATGGATCCATAAAGAAGATAGGCGACCTCGATTACGGTCAGACGAGGCTGATAGTCGCAGTACCCCAGGAGGAGCCATACCGGTCCCTTGAGGACTTTTTCCTCAAAAATTCCGGCAGGGAAAGACCATTGCTGTGCTTCACAGAGTACCCGAACCTCACAAGGGACTTTTTCATGAAGAATCCTGGCTACAGGGAACTCTTCGGGGACAGCAAACCCGTGGTCCAGATAAGGGGGCTGCGTGACGGTGACAATGAGATGGTCCAGATAATAAACTCTGATGGGGCCACAGAGGTGTACATCGCCAAGGGCGCCGACCTCATAGTGGACAACACCCAGACCGGCAGCAGCCTCAGGAAGGCCGGCCTTAAAATAATTGACACCATCATGGAATCAAGTGCAGGGCTCTACGCTGGTCCATCCTGCACAGGTGAGAAACTTGAGAAGGCTGAAATGATATTCAAGCAGCTTTACGGTGCCACCAAGGCAAGGAACTACTTTGATGTCAAGTTCAACATAGCCAACCACCGTGCAGATGATGTGGTTGAGTTTCTGGTGAGGATGAAGTACTGTTCAGATGAACCAACCGTGGTGCGTGGAAGGGAATTTTCACAGGTGAACGTCCTCATAGATAAGAGCAGATTCCCTGAAATGCTCGAGGAAATAAAGGGCTTTGGTGCTTCAGCCATAGTGAGGGAAAACGTCAAACAGTATATAGAATAGTTCCAGAATCTAATTCCCTTTCTTTGCTAAAATAAAAGATAAAATGTATTCGGATTTACTCCGAAACCCTTTCTTTTTTGAGAATGCTGTTAAGAGACCTCAGTAGTTCAAGATCATCTGCTGGATCTATGCTTGCGGTTTTATTTTTGCTGCCACAGTGGGGACAGGTATCATTTCCATCCATCCATGGCTTTCCGCATATCAGACACTTCTGTTTTATCTCAGGAACCAAATTATCACCTTAAAGATCACATGAAGAAAAAATCGGGAGTAGAATGTAGAATTTCATTTTATATAAATCTTCCGAGAAAAATACTTAAAAGCTCCGGATAAAACTTTATACAGGTGGTAACTTGCAATTCAATAGAATTATGCTGCTGGGTGCGGTGATACTTTTTATTTCAGTGAGTGTCGGTGATGCCACTGCAGCGGACATATTCCTGACCTCAGACTGCATATCCGGAAACCGTTCCGCTGACATTGAGAGTCTCAACATTATCAAGACCTGCATCGAGAATGAGAGTGAACACAATGTTACAGTGGACCCCCTGGCTCCAAAACCAGGGGAGGGTTATCGTGCTGTTAAGTGCGCCCGTGAGGGTGGCGTTGCAGTCTATCTTGCAGCATCCTGCCCCGGCGCCATGACGGATGTTGCCAGGATGGCTGCATCAACAGGTAAGGGTGTGATATTCGTTAACACAGGCAGCCTTGACCTCAAAAAGACCACATTCCTCAGAAGAGCATGGGATGATAACTTCTCAAGCAGATACTTCGCAGGCATAGTGTCCCCCTACAGATTTCTGACATCAGCTGGTGTGAGGATCATACAGCCAAACGTTGACTGTGCGGGCGGTTCCTGGGAGGATAAGTGTCGCTTCGTTGCATCAGAGATCCTTCGAATGCTCAATGAAACCCCTGAGATGCTCCAGAGGAAGGGTAGATTCTATAACAGCAAACTCATAGCCTACCACAGCATTGACCCTGCAAGGATGGCATATACTGCAGATGGAATCTACAGGGACATCCTGCGGGGCAGGAAGCTCAAAGGTAGTTACTCAGGTTACACTCCAGCCAGATTCCTTCTCATGGTAACAGATTACATGAACGGCCCCATAAGGCCCATCAAGGTCAGGGGGCCATCAAACGCTGGTGTGAAGAGCACATTCCATGGCTACATCTCAAGGAAGGAATACAGGGCCCTGGCAGCAGATGTTAACAGGTACATGAGAAAATACCTCAAAGCACCAAATTATATCAGGTTCAGGGGTAAAATAATAGGATACAGGGATCTGCTCAGGATATACTCAAAGATTACAAGGACACATACCTCAAAGAAAAAAATGCAGCTACCATCATCAGTCAAGGTCTAGAAATCAGCTGCACATCCCCCCTATTTTTTTAAATCTTACCCACCGGGGCCAGGTAAATGGCAAATTCATCCACCCCGTCAACTCCAAGGACCTCATCAAGGTATTCCTGGTCATAGGCTCCAACTGCACAGGTACCTGCTCCTATGGCCTCACAGGCAAGGTAGAGGTTCTGGCAGACATGACCCGCGTCCATGAGGATCACCCTGTGGGCTGCAAGACCATACCTCCACTCCATCCTGTAGGGTACTGTTGTCCAGATGAAGGTCACTGCAGAATTTCCTGTGAATCTCTGGTTAAAGGTGGCCTCTATGATCCTCTGGGGGAGGCTCTCATCACGGTACTCGACCATCAGCTGGTGGGTTGAAGGTATGTACCTGTAGAGTCCTGTGTCAAGGCCCTCAACATTGAAGACTGCAAGGTATGTCTCAAAGGTGTGCCTGCATCCCGCAGATGGCACATTCCTGAATGCTGTGTCGCCTGCGATGATCCTTATGCCCTGGGTGGCCCATAGAAGGAATGAAAGTTCATCAAGGCCCAGGGGTGTGTCAAGGTAGCTCCTGCGGCTCCTGCGGTTTCTTATGCAGGTTACAATGTTTGCATCGATTAACTCTGCCCAGTCCCTCACTGGAAGGTTTAACCTCTCTGAATCAGGATCCCAGGGCTTCTCAAAGGGCGGGGCTTCAACCCCCATACTCTGGGGTGTTCTTGAAAAATCCACCCTTTTCCTTATGCTGTCCTTGAGGAAGTAACGATTCCTCTCAATTTCATTCATTAGATCACCATGGAATTCAATCTATCTCCAGAAAAAATCGTTCCCGGTTTTTCCACCGAATAGAAATTCAATCTATCTTCACAAGAACCTCATTTTTCCTCAAAAAGCCAGGGACGGCCGGGTGATTGTACTGTGCTATTATGAAGTTTGATCTTGGTTCAATTGAATTCCTTTCAAGCCATTCTTTAAGTTCAGCTATCCTTTGAGCTGCCATATCACTGTTAACCCTCCCCGAGAACCTGTAGGCTGCAAAACGTTGATCCTTCTCTTCGCGAAATCTAATTCTGTCATCAAGTGGCTCCGGGAGAGTTTCAAGGGTGTATGATGATGGCATCGTGAATGATATTCTGTATTTCCCTGAATCAGCATCATCCGGGACCTCCTCTGTCACAGGGACCTTCATGGGTATCCTCTCAGAGGAGCCCAGGTTAACACCGGTTACAGGTGATGTCATTGGAAGTTCCTCCTTCCGCCGGTTACCACCAAATATGTAGTTTGCAAGAATAGAAAAGCCTATGACCATGGCGTCCCTGAAACTGGCTTCAACGTCAACCTGTGCAAGTATATAGCCAGGGTACCTTCTTATCTCAAATTTACCATCCTTCAGTTCAACGGTGTATTCAGGACTCTCAACCAAGGTATGACCCCCCTGATATCTTATATATCGGAGCTTCTATATCTAATTTACATGATGTGGATAGTCACTGCATACTGTGACCTCTGCAGGGCAAAGAGAACCCTTGAGGTTGAGGGTAAAACCCCTCCCTACCACCTGGGTGACAGGATAGAGGAGTGCCCCTGCGGCGGTAAGTATGTTGTTGAGGAGATAATAGAGGTCTAGACATGAAAATGGAGGAGTTTTTAAGTAAGTGTCCTGTCTGTGGCTGCAGGGACAAGGTAGTTAAGAGGAGATTCATGGATGAGCACAAGTCAAGGACGTCCATGAAGGAGATAGTCTGTGAGAAATGCGGCCACATCTTTGAGACCGCAGATTAGGTGGTTTTATGGCATTCCATGTCATGATAATACCATCCATGAACTGTCCCTCAGACTGCAGCTACTGCTGGGGCGTTGACAGGGACTCCAGGGTTATGGACATGGAAACCGTGAGGGAGATGGTCTCCTGGCTTATGGAATTCAGAAATGAACCTGCAACCTTCACATTCCATGGAGGGGAACCGCTCCTTGCGGGATACGAATTCTACCGCGACACCCTCAAGCTAATATCTGAGAGGCTTTCATTCCTCAAGCCTGCCTTCGCCATCCAGACGAACCTCTGGTTGATGACCGATGAAATGGCGGAACTCTTCGCAGAATACAGCATACCCATCGGTTCAAGCCTCGACGGTCCAAGGGAGATAAATGATTACCAGAGGGGCGATGGGTACTTTGATAGGACCATGCAGGGCTATGAGATAGCAAGGAAGCATGGGCTTCGGGTGAGCTTCATAAGCACCTTCACATCCTATTCGATAAGGAGGAGGGAGGAGATATTCAACTTCTTCCTGGAGAACGGTATGAACCTGAAGCTGCACCCTGCCCTGCCATCCCTGAAGAGTTCAGACCCTGAGGAGTGGGCCATAACCGCCGAGGAGTACGGTGACCTGCTCCTGTATCTCCTTGACAGCTACCTTGAGCACTTCGGTGAGATCGAGATACAGAACATAGACCACTTTGCAAAGAGCGCATTCCTCAGAAGGGGGGTTGTATGTACACATGCTGATTGTGTGGGCAACACCTTCGCAGTTGACCCCTACGGTGATATATACCCATGCTATCGCTTCGTTGGTATGAAGGACTACATAATGGGTAATGTGGCTGAAAGGCCCTCAATGGAGGATCTTGAGGAGAGTGAAGCCCTAAGGAGGCTCTATGAATGGAGGGAACTTGTTGATGAGGAATGTGGCGACTGTGACTTCTACAGGTTCTGTCTCGGTGGGTGCCCCTACAATGCAATCACCATCAGGGATGGTGAAATGGAGATAGACGGTGTTGACCACCAGTGCGAGGCCTACAAGATGATCTTCGCCGAAATCAACAGGAGGGCCAACAGGGAATTCCTTGAATCCGGAATCCTTGGAGGTAATAAGAAGACTAAAAGGCCCGGTGTCCTTGATATAATGATGAAGTAGTGAATTACCGGAATATTATGAAACATTCTCTGAAAACAGGGCTGAGCTTTGGTCTCACCTCGGCCATAATAACAACCCTCGGCCTCATGGTTGGACTGCATTCAGGTACCCATTCAAGACTTGCTGTTATTGGCGGAGTCCTTACAATAGCAATAGCTGATGCCTTCTCAGATGCAATGGGTATACACATCTCTGAGGAGGCAGAGAATGTTCACACAGAGGGAGAGATCTGGGAATCCACCCTTGCAACATTCATCAGTAAATTTTTATTCGCCCTCACCTTTCTTGTTCCAGTTCTTACTCTCGATTTAACACTGGCTATTATCGTATCCATTATATGGGGTCTTCTTCTTCTGACGGTTCTGAGTTTTCATATCGCAAGGTCCCGGAATGTTCCTCCAGGAAGGGTTCTGCTGGAACATATTGCAACAGCCATCATGATCATAGTAATAACACACTATGCAGGGGACTGGATATCCTCAACCTTTGGTTAGGGGGTATGCTGTTCTGAAGGGGTCCCTATGATTCCATCAATCAATGGTTCAGGACTCGATGGAAGTCATAATCTGCTGGTAGGATACACTGCAGGCCAGGTCGATGGCCTCTGAGATGTGGGAGTCGTCACCATCAATGACCCATGCCCTCCAGAGGCTCTCTGCCTCCAGTGACTGGTCACCGTCCACAGCAACCATGTGGGGTTCAAGGAGTATCGCCCTTATCTCGTAGAGCGTGTGGAGGTATCTGCTGGATCCTGAGGATGTGTGGGGACCGCAGATGCCATCGGAGATGTAGTGACTTGCAACCCCATAACAGTAACTTGCATAGCGGTAGTTCCCTGCATCGTAACTTATTTTTCCCTGATTCAACCAGAAATTAGCCTTTTCAAGATTGTATGGATACACATGGTACTTAAAGTCAAGGAATACCGTGTCAGGATCATCAGCGCCATTCTTCATTTCATCAAGGCTCATCCTGTTCCTCACGTCCTCTGGCATTTCACTGTATACCTTCTCTGCAATGTCATGATGGTTCTTCACTGACCATGCAGATGCACCCTGAACCTGCATTGCTGAAAGAACCAGAATCAGAATTATAAGGATGGTCCTCATGTTAACCTCAAATAAAAAGTTCTGTAAATTGATTGGATGACCCTGTATAAAACCTTTGCGTCTATCTATGAGACAAAAAAATCCAGTGAAAAAGGAGGATGCATCTATAAACGTGTCTTATTTAAATTAAATGCCGACTATACCAGCCATATTTATTTTCAGACGCCCTGTCTCATTTAATTCAGCCATTACAGCGAATACCTTTATTCTGCAAAGGATGCATCAACCGACATCAAATAAAGAACTTCCTGGAAAGGTTGTGCATATAGAGAGAAAGATTAAAAAAATAAAAACGAATTCAGTAAAGGATACAAAATGTCTTAATCCTTCCTCATCGCTGCAATCCCAAAAAATGGGGCACAATGGGGATCCGCCGCAGCCGAAGGGAGCACAGACCCATATATGAGTTTCAGTGACCTCGCAGATAATGAAGTTACTGATGTCCTGTGATGACAACCATTGCCAGTCCACTGCAAAAAACTATAAAACACGCCTCAGCTTCATTGTGCCGTTACATGAGTAGACCTCCGCAGGTATGGAGAATGTCTCAACACAGGTTTTCACAGAATCCACTGAACTCCGGGGCGCTATGATCCATAATCTCACACCATCGGTGTACGCAAATCTTCTCCATTTCCTGATATCAGGTGCATCGGAGGCTATATCGACCAGAATTTCGTCTGAGTCATTTAATGCACGAATATCCGGGACAAAACCCTTTAAAGTTCTTGGCCTTAACTTTCTTTTACCGTTATTTATCTTTAAATTATATCCCGCAGTTCTAAGGTGTTCAACAGCTGTTCTTAACATTAAAGAGTATTCTTCATCAATTCTGGAGTAATTTAAGGATTTCCTAATCATTTCAGGCCCCTTGAATCTTTTTCCATTTTGACCGTATGAAAATGGTTTTCTGAACATTGTATATAGTATAGTTGAAAGTAGTATAAATACTTATACCTCAATCAGGTATTGCTACAAAAAATATATATTATGGGGCATCATAGTAGATATTGGTGATTATGATGAGCGTACTTGATGATGAAACACTGAAGATGAGGTACATTGAACTTGTGAGGAAGGGTGTTCTGGAAAGGGACGAATGCGCTTCCTATGCAAACAAGGACGAGTTGAAGCCGTGCATGAAGAAGAAGGTTGAAGAGTTTGATGATTTCTTTGTACCGGGAACTGTCCTTATAAGTGAAAGGGCATCCTACAGGTTGAGGGTCGGCTACCCCATGGAATAACCCCTTTTTTTTAAGGTTTTTTTATATTGTAAGTCCAGCATGACTAGATTATCACAAGTTTACCTGCCCCTGTTATGGAGTACCTCTCAAACATCTGGGACTGCTTCACGAGACCCATATCCATCAGGGCTGAGAGGTGCTTGTAGACCATTGCCCTTGAAATCCCCACCTTCCTTGAGAGGAGAACCGCATTGAGACTCTCCTCCTCAAGTGCCTCGAGTATCCTCAGCTTGGTATCAGAGATATCCATTTTAAGGGGTGGTAACCTCACCGCGGATTCTCCGAAACATGTGTAGATGGCATCCACACCCTCCCTGTGGGCAACAAATGAAAGTATGCCCCCAAGTCCGTCACCATCAGAGGCCACATAAACCTCTCCATGCTTTCTGGCCCCCCTTATAACTTCAGATATCCTCCTGGCCGCCTCAATGGGGTCTTGGGTGTCAATTCTAACTATTCCCCCCTTAACGAATTTTTCAAGGCAGGAGTCATTGACCTCCCCTGTCTGAATAGATATCAGTCCATCGATCTGGGTCTTCATGGCCACATCAAAGAGGCACCTTCCCCGCAGGTTGCTCACAAGGGTCTTCATAACATCATCCATTTACAATTCTCATTTAATGATAAAATATTCTCCTTAAAATATATAATTATCTACCTGGTCTTTCCAGAAATGGGAAACCTTAAATTACAGCATGGAAAATTGTTCATTAAAAAACATGTTAAAACAGGGGATGTTAGATGACTGTTCAGGAAATGAAAATTGCGGGTGATGACCTCACAACAAGGGACATCAACAGGAAGATAAAGGACGGGCTGAACAATGAAATCAGGCGCTTCGAAATAGAAAGCAACGCCGAACTTGACTCCATTGTTGTTGGAATCAGGGAGGAAGCTGAATTTATCCTGAATGGTAAATTCGGTGACTTCATAGGTGCCCTCAACCACGGCCCCAGAATAGAGATAAATGGCAAAACCGGAAGATACGTTGGAAACAACATGACAGCCGGCGAGATAGTGGTCCATGGGGATGCAGATGATGGTGTGGGTTTTGGAACCTACAACGGTACCATCGTTGTCCATGGGGATGCAGGTGATGGTATCGGCCAGCTTAACAAGGGAGGCATCATAATCATAGATGGAGACATCGGAGACCTTGCAGGACTCTACATGTTGAGCGGTGACCTCATAATAACCGGGGACAGCGGAGAGGACACCGGTGACTGGATAATAGGGGGCAACATATACGTCGGAGGTGACTTCGATGGCGGTACCAACACCAGAATCGTTGAGATGGAGGACTCCGATATAAGGAAGCTAGCAGCCCTCTTTGAGCATTACTCAATAGAAGCATCTCCAGATGAGTTTAAGAAAATACAGAGAAAGGAGATACGTCCATTCTACGGTTAGGTGATCCATATGGTGCAGATACTCTTAACAGAACCTGAAAAATGTGATGGCTGTAACAAGTGCCTTGAGGCATGTGAATCTGTCCTTGGAAGGAGTGCGATTTTCCTCAACAAGATGGACACCGGTTACCATGCCATAGTCTGTCAGCAGTGCGTGGACCCATCCTGTGCAAGGGGCTGCTTCAGGGACGCCATTAGAAGGGAAAACGGTGCAGTTAAAATAGATCAGGAATCCTGTGTCGGCTGCAAGCTCTGCATGCTCATGTGCCCCATCGGTGCCATAACCTACACCGATGAGGGTATGGTAAAGTGTGACCAGCAGTGCATTGAAAAGCCCGGAGACACACCCGCCTGTGTGGCTGCCTGTGAACAGGGCTGTCTTGAGGCCCTGGACGTTATGGAATACGTTAATGACATCCAGAGGGGCTTTGAGATCAAAACTCCCAGTACAGGATCAATAACACCATCATCCCCCTCATCAGACCTTGCAGCAGCAACCCAGGGGCTCTGCGTATTCTGCGGCACCTGTGAAATCGTCTGCCCAACAGATGCCATAAAGATAGTGGAGGACCATGCCGAGATAGATAAGACAAAGTGCATAATGTGCGGTTCATGCCTTGCAGCATGCCCGGTCCTCATACCAACCGGTGCAGGCAGCATATGGGACCCCAGGACAATCGCAGATATAAGGTACACCTCAAAGGCTGGTAAGTACGTCCTCAGGGGATTCGGTACAGAGAGGAGGCTGCCAAACTTTGATGATATAATCATACTCCCTGCCCAGGCATCAATTCCACCAGTTGACAAGTACAGGGAGCCCTGCAACACCAGCGTAGTCCTTGGTGACAGATTTGCAGAGGAACCACTGGTACTCCAGACCCCCGTACTCATTGCAGGTATGTCCTTCGGTGCCCTCAGCAAGGAGAGCAAACTCGCAATGGCCAAGGGGTCATCCATGGTGGGATCCTGCGCCAACACCGGTGAGGGAGGAATGCTCCCTGAGGAGAGGGAACTCGCAGATAACCTCATGGTACAGTACTCAAGTGGAAGATTCGGTGTATCCTCAGATTACCTCAACGTGGCCGATGCAATCGAGGTCAAGATAGGTCAGGGGGCAAAGCCAGGTATGGGTGGACACCTGCTGGCAGAGAAGGTGAGCCCGGAGGTTGCGAAGATCCGTGGGATACCCGAAGGTACTGACGCCCTCAGCCCTGCCCGTTTCCTAGACGCCACAAGGGAGGGTGACCTTGCAAAGCACATAGAACTGCTCAGGGAGGTCACCGACTGGAGGGTGCCCATAGTCGTTAAACTGGGACCCGGACGTGTCTATGAGGATGTGCAGATCGCAGCGGAGGCCGGTGCCGACGTTATCTCAGTGGATGGAATGGAGGGCGGAACCGGGGCAGCCCCAGAGGTTGTGATAGAACATACCGGTGTGCCAACCCTCGCAGCCCTCGTGCAGGCAGTTAATGGTCTCAATGATATAGGGCTGAAGGACGAGGTTGACCTCATAATAACAGGGGGTATCCGCAGCGGTGCCGATGTTGCCAAGGCCATGGCCATGGGAGCCGACGCGGTTTACATAGGTACCGGTGCAATGATTGCAATGGGATGCCGTGCCTGTCGCATGTGCTACACAGGTAAGTGCCCTGTTGGTGTCGCCACGCAGGACCCTGTCCTGAGGGAGAGGATGGACGTGGACCTTGCAGCAAGAAGGGTTGCCAATTACATAAAATCCATGACCGAGGAGGCCAAGATGCTGGCCCAGCTTGCAGGACACGACGATATACGTAAATTCAGTCCAGAGGACCTCAGGGCCCTGGACACCAACACCGCAGCTATAACCGGGCTGAAACTCATAAACCAGTGACCAAATAAACCCTCATCCATTTTTTTAGTTTTTTAGAATTATACATCCTAATAGCAAAATAAAAGCCCTCCATTTTTTCTTCAGTTTTTGAAAAAACTCCATAACATTCCTTCAATCAGCAGCTCTTTAAAGTCAGAACATACCTTTATAACAGGATGCCTTCAGAGTTAATCATATGATTGAGACAGAAAAAAGGAACCGGATACTGCTTCTGCTCTTTGTTGGAGTATTCATGGGGGCCCTCGACATAGGAATCATTGGCCCCGCACTTCCAGCCATAGAGGGCTACTTCAAGGTGGATCCCCGGCTTGCATCCTGGACATTCATATCCTATATACTCTTCTTCATGGTCGGGACTCCCCTCATGGCGAAGCTCTCCGACAGGTACGGGCGCAGGGACATCTACATACTTGACATCATCCTCTTTGCTTTGGGGTCGGTCATAACTGCCATCTCACCATCATATCCCCTCCTAATCCTCGGAAGATCCATACAGGGCTTCGGTGCAGGGGGGATATTCCCTGTTGCAAGTGCATTCATAGGGGACACATTTCCCCCCGAAAGCCGTGGGAAAGCCCTCGGTATCATAGGATCCGTATTTGGTTTCTCATCAATAGCCGGACCTATCCTGGCGGGTTTCATACTCCCCTATGGCTGGCAGTGGCTCTTCCTCATCAACATCCCAATTGCGGCCACGATAGTTGTCGGGGGATTCCTTATACTGCCAGTTACAGGCAAAACGGACGATGGTGAATTTGATGCCAGAGGGACCCTTCTTCTTGCCATCATTGTGGCCTCCCTTGCAGTCGGGATAAACCAGATCGATACCACTGACCTCACAGGGAGTTTGATGAGGCCCATCGTAGTGGTACCTCTCATCCTGGCAGCGGCACTCACACCCATACTCTGGAGGGTTGAAAGGGCTGCACCCGATCCCGTGGTGCAGGTTGACCTGCTGGCCAGCCGTGAGGTCCGCATTGCAACCGCAATCTCTGCTGGTAATGGCCTATCCCAGGCTGCAATCGTATTCATACCCAGCTACGCCCTCCTCGCCCTTTCACTGTCAGAGTCCATGGCCAGTTTCAGCCTCCTCCCCTTCGTCACCACCATGGCCCTCTCGGCCCCCATTGTGGGTGTTCTGCTGGACAGGGTTGGTTCAAGGGTAGTGATGATCTCAGGGAGCCTTATCCTGATGGTTGGGTGTACCATCATGGCCCTCCTCTCATCAACCACCCCTCTCTTCATACTTGCTGAGGTGCTCATGGCCCTCGGACTCATAACCGTCATAGGGGCACCCCTCAGGTACATAATGCTATCTGAAACTCCCCCCGAACACAGGGCATCTGGACAGGCCCTGATAAACATATTATCAAGTGCAGGGCAGCTTGTTGGAGGTGCACTCATCGGTGGCATTGTAGCGTCCATGGGTAGTGGAGTAATGGGTTACAGGTTCTCATTCCTCTTCCTTGTTGCAGTTGCATTCACACTCTTCCTGCTATCAACCGGTCTCAAGGGAAGAAAGGAACAGCTTGAGACAATGAAGAGGAACATTTAAAAGAAAGGACTATCCTGTGTACATTACTGACGACAATGAAGAGGAACATTTAAAAGAAAGGACTATCCTGTGTACATTACTGACGACAATGAAGAGGAACATTTAAAAGAAAGGACTATCCGGTGTTACTGACTCAAAAAAAATAAATTAATGGGGATTATTCTGATGTGAGGTACTGGTAGGTGAGGGCTGCAAGGACAGCTCCCACAACCGGTCCTATGACGTAGATGGGGAAGTAGTTCCAGAGGTTGGTGCCAGCGAAGACCATATCATTGAGGTATGGGCCGAAGGTACGTGCCGGGTTAAGTGAGCTTCCAGTTATGTTACCTATGGTTGTGATTATACCTGCAACTGTGAGGCCGATTATGATCCCTGCGAAGCCCTTCGGGGCCCTCTCGTCCACGGCTATGCCCATGATTGTGATCATGAGGAGGAATGTTCCCACGGTCTCTGCAAGCATGGCCTGCCAGTAGCCGATTCCCGGGAAGGGTGCTGTGGCCCCCAGTCCACCTATGGTGGCTGCAGTTATACCCGCACACTGGAGGAATATGAAGCTTGCGAAGGCGGCTCCCAGGAGCTGTGCAATGATATAGGGTACAACGTCGCGCCCCGGGAACTTCTTAACAGACCAGAGCCCTATGGTCACAGCGGGGTTTATATGGCACCCGGAAATGTTTCCCAGTGCGTATATGCTTGCAGCTATTGCAAAACCGAATGCGAGACCTATGGCAACCCAGTCACCAAGGCCACCCAGGAGACCTATGCCTATGTTAAATGGGTTTGGAGCTGTGCCCCCAGATGCTATCATCAGGGTTATGGCGGCTGCCCCGGCACCGAAGAACACCAGAAAGAATGTGCCTATAAACTCAGCGATACACCTCTTTGTAAGGGATACCATCTCAATCCTCCTTCATGACGTTGTAGCAGTAGGGGCAGAGTATCCTGGGCAGTGTACCCTTAACCTTCTCTGCCGGGAAGGGGTAGCCTCCGCTCCAGATCTCGGTTTCCTCCCTTATGGCGTGCTCGGTGCAGAGCCCCATTCCGCAGACTATACATATTGCAACCGCATCGGTGTCCTTGCCCTGTTCGGCGCAGACATAACATTTCATACAATCACCAAAAAATGGATGGGTGGGTGAAGCTATACAGCTTCTCTCCACTGGCAGTGGTTGTGCCTGAAGTCAATTAGGGCTGCTGCTGCGCAGTTCTTACATGTCCTTGCAGGTGATGCAGCGCTCTCCTTGTGGAGTGCGATTATGTTGGTCATGAGTGTTGCGGTGACCGGTTCACTTGTAAGGAGGCATGGGTAGTCAGCAAGTCTCATGAGGGCTGAGAACCTCACTGTTATTGCACATGCCGGGTATGTGTAGCGCTGTGGGTTCATTATGACTTCATTTTCGTGTATAGGTGAGAGATCAACCTTGTAGTCGCCGACCATGGGTTCAAGTGGCCCCTCTTTTCCGTTCAGCATCCTCCTTGCCTTATCTATGTGTGTCCATCCACGGTATATCATGTCCATGAAGTCGCTGTTGTGCAGTTCAGCTGCAGCTCCCCTTGTGGGGTATAGCTGGACATAGTTGTGGAACCTCTTTGTGAGGAGGTCGACAACACCTATTGCATTGAAGCCGTCAAGTTCTAGTATGTACTCAACAGCACATGCAGATGACCCTGTTGCAAGGCTAAGGACATCGTATTCACTCTTGAATGATGATACTGCGCTGTTGAGTGTGCTGTCCATGACCTCGGTGGTTGCCTCTATTATGGCCATGACAACGTCGTCCTTGCACATGTTGTAGGTGGACTGGGCTATGTGGTGTGATATGTCACCAACACAGTATGCTGGTACAGTGAGTATGTTACCGTAGTGTACCCCGTCATCCATGGCTGCCCTGACGGTTGCCTCCATCTCCTTCCTGTAGCGGGACATGTACTCCCTTACATCGAATGATTCATGACCATGGTCGTCCATGAGTTTTGCCTGGGCCTCCACTGGCTCCTCATAGATGTATTTCACCATTTCGATTTCCTTCCGGGCTGCCTCTGCGGCGGTTGCCCCCCTCTCAAGTTCGTTTGCAAATACCTCCCCGATACCATATGAGGTGTTCATACCCCATGATTTTGCTGATAGTATTGCCTGTTTGTGCATCTCGGGGATGTCGGTCTCCCTGAGAATCCTGTTCACCACGTTGCTCGTGCTGCCCGGCATGAGGGCGAAGTCAACCACACATGTTGGGCCGTAGAATCCGCCGTACCTTCTTATTGCCTCTCTTCCTATAAGTGCCTCAGCCTTTCCTATGGCATCTATGAATGCCTGGAGGCTCTTTTCAAATTCGCTGTCCTCATCTCTGAGTATTTCAAGGACCACAGGGGTCTGGTAGTGCTCCACAAATGGGTCGTCTTCTGGTCTTATGGTGTCTGTCAGGCTGTCAAGTATCTCATAGTGGGCCTTCACTGAGTCCTTGTGCAGGTTTATCACAGCTTCGCTCTGATCTCCAGCAGCCTCCATTTCCTGCACTACATCCAGGTAGGCCTTTGTATCCTTTATTTTAAACTCTTTTCCCCTATTCTTTTTTATGGTTTCCACATCGGCTTTCTGGGCCATCATGGCCTCTTTTACCATTTTTTCGTATAGTTCAGCCATTAGATCACCTTCGGTAGAACTGCTTTACCACACGGGTAAGTTCCACCAATATTAATTAGGTCATCTACATTAATATCAATTTCTAAATGTTACAAGACAAAAGTTTTAAATAGTAGCAATTTTCTGAAAAATCTTCAGTTTATAATGATTATTCATTAAATAAATTTTTTTAATTGTGGTAACTATGAAATGGGAGCACCTCCATATATACTGATGGTGATTTTATGGAGGTCGACTTCAGCATGAAGAATATCAGGAGGTGCCTCTGCCTCGACTGCCCGGTCCAGAGGAACAGCAGGTGTGTGGCCGATAAAAAGAAGATAATGCTCCTCATAACTCAGCAGGACCTTGACAGTGCCATGCGGATGGACACGGACCGTGTGCCCGGTGTCTACTGCTCCACGGGTAGGGCCATCTGCACCGACATAGACCCCCATGAGGAATGTCTCTGCAGTGAATGTGAGGTCTGGCTGGAACACAGCTGGGTGATGGTGAGGTATCAGAGTACTTCTGTATCAGGGGTTAACTTCGTAATATAGATCTATGACGAAGGTAAAACAGTGAAACCCTACCCTCCTCTTCAAGTAGGGTCTGGAATGATCAAGAAATGATCATATCATGGTATGCAGCCCCAGCCATGAAAAAATTTAGGGCCTATTCTTCTACGCCACAGGGTTTAGGGCCCTCATAGGTCAGACAGAATTTTTTTAGTAATCTTAGAGCCCCGGATATGGTTTTTTTGACGGCTGTTGCAAACAACAGGATGGGGGCCTGGTCTGAAGCAGCATCTCCACAAGACCTGATTTTATATTCTACTATCCACCAATATAATGTGTGTAGGGGGTTAAGGGATGGAGAAAATATTGGAAAAGATCGAGGAATTTTTTGGTTTTATACCAGAGATATTTAAAGTCCTGGAGGACGAGCCAGAGATCCTGGAAGCATATTATGACAAAATGGAGAAGATTCTATCTAATGATGCGCTCCCACTGGTTACAAAGGAGCTTATAGGGATCGGAGCTGCAGCAGCCCTTGGATCTGAACACTGTCTTAAAACACATATTAAGGCTGCAAAACGCCTGGACGCGGGTGGTGATGAAATACTACTAGCGATCCTTATTGGAGCATCTATGGCAGAATCAACAGCACTTTCAAGGTCTCTGAGGGTGTTCAAAGAGGAAAGAATGGATCTGTAGAAATCATATACCCCTCATCAATGTATTCATCATCAACGTTAATGGTGATCCTGCTCTGAGGTGGTCCGCTGGCAGATATGGTTAAAAACATACCAAAATTGACCGCCACATATATACCATACGAAGGATATAATGGCATTTCGAGGTGAAACACGCCGGGCCATAAGACATACCACAGATATAAAAACATTCCATCCAGAGGTGAAACACATCCAGCTATCACACATATCTGTAAGCGACATCATAACCGTCCTGACACCAACATGCAACTTCAGGTGCAGATACTGCTTTTTCAAACCATCAGGATGTATGAACCACTCCCCAGACAGGATAGCGGATCTAATCCAGAGGATCCGTGATGAAACCGGGGTAGAGAGGGTCCTCATAGCAGGGGGTGAACCCACACTCCAGGAGGACCTTCCTGAACTGACCGAAATCCTCGCAGGAGACTTCCATGTGACCATATCAACCAACGGCACCCGCAGGGATGTTCTAAGGAGGAGCACCTTCCATGAGGTCCACGTTGACCTCAAGGCCCTCGACAAGGAGAAACACATCCAGCTGACCGGGGAGTCCAACAGAGATGTCCTTGAATGCATAGAGGAGTTCTCAGGTTCAGACAGGATTGAGGTCTCAACGGTCCTCGTTCCTGGCTTTGTTGACCTTGATGAGATTGAGGGGATTGCAGAGTTCCTGTCAGTATGGGATGTTCCCTACAGGATAACAGGGTATGTTGCCCATGGTAACAGCCTCGACGCCCGCAGACCCCGTGACGATGAAATCAGAGAGGCAGCCAGGATCAGCAGGAGGTACCTCAGCAGGGTATCAACATCCCTCGACTTCAGGAGGCACACGAAGAGGAGGATGATCATCCGCACCCTCTAGTCCGAAAATAAGGAACACATCCCGACCTATCGAAAATTATATAAAAAGCTGTTCTTGCAATATTATATGAAGGTTGGGATTTCATGAGGACGACAGTTATTTCCGTGATTTTATTGTTTCTAATCGTGGGGGGAATCTTCACAGCCGCGGCTGCAAATGAAACAGGTAACAATTCCTCTGCAGTGAATAAAACTGTTAAAGGCGGGGGTGGGGTTCAGCCACTCTCATTGTCAGCATCAATAGAGGTGGAGCCCTCAAGCATCAACCTGGGGACTGTCTACCCTGATGGCATCGAAAGGAGCTACCCCAACGCTGTAACAGCGACTGTGACATACTTCTTTGCCTGGCAGGATACCCTTTCTGTCAGGGCCGATGGGAACCTTGTGAACACGGCTGACAGTTCACTCAGGATACCCCTATCCAGCCTCAAATTCAGCACCCCCAGCCTTAGCAAGAGGTCCTTCACGACCTCCGATCAGACCATAATGACATACACCGGAGGGTTCTTTCTCCCTGGATCAAGGAGTGTAACCATGAGCCTTTACATCACGGTACCCCCCTACACTGACCCCGGTACCTATCAGACAACACTCATCTACACAGCAACCTGACCAAACCGCTGCCATCGAAAACCTGTTTTTGTGAACTCAGTCACATATACTTCAAATATATGTTTCTGGTGTCACGAAAAATGAAAAGATTTATATAACATGCTGTGACAATTAATTTTTATCTGAAATACAGGTGATCAATATGAGGGAAAAGTTAATGGGAGTAATCCCGCTTATGGTTGCCCTTGTGTTTGTGGTGGCAATAGGTGCATACAGCTCACCATCCTACGCGGCAACAGCAAGCCAGACAGTTACAGTTACAGTGCCAGAGGCCATCTCAATAGTTGTACCGAATGTTAACTTCGGGAGCATTGCCGCAGGAAGTGAAGGAACAAGCCCTGCTTTCACAGTAAGTAACACAGGTAACGTCAAGATAGACCTCTACGTCAAGGCAGACGCATCAGCATTCACAAGCCCAACTGCTACAGATACAATACCAATAACAGGGTTCAATATTTTCAGTAATGTCACAGGTAACTACCAGAACATCACAACCAGCTCCCTTAAGATATATGACAACATGAACAAGGCATCCCAGGGAGCAGGTACCCCGACAACATGGACAACAACACTCAGACTCTTTGTACCCCCATTCACAGAGGACGGCACATACACAATAACAAACACATACACAGCAGTGAAGCATAACTCACCTGCACCATAAACTCCAATTCTAAACCCAACTTTTTTTCCTATTTTTAAAAATCTTTTAATACCTCAAAATTTAAACTCATTTTAAAGGTGGATGAACCATGAAAGTCAGACATTTAACAGCCCTCTTAATGATCATATTCGTCCTCGGATACGTGGCACCTGCAGTGGCTACAGGCCTCTGGGCATCACCAGCAGACTTCAGATACAACCTCAAACCCGGAGATTCAGTGAGCGGAGAGGTTACAGTGAGGAACATTGGCAAGGAGGAGGTAAGCGTCAACGTGACCAAGAAGAGGCTCCTCATGGACAGTGTGAACCTGGTGTACTCTGACAGGGGTATAGCCCAGTGGATCACCATCGAGGGTAACACGACCTTCAGGCTAAAACCGGGGGAGTCAAGGAAGATAAAATTCACAGTCAACGCACCTGGAAAGATAAACTACCTCGACGCCGCAGGGGCCCTGGTTATAAGGGGAGTGCCGGTCCAGAATGCAGCCACAGGACAGATACAGATAGTCCAGGGAGTCGAACTGGTGGTACCCATATATGTGGGTCTCCCCGGGCCCATCATCGAGTCACTCAAACTGGAGGACCACAAGGCACCCACCGTACTTCTGAGCTTCATGCCCGGCAGGTTCACCTACAAACTCAAAAATACAGGTACAGTCCAGGCCAACATGACAGGGGCCATTGAACTCACAGGGATAACCGGTAAACAGAGGGTGCCCATCGATGGTGTCGTCTACCCTGAGGACAGCTACACACTGGTTGAGACCTGGAAGCCGGGATGGCTTGAATTCGGACCATACAGCGCCCGGACAGAGATAAAGTATGGACGTTTCCATCAGACAAAGACCCTTGAGACCACCGACACGGTCATAGTGATACCCGCATGGCTGATAATCCTCCTTGTACTCGGAGCCACAGTGTGGGTGATCCGTAAGAAGGGAATTGAACCTCCAATCGCAATCAAGATCGAGAGGAAAAAGTAATCCCTCCTTTTTTTCTTTTTTGCCATGTTTCCAGTTAATTGATAAATTATGTGGTTCTTCTAAATTTCGTTCTGAGCATCTCAGGATAATTCCACACAGTTCTCCTTTTAAAGGGTTGAGTATTACAATACTCCCGATCATCACCCCAATAGTAATAATTAAAACTTATATGTTAGTAAAATCATTATTTTTAATGATAAAATTAAAAGGAGGTGAAAAGGTATGGGAAGACAGTGTTTCATGGTTTTCATGGTTCTTCTCGTTGCTGTGGCACTTACAGGTTCTGTGAGTGCAGCTGATACAAACTGTGAGGTGGGGGTTGACGTCAAATATGAATACGCCGACGATAATGGCAATATAAACCCCGACATCCAGGAACTGACAGACGAAAACGGGACAAAGATAAACTTCACCAGAACATTTGACCCGGCAGCCAACATGACCAAAATCAAATTCAACTACCAGAACATCACAAACACCACAAAATTCACAGTAAAAATCCGCGCCCCAGGATACAGGGAACTCTCACACACCTTCCAGCTAACAGACTACGGCACAGTATACGCAGCCCATCTCTCACTCACCATGAACGCCACAGACGCCTACAAACTGGGAAGGGAAATAACAAAGAAGGCAGACCAGATCCTCAACTTCACCAGAACCGGTGAAGTCCTGGTCATAACAACAGCAGGAACAGCATACTACAAAAACCAGACAACAGAGGACGCCCTGGAGGGTATACTCAACCAGGCCCGCGGTATAGTGAGCTATGGTAAAGGAAACCTCCTGATGCTCCGAAAAACCAGACTCGATCCACTGGACTTCGCATTCATAGTAAGGAAAGGTAACGACCTCATACTCGCCTACTTCAAAAACGCCAGCATGACACCCATCTACATTGGAACGGTCTCACAGAACATGACCCTCACACAGTACCAGGCACTGCAGAAAAAACTTGGAAACGACACATTCCCCATAGCAAGCCTGGCCAACGCCTGGGCCATAGGACTCTCAGCAGACATCCTCAGGGAAGCAGCATTCCACGGCCACGTCTGCATGGGAACAATCAGCGGCTACGCAATGATAGAAACACTACTCAAATACTACCCTGCTACAAATGAATTCGGCCTACCACTGGAGGGTGTGAGCTACCAGGTCATAGGTGTGCCCGGCGGTTCAGACGATGACGTCTTCATATATGCCATGGATGCGACACCCGGTAAAAGGGCATATGTGGGGTTCAACACAACTGAAGACACCAACATTGTGGGTTTCATTCGATGGAACTCAAAGACAAAAATAGGGACACTTATCATAATGGCCTACAACCTTCAGGACCTCATCAGCAAATACAAACAGGAAACCGGTGCAACAGCAGTATCAGAACTTAAATTCAACGCATGGGCAGTTAAAAAACTAACAACAAGTCCAGAAGCCCTTGTGAAGATCCTCTACGCATTCGACAACCTCACACAGGACCAGGTAAACTACCTCATGGGATATGAGCCCACAAAGGGTAACACGACCATCGCCGCAGCTGGACTTGACCTCAACTACATCCTCAACCAGACAAACCTTATCAATGCAACCCCATCTAACAGCAGCTACAGTACCGGTAATCTAACATACGGGGACCTCAAGAACATCGGCCGCCTTGCGGCAGAGAAGGCTGTAGAGCTCTTCCAGGCCATGGGTATAAATCTTGAAAGGGATGACTATCAGCTATTTGTCCTCACATCAGCAGGCTACGTCAGGTTAAACAACCAGGAGACCAGTCCAATCTGGGATGGAATCTATGACATCCTCGGATCAAGACTCAGCAGGAAAACACTTCTACCAGTACATGCACCGCTCTGGGGTCAGCTGAAATTCGACTTCTGTCTGATCAACGGGACACAGAAGATAATCAAATCAATGTACTACAACATCACAAGCGGAACACTTGTTGTTCAGAATTCATCCAATTACAGAATAGAAGAGGTCCTACCATACGATCCACCCTTTGACGTGCTGATGGGTTGGCTCTTCCACAACCACGTCTGTGGTGGAAGCTCACCAGGTTACCTCATAGCCGACTACATCTTCAACACTTACCCCAAGGGGGAAAACGAGAAGTACATCTATGTCACAACACTCGATAACTGTAAGGACGACATACTCTTCATGCTCCTCGGTGTTTCAGCGGGACAGGGAACCTACGCCAACCAGAGGCTGACAAGTGATGAGACAACACTGGAAACAACAGGCGGCGGTATGAATGGAATGGTGGGCTACATCATAATATGGGATGAAAAGACAAACACTGGAAGGGTTGCAGTTATCACATGGCAGAGCCCAAGGTTTGCATCAGGATCCAACTCCTACGAAGAGTACATCCGACTCTACAAGCATGATTACTCCTCACCAAACCTGGTATCAGCACCGGTTGTCAGTACAGCCGCGGAACGTCTTATAAACAAGGAGGAACTTGGCATACTCCTTGCAGGTGGAACTGGCTCCATGAATGCCCTTCAGTATATTTTCAGTATCCCATCCAACAGGACCCTCGAGGACCTTATACCTGTGAACAACGGTGGAACACCAGTTAACAACGGAGGAACCCAGGGAGGTTCAACCGGTGGTGTTCCTTCAGGTTCAGCTGGTGGTATCAGCGGCGGACACTCAGGTTATTCACCGGGTGTGGATACTGCGGCTTCACCCGCAGAGGTGGGCGCTGCATCCTCAGTGTCAGAGGAGCCTGCATCAACCCCTTCAAAGGCCTATGAGGTTAAGAATGCTACATCAGGCGCCAGTGGCGGTGACTCCTCATGGTATGTCTACGGTATCGTGGGTGTCCTTGTTGCCGCTGGTCTTGTGGCCTTCGGATTCCTCAGGGGCGGAGCAGGAAAATAAACCCCCACTCTTTTTCTTTTTTATATCAGTAACACCATTCTCAACAATAAATTTATACATGTAAAGGTACCACCCACTAAATGGAGGTTTCACCATGAAGATAAGGGGTGTGTCCTTAATCCTTGTTCTTATGATGCTCCTTACACCCGCCTCATTTGCCTGGAAGACTGTGACCCACTACGACACAGCAGAGGCCATATACGAGAAGCTACCCTCCCACAAGAAACCCAGGTTAAACCTCAACGCCATGGTCGACGGGTCCAACGACCCTGATGAGAAGTTCCATGATACAGTGAGACACAGCTTCCCCAGGAGCTTCACCGAGGCGAAGAAATGGCTCGACCGTGGAAGGAGTGCCTACAGGAACAGGAACTACAGGTATGCGAGTTACTGTTTCGGGGTTGCAAGCCACTACATAACAGACACCTTCAGCGCCCCCCACTGTGTGAGCGGGGAGTCATCATCACTCCATACAGGCTATGAGAGGCAGGCGCTGTACCTTGCACCCAGAATAAAGTATGTGTCAGGGGACCTCTACACACTGATGAAGCAGGGCTACCTCAACGGTAGGAGTGACTGGTCAAGGTGGACGAGGACAAAGAGCCCATCAACAGTCCAGAGGGACCTCGACATGGGTACCAGTGTCGCATATATGGCAATAAACTCAGCCATGAATTAAAAAATTAATTATTTATTTTTCCGTGATGGTGACTGCTCTACCATCAACAATCAGTATCATCTAGAAGCTCAGCTCTGATATCCTCTCCATGGCCTTCACAGTGTTCCTGAAGGAGTTGAAGGCTGTGAGACGGAAGTAACCCTCACCACTTGGTCCGAAACCTGAGCCCGGTGTCCCAACGACCTCAGCATCATTGAGGAGGGTGTCAAAGAACTGCCAGGAGTCCATTCCCTCGGGCGTCCTTATCCAGATGTATGGTGCGTTTACACCACCATAGTACCTTAAACCTGCCCTTTCAAGGCTTTCCCTTATTATCCTGGCGTTTTCCATGTAGTAATCAATGGATTCCCTTATCTCCCGCTGCCCCTCAGGTGTGTAGACAGCCTCGGCCGCCCTCTGGACCGGGTAGGAGACTCCGTTGAACTTTGTTGTCTGGCGCCTGTTCCAGAGTTCCCTCACAGAGTGCATCCTTCCGCTGCTGTCAGGGACCTCAAGTTCTTCAGGTACAACCGTGAAGGCACACCTTGTACCTGTGAAGCCCGCGTTCTTTGAGAAGCTCCTGAACTCAATCGCGACTTCCCTTGCACCTTCGACTTCGTAGATGCTGTGGGGTATCCCATCCTCCTGGATGTAGGCCTCGTAGGCTGCATCGAAGAGTATCAAGCTGCCACTGTCCCTTGCATAGTCCACCCACTCAGCAAGCTGTTTCTCTGTCAGTGTTGTTCCTGTGGGGTTGTTGGGGTAGCAGAGGTAGATGAGGTCCACCCTCTCCTCTGGGAGGGAGGGTATGAAGCTGTTCTCCTCTGTACATGGGAGGTAGACAAGTCCACTGTATCTTCCATCGTCGTCTGCCGGGCCGGCACGTCCTGCCATGACGTTGCTCTCAACGTAAACAGGGTAGACAGGGTCTGTGACAGCGACAACGTTGTCGAGTCCAAAGATCTCCTGGATGTTTCCTGTGTCGCACTTGGCACCGTCGCTTATGAAGATCTCATCTGCTGTGATATCAACTCCCCTTGAAGCGTAGTCGTTCTCTGCTATGGCCTCCCTGAGGAAGGGGTATCCCTGTTCCGGTCCGTAGCCCCTGAATGTCTCCTCCTCTGCCATCTCATCAACGGCCCTGTGGAAGGCCTCAACAACTGCCTCCGGGAGGGGCCTTGTCACATCACCTATACCCATCCTGATTATGTCAGCGTCAGGATTTTTTCTCTGGAATTCCTCAACTCTCCTGTTTATCTCGGAGAATATGTAGCTGCTTTTAAGTAGCAGGTAGTTCTCGTTTACAGTCACCATGATTTATCCTCCAGAAGTTAATTCAACACGAGAAGAATGATATTATCATGTAGTCCACTGGAGTTAATAAAAATTGCTGTGCTGAATCCCCAGCCTGTGAAGAAGCCGGATCACTGCTGGAAAACAAAAAATTCTTTCTCAGGGATACCCTGTTAAAAAAGGAATTATAAACCCCAGAAAACAGAAAAATCATTTGTGGGCATAGTAGAAGACCATTCCTGGGCCTGCAGAATCCAGGCGGGCGAAGCCGAACCTCTCAAGCTGCACAACATCATCAACCTCCAGTTCTGATGCGTCAGCCTCGATGACTCCCCTCACCCTGGAGGCGTCCGGCATGATGACCTCGGCCTCAAGGGCGGACTCTGCAGGGACCCAGTGTATCATTGAAGCGCCGAGTTCACGGGCCTCCTCGATGCCCTCACTGTGGTACCTCAGTTCACCCCCAGAGTAGATCACGTTAACCGCGTCTATGAGGCGCAGCGGTCCTTCCCCAAGGTCATCGCCCGGCAGGTACACCTCACCCCTCAGTTCAAGTACCCTGTTCCCGATTTCAGGGTGGTCCGGGTGTAGGGGCCTTTCAACCCTGACAGGTCCGGGTAAACCCACCACTTCAAGTTTAACAGGATCTGCAGCAAAGAAGTACCTCCTGGCCTCCTCTTCGAGGATGCTCCTGTTGAGGCCGTAGATCTTCTTCCAGCTCATTGTGGAATCTGCTATCTTTACGCCGATTTCAACCATTAACTTTCTTATGGCCTCCGGTCGTATACCCCTCCTTGCAATGGCCCTCAGGGTTCCGAGGCGTGGGTCGTCCCATCCAGAATACTCACCCCTGAGGATGCCCTCACGGGCCCCCGAGGTGCTGAGTGCAACGTCGTCCATCTTCAGGCGCCCGTAGTGTATGAATTCGGGGGGCTCCCAGCCAAGGTGCCTGTAGAGGTACTCCTGCTTCTCGCTGTTTGCCAGGTGGTCCTTACCCCTCAGGACGTGTGTCACGCCAAGGAGGTGGTCATCAACCGCCACTGAGAAGTTCATCATGGGGTAGACCCTGTAGCGTGTACCGGTGCGTGGGTGCTCTGCCTCAACGATCCTCATTGAGACCCAGTCTCTTATGGCAGGGTTTGGGTGGTTCAGGTCCGTTTTAACCCTCACAACGGCTGAGCCCTCCTTCATCTCGAACATTTCCCTCCATCGCTGGAGGTTCTCCCTGAAACCAAGGGACCTGCAGTGACAGGCCTCTCCCCTGTTCTTGAGTTCCCTGAACTCCTCCGGCCTGCATGTGCATACATACGCACCACCCCTCTCTATGAGTTTCTCTGTGTACTCATAGTAGGTTTCCATGCGGTCGCTCTGGATAACTGTCTCATCCCATTCAACGCCCAGCCACTCAAGGTCGGCTGGAATCATATCGTAGGCCTCCGGGTCAACCCTGCGGGGGTCCGTGTCCTCTATCCTGAGGATGAGCCTGCCGTCATATTTCCTTGCATATTCATGGTTGAGGATCGCGGCCCTTGCATGGCCTATGTGGAGGGGTCCGCTGGGGTTGGGGGCGAACCTGAGGACCACCTCACCCTTCACCCCGGCCAGTTCCCTTAGACCCTTCCGCTTCTTCTGTTTCCTCTCGGTGATCTCAAGGCCCAGCCTCTCCATCTCCTGCTGCTGCTCCTCGGGGCTTAAACTGTTAACCCTCTCAACAGCGGCCTCAACTGCTTCCTTAACCTGGGGCGCCATCTTCCTGAGTTCAGGTTCGTTGCTCATGACGGCCCCCATGACGGCCCCCGGGTTTGCCCTTCCCCTGTGTTTCACAGCGTTCAGGAGTGCGTACCTGTAGACAAGGTCCTCCACTGGCACCACCTAGTGTTCCCTTTCAAGGACGAAGTCGGCTATCATGGCGAGGGCTTCCCTTGCATCCGATTCCTCAAGTACCTCGAGGCGTTCCTTTGCCATCCTCACATGGTCCAGGGCCACAGCATGGGCATATTCTGTTGCCCCGTATCGTTCAAATATCTCTATGGCCTCTGCCACAAGTTTCTCGTCCCCGGAGCCCAGGATGGATATCAGCCTCTCCCTGTCCTTCTCTGATGCCCTCTCAAGTGCCTTCACAACCATGAGGGTCATCTTTCCCTCTGCTATGTCACTGCCCACTGGTTTGCCAAGGGATTCCTCGTCACTGACCACGTCGAGGTAGTCGTCGTGTATCTGGAATGCGAGACCAATGCATCTGCCATAGTCCTCGAGGGCGGCGATCTCCTGGGGTGAACCACCACCCATTATCGCCCCGGCCTTTGTTGCTGCTGCGATGAGGGCTGCTGTCTTCTTGTAGATCATCTCCATGTATTCCTCCTCTGTGACGTCCAGCCTCTCCTCGAATCCCATGTCAAGGGCCTGGCCCTCACATATCTTGACGCAGGAGTCAACGACAACTGCAAGAGCTTCCTTCACCATTTCAGAGTCACCGTTCCTGATAACCGCCTCGAAGGCCTTTGAGAAGAGAACATCACCGGCGAGTATGGCCATGGGTTCCCCCCAGAGGACATGGACGGCAGGTTCGCCTCTCCTGATCTCATCGTCATCCATTATATCATCGTGGATGAGTGAGAATGTGTGGATCAGTTCTATTGCCGCTGCAACACCCGCAGCATCCCCGGGGTCTCCGCCAACAGCCTCAGAGCTTAAGAGGGCCAGTGATGGCCTTATCTTCTTACCGCCTGCTGTGATGAGGTGTTCTGATGCTCTGAGTAGCGTCTCGGGTGTTATGTCACTGATGGACTCCCTTATCCTCTCATCAGCCATTTCAGAGTACTTCCTTAGAATATCCATTACTTCCATCATCGGATACCTCCATTAAAGACCTGTGCCTGTCCATTCCTTAGGATATGTATATCGTTACCCAGCTTGTAGCCCTCCTCCTCTGCTATCTCTGCGTAGGCCGAGAGCATGCTCAGGTCACCGTGGGCAGGTATTATGTGCATGGGGTTCAGCATTCTTATGAAGTCCCTGTGGTCCTCCCTTCCAGCATGCCCTGACACATGGGCGTTGGTGTAGATCCTGGCACCGCTTGATGCCAGACGCCTCTCCATCAGGTTCCTGTTGGCAACGTTCATGGGGTTCGGGATGACCGGGGCTGATATCACAACATTATCACCCCTCTGTATCCTGAACTGGGTCTTTGCATTGGCTATCCTTGGGAGCAGTGCGTCGGGTTCCCCCTGATGTCCCGTGGTTATGAGGAGGTAGTCCTCGCGCTTTGCCTCTGCACGTGCAAGGGCCCTGTTAACTGCCTTGGGACTTCCATATATGCTCGCATTCTCAGGGAGTTTCAGGATCCCCATTGCCTCTGCGAGTCCACAGTAGCGCTCCATTGACCTTCCCAGGAGAAGCATCTGCCTGTCGCTCTTTGATGCTATGTCACTTATGGCCTGTATACGTTCCATGTGGGATGAGAAGGTTGTCACGATCATCCCGGTCTTCTCCTCCAGGGGGTTCTTCATTATGTCCTCCAGGACTATCCTTGCAACCTTCTCTGAGTGGGTCTTGACCTCCTGCTTCTCATTGGCCCTTGTTGTCTCGACTATCATGGCGAGGACGCCCTTCCTTCCAAGTTCCCTGAGACGGTGGTAGTCTGGTGGTGGGGATATCTTCTGGTGGTCGTCGAATTTGAAGTCCAGTGCATAGACTATTATGCCCTCCGGTGTGTGCAGGGCTGCTATCACTGACTGGGGTATGCTGTGGGTTGACTGGATGAACTCCAGGGTTATACCCGGTGATATCTGACACTTCTCCCCGGCGTTCAGTACCTGGAGTGTGTTGAGGACGTTGAACTTCCTCTCAGCCTTTATTGTTCTCTCTATGAGTGCTATGGTGTAGGGTGTTGCTATTATGGGCGCCTGGTACCTGTGGGCGAGTTTTGCAACTGCCCCTATATGGTCAAGGTGCCCATGGGTGAATACTATGGCCCTGACCTTCCCGTCAACGTCCTTCATGAGGGTATCGTCGGGGATGACCCCCCTCTCAATGAGGTCGAGGCTGTGCATCCTTGCTATATCTGTGTCCTCATGTATGTGAACCCTGTCAAGGTGAATCCCCATATCAAATATTACAACGTCATCTCCTACCTTAACGGCGGACATGTTCTTACCAACTTCCTCGTATCCGCCGATCGCAATTACTTCTACGCTCAAATTATGACCTCCTGGCGTATTTTTTAGTTTCAAAGCCCCTTTGGTTCAGCCATTCTCCTGTATGGCCTGTTATTATGACTGGTGATTTTTTAAGATCGTCAAGTGTCTCTGCACCTGCCAGGTACATTGCAGTCCTGAGGGCCTCATTGAATCCCTCAATTACCTTAATAACTTCCCTGTAGCCATGCCCCGCTGCTTCAAGGACCGGGAGTGCAATCCCCACCATTTCTGCACCGAGGGATATTGCCTTGGCGGCGTCGATCCCGCTCCTGATACCCCCTGATGCTATTACCGGGATGCTGACAGATTCCACGACCTCCACGGTGCTTGCAGCGGTTGGTATGCCCCAGTCCCAGAAGAGTTCTCCGAGGTACCTGTCATCCGCCCGGTATGTTTCCACGGCAGCCCAGCTGGTGCCGCCTGCACCTGCAACATCTATGGCTGATACACCACAGGATTCAAGTTCAATGGCATCCTCTGAGCATATACCTGCCCCTGTCTCCTTCACCATTACCGGGACGTCCACTGACTCAACTATTGCTGATATGGACTCGAGGGCCCCTGATGAGTCAACGTCTCCTCCGGGCTGTATGGACTCCTGGAGTGGGTTGAGGTGCACTGCCAGGGCGTCTGCATCTATCATCTCCACGGCCCTTTCAGCGTATTCGATATGTGAACTTCCAATGTTACCTATGAGCATTGCTGAGGGTGCCTCCTCCCTTGCGATGGTGTAGGTCCCCTCAAGTTCAGGGTGCTCCACCCCGGCCCTCTGACTTCCAAGTCCAAGTGCTATTCCAAGTTTCTCTGCCGCCCTGGCAAGTTCCCTGTTTATCTTCATGGAGGCCGGGTGGCCGCCTGTGATTGCACTTATCATTACAGGAGATGATAATTCCCTGCCGAGAAAATCAAGGCTTATATCTATCTTTTCCTTGTTTATTTCAGGTATGGCTCTGTGAACTATCTCAATATCCTCGAAGCCTGTCTTCTTCCTGTACTCAACATCACAGCTGGCGCACAGGATCAGATGCTCCAGTTTCCTATCCGAAATCATATTTTAACGCCCTTAAAAATTTTCCATCACCCTATAAATTCCTTTGAATGTTGATTGATAATCGTGAATGTCCTCAATGTTTCCCTGTGATTCTTGTGCCCCGTACCTCCTCTCCCAGGAGGGCCCTCTCAATATTTCCGGGCACTGCAGCATTAATTATTTCAGATTCCACACCCTTCTCTGCAAGCAGAAGGAGTTCCCTTATCTTACCGACCATTCCACCCGTCACATCAGTGTTAAGTGTCCCGTCAAGGGATTCAAGGTCATCGAGTGATCCTATAACATCAAGGAGCCTTGCATCGGGGTGCTTCTTAGGGTTCCTGGTGTATACCCCGTCCACATCTGTCCCGAGTATGACCCTCTCCGGCATCAGCCTCAGGGAGAAGTGGTTTATCAGCTGGTCTCCTGATATGACAGAAAATTTCAACCTCCTGTCTGAGTCAAGTACAACGTCACCGTAGACCACCGGTACCATACCCTCCTCAAGGTAGGATCTGATCAGTGAGATATCCGCGTGGCTTATGCGGCCAGCATGGGCCCTTATGAAAGCTGATGGCTGCATTGAAACTGCTGGAATTCCCTCAGCAAGGAGTGCGTCGCATACATGGCTGTTAAGCTTTTTAACCCAGTTCTGGGTCAGTGCAAATCCAAACCTCCGGCGCCTGAGGTCCTCCTCATTCTCTATCTCCGAGCCTATCCTGTACTCACCTGCAAATGGGTGGCCAAAGGACCCTGCGCCGTGCACTATCATCAATGATGATGGCGAAGCGTTCCCTATCTCTGAGGCTATCCTTTCAAGGTTATCCCTGTCTATTGCAGGTTCCTCAGAGTCCTTCCTGGTAATTACACTTCCACCAAGCTTGAGAATGATCATTACATATGCACCCTGTGAATATTAGATGAGTCCCTTAACCGAAAACTCTGCCCTCATGGCTTTCCAGTTCCTGTTAAGGGCCGTGACAACATCATCCACACATCCCGGGCAGTGGGCTATTATGCTCCCGCCGCCGCCGGCTCCTGTGATCTTTGAACCTGCTGCCCCGGCGTTCCTTGCCTCATAGACCATCATTGAAAGTTCACGTGTGGAAACGCCCATGGAGTCCAGCAGCCCCTGGTTGAGGTTCATGAGCTCCCCCAGGGGTTCTGTGTTGTTCCTTAGAAGTTCCCTGTATGCTGTATTGGTTATGGACTCAACTGTGTCCATTATCCTCCCCATGATATCCGGGAATCTCCTGAACCTTTCAGCTACGCCGGCAACCATCCTGGCTGTTTCCCCTGAATAGTCAAGGTGTGCTATTACAAGGTCCCCCAGGTCGGCCTCAAACTGCCTCACCCTCCTCTGGCTGTCAAGGTATACAAGGCCCCCATAGGTGCTGATGGCTGTGTCAAGGGGGCTGGCGGCTCCCTGTACATCAACCTCCACCCTGTGGGCCCTGGCTGCTGTCTCCCCGGGTCCATGATCCCTTCCATGGTACCTGTCGAGGGCACCTATCAGTGCAACGGTGAGTGCAGCCGATGAACCTAGGCCTGAACCGGCGGGTATCTCCATCTCCACCCTGATGTCAAGGGGTGATGCGTCATGGTAAAGCTCGAGGCACCTCCCGATGTAGTCCAGGATGCCACCGGATGGTCTCTCTGAACTGTGGCGTATACCCAGGGAGGGGATGGTTACATGGGTGCTGCTGGATTCACTTACGGTTACAGTCACCCTGCGGTCTATGGCGGCTGCTATTGCCGGCTTGCTGTAGACCACTGCGTGTTCACCAAAAAGAATGGCCTTGGCAGGTGCGGATGCCGACGACTTCAATGTTTCACCCTTATCTCAGGACAAGTGAGGCGTAGCCCACCACCGAGCTGCGGTCACCGGTAACATCTCCACTTGTTGCATATCTCAGTAGGTCGCATTCTGTGGCTCCAAGAATCCTTGAGGCTATGATGGTAGCCGCTACCGGCCCATAACCGCACATGGTTGCGTTGAGTTCACTGATAACACCGTACATGCCGGTATCATCCATTGCTGTTATCCTGTCAATGATCCTTCTGTCGGTGGCTTCAGCAATGTCCTGTGGACTGTAGTGTGTGAAGTCTGTGCTTGCGATGACAGCCGCATCCCTTCCGGTTTCCCTGATGGCTGATGCGACCGCATGTCCAACATCGGCGGCTGTCTCATGGCCCTGCATCCACATGGTAACTGGAACTATCCTGAAGTTATCTGTGAAGTACTGGATGAAGGGTACATGCACCTCACAGCTGTGCTCGGCGAGGTGTGCTGTCTCATCCAGGTCTATGATCCCTGATTCTCTCACAATGGCTTCTGCAAGCTCTGAGTCTATCTCCACTGTACCGAGGGGTGTCTCCCATGCACCCTGCTGCATAAGCGATACACCTGACCCCATCCCTGTGTGGTTGGGGCAGATTATCACCAGGGTCCCGGGGATTCCATCGGATACCAGCTCATGGTAGGCGTGTGCTGCCACGGGTCCTGAATACATGTAACCTGCGTGGGGGGCGATCACCCCCTTTATCCTCCTCATGGACCCCACTGCCGGAAGGGTGCCGGGTCCGAGCTCATGCTCGAAACACCATTCAATGCGCCTTCTGAGGGCCGCGGGGTCCCGTTCATAGAAAGCTCCCGCCACTGCAGGTCTCCTTATCATATGACCACTTCTAGATCTTCAGTTCGAACTCTGTTGGAGGTATGTCCAGGTCCTCATCCTCCTTGAGGATGCCCTTCTCCCGGAGGAACTGCCTTGCCAGTAACCAGTAGACAAGGGCTATGGCCTTACGTCCCTTGTTGTTGACGGGTATTGCTATATCAACATTTCCAAGGAGGTTTTCAGTGTCACAGAGGGCAACCACAGGTATGCCTATCTGTTTGGCCTCGATGATTGCCTGTGAATCTGATCTTGGATCTGTGGCCACCAGGACCTCCGGTTCAATGAACTTCGCATAGTTAGGATTTGTGAGTGTACCGGGTATGAACCTTCCAGGTATGGTCCTTGCACCTGTAACTTCACCGAATTTCCTCACAGGTTCCTGTCCATACTGTCTTGTTGAAACAGCGAGGATGTCATCGGGTTCATACTTTGAGAGGAACTTTGAAGCCGCGATTACCCTGTCATTTGTCTTCCTTATATCGAGGACGTAGAGTCCGTCTGATCTCACACGGTAAATGTACTTCTCCATATCAGCTGTTTTCTGCTGTGTTCCAATGTGCAGTCCTGCTGCAAGGTATTTGTCCAGTGGTATTAGTAGTTCTGACAATCTATCACCTCAAATAAGTTTCAATATTTAAAATGGCAGATCAGCCATCCTTGAATATGGAATCTCTTCCTGTATGCGTATGAGTTCGTTGAGTTTGGCTATCCTCTCACCGCCTATTGCACCTGTCTTTATGAGGGGTGCTCCGAAGGCCACCGCAAGGTGGGCTATGGTATCATCTGTTGTCTCACCTGACCTGTGTGAAACCACAGGGGTGTACCTGTTCTCGAGGGCCAGTTTGACGGTGAGGTAGGTGTCTGTGAGGGTGCCTATCTGGTTGGGCTTGATGATTATGGCGTTGGCTGCACCCATCTCTATACCCTCCCTGAGTATCTCCCTGTTGGTCACGAAGATATCGTCACCACAGATCATGCAGCGGTCACCAACCAGGGATGTCAGCTCGGCGAAACCCTCAAGGTCTCCCTCATGGAGGGGGTCCTCGACATAGTACATGTCATAGGTTTCAATTATCTCCTTAACAAATTCTATCTGTTCGCCTGTGTCCTTCTGGACGTTCTCCTGCCTGTAGACGTACTTCTCAATCTCAGGGTCCCAGAATTCGCTCGCTGCAAGGTCCAGCGATGGTCTCACCTCAACACCGAGTTCATCTGTTACCTCCTCACAGGCAGTGGCCTGTATCTCCAGGGCGTCCCCGTTTGAGAGGCTGGGCACCCATCCGCCCTCATCACCCTTACCTCCTGCAAAGGACGGGTCCTTCTTCTGGATGAGCTCCCTTATCCTCTTATGGACGGCTGCATTTGCGAAAACCGCCTCGGTTATGTCCTCAGCACCCACAGGCACAACCAGGAACTCCTGTATGTCAGGGGCGTTTTTTCCTGCGTGGGCCCCCCCATTTATCATGTTACCCAGGGGGTAGGGTATGGATGTTGCAAGGTTTCCGCCGAGGAACCTGTAGAGGGGCATGTTGTAGGATGATGCTGCTGCCTTTGCGGTTGCCATTGAAACAGCCACCACGGTGTTACCTCCCAGAGATGAGAGATTTTCGGTCCCGTCGATCTCCTTTAGGACGAGGTCTATGTCCTGGAGGTCCACTGCATCCATTCCTATGAGTTCTGAGGAGATTATATCCTCGACCTCTGTTATTATCTCATCAACCCCCCCTGATGGGAAGGCTGCAACCTCCCTGGAACCTGTGCTTGCACCGCTGGGGGCTGCAGCCCTTCCAAAGCCGTTCCAGGTTATAACATCAACCTCAACCGTCGGGTTTCCCCTGCTGTCAAGAATTTTCCTTACTCTAACATCTTCAATAATACTTTCCATTAAAACACCTCATAATAAACTCTAGACTGAAAAATAGTGGTTTATTAGAGTTTATTTGTCTCTTCTAACGTCCAGTGGCATGACCTTCTTTTCAAGTTCCTTTCTGGCTATATCAACAGGGTCCAGTGACTCCTTGATCTCAACGAGTGGTCTTGCACCCATTGATATCTGGAGTGCCCTGGCACCTATCAGCCTAGCCCTTTCAAAACGTGTGAGTTTTTTTGACGCCATATGCATATGCCTCCAAGAAAAACATTAAAATAGAGGTTCTTGGATTCGATTTGATGGGACCGCCGAGATTTGAACTCGGGTCTCCAGCGTTCCGGTGCTGACCATCCCCGTTCCAGTTGAAAAGTCCGGAAACTTCTTCAATGGCTGGGAGGATGGACCAAGCTACCCTACGGTCCCCTACCATGTCTCAACATGTGAAATTAACATTCGTCTGCAGCAGTACCTCTTGAGACCCAGGTCATCAAGCACGTCCTTGGGGTCCTCTCCATCAGCCACTCTCCTCTGATACTCATTGAAATAGGCTGATACAGGTTTTCCGCAGCTTAAACATCTTACTGGAATCATACTGAATCATTCTACTCTTTAGTTTATAAAATAAAAATATATAAAGTTATCGATTGATCTACCTGTAACTCTTCTGTCTCCTTGCACGGGCGCCTCGGCCCCCGTACTTCTTGGGCTCTGAACGTCTGGGGTCTCCCACCAGCATTGTCCTGTCGTACTGTACGAACTTCTCCTTGAGGTCCATGTCACTGGTCCAGTCCACGAGTCCCCTGGCGATGACCATCCTTGCAGCCTCGGCCTGTCCAACTATACCCCCACCAACGACCCTGACGTTTATGTCAACGTCATTTATAACGTCGCCGGCAAGTTTCAGTGGTTCCATGATCTTGAGCCTTGCAAGTTCAGGTGTGTAGAGTTCAACCGGGACCTTGTTGATCCTCACTCTACCCTTACCTTCCCTGATGGTCCCCCTTGCAATGGCGGTTTTCCTTTTGCCGCTTGTGTGAATAACCTTCTTCATGATTACACTCCCTATCTAGAATTTAGCACCCAGAAGTTCTGAGATCTCTCCGAGTTCCATTCCCTTTTTTATGCTGCCTGCCTTTGCATCGGGTATTTCAACCATTTCTTCATCCTTGAATTCACGTGGAATACCCACATATGCCTTGAGGCCCTTGAAGGCTTCTCTTCCCTTTGATTTCTTGTAGGGTAGCATGCCCCTCACGGTCCTTCTGAATATGTCGTCGGGCCTTCTGGGGTACTTGGGACCCATCCTTCTGGGGTTGGATATGCTGGCCCTGTCAATCCTCTGCTTGTACTTGCCGTATGCCCATTCCTTAGAACCTGTGATCAGGATCTTCTCGGCATTTAAGACGATCACTTCCTCCCCCTCAAGGAGCTTCTTGCTGACGACACTTGCCAGTCTTCCAAGGATATGTCCTTCTCCGTTGATGATCATGAGCAACACCTTATTCTATTATCTTTATGTTCTTAATGGCCGGGTTCTCTTCAACAATTTTTCCGAGTGTCAGGCACTCTCCCCCGGCCCTCTCGATCTTATCCCTTGCTGTCTGTGAAAATGACAGGGCAACAACCTGGACCCTGTGGTCAAGGTTTCCGCTTCCAAGGACCTTTCCAGGCACGAGAACTGTTTCATCCTCATCGGAGTGCCTGTTTATCTTGGATATATTGACTGCAGCCCTGTTCCTTGTGGGCCTTTCGAGTCTCCTTGCAACGTCCTTCCAGATTGCTGCGCCTTCCTGGGATGATTTTTTCCTGAGATTACGTATGAGTTTTATAAGATTGGGATTCGTCTTGGTAATCTTCCTTACCATTGGTTAGCCTCCTTCACAAAATGTTATTACCTGCTCTGCCTTGTCCCTGAGGATGTCACAGGCCTTAAGGAGAACATCCTTTGGGTCAACTGATCCGTCGGTCTCTATCCTGAATATGAACTTGCCTTCCTCGTATCCCACATCTATGGCCCTCTTATCACATGCCCTGACACAGCTCTTGCACATTGAACAGTTTTCAAGGTCAACAACCACGGGTTTACCTGATTCCTCTCCAAGAACATCCCTCGGGCATGCCTCGATGCATTCAAGGCACTCGTCACAGTCTTCACTGAACTCTATCCTGGGGTAGTATTTGTATGCGCATGCTGTGGTGGGTTCCCATTTCGCATGTTCCCTTCCCACACCCAGCTGTGCGACGGCCTCCAGTTCAAGCTCATCATCATCTCCAAGCTTCACAAGGGGAATGTCAGGGTAAACCGGTTTAACTGCGGGTGTTTCTGAAACAAGATCCCCTGAGTAAACAACACCCGGGCCCTTCTTCCTGAGGGTGAGGGATACACTGCACTCTGAGCAGTACTCCTCACAGTCGCACTCCTCAGGCATTTTAAGGGATTCAGCAAATTCAGGGTCAGCTGCAAGGGGTACAAGCCCCAGCCTGTGGGCCAGTACCTCATCGAACATCTTGGCGTCGTTCCTGTACATGTTGACGTACTCAATTGCCAGTTTGGGGACCTCCATCATGCAGATCCTCCTTATGGCGTTTATGAATGGAACCGTGACGCCGCTGACCACAAAGACCATTTCGGTATCAGTTTTTTCCTTAAGAGCAATATCCATTTTAGACCCTTCTTCCCCTCTTACCTCCAGGTCTACCTGTTCCATCGTGAGGTATGGGAGTTACATCCTCAATTTTACCTATCCTCATTCCAGCCCTTGCCAGTGCCCTTATGGCTGCCTGTGCACCTGGTCCGGGTGTCCTTGGACCGTTTCCACCAGGAGCCCTGACCTTTATGTGCAGGCCGACGATGCCCTTCTCCTTTGCATCATCAGCTGCCCTTGTTGCGGCCTCCATTGCAGCGAAGGGTGAGGACTCCTGACGGTCCGCCCTCACAACCTTACCACCGGACCACTGTGTTATGGTCTCTGCACCGGTTATGTCTGTGATGGTGATTATTGTGTTGTTGAATGATGAGTAAATATTTGCAATTCCCCATTTTTCCTTCTCAGCCATTTTATCTCTCCCTGAAATTATTCAGCGTCCTGGGCTGCTTCTATCTGTTTTTTCATTGGGGATGATGGGTAGAACCCTATCTTATCCTCTTCTCCCCTTTTAACTATGTATCCCGGGGCGTCGATCTTCCTTCCGTCAAGGGCTATGTGGCCGTGGATGACCATCTGCCTGGCCTCCTTCACGGTCCTTGCAAGTCCCCTCTTGTGGACCAGTGTCTGGAGTCTTCTCCTGAGCACGTCCTCCACTGTGAGGTCCAGGACGTCCTCGAGTTTGGCGCCCTCGTTGAGTATTCCTGTCCTGACGAGGTGGCCCAGGAGCTGTTCCCTCTCCTTCCCTGTGTGTTCACTGGCCATACCAAGGAGGTACCTTGCGTCCCTCCTGTATCTCCTCACCATTGTCTCTGCTTTCCAGACTTCCTTCTTGTTCTTGAGGCCGTATTTTGCCACGAGCCTGTTTTCTTCCTTTATTCTTTCAGCGTTCCATGGGTGAGGTGGAGTATCATACTTTTTCCTTGCCTTACGTGGGTGTCCCATTTTAACATCTCCTTAACTATCTCTTCTTCCTTCTCACACCAACTGAGGAGCCTTTCCTAAATGTTGACTTTGTCCTCTGTCCCCTGACAGGTAGTCCAAGTTCGTGTCTCCTTCCCTTGTAGCTCCTTGTTTTCCTCATCCTGTTGAGGTCCTCTCTGAGGCACATTTCGAGGTCAGATTCTATGAGGTGCTTGTCCTCGCCTGTCTCGTAATCGTTACGCCTGTTGATCATCCATGATGGGATGTTATACTTGGCAGGGTTCTTTATGGCCTCTTCAAGTCTCTCTATTTCCTCATCGGAAAGGTAGCCTATTCTCTGATTGAGATCGTATCCTGCTGACATGATTATTGCCCTTGAAAGAGCCTTACCAACGCCCTTTATACTTGTAAGGGCATTTTCCATGGTCTTATTACCATCAATGTCCTTTCTGGCAATACGAACCATATGTTTGAATTCTTCTTCCATTCATTAACCTCCAGTAAGAGTGAATTCGCGGGACGGGGGTTTGCGAATTCTTCATAAGAGTCGTAGGTGCAACAGGGTTGCTTTAACCGACGCCGGGACTGGGATTTGAACCCAGGAGGAGCAAAGCTCCACAAGATTTCCAGTCTTGCGCCTTACCTGGCTAGGCTATCCCGGCACAGGATGTATCATATAACTGTATATTATGACATCTATTTAAGTATTGCTGCCGTCGGTTTCTAGCGCCACATCCTCGGGTAGGTTCCCGGTTCCATGAAGACCTTGCGGGTTTCAATAACAAGACCACCATCTGCCGCTGCAATATCCAGTGCAGACATGGATGCCTCGCCAACACCCACCAGTTCGCCCTTGAGGGTCATTATGGCGACGGTGTCCCCCCGGGATATGTTATCATCCAGTCCGGCTATACCGCCACGTGCAAGATCAGCGCCATGACATATTGCATCAACCGCCGAGTCCAGGATAACCACACGGGGGAGGTGACCCACTGCAAACTCCATGGGGAGGATGCACTCCCTCAGGAAGGTCTCATCTCCATCCTCAACCCAGAACTGGTATGCGTCCTTGAGATCATGGAGTGTCACAAGGCCCTCCTCTGTGAAGGGTCCCACGGCTGTGCGTCTGAGTTCAGCCATGTGGGCGCCTGCACCAAGGGCCTCGCCAACATCGTGGCAGTACTTTCTCACATAGGTCCCCGCCTCACAGGCTATCCTGAAGAGGACATCCTGACCATCCACCTCCAGTATATCCACACGGTAGATGGTTCTGACGCGGAGATCCCTTTTAACGGCGGATTTGAGTGGGGGTATCTGGAATATCTTCCCCTGAAATTCCCCCAGGACCTCCCTTATTCTTTCCTCATCCACCTCCCTGTGGACCCTCATGAGGCAAACGTACTCCTTAGGAGCCTCCAGGAGGAGCTGCATGACCCTGGTGGCCCTGTCTATTCCCAGGGGGAGCACACCAGTAACCTTCGGGTCGAGTGTGCCGCCGTGTCCCACCTTCTCCACGTGGAGCATTTCCCTGACCCATGAATCCACCTGATGGGATGTTGGACCTGAGGGTTTATCAAGGTTCACAACACCCATGGATATATGGGTCTCAATGTCCCGTTCAGCAGGTGGGCACCCGTAGTCAGGGTTTGTGGTGGCCTCCTTTAGTTCAATGAAGTTTGCCATGAGGGATACCTGCAAAAAAAGAGGTGGGTTTATTCCAGGGATTCAAGTTCCTTCTTTATCTCCTCAATATCATCTGACTTGAGTTCTATCTTATTCTCAGTGGGTTCAAGGTGGCTCACGTTGCACCTTCTATTTTTAACGTTAACACCCACAACTTCAACGAAGTTTTTGTCGATGATATCGAGTATCACGCATTTTTCACCGGCTTCTCTTCCTGCGGTTTTTACACATACTCTTCCAACTTCTATTGCTGCCATTAAATCACCTCAGTAACTTTTAGTATGATGTCAGCCACGCCCTCGGCGTCAAAACGGCTGGTGTTTATCACAATGTCATATACCTCAAGGTCATCCACATCTATTCCATGAATCTCCCTGTACCTCTGGGCCTCGCTCCTCTCACGTATCCGGATCTCCTCTCTGACCGTCTCTATGTCCTTTGATTCCCGGACACTTATGCGCTGGGCCCTGACATCGAAGGGTGCTATGAGGAGCACCTTAAGGTCGGCCCTTGCGAAGTGGGCAGAGAGTCTGCCCTCAAGTATAAGGTCCTCGTGTTCATCTGCAAGTCTGGCCTGTCTCCTGTCAATTTCAATGTCAATTTCAGGGTTTTCCTCTGCAATCCTGCTGAATTCAAGGATATCAAGTTCCCTCTCAGCAGCCATCTGCCTGAAGACATCTCCAGCAGATACGCAGGGGATACCCATCCTCTCAGAGAGTATCCTGGCGACTGTCGTTGTGCCGGTTCCTGCCAGACCACCGATGGTTATGATCATTATGACCTTGCCTCTTTTTTAAAGACTTTGCGTGCGCAGCTTGAGCAGTAGTAACCACCGTATGGTCGGTTGGGCCTCTTCTTGGATTTTGAGAGTTTTCTTATCTCGTAGGGTCTTCCTCTTGGAACACCGTGGAGTGGCTTTCCGCAGCCAGCACATACATGCTTTGAAGGTTTCTTTCTGCGGTAATGGGTAACTGTCCTTCCTCCAGGTGTTTTCTTGAAGATTCTCTTATATGATCTGGATCTGTATCTTAACTCTGGCATTTTTATCTCTCCATAACCTTACATTCCACCTTTAAGTCCCATGAATTTCCTGAATATCTGGGACATGGCAAAGGAGCATAATATGTACCATCCGAGCCATCCTATGGCATAGGATGGGGCGTTTGGTGGCATGCCATAGAACATGTGCCACAGGGGGACAAGGAGGACGTAGTATGCAATCTGGGGTAATATGACCAGTGTATTGACTATGTGTGGCTCCTGTCCCATCCAGTAGAAGACAAGGATTATTGGTATGAATGTGACTATCATCGGCTTGAATGACATGGTCATCATTTCGCGCTGCTTATCCATGAACTCCATCTGTTTCTTCTGGATCTCCTCCAGTGCAGCCATATCATTCTTCTTCCTTGCCTCCATCATTTCCTGCTGGAATTCCTGCATCTCAACCTTGAGTTCCTCCAGCCTCTCCTGGTCCACAAGGAGCTTGTTGGCCAGGGTTATTACGAAGGCCACGATGGTCGATATCAGGAAAACCGTTAAGATGGGGTTCTGTGGATTCGGGTCCATTGCAATGAATGGGCCGAAAACAGCATTCAGTGCCCCGTAAACAATTTCAAGCACCATTTTATTTTCCTCTTTACCTTACTCCAGAACGCTTTTCATCTCACTGACTGCAGACTCAAGCTGGTTGTTGTGGTTCTTAACTATTTTAACCGTTGCGCCTGTGAGTGTTGCATAGGCCATCGCAGCGGCCCTGTTCATCTGCTGATGCAGGTCAATCTCCTGCAGGGACTCCACATCCCTGTCCCTTGTTTTGTCACTTATTCTCCTTGTGAAGATCTCCTCTGCATCGGCTTCAACAAGCACAAACATGTCAGGTTCCAGTTCCTCAAGTACCCATACTGGAAGACCTGGCAGAAAACCAGCGGGCGTCTTTATGGTGCAGTGTGTGTCGACGATTATATTATTCTCCAGTGACCTTTCTCTTATACTTTTCGCAGCAGCCCTCTGTATATCCTTCTGAACCTCAGGTGGGAGTGTCCTCATCTGATCCCTGTTTTCAACGAGGCCCTTCTCAACCGCTATTTCAAGCATGACGTCCCCGTAGTTCACATTGAGATAGTCAAGCTCCTTAAGGGTGTTCTCAAGGACCGTTGTGCTTCCTGAACCAGGTATTCCCGCAACTACAACAACCTTCATGGTACCCTTCCGATTTAGTTCTAATCACCCAGGAAGCTTCGAAGTATCGGGTGCATGTCCATGAGCTGTTCCTGGGCTATCTCCTCATAGAGTCTGTAAACTATACCCACGGTGAGAAGTACACCTGTTCCTCCACCGAGTGAACCTGTGAGGTCAGCCACGAATGCAAGGAGCCCCACAAATGCTCCACCAAGTATTGTTATGGTGGGTATGTAGCGTTTAAGTATCTTCTCAAACTGGCCCCTGCTGCTCCTGAAGCCAGGTATCTGCATACCCATCTGGTACAGCTGCCTTGCAACATGCCTCGGGCCGATGTTACTTATCTCAACCCAGAGCCAGGCAAAGAGGACGCAGAGTCCGATGAATACAACCGCATAGAAGACGACCCTGAAGGGGTCGAGTATGAGGGCGTCGATGGACCTTGGGGCTGTCAGGAGATATGCCAGCCCATCAACTGCCTGTCCATTACTGACAGTACCCAGTATGGGGTATCCCAGTTTCTGGAAGACATTGGCAAGGAGCTGGACGTTGAGGAGGAGGGCGCTTGTGAGTATAACTGGCATGTTACTTGCATATATGAACCTGAGGGGATACTTTCCAACAGCACCCCTTGAGAGCCTCTTACCCCCACCCATGGATATGGGTATCTCAACACGCATACTCTCCGCGTATACAACCACAAGGAACACAGCTATGAGGGCCAGTACAGGGAGCACATAGTACTGGAAGTCCGGTGACTGCCCTGTGAATAGGAGGTAGAGGAAACCTGTTATTCTACCTGCAGGCACCCCTGGCTGGGTGGGTGCTGAGAGCGGGTTGAATGCACCCACGATTATCTCCTGGGATACTCCCGCTGCGATGAATAGTCCGACACCGCTACCGAATCCCCACTTGGAAACCACCTCATCAAGGAATATTATCAGTATCCCTCCGATGGTGAGCTGGAGTATGAGGATCCAGACAAACTGTGGAGCTGATGGTGCCAGTGACCCTGTGAGTACGAATATCAGGGCCTCGAAGAATGTGAATACAATGGCAAGGAGCTTCTGCAGTCCCTGGAAAAACGCCTTATCCTCATGCCTCGAAAGGTCAAGTTTAAGGATCTTACCCCCTACCAGGAGCTGGAGTATGATTGATGCTGATACTATTGGACCTATACCCAGGGTGAGTATTGAACCAAAGTTTCCTGCGAGCACAGCCCTGAGCTGGGCAAACTGGTCCACTGCATTTGCACTCAAACCATAAAGGGGTATCTGGGCCAGGAAGAAATAAAGGACAAGGATTATGCCCGTCCATTTGAGTTTCTCCCTGAAGGGAACCCTGTAACCAGGTGACTTTACCTGGGGCAGGACTGAGAATAGGGGTTCAAATTTTTCCTTCAACTGCTCCACTCCTTGTCAGCTGGTTTCACTCTATGACTTCAGCCTTTCCTCCGGCCTCTTCGATCTTCTCGGTGGCACTCCTGGAGAACTCGTATGCCTTGAGATGGACGGGCCTTGTGATCCTTCCACTTCCGAGGACCTTTTCAAATCCAAGGTCGCGGACATCCAGCACCACCATTCCGTCCTCCTCGGATGCAACTCCCCTCTCAAGGAGTTCGGGTATCATTTCATCCAGGTAGGCCAGGTTAACTGTTTCCAGCCTCTTTATGAGTTTCTGGGGCCTCTTGAAGCCGTATTTCCCGAAGTGTTTTGGGTCGTACTTGACTATCCATGTCCAGTGGTGTTTGTGCCCACCGGCCTGTCCTCTACCACCGCGGTGACCTGCTCCCCTCCTCTTCTTGGAGCATCCTCCACCGACGGTGCGTGAGCCCCTCATCCTTGTGATCTTTCGTCTTTTTCTGATCATGAGTGATTCCTCCTAGATCATCCTTTTCAAAAGGTCATTTATCTTTTCGCCGCGATATCCAAGGCTTCCGCCCTCATTGAAGGCCTTTTTTATGCCTTCGTATCCCTTTCTTGGGGGGTGCAGTCTGAATACAGGCTTTATTCCTGCTTCCTCAAGTTTAACCTCGCCGCTGAAGACGGCTGCAGCGAACTCATCGACGGAACCGTAAGCGGTTTTCTCATTTATGTACTCATCGGTTATCCTGTCTCCCCCGATGAGTCTTCCCCTCTTCCTTATCATGGCTGTCAGGGTTTCCTGGTCGACTTCACCCCAGGTTATGTAGTCCTTGGCCTTCTGGAGCATGCCAAGGTAGCTGGGTGTGTCCTCAACCAGGACGGCGTGGTTTATTCTGTTGAGCCTTAACATTTCCATGGTGTCAGCTATGTCCCTTCGAACACCTGCTGATCCCCTTACCCTTACTACTGCGAACATCTAGAATCACCTTCAGGTACTGCAAACACCGAGGTTCTTAAGGTCCTTCTCGCTTGCCTTTACTTTGCTCAGCTGTTTGAGGGCGTCGAAGGTTGCCCTGGCGAAGTTAACTGTGGTCTGTGTCTGTCCACGTGTATGTGACCATACATCGTCTATACCTGCAAGTCTCATTATGGTCTTGCCCACGTCACCTATTGCGAGTCCAACACCACCAGGTGCGGGTATCAGGGTCACGCGGACACTGCCGCTCTTACCGGAGACCTTGAAGGGCACGGTGTGTTCCCTTCCACAGACACATCCCCAGTCACCGCATCCTCTTCTGACCTTTATTATGTTGAACTTTGCATCGTCAACTGCCTTCCTGATGGCGGGACCGACCTCCCTTGCCTTACCCTGCCCGAGTCCGACGTAACCGTCCTTGTTACCAACTGCAACAATGACCCTGAAGTTAACCTTTCTCCCTGACTTGTGCATCCTCTGGACAAGGTTGACGTCGATAACTTCCTCCTCAAGGTCAGGAAGCAGTGCATCGATTATCTCAAGTTCCATTATGGGGTGTCCCTCTTCAAAGATCTCATCGATGCTTGTTATGACACCCTCCTTTACAAGGCGTCCCAGCTGGGTCCTTGGCTCCCATTCCTCCATGTTGAAGTTCATAATCATACCTCTTCATCTATTCTCTTTTTAATTTCATCAAAGTGCTCCGGCAGATCCACAGGGGAAAGACCCCTTTCAAGGTACTTTGAAAACCTCTTCCTGAGTTCTTCCTCATCAAGGGATTCTGCGTACTCCCTTATGTGTTCTCCCCTGATTCTTGATTCATCGGGCAGCACTGATTCACCATGGGGTACATTGAGTCCTGCGTCAACAGCCCCCTTGAGTGCAGCGAATACCTTTGAGCCCCTGATGGCTGGTCTCAGTCCTATGTCAAGGACAGCCTCCTCTATACCTTCCTTCAGAGCCCTTTTACCGCACAGGTAACCTGTGAGGTAGGCTGCTGCTGTGTTGCTTGTACCTCCAAGCCATCCCATCTTCTGGAGCTGTTTTGAGTGGGCTGAGACAAGTGTTTCGTCTCCATTCATGCCCACGTTGATTATCTGTGCAATAACGTGATATGTCGTTATCCTGACGACGAGCCTTGATTTACCTGTTTCTACCATTTTGTAGCGGGCCCGGTAATCAGTTTTACCTTCCCTTCTTCTTCTAAATGCCAGCTTGTATCTTGGTCCATGTGCCAATCAAATCCCTCCTACCTGAGCATGTCGTGGTCCCGGGCATAGGTCTTCATGTAAGATTTGCTCTTAAAGGCTCCGCCCTTGGCCATCTTGTACAGTTTACGGTAGGTGCTCTTGTTTATTTCGCGGTTGTCCCTCATCTCCTTGAGGTCCTTTCTCAGTGCCCTTATGGTGGTCATCCACTCATCCTTTTTGGGCCTTCTGGCACCCTTTGCACCCTTTATACTTCCAGGTCCCCTTCTTCGTCCCTTCTTCTTCTGCTGGGCTATCTTCTTTGACCTGTAGCTGCTTATACCCTTCTTGGGTTTGGCCTTTATTGCGCCATCCTTTATTAGCTGCTTCACACCGTCCCTTGTTATTGCCCTTGAAACCTCATCGATCCTTTCAGGGTCTATCCATATCCTGTTAACCCCTACCTTGAGTATGTCTGCAGCTAATCTCTTCTGAGTAGTAAGATTCATTCAAGAAACCTCCTTGTATTCAGCATTTGCTGATAAACCCGAAAAATTTCAGGTATCCCCTTAAAAAGTTTTTTCGCTGGACTGGAAAATATGCCCCTTCCAGTCCTCCCTACGGGTTGAGAACCTTGATGCCGAGTTCCCTTGCCTTCTCAAGCATCAGGGTTTTTTTCCTGGTCCCCACAGCTGAAGCTATTCTTGCAGCCTGTTTTTCAGGGTCCAGTGCCTCAAGTTCCCTCATGTTGGAAACCAGGACATCCTCGTATCCTGATGGGTGGAGACCCCTAACTTCACTTGGTTTCCTGTAGCCTATTGCAGGCATAGCGGGTTTACCCTTTTCATACCTCCTCATTTTGCTTGTTCTGCCCCTGGGTCTCCTCCATTTTTCCCCTAATTTCTTGTATCGGGCGTATTCCTGTCTTTTAAATTTTTTCCTCATCGAATCACCGTCCCTATTCCTTGCTCACAAGGTATATGCCGTCCTGGAAAACCCTTGGGTCCCTTCCCTTGATTTTGGTGGCCTGTTCGATGTTGGCCATGGTCTGTCCCACGTGCTCCTTGTTGATACCTGTTATCTCAACCTCGTCGCCCTTGACCTGGACCTTTGTGTCACCAACGATCCTTGCGGTCCTGGGGTGGCGTTCACCGAGGAAGTTCTCAATGACAACCTTATCCCCTGCCACCTTCACACTCATTGGAAAGTGAGCATAAACTATCTTCATGCGGTATCTGAAGCCCTCGGTAACACCGGTTATCATGTTGCTTATGTGGGCCCTGACGGTCCCTATCATGGCCTTATCCTTCTTTTTCGGGAATTTAACCTCGAGGACCATCTTGTCATCTTCAACAGCCATCGATATCTCTGAATGGTTGAATTTTCGGGAAAGTTCCCCCTTGGGGCCCTTAACGGTGACACCGCCATCGATGGTGACATCCACACCATCAGGGATGGGTATCTCTTCCCGGATTAGAGCTGCTAGAACCATGTTATCACCTAGTAGACATATGCCAGCAGTCTACCACCAATACCCCTGTCCTTGGCCTCTTTATGGGTCATTATTCCCTCAGGGGTTGATACGATTATTATCCCGAAGTTCTTAGCTGGCAAGTATCTCTTCTCAAATTTCTCGAATTCGTCCTTCTTAACTGCGTGCCTGGGTTTTATAACTCCACAGTGGTTTATGTTTCCCTCAAGTTCAACTATGAATTTCCCGGCCCTGCCGTCGTCAACGTATTCGAATTCACCGATATAGCCTTCCTTCTGCATTGTCCTTAACACTCGCCCTATAAGTTTTGAGGCGGGGGTTATCCTGCACTTGACATTACCCCTTATCTCATTGTTCCTTATGTTGGTCAGGGCGTTTGCAAGAGGATCCATAAGAGTCACAGTAAACACCTCTTTTAGTTGTACTTTTTAAACCCTATTTTAGGTGCGAGTTCCCTGAAGCACTGCCTGCAGAGCATTAACCCGTATCTCCTGACAAGGGCAGAGTGATCCCCGCATCTTGAGCATTTCCTTGATGCCTTTCCATATTTCCTTGGCAATACAATCACCTTCAGACTATTTTAACCTGGAATTTTTCCTTCATGAATTCGATTGCCTCTTCGCGGCTGACCCTGTGCTTCTGAGGAACCTTCCTGCGCTGTATCCTTCGCCTGTTTATCCTGTGACCTGGCTTCTCAAAGGTGACAGAAAGGTTCATACCAAAGATCCCTATCTCAGGGTCGTATTTCATTCCAGGTATGTCTATGTGTTCGTCTATACCCATCGAAACGTTACCATACTCATCAAACTGGCTGGCCTTTAACCTGTTACCTATTCCCTCAAGGAACATTTTGAGTACCTTCTCGGCCCTTTCACCGCGGAGGGTGACCTTGCATGCGATGGGCTGTTTCTTCCTTATACCGAATTCAGGGTTGGTGACCTTTGAGTGTGTCCTCACTGGTTTCTGGCCGCTCATCTCCTCAAGAAGCCTCTCGGCCCTTGCAAGTTTTTCACCGCCTTCACCAACACCTATGTTGAGGGTGACCTTGAATATCCTTACTTCTTCCATCGGGTTCATCTATTTCCCTCCTGGAAGTGAGATCACTGACTCGTCCTTTCCTATGACGAAAACGTAGTCCTTGAGTGTCAGGAATGTCTTGCCTGCACCGGTCTCGATGACGGCTGTGTTTGGCATTGAAGACCTTGTTATGTTTATCTTCTTGATCTTGCCTATTTCACCGGTGTGCCGTCCGCCTGTCACAAGGCCAAGGCTGTCCTTCTCAAATGGTATCCTCTCAAGGATTTCCTGTTCGGGTATTGAGAGCTTTACAACGTCTCCCACCCGGAATTCATCATCTGAGAGGTAGTTACGGCCGTCATGGAGGTTGAGCTGGGTCCTGCCTCCCTTAATGGTTGTCTTGTTCACTATCTTGCAGAGTTTGAAGCCTGCGTTTTCCTCATCTATGGGGTGGAGAACCAGCCTTCCCCTTTCATCGGGGAGCACCCTGTAGACGTCTCCTGTCCTGGGTATGCTGACAACGTCCATGAATCCGACCGGGAACTTGTAGTTCTTCCTTGGTCTTCCATCCACCAGGACCTCTCCACTGTTTATTATCTTCCTGGCTTCCCTTGCATTGTCTGCAACCTTCAGGATGTCCCTCACAATGATCATTAGAGGCAGTGAGTTCTCAATTGCGTGGGGACCTGGAGATGGTTTAACTGTCCATTTGTATTCCTTGGGATGAATTGGCCAGTGAACCGGTGATTTGAATCGTTTAAGATGTTTTCTTGATGCCATTATTGCCATTTTTATCCCTTCCGTTCTAAGATTTTAATTCTCTTCTCATCGTCAAGGTTGAGGTCAACTATTCTCAGGTTTGATGGGTGTAGCGGGAAGTAGACTGTTGTCCCATCAACTTTCTGTATTGTGGCCCCCTCAACGTAAACCCTGTACCTCTTGAGGTCCACCTTCTCAACCTTACCTTCATGTCCCCTGAAGTCACCCCTGAGAATCTCAACCTTGTCTCCCTTCCTTATGGGCAGGGACCTTCTACCATACTCTTCCCTGAGTTCCCTGCTGAGATTTGCGCTCATCATCTTTCGACGAGCGTGTAATGGTGCTTCATAAATGTACTTCCTCTGCTTTCTGGGCTGTTTTGACATTCTATCACCCTTACACTATTATGCTTGCTGCGCTTCCCACACTGGGCCACCTGTCAGCAGCTTCCTTTGCAACAGGACCCCTTATCTCTGAACCCTTGAGGACTCCCTCAGGACTCACTATAACTGCAGCGTTATCCTCGAATTTCACCCTCAATCCATCGGGCCTTCTGTATTCCTTTTTCTGCCTTACAATAACGGCGTTGAGGACCTCTCTCCTCATGTCAACTGTTCCCTTCTTTACGGATACAACAACCATGTCGCCAACACCTGCTGCTGCAAGTCTTCTTCGAACACCCTTGTATCCCCTAACTGAGATTATCTCGACTTCCCTTGCACCTGTGTTGTCGACGCACTGGAGTCTGGCCCCTACAGGTAATGCCCTGGTAACCTTGGATGCTATTGCCTTCATTTTACTCTTCCCCCTTCACCTCGACAACAACGAAGTTCTTGGTCTTGCTGAGGGGTCTGCATTCAGCAATTTTCACTGTGTCCCCTACCCTGACATCTATGCAGTCAGGTTTGTGGGCCTTTATCTTGGATTTCCTCTTTTCGTATCGTTCATATTTGCGTATAAATTTGTAGAAACTCCTTTCAACAGTCACTGTCCTTTCTGCCTTGTCACTGACTACGGTTCCTTCCAGTATCTGACCCCTGAGGGGGAGGTCACCGTGGAAAGGACAGTTAGGATCACTACATTTAGATTTAGGTTCTGGAACATCAATGCCGACCATTCTATCACCACTATGGTTTTCTAAATTTCTTCTTTATTCTCTCCTCAGGACGAGCCACCAGAGCTCTACCATCAATCTCAACAAGTTCACCCTGCGGTGTTCTGAAATGGAAGACGGCTATTCCCTTTGGAACCGTTATTTCCCGGCCGTCATCCATTTCGATTCTAAGGGTATTCCTGGTTTCATCCACGACTCTTCCCGATATTCCCTGAATGTCCCTGTGAACACTCCTGGCTATTCTCACAGAAAGGCCAATAAGCTCATGCCTGAAAATATTTCTGGGGGTTATCAAGGTAACCCCTACCTTATCTCAATCGTATCTGATGAAAAGCCCATATCTGCCAGAACTTCCTTGACCTTCTTCTTATGATCCCCTTGAAGTTCTATCTGGCCTTTCTTGGCTGTGCCTCCACAGGCACATCTTGCCTTCAGTATCTTAGTGAGCTCCTTTATGTCTATATCGTGTTCATCGATGCCCTCAATGATGGTCATCACTTTACCGAATCTTCGCCTCACTGTGTAGACCTTTAGTGTCTGAACTTCGCGTGCTATTTCCTCACAGACGCAAAGTTCTTCCGGAAGACCACATACATCGCAGATTTTCATTTATTTCTCCTTCTATTTTTCATTCATGATGGTGAGAACACGGGCTATTGTTCTTCGGATTTCCCTCATCTTACCGGGGTTCTCATGGATCCCGGCAGCAGCGCTCTTGGAAATGTACCGGGCGTATTCTGCCTTGAGTTCATCCAGTTTCTTCTGGAGTTCCTCCCCATCCATTTCCCTTATCTCTTCGCTCCTAAGTATCGCCATTTCAATCCCTTTCTATTATTCACTGATATGAATCTGTCCATATATATTATTTTTCAGATTCTTCACCATCTGCGTCCTTCTTCTCTGCCTCAGTGTCTTCCAGGTCCTCAAGGTCCTCGATCTCTTCCAGGTCCTCAACCTCCTCGAGATCCTCAACCTCCTCAAGGTCCTCGATCTCTTCCAGGTTCTCAACCTCCTCGAGATCCTCAACAACCTCTGAGGCCTCTGAGGTTTCCTCTGCAGGAGTTTCAGTGACCCTTGGAGCCTCTATTTCAACCTTGTCAGGTAGAACAACATCAGGAGGCATTATACGGACGTATACCCCAAGAACACCGGGTTTGAGCTGTACAGTGGCAAATCCTTCCCTTACATGCTTGACTGATGGTTCACCGCATTTCTTTATGTAACCATCGGTGAACTTTGCTGTGGCTGAACGGGCTCCCCTTATCTTACCTGAAATGGTGACCTCAACACCCTGGGCACCTGCAGCCATGATCCTTCTCATTGTGGTGTATGCGACTCTCCTGAAGTGCATACCCCTCTGGAGCATTGCAGCTATCTTGTGGGCCATTATCTTGGGGTTGAGTTCAGGGACATCAACCTCCTTGACCTCAACCTGGGGGTTCTCAAGGTCGAACTTGTTTTTGAGTTTCTGTGTTATGGCCCTCACTGTCTTACCGCCACGTCCGATGACCATACCCGGCCTCTCAGCGTAGACCACAACCATCGTACCCATTGGTGTGACCTGGACATCCATGCCACCGTATCCTGCCCTTTCAAGTTCCTTTTCAAGGTATTCGTCTATCCTTGTCCTTCTGAGACCTTCAACGACAAAATCTTTTTCTATCAAAATTTATGCCTCCCCCAGAACTATCTGAACGTGTGTTGTTGGTGTGTTGAATGGTGTGGCCCTTCCAAAGGCCCTTGGAATCCAGCCCCTTATAACTGGCCCCCGGTGACTGGATATGTGGATTATCCTGAGTTTCTCTGTGTCGAGTCCCTTGTACTCTGCATTGGCCTCTGCGTTCTCAAGGACCTTAAGTATCTGACCTGCTGCCTTCACAGGGTAACGACCGCTGGCCCAGCCATTGAGACCCCTCCTGTGGCCGACCTTCCTGTTGTATCTCTTGAAGGCGACTGGCCTCTCCATCCTGATGACCTCTTCAAGGTACTTCTTGGCCTTTTCGAGTTCCATTCCCCTGATCTCCCTGCAGATCTCCACTGCGTGCTTTGGTGATATCTTGAGGTGAGTCGCTGATGCCCTGGCTGTTCCTGACCTGTCTTCCTCTTTATAAGCGTATTTAACCTTAGCCATTGTCTAGTCTCCTTATTTAAGAGGCACGAACATTGAGGATCTTGTAGCTCCCATACCGGGATCTCCGTGCTCAACCTTCTTCCTTGTGGGTGCAAATTCACCGAAGTAGCAGCCGATCATTTCTGGCTGGATCTTGACCTCCACAAATTCCTTACCATTGTGGATACCGAAGGTCATTCCAACCATCTCAGGAAGCACTATCATGTCCCTGCAGTGTGTCCTGATGACCGGTGGCCTTCCCTCAGTCTTTCCCTCTTTCTTTATCTTCCTTATCTTTTCGAGTACCTTCTTCTGCCTTGGTAGGAATCCCCTTTTGAGGGATCTTCTCTGCCTTGATGGGAACAACTTGATTACATCGTCAAGTGGCATCTCCTGCAGTTCTTCCAAGGTGTAGCCGCGATACCTAAACTCTTTACGTGCCAATAGGTCACCTCCTTATTTATCTCCTTTTCCCTGTTCTTCTGGCAGCTATTGAACCAACCTTTCGTCCTGGAGGAGCATGCCTTGAGACGGTTGTTGGCCTTCCAGGATGCTGTCTGTTTCCACCACCGTGCGGGTGATCAACTGCGTTCATTGCAACACCCCTGACTGTGACGGACTTCTTACCCTTTGCCCTGAGGGCATGGTACTTCTTACCGGCCTTGAGGAATGGTTTCTCCCTTCGACCTCCTCCAGCAACAACGCCAACGGTGGCCCTGCACTGGGGGTTGAGTGCCTTCAGTTCACCTGATGGGAGTTCAATAACTGCCTTGTCAGCGTCATGGGTGATTAGAGAAGCGTATGTTCCAGAGGACCTTACGAGTTTTCCTCCGTCTCCTGGTCTGTTTTCGATGTTGTATATGGGTGTCCCCTCTGGAATCTCACTAAGTGGAAGTGAGTTTCCTGGTTTAACCCTTGCCTTCACTCCGCATTCAACCTCTTCGTTGAGCATTAAAGCTTCAGGTGCGAGTATCAGGCGTTCCTCACCGTTTTCAAATTTAACACGGGCAACGGGGGCTGTCCTTCCAGGGTCGTGCATTATATCAACTACCTTCCCCTTGAGGGAGCCCTCACTCTCAATGGAGTCATAGGCGCGGTATTTTATTTTGCCCTTGAAACGGTGAGATGCACTTCTGTAGGTGGGAGTTCCCCTTCCTCTCCTCTGTGATATTAACCTTTTTCCCATCCGAATATCCTCCTGGTTATTTTTAGAATACTCCCAGTTTAACCGCTATGTCCTCTGCACTGTGTTCCTTGGCCAGTTTTATGTAGGCTATCTTCTGGCCCCTGGGAGTTACCTGTGTGTTGACCCTCTCAACCTTAACTGCGAAGAGCTCCTCAAAGGCCCTCCTCACATCCTTCTTTGTGCTTTTCCTCATAACCACAAATGCCAGTTCATTGTTCTGATCTATAAGGTTCATGCTCTTCTCTGTGACATGTGGCTTCATAATAACAGCATATGGATCCATAATATACACCGTCACTCCTTCTTTACTGGAATAGTTCATCAAGTTTTTCTATTGCTGATCTTGTAAAGACGGTCAGTCTTCCAGGATGTGTTCCAGGGGCCAGTAGCTCTGCGTTGAGGTTTTCCACCCTTACCACGTCAACGCCCGGGTGGTTCCTCGCACCCCTTGTTATCCCCTTATCGTCTCCAACGACTATGAGGGGACCCCTGGGTGTCCTGTACTTTCTACCCCTCATCTTTCCCTTTCCTGCTCGTATCTTTTTGCCTTCCTTCGCCCTTACAATGTCGTCCATGATTCCAAGTTTCCTGAAGACTTCCCTTGTATCGGCGGTCCTTTTAATCATGGAGAGTTCGTCGTCGACCACCAGTGGCAGCTGGGGTACGTTCTCTATCCTGTGACCCCTTGCCTCCACAAGGTCCTTCCTGGCTGTCGCTGCAACTGCGGACCTTATTGCAAGTCGCCTCTCCTTCCTGTTTATCCTTTCATGGTAGTTCTTCTGGGGCCTTGGGGGGTGAGCCCTTCTACCGCCCACTGCCTGTGGAACAAAGGCGGCCCTTGAACCATTCTTTATACGTGGAACCATTGCAACGCCGCGTCCGGCACCATAGGACTGTGCAGAGGTCCTCTTACCTGCCATTGGATCTGGACCCCATGGCTGTACCCTTGCTGTCTGTGCGGACAGGACAGCCCTCTTTATGACGTCGGGTCTGAATTCTTCGTTGAAAATTTCAGGAAGTTCCATCTCATCTATGGCTTCACCTTCTAGGGAATAAACCTTAATCTTCATTTTGAACCACTCTTATACTCCTTGTTTTGATGCTGTGCTGATGTAGTTTATCTGGGGTGCTTCTTCCTGTTTACCTGCAGCCCTTATGGCCTTCCTGAGAACCACTAGCCTCTTTGTTGGGCCTGGAACTGACCCCTTAATCATGACGTAATCGTTCCTGACTAACCCGTATCTTACAAAGCCACCATCAGGGTTTACAAGGTCAGCCTCGCTGGCGTCACCAATCTTGAGTATCTGTTTGTTGTACTCGGTCCTCCTGTGGTAGCCCATCTGACCTGCCTGTGGGACGGTCCACATGGTCCTTGATGGTGTCCATGGACCCAGTGAACCTATGTGTCTTCCCTTACTGCTCCTTGCAGCCTTACCGTACTGTATCCTTATACCCCATCTCTTGACAGGACCCTGGAATCCCTTACCCTTGGTCACGGCTATCGCATCAACAAAGGCGCCCTCAGAGAATATCTCTGACGCCCTGACATCCTTTCCAAGGATCTCAAGTGCATATTCAAATTTCTCCTCGGGGGTCTTGCCGCCCAGTCCGCACTCGAATACCTCGGGTTTCTTTTTGGGAACACTTGCAAGTCGTGGGTTTGTGTGGACTATGACCCTCACATCTGCAACGTACTCCATGTTTGATCTTATCTTCTCAATGGCTGCTTCCTGGTCGTAGTCATCTGCAGGTGGGGTGAGTTTCCTCCTGAGGTCATCCTTTGTCTCTGTTGCGAGGACCTCACCTAGGGTCTTGAGACCCCTGCTGGTCTTTTCGTAGGTCCTCACAGCCATCACTGTCAGGGGTGGAACCTCAAGGATTGTGACGGGAGTTGAGACCTCCATCCCCTCTGTGGGGGAATTTTTCTGGTTATCAACCATCATGACATGTGTCATCCCTGCCTTGTAACCTGCGAGGGCGAGGAGTCCGGGCTCATCCACCTGGGGCCAGGACTTGACCCTCGGGGTTTCCCTTGCCGCCCTTTTCCTTGGACTGAATGCAACTGATCCTTTTCTTGGTTGATGATGTCTAGCCATTTAACTTTACCTCCTTACATCATTCATCTTTTTCATCAATCTGAGTTAGCATGTTAAATACTGAAAGAGTAGCTAAAACAGCCTCTTCAGTCCTTACAGTTTCAGTACACTGACCTGGAAGGGTGTTAACCCATATATCCGCGTCGATCTCTGGTAATCCCTTGTAAGGACCGCCAAAGAGGATGGCCGCCTCGCGGGCCCCCCTCATCCTCGTTTTTACTTCATCCAGAATAGAAGTAATGGGCGAAGCATTCCTGGATGTTGCCACGACAACATCGGCACCTACTGTTTTAAGGCTCTCTGCGAGGTTTCTCCGGGTATCCAGTACCTCGTATCCCCAGTATCTATCTTCTGGTTCATCGGGCTCTATCAGTATTTCCTTACCCAACCTGACAACCCTGAAACTCATTATCCTATTTACTGTCAGTTTTTCCCTGCACAGTGCAAGTTTATCTGCGCCAATATCCACAAGAGTTCCTTTCTTTACCCTTTTAACTGTCAGTCCCTGCCTGTATTCACCAGTAACGGGTTTTCCGGTTGGGTGATGGGGAGTTCTCAGAGGTGGGAGTATCCCCACATGTTTCAACTCCCTCATTATCGGGAAAACCTTCCTGCGAAGGTATTGAGGTGTATCCATATAAGTCAGGATATCCCTAATAAACCTTGCCTCTCCATCTGCATCATCGTGATAGATCACTATACGCTTAACCCCGAATATCGAAGCGGCCCGTGCGATGAGACCCACCTTGTAGGTCTTTATTTTGAGATCCCCTGTCTCAGCCGTCAGTGAATCCGGGATAAATATGGACAAATCTACTCTATTCATCTATTAATATCTGTCCGGATCTATTTATAAATATTTCCACAATGCAGACTGGGCAAGTAAAAGCACAGACCACATCGTATCAGGGCATACAATGTGAGCGGATCCACCGCAGATTGCAATAGGTACTAAAAATTGTATGGTATCCATATTTAAACTTTCCGCTGGTGAGGCCAGAGAACATCAGAACACAACCCTCAGGATGACCACCCCTACGGAGGCAACCTCCATCCTGTGGAAGCTGTAGGTCCGGGGTATAGGGAACTCAACCCTGAATCTGTGGGTGACGGTACCCCCAAGCTTCCGGTAGTAGTTCCTGACAAAGTCCTCGGAACCAGCCATGTGGAAGGAGTAAACAGTCCGGCCAGTGGCTGCCGCTGCATCCATGAAGACCCTATCAGCACCCCTCTCTGCCCTCTCCTGGGAACCGAATGGGGGATTCTGAACCACCGTGTCAACCATCCCGGGTAAGGCATCATGATGGCGGATGTCCGCCTCAATGAACCGGATGTTACCAAGACCCAGTTCCCCGGCAGCAGAACGTCCTGCCTCAAGGGCCCCTGAATCAATGTCAATGCAGTAGACCATCTCTGCGCCCAGCAGGGCTGCTCCAATACCCAGGATACCTGTACCGCACCCAAGATCAGCCACCGTCTTTCCCTCTATATCACCCATTGCCCTGGCTGCCCAGAGGACCTCTGCAGCGATCCCTGGAGGGGTGAGGTACTGTTCAAGGCCCGGGTCAGGGTCCGGGTGGGCTGGAACCTTCTCAAGCAGCATCTCAAGATGTCTCTTTCTCCTTATCATGTTACCTCTCAAGCAGCATCTCAGGGCTCATCCATATCCCCCAAGATACCTCCTTCTCTCTCCTATCTACTATCAATGCAAACCCGGTTACTGTAAGTCCCCATGTCATCCACATGGCAGTTACTGTAACTCAAGTGGTATGCTTAAAAAGAGGTTCATTCAATATACTATATATCTGTTAAAACTTCAAGGTGCAGTTAGATGTTCAGTAAAATCCTTGTTGCAAACCGTGGTGAAATAGCAATAAGAGTTATGCGTGCCTGCAGGGAACTTGGAATAAAGAGCGTGGCTGTTTACTCTGAAGCAGACAAAAACGCCCTTTTCACAAGATACGCCGATGAGGCATATGAGATAGGAAAACCAGCCCCATCACAGAGCTACCTCAGGATCGACAGGATACTGGAGGTGGCCGAGAAGGCAGGCGCCGAAGCCATCCACCCGGGCTACGGTTTCCTCGCAGAGAACCCCCGCCTCGGAGAGGAATGTGAAAAACAGGGAATCAAACTCATAGGTCCCAAGGGCTCAGTTATAGAGGCCATGGGGGATAAAATAACCTCAAAGAAGCTCATGAAGAAGGCCGGTGTACCCGTGATCCCCGGTACCGATCAGGGCGTCAGTGACCCTGATGAAGCCGCCAGGATAGCTGATTCCATAGGTTACCCCGTCATTATAAAGGCATCTGCAGGCGGGGGCGGGATCGGTATGCGGGCTGTCTACGAGGAGGATGAACTCATAAGGGCCATGGAGTCCACCCAGTCGGTGGCTGCATCAGCCTTCGGGGACCCCACCGTGTACATCGAGAAGTACCTTGAAAGGCCACGGCACATCGAATTCCAGGTCATGGCAGATGAATCAGGCAACGTGATACACCTTGCAGACAGGGAGTGCTCGATACAGAGGAGGCACCAGAAACTGATAGAGGAGGCACCGTCCCCCATAATGACACCGGAACTCAGGGAGAGGATGGGATCCGCTGCAGTTAAGGCCGCTGAATATATAGGCTATGAAAACGCAGGTACAGTTGAGTTCCTTTACTCCAACGGGGACTTCTACTTCCTTGAGATGAACACCAGGATACAGGTGGAACATCCCATAACAGAGGTTATCACAGGAGTCGACCTTGTCAAGGAACAGATAAGGGTCGCCTCCGGAGAGGAACTTCGCTTCACCCAGAAGGATATAAACATCAGGGGGCATGCCATCGAGTGCCGTATAAACGCAGAGAACCCCCTTGCAGATTTCGCGCCAAACCCCGGTAAGATCACAGGTTACAGATCCCCCGGGGGTATAGGTGTGAGGGTTGACAGCGGCGTTTACATGAACTATGAGATACCCCCATTCTATGATTCCATGATATCAAAACTCATAGTCTGGGGTATGGACCGCCAGGAGGCCATAAACCGGATGAAGAGAGCCCTCAGTGAGTACATAATACTGGGGGTTAAAACCACCATACCCTTCCACAAGGCCATAATGAGGAACGAGGCATTCAGGCGAGGCGAACTCCATACACACTTCGTTGACGAATACAGAAGGGGTATAGACGCCGAGATGCGAAAAATCGTTAAGGAGGACCAGGAGATGGTTGAACGTCTCCAGTCAACATTTCTCCCATCAAAGAAGGTTGCCGCCATATCCGCGGCGATAGGAACCTACATGCATTCAAGGAGGGGGTGATGGTATGGTTGAAGATTATGACCCATGTGAGGTTGAGGTGGATACAGAATACATAGGCCATGAAATAAAATGCTTTGATGAGGTAGACTCAACAAACAACGTCGCAAAGAGGATGGCTGAGGATGGCGCCACTGAAGGCACCGTCGTCATTGCAAAGACCCAGTCCCGTGGGAGGGGAAGAAGGGGTAAGCCCTGGATATCCCCCCAGGGAGGGATATGGATGTCGATCATCCTGAGACCCGAAGTGCACCCATCAAGGGCACCCCTCCTAACACTCGTGGCCGGCGTTGCAGTGGCCAGAACCCTCAGGGATGAATGCGGCCTCGACGTTGGAATAAAATGGCCCAACGACATACTTATAGGGGATAAAAAGGTGTGCGGGATACTCACAGAGGCCCATGCCAGGTTCAACACCCTTGAGTACGTGGTTGTCGGTGTTGGGATAGACACCAACGTTGATATCAGCCACTTCCCTGATGACCTCAGGGAGGGGGCAACCTCGATTAAAAATGAACTGAAAAGGGACATAAAGTCCAGTGAACTCATAGCAAGATTCCTGAGGAACTTCGAGGAGGCATATAACTCCTTCAAGGAGGGGAAGATGGATGAAATCCTGACGGAATGGAGGAAACTCTCAAAGACAATCGGGAGACGTGTTGAGATAAGAAAACAGCTGGGTGAAATCGTCCATGGAGATGCTGTTGGTATAAACAGTGAGGGTGCACTCATCCTTGAACTTGATGACGGCACACTGCGCAAGGTCATCTCAGGGGAGTGTATACACAGATAATCTGACCCTTTGAGGGTCTGTTCCTTAAATTTGTTTTTACTGTCAGATAAAAAAATTAAAGGGCCTCTATGGTTGCCGGGCCTCCACGTTCACCCTCAACCCGGAACCTTCTACCGGTTATTTTTTCTGAAAGGAGTATGTTGGTCTCGGCGTGGAGTGTGAGCTCACAGGTTCTAACCCTCGAATCTCCAGTGAGGGCCATGTAGGGGATTATCTGGTCGCCCATGTATCTATCGAGGGGGCTCCCTGATTCTATGAAGCCTAAAAGTTCCCTTGCAGCCTCTGAACCGACTTTTTCAGCCCTCTTACCCGGTTTTCCAAGGGATACTGCTCCGAGCCGTGTGTTACCCTCAGCCCAGAGTGTTATGCCTGAACCCCTCCCCACCGGACCTGATGCATCCTCGACCATTATATCAACATCGAGACCTGCCCCCCGGAGGATCTTCATGGCTGATTCAGCCTGTCTCTCTGCCACGTGAACCGGAAGGTTCCTGGAATGGGATATGCCCCTCACAGCATGGATCTCTGACTCCTCAAGGGTGATGGGTCTGAGTTCAGATGGTTCAATGATTGCATGAACCCTGCCCCCACCCTCAGGGTAATAACCCCTCCTGATGATTTCAATCCTGGCACTGTACCCCATCATCTCCAGGACCGGGATCGTTACCTCCCTCAGGTAGTCACAGGTTGGTGCCCACAGGACATCGGTTCCCCCTGAGACCGTTACATCAATTTCACCTTCGGAGGCTGCAGCAGCGACCATGATGGCCTGCAGGACCAGACCCGTGCTTCCGGCCGTTTTAACATCGAAGTTAAATGTCCCGCCAGTCACCCTGCCGGGGGAGAATTCAAGTTCCATTGACCCGAGCTCATCACCCCTCAGTGTCCCGTTACTTATCCTGGCAACGGCCCTCACTGCTGTGAGGTGCTGGTGTGATAATCCACTCCTCGGCCTCCTGGCCCTGATATTGTATACCCTTACACTCCTGGAGGTCACCGCCGCAAGTGCAGTGGAGACCCTCACAACAGCTCCTCCACCCTCACCCTCTGATCCATCGATAACTATCACTCAGATACCTCCCTGTCACACTTAAAAGCAGCTCATTGTGTGCTGTTCAGAGCCTGATCATCCAAAAATCAGTCTGCGCATTTTCTCATCATCACTGATGAACCCTGAAAGCAGCTTTAGTGCATCGTAGATCGCCTCTCTGAGGAATGAGATTTCAATCCTTCCGGCGTCCCGGGCTGCCAGATCAAATCTAAGGGTCTTTGAGGCTCCTGGCATTCCAACAGCCGGTATTGTCACTATCCCGTGCTCTGATAGGAGTATCATTGATAGGGCTGTTGAAATTTCATCCTCACCATATCCTGAACCCTGGAGGTCCTCAAGTGATGATGACTTTATAATGAAACCCGTGGGTGTCTCCTCAACCCCAGGTCCCCTGAAGTCCCTGAGGAACTCCTCCTTCCTTTTAATGGCATCCTCGATTTCTGATGGCTCGAATTCCTCAAGGGCCCGGACCATTGCAGCGACCAGTGGGGGCTGGGCCTCAAGTCCGAACTGGTAGGCCTTTGACTTAACCCTCTCAATAAGTTCTGCCCTTCCTGCCATCAGCCCACCCCTGGGGCCATGCATCAGTTTATCCGTGCTTGTAACTGCAAGGTCTGCACCCAGGTCACAGGCCCTCCTCTGGCCGTAGAGGACCGTCCTCAACCTCGCACCGGATGCATCATCCACGAGGACCGGGATACCGGCATCATGGGCCATTTCAATGACTCTGACAAGATCAGATTCCCCAACAACCCTGTGATCCATTGTTGACCCGGTTACAACTACGAGGCTCGTATCGGCCGGGGGCTTCTCTGTGAAGTCCTCTGTTTCCTGGTAGCCGGCAGATGCCAGTTCAGTGCTTCCCGGGACTGATGGGTGTGATGGTAGCTCAGGGAGGTAGTGAAAAACTGTGGAGCCGGGTTCTGTGAGTGCCAGTACAGCCGCAAGGATGGCGCTGCTTGTCCTGTTGAATGCTGCAATCATCTCCCCTCCCATGTGCTCTCTTCCAGCTTCCTGAAGTCTCTCCTCAAATATGGCCGGACCAACATAGGTCTCAATGAGGTCCAGGTCCTCTTCTTCAAGGGGGAAACCTCCTGAAAGGCCTGTGAGGTCATAGATTCCATCCCTGCCATGCTTCTTCATCTTCTCCCCTATAATTCGGAGGGCGTGTTCTCTGCGTTTAACCTCATTGACGGGGTCTTCAAGCATGGATTCACCTGTTTCAGTCTTCTTCCGGAGTAGCCCTTTTTTTCCTTGGCCTGCTGTTCTCTGGTTTGAGTATTATGGCGTGGTCTGCGGAATTCTGGAGTGCCGCACTGAAGCCTGGTTCTGCACCTATCACGATGGTGTCCTTCCCGTTCTCCTTTGCCTTGTTTATTATTGGTAGAAAATCAGCGTCACGTGTCATTAGGGCTATTATATCAATATTAGGGTTGTATATCAGTTCCATGGCCTCAACAGCCATGTAAACATCGGTGTCCCCTGCCACAACAATTGGTGTAAAGCCCTGGTTAACAATTGCCTCTATGAGTTTATCTGATGCGTACTGGTTGAGAAGGACCTTTCCAACACGCATATTACCATATTCTGACATTATCTGCCTTACAAGATCCAGGTTAAGGCTGAATTCCTTTCTGAGCATGTTCGGGCCATCAACAAGGAGGCCTATATTTTTTTCCCCACCCTCCTTCTTCTTGATGGGAATGTATTCCTTGAGGGAAGTTAGTTTCTCAAAACTTCGCATGGTATTGAATCCTCCAGTTAAAAAATTTAATCATAATAATTATTGAAGTTATTATAAATAAATTTTCTTAAAAGTAGAATTCTTCACTCTATTTCCAGTGAGAGTTCATCCTCAAAGAGATCCCTGACAACCTCCAGGGAGTCTCCCTCGAGCTTCGTGATGGCCCCCTCGTCCCCCTCATTGTAGTAGTACTCTGCACTTACGATTTTGCCCTCATCGTTGAGGTAAAGGAAGAGTCCATCATAGTACCTTTCAGGGTTAGCTGATGGCAGAAATATTTCGATCCTTACGAGAATTTCAGAGCCACATATACTGTTATAGAAGCTCTCACGTTCCTCTTCATTCTTTAGAAGTTTTTTAAATTGATTTATCCTCTTCTTAAGTTCCCTATCTATCTTCTCAGCAGACATTATATCACTCGCACAGTTATCTGAAGAACAAGTTGTTCACCCTTGATCCAATTCACAATATATAATTTTGCATGTTCTAGATTCATGGCTCTGACTGTGCTGGCAGTCTATGAATCACATTATTTGCAGGCCCGGTCCCCTCTCTGGCTCATTAAAGGAGAGCTATGATATGAGCCTGAAGGAAGATCATACAGACCACCTCACCTAAACGGAATAGTTATGATATGAGCCTGAGGGGGTTCTCCCGGCACATTATCCTCAGGTCCCGGTCACTGAATCCATGCTGCCTCATGAGGTATATGAAATGTTTCATCCCCAGAATGGGTGATGGGTTGTGGCCCTGGCCAAAGTCAGTTGCCAGTATGCACCTTCGCACCCCAACATACCTTACAGCCCCGGCTATTGATTCAAAGTCAAGGCCGTCATGGCGTGGCATGCAGGCCACAAGGCAGTGCTCAAGGTAGGCCCTCCTTGACATCTCCCTCTGCTCCTCGGGGGTGGCCCCGACAACTCCGGTGAGGGGATGGTTTATGATGATCCTCCTGACCCCGTGCTCGGCTGCGAGGTCAATTACGCTGAATATCTCATCTGGTTTAAGGTGACCTGTACCAAGGACCATCTCATGCTCGGCGACGGCTGAGAGTACAGCATCGAGGTCACCTCCAGCCCGGCCCGCAGATGTCGTGGGTAGCCAGACAAATTTTCCACCCATTAAAGCTGCGGCCTCCACAGCATCGGGGTTGAGACCACCCACTGGAGTGTTGAGGGTAACCCCTCCAATAACCCTCATACCAGTGACCTCCGATGCGAGTCTAGCCCTTCCAGCGGTGGGTTCAGTGTGGCTCTTTATCACAACGGCCTCCATGCCCTCATCAAGTGCAGCGTGTGCAAGTTCCAGGTCGTTCATTATCCTCTCCTTCACATCCGGGGCCGTGTGCACATGGGTGTCCACCAGACCGGAAAGTTCAATGTCCTCTGAGAGGCTGAAGTCAAACATCAATCCACCTGCCTCTTCCACATGAGATACCTATGAGAATCAGGGGCTGGGACATGATTCCGCTACTAATCGAGGAGTTTCTGGACCTCAAGGTCATGGCTGGCCTCCTCTGTATTATAGAGGCTGCGCCCGGTGGAGTCCATGGCAACTATGAGGGGTCCGAATTCCTCCACCTCGAGCTCCCAGATCGCCTCAGGCACCCCCAGGTCAAGCCAGTGAACTGCCCTTATGCCCTTCACGGCTGAGCCATAGAGGGCTGCGCAGCCCCCGACAGCGGCAAGGTAAACTGCCCCGTACCTTCTAAGGGCGGATCCTGTTCGATCATCCATCCCCCCCTTACCTATAACTGCCCTCACGCCAAGCCCCAGGACCTCCGGCTGGAAGGGGTTCATCCTGCCGCTGGTTGTGGGTCCCACAACAACAAGTTCTGCCTGGGGGTCCCTGATGGATTCAGCTGTGGTGTTAGGCTCCTCGTTGAACCTTATTATCGGTCCCGCATGGAATATCACAGAACCCTCAATATCAAAGGGAGCTCCCCTCTCAAGGATCCTCTTATGGGCCCTGTCACGGGCTGTGAATATCCTCCCATTTATGTAGACCACGTCACCCACACGGAGTTCAGTTACCTCCTCAGAAAGTGGTGTTTCAAGTTTAATCTCCATGAAAAACATCTCCTGCCCTCAGTAGATAAGGCTGTGCACCATGCACAAGGACACCGAATCACGAGTTCGTGCCATCGAATATTACAAGATGGATCAGATTTTTGGCACTTAATCATGAGTTCGTGCCATCGAATAAATTTAATAGGGATCAGATTTTTAAATATCTTTCTCCAGTATTAGCCTGGCTGATTGCCAGAGAGATCAGTATGAGGTAGAACATGTCAAGTACGAAGAATGTGACTGACCTTTCAAAGTACATCATGACACTCCCTGAAACCGAGATATCCCTCCTCTCAATGATATTCATCAGTTTCATTGTGGGTGCCATCGGGTTTCTCATAGACCTTGTCCCGGGGTCAAGCAACCTCCATGACATCCTGTATGGAGGTGCAAACGGAGTCCTTGTCCTTGGATTCACATCCATCATGGCGGGTGCAATCACCCAGCCCTGGGTCAATTCACTGGGCGGCAGGAAGATGAAGATGAAGCAGTCCATGTTCCTTGCATTCTTCTCAATGCTCATCTTCTCAATTATCTACCTGGGGGGATGCCTGGCGTCATCCATCCTGAAAAGTGACCTCATACTGGACTCAATAATAATTGCCTCTGCAGTTATATTTGGATTCCGTCTTCTGGTGATCTGGGGAACCTCAAACATAAGTTTCACCAGTTCCACGCTGATATCATCTGTCCAGCCCCTCCTGATTGTGAGCATGAACGTGGTTGTCGCGGTTCTGAGCCTCACAACCAACGTTGGTTACTTCAGTGTCATAGGATTCTTTCTGAAGATGCTGGTGGCCTCAGTCATACTGATACTCGCCATCTACTCCTTCGTCATGGTGGTTGAGTCTCCAATGCGAAGAAACCTTGGTGTGGGGTCACTGGAATTTCTCAGCCTCTTTCTCTCCCATATAACCGAGGACTCCCCTGAACTTGAGAACATATTCAGTGAAATAGGGGAACCAGTTGATACCCTCGCAGGGGTTGTGGCCTTCAGAAGGGGGTCCGATGTGAAGGCCATCCTGATAAGCCCCTCAGTGCACCCCGGCCCCATAGGTACAATTGGCGGGGCTAACATGCCCACCATACTCTCAGGCAGATTCAGTGAATTCACCATGGTTGCCCATGGCCCCTCAACCCATGACTTCAACCCTGTATCGATTAAGGAACTTGAAAAGGTGGAGGCTGCTGTGAGGGAGGCCCTAGATGATATGGAATACCATGAAACTGCCAGTGAGTTCAGGCGCTACACAAGAAACAGTGCCAGTATCGGTGTACAGTTCTTTGGGGAGGGTATGCTTATGCTTGCAACACTGGCCCCGGAGGGCTTTGATGATATAGAATTCGGTGTTGGGCTCTCCATGATGAACCTTGCAAGGAGTAAATGCGGCTCAGAAAACGTGGTGGTGGTGGACTGCCATAACTCCTTCCAGGGGGAAACAGGCCGGATACTTGCAGGTAACCCTGAAATGTTTGACCTCCTTGATGCCGTTGAGCTGGTTGAATGTCCATCAGATTACCACAGTCTGCGGGTCGGATGCGCCCGGAGGACAGGTAAGTTCTCAAAGGAGGATGGTGTGGGTGAGAGTGGAATCATGGCCATGGTGGTTGAAGCCGGGGACCAGAGAACAGCCTACATCCTCCTTGACTCGAACAACATGGTGATGGGTTTCAGGGATGAAATCAGAGAGGAGATCATGAAGCTGGATGTGCATGAGGCAGAGGTCATGACAACCGACACCCACTTTGTAAACACCCTCTCAGGGGGTCACAACCCTGTGGGTAAACAAAAAAGAGATGAAATCAAAAATGAGATCGTCATGACGGTTTCAGATGCCCTGGACGACCTTGAAGAGGTTAGCGCCGGTTGCAGGGTCGTTAGAATAAAGGGGCTCCACACCCTTGGACCCACCAACTCCACTGAACTCGTATCAACCATAAGCTCAATTGTTGCAGTCAGCCGGCTGATAGCACCCCTCATATTCGTTCTCGCAATTATATTCGTATTTGCCTGGGTATTCTGGGCTTAAGAGGTGAGCAGTTACTGTCATTGAACTGAAGTTCTAAAATTTCTCACCTTTAGCCTTCAGGATGCATTTATGGGGTTATTGTTGTTGAGGTGATGAGTATGGCCCATACAACAAACCATATGAAGAAAAATGGGACTATACCGCTCCAGAGCCACCCCTTAAATCCTCCGACTTCATCCTTCCCGAATAGCCTTTCAGCAATATTTCCAACAATGAGAAGTATCACAAGACCCGCGAAGGTTCCTAGGGCCTGATTTTTCCCAAAAACCGCTATTGAACCATTAGAAAGATAGAATGACACTACTGCAGCCACTATACCTGCAGGAACGTGGAGAGCTGTCATTTTGGCCTCAATATCCATTTCAAAACCTCCAGATAATTATTCTGTATCCGGTTTAAATCAAACCATACAGATGATATTATTGGTCCATGGTTAATATACTTAAACAGATTGAAGATCTTCAAGAGGGGAAATGTGAACATACTTAAACCACTGGAGATATAGAGGAATGCAGACCTGATGTTTTACAGACCACTCCTTTTCCCATGAGGTGTTATATATGAAGACAATGTCAAACGTTGATGTTTTCGCAGTTACCAGTGAACTGAATGAGATGCTGAGGGGTGCCAGGGTCGATAAGGCCTACCAGCCCCTGAGGGATACCGTGATCATAAGGTTCCATGTGCCAGGTGAGGGGAGGGTTGACGTGGTTATGCAGGCCGGTGTGAGGATCCACCGGACAAACTACCCCCCACAGAACCCCAAGGTCCCCCCATCATTCCCCATGCTACTCAGAAAGCACCTCAAGGGAGGCGTGGTGAGGGAGGTCAGACAGCACGGCTTCGACCGGATAGTCGAGATAACCGTTGAGAAGGATCAGGAGTACACCCTCATGGTTGAACTCTTTGCAAAGGGCAACATAATACTCCTGAACCAGCAGAGGGAGATAATACTCCCCCTGAAAAGGAAGACCTGGAGTGACCGGAGGATAGCGTCCCGTGAAATCTATGAGTACCCTCCATCAAGGGGCATCAACCCCCTGGACCACGACCCCTCAGAACTTGAGGACATACTGATGAACTCCGGGGCTGACCTCATAAGGACACTTGCAAGGAACGGGTTCGGGGGCCTCTATGCCGAGGAGATAGTCCTCAGGGCGGGCCTTGACAAGAACACTCCATGCAGCAATCTCACCCCTGATGATATAAGGAAAATTGATGCTGCAATATATGAAACCTTCAAACCCCTCAGGGAACTTGATCTGAAGCCCCACATCATAGGAGATGGTGAAGACGTCCTCCCCATCGAACTCAGGGTATACAGTGGAAGGGAGAGAAGATACTTTGAAAGCTTCAATGACGCTGCAGACGAGTTCTTCAGCTCCATCTTCAGGGAGGAGATAAGGAGGGCCCATGAGGAGGAGTGGGAAAGGGAAGTTGATAGGTTCAGGAAGAGGCTCCGGATTCAGAGGGAGACCCTTGAAAAATTCAAAAAAACAATAGAGGTCTCAACAAGGAGGGGTGACCTCCTCTATGCGAACTATTCCCTGGTGGAGGAAGTGCTTGCCACCATAAGGAGAGCCCGTGAAAAATACTCATGGGATGAAATCAAAAATATAATAGCTGACGCACGTAAAAGGGGTCTTCCAGAGGCCAGTAACATCACCGAAATCGACAGGATGGGGAACATAACAATATTCCTTGATGGTGAGCCAGTAAGGATTGATTCAAAGCTTGGAGTCCCCGAGAATGCAGAGGTGTACTATGAGAAGGCCAAGAAGGCCAAGAGAAAGATAAAGGGTGTTATGACCGCCATTGAGAAGACCGAGAAGGAAATTGAAAGGATTGAGAAAAAGAGGGATGATGCCCTCAGGAACATCATGGTTCCCAGGAGGAGAGTTAAAAGAAAACTGCGCTGGTTTGAGAAGTTCCGCTGGTTCGTATCCTCTGATGGTTTCCTGGTGATCGGTGGAAGAGACGCCGGAACCAATGAGATGGTTGTGAAAAAACATATGGAACCCCGGGATATATACCTCCACTCAGACATCCACGGAGCCCCATCCGTTGTTATAAAGACTGAGGGGAGGGATGTCCCGGAGACAACCATACAGGAGGCCGCAGTTTTCGCGGCTTCATTCTCAAGTGCCTGGACCCGCGGATTCACATCACTGGACGTTTACTGGGTCCACCCTGAGCAGGTCTCAAAGACACCCAGATCCGGAGAGTTCGTTGCACGTGGTGCCTTCATCATAAGGGGGTCCAGGAACTATCTGAGGGGTGTTCCCCTCAAGATAGCCATCGGGGTGGTTGACTATGAGGGTGAGAGGATCATGAGCGGTCCTCCCTCTGCCGTTAAAAGAATGACAGAAAAGTTTGTTACCGTGAAGCCAGGTTACACAAAAAAGGAGGCCCTTGCAAAGGCCATAAAGTCAAGGGTCGATGATGAAAATCTATTCCCCCTCGAGGACTTCATAAGGAACCTTCCACCCGGGAAGGGGGATATAGTTGAGGATGACTGAAATTAGTGAGATATTATACAAAGTTTAACTCAAAATCATGGAAGGAACTCGGACTATAAGAAAGAGTCTGTGTCTGGTAACTAAATCATTCAGAAAGCTGTGTGTTAGCTTAGCAAATCATTGCAGTTAGGGAATGATAAATGCTACTGTAGCTTCACCTCACGGTCCATATTATGGTGGAATTATTCTTGTATATTGGTTTAATATGTTCTGTTTCTTCTTTAAGGATTACAAGTTTTACAAAGAGCGAATCCTGGAATCTTTTATCTACTACGATGGCCTGGTTTTTGTCCAGGAGCACTATTATTGAGAAATCGCTTTTACCGTCACCCTCTATTACCCTCTTAAAGTTTCTATATTTTATTATAGTGGTGTATGGTTTCCTGTTCTCCCATGAGGCCCCGCTGGTCAGGTCAAATTTAACATCATTGGAGTAGTATCTTATCTGGCCAGTATCATTTGATGAACCTACATAATAAATGTAATCATAGCCCCTGGACCTGTTAAAGTCCCAGAATCCATAATATATGTACCAGTGCCCCCATTTTATCATGTCATCCTTTGTCAATATTATGAACGGTTTATTGGTCGGGTGGGTATATGAGAGAAGCTCCCCAGTGAATCCTGGATCAATCCCATACTTTTCTTGAAGTGTTTTTTCTGCATATATCCTGTTAACGCCAAGTATATCATCCAGTATGGTTACTGTCAGGCTTGTATTCCCGGTTCTGTTGTTGAGTAGTTCTACAGCCTTGTTACCACTCGTGGATAGCATGCTAAAGATGCCAATAGATAAGCTCTCGTTATTAGTTGCGAATGCATGATAAACCCAATAACTTCTGGGAGTGCTTGGGTTCATCCCACCATCCATGAGCACCGGCCTTTGTGAAAATGTTGCAAGCGGATGTCCATAACCCCATTCTGTAATTACGACGGTATCCATAGAAGTTTCGTTTTTGATCCAATAGGAGGCTGCTACAAAATCATCGTCGACAATGGGCACAAATTGTATCTCGTATGCCTGTATAAATGAAATTGTGGATAACATTACCACCAGAGATAATATGAAAACGTTCCCGGATCTACGTAATCGCATGGATGGTGAACCTTTAAGATAAGAAGCCATAACTCCCATAAGTAATCCAAGGAATATTATAAGTGGAGGTATGACTAATAAGGCAAAACGTGTACTTAAAGAATACGCTGCAAGACCTATTATAAGCCATATGCCAATTAAGATGAAAGGATACCAGCTAAAATCTGGAAGATGAACCCTCTTGATTTCATCCCTTAACATGATACTCCCAATGATCACGAACCCAAATAAGCCAATACCCATATTTACCGGCCCAGGCAATGATAAAAATTCATCAAAGGTTGGAGCACTTAATTCAGATATTGATTCGAAGATTCCTGGCCAACCACCAGCACTTAATGATTTAAATGTGAATTTGAAAAAAGTTGGAAAAATTAAAGCATACCCTAAGCGTCCAGCTAATCCTATAATAAGCAATGAAATTATAACAAAAACTGCAATTTTCCTGGAAAAGCCCATCACTGCCTTTCCTTTAAGCTTGCATAATGTCATATACAATATGCTCGATATTATTATTATGTAGAAAATGTATGCCCAACCATTCCATGAAAGTGAAAGGAGGGCGAGTGAGAAAGATGATAAAAGAAGGGGAAACATATAGTTGTTTTTCGTTTCGGTAGCCTTTAAAAGAAAGAAAATGACAAGTAGGGGGAAGATTATATTAAACATGTCAGTATCAAAGAACCCTGGCACAGTCCGGGAGAAGTAGACTGGCGCCAGAACTAATAATACGCCGCTTAAAAGCCCTGGAAGGTCACCAGCATACCTCCTAACCATGAAGAACATGACAATCCCCGCTAATGGTCCTATGATTGCAGGCAGCCAGAAACAGGTTTCAATGAGGCTGAAAGGTATGAAAAGATTAATAAAATTGTGAAATAACAAGGAAATCCATAATATTAACGGAGGGTAATTCACTCTATTACCTGGAGGATAATTACTGTGGAGGTCCCATGGGGTGCCGTTTATTATTTTATCCCCCGGGTGTCCATGGTCTAATATGTTGGCGGTAAGACGGTAGTTATAGTAGGAGTCAGGTTCGTACATGTAGGGTAGGCCGTTTTCATCAGTGAAGTAAGCCCTATCTGCAGTGTTCATGCCTTTGAGTTCTGCTGTCTCGATCCTTGAAAAGAAACCGATAGAGAATATTATCAGGATAATAATAAAAGTTTTTAGTTTATCCAAACTGTTCACTCCTATAACGAGACATTCTGGACTGAGAATTCTTTGGAATCACTTTAGATATGGATAGTTCTTTTTAGATTCTTTGGGGCCTCTATAGAATGGTAATAGTCTGTTAATCCAGGTAAAGCTTAATACTACTTAACCTTCCTCTTAAGATTCTTTTTAAGCAGGAAGTTCAGATCAATGAAGTACTTACCCTCCTCATCTGAGACAATTATCGAGTCATCCTCAAGGAGTGATGTGAGGTTAACCTCATATATTCCATTCTTTTTAACCATTATGGTCTCAATGGGCTCCCCTCTGGGTTCGGGATCTTTCCTCTCAGCCACATACCTGAAGTACCTGCTTCCGCACTTCGGACAGCCATTCATGAGCTCCTCTGAGGAGCTGAACCTGGCACCACACTTAATGCACTGATGCACCGGAATCACCGATCTCGGCAATCATTGAAAGGAAGTTGGACTTCCTCTTGACCGTCTTCATAACATTGGCAGGCCCTATTATGGTGAGCCCCACCGTCCTCCTCTTTGAAAGACCCATGAATGCCTTCTCATCCTTTTCAAGTGTGTATATGTCTATACCGACAAAGTTCTCAACGTCGATCTCCCTCATGGTCGTCTCTATGAGTTCTGCCTCCTCTGATGGAGAGAGGCTGCCCTCAAGTACCAGTATGTCCCCATCCTTTACACGGTCTATGATCATTGAGATCTTTTCCATGCTGCTTTTATCTTCAAGAGCCTTTGATGAAAGGAAATCCATTTTTAAGCCATCCATTTTAACTCCTCATCTGAATTTTTTAACCATTTCCATGTAAAGGTCCTCTGTTTTCTCACCGTGCAGTGCGGATATGGGGACGACTGTGTGCTGGGGAAAGACCGATACGATCCTCTCAGGTGAGGAATCAGGAAGGTCTATCTTATTGGCAACTATCAGGAAGGGTATCTTCCTTGCCTCCAGGTTCCCTATTATGGTTATGTTCGCCTGTGTCAGGGGATCCTGTGATGAGTCCATTACAAGTAGAACCCCTGTGACATCGTCCAGCCATTTTATGGCCTCGATTATGCCCTTTGTGGCCTCCTTTGCCCTTTCCTTGGCCTCGGGTTCTGATAATCCAAACTCCAGGAAGTTCTTGTAGTCAACCTTGGTGGCTATCCCCGGGGTGTCGATGATATCAAAGTCAAGTTCGGCGCCATCCTTTTTTATGGTTACCTTCTCCTTCTTGTAAACAGTCCTTGTCTCGTGGGGTATCTCTGATGTTAAACCCAGTGGTTTTCCAAGCCAGTCCTCACACATTCTGTTGGCCAGGGTTGTTTTACCTGAATTTGGGTGACCATAGAGTCCAATCTTAAGTTTCTTGTTCCTTCCAAGCAGTTTATCCAGGAAGTTTGTGAAAAAATTTGCCATCCTATCACTCTTTCCTTGATTAATCAGTATTCATAGAATCCTCCGACATCGAGGATGACGACCTCTGTACCGGGGGATGTCCTTTCAACAAGTTCAGCAAATATTTCGGGGTTCTGTTCAATGACGGGAAACGTATTGTAGTGCATCGGGAGAACCTTTTCAGGTTTTATCCAGCCGGCTGCCACTGCTGCATCCTCAGGCCCCATGGTGTATCTGTCGCCTATCGGTAAGAGTGCAATATCAGGCCTGTAAATCTCACCTATAACATCCCTCATATCTGCAAAAAGACCGGTATCACCGGCATGATACACCTTACCCTCACGGGTCTCAATTATAAAGCCACAGGCACTGCCTCCAGATGTCACCTCCTCTGTAAAGTCTATATCTGATGAATGCTTTGCATCAACCATCCTTATCCCTATACCATCAATGGAAATTTTTCCACCGATGTTCATCCCGGTACTTTCAAGGCCCTGCCTTGAGAAAAAAACAGATAGTTCATGGTTCGCTATCAGGAGTGCGCCTGTCCTCTCAGCGATCTCCATTGCATCGCCGAGATGGTCTGCGTGTCCATGGGTGACGCATATCACGTCTGGTTCGAACTCCTCAACTGCTGTGCTGCAGACAGGGTTGTTACTTATGAAGGGATCCAGAAGTATCCTTGTATCAGAGGATGTTATCTCAAATGCTGAATGTCCAAACCACTGAATTCTCATTAAACTCCCTCCAGATTGATTTCATTGGAAAGTTCCCATGCCTCCTCAAAGAGTTTTTTGATCTCAGAGATCGATTTTTTATCCTTGTAGATGACACCAACCTCAAAGCTTTCATATATGGGATCCGTTGATATTATAAGACCATTTTTATCATCTGCAACCGCTGCAACTGTGTGTATATGTGGCATTGTTCTTATCTGGACGTTGTTATCCATCAGGACCTTTATTAGCTCCACCGAGGCCTCATCATCCAGGCTGGCCTCCTGTATTATGAGGCGGCTCTCGGTATCCATGAACTTCTTGAGAACAGAGACATCTATATTCCGTATCCATGGATACATGAGTACAACTCTTTCCTCTGCTGCCGTAATTGTCTCCCTCATGGCATCCTGAACGTCTGAAGCATCAAATGACCATATTATACTTGGTTCACGTGTTTCGGCCCTTATTCTGTTTATTGCGCCCTTGAATGAGTCAAGGCGATCCTCAAGGAGATCTTCGACGTCATCAACGTTTTCAATGTACTCCTGTTTGAGTCTCTGGAGCCTCTCTGTAACGTAGCTGTTGTCTGCTGGTTTCCTGGAAGGGGCTGTTTTTGCAGTTGCTGAAGTTTTTTTCCTGACAGGCTTTACCGCGGGTGGCTTTCTGGTTTCCTCGGGTTTCCTGGCCCTTCTAATCTTCGGTAACTTGAGAAACTTCCTTTTAGGCTCTTCCCTGGATGTGGGAGCCTCCTCCTCTTCCGGGACCTCCTTCTTTGGAGCGGGTCTCATGGGCCTTATGGGAGCTGGCTTTCGGGGAGGTTTCTCAGCCTTCCCAGGAGTTTCAGGGGAGGGTACCTTTTCAGGTTTTTCTGGCAATTCACCACCCAGGATTTCCTTAGAGGGTTCTGAAGGTTTAACCATGGAATCTGCAAATGCTTCTGATCCTTCAGCCCCCAAACTTTCATCAGAGGTCTCTGTGACCTTGGTGAGTTTAATAGCCCGTGATTTCACTTCATCTTCAGATGTTTCAGTTCTTACAGGTTTCACTGGCCCGGGTTTCCTCGGGGTTACCTTCCCCGTGGATTTGACTGGTTCCGGAGTTTCAGCTTTTTCTCCGCCCTTAACTATTCCAGGGACCCGGCGGGGCCTCTGGGGTTTTCCGGGGCCTTCAGTCTTAACAGGAGCTCTAGCTTTTTTTATCCTTTTTTTGTCTTTTTTAGGCTCAGATTCCGCTTTTAATGATTTTAGATCAACCTTTCCAGCGAATAGAAGGGTTATTATGAGGCCGGGTACAAAGAGAATGAGTCCCAGGAAGAACATGAAGATATCAGGGGGTGTTGCAAAACCAAGGGACATGAAGTAAAGGCCAGCAAATATCATGACGATTCCAGCGATTGTGATAATCAAATATATCATTTAATGCCTCCCGCTCCCAAGAGTAACTAGTAATTACAAGTCCAGTTATCTATTTCTGCCTTCATTTATAAAAGGTTTTTTAAAGTGAACTTTTATATAATCTGCTTTCCATAGGTAATTCATAAATCATATGGGGTGGATTTCATTGATGATAGTTTTGGATGAATGCGGCCAGGGAGCCGCTGAGTATATACTTCTGTTTGGTGGTGTTATTGTGATTGCGATAGCAACTCTGCTGATTTACAGTCAGTACCTGAAAACAACGAATCCCCTTAATGTGGCGGGTGACCTCGACAGTGTGCGGGAGAACGTGAAAACCGGTTGAACTAGAAACGAGTAATTAAAAGTTCCCTGCCCTTATTTCAAAGTATGTTATGAGGTGCCTCAGCTGTTCAGGGGCATCATCCTCATCACTCAGGGCATAGGCGAGTTTCTGGGTTATGATCCTTTTCTGATCCTGGTCCAGGGATAGTATCTCATTCACTATCGTGCTGAATATGCCCTCAGCATCAACTCCCAGCTCCCCTGTTTTTGTCATGAATATCTTCCTGAGTTTGTTAAGAGCTGATTCTGATTCATGGAGATTCTCAGATTCAAGTTTCCTTATAAGGAGGTTCATCTCAACTGGATCCCTCTGAACAAGGCCAAATACTATTCCATCAGGTTTCAGGGACTGAACCCTCTCAACACCATCGTATACGCCAAGGTCGTAGCCAGTGACTGTTATCCTGCTGGCCTTGAGCAGCTTGAATATGGCCTCATTTATTGTTTTATCAGTGACAGCAAAGCCAATTTCAGATCTTATCCGCTCCCCCAGTTCAACCCTGCTGAGGTCCCCCTCCTGCAGAACTTCGAGTATCACCCTGTCGATGTTGTACTTCCGTGGCATCACATCACCTTTGTGATATTATGAACAAAACCCTTTAAATATGTTGATATTGATGTGAACAGAGGAGTATAACCAGCGTGTTATCCGCTAAATTTATAAGTGGATAGACACATATTAATGTAGCAAGCCAGAACTGGTGAATATTGATGGAGGTGTATAATATGAAGTTCTTAAAAGATGAAGCAGGACAGGGTGCAGCTGAATACATACTGCTCTTCGGTGGTGTAATAGTAATCGCAATAGTCGCACTACTGATCTACAAAGCATACTTTGATCCCAGCAAATCAAACCTCAACGCAGCAGGGGACATAAAAGAAGTAAGAACCAACGTCGACCAGGGATGATAAAGAAGAATACATGAAATTCCTTGACGACATAGACACAGTAAGAACCAACGTCGACACAAACGTCCAGAAAATCTGACTGAACTTAAGAGTAGGTTGAATTGTTAATCGAGGAAGAGGCACAGATAAGCGCTGAAATGATATTAATCGTAGGAGCCCTCCTGGTAATAGTCATAGCCGTGGGCTCCTACATTTTCAGCATTTCCGGCTCCATAGCAGGAAACATAAGCGAAGTAATCAACACAGCCCGTGACTCCACGATTAACAAACTCTAAATTTTTTTAGTTAATTTTTTAGATCTAATTTTTCTTAGCTGTTTATAATGTAAACCTTTATCTGCTTATTCCTGTAGACAAGTGAGAAGTTCTCATCGTTAACCCCCATGATGAGTTCTAAAAGCAGAGAATCCCTGTATTTTCTATTAATCCTGTATGAACCATCAGGTGTTTCAAGAACTGTAACGTTTCCAGAAGAATTGATTATTTCCTCTTCAATCACATCATCCTTAAGCCGGATCAATGAGTAAGTTCCTGCCGGCATATCACCTGAATCCCCTTTAGAGGCTATCAAACCTATCATCTTTTCAGGGACCACCACAACGATTTTTCTTGAAGTCATGGGATGTGTCATGTTCAGTATCCGCAGGGCCTCTGACTCTGAAAACCCATACCTGTGCATAAGGACGTCCATGGCACTCTCCCTATTCAGTCCAAGGATCTCATTCATTATCCTGTATGCCTGGACCTCACTGCCGGTTTGATTTTTAAGGAGGATGTAGGCATCATCCCCAGAATTTGCCAGCATCCTCAGTATGTTTAAAGAGAGGGTTCTGTTCTCAGATGAAAGGGAAAGGTTTATCCAGTAGTCCCTCGCCGTTGTTGGTATCTCTGGATCCATTGATGATCCATACCACACTCCCCTGGCGGGTAATGTCTCAATATAGGCCAGGCGCCCATCATAGACGACTGGTCTGTCAGCTTCAGACGCATAGAAGTGACCATAACTCCATTCAGTTATTATAACTGCATCACTGGGAGTGTTTTCAGCTATCCAGTGGGCAGATTCCTCAAAATAATCATTGTAACCCGGCTTTAAATCTGCGACCATGTTACCGGATATTGCAAGCTGTGCTGATACTGTAAAGATAATAAGAATAAATAAAACCCCTTTAATCCATCGGAACCTGAATTTACGTGAGCAGTCCAAAAGAATCCCTGTGAAGATCCCCGCAGATACTGAGAGGGGTGCTATGAGTATCATTACAAACCTGACACCCTCAAGAAGCATCAGTGCACCGGTAGCGATCCAGACTGATATAAAGATTACTGGAAGGCCCACTGACCCCTTTCTCCGGTAAAGCATATAATATGCAGGTATTCCAGCAGCTCCCAGTACAGTGAGTGCTGGTGAGATGTGCCCCAGAACCTTATCCATGGACGCTGGCTGAAGCTCGGCAACAGTTGTATATGAATCCGGCCACGGGTACCAGATGGATTTATCCACTAAATCATGTATATGCAATGGAGTCATGATCAGTTTAATTAGTTCAAGATGGTTGAAGAGGGTTAAAAGGATAAACAGAACCATGAAGGCCGGTAGGAATGTTTCCAGAATATTCCTTAGGGGTTTCCTGGACCCTGAAGTCAGGATTAAAATGATGAATGTTACCAGCGTCACATAGAACATCACCTGCCATCCGCTCCATGTGATGGAAAACAAAAAGAGGATAAAGCCGCCGATGGCTGATAGAGGAACCCTGTTCACCTCCCTGGCATCAGCTTCGATGAAAAGGAACAATACCGCCATAGACAACGTAAGGATGAGCATATCGGTATCGTATAATCCATAGACAGTTTTTACGAGATAAAATGGTGCGGATACCAGAAGCAAACCTGCTATGAATGCAGGAATGTCCCCCTGAAACCTTTTTACAGTGAAAAAGCATATCACACCTGCAAGTGGAGCCAGCAGAGGTGGCATGATCAGACAGACAGCCCTGAGGCTCACCGGTGCAATGACACCTGTGATAGCATGCAGGATGACGGCGAGGAGGAGGATTCCTGCAGGATAATCCAGAGGCACCCCTGGCGGATAATAGGAATGCAGGTCCCAGATTTTACCTCCAATCACAGCGTCCCCAGGGATTCCCCTAATCGCCAGATTCTCTGTGAGCCTGTAGTTATAGTATGAATCACTCTCCTGAAAGTACTGGAGTCCATCATCATCAGTGTAAAGAGGGTCATCATATCCTGCGTTGAGCATCCTTATGGAAAACCCAAAGACAAAGATCACTGCAACCAGCAGGAATGTCCGCATATACTGCCTCAAAATAATCTAACCCCCCAGACAGTTACAGATCCATACTGTATATCTTCCTGCCATCTTCCTGTATGTTCAGTGTCCTCAAAAAAGATAGATTCCTCATGGTACATGCCAAGTACCACTGCAAATTTATCAGCCCTCATGATGCCATTGAAGAATATCAGGAGCATCAGAATAAAAATCTTCAGCCTCTCATCCATGTACAGTTCCAACACCACCTATTTCAGACCATAGAGAGACGGATTCATACGGGGTATCATGGCCATTAAAACGCACTGCTCTGTGTTACCGGTCCTATCAAGGAGTCCGCCTGAAAGGAAACTCACCGCACCCCTTTTCCTGCCCAGCTCATCCACACCTGTGAGTTCATCCATTACATCACCCACCTCCCTTCCGGCGAGGACCTCCTCAACCACCATGGGAGGGTACTCAAAGCCGGCGCTGACGCCCAGGGTTATGTGTTCACCATCATAGATGGCACACCATTGCAGATCAACAAAGCCTGTGATCGTCTCAGGGACCCTGTGGAGTCCTGACTCGATACCAACACTGAGTTCACAGTCCCTGAAGGCCCTTCTGGCACGGTTCACCGCCCCCCGAACGGTTTCCTCCAGCCCCACTGGCTGATCAGGGACCCCTGATTCGACCTCAACACCCCTGACCTCAACGTCACCGTATATCAACCCGAGGACGTTCTCTGTTGCCCTCACCTTAACGGGATTCCTTGAGCCAACATTGACCTTCATGTAAAACACCACCGAATCTCCTTAACCTGAATATGAGCCAGGTCATCATACCACACAAAGTAACATCCCATCTAAAACTTCACCGTGACCGGTCACTCCCTTCTCCTTCTAAGGGCCCCACGTATCCTCTTTATTATGTGGCCCATGGGGTCTATCTCACCCCTCCTTATCCTGGTGGATGATATTGGTATTCCATCGTCAGCATTCACCATGTCGATTGTTATGATGTCCAGTTCCCTGAACCCCCTATTCCTCCTTATTGCATTGATCTCACGGGCAACGGGTTCTGTCTCCCTGCTCACAACTATCGCTTCAAAGGCCTCATCTGTTACTGTGGTCCCATAGGGATCATCAAGTCTCATTACGTGATAATCGGCATCCTTATCCCTCAGGTACTCCTCAAGGTTCTTCATGCGGACACTGCAGGGTTCAATACCCTCTCCCTTTGCAGCTGCAAATTCATCGGAGGTCACGCCGATCATGACAGTCTCTCCAACACGGAATGCCTCATCAAGGAGTCTCCTGTGGCCCTTATGAAACCTGTCAAAGGTGCCGCCAACTGCAACCAGTGAATACTTCCTCTTCATCGTATCATCTTTAAAAGTCAATAACAGTTAGATCAGCTGAATTTATAAATCATGCTAGACAGCGGAGATTAATGAACCTTCAACCTCACATGGTATTGCCCCATGGAGCAGTTTAAGTGCCATGAACCTAAATATAATCTCATGGAACTCCGGGAATACAATGTCATCATCAAGAACCCGAGAAGGGTTGATTTGAGGGTTGCCTCATGCTACCCCAGCCCATACTCCACTGCCATGTCATCACTTGGTTATCATATTATTTACCACTTTCTCAACTCAAGGGAGGACACCTGGTGTGAAAGGATCATACACCCCCACAGACGCAGCTTTGAATCAGGTAGCCCCCTCAGGGACTTCGATGTTGTGAGCTTCACCATCCACTATGAGGAGGATTACTTCAGGATCCCGGCCATGCTCAGGGATGGTGGCCTGGAACCCAGAAGATATGAACGCACAGGTCCCCTGGTTATAGCAGGTGGCCCCTGCATCACCTCCAACCCCCTCCCCCTCTTAGATTTCATCGACCTCTTCATAATAGGTGAAGCAGAACCCGTCCTCGACATGGTTATGGACAGGTGCCTTGAACTCGATGACCCCCGGAGAGAGATAGATGAGTTCAGGGATATAAGGGGCGTGTATGTCCCTGACAGTCCTGCGGAGAGGGTTATAGTTGAGAACATGGATGAGGCATGTCACCCTGTAAGGCAGATAGTCCCTGTAACAGATGACAGGTCCCTGACACCATCCCTGGGGAGGTCGTTCCTCCTGGGAGTTTCAAGGGGCTGTTCAAGGGGCTGCAGGTTCTGCATGTCAGGTTACCTCTACCGGCCTAAGCGTGAAACATCCCTCAGGAAACTCATTGACATCTCAGAGAGGGGCTGTGAGGCCACAGGTTACAGTAAGGTGTCCCTCATAGGTGCAGCGGCCTCAGACTACTCCCGCATAGATGAACTCTGCAACGAACTCGTTGATATGGGCCTGATGGTTTCCATGCCGTCCCTGAGGATAGAATCTGTTACACCTGAACTCATGGAGGCCCTCATCAGGGGAGGTCTTAAGACAATAACAATGGCACCAGAATCAACCATGAAGCTTAGAGACAGACTGAACAAGCCCATCACTGATAGCATGGTCTTTGAGAAGACCAGGAAGGCCCTTGAAATGGGGCTGCGTGTTAAGATGTACTTCCTGATAGGAGCGCCCGGCGAGACCCAGGAGGACCTTGAAGAAATGGCCCGGCTCATGAGGGATCTGTCAGAGATCAGGAGGGGGCGGGTGAGCTTCAGTGTAAACCCGCTCATCCCGAAACCACATACACCCCTTCAGTGGGAGGGCTATGATGCACGTGAGATGAAGCAGAGGATAAGGTTCCTTGGCAGACTGGTCAGGGGGCTTCCTGTAAGGATGGGAAGTCCGCGGGGTGGTCTCATACAGCATGTCCTGTCCACGGGTGGCCCTGAAATAGGGGAGCTCATAGAAAGGGCATCCCTATCAGGGGTTCCGGTGAGGGAATGGGAGGCTCATGCTGGACCGAGAGACCCTGGTGCGAGGTTGCCCTGGCACAATATCAGTGTGGGTCTGAGGGAGGACTTCCTGATGGAAGAATACATTAAGATGAAGGATGACAGATTAACACCATGGTGTGAAGAATCAGGCTGCTACGGTTGCATGGATAGCTGCCCCTCACTCAGGCATTGAGAGAATGTTCTGAGATCCAAAATAAATAAAGGCGATGATCATGAGGAAATTTGCCTCCCGTGTAAAGGATATACAGCTTTCTGAGATAAGGAAAATATTTGAGGTTGCAGACGAGGATACAATAAACCTTGGCATAGGTGAACCAGATTTCAGTGTCCCTGATCATGTCAGGGAGGCTGTTAAGGATGCTGTTGACGAGGGCCTGACCCATTACACCTCCAACATGGGGATGGAGGAGCTGAGGGAAGCCATAGCAGATAAACTTAAAAGCGAAAACAGGGTTCATGCTGAACCAGAATCAATAATAGTGACTGTGGGTGCCAGTGAGGCCATATTCATGTGCACCCAGGCCCTTCTTGACATGGGTGATCATGCCCTCATACCTGACCCTGGTTTTCTATCCTATGATGCCTGTGTCCGGCTTTCCGGGGCAGTGAGCATACCCGTGCCCCTCAGTATGGATGAAGGGTTCTCGATGAGCCCTGAAAGGGTTGAATCACTCATCACCGGGGATACCCGGGTCATAATAATGAATTCCCCATCAAACCCAACCGGGAGCGTCATGGGAAAGGATGATGTGAAGGGGATTGCTGAGATCGCCGAGGACAATGACCTGATAATAATATCGGATGAGATCTATGAGAAGATAATCTATGATGGAAAACACTACAGTCCGGCGCAGTTCACAGATAACGCCCTCATAATCAATGGGTTTTCAAAGACCTATGCAATGACTGGTCTCAGGATCGGTTACGTTGCCGGCTGTGAGGATATAATTGAGGAGCTCCTGAAGGTCCACCAGTACAACACCGCCTGTGCCCCTTCAATATCCCAGTACGCAGCCCTTGCAGCCATCAGGGGACCTCAGAACTGTGTTAAGGATATGGTGGATGAGTTTAGAAGAAGGAGGGACCTTATGTTCCGTTCCCTCACTGATATGGGCCTTGAATGTGTCCTGCCCGGCGGGGCATTCTACATGTTCCCGTATGCTGGGGACTCAGAAGAATTCACAAGGCTTTCACTTGAAGCTGGAGTTGCAGTTGTCCCGGGATCCGCCTTTGGGAATGAAGGGAAAGGTTACATCAGAATGTCCTATGCAACATCCTATGAGCTTATCGAGGAGGCTATGGAACGACTTAAAACTGTCTGTGGTGTTTGATTTGGAGGAATCTGAGAGAATACGTCTTGGAAAACGCGCCGCCTTTGCTGGTATAGGTGGCAACGTACTGCTGACATCCCTCAATTTCCTGGTCGGCATATCCTCAGGGAGTGTTGCGCTTGTTGCTGAGGCAGCCCATACACTTTCTGATGTACTGACATCTGTGATAACCTATATAGGCTTCAGGATAGGGCAGCGCCCACCTGACAGGCAGCACCCCTACGGTCATGGACGGGCTGAGGCCCTTGTCGGACTTGTTGTTGTGGTCTTTCTTGGTATAATATCCTATGAGATACTCTCTGAGGCCTACCGTAAGCTCTTCCTGGAACTGGCGCCACCAGACTACACGGCGGTCCTGATGGCTGGTTTTGGGATAATCGCAAACATTGCAATGACCACCTACATCAGGCGTATTGGCGAAAGGATAAACAGTCCCGCGATTGTTGCAGATGCTCAGCATCAGAAGGTGGATATATTCTCATGCATCGCAATAATGTTAGGGGTCGCGGGTTCACACCTGGGATTCAGATTCCTTGACCCCCTCGTTGCTGTGATCATAGCGGTCCTTGTTCTCAAAACAGCCTTTGATGTTGGACGTGAGAACGTTAACAACATACTGGGGGCGGTCCCATCCCCCGAGATCATGGAGGACATAGAAAAATCAGCCATGTCTGTGGATGGCGTTAAGGGGCTGCATGAGGTCCGTATAAACCACTTTGGACCCTACGCCTCAGTTGATCTGCACATTGAGGTTGATGGTGATATGATGCTCCGGGATGCCCACAGAATAGCCCATGATGTTGAAAGGAGAGTCATAGAGGATATTGATATAATAAAGATGGTCAATGTCCATGTCTGCCCTGTGGGAGAGAAGTCCAGGTGCCTTGAATGGTCATAGATCTTGATGAGAGATAAAAAACAGGAACTACTATCACCACTTTCCTGAAAATAATTAAAGGATTAAAATTAACCCTGACTTTTCCGGGAAAATTTTCTATGGTAAACCAGAAGCAGAAGCAGAAGCAGTGGGATGACTATATCAATGTAGAGTGGTGCTCCGATATTGCCTGGAGAATAGTTAAGGTTAATTAAAGCGTCCATGATGTGCCCATAGGCAGCGCCAAGGTAAAATACGCTGAAACCGATTATGGTTGCCATCCAGAATTCTCCACGAAACTTCCAGGATAGCAGGCCCAGTACACCAAATGATAGGTTCGCAAAGGCAACTTCAAGCTGGAATGGACTTCCAGTGGGCCATCCGATATACATTGCAATCACATCCGGCATAAAGGCATGCCCAAGGAAGGCCCATAGTGAACCCAGTCCAACCTGCACTGTTAGAATTGAGAGAAGAGCTATTTCAGCAAACTTTTCAGAATCCAGTGATGATCTGTTACGATAAGAGAGACCTAAAATTGTAAGGACTGTCAAAATTGGCCATAAATAGTATGTTTCCATTTTCCACACCTGCATTTAGTTAATTAAAACTATGCAGATCTGTGGAATATAATTTTCGGTTATTTTTTCAATTATGAGTATGAGGGTGGTCTGGCAGTGAAGTGGGCTTCCCACAGCAAAAAACCGCAGTACACACCCACAACGCAGCAGGACTTAACTACTGAGATC
>NZ_QREL01000002.1:0-344883 GCF_003385755.1 Methanothermobacter defluvii | reverse complement strand
GCACCATCAGCAAACATAGGAGAAAAAAACGCACTATTCGAACCAGTACACGGATCAGCACCCCAAATCGCAGGAAAAAACATAGCCAACCCCACCGCCATGATACTAACAACCACACTAATGCTAAAACACCTCAACAAAAAACAAGAAGCCCAAAAAATAGAAAAAGCACTCCAAAAAACCCTTGCAGAGGGTCTTGTGACACCAGACCTCGGTGGGAAGCTTGGGACCATGGAGATGGCTGCCGAGATAGCCAGACACCTGGAGGATTGATATTCATGCGTACAGAGGACGTCAGGAGAGACATACCCCTCCTCAGGGATCATGTCTACCTCGACGCTGCCAGCACAACCCCCACTCCACTCCCGGTTGTCAGGGCCATGACAGAATACTTTGAGGAATACAATGCCAACACCGGGAGGGGCGCCTACTCCCTGGTGCTAAGGGCCACCAGGAAACTCCAGGAGGCCAGAGAGAAGGTGGCTGGGTTCATAAACGCCTCCAGTGATGAGATAGTATTCACCAAGAACACTTCTGAGGCCATCAACATCGTGGCGGGGGGTCTCAGGTTCAGGAAGGGGGACTCAGTTGTTGTGCCAAACATCGAACACCACTCCAACTTCCTCCCCTGGCTGAGGCTCCGTGAAAGGGGAGTTGATGTGAGGGTGGTGAAGGCAGATGAAGGGGGAGTGGTGGACCCCGGCAGAATAGAGGACGCCGTTGATGAGACCACAAGGCTCGTCACCGTGACCCACATCTCCAATGCCCTCGGTACGGTGCAGGACGTGGAGGAGATAGGGAGGATAGCCCATGACGTGGGGGCCCTCTACCTGGTTGATGCCGCCCAGTCAATAGGTCACATGGAGGTTGATGTGAGGGCCATTGGGGCTGACTTCGCAGCATTCCCTGGACACAAGGGGACCCTGGGACCTGTTGGCACGGGATTCCTCTACTGCAGCACTGATGTCCAGGGAGAACTTGAACCCCTTATGCTGGGGGGAGGTACTGTGCTTGATGTCTCAGAGGACGGTTATGTGCTCGAGGACTTCCCGGCGAAGTTTGAGGCCGGCACCCTCAACATTGCAGGATTCATAGGCCTCGGTGCCTCAATAGACTACATGAACAGGATAGGAATCAGGAGGATCCAGAAACATGGCATGAAGATGACAGAGGAACTCCACGCTACCGTTTCATCCATCGATGGTATTGAATGCTATGGTGACCCCCAAAATATTTATGGTATCCTCTCCTTCAACATAAATAACATGGACCCCCACGACGTTGCAAAGATTCTTGACGAAACCGCCGGGATCTGTGTTAGAAGTGGTCACCACTGCGCTATACCTGCAATGAAGCACCTGGCGCTCCATGAAACCGGCGGCACCGTCAGGGCATCCATACACTACTACAACACATCAGAGGAAATCCAGCTCCTCGGAGAGACCCTCGAGGAAATAGCAGGGATGGGGTGATTTAATGAATAAGGCACAGGCAATAGCATTACTGATAGTGATAATAATGGTCCTGAGTACCATTGCAGGTGCACTTGTACTCTAAATGGAGGTATTGAATGAAGAAAGTCAGGATAGGGGCTGTTGTAGCTGAGTTTAACTATGACATAACCCATATGATGCTGGAACTTGCAAAGGAACATGCCAGATTCCTTGATGCAGAGATAACCAGGGTGATTGCTGTACCCGGCGTGTTTGACATGCCACTTGCAGTGAAGAAACTCCTTCTGGAAGATGAGATAGACGCCGTGATAACCCTGGGGGCGGTCATCGAGGGAGCCACCGACCATGACCAGATAGTCGTGCAGCACGCCTCACGTAAAATAGCCGACCTGGCCCTTGATTATGACAAGCCCGTGGCCCTTGGAATATCAGGACCCGGAATGACGAGGCTCGAGGCCCACCAGCGCGTTGACTACGCCAAGAGGGCTGTTGAGGCAGCTGTTAAAATGTACAGAAGACTTAAAGAGGATATCTAGTTTCCGGGGAGCTTCCATGGAGATACTCAGGCCATCTGACCTGAAGGAGAGGTTCCAGGACCCCTGGATCTCACCATACCGGAAGGTCCTCACAATGGTGGACAGGGACATGGTTGAGATCCTGGAGTACCACCCCTGCGTTTCAGGGTCAGAGTGGATGATATACCAGTACCAGAGATCCAGCAGACTCATAGAGAGGGCCCGGAGAGACGGTAACAGGCACAGTTACCTTGCACGTACAGGTAAAGCTCCCATAGAACTCCAGGCCAGCCTTAACGCCGCTGGAATAGAGGAGGTGGCGGTTGAGGGTGATGAGGTCCGTGTTGTGCATGCAGGCCTTGCAGGTGCAGGTGTCGGCGCCGCCATGTGCCGGGGCATGGCTGAGGGTGTTAAGAGGATAGAACTCTACGAGGTCGGTGGTGGTTCAAAGCCGGGCCGGGCCGCTGTTATAACCCCCCGCCTTGAGAAGGTTGTTATCGGGATAGATGACACAGACACGCCAGAGAGCGGGGCCACCTGGACCCTTGCAAACAACATAGGACTGGAGGCCAGAAACCAGGGTTTTGAGTACATCGACCATGTCACGGTACAGCTCTACCCCCACAACCCACACAAGACACAGAACTGTGTGTCGGTTGCCCTTGCATTTGCAGTCAGACCCGGTGAAGCAGATAAACTGGTGGCCCTGGTAAGGGACCTCCTGAGGGATAACACCCTCTCAGATAAGACAGCCATGGCAGTCCTGAGGGGTATAGTGGTGCCTGAAAAACTGAGGGAGTACTCTGCAAAATCCAAGAGGACCCTCATGGAAGTGGAGGAAGCCGAAGGGGTTGCCAGGGAACTTGGCGTGGAGCTAATCGAGGTCACCGGTTCTCAGGGCAAGATAGGGGCCCTTGCAGCCCTTGGACTCTACGATGATCCGGAGGAGGCCGCCAGGGTCTACTACTAGTACGGAATAAATCCAGCTACTTATGGGGCCCTTCAGAGACATCAAGATGGGCTCTTAAGAACTCAGACCACCAGATCAGAGCCATACATTCAGGAACCTGCCCTCAGAGGATTTAGCAAAGCGCATATCATCCATGGCCCCGCTCCGGACCTCAATTTTTATTACATGAGCTCCCCAGTAAATCCTGTGATCGGTGTCCTTGCCCCTGAATATTATCCTGCCCGCGGCAACACCATCCACGTAAACTGTGTAGGTCCCATTCTCCATTGCCCCTGTGGTGCGGGCAACCATCCTGTCATCCAGATAGACCCGGACCTCTGCCCCCGGCGAATCATCATCCTGGATTATGATGCCATTGTAGACCGTCAGATTTGAGTCTGAGATGTTTCTCAGTGCATAGACGTTGCTGAATACCTTGCGGAGGTTCCCGTCCTGGATAACATCGCCCACGTTGAGCCCCAGGGCGTTCCTTGCCCCGGATGGTATCCTCATTATGTTGGTTTCGCCTTCCCGTGTCCTGTTAAGTGTATAGGCCTCTCCGGCCAGGAATATGCGGTCGCCGTAATTGAGGTCAAGGGTGTTTATGGCCTCCTCAGGAATTCTTATTGAATTATTTTCATTTTCAAGGGCACTGTCAACTCTGTAGGGTCCCCTGACATCGAATGTCCTGTTTTCATTGCTCTTCTTCCATATTATAAGGTTTCCAGATGTTGGCTCAATGGATATTTTCCCGTCGTCCACCTCCACGGCTCCAAGGAGGGTTGATATCATTGCAATGAGTATGAGGGCAGATATGAGTATGGGGAAGTGCATGTAGATGAAGGACCTCACTGTCTGAAGCTTACCTGCTGAACGCCTGAAAACATAGATGGATCTCCTGATGAGCCTTAAAAAATAGTAGACCGCCATTATAAATCCTGTGAGGGATATTATGACACCCAGGACTGCTGGTATGGCCCTTATGAAAAATATGCTGAAGACCCCAAGGGTTGTGAGTGATAGACCAAGGATGCACATCCTTATTGATTTCCCCATGGAATCCATCATGGTTATTCTGCCGTACTCCAGGGCCCTGTCAACTATTGTCCTCACAACCTCGTTGGCGACGACATTGAGATCCTTCAGGCTCGCCATGTCATGGTGTATGCTCCCGATATCCACCTCCCTCACGGTGAGGCCCAGGACATCGGCGTCCAGTACTATGCCAACATCAACCCCGTAGTCCTCCTCAAATTTCATCTTCTCAAGGGCCGATCTTTTAGCTGCGAACTGTCCGCTCAGGGGCTGTTCAAATTTTATCTCAGGGAAGAAGAACTTAAGAAGGGGTTTGGCTGTTAACTCAGTAACCCTCCCGGCCTTTCTTCTGAATCTGGTCTTTGTGAGGTCGGCCCTCCCCGTTATTATGGGTTTTATCATCCTTTCAATCTTCTCTGTTGTCATGTTCTCAAGGTCAGCGTCGACAAAGACCACTATGTCGCCCCGGGAATGCTTGAAACCTGTTTTTAGGGCTGCCCCCTTTCCGCGGTTGCTTGTATGCCTTATAACAGTGGCACCTGCCTCCTCTGCAGCACCAGCAGTGTTATCTGTGGATCCATCATCCACAACGATAACCTCGTCCACCATATCTGATTTTCTGGCTGCTTCAATTACACGTCCAACTGTTTTTTCCTCGTTGAATGCAGGTATAACCACCGATACAGTGTGGCTTTTATCCTTCACTGCTCTGAAAGCGCATAGAAAGAACACAACCATGAGAATGAGCCATGACATCAGTACACCTTCTGATACTCTGTAACTCTCTATTGGTAGAATCCCCTTATATACTGTTATGAAGACCTGTAAATGGTCCCTGCGGGATGGTGCCATCTATTAAATATGACCTCAGATAGATTCTCTATATATAAAGTTAAAGGTGAATCTCCAGATGAAGCCCAGAGTGATGATACTCCTTGGAAGTGCATCTGATTTCAGGATAGCCGAAAAGGCAATGGAAATCTTTGAGGAACTCAGGATACCCTATGACCTGAGGGTTGCCTCAGCCCACAGGACACATGAAAAGGTAAAGGCAATAGTCTCAGAGGCCGTGAAGGCGGGTGTTGAGGTATTCATAGGAATAGCGGGGTTATCAGCCCATCTTCCGGGCATGATATCTGCAAACACCCACAGACCCGTCATAGGGGTCCCTGTTGACGTTAAACTTGGAGGACTCGACGCCCTCTTTGCATGTTCACAGATGCCCTTCCCTGCCCCCGTCGCCACTGTGGGGGTAGACAGGGGAGAAAACGCCGCAATACTCGCTGCCCAGATAATAGGGATAGGAGATCCAGGGGTAAGGGAAAGGGTTGCAGATCTAAGGAGAGGTTTCTATGAACGCGTGCGGAGAGATGAATGTCAGGTGCTCAACAGCATAGAGGGGTCCTACTATGCACCCCTGGAGGTTGAAATGCCTCCCATGGGTGATAAGGTCCCGTCAGATTCCCAGGATGACCCCATGGTATCTGTGATACCTGGCAGCTACTCTGACATGAAGATAGCCAAGAAGACCACCATGTTCCTCGAAAGGATGGGTATAAGCTATGATCTGAACGTCATATCACCCATAAGGTACCCTGAAAGATTTGAGAGGTACCTTGAGAAGATGGAGAACGTGAAGCTCTTCATAGCCATAAGCGGCCTCTCTGCACATGTTACGGGTGCTGTTGTTGCCCTCAGCGACAGACCGGTGATAGGGGTTCCCTGCCCCCTCAAGATGAACGGCTGGGACTCACTCCTCTCAATGATCAACATGCCTCCGGGTGTGCCCGTTGGAACGGTGGGGGTAGGTAACGGTGGTAACGCCGCAATACTGGCTGCTGAAATGCTTGGAATATACGATGAAAAGATAGAATCGAGGATAAAGAGGATAAAGAGCCGTTCCGTTAAGTTCTAAATATAAAAAATGGAGACCAGGATAAAGAGCCGTTCCATAACTTCTGATGGTGATTGAATGAGAAACTTTCTTGATAAAATCGGCGAGGAGGCCCTGGTGGTTGAGGATGAAGTATCAACCAGTTTCGAGGCTGCCAGCATACTCAGAGAGCATCCAAGGGACCTTGTTATACTCAAAAACCTGAAGGAATCAGATATACCCGTCATATCAGGACTCTGCAATACCCGGGAGAAGATAGCCCTCTCCCTGAACTGCAGGGTCCATGAGATAACCCACAGGATCGTTGAGGCCATGGAAAACCCCACCCCAATCAGTAGGGTGGGGGGACTGGATGGTTACAGATCAGGGAGGGCTGACCTCTCAGAGCTCCCCATCCTCAGGCACTACAGGAGGGACGGTGGCCCCTACATAACTGCAGGGGTCATATTCGCCAGGGACCCTGATACAGGGGTGAGGAACGCCTCAATTCACAGGATGATGGTCATCGGTGATGACAGGCTGGCTGTCCGCATAGTACCCAGGCACCTCTACACCTACCTCCAGAAGGCTGAGGAGAGGGGTGAGGACCTTGAAATAGCCATAGCCATAGGTATGGACCCTGCAACGCTCCTTGCCACCACCACCTCCATACCCATCGATGCAGATGAAATGGAGGTGGCGAACACCTTCCATGAAGGTGAACTGGAACTTGTCAGATGTGAGGGAGTCGACATCGAGGTCCCCCCTGCAGAGATAATCCTTGAGGGACGTATACTCTGTGGTGTGAGGGAGAGGGAGGGCCCCTTTGTTGATCTGACAGACACCTATGACGTTGTAAGGGATGAACCTGTTATCTCCCTTGAAAGGATGCATATCAGGAAGGATGCAATGTACCACGCCATTCTGCCGGCCGGCTTTGAGCACCGTCTCCTTCAGGGTCTCCCCCAGGAGCCAAGGATATACAGGGCCGTTAAGAATACAGTCCCCACTGTAAGGAACGTTGTTCTGACGGAGGGTGGGTGCTGCTGGCTCCACGCCGCTGTATCAATTAAAAAACAGACTGAAGGTGATGGTAAGAACGTTATAATGGCTGCCCTTGCAGCACACCCCTCCCTGAAGCATGTTGTGGTTGTGGATGAGGATATAGACGTCCTTGACCCTGAGGAAATTGAATATGCCATTGCAACCAGGGTTAAGGGTGATGATGACATCCTCATAGTTCCAGGGGCCAGGGGTTCATCCCTTGATCCTGCAGCACTGCCTGATGGCACCACCACCAAGGTTGGTGTCGATGCAACCGCGCCCCTTGCTTCAGCTGAAAAATTCCAGAGGGTCAGCAGGTCAGAGTAACCGGGCCCTCAACCCTTTTCCTTGCTGCTATAAATCCATGGCTAATTCAGCATATTCGCTTGAATCTTAATTCAGTCAGTAACAATATCAATTTTGGAGTTGCAGGATCTGCATCTGCCATCAGCGAGTCCAGAGGTATCTGTGATGTAGCCGTTCCTCCTTATAACCACTTCCCCGCAGGACGGACAGTAGGTATTCTCTGCATCGGTGCCTGGCAGGTTACCGACATAGACGTACTTCATTCCAGCCTCAAGTGCCAGCTCCCTCGCCCTCATAAGTCTGTCAGTTCCTGTGGGTGGCACGTCCTGCATCCTGTAATGTGGGAAGAACCGTGTGAAGTGCAGCGGGACCCTAACTCCGACCTCAGAGACCATGAAGTTTATGAGGGCCATTATATCATCATCTGAGTCATTGTATCCTGGTATGAGGAGGTTTGTTACCTCAATGTGGATACCCATATCATGCATCCTTATGATGTTCTCAAGCACTGGCCCGGGTTTTGCATCACAGAGTTCCCTGTAGAAGGTCTCTGACATTCCCTTGAGGTCAACGTTTGCAGCGTCCAGGAGGGGGCCCAGTATGTCAAGCGCCTCCCTGCTCATGTACCCATTAGTCACATAGACCGTCGAGAGACCCTCCTCCCTTGCAAGTTCCGCTGAGTCAAGGGTGTATTCAAGCCACATGGTGGGTTCATTGTAGGTCCAGGCTATGGACCTGCAGCTGGCGCTGAGGGCATTTTCAACTGCCTCCTCCGGTGAAATGTACCTTGTGGGGAATTCGTCTATCCTGGCCTGGGATATGCTCCAGTTCTGACAGTACCTGCACCTGAAGTTACAGCCCACACTTCCAAGTGAATATGCAAGGGTCCCTGGATGGAAGTGAAAGAGAGGTTTCTTCTCTATGGGGTCAACGGCTGCCGATGACACCTCCCCATAGGTGAGTGAGTATATCCTGCCGTCACTGTTCTCACGGGTGAGACAGTAGCCCCTCCCACTTTCAGGTATCAGGCACTTCCTGTTACATACCAGGCACCTGAGCCTGTCATCGACCCCTTCATAAAGTATGGCTTCCTTCCTCATGGCATACCCCCTAGCCGGGGCTGAGATGTTCATAGCCCCTCACATGAAGTTTATATGTAACTCCATCCTTATCAACCATTTCAATTCCACCTCCACCGGTGACCTCACCGATTACATGGAGCTCCATCATGTCAGAGAGTTCTTCCATCCCGGTGAGTGGTGCTGTGAATACCAGTTCAAAGTCCTCTCCATAGTATAGGGCGAGTTCCAGTGGGTCCCTGCCGAGAATGGATGCAATTTCAGGGACCTCCCTGCCCAGGGGCAGCCTCTCCTCATATATCCTCATACCTGTCCCGCTTGCATCCATGAGCTCCCCGAGCTCACTTACAAGGCCATCGGTTATGTCAGTGGCCGAGGATACCAGACCTGATTCTGCAAGGATGAGTCCCTCCTCTATGCGGGCCACCGGTCTGAGGGATCTCTCAACCGCATTTTCAAAGCCCCCTCTATCTCTACCCGAAAGGATGAGTTCTGTCCCTGCTGCACCAACTCCCAGGGGTCCCGTGACAGCCACGAGGTCCCCTGGCCTGGCCCCGGACTTCAGGAGGACCCTGTCCTTTCCAGCCCGCCCTATGGCTGTTCCTGAGAGTATTATCTCATCGGCCTCGTTTGTGTCCCCTCCGATGAGTGGAGCCTGGTAGTGGCAGCATGCCTCTATCACGCCATCCATGAGGGAGTCAAAGAATTCCAGTTCAAGGTCGGGTAGGGCCACCGAAAGAATGAATCCTTCAGGTCTAGAGCCCATTGCAGCAAGGTCGCTCATGTTAACAGTGACGGTCTTCCAGCCCATGTCCCGTGGCCTTCCAGGGTCAGGGAAGTGTCTTGTCTCAAGGAGGAGGTCAGAGGTTAGTACCAGGAACTCTTCCCCTGCATCAATGAGGGCTGCGTCGTCCCCGAGGCCCATGACCTCTGATGATCCGAAAACTGATCTTGCTCTGGATATTATCCTGGATATGAGCTTTTTTTCTCCAAGGGAGGATATTCTATCATGCATTTTATCAAAAATAGTTGGATGGGAACAGTTAAATTGCTGATTTAACCCTGTCCCTGATTATCTCGGCTATCCTTGGATCAGCGCCGAGGGGTTCCGTATAGACTATCTCACCATCGAATTCAAATTCTTCATGCTCATGTTCGTGTTCATGGTGATGGTGACCTTCGGCACCGTTGTCAAGGCCGAGTATGTGGGGTATGTCATGTTTGGTGTGCACTCCATGGGCCAGGAAAACCGGTGTGACGATGATCTTCTCAACACCCATGGCTGCAAGTTCATTTATTGCCTCGGGTATTGATGGTCTTGACATGTTCATGAAGCCCACTGCAACGGGGTGGTCGGCCTCCTGGCGGTAGATGTCAGCTATGCCGTTTATAACCTCCTCACCGTAGGGGAGGCGGCTGCCGTGCCCCACCAGCAGAACGCCTATCTTAGGTTTTTGGTTTGAATTTGAATCCATAGGATATCACTCCATCCTCGCCCTCTTCTCTAACCTTCCTGAATACCATCTCGACCTCATCACCTATTTCTATTGAATCAGGGTCGCAGTCAACTATCTGGCTTGTTACCCTTGCACCCTCCTCCAGTTCAACTATGGCCACCACGTAGGGGGCTATGTCCTTGAACTCGTCGGTGGGGGTGTTTATGACGGAGTAACTGTGTATCCTTCCCTTCCCGCTGAACTTCAATTCCTCGAGTTTGCCCTTGCGTCTGCATTCCGGGCATATTATCCTGCTGGGGAAGAAAACATTCCCGCACTGAAGACATTTTGATCCTGTAAGATTGTAGCGCTGGGGTATATGGCGCCATGTCCTGACGGTTTCTGTCATCATGTAACCTCCATACAGTAATCACTTTTCATTATCTATCTTGGTTCATTATAATTAAATCATACGGTCATCTGATATTTAAATCACTGCCTCCCTGAGGGGATAATAAAGACCCCTCTTGCTCGCAGCTACTTTTTAATGTGTTATGGGCGTCCTTTAGTCCTAAAATGGGCCCATATTCATTCTCTCCAGCACAAAGAATTAATAATACTTTATTAATATTTAGGTAATATTTTTATATCTGTAATACTTAATTTTCATTTGGTGATATTATGGATGATTGTGGATACGTCATGGCAGGTGCATCCCTACTGCTGATGATACCCGTAATCATAACCACGGCCATGATTCTGAGTCTCGGTGAAGCACACAGTGACATGAACACGGAGAGAAAACTTTCAGCCTGTGTAGAGGGTGCTGCATGGGACATCAGGGACAACGTCCCCATCATAACACTGGATGTGCTCAATGAAACCGCAGGGGAGGCCATCAATGGGGCCCTTCCCTCAGATGATGTCAGGAATCTGGTGAGGGAGAGGGTGCAGGAGCGTATTGACCGTCTATGCAGAAGCCACAGGAACGTCAATGCAAGCTGCAGGGTGAATTCGGTTGAAGGAACAGAGGACCCCTTTCAGGTTGAGGTCAACTCAACACTTGAAATACGGGCAGGGAACATTGAACACACTGAGAACCTTTCTGTGAGGGTCACGGTTGATGGACTCCCGGATCCGCTGCCCTTCAGGGTCCTCGGGAGGCTTGAACACAGTAACACCACAATGGAATATGGTGATGCCCTTGCAGAGTATCTTAACTCCAGTGGCGTGGATGGTGGAGCCTACATCAATGCAACGGGGCCCCTCATCATAAGAAGATGCCCCTACGAACCCTACACCTCCCATGGACCTGAGGGGGTCCATGCCTGCATCCTCAATGGATACTACCATGAAAGCAGGGATGGTGCCTGTTACCTCTGCAGACTGGAGGGAAAAACATCCTGCCCCCACATGGGGCTTGAAACATTCATAATCCCGTCGAAGGAATTAGGAGAGGCCCCGGTATCCATTGACCACGTCCTCTTTAATGAAAAATACACTGGCGAAGCACTGAACATCTCAGGATTCATCATTTACCTGGACGCAGGTCACATGACAAAGTACGGGGTGAGAAGACAATGATAACCCCTGCCAGCCCTCTGCCCTCGCCAGAGTACGGATGGGGAAACCATGATACTGTCAACTGACTTTCTGCTTTCACTGATCATAGTGGCCCTTATCCTGGGAACATCTGCAGAACTTGTGGACATGCAGGAGAGTCGCCTCAGCGAGGAGTTCAGGGAGGGTCATGTGAATCAGAAAGCCGCTGCTGCAGCTGATATCCTGGTAAGCACTCCAGGGGATCCGCCCAACTGGGAAAAAATTCCCGCGAGTGCCTGTAAATCCCCTGGACTTGCAGTGCCCGGTGAGAGGGGAATGATATCCTATGAAAAGTTCAGGAAACTCCAGAGCAGGCCAGAACTCCTTGGCAGGGCCTTCCAGGGTATGAGGGTGCAGCTTGTCCTGAGACCCATCAACTCCAGCATCAGGCCCCTGGTCGCAGGTGAAAACATCAGCGGGGATGAGATCTCAGTGATGAAAATACCCGTTAACTGCAACTTCCTCTCAGGCCATGTAATAAAACTCCAGAAGGCTGTCTGTCCCTGCGGACACCCGGAGAACTGGACCTGCATGAATTTTAGATTTAACAGTTCACTGGACTACTATCTGATCTCTGACAGCCCGGACGGCTCATGGATGCTGGATACCGAGAACAGCCACATTGATGAGGTGGATCTCATATATGGGAGTGTTAAACTCAATCTGACTGGTGAAGGCGTGGCATGGCTGCATGTACATGGAGGTGGGTGGGTGTCCGTTGTGGCCCTTCCCCACGGCAGCAGGGATTATCTCATGTCACCAGCCCACTTCCGGGTCCAGCCATGCGTCCTTGAGGTCATAACAGCCCCCTTCTGATCAGAGACCCATGATTGTTATAATGGCTATGACCAGACACGTGTTTGCCACCGGATCCGTCATGCTCGTTGAGAGGGGGATCACGATGTTATCCGGGTCAAGTCTGAGTCTGTATGATGCCGAGCTGAGATAGAAGCCCACAAGAAGGAGGAATGGTGTGAGCATGTAGCCTGCCATGGAACTTATGAGAACCATCCTGAAGGGGCCCAAGGACCCTATGCCAAGGAAATCACTTACAAGGTGGGCCAGAAGCCCTATGGTAGGGTATATGAGGAGGGACAGTACAGCTATTATCCCAAAGTTCCTCAGGGCCTCCCCGTGGGGTCTCAGGGATGCTGGAATTATACCTGAGTGAAGCCCTGAGGAGAGCCTTGCACCAAGTATACTCACCAGGTCCCCGCTTTCACCTGAAAATAGGGGTACAAGTGCCAGTATTGCCGGGTTGTCCAGTATAAATGACAGTTTACTGTTCAGAACTGTACCTGCAGTTGTTCCGAGGGCCGAACATATGAGGAGGACAGGTACACTCTGCCTGATAATCTTTCTGAGATCGTATCTCCCCCTGAAGCCTGCTATGAGTCCGGCTGCACCTATCAAAAGGAATATGGCAAAGAGTATCCATTCAAAAAATCCGTTCCTGACCATCTCAAGGACTGCGAGGGTTGCAAATATTGATGGCAGGGTGAAAAGATCTCCTGAAGCTGCAATCAGGGGTGTGGTGACATTATCCGGGTCCCATCCATTTTCATAGCTCTTAAGGGATATGAGGACCGTTGCAGGGAGCAGAAAAGCCCCTGATATTATACCCCCTATGACCGAGATGACCGTGAAGTCCATTATCCCCATGCTCTCAAAGCCAAAGAGCTGGCAGAAGATCCATGCCATGAAGCCCAGAAAGAGCGACATGACCACCGTCAGTATTATGGTCCCCTCAATGTTATCTGCAAGGACATCTGATCTTCGCAGTTCAGGTGAGAGCACACCGATATGGAGGCCAGATCCAAGGCGTGAGCCCAGGGCTCCGAAGATGTTACCCCTCATACCTATGGCCCCGGGTATGAGAACAAGGAGACCCGGGTATGATTCAAGCATGGGGGACATCTTACCCAGGAATATGCCGGCTATGAGGTCCCCGATTGCACAGATGAAAAGGGCCGCGAAGCTTTCCCCGAGAATCCTCCTGGAATCCCTGAAAAAGCTACCAAACTTTCTTGATAGGTTAAATGCCCTTACCCATCCCCTTGAGGCTGCTATGGAGATGTTCACGGTGAATGTTAGCAGGGACTGAAGCAGGATCCGAGTCATCCTCAGCAATCTTTCTCTTCTCTTCATGAATATCACCTGCTAACATTTCCATCATCCCGTCACTATTCTATACTGCAGCCAATATCCTCAAGGGTCATCTCATTCTTTGCCAGTGCAAACAGTAGCTCTGCTCCCGCCTCGTTTCCCTTGGCAATGAGTGTATCCTTCTCTGCCAGCACCGTGTTCCTGTCGGGTCCATAGATCCAGGACTCACCTCTCCTGATGGCTATAACCCTCATACCAGTCCTGGTTGCAAGGAGAAGATCCCCCAGGGATTTCCCTGCGAGCTCGGATCCCTCTTCAATGGTGACCCTGACGATGATCTCGTCGGACTCCTCCATGACCATCTTGAAGACCGGATGGGGCTTTATTCCCTTGAGCACCAGGTCGGCGATATCCTTGGCCGAGTTTGCAATGCTCTCAGCAGCTTCACCCACCTCAAGAAGGGCTGTAAGCTCCTCAGCGTCCTCAACAGACCTTGCTGCAAGAAGAGACTCCTTCTTTATCTCATAGTTGAGTCTGTTAACCTTGTTCTCAAGTTTTATGACTTCTTCAGCTGCATCCCTGCTGTTGAATAGCAGTGCCGAGTATGCAAGATCCACCATGAGCTCCGAAAGGTTCTTCATCTCAATGAGGATATCCTTAACACTCTTAGACAACTTTCATCCTCCTGGGCTGGTGGGTTGATATTGGATAAATTAAAATAAATATGTTGCTGTGAGGGACGCGGGTGCTCATGAAGATCATCCAAAATCAGGTGCCATTGAGATCTTCAGGATACTCCTTTACAAATAACCTTGAGATGCCTGAACTGCATTACTTAAAGTGATCATCCCCTCATCAGGCACTCTCTACGGAGTTTCAGGAGCTCCCTCTTTTTGTCCGTGAGATCATCTGGCCCTGAAATTATATCCCCCAGGCTCCTCTTCACGCATTCAACTGCGCTGTCTGTGTGTATCCATGTGCAGTCCTGGCAGCTCCACACACCGCGGTCCCTTATCCATCGCCCGCCTGTGGATCCCTCCGCACATGGGTAGAAGGGGCAGTAGCAGAATGCACAGTTCTGGCCTTCAAAGTGACAGGGATAGAACTCACAGTTTTCATCTGGACCCGAGGCTTTTCCCAGTGGATTTTCCTCGTAGAACTCCCTTGCAAGTTCATGGAGGGGTGTCTCCACCGCGTAGCCCCTTGGTGTTATCATCTGACCATCCCTTGTGTAGGTGGTTACGTTGCCCACCAGCACTATTGTTGACATGTCCACCAGGGACTCGTCAAGGGATTCAAGGTCCACTATCCTCACATCAGGGGCCCCATCCACGGTCCTTACTATGCCAACCGGTGTCTGAGGGGGCAGCAGAGACCTCAGTATTTCAACAGCCTCCCTGAAGGGCCTCTTCCTCCTCTTTCCCAGTGGATTGTAAAGGGCTATTATCATCCCGGACTCTGCGGCGGCCCTGACCTTTGCCATTATTTCAGATAGTGGTGTCAGGATGTCACTCAGACTTATAACCGCGAAGTCGTGAAGGGGTGCTCCCAGCTTTGATGCGGCGTAGTTAACCGCTGTGACACCGGGTATGACCTCAAATTCGATGCCTGAATATTTATCGAATATCTGGAAGAACACGTTGGCCATGCCGTAAACACCAGGGTCCCCTGAACTCACAAGTGCGACGTCAAGGCCCTCACGGTGTTTTTCAATTGCAAGTTCCACCCTCTCAATCTCATCCCCCATACCACTCCTTATGACCTCCTTTCCATCAAGGAGGTCCTCTATCTGGCGGATATACCTCGCATACCCTATAACGACGTCAGAATCCTCCAGGGCCCTCAGGGCCCTTATGGTTATATCATCCCTTCCTGGTCCAATTCCTATTATCCTGATCATTAAGCCACCAACCGCCTAAGACTTGATTAAATCCCTCGCAGAAGGACACTGATCATGAAGCTGTCGCAAATGACAGACTCAGTAGATCCTTGTCACAGATAAAATCCTCAGGGTCTTCACATCGACCCAGACCCCCGAGGACCTTGTCTGTGCCCTTGCAGCTGCAATTACACTGAACTGTTCAGTTGGTCTTATTACTATCTGGCCCTCCCCTGTCTGGTTTTCACGGTAACCTGTCGCCGTTATATTGATATCAATCATCTCAAGGGAGGTATCCTGGGTGGTTGTTGCGTTGAGGGATTTTATGTTTATACCATCCAGTCCCGTCCTGGCTTTAAGGGCATCTGCAACGTCTGCATTGTTTATTATTCTAACCTCCTCGGGGCCTCCGGTAATCGTGGATGTTATGTTTTTACCGGAATCAAGGAAAGATGAGACCGTGTCTATCTGCATGTCCAGGAGTTTTTCTATATCCGGGGGCTTTGACGTTACAAGGGTGTATGAGCTTATAAGTCCCACCTCAAAGAAGGCCAGGAACATGATGAGGAAGAGGAAGAGTCTGATTATCCTTGGCAATGCATCACCTTTTTCTCTGTGATTAAACCCAAAGGGTAAATTAATATTTTGATAAAGAATATATGAACTCAATAAAATATTTTACTGCACACACATTTTAAAACTTTCTGAATTAGATGTTAACAACCACTTTACAGGGCAGTGAAGGATTAAAATGAACGAGATAATCGGAAAATTTGCAAGGGAAGGGATCCTCATAGAGGATAATGCCTACTTCCGGCTCAGGGAAATGGATGATCCTGCAAGCGTGTCCTCAGAACTCATAGTTAAGATAAAGAGCAATGGTGGTAAATTCACTGTTTTAACCTCTGAAATGCTTGATGAATTCTTTGAAATAGATAACCCCGCGGAGATAAAGGCCAGGGGTCCTCTCATGGTTCCGGCAGAGAGGGACTTCGATTTTGAGGTTATAAGTGATACAAGTAACCGGTCCTACACCAGTGGTGAGATAGGGGACATGATCGCATACTTCAACAGCCGCTACAGTCGCCTGAAGAACCTTCTCAGTAAGCGCCCTGAACTGAAGGACCACATGCCAATTGCTGACCTCCGGGGGGGAGAGGACGTCGTCAGCATCATCGGGATGGTCAATGATGTGAGGAACACCAAGAACAATCACAGGATTATTGAACTTGAGGATGATACCGGCGAAATCAGTGTTGTTGTGCACAACGAAAACCATAAGCTCTTTGAGAAGTCCGAGAAAATCGTGAGGGATGAGGTTGTGGGTGTCCATGGAACCAAGAAGGGAAGGTTCGTGGTTGCCTCCGAGATATTCCACCCGGGGGTCCCCAGGATACAGGAGAAGGAGATGGACTTCTCAGTTGCCTTCATATCAGATGTTCATATAGGAAGCCAGACCTTCCTTGAGGACGCCTTCATGAAATTTGTGAAATGGATAAACGGGGACTTCGGTTCAGAGGAGCAGCGAAGCCTTGCAGCGGATGTTAAGTACCTGGTGGTTGCCGGTGACATCGTTGATGGCATCGGAATCTACCCTGGACAGGAAAAGGAACTCCTTATAAGGGACATCCATGAACAGTATGAGGAGGCCGCAAGGCTCTTCGGTGATATAAGGAGCGACATAAAGATCGTTATGATCCCGGGAAACCACGACTCCTCGAGGATAGCGGAGCCCCAGCCAGCAATACCCGAGGAATACGCAAAGTCCCTCTACAGTATCAGGAACATAGAATTTCTCAGCAACCCATCCCTTGTGAGCCTTGACGGTGTGAGGACCCTCATATACCATGGCCGTAGCTTTGATGACATGGCCATGAGTGTCAACGGGCTCTCACATGAAAGGTCAGACCTCATAATGGAGGAACTCCTTGAGAAGAGGCACCTTGCACCGATATATGGTGAGAGAACACCGCTGGCATCTGAGATAGAGGACCACCTGGTCATCGATGAGGTCCCACACGTACTCCACACCGGCCATGTTCACATAAATGCCTACAAAAAATACAAGGGAGTGCACCTCATAAATTCAGGGACCTTCCAGTCCCAGACAGAGTTCCAGAAGATCTACAACATCGTCCCAACCTGCGGCCAGGTCCCGGTGCTTAACAGGGGTGTGATGAAACTCCTTGAATTCAGCTGAATGTTATCTACACCTGAACCCTGCAACTGTATGTTGATGTAATACAAGGTGATACACTTGAACCCGATAAGAGAAGTCGTTGATGTTTCACTTCATATTTACAGGACCGGCCTTGTATCCGGCATAGGTGGAAATGTGAGTGCAAGAATGGGTGATAGGGTCTTCATAACCCCGACCATGGTCCCCCTGGGGGAGGTTTCACTCAGGAATGTTGTTGTGGTGGACCTCAATGGAGGGGTCATCAGGGGAGGGAGGCCATCATCCGAACTGGGACTCCACCTTGAGGTATACAGGGCACGGCCAGATGTGGGTGGAATAGTGCACACCCATTCGCCCCATGCGAGGGCCTTCTCCATTGCAGGAGTCCAGATTGAGAAGATGGAGGGATTCATGGGTCTCGGGAGGGGTTACATACCCATGGTCCCGTACCACCCGCCAGGTAGCAGAGAACTTGCAGCTGAATGTGGCAGGGTAATGGTTGATGAGGATGCTGCTATCCTGGAGAACCATGGAGTTGTATGTGCAGGTGAAAGTTTAAGGGACGCCCTTCTACTGGCGGAATTCATTGAGGAGTCTGCAAGGACCCAGTTCATAGCCGAGACCCTGAAATCCATGAAAAAATAATCAGCGCTTAAGTGCACAGCCAGAACCCTCAAAAAATCCAGGGAAAAAGATATCATCACTTAAAAATAGTAAAACTATTTTTAACCTCTGGAAAACCCTGAAAAATTCAGAAACAGTTTTTTATTCCCTTATGGATTCAAGTTCGCTGAGTATCTCCCAGACCAGCGTCCTCGCATGTATGGGTATGTTGGGGTCGTTGCTTATCTCATCCAGTATGGATATAACTGTACTGGCCCTGACGGTGCTGTCCTCATCAGGGTTATTCAGAATTTCGTTTGATTCCTCTGCAGCTCTTCTAATGTTCCTGGGGACGCTGTTGTCTTCCATAATGTGCCTTAAAATTTCAGAAACGCGATTGAATGTTTCGTTACTCATATTGAGTCCTCCCTGCTGAATTCTTGAAGAATACAGAATAATGTTTATATTCAATCTGGTTTATATCATCTGGGTTAAAAAGCTTTTGGTGTCCCTGAAACTGCAAGTGCAGCTGTAACTCCAGAGGACTTTGTTTTTCTTATTACAAGTTTTGAATCCTTACCTGCACTGCTGAGGGCCGCTGCTTCACATACACTTCCCACACCAAACTTTTCATAGACGAAATCAGAAAAGGAACAGGTATTCTGGGATCTGAGTTCCTGGGGCCCTATGAATTCAAGGGGGACTCCTAGGAGCCTGGCAGCCTCCCTGATACCATCCTCATCCCTTTTCATGTAGCCTGTTGCAATGGCATCAAGCCGTTCGGGGGGTATTTTCAGCAGTTTCAGGGTCTCCCTGATGAGACCGATTACTCTATCTGATCCAACCCCCCTCCTTGTCCCTATCCCCATTGAAAGCTTGAGGGGTGCAAGCCTCATGACCCTTGAGTTGCAGTGGGCCCTCACAACCTCGTCCCCCTCCGGGACATAGGTGTAGGTTCTGCGCATATCATCATCAATCAGGGCCTCAAGGTCCCTGGAGGAGTGAAGTTCAACCCGGTGCCCCTGGATAATTGAGGAGTTGAAGTGCCTGATAAGGTGGGGATCAAGGATCCTGTAGAAGTACCTCGCTGCAAAGATATCAATACCAACAAGACCATTGACGTCTGTGGATGTTGTTATAACGGGATTAGCACCTATCAGACCTGCAAGTTTAATTGCAAAGTCATTGGCACCCCCCGCATGACCGGAAAGTAGACTTATAACATTTGACCCCTTTTCATCAACAACCAGGACCCCCGGATCTGATAATTTGTTATTGATCAGTGGTGCTATCTTCCTCACCATTATACCTGCAGCCATTATACCCACTATAATGTCGCTTTCAGCGAAAACTTTCCCCAGATCCATGTTCCGGTGTATGACTTCGACTGAAATAATGGTCGGGTCCCGGAGGAGTTTCTCCCTCATCTCCCCTGCGAGTCTTCTGGCCCTCTCTGTTAGTGTGAGTATTGTAACTATCATGGTATCACCAGCATTACCCCTGCTGCAGCTGCCGTGAACAGTATCAGGGTCAGTGAACTCAGCTTCACGGCCTCAAGAAGTTTTTCATTGTCCAGTCCATCACATGGATCCCCGAGGACGTACACGCCCGGCTTTTCCAGCTGAACAGAAAGGGCCCCTGCCGCTGCAGCCATGGTGAAACCTGAATTGGGGCTTGGAGTACGCCGGGCATCCCTCAAGAGAATCCTGAAGGATCCCCTCCAGTTCATGCCGAGTAGGAGGGCTGCAGGGACCATCAGGACACCGGTGATTCTTGATGGGATGTAGTTGAGTATATCATCCAGCCTTGCAGGGAACCACCCTATGTCCCTGTTCTCGCTGTCAAGGTAGCCCACCATAGCATCAAGTGTATTGACCACCCGGTAGAGGAAGGCCCCTGGAAGGCCCAGGAGGATGAAATAGAAGATGGGGGCTGTCACTGAATCCGTGATGTTTTCTGTGAGTGTCTCAATCGCCGCTGAGGTTATCTGTTCATCTGAGAGGGAAGTGGTGTCCCTGCTGACGAGCATTGAAAGTTTCTTCCTGGCATCTTCAATGTCCTCCTTGAGGGATCCTCCAACCTCCAGGGCAGAGGTTACAAGCATCCTTATGGATATCACCGCTGAAAGTAAGATGGAGGATATAATGAGATTCAGGGGGTCTTGAAGATGGTTGATAAGGAACAGGGGGAGTGTGAAGGGCGCTGCAACTGCAATGGTGAGTATTATGCCGGATATACGGCTGTTTCCAAGGATGTTCCGCATCCATTCCACTGCTGACCCCATCCAGACCACTGGATGAAGCCGGTGTGGTGGTTCCCCAATGAGTAGGTCAAGGATTACAGCAAGCAGGAGGACTGAAACTTCATTCATGTACTCCTCTTTTAACTGTGCTCTGTTATATATCTGAGACATGTAATAATTTTTATCTATATATTCATGAAGGGAGATAGTTATAGCCGTGATAACATGTCCCAAGAAATGATCAAGAAATGGCTTGATGAAGAGGGGTTCCTCCGCATGGAGGTTCCTGACGAAAACGCCAGATTTCACTATGTTGTGAACTACCCTGAGGATCACGTTATCGATATAATCCAGCCCGCCGGAAAGGATGACATGATTCTCATAGCCTGCGCAACCAGTGTCAGTCCAGAGCACCAGGCAGGGATCCGGGCACTCAGCATGGAGAAGAGGACTGAGTTCATATGGAAGGTCAGATTCACGCTTAACCGGTTTGGGGTTGATTTCCAGCTCGACCATCCAGAAAACGTCCTTAACAGTTACCTCGTGACAGATGAAATATTCTTCGACGGCCTTTCAAAGGACAGATTGATTTCAAATATAAAAAATGTCTTCAGGGCAAAACTTCAGGTCATGTGGATGATACAGGAACGTTTCGGTGAAGAAAGACCAGAACATGATAGCATGTATGTCTAGGGGAGGTCCGGTTCAACTGTAAGGACTCCCTGTAACCATTTTTCATATGTGGGGGATGGTTTTCAACTGTAAAATCATTTGGGTTTCCTGTTTCTCTGGGTGTGGGTCAATGGTTTCAAGTGTAAAGTTTTTTTCTCTCGTTTAGTTGCCCGGGTGAGAGAGGTCAATTTCAACTGTAACCAGCGAAACTTTATTTGGGATTAAGAGAGAGAGGTCAATTTCAACTGTAACTTTATTATTAAAAATTTGTTTAAAATGGTGACATCAGATTCAACTGTAAAGGATCTTTTCCTTATTTAGCCTGGTTTACAGAGCGAAAAAACAAAAACCCCAAATACACTTGAAATGGATGTCTCAAAAAATCGAGATCAATTAATACTAACTTACACTTGAAATGAATGTCTCCCTTACAGGTCATCAGAACCATGGCCAGATTACACTTGAAATGAATGTCTCACACATCTCCCACTGAATCAGAGAAAGGGCCGAGGAAGAGCAGGATTTTTACACTTGAAATTCATCTCTCATGAGTTCCCATCGAGGATGCAGATGGTTACACTTGAAATGGATGTCCCACATACGTTATTATCAATCAACCTGATTTTAATAAAAACTTTTATCTAATAGTTGGAATAAGAAAATTTACACTTGAAATCTACCATACTCCCACATCAGGGGATGGTAGTACGGGGCGCTGCCAGCTGAAAAGGTCATCCTGAATTTCGTGTATCCAGATTTTAGGGCCTTTATTGATAATTTGATGCAGCAGTTTTCTCTAAAAATTCGTTGAAGTGGTATCATGAACATTTTTGATGAGATAGGGGACAAAGAATCTGTTTTTAAGGATAAGAAATATCTTGATCACAGGTTCCTTCCTGACAGATTACCTCACAGGGAGGAGCAGATACGATCAATAGCCAAGTACTGGGTCGAGGCCCTCAATGGAGTGACACCTCCAGACATCACAATCTATGGTAAAACAGGTACAGGGAAAACTGCCGTTGCAAAATTTGCCATGAAACAGCTGAAGGAGGCATCAAAGGACTGTGACGTGAATATAAGGACGGAATACATCCGTTGCACAGATTACACAACAGAGTACCAGGTCATAGCAAGATTATGCCAGCAGCTCGGTCGTGATGTCCCCTACCGTGGCTGGACAAAGGCTGAAATCGTGAACACCTTCAGGAACATGTTCAAGAAAAACGCCTTTGGTCAGGACATGATACTCATGGTCGTACTTGATGAAATAGACATACTCCTCAGAAATGATGGAGATGGACTCCTGTACACCCTCACAAGGACAGATAATGTCTCCATCTTATCCATAAGTAACTACGTGGAATTCAAGAAATTCATAAAACCCCGGGTCAGGAGCAGCCTCAGGGACAGGGAGATAGTTTTCCCACCCTATGGGGCCCAGCAGCTTGTTGATATCCTTGAGGAGAGGTCAAAGATGTCCTTCAAGGAGGGGGCCCTTGATGATGATGTCATACCCCTATGCGCAGCTCTGGCAGCCAAGGAGGAGGGTGATGCAAGGTACGCCCTGGACCTTCTCAGGACAGCAGGTGAAATTGCCGATGAAAGGGACTCAGATAAGGTACTGGGGGACTTTGTGAGGGAGGCCAAGGACTACATAGAACACAACAAAATCACAGACATAATACTGACACTACCAAGCCAGCAGCAGAGGGTGCTTGAGGCCATACTCTACCTCACAAAGAGGAAGGAGGAAATAACCTCCGGGAGGCTTTATGAGGTCTACAAGGAAATAGCAAAGGGGGACTCTGTTTCCTACAGGAGGATATTTGACTTCATAAACGAGCTTGAAATGCTCGGCCTGATATCCACAAATACTGTTTCACGGGGAAGGGGAAAGGGACGTACAAATATCATAGACCTGCAGTGCGACACATCCCTCCTTGAGGACTCACTCTGGGGTGTTTAAAGCTTTTTTCTAGAGCCATCCCGCTCAAACTATCTTCTGGTTTTCAGATCCTCCCCTCTCACTTATCAGCAGCCTCAGGAGGGCCATCCTGACCGGCACACCATAGAACGCCTGCCTGAAGTACATGGCCTGTGGGAGGGAATCCACCTCTGGGGATATCTCATCTATCCTTGGGAGTGGATGCATCACAATCAGGTCCCTATCAGCCACAGTGGATCCATCTATGTGGTAGGCTCCTCTTATCCTTGAATACTCCTCAGGGTCAGGGAAACGTTCCTTCTGTATCCTTGTAACGTAGAGGACATCCACCTCATCTATGACATCATCAAGCCTTTCTGTCTCTTTAACTTCAACCCCAGCCCCCCTCAGATCATGTATGATGTTATCAGGCATTCTGAGGACGGGTGGTGATACGAAGCTCATACTGGCACCGAAAACAGCCAGGGCATAGGCCAGTGAGTGGACAGTCCTCCCGTACTTGAGGTCACCAACCAGTGCAACCCTCAGGGAACCTATCCTCCCGAAGAACCTCTTCATGGTGTAGAGGTCCAGGAGGGTCTGGGTTGGATGCTGCCCGGCACCATCCCCTGCATTTATCACTGGAACATCCACAACATCTGATATGTAACGTGCTACACCCTCCAGGTTGTGCCTTATAACTATGGCGTCAGAGTAGGCTGAAAGCATCATGGCGGTGTCAGCCAGGCTCTCACCCTTAACGGCAGATGTCGCCCCTGTATCTGCAAATCCAACAACGTCCCCTCCCAGACGCTTCATGGCAGTTTCAAAGGATAGACGTGTCCTTGTGGACGGCTCATAGAACATCATGCCAAGTATCTTTCCTCTGAGGGCGCTGGAGGATTTTTCTCCCGATGCAAATGGCTCCATCTTCTCGGCTTCCCTGAGGATGAACTCGATATCCTCCCTCTTAAAATCCTTTATTGAGATAACGTTTTCAAACATCAGTACCCCTTCCAGATTTTCATGTATAACCCTATTCCTTAAATCTTTCTCATGAAGGTGAGATACCCTGTATGGCCGACCATCCTTGTTCTGGGCCTTGTACCCTGCTTTCTGACCTCTATTTCACGTTCAATGGTTTCGAAGGTCCTTATATCTGCAAATCCAACCTTCGACCCTATCCTGTGTATCAGCTTCACCTGTTCAATGTAGGGGTTGTAGAAGACTGCCCACCCACCCCTGAGGAGGGAATCATGGACATCCTCCATCAGCTCCCAGGGCCTGGGCAGATCAAGGAAAACCAGGTCGAGGTCCTCCTCCTCTATACCCTCCTTTATATCCCTGTTCTTGACCTCCACGTTTTTGAATCCAAAGGCTGCAATGTTCTTCTCTGCTATCTCAGCAAAGTCCTCACGTATTTCATAGGTTGTGACGTGCCCTGATTCTCCCACCAGATTGGCAAGGTACATTGCAACTGTACCCGCACCGGTACCCGCATCAACAACCCTTGAACCTTCAACTATCCCTGTATATGCACATATCATTCCTATGTCCTTGGGAAGGAGTATTGAACACCTCCTCTCCATGAGTTCAAGGTAATCTGAGAGTCCGGGTTTAAGGACGTAAATCTCCCTGCCAAGGTGGGTTTTGAGGACATCCCCGGGCCCGGAATCCTCCAGGTTTTCTGCTTTTATGACCCCCATGTCACTCTGAAAGTCCTCTCCTTCTTCCAGGAGATATTTTTTACCTCTCTCATCCATAAGTATGCGCAAGTCCAATCACCTTACTCCTTGAATTTATATGTGGCTTCATCGGGTCCCTTAAATTCTGCCTCAATGACCCTCCTGATTTCCGAAGCCCTCTTTGCACCTATGCCCTCCACGCTACGGAGTTCCTTCTCTGAGGCGTTCATAACACCTTCAACTGATCCGAAGGCTTCCAGGAGCCTTTCAGCGTACTTTGAACCGATATTTGGCAGGGATTCCACGATGAAGAGCTGCTTCTCCCTGAGGGTAAGGGGCTTCTTATCCGTGCGAACACGCATATCAGGCCTGCCTTCCCTCTGTTCCCTTATGGCTATCCTCCTTATCATTGCAGCGGTATCCTCGGCTGACCTCGTGGGGATTACAGGTATTCCAAAGTCCACAGCAACAGCTGCAAGGGCACCCCTCACGGCGTCCGGGTTTATGAATCCTGAATAGAGGTCATCCCCCTCTATGATCATAACAGGCCTTTTGAAGTTTTTGACCATCTCCCTTGCCTGTTTATACAGTCTTTTATCTATAATTGAACCAATAAAGTCCTGTGTTGTCTTCCTCTCAATTATGGTGTCCTCGCTTATCTGATAGTCACCAACTGCGAGGGGTTTGAGTTCAAAATCCACTCCTATCTTTTTGAGTTCCCTGAGGACCCTTGAGTTGACCTCCCGGGAATCAGCATAGATGAAGGGTCCCTCCCCTGAGGGTTCCATTATGGGGTTAACCTCCACGTTAACTGACCCGCCCCTGAGGTTCTCCTTCATGGATCTCTCCTTCCTGATACTTGAGTAGTAGTATGCCTCGTCGCGGGTCTTCTCTGTTATGAGGACAACCATGCGGCCCTTCCTCTTCCTCCCGGTCCTTCCACGTCTCTGTATCATCCTTATCTCAGAGGGAACAGGTTCATACATCACCACAAGGTCCACCGAGGGGATATCTATACCTTCCTCAGCGACACTGGTTGATAGGAGCACGTCATGGTTCCCCATGCGAAATGATTTTATTATATCCCTCTGCTGTTTCTGGGTGAGGCCCTTCTCTCCGCTCCTGCTGTTCTGTCCATAAAATTTAACTGCGTTGATACCTTCACGTTTGCATCTCTGGTATATCTCCTCAAGGGTGTCGCGGAACTGTGTGAACACTATTATCCTTGCTTCATCTCCTTTAAGTTCCCTTTTCAGTATCTCCATTAGCCTGTCAAGTTTAGGGTGTTCCACCCCTGACATCATGGCCCTTCTTGTGAGGTGCATGGCCCTTGTAAAGTCTGGATCTGCCAGGAGACCCTTAGCAGCCTTTGTTTTCTTCTCCTTTAGCCGTAGAAGGTACTGGTGGAGTGGCCTTATGCCCTGTGTTTCAAGGAGTTCAAGGGCGTGTTCCACGTTTATACAGGATGCAAGGAGTGATATGGCCCTGTAGCATGCCCTTGGAGGGCTCGTTGATCGCGCTATCCTGTTCTGGACACGGCCCCTTGCCTTCAGAAGGTCCTTCTTACCCACACTGATGGTGTCTATAACACCGAGGTTTTTAAGCATCTTCAAGCGATTTTTAAGGACCTTCCTCAGGAGTTCCCTTATATCCTCAAGCTCCTGTGTCATCCTGACCTTTACCCATTCTATTTTTATGGGCTTGAGGTAGGGGCGCACATCAGGGTCCCCCTCTGTTTTCACCACAACCTCATTCATGAAGAGGTTCTCACAGACAGTTTTTATCTTATCCTCATCTGCACCCGGAGACGCTGTGAGTCCCAGTATGAGGGGGTGCCTGGCGTTCTGTATATAATTTGATGCAAGGAAGACGTATGAGTATGATCCAACTGCGCGGTGGCATTCATCGAATACGATGAGTGAGACGTCCCTGAGGTCGTATCTTCCAGCCAGGATGTCTGATTCAACTGTCTGGGGCGTGGCGGATATTATCTGGGATTTAATCCACCGTTCTTTTCTCTCTTCAGGTTTTATGCTGCCTGTAAGGGATGTGCAGGTTGCAAGCATGAACTCCCTGAAGCTCTCCTCATGCTGTATGGCCAGGGGTTTGCTGGGTGATAGGATGAGTACCTTTGAGCCCCTGTATTTCCTGAGTCTCTCTGCAGCCACAAGGACAGCCACAACAGTCTTTCCAAGGGCTGTGGGGGCGACTATCATTGAGTTGCCCTTTCTGATGACATCTGCTGCCAGCAGCTGCTGATAGGTCCTTGCCTCTATTTTCTCTGGCTTTATGAGGGGGTGCTCTATGTACCTTGCCATGGTCTTTTATCTGGTCATCAATTTATTTAAGGTTCAGGTTCCTTTCAGTGCTGAAAATCAGGTTACCTGAGGCTTTGGCCTTCCTAATTTGAGGTTTCAGGGATTAAAAGAAGGAGTAAATGTGGTTTTATTTGGGATGATGCGTGTTCAACCGGTCTAAAAGATTTAAGGGGAGGTTAAAGTGGGACTGAGGCAGCTGCTAGCACCGCAGCAACGGTGACTGTGCTCAGATGGCAGGCGTAGAGTGGAGCTGTCTGGAAGCTGTCCCTCAGAACCGGGAGGAACTGTGTGTAGGCTGAAATCCCTGTGAGGACCTGCAGAGCCAATGCAACGTAGTTCAGGGTTACATTGCCAGACATGATATTTGCTGCCGTTGCAATGAGGGCCAGGATAAGGACTCCGAAGTGTGGCGCCATCCTCATCCCCATTATACGGAAGGTTATGAAACCTGATGAGATTCCTGCAAATAGGAGTGCGAATATAATGACCTGATACATTTAATCACCTCTAGAAGTTCACCACTGCGTAGCTCGGGTCACTAAGCAGTGTTATGAAGGTGGCTGCACCTGCTATCTTGCAGCCCTTGACCATGTTGTCCTCTCTGAGCCCCCGGAACTGGGCGCTCATTTCACAGACGTAGATCTTAACGCCCATCTCAATGACCTCGGCCATGAGTTCATCCAGCCGCGGGAAGGCCGGGTGTTTTACGGCGGCCGCACCACCCTTCCTTGCAATGCTCACGCCATCCATGAGGAGGAATATTGTGACATCCTTTCCCATGCTGAGGGCAGCCTTTGAGAATATGAAGGTGGCGTAGGCCCTCTCTGCATTCCCTGTCCCGTTGCTCTGGACAACGAGTACCTTATCCTTTCCTGTAAATTCCCTTTCCCTGCTAACATCTGTTTTTTCAAGGATGAGGTGGCTGGCCGATTTTTCAATGACCTCTGCGTTCATTTCAGGAGCTGAAAGTGCAAGGTCATCGATCACGTCACTGCTTTCTGATTTTATCTTTATCCTCATCCCCGGCTCCATTGAGGAGAGCCTATCCCCTACGATTATAACCGGGCCGGGACAGGTTTCTCCGGTAACATCTATCTCTTCAATACCCTGAGGTGAAATGTTAACCACCAGCCCCTTTTCTGTTTCTCTGGGAGAATATTCCATATGGTGCTTCTCTGCAACTCTCCTGACCTCTTCAGAGTCCTCCTTCAGGATCAGCTGAAGGTTCTGAACACCATTTTTAAGTATATTGTCTGTTATTATGGCTGCAGCGTATCTGTTTACTCCCCTGAGGTTTAATTTCATTTTTATCCCCATTTTTCCCTGAATTTTCTGAGGGCCTCCACAATTCCCTCAAGGTCAGATACTGGTACTCCGACTGCAAGTTCCTCAGGCCTGATCCCGGCGTATTTCCTTGAACCGTTACACCCCATTGTCATGTTTGGGATGCCCCTCTCCCTTACAGCTGCAACGGCGTCTGCACAGAGTGACTGTATCCCTGAGTAGTCCCCGCTTATTCTGCCACCCCTGTCATGGAGGTATGCCTGGCTGAGTCTAAGCGCCTGGGCCGGTTTAAGTAGGAATACAACGGCATCTGGTTCGAAATCAGCCTCTTCGAGCGGCGCATAGACTGAGGCATGGTATTCCCCTTTCACCGCGGGAACGACCTCTACGGTTTCAGCAGCAGCTTCCAGTGTGCTGTAGTTTCCGAGTTTATGGTACAGGCTTCCATCCGCAACCTGGGGTGGTACCCTGCAGAGTCCAAGGACCGCTGCGCCACCCTTGCAGAGATGTTCGTCTGCAGTTGCATAGCCACAGGCACCCCTTAAGCGTGCATCCTGTATGAACTCGCAGTGCCTCTTCTTTTCAAGCTTTTCACCATATATTTCCTCATTTTTGACTAACCTGACAGCCACGGGGCTGCCCTCCATTTCCAGGAGTTTCTTAAGTTCTTCTGAAATCTTCCTGTAATCCATACAACCACCTATACATGATAGTATAACTATACGATAAAGTATAAAGATCAAATATTTAAATTTTTCTCTAAAGTTATAATTCATGGTTATACCATAGCTATCATGGGGTGAGGTCAGTGGAGAAACTCTCTGAAACCGAGAAGATGATAATGTCCTACCTGGAATCAAATCCTCCAGAGGAGTGCATGCTCGACAAGATAACCCGTGGAATAAACAGGAGCAGGGCAACGGTTCTCAAGTACCTTCACATACTGGAGGCCAGGGGTCTTGTAACATACAGGACGGTTGGCAGAAGCAAACTATGGATGCCTGCTGGAGACCTTGAGGGAACTGTGGAATACACTGGAGACACATCCAGAGATTCTGAGCTTATAAAAAACGCATCAAAAATTCACAGAAACCTCCTGGAACTCCTGGAACTTGAAAGAAAGATAGATGACCCTGATAAACTCGTCTTCACCATAAACACCCTCATGGACATAGTAGTATCCAACGGCCTTTTCAGAAGAATGTTCCCCGGTGCACAGTGCCTTGGGGACATCATGGACAGGGAGAGCCTGGTCCTCATTGAGAACAGGATGAAATCCCGGGGCACGATACAGGTCGATCTGCGGGGAAGGGATGGGATAAGGAGGAACTACAGCCTTTCAGTCACACCTGTAAACAACTTCTGGGTCATAATAGGAAGGGACCTTGCAAGTTCCTCATTTTCCAAGAATGAACTTGAGGTCCTCCTCACAATCACAAGGTTGAGATCATCCTCTGGCAGCCTTGAGGAGCTTATGAACTCAATAAGGGATGAATTATCCACCATAATGGACCTTAACCAGCTTTCGGTGGTCCTAAGCGATGCCTCCGGGTTCAGCATGGCCTACGAATACCCTGAGTCAGAGGATCTCACTGAATTTGAATACTTCATCTACAGGAGCATTGAAACCCTCGAGACGGTATCATGGAGGCATGACTCGGGTCTCATGCTTTCAGTACCCCTCATCACAGAGGAGAGGGCAAAGGGAGCCCTTATAATCAGAAGCCCCGAGGACTCCATAGCCTCACAGAGCCTTGAAATCATAGAGATGGTGGCCGACGAGGTCTCAGAGTATCTAGAAATGGAGAAACTGAGGCAGGAGAAGGATGAGTTCATAAGAACACTTCTGGCCATGAACAGGGTTTCCGAAATTATAAACAGTGATGAGGAAGAGGAAAAAATGCTTGAGAAATCCATCGAGGCCGTCATAGAAACCCTGGAATTTGAAATGGGATGCATATACCTCATGGAGGAGAAAAGGGAACTCCAGCTCAGGGTTCAGAGGAACCTGCCAGAAACACTCAGCAGAATGTGCATGGCCGGGGTCTTCACAGACCTCTTTGAGAGGTCCATTGAGAAGGAGGGGGTTATATACATAACCTCTGAGTCCCCTGAATACCGCATGATACATGAGTCCATAAGGAGAAACAATATAAGAACAATTCTAATGATTCCGATTAAGTTTTCAGGGGAAATAACAGGAATCTTAAACCTGGCAAGTTACAGTGTTAAACCCTACAACAGGATAAGCCTTGAGAACATTTCATCAATAGGGCTTCAGCTTGGAAGCGCCCTCCAGAGGAAAAGTTATAACTTATAAGTTATAACTTTTAAGGTCTGATGAGGTTCATCCAGTCATCATAGACGGCATCAAGGCCACACATACCAGGGACATAGTTGGCGGCCTTGGCAGAGTCAACACCAAGGACCTCATAGCCAAGATCTTCCACAGGTGCAACCACCATGCAGGTGTCAGATACAACCATCCCACCTGCTGCCTCTATAACGTCTGTGTAGCCCATCCTGCTGGCAGCACTTCCTATGGCAGCAGAGGTGCAAACCCAGAGGTCACAGGCAGGCTTATTTTTCCTTAAAAATGAGGCTATCCTCCGGATCTCATCCAGGGAACAGTGGGGGCACCCCAGGCATATGAGGTCAGGATCATCATCAGTGGTGGACAGCTCCTCCCTTGCCTCCAGTATATCCCCGGCATCAACCGTAATGCTCTCCCCTGCCTCATCAGGAGAGGCTTCCATGTACTCGGGTGTCACCCCATCAACATGGTAGAGTGCAACCGCACCGGACGACGCCATGGCAGCCCCAAGGGCCTTGAGGTCATCAGCTGATGGATGACCATTGAAAGTGAAATATGGGACACCCTCACCGGCAATTTTTCCTGTAATGTAACCCAGGGCCCCGTAATCCGATCCTGAGAGTTCACATTCAACATCAACCCTCAGGGTGGCCCTCCGGTTCTCCTGGAGATGGTAGCCATACTCAGGGGTCTTACCGCATATGGCGGCTGCAAGGGCCCCTGGACCACCCTCACGGTTGGTCCTGGCTCCCAGAACAGAGTTGGCATAGGAAACTGCAGAGGACTCTGACCAGGCAACATGGGAGCCCCTCAGGGGGACGTTCCCTATGAGGTAGGGGGTGCAGGTGCAGGTGTTCATGACATCCATGGCAGAGTATGCCTCCACAATCCTTATCTGTCTACTGGCGAATTCCTCTGAGAAGCCCATCTCCCTCCATCTCTGGAGGTCCATCCCCGCAGGGTTAAGGGTACTTGCAACCTTCACTCCGGCACCCCTGGCACGGAGGTCCTCCAGGTATTCAAGACCGGCGTCCCCTATTGTCTTGTAGGATACCCCTGAAACCTGGGCAGAGGATATGTCAACCATCCTCTCAGCACCATAGATATCACCCAGGGCAACAAGTATCTCCATACTCTGCTGGACTGTCTCACCGAATTCACCATCATACATCCTCTCTTCTGTCCTATCAAGGTACACTTTTCCAACCCCACACATGGTGTCTCTTCAGGGACCGGTCTGGGTCCCCAGTATCTCATCAACAAGCTGCAGAAAACTCTCCATATCCCTGTAGGGCACCATCGCCCCGGCCGCTATATCATGTCCTCCCCCGGTACCACCAAAACTTGCGGCGGCATCCCTGAGGGCAACCCCGAGGTTAACACCCCTTTCAACAGCTGGCCTGGTTGTCCTTGCAGATACCTTAACGTGCTGATCCATCCGTGAAAGTCCGAGGAGGGGGATGTCAGGGTCAAGAATTTTGAGGGAGAGTGATATGCTTGCTATGGTCCCCATGATCCCCTTGAAGGCCTTATCCTCACTGTAGATGTACTGCAGGTTCTCCAGGGTGGTGGAGCCCTCCCTCCTTATCCATGCAAGGCCCTTCACAAGCTCCTCACGGTAGTTCTTCTGGAGCTCGAGGGCCACATCAAGGGCACCTTCCCTTTCACCGAGGCACAGTCCGATTCCTATGCCATATTTACGGTTCTTTCCACAGGCATCAAGCACCCCTGCAATGTCAGAGAGGTCACCTATATTCCGGAATTCCCTGCTCGTGAATACCTCTCCGAATATCTCAGGGTTTATCCTTGTAAGTTCATCCCTCAGAACATCCCTCTCCTCAGGGGACAGGTCAGGATATTTAACGCCATAGGATACACCTATATTCTCAAGGAAGCCCATAGAAGCCTCCATATCCCCGGTGAGGCCAGGCAGGGCCGGGTTGAAGGTGTATGCAATGGAACGGTAAAGGGGCTCGGTGTACCTTGATGCCAGCTTGAGGTCACTGTGGACCTGAAGGACACCCTCTTCAACAGCCTCCTCCATGATGAACCTGTTTGCACCGGTGAATCCGTCAGTGTACTGCATGTCCCCCAGGGCACCCACAAGGGCAAGGGGGGCGGTCTCCCTGTTAAGGAGTCTCGTGGCCAGGTAGGCCGTTCCAGATGCACTGAGGTCCCTGCTACCATCAAGGCCATGCAGATGAGGGTTTATGTGAACAACATGGGGTCCTGCCTCGGATTCAGAGGGCTGATGATGGTCAGCGACGATGACATCACCCTTCAGGCGGGATATCTCCTCAAGGTAGGCGCTTCCCATATCACAGAAAAAGAATAGGGAGTATTTCTCTCCCGACAATTTCTTAATGAACTCCTTCTTCAGCCTGGAGAGGATGGAGATGTGGAACTGACCATTCATGGATGAAATGGCCCTTGCAACAACTCCTGCGGCTGATAGACCATCTGCGTCGTTGTGGGAGATGATCCTTATTATGTTTCCCCTTTCAAGGTGCTCCTCAAGGACCTTTGAGGCCTCTGCACCCCTCTTGAGAATTGAGTCGGGGAGTTTACTTGACGAGGAGGGCTGCTTTCTGTGGGTCATATCTCCATCCTTCAGGAAGGACACCTTCTCTCACATAGTACCTGACAAGGCGCCTTATCTTTGATTCAACGATCTGAAGGCCCCTCCTTGTGTGGAGGTCCTTTGGGTGTTCCTTAAGGTGATCCCTTATGTTAACAGCCTTCCTTATGAGATTCATGAGGTCCTCAGGGTATTCAGGTTTCATTTCATGCTTCTCAAGTATCTGTGTTATTTTAAGCCCTGTAACGGCCTTTACGCTGGGTATGCCGTGCTGGTCCCTCAGTATTATACCTATTTTGCTGGTGGAGTTACCCTCCCTGTATAGTTTGACTATAAGATCCTCTATTTCTTCATTTGAGTATTCAACCCAATCAGGTTTTAGAGACATCAAATCACCTCATAATTTTCAATGTACCATTCTGCAAATTTTTTAAGGGCCCTGCTTCGATGCGAAAACCTGTTCTTCTCTGAGGTACTGAGTTCTCCGAAGCTTTTATCCATCCCTTCAGGATAGAATAACGGGTCGAAGGCGAAACCCATTGTTCCGCGCTCCTCAGTACCTATACGTCCCTTCACCACGCCTAAAAAAACCTCGGGTTCGGAGTTGGGGGTGCAGAACCCAACAGCCGACCTGAACTCGGCGTAGCGATCTTCAACATTTTCCATGAGCTTTAATATGCCCTGGTTTCCTATGGTATCCTGTACATAGGCAGAATAGGGTCCTGGAAACCATTTAAGAGCCCTTATAAACAGTCCTGCGTCCTCAACGATCACAGGACCATCCATGATCCTGGCAGCATGTTCTGCACCGTAACGGGCCACCTCCTCAAGTGTTCCCTGAAGTTCCGGGTAGCCCAGATCAGCATGCATCAGTTCTATTCCAGTACCATGGAATATCTTCTCTGCCTCAGATAACTTGTGTTTATTACCAGTTATAAATGTTACCTTCATGATGAACCTCCTCATTCAGTGTATTCATGGGTTCAGTATGGTGTGGATATTAATTCTGAGCTCACTCAGTGTATCTTCCCCGGGACTCTATCTCCCTTATCTTTGACTGGATGTCAGCATCTATTATCTTGCCGTACCCCTCAAGGACCCTGCTGAAACACTCGCCGGCCAGGGCGTAGTGGGTGCTTTCAAGGGACTTTTTGAGGACAAGGAGATCCACACCCATATCCTCGATTTCATCTGAGAACCTCCCGAGTCCAAAGTCTATGAAGACCACATCACCCCCCCTGATGATTATGTTGGATCCTGTGAGATCCCCGTGTATTATACCCGCCCGGTGGAGCCTCCCTATGGCCTCACCGATCCTTGAACAGAGCTCTGTATCCTCAACAGCGTCCCTGAATGGGGTGCCGCGAACCTCCTCCATGACCATAACCCCTCCATCAGGGTCGACATCAAACAGGAGTGGTGTCTGCACACCGGCGCCCTTGGCCTGGTTGATGAGCCTGGCCTCCCTCCGGGTCCTGGATGACCTGAGCTTCTGATCAATTTCAGGTATTCTGTAACCCTTGGATATCCTCTCCTTTATTATGCAGGGCCTCCCAATCCACTGGCCCCTGTAGATATTTGCCTCGGCACCCTTGGCCAGGATGTCAGGGGGGAGCTCTATTCCTGCCTCTGATTCCCTCATCCAGGGGACATCCACCTCATCGGTCCGGTAACGCTGCACCACCGTGGTGTCCTCCAGGGCATCCGGCCCCCTGTACCTGTAGACGAGCTGACCGAGCCAGGCAATCATCGCACCGTTATCACCACAGTACTCAGGGGGAGGCATGTGGAATTCCACGTGGTGCTCCTGGCACATCTCCCTCAGCATATCCCTCAGACGCCTGTTAACAGCCACTCCACCACAGAGGAGGACCTGATTCTTTTCTGTGTATGCCAGGGCCCGCTCTGTAACCTCCACCAGCATTGAAAACGCTGTCTCCTGGATGCTGTAAGCCAGATCCTCAAGGCCTGCACCAGCCTCCATTTTTCTTAAAGCAGCTGTTAGAAGCCCTGAGAAGGATATATCCATCCCCTTAACGCTGTAGGGGAGTTCAATGTACTCTGAGGCCTTCAATGCAAGCTGCTCAATGACCGGACCGCCCGGGTGTCCCAGGCCCGATTCCCTTGCAAACTGGTCGAGCATGTTACCGACGGCTATGTCGAGGGTTTCACCGAAGACACGGTACCTTCCCTCGTTGAAGGCTATGACCTGGGTGTTCCCGCCGCTCACATAGAGTGAAACAGGGTCACTGGCCCCTGTGGTGAGCCGGCCTATCTCTATGTGACCTATGCAGTGGTTAACACCAACTATCGGAACATCAAGTGAAAGTGCGAGTGTTCTAGCTGCTGTTGCAACGGTCCTGAGTGCTGGCCCAAGGCCCGGACCCCTCGAAAAGGATATCAGTCCTATTTCCCCGAGTTCAACACCTGCATCACGGCATGCCTCAGCCATGAGACGGGGTATCCATTTTGCATGGTGTTCAGCAGCCTCCCTGGGATGTATACCTCCCTTTTCAGGTATAAGTGGCTTTCCCCGCAGTGATAGGACATTTCCAGCCTCATCGACGATACCAACACCTGTCTTCTCTGCAGTTCCCTCTATACCAAGACACAACATTTAATTAACCACCTGTGACCCTGCTCCTTCTGGAGTGTAACTAATTTATGTATCTCCGGTTATAACTATTGTATCGTTGGAAAGGTGAATGGAAATGTTTGATGGACTGAAGATCTATGGTTCTGGCAATTACCTTGAAGGTGTTACTGACAGGGATTCCCTGTTCATCTGCGCCGTTGCAACAACCGAGACATCAAGAATCCCGGGAATAACAGGGGCAGGAGCAAGCCCCGAACTCACAGAGTACACTCCAGCAGCTGATGTTGAACTCATAGTTCATGATGCCCCCAGGTGTCTTCCTGAGATACCCCAGACCATCGTGGAGGGGGAGGCAGCCCCCACACCGGCTGTGATAACCAAGGCGGCCCTGGAACTTGCAGAGGTCCCCTTCATGGTCGCCGATGCAGGCGCCTCGGTTAAACCTGATGTTCCCTATATAAACATTAACTCCGAACCCGGAGGTGATATAAGGACAGGGAGGGCGGTCACCGAACCTCAAAGGATATATGAGAGGGGGTTGATGGTTGGAAGGACCCTCTCCTCCCTCACAGAGCATCTGGTGGTGGGTGAGAGCACACCGGCAGGTACAACAACTGCCCTGGGCGTTTTAACGGCCCTGGGATATGATGCTGATTTCAGGGTCAGCGCCAGCATGCCCCACAACCCACATGACCTCAAGAGGGAGGTTGTGATGGCAGGACTCAGTAATGCAGGGATCGAGAAGGGGGACTGTTCCAGGGAACCCTTCAGGGCAGTGGAGGCAGTGGGGGACCCCATGATACCTGCGGTTGCAGGGATATGCATGGGCAGCACTGTACCGGTGACCCTTGCAGGGGGTACCCAGATGACAGCGGTCTGCGCCCTTATGAGGGCCATTGACCCGGACTTCGACTTTTCAGATACAGCAATTGCAACGACCATATTCGTTGCCGAGGACAGCACCTCCGATATAAACAGGATAGCAGAGCAGATAGGTGATATTGACATCTATGCGGTTGACCCGGACTTCGGGTCTGCCTCGCACAGGGGGCTCCATGAGTACCTCAACGGTTCTGTGAAGGAGGGTGTTGGGGCCGGCGGCGCCATGCTACTGGCACTTCTCCATGGCATACCCGTTGAAATGGTGAGGGAGCGTATCGAGGAACTCTGCAATACAATACTGGCCTGAAATCCTTTAATGGAGGTTCCAGATGACTTCAGGGTCCCGCTGGGATGGGATCATCCCACACCCTGGAATTCTTGCCTTTGCAATGGCACTCTACATTCTTGGCTTTGTACTGGATGCCTCGGGAAGACCACTGGCCTATGGGTTCCTCACAGGGGACATGGTGGTCCACTTCTCCACATTCCCTGGTCTCAGGGAGCAGTTCATCGATTACCTGTTAGCAACTGCGTTCTGGATATTCATATCAAACATAACCCAGGTTACAGTCTTCATATTCTCCCTGGCAACATTTTATCCTGTTCTTAAGATGTTCGTCCTTGCAGGGGCCATCTTACATAACCTTCTGGTGAGGTGGGGTGTCAGGGGGCTCCTGATCTATGCGGGGACACTGCACCTGCACCTTGAGGTCACAGGGTGCCTACTTTCACTTCAGGCAGCCCTTGTATTTGTGAGGTCCCTCCTCGGGGCCATCCAGCACAGGTCCAGACGACCTCTCGTCACAGCCCTCAGGGAGAACCTTGCATACCTTATCCCACTTATAATACTTTTATTCGCCATTGCAGCAATTCTGGAGGTCTTCTGGAGTACCTGGTGGGTTTATAACCTCACCCATGGACCGGTATCATGGAGATACTTCTATACCCATGTATTCTCTGTGGAACTCTGATTTTTAATCGATTCAGGAGCTTGGTATCTGAAACCCTTTAACCTTTATGCATCTGCTTTAAGAAAATGAACAGCTTTGAATAAAAAAAGGTGGTGCGGATACGTCTTCACCATTAGATGAGGGCGGCTGCAAGGATCAGGATACCCAGTGCCCAGCAGTAGTAGGCGAATATGTAGAGGTCCCTCTCCTTTATGAGTTTAAGGAGGAACTTTATGGCTATGTAACCTGACACAGCCGCTGCAGCAAACCCTGCAACCATGCTGGCACCCAGGAGGTCCATTCCGGCTCCAATGTCCTTGACCTGGATGAGGGCGGCCCCGAGTATCGCGGGTATGGAGAGGAGGAAGCTGTACCTTGCTGCAAGTTCCCTCTCAAAGCCGAGAAACAGGCCCGCAGAGATTGTTGCACCTGAACGTGATATGCCGGGTGCTATGGCAAGGGCCTGGGCACACCCTATTATGAGTGACTCCCTGACACCGAGTTTTTCAACTGGAAGCTTCTTCCTCACACGCCTGCTGATATTCTCTGATCCCCACAGCAGAAAGCCTGTGACCAGCAGGAAGAATCCCACGGCGGTTAAACTGCTGAAAAGTGACTCAAAGAAGTCCTTGAACAGTACACCAGCAAGGCCGGCCGGCACAGTACCGATGATCACCATCCAGGCAAGCCTCTTGAAGGGATCCTCAATGATTCCCCTCCTGAATCTACCTGCGGGGATGTCCCTCAGACTTGAGAGGAAGGCCCCCAGCATGTGAACTATATCGTTCCAGAAGTATCCAACGACAGCCACCAGTGTGCCCACATGCAGCACGGTGTCGAATGCAAGGCTGGAGCTAACACCCATAAGTTCCGGCACCAGCACCAGGTGGCCTGAGCTGCTTACTGGCAGGAATTCGGTCAAACCCTGCACTGTTCCAATGACTATGGCCTGAAAAACGTCCATGAACATCACTTTTAACTTATAAGTTATCACTTATAACCTCGTCATCAGATGTAGGTGAGCCATCCGAAGCTGTCCTCTGTCTCTGCCCTGATTATCCTGAAGAACTCATCCTGCAGCAGCTTTGTCACGGGACCCCTTCGCCCGGCACCTATCTCTATGCCATCAACTGATCTGATGGGTGTTATCTCTGCGGCTGTACCTGTGAAGAAGGCCTCATCTGCGATGTAGAGCATCTCCCTGGTTATGGGTTCCTCATGCACGGTAACACCCTCGGTCCTGGCTATCTTTATTACGGAGTCCCTTGTTATCCCCCTCAGAAGGGATGATGAAACAGGGGGGGTGTAAATTTCACCCTCACTGACGAGGAATATGTTCTCCCCGCTACCCTCACTTATGTAGCCATGGTAGTCCAGCATTATGGCCTCATCATAGCCGTGTCTCACAGCCTCCATCTTGGCAAGCTGTGAGTTGAGGTAGTTACCGCCGGCCTTTGCCATGTTGGGCATTGTGTTTGGTGCCATCCTCCGCCAGGTTGAAACACCAGCATCGACACCAACCTCAAGGGCCTCTGCACCCAGATAGGCCCCCCATTCCCAGGCAGCCACAGCGACGTCCACTGGGCAGTTCACCGGGTGAACACCCATCTCACCGTATCCCCGGAATACCACGGGTCTTATATAGCACTCCTCAAGTCCGTTCTCCCTGACGGTCTCAACTATGGCATCAGATATCTGATCCTGGGTGTAGGGTATGTCCATCCGGTATATCTTTGCAGAATCAAAAAGGCGTTTAACATGCTCCCGCAAACGGAAGATGGCTGACCCCTTACTGTTCCTGTAGCACCTTATTCCCTCAAAGACAGATGATCCATAATGCACAACATGTGAGAGTACGTGGACGGTGGCTTCTTCCCATTCAACCATTTCACCGTTTAACCATATCTTTCCACTGGCTTCGCATGACATGATAATAACCTCAGGTGATTTACTAGGATAGGTTATGGTTGGAGGCCTATATAATGCTCTCCATAACCGGAAAACTTTAGTGGGGTATGTTATGGTCGGAGGTTTATATTAATGCTCTCCATAACCGGAAAACTTTATATATTGTGAAAATTTAAAGTCACACTGAGGGCCGGTGGTCTAGGGGTATGATACCTCGCTTACAACGAGGTGGTCACGAGTTCGAATCTCGTCCGGCCCATTTATTATTCTTCGGGCTTCAGAGGGGCCGGTGGTCTAGGGGTATGATACCTCGCTCACACCGAGGTGGTCACGAGTTCGAATCTCGTCCGGCCCACTGGATTTTCATTTTTTCAGAGGCACACGCCACTCTCAAACTTATTTAATGCATTCAGTGCTCACAGGAATATGGTCTGGAGGCAGCACTATTAAGGCAGTGCCAGGGACCGGTGCTTTTGATTATTCACCACCAAATATATTATCAATGAAAGATAAATAACAAACAGTACATTGGAATTTATTTTTCCGATGTTAGAATTTGGGGGGGGGTGAAAAATGTACAGATTTCTTTTGGTTGCCATGATTTTCCTTGCCATGGGCGCTGCAGCTGCCCAGGAAACTGATGACAACTTACAGGCAAATTCAGATCTTGCAGTGGACGCAGAATACCTTGATCTTGATGAAAACATTATAACCACTGCCAGCGTTGGCGATGAGGTCTTTGAGGGAGTTGCAGTCACAAACCTCGGCCCTGGAAATGCAACCGGAGTGAAGGTCGATATAACAAGGAGCAGTCAGTATCCCTTTGAGTACCTTGAACATGAGGTTTCATGGGACAGTGGGGCAAACTGGATCTACAATGATCCATCCTACGACCCATTGACCAGCCGGTGGACCATCGGGAACCTACCTGTGGGCGCGGTCTACAAACTTGTTGTGCACCAGAGGGCCACGGCGTCCGGGACCTCACAGTTCACAGCAACAATCTCAGGGGATCAGCCAGACCTCAATACCACAAACAATAATGACACTGCAACAATCATAATAAAGGAATCTCAGGAAGTTCCAGCAGCTGGAGCAGGAATGGTCCCAATGCAGGAGACAGGCGCAGCAGCAGGTTTACTTGTGGCTGGAATAGGCATACTTGGAGCAGGAATGGTTATCTCAAGAAGATAACCCAAAAATTTATTTTTTTGATTCAAGGTTGCTTTGCCATTGCGCATATACTGCAGATACCTGTTTTTTTGGTGACGGGAATCAGATCAGTATCAGGATGACCAGCAGAAGGAGTGAACTGAAAAATACTATCGTACCCTTTATCATTATAACGGCACCGTCCTCCTCCACCAGGTAGGGTATACCATAGGATAGGGCTGCTGCGATCATCAGCTTCAAAACACCGGTGAGGCTCGTTCCAAGACCAGCCGCAAGCTGCAGAAGGGTCGCAATGATGAATGACACAGCAACAACTGTCAGGATAAGTATTATGGTGTTCTGCATCAGACCCCTTATAACTGGAGCCAGAGGTTTGCGGCTCTCCCTTCTTGATAGAACCCCCCTCTGGGGTGTAGTGTGGAATATGTTTGATGGGGGAGTGTAGACCTCAACCTCCTCCTCATCAGGGTACTCCTCATCCTCCTCTTCAGGGACCTGGATTTTCTTTGAGAAGTCCTCTGCAATCCGTATAAGGCCCTTCCTATCTATGAGCTTCATGTTTCTCTTCACAGCATAATTTCTTGCCTGGGATGAGAAATCAGATGTCGTTACAATTACGACCTTGGATGCCTTGAGGGTCTTTGCAGCCATTTCCATTTCCTTCAGAACATCCATTCCAACCTTCCAGTTTTCATCATAATTCTTACAGGCAACAACGACCCCGATGTCCCCGAGGGCGGTTGGAAGAATTCCGTAGATATCCACTATATGCTGGGAGGTCCTGAAGTCCTTGTAAACCTTAAAACCAGAATCCTCCATGACCTTGGCAATAAAATCCACCAGTTTCTGTTTCTTCAATTCTTCCACCTGCCGGGGTTAGACTTAATAGAGCTATGTTATAAGATATACTTAAAATTTGATATAAAGACTATAAAAAGATAGAGATGATTATTGATGAAGATCAACCATCAGTTTTTTGGATCCATAGAAGAAGATAAGGGCGAGAATTAACATAATTGAGCATAAGATAATGATGATTGGTATCAGTTTAGTTCAAATGGAGGAAGATGATCAGCAATGAAGATTCTTATAACAAATGATGATGGAGTTAACTCTTCAGGCATCATTGCAGCAAGAAGGGCCGTTGAGGACCTTGGGGAGACAATCATAGTGGCCCCCGCCACCCAGCAGAGCGGGATAGGCCATGCTCTGACACTCTTTGAACCTGTGAGGGTAAGTGAGGTCACCCTCAGGGATGGATCAGGGGCCTATGCTGTTTCGGGGACACCCACCGACGCTGTTATCATAGGGATATTCGAGCTTATGGATGAAAAGCCCGACCTCGTGATATCAGGGATAAATATGGGTGAGAACCTTGGTAAATCAGAACTGACAACATCAGGGACAATAGGGGCGGCAATGGAGGCTGCAGTGCATGGGGTGCCATCCCTGGCAGTTTCTCTCCAAGTGAGACGGGGTGATATCAAGTTCCATGACGGCCATGTTGACGTTGACTTTTCACTGGCAGCTGAACTCACAGGGAGGGTTGCATCGAGGATACTCAGGAGGGGACTCCCTGAGGGTGTTGACTTCCTGAATCTGAATGTCCCCTCTCATCCAGCAAGCGATGAGATAAGGCTCACGAGGCTGGGGGACCGGATGTACAATGTTCACATAAAGAAAAGGCTGGATCCCCGTGGACGCCCATACTACTGGATAGATGGTGACCCTGCAGGTACAGACCTTCCGGGTACAGATGTCCACACACTTAAGGCTGAAAACACCGCCACCCTCACCCCCATATCACTCGACTGCACAGCAGGCCCTGACTCAATGGAGGGCTGGCTTGATTAGAGCATGGAACTAATTTTTAAAAATTTTTTATCCACAGCCATCCAGGTCCCAACCGTGACCTGTTATACCTGTGAATCTGGTGGAGATCTGGGTCTAAATCCGGAAAAATTTCTTTTAAGAGGCATACCCATCCATTATAAAAAGAGAACTTAAAGGTGATAACAGGATGGGATACAGTATTTTACCGGCAATACCCGTCACGGGACTTTATATGGTCACCTATTTACTCTACAGGACGGGTTTTATAGGCAGGGCCCTTCATGTGAACCTCTGGAATCTCGTAATACTGCTGGCATTTACCATATCCGGAATTGGGGGCTTCGTCCTCATGCTGCTTACTGAAGCCGGTGTGAAGTTTTACCTCAACCCGCAGCTGCTCTACTGGCACGTGGAGGCCGGGATTGCGCTCATACCCCTCACAGTTTTCCACTTTCACTGCTACAGGGGGAGTTTGAAGAGAATAATTGGGGTGGGAAAATGAGAATCAGGAGAATTTTAAGAACTCTAACCGGGGTATTGCCCTTCGCAGGTATCATGGCGGCTGGCGTAGCATGTAGTGCTTCCTGTCCCTATGGACTTGTGAATGACCCCTACCCAGGACAGTGCCCCAGGTTCACGGATCTTAACGGAGACGGGATATGTGACCTATCACAGTCAACCACAGATTACAGCACCTCTGGTGATACATCCCGGGACAGCTCTAATGATCAGAGCACCTCAGATGATTCCACGGCGGCTTCAGACGATTCAGGTCACAGTGTGGGGGTTGATGCTCCAGATGAAACACTGCAGCATCCCTCAGTGGAGGAACCCACCACAGATTATCATCTCATACCCCTGAGCCTCATCCTGATCGCGGCTTATATGATCACACTCTACCTGATGGGGAGTGGCCGTATCAGGGGATCAGTGCACAGGAGGATCTGGAATATTATCCTGACAGCTGGCTATGCAGGGACTGGAGTCACAGGGGTTCTCCTCCTCCTCTTCATACGCTTCGGCATAAAAACGGCTCTTAACCCATCGTTTACCTACTGGCACGCCGAACTGGCAATCCTCATGGTCATAGGAACATTAATCCACATACACATATACTGGAAGCAATTCAGGGGGATTTTCAGGCACATCAAAAATCAGATATCATCCCCTTAAAACATGAATTCCTCTCTGGCAGCTGCAATGGCGCGGCCGAGAGCGGATTTCAGGCGGAGATCAACATTCTGCACTCAGAAAGCCAGTTGATAATCAGCTGGAGCAGCATATCAAAGACGCTGCTTCACCGGTGAATAAGAAAGTGATATCTGGAGGGACCACCATAACTCCATCCAGAACTTGAATGTGGTCCCTATGAAGAGGTTGTTATGGTGGCTTCTTGCAGGTACAAGGGGAGGTCACAACCGTGGGAGGATAATCCGGATGCTGCATGAGAGACCATACAATAACAACCAGCTGGCCGAGGCACTGGGACTTGACTACAAGACAGTTCAGCATCATCTGAGGGTCCTTGAGAAGAATAAGATCATAGTATCCTCGGGGGAGAGGTATGGTAAAATGTACTTTCTTTCAGATGTAATGGAGGATAATTACCCCCTCTTTGAGGAGATATGGAGCAGAATCGAGGTGTGCGAATGAGGGGAAGGGGTGCCCATGATTTCATTCAGGACCAGAACTTCACGTTCCTGGCCATAATAGTGGGGCTTTTGAATGTTTTCCTTCTCATGATCCTTCTCGGAATTTATCTTTCAAGCTACAGGAAGATAAAGTCCAGCTTCACACTGGGACTGGTGGCCTTCACAGTCCTTCTTATATTGCAGAACACAATATTCATAATCTTCATGATAACGAGGGAAGGATTCCGGGGTCATGGAATCGGATTTCCTGTTCTGAGTGTTAATATATGCCAGTTTGCAGCTTTAACAGTACTCCTGAGGATAGCATGGGAATAGTCTGTGTCTGGTGGCTGCGTTACCTTAGATGGGCAGTGGTCTGTGCTGAGGGAGTAAGCCTGTGAAGTGTATGTGAATCATTACAGGTGTCTGGTCCGTGCTGGAGATTTAAGGCTGTGAACTATATATATGTGAATCATTATATGATTACTAAATCAGTTAAGGGGATTAATAATGAAGGGCAGTGACAAGGAATTCAGGGTTAACAAACAGTTTCTGAAATTTAAAAATAAGAACGTTCTACTCACCCTGAAGAACAATGAAGAGACAAGGGGAAAACTCATATCAATCGACAACTACCTTAACACGGTTCTACAGACAGAAGAGGGTCTCCAGTTTATTAAGGGCACCAAGATAGCCTTCATAGCCATGGAATAAGTAGTCACTGATTTTATCTGGCAAAGAACTGGTAGCTAAACCTCCACCTCTATTCCAAGGATCTCCCTTTTACCATTATATATGTCTCTTGCTATCTGGGCACTTCCCATGGAGCCTGAGGTGGGATCCGTACACCTTACATCTGCGATTTCCTTCACCATATCCTTCAGCTTTTCATAGAAGTCATAGGGTTCCCTCATGGCACCAACAGATCCCGTGAGGACGATTCCATCGATTCCACTGGAGATACCTGCAAGTCCCCATATCTCCATGGCAATGGTCATCAGCATGGTATCGAGGGCAAGCCTCGCCTCATCCCGACCTGCAAGGTACATCTCAAGGAGTTCCTCTCTGGCCCTTGAGACCTTTGTGTCGATACCTGCTATCTTAACTGCTCCTGCATGTGAAAAACACTCATTCGCTGTTTTCTCACCATCGTCTATCTTCCTGAGCATTTCAAGGTCAAGGGGTCCGTGTATAACTCCCATGGCACCTACACATGCATCCAGGGCACCGACTATCCTGCCATCCTGTATCAGCATCGTGACGGTATTTGAACTTATGTCCGATACAATCATATTCTCCCAGCCGGTCTCAAGGTATGCATTGTAGCAGATACTCACCTTCTCGGGGCTCGCATGGTGGGAGTAGGCTGCCCTGAACCTTTCATCAAGGCAGGGCGTGTTCCGGTGGAGGCCAGGTATGAGGAGGGTGGGTATCCCCGATGATTCGATTTCACTGTATACTGCTGTTCCACCGCCTGTGACCTTACCTGCCCCTCCAATGGAGATTATACCCCTGTTCTTCACCCTCTCAATGGGCTTTATGGTGCTTATGGCGTCACCCATGGCATAGGTTATTGCCATGAGGTCTATCTCGTTGAGGGGAACCCTATCTTTGAGTTCATCAAGGGCAGAGGCTCTACCTGCTGATAGGTCCTCCCTCCCTATCTTGAAGTGTTCAGCATCATCACCGAGGATGGTGAAGGAGACACCCGTGGTCCCATGGTCCATACCCACGAATACCAAACCAACCACCTGAAAGAGGTTAAGGGGGTTTACTTCTCGAGTCCGCAGAGTTTCCTCAGCTTTGACCCGACTTCCTCTATCTCCAGTTCACTCTCCAGCTTCCTCATCCTCTTGAGCATGGGGGCACCCGCCCTGTTCTCAAGGGCCCACTCCTTGGCGAATTTACCGTTCTGGATCTCCTTGAGGATCTCATCCATTTCCTTCTCAGTCTCCTCTGTTATGATCCTTCCTCTCCTTGTAAGGCCGCCGAACTCTGCGGTGTTACTCACATTGTGCCACATCCCCCTGAATCCCCTCTCATAGATGAGGTCCACTATGAGTTTGAGTTCATGGCAGGTTTCAAAGTAGGCTATCTCTGGCTGGTAACCGGCTCTCACAAGGGTTTTGAATGCCGTGTTTATGAGTTCTGTGACACCACCACAGAGCACAGCCTGCTCACCGAACAGGTCTGTCTCTGTTTCCTCCCTGAAGGTCGTCTCAAGGACCCCTGCCCTGGCAAGTCCACATGCCTTTGCCATTGCAAGTGCCTGCTCCATTGCATCGCCTGTTGCATCAACCTCAACAGCCACAAGGCCGGGTATGCCGAAGCCCTCAAGGTAGGTCCTCCTTACCATGGCACCCGGACCCTTCGGGGCCACCATTGTAACGTTGACTCCTTCGGGTGCCTTTATGTAGCCGTAGTGTATGTTGTATCCATGTGAGAAGGATATGGTGTTACCCTCCTTGAGGTAGGGCCTTATTGACTGTTCGAAAACGGTTTCCTGTATCTCATCGGGTATGAGTATGTGTATGATGTCGGCCTCCCTTGAGGCGTCCTCGATGGTCATGACATTCATGCCATCATCATGGGCCTTCTTCCAGGAGCTACCCCCCCTTCTGAGTCCAACTATCACGTTGAGTCCGCTGTCAGCCATGTTCCTGGCCTGGGCTTCGCCCTGGCTCCCGTAACCTATAACCGCTATCTTTTTATCTGCTAGTATCTCCATGTCAATGTCATTTTCATAGTAGATCTTCATAAAAAACCTCCTCAAGTTCTAATTAACAGCTCATTTAAAATAAAATTTATGGGAGTCTCGGTCTGATCCGGAATTTTTCCGCATTGAGCATCACATTGTCCTGCTTCCACGGGACATTGCAGTTGGCCCTGTCCTTGTGAGTTCCTTTATTCCAAAGTTCCTCAGAAGCTCCAGGAAGGCGTCTATCTTTTCAGAGTCCCCTGTAACCTCAACTGTCAGGGCATCGGGACTCACATCCACTATCCTCCCCCTGAATATGTTGGTGTACTGTATTATCTCTGACCTTTCACTCTCTGATGGGGCGTGGACCTTGACCATGCAGAGCTCCCTCTTAACAGTTGCCGCGGGTTCAAGGTCCCTGACCTTTATGACGTCTATAAGCTTGTTCAGCTGCTTTGTTATCTGCTCAAGCACCCTGTCGTCGCCCCTGGCGATTATGGTCATCCTGGCAATGCCGGGGGTTTCTGATTCCCCGACCGTTATGTTTTCAATGTTGAATCCACGTCTTGTGAAGAGTCCTGCAACTCGCTGGAGCACTCCTGGTTTGTGCTCCACGAGGGCGCTTATGATATGGGTATCGGGTTCCATCTCAATCACCATCCTCCTTCCCTGGGGAGTATTTAATTTCCTGGGGGTCCTCCCTTTCAACCCGGTACTCCCCCACTATCTCGGTGAGACCACAGCCGGGGGGGACCATGGGGAGTATCTCATCAGGATCTATCACTATATCAAGGAGGGCAGGTTCACCAGACCTTATTGCCCTTGAAAGAGCTTCAGAGGTTTCACCGGGTTTTTCTATCCTCTCAGCATCCACTCCAAATGATTCAGCCAGCTTCACAAAGTCCGGAACTTCGCCCAGGTGTGTATGGGACATTCTCTCATCATAGAAGAGGCGCTGCCACTGCGCCACCATTCCAAGGTGCCTGTTGTCCATGATACATATCACCACCGGGATGTCGTATTCCCTTATGGTTGCAAGGTCCTGGCAGACCATGAGGAATCCGCCGTCACCGCACACTGCAACAACGTCACTATCAGGTAGCGCCACCTTGGCACCTATGGCGGCTGGAAAACCGAAGCCCATTGTTCCAAGGCCTCCTGATGATATGAACTTTCTGGGGGCACGGGACGTGTAGAAGTGGGCCATCCACATCTGGTTCTGTCCCACATCCGTTGTAACGACTGTCTCGTCATCAAGGACCTGGCTTATCTCCTTTATAACCTGCTGGGGCTTCAGGGGCACATCATCATAGCTCATCCTTGGCATGCAATCGGCGCGGAATTTCTGGACGCTTTCAAGCCATTGGCTGTCCCTCTTCTCATATTTTTTGAGTTTTGCTATGAGTTCCCTGAGGACGTTTCCTGCATCTCCAACGATGGGGACATCAACTCCAACGTTCTTACCTATCTCAGCGGGGTCGATGTCGACGTGTATTATCCTGGCGTTGGGGGCGAATTCTGCAACGTTCCCTGTTGTACGGTCTGAGAATCTGCATCCAACGGCTATGAGGCAGTCGCATTCGTCCACTGTCAGGTTCGCCACCTTGCGGCCGTGCATGCCGAGCATACCCATGGCTGAAGGGTGGTCCTCAGGAAAGGAACCCTTACCAAGGAGTGTTGTTGTCACCGGGGCCTTTATGAGATCTGATAATTCCTTTATCTCCCTGGACGCCCCTGATATTATAACTCCTCCACCAGCAAGTATGACGGGTTTTTCTGACCTCCTTATGAGTTCAGCGGCCCTCTTTATCTGGAGGGGGTGGCCCTTTACATTGGGCCTGTACCCTGGGAGCTCCAGGTCATCAACCTCCTCCATGATCTCCTGTTCCTGTATATCCTTGGGGAGGTCTATAACAACCGGTCCTGGCCGTCCTGTCTTTGCTATGTGGAAGCTTGCCCTGACAATTGCAGGTATCTCGCTGGCGTCTGATGGCTGGAAACTGTGCTTGGTGATGGGCATGGTTATCCCTATCATGTCCACCTCCTGGAATGCATCATTTCCAATGAGGTGTGTTGGGACCTGACCTGCAATGGCCACGATGGGGGCTGAGTCCATGTAGGCCGTTGCAATGCCTGTTACAAGGTTTGTTGCCCCGGGACCGGAGGTAGCTATGCAGACCCCCACCCTTCCTGAGGCCCTTGCATATCCGTCTGCAGCGTGTGCTGCGCACTGTTCATGTCTTACGAGGATGTGTTTAAGTTCAGAATCATAGAGCATATCATAGAGTGGCAGTAACTGTCCACCGGGGTATCCGAATACGGTGTCTGCTCCCTGATCCAGAAGTGATCTGATTATTGCCTGGCCACCTTTCATTGGAAACACCTTGAACGGAATCTGTCATTATTATTAATGACATATTTCCTATAAAATATATACTTTCAAATAAGTGCTAAGATTATATAAAACAATAGGGAGATTTAACCTTATCAATTTCCAGGAGGATTATCCGATGAAAATACTTGTTGTGGGAACAGGAGCAAGGGAACATGCCATATGCAGTGCACTGGCAGATGAAGCAACCATATACTCTGTGATGGGTAACAGAAACCCGGGTATATCAAGGCTCGCCAGGGAATTCACTGTTGCTCCTGAAGTTGACACCGAAGGGGTGGTCAGGTTCGCATCAGAGAAGGGAGTTGACATGGCATTCATAGGGCCGGAGGCCCCCCTTGAGGCTGGACTGGTGGACGCCCTTGAGGAGGCAGGTATACCCTCGGTGGGACCCACCAGGGATGCAGCCCGCATCGAAACAGATAAATCATTCATGCGCAAACTCTTTGAGGATTACAGAATACCGGGGTCAATAACCTACCGGGTCTTCAGTGACCCTGAGGAGCTACGTGAATTCATGGAAGACTTTGACAGGGAGGCAGTTGTAAAGCCAGTCGGCCTCACAGGAGGAAAGGGCGTCAAGATAGTTGGAGAACACCTCAGGGATAACATGGAGGCCCTCAAATACGCAACAGAGGTCATTGAGAAAAGGATAGGCGGTCATCCCAGTGTGGTGATAGAGGAGCGGGTTGTTGGAGAGGAATTCACTGTACAGGCCTTCTCCGACGGTGAACACATAGTGCCAATGCCAGCAGTCCAGGACCACCCCCACGCCTATGAGGGCGACCAGGGCCCCATAACAGGAGGGATGGGATCATATTCTGACTCAGACGGGCTTCTTCCATTCCTGACACAGAAGGACTATGAAGACGCCGTGGAAATAATGCAGAGGACGGTTGATGCCATAAGGAAGGAGACAGGGCCCTACAGGGGCATACTTTATGGTCAGTTCATGCTCTCTGCAGATGGCCCGAAACTCATAGAGTACAATGCACGATTCGGTGACCCTGAGGCAATGAACGTGCTCCCATTACTTGAATCCAGCATGCTGGAAATATGTGAGGGTATAGTGGACGGAAACCTTAAATCAGCAAGTTTCATGAACCTTGCAACGGTCTGCAAGTATCTGGTACCTGAGGGCTACCCTGAATCAGGTGTTGCCGGCGCCGAGATAAAGGTTGACGAGAAGAAAATAGAGGATATGGGCGTCATAACCTATTATGCGGCTGTGAACCAGGAGGATGATCACATATACACATCATCATCCCGTGCACTTGCACTCGTGGCCCCTGCAGATGACATATACTCTGCAGAGGAGCTCTGTGAGGAAGCAACGGCCCATGTGAAGGGAAGGCTCTACCACAGGAGGGATATAGGTACCAGGGAACTCGTTGAGAAGAGGATTAAACACATGGAGGACCTGCGGTCCTGAGGGAGTTGGGCAGATGAAGCACCTTCTATCTGTATGTGACATGGATAACGTGGTGGACCTCCTTGACCTCGCAGATGACTACAAGGAGGGGAGGATCAGGGAAAAGGTCCTCAGGGGTAAAACACTTGCCATGATCTTTGAGAAGTCATCAACAAGGACCAGGGTATCCTTTGAGGTTGGGGCATTCCAGATGGGAGCTCAGCCCCTCTACCTCTCTGCATCGGACCTTCAGCTTGGAAGGGGCGAACCAATAGCTGATACAGCAAGGACACTCAGCAGATACGTTGATGGAATAATGATAAGGGCCATAAGCCACTCCGATGTGGTTGAACTTGCAGGCGAGGCATCTGTCCCGGTCATCAATGGTCTGACAGACCTGGAACATCCATGCCAGGCCCTGGCCGATATGCAGACCATCAGGGAGAAGCTGGGGGGATTCGATGGAAGGCTGGTTTTTGTGGGTGATGGTAACAATGTCTGCCACTCTCTCCTCCTCATAACAGCCACCCTTGGGATGGACATGGATGTTGCCTGCCCCCCCGGCTATGAACCTGACCCCGGCATCAGGGAGATGGCAGGGAAAATAGCAGATGAGACAGGTTCACGGATAAGGGTAATTCATGATCCCTCCGAGGCTGTCAGGGGGGCCGACGTGGTTTACACCGATGTCTGGGTGAGTATGGGATACGAAGACGAGGCTGAGGACCGTTTAGAGGTCTTCAGACCATACCAGGTGAATATGGAGCTCATGGAACTTGCAGCTCCCGAAGCCATATTCATGCACTGCCTGCCGGCTGTGAGGGGCCAGGAGACAACAGCCGAGGTTATTGACGGTCCCCATTCGGTTGTCTGGGATCAGGCAGAAAACAGGCTCCATGCCCAGAAGGCCATAATGCACTGGCTCATGGGAGATATATGAGTTCCACTCAGCAGGTTTATGGGCTTAAAGCTCATTAAAACCTTATCATATTCATTCAGGACCCCAGAATCGTGACACAGGGATGTATGGCAGGATCATATTCCTGGAGTGGCAGTGATGCATGTTTAAAGGAATTTTTCATCCGTCAATTAGTTTTAATAGAAAAACCTTATGATCGTGATCCAGTCCAAAGATTCCAGGCCACTCAAAAAAATTTTAATGAAGGATCCGAAGTGATCCTACATGGTCTCCGGGGCATGGATTCCCAGGAGATTGAGGGCGTTCCTGATGGTTTTTCTAACAGAATCAACAAGTCTAAGGCGTGCACCCTCAAAATCAGATCCTATAACAGGAGTGGACCTGTAGAAACTGTTGAAGGTATTTGCAAGGTCCTGGGCATACTGTGCCACAGGGTGAACCCTCCTTGCAAGTGCAGATTCTTCAACCACCACAGGGAAACGTGCAAGAAGACGGACAAGTTCTCTCTCATCACCTTCGGGTTCCCATCCATCTTCAATATCCTCCTCACCAGTGAATGACGCCTTCTCAAGGAGTTTACATGCCCTTGCATGGGCGTACTGGATGGATGCACAGCCACGCTCAAAGCTGAGGGCATCATCCCACCGGAATACGATGTGCTTCTCGGGTGAGAGCCTTGCTATGTAGTACCTTATGGCACCGTTGCCGATGGACTCTGCAATATCATCTGCAACATCATCGGGAAGATCCCGCCGCTTTTTAACCTCATCAAGGGCCCTGCTGTGGGCTTCATCCATAAGCTCATCCACGGATATGAACACACCCCTCCTGGTTGACATTGAACCCTCAGGGAGTGTTATGAACTCATAGAATATGACCTCGGGTCTTTTACCTCCCAGGAGTTCCACTGCAATTCCCACCTGCTCGGCTGCAAGTTTGTGGTCCGATCCAAGGACATCGATGATAACATCCCCCTCCTCTGACTTCTGGAGGTGGTAGGCTATGTCCCTGGTTGAGTAGAGGGAGGTTCCATCTGACCGTGTGAGCACCAGTTCCTTCTCCAGGCCGAATTCCTCAAGGTCGAGGTATAGGACGTCGTTCTCGCCGGTGTAACCGGTTTTCCTGAGGGATTCTATCACCCTGTCAACGGTACCATCCCTTACGAACTGGCCCTCCCATACGAAGCGGTCGTGGTGAACGTGGAGCCTTTTCATGGTCTCCTCCATTCCGCTGAGGCAGTACTCAACAACCTTTCTGAATAGCTCCTCGTTCTCCCCTGCCTCATACTTCCTTATTAGTTCATCCACCTCGTCTCTGATCCCTGGATTTTCCTGTAGCCTCTGGTTGACCTCGAAGTAGAGTTTACCTACCCTGTGGTCCATCTTATCCCCGGGGTAGTCCTCAAGGTCTCTATCGAGGTTCAGCAGGCCCCAGACTATCATGGCGATCTGTCTCCCCATGTCATTAACATAGTACTGGGTTTCGACGTCGTAGCCAGCCATCCTCAGTATCCTTGCAAGGGAATCCCCTATGATGGCGTTCCTTATATGGCCTATGTGAAGGGGGCCGTTGGGGTTGGCCGAGGTGTGTTCGAGGATCACCCTCTCCTCCCGGGAGGGATGTGAACCGTAGTCATCCTGGATGGACTCCAGTAGTCTGCTGGAGAATCTGCCGTAATCGACGAAAAAGTTGATGTAGGGCCCCTTGGATTCAATGGTCTCAAATATTTCAGGGGTTTCTATCACAGACATTATATCCGCCGTTATTTCAATGGGGGCCCTTCTGAGTTCACCTGCAAGTTCGAAGGATACTGTGGATGCAAGGTCCCCGAGCTGGGGGTTTGGTGGTTCCTCCAGTTTTATTTCCGGGGGTACCTTTATTCCGAGCTTTTCAAGTGCCGCTGTTATTGAATCCCTAGCCTCTTTTTCAATGTACCTGAACATCTCTTCACCTGCCTTATTCAGAGTCCCTTAAGCCAGAGTGTTATGTATCCAACCCTGGGTATCATGAGGGGCTGTGAACCCACCGTCAGCACCCTCGCCTCAACCTGTGATGGATAGACAGGGGCCGGGTCCGGGTCCTGGTTGTTATCACCCTTTGTGATATAATATCTGGCCCCGTTTCTGTCAGTCTCAACGCCTATGACCCGGTGTATCACTGGTTCAGGGAACCAGGTGGCGTCATAGATGATTATGTCACCCTTTCTGATGCTTTCAGGGTCCATCTCCTGGACCCCGAAGAAGCTGGTCTTCTCGATTATGACGATGTCTCCACGGTAGAAGACGGGTTCCATGCTCCCTGATACAACCACGTTCATGTGCTGGGAGGCAACCACTGCCAGCACAAGTAGAAGGAGGTACGCGGCTGCCTCAATTACTTCGCGTCTGTCGTTCATATGGACACCTATCTGAGTACTGCACCTGTATCTGCGGACCCTGCCAGTTTACGGTAACGTGCAAGCCATCCCTTAACACTGCGGCGGGGTTTAACTGCACTCTGGAGTCTCTCCTCAATTTCCCGGGGACTAAGGTCAACCTCAAGTTTTCTTGAGGGTATATCTATTCTGATGATGTCCCCATCATTCACCGCGGCAAGGGGACCGTCCTCCATGGCTTCAGGCGATACATGGCCAACACAGGGGCCCCTTGTACCACCTGAAAACCTTCCATCGGTTATAAGGGCAACCCTTTCAAGGCCCATGCCTGCAATCGCAGATGTCGGGTTGAGCATCTCCCTCATGCCGGGTCCTCCCTTGGGCCCCTCGTAGCGTATGACGATCACATCACCCTCATCTATCCTGCCACCGAATATGGCCTCCACGCATTCATCTTCACTGTTAAAGACCTTCGCGGGACCCTCATGAACCATCATGTCCTCTGCAACGGCTCCCTGTTTCACGACCGATCCCCTGGGCGCCAGGTTACCCCTGAGTATTGCAAGACCGCCCTCACTGTGGACTGGACTGTCAAGGGGCCTTATGACGTCCCTGTCTCCAACCTCCACATTCTCAATGTTCTCCTGGACTGTTCTTCCTGTGCATGTTACACATTCCCTGTTTATATGGTCCTCCAGGGTTTTTAAGACGGCCGGTATCCCGCCTGCCAGGTCAAGGTCCAGCATCATGTGTTCACCTGCCGGGGAGATTGATGCTATGTGGGGTATTACCCTGCTCAGCTCATCAAAGAGGTCCAGGTTGATGTTGAGTCCATCGATCTCAGCTGCGATGGCCGGGATGTGGAGTGTGGTGTTTGTTGAACCCCCCAGGGCGAGGTCAACCATAACCGCATTCTCAAAGGCCTCCTGACTCATTATCATGGTTGGCTTCAGATTTTCCTGCACCATTTCGACTATCCTCTTACCTGAAAGCCTTGCGATCTGCCTCTTACGTGAACTTACGGCGTGGGCGGTTGCACAGCCAGGAAGGCTCATGCCCAGGGCCTCTGTCAGGCATGCCATGGTGTTGGCTGTGAATAGACCCGCACAGGATCCTGGCCCCGGGCAGGCGCATCTTTCGAGTTCTTCCAGTTCATCCTCTGACATCTCACCTGCGCTGACTGCTCCAACACCCTCATAAACGTTTATGAGGTCCACCTTCCTTCCCTTAAATTCTCCAGGGAGCATTGGCCCGCCGGTCACGACTATGGCCGGTATGTCAAGTCTGGCCGCTGCCATGAGCATCCCCGGGACTATCTTGTCACAGGTTGGAAGCAGCACCAGGCCGTCAAGGGCATGGGCCATGGCCATGCTCTCCACGGTGTCTGCAACTATCTCCCTTGAGGCCAGGGAGTACTTCATCCCGTCGTGGTTCATGGCTATTCCATCACATATCGCCATGGTGTTGAATTCAAATGCGACACCCCCCGCCGCATTCACACCCTCCTTAACAGCCTCTGCAAGTTCCCTCAGGTGGATGTGCCCGGGGACTATGTCAGTGTAACTGTTGGCTATACCTATGAATGGTTTCTCGAAGTCATCATCTGTCAGGCCGCAGGCCCTCAGGAGGGATCGGTGGGGTGCCCTCTGGATTCCCCTCTTTATTGTATCACTCTTCATGGAATCACCATTATTATCATCAACCCGATTATTATTAAATATTGGGGGATAATTAATATTAAAGTTACTGCCATATATTATAACATGGACTTCCCGGTAATTAAGTTTTTGATAGCCCTTGCAATAGGTGCGCTGGTGGGTATTGAGAGGGAGCGGCGGATCAAGAGGACAGAATTTGCAGGTATAAGGACTTTCATGCTCATATCACTTGTAGGGGCACTGTCAGCATATCTTTCAGGGAAGTTTTTCCTGGCGTTCCCTGTGGCATTCCTTGGGATCATCCTCCTCATAGTCGTAAGTTACACGGCAAGCACCAGGGAGGGCGGTGATATCGGGGTAACCGGGGAGGTGGCTGCCCTTGTCACATTTCTCCTGGGGGCCATGTGTGTTGCATATGACTACCGGCTGGCGGTGATGCTCTCAATCATAGTAACGGCCATTCTGGCCCTGAAGAGGTACATACACGTTGCAGTGAGGAGGATAAGTGAGAGGGAGATGATAGACACCATAAAGTTCCTGATAATAGCCTTCGTAATCCTCCCCCTCCTTCCTGACACCGCAACTGGCCCCTGGGGTGTCTTCAATCCCTACCAGGTCTGGCTCATGGTGGTTTTCATATCTGCAATAAGTTATGCTGGATACATAGCCATGAAAATAGCCGGACCCGAAAGGGGCCTTGGGGCTACAGGGATCATAGGGGGCCTGGTTTCAAGCACTGCAGTTGTAACTGCAATGGCAGGGAGGGTGAGGGATTCGGAGGACCTTATGGGACCAGCGGTATTCGCGGCGGTCATTTCAAGTTCCATGATGTTCTTCAGGATACTGCTGGAGGTCTCAGTTGTTAACTCCTCACTTGTGGGTTATGTGGCCCCTCCCATGCTTGCAATGGGTGTTCTGGGTGTTATGCTTGCAGCCATGTTCATGAGGTCATCATCAGGGATCGATTCAGACATCAAGATTGAAAATCCCTTCTCTGTCAAACCGGCCCTAATATTCGGGGCCCTATTCCTTGCAATACTCTTCATATCAAAGGCTGCCAGTGTCTATCTTGGCCGTGGGGGTGTACTTGTGGCCAGTGTGATCTCAGGTGTTGCTGATGTTGATGCAATAACTGTGAGCATGTCAATCCTTGCAGCAGGGGGCTCCATCTCACAATCAACTGCTGCAGCCGCCATAACACTGGCGGGGGTCTCAAACACCCTGATAAAGGGGGGAATAGCCCTTGTTCTTGGAACAAAAAAATTCGGGAAAAGGGTGGGGACCCTTTTCGTTGCAATCATAACAGCCGGGTTACTGGCTGTTCTCTTAACATAGATCAGGAGACTGGTTGTTGCTGTTTTATTGACCTGGATCAGGACCTTATCATGGTGAGGAGCATCTTGAAGGGTTTCACAGCCATCACGGCGTGGGGCTTTTCTGCAGGCATGATTATCATCTCACCTGCAACCAGGCGGTGCTTCTCTCCGCTTATGGTGACTTCGGCCTCACCATCAATGACCTGTACCATGGCATCGAAGGGGGCGGTGTGCTCACTGAGGCCCTGACCCCTGTCAAAGGCAAAGAGGGTAACTGTACCTGTCTCTTTGCGGATTATCTCCCTGCTGACCACCGAGTCGTCCTGGTAATCGATGAGGTCGCTGATCTTCATCACCTTTCCTGTGAGATCCAGTTAAATCACCCCAGTATCTTCCTGATATCCTCTTCAGGGTCACCTATTGGTGTGAGGTCATAGTTATCAACCAGGAACTTCACTATGTCCTCGTTGGCCCAGCCAGGCAGGATTGGACCGATGTACATGCCCCTGAGGTCCAGTGATAGGAGGCTCCAGAGTATGGCGGCTGCCTTCTGTTCCATCCAGCTGAGGATTATGCTGAGTGGCAGCTCATTTATATCCATCTGGAAGAGGTTGCTGAGGGCCTCAACGAGTTCAACTGCCACTATGGCATCGTTGCACTGCCCGAGGTCTATGAGCCTCGGGACCCCCTCGATGTCACCCAGGTCCATGGAGTTGAACCGGTACTTTCCGCAGGCCAGTGTAAGGACAACGGTGTCCTCTGGCAGTTTTCTCACGAACTCGGTGTAGTATTTTGCCCCGGGGAGAGGGGAGTCACAGCCACCCACAAGGAAGAATCTCCTTATCTTACCATCCTCAACCAGCTCCCTGATCTTATCTGCCAGTGAGAGTATGGTTGATAACCCGAATCCTGTTGTTAGGGTCGTGGCATCCTCTTCACTGAGTGGGGGTAGTTCAAGGGCCTTATCTATGAGGGGACTGAAGTCATAACCCTCCAGGTGTTCAACTCCGGGCAGGGCTGCAACACCACAGGTGAACATGCGATCCCTGTAATCGTCGCGGGGAAGCAGGACACAGTTAGATGTTCCAAGTATGGCCGCAGTGTAGCGTGAGAAGGTGTCCTTCTGGTCGAACCATGGGCCTCCAAGCTGGCCGGCAAGATGGGGGTACTTCCTGAGTCCAGGGTAGCCATGGGCTGGCAGGAGCTCTGAATGGGTGTAGATGTTTATGCCGGTACCCTCGGTCTGCTTCAGAAGCTCCTCGAGGGCCCTGAGGCTATGGCCGGTTGCGATTATGGCGGGACCTTCAAGGGCCCCCACCCTCACCTCGGTGGGCTCGGGTTCCCCGTAGGTGTCAATGTGGGCCTTCTTCAGGAGCTTCATGGTCCTGATGTTCATCTCACCTGCTTCAAGGGCAAGGTCTATGAATTCCCCGGCATCGAAGTTAACGTTTGTGAGGGTTGAATAGAATCCCCTCTCAAGGAAGGCGTCCACCTCCTCATCAGTGTATCCGAGTTCCCTGGCATGGTAGAGATAGGCTGAAATTCCCTTTATTGCGAATAGAAGGTTGTCCTGGAGTCTGGCAACTGTTGGTTCCTTTCCACAGACTCCCCTGATTGTGCAGGCCCTTCCACGGACGGTCTGGGAGCACTGATAACAGAACATGTCTATATCCTCAGGTCGCACGCGTTTTATTTCACCCCTGAGGGGTTCAAACTGGTCCTTGCCCACGTTGCACACAGGGCAGAGCCAGTCATCCGGAAGTTCCTCAAAGGGTGTCCCGGGTTCTATACCTGAGCGGGGGTCACCCACGTCCGGATCATATATGTAGTCACATACCTTGCAGCGGTACTTCATTTTCAATCACCATATTAAAAACTGGCAGTAAATTATATATAATTTTTGTCACTATTTCAGTATAAAATGTAACAGATAGGTGTGGATGGGGAGGCGACGGAATTCACGGATATAACGAGTGAGGTGTGTTTATGGATAGAGGTGTTAATGAAGCCCTGAAGATCATGGATCTGACAGATTATCAGGCCTCAGCCTACACTGCAATGGTCTCGCTAGTATCTGCCAGGGCAGTGGAGGTTGCCGAGGTCTCGGGCATTCCAAGATCAAGGGTCTATGAGGTCCTGAGGCAGCTCTCAGACAGGGGCTTCGTGGAGGTTGAGAGGGGTAAACCCATGAGGTACCATGTGGTGCCACCCTCAGAGGTGTTCAGGAGGGAGAAGGGTAGGATCATCAAAAAACTTGATGAGGCCATGTCCAGGCTTACCGAAATCTATGAGGACAGGGTTGCCAGGGTACCGACACCTGTATGGCTCATCCATGGACAGGAGAAGATTGTGAAGAAGGAACTGGAGATAATATCCCGTTCAAGGAAGGAACTCAAGATGAGGATGGGCTTCATATTCAGGGATGAAATAAAAGCACTCCGCCCGGCCCTTGATAGAATAACCGATCGTGGAGTTGAGGTGAGGATCATGGCCAGGGACTTAATTGATGTACCCGGTGAGGTTGAGGTGAGGAAAATACCCCCTGTAAGGATGCTTGTCCGGGATTCACAGGAGATGATGTGGATATTCTCACGCTTCACACCCGATGGTGCACCCATCCCTGAAACCGCCATCGGGATATGGAACCAGTACCCTGAGATCGCAGAGAACTATGCCCGGATATTCGACACGGTATGGAAGGGGGATGCCGGGAGGTCACCTTAAGATCCTTTCAATCGCAGAGACAGGACATTTCCATTTCAATCAGCACGGAATGTACCTCATTAAAGAGGTCCAGGAGATCCCTTAAGGGTCATCATCTGAACATTACTATGGGTTTAAAGATCCACCGGAGCAATATTTAAAAACCCTCACCTTAAAAACAATAACATTAGTTATTCTTACCAAGGTGATGGCATGAGGATACTGTTAATTCACTCTGATTACTTGAAATACGAGACAAAGAATAAAACAGGGATAGCAGAGGAAATCCCTGAAGATAAGATGCAGGGAGATTTCAGGGAGTCCCTGGTGGTTTTCACAGCAGTGGAGGCCGAAGATGAGGATAACCCTGAATCAGTAATCGAAAACGCGGTTAATGAAATAATAAAGGTTTTCAATGACGTTAAGGCAGAGAACGTCGTGATATACCCTTACGCACACCTCAGCTCCTCGCTCAGCTCCCCCAAAACAGCGGTGGAGGTCCTTGAGGGAATGGAATCAGCCCTGCGCAGCGAGGGTGTTGATGTCTCAAGGGTTCCTTTCGGGTGGTACAAGGCCTTCAAGATATCCTGCAAGGGTCACCCACTATCAGAGCTATCAAGGAGCATAAGGCCACAGCCCCCAAAGGTGGAGGAGGAGAGCGAGGAATCCGAGTGGTTCATACTCCACAGGGGAGAGACGGTTAAACCCGGAGACTTCGAGTTCAAAAACAGGGATCTTGAGAACCTGGTGAAATATGAGCTTGGGGAACTTGAATCCTCTGGTGAAGAACCACCACACGTTAGACTCATGAGGGAGAAGGGACTTGCAGACTATGAGCCATCAGCAGACGTTGGACACCTCCGGTGGTACCCCAGGGGAAGGCTGATAAGGGATCTTCTTGCAGACTACGTCTACATGCTTGTCACCAGTGAGGGGGCAATGCCAGTTGAGACACCCATAATGTATGACCTCGAGGATGAGGCAATCAGGGTACATGCAGAGAAGTTCGGTGAAAGACAGTACAGGATGAAGAACAGGAAGGAGCTCATGCTGAGATACGCCTGCTGTTTCGGAGCCTTCAGGATCCTTTCAGACTCCTTCCTGACCTGGAAGAACCTGCCTGCATCCATATATGAACTCTCGACCTACAGCTTCCGGCTTGAAAAGAAGGGCGAGGTGGTTGGTCTTAAGAGGCTCAGGGGCTTTACAATGCCGGATCTCCACACGGTATGTGCTGACCTTGATCAGTCCCTTGAGGAATTCGCCAGGCAGGTCGAGATGTGCATGAGGACCGGCCAGGACCTCCAGGTGAACTATGAGGTCATATTCAGGGCCACGGCTGACTTCTATGAGGAGTACAGGGAATGGGTACATGAAGTAGCGGATAAAATCGGAAAACCAGTGCTCCTGGAGATACTCCCATCAAGGAAGCACTACTGGATTGCCAAGATGGACTTCGCAGCCATAGACTACCTTGGAAGACCGATAGAGAATCCAACAGTTCAGATTGACGTTGAAAGCGGTGAGAGATTCGGGATAACCTATGTTAACAGTGATGAGGAGGAGGTAAACCCAATAATCCTCCACTGCAGTCCAACAGGCAGCATTGAGAGGGTCATATGCAGCCTTCTTGAGAAGACGGCCATTGAAATGGATGAAAAACCACCTATGCTGCCCTTGTGGCTCTCACCCACCCAGGTACGTGTGCTTCCAATTGCAGAGCGCCACATGGAATATGCCAGTGACCTGGTATCAGAACTTATCGCAGCTGACATAAGGGCTGACCTGGATGACCGATCAGAGACCCTCGGAAAGAAGATAAGGAATGCGGCCCAGGACTGGGTCCCCTACGTTGTTGTTATAGGTGACAGTGAAATGGAGGGCAAACTCACGGTCAATGTGAGGGAAACAGGTGAAAAGCTTCAGATGGGCCTGGATGAACTCATAGAACGTATCAGAGCTGAAACAGATGGCATGCCCTTCAGAAGACTGCCGCTACCGGTTAAACTATCCGAGAGGATAAACTTCTAATAATTTTTTAATCTGATAACTTATAACTTATCACATATACTTTATAAGTTATAAATTATAACTTAGATCCATCAGGTGATGAGATGGGAGAGGTAATTTCAATCATAAACCAGAAGGGTGGCTGTGGAAAGACAACAACAGCCGTTAATCTGTCAGCAGCACTTTCCCTCCTTGACAGGAGGGTTCTTGTAATCGACATGGACCCCCAGGGCAATGCAACCACTGGGTTCGGGATAAACAAGTCAGAACTGGAGTCAACAATATACACGGTCCTGAGCCGAAAGGCAGCACTGTCCTCTGTGATAATGCCTGCAGAGCTCCAGGACCTCTACATAGCACCCAGCAACATCTCCCTCAGCGGTGCCGAGATAGAGCTCAGCAGTGAGATAGGATACCATGCCATCCTCCAGGAGTCACTGGGGGATGTGAGGAATGACTTTGACTACATATTCATAGACGCCCCACCATCCCTGGGCATACTCACACTCAACGCCCTCGTGGCCTCTGACAGTGTCATAATACCCATACAGGCAGAGTACTATGCCCTTGAGGGCATGGCAGACCTCCTGAAGACAATGAACCTGGTGGAAGAACGACTCCAGAGTCCCTGTCCAATAAAGGGGATACTTCTGACCCTCTACGATTCAAGGACACGACTTGCAAGGGACGTACAGAGGGAGGTTGAGATGTTTTTCGGTGAAAGGGAGAACATCTTCAGGACAAGGATACCCAGGAACGTTCGTCTTGCAGAGGCCCCCAGCCACGGTAAGCCCTGCATAACCTATGACCCCGAAAGTACAGGTACAGAGGCCTACATGAAACTTGCAGCTGAAATACTTGAGATGGAGGGATAGGATGACACAGAAGAAGGGCCTTGGAATGGGACTGGATGCACTGATCCAGTCAAGGACAAGGAAGGAACCTGAAAAAGATACAGGAAGGGATGATGATGCACGCATCCAGGAGGTCATACGGGAAGTTAAGAAGAATCCCAGGGTTACCCTTTGGTCTGCAAGATCAGCAGCTGTTTTAAGGTACCTTAAAAAGACGCAGCCAGAATTCAGCATAAGCAGGGAGGCATCTGCCCTTATAGAGCAGGCGGTGAGGAATAAGTACCCGGATATATGGGAGCTGTTTTCTGAACTTTAGGCGCCCGTGGATCGCCCATGGCTGCTTCACTCCCTTCTATCTTTACCCCATTCAGCCAGTGTGGACTGGAAGCCATCAAGGTATATGAATGGTTCCGCCCTATTCATCCTCACACCCATCTTCCTGAGCCTTTCAGGTGTGAGGCGTGTCCTGCTGCGCATTTCAATTATTCTCCTGGCAGACCTGGGACCGATCCCGGGGACCCTTATGATTTCATGGTAGGGTGCGCTCTCAAGGTCAACCGGAAAGATATCCATATCCATTGCAGCAGCATATTTCGGGTCAAGGTCCGTGTCAAGGTAGCCCCCACTGAACCTGAGTTCGTCTGGACTGAAACCATAGGAACTGAGGAGGGAATCTGCCTGATAAAGCCTGAGAACCCTCATAGGATCAGCTTCATCCCTGGATTCGAGGGGAGTGCCCTCCATGGGCTGGAAGCCGCTGAAGTAAACCCTTTTAATTGAGAAACGGTCATGGATCCACCCGACTCTTTTCACTATATCCTCATCTGTTTCATCAACGGCCCCAACCATGAGCTGTGTGCTCTGACCTGAGGGTGCAAGTTCGGGGTGCCTTTTCCGTAACCTGTGTATCCACCTCATTCTCCGGAGTATATCAACACCGTAATCCTTGGTTGATGAAAGCTCATCCAGGCCGTCGGGGGTGGCTGTTTCGATGTTGATGCTCACACGGCTTGCAAGCTCCATGGCCCTCTTTATGCTATCCATGGAGGATCCCGGTATGATCTTGAGGTGTATGTAACCACCATAGCCTTCCAGACGGAGGATCCTGAGGGTTTCTATGAGACGCTCCATGGTTTCATCCGGGTCATGGCTGACACCGGAACTTAGGAAGAGACCGTCAACATATCTCCTCTCATAGTAGTCAAGGAATACCCTTGCAATTTCCTCAGGGCTGAGCTCCACCGGCATCTCGCATGAGCTGTTTATACAGTACCTGCAGTCATTGCAGCACCTGTTGGTGAGGAGCACCTTGAAGAGGGGGACCCTGCAGCCCCTGTAACTGGTGTAGTAGATGCCAGGGACAGCTGTATTCCGCTGTGATGGGTCAGCACTGTAATCACACAGGTCAAACTGGGCGCTGTCACTTAGTACCTGGACCCTTTCACCGAGACTCATGGAGGTATATATGTGGAGGCTTCTATTAATTATTTTACCAGTACATGGACTGCCAGATTTTACCATTAGATTGGACTGCCAGATGACCAGAAATTAACCATTAAATGAGTTTTAATGACAGTTGGATGTATGAACATTTTAACGGCTATTTCACGATTTAAACCACCGGATCAGGCACGAAATTCGAATCAGGCCTCTAAATGATCCAGATGGATTTTGCAGCCTCTTTCAGTATAATCCATTGGACCATCGCAACCAGAAAGGGGCTTAAAATGACTTATTTTTCGAAAAAGACGATTTAGATTGTCAAAGAGGTTTAAAGGGGAAATAAAAATGACACATCCATTATCAGCATATTTGAAAAGGGATTAAAAGGTTTTAATTGAAAAAAAGAGTTTTATGCGGGCTTATTTTTTGATTTGGAGGCAAAATATTTATATATGGCTTCGCAGTTATATTCCTACCATCCAGAGGGAATGATAAGCGTATTTCTAGATTGGAGGCGGTACAATTAAGCGATTTTTTATTACATCCCTGTTCCTCCTTTCCATGGTAGCAGCAGTTGTGGCTGCTTCCCATGATGCGGAGGATGGAAGAACTTTGTAACTGTGAAGCCGGTTAAGGTTGCTGCAGCAAAGCACACCTACAAGAAAAAGAGGGTTCATACAAAGGCCTACTACCGGAAGAAGGTCTACAAGAGGAAACACGTCAGGGTCTACAGACGCACATCCCGTGATGTGGGAGCATCTTACCACAGGGTAACTTCACAGTACGTTGAATCGGTGGGTAGATGTTCATGCTCACTCCACACAGACTACGCTGAACACAGGGCTGCCTTCAGGAACCACTGCCCCTTCTGTGGCAGGGACGGTACACTGAGGTATGAGAAGGGTCCCACCTGTCCAGAGGGTATGTGGGTATGCAGTCACTGTGACGCGGATTTCTGTCTTGTATATGGAAAGTCCCACACAGCAAGAGCAAGTACCTTATCAGGTGCTGATGCAGTCTCTAAACTCCATCATCTTCTGTCGGCCGCAGGGTATCTTACGGGGCTGATGCATTCCATCAGCTCCGGTCATTTTTCTCTGTTTGTTACAAATAATTTAAATAAATTGAGCGCTGACCATCATACATGAGAGTTGTACTTGCAGGGACAGGGAGTGCGGTTGGTAAGACCACAATAGCAACAGGGATAATGAAGGCGCTCTCAGGTAGAGGCGTGCAGCCCTTCAAGGTTGGCCCAGACTACATAGACCCATCCTATCATACCATGGCCACCGGCAACACCTCAAGGAACCTTGACTCATTCTTCATGACAGAGGCCCAGATAAGGGAGGCATTCACAAGGGCCATGAAATTATCAGGATCCAGGATGGGCATAATAGAGGGTGTAAGGGGATTATATGAGGGTATAAGCCCGATAGGAGATACAGGAAGTACGGCATCAGTTGCAAAGGCACTCGATGCTCCGGTTGTCCTTATAATAAACTCAAGGAGCCTTGTTAAGAGCGCTGCAGCAATGGTCCTAGGATTCAGAAGCCTCGACAGGGAGGTTAAAATAGAGGGCGTCATACTGAACCAGGTCAAGAACAGGAGGCACTACCTCAAGACCAGAAGGGCCGTGGAGGAACTGACCGGCACAGCGGTTATTGGGGGCATACCCCGCAGCAGTGAACTCGAGGTTGAACAGAGACACCTCGGCCTTGTCCCTGCAGTTGAGAGGGATACCATAGCAGCCCAAATCGAGAAGTGGGGCCTTGCAATGGAGGAGTACATTGACCTGGAGGCCCTTCAGGATATAATGTCCTCCGCAGGGAAGATAAGGGGTGAAAGGCAACCTCTCTGGCAGAGGGGAAACAGAAAGAGGGTTAGGATAGGTGTTGCCATCGACGAGGCCTTTAACTTCTACTACCAGGAGAACATTGAGGCCCTTGAGGACAACGCAGCATCTGTGGTTCCCTTCAGCCCCATACACGACGAGGAGCTTCCAGATGTTGACGCCGTCTACATCGGTGGGGGATACCCCGAGATCTTTGCAGCGGAACTTGAATCCAACACCTCAATGAGGAAGTCCATCCAGAGGTTCCATGCAGATGGGAGACCTATCTTCGGGGAATGCGGGGGCCTCATGTACCTCATGAGTTCAATCGATGAACGTGAAATGTGCGGTGTTTTCCCACACCCCGCTGAAATGACAGGACGCGTCCAGGGATTGAGTTACGTGATAGCCGAGGCAGTGATGGATAACCTGATCACAGAGGCCGGTGATAAATTCAGGGGACATGAGTTCCACTACTCAAGGGTCCTGGGGGCTTCAGGCGGAAAATTCGCCTTCAGGGTCCTCCGGGGGAGGGGGATAGTGGATTCCCTTGATGGTATCACATCAGGCTCATCCCTTGCAAGCTACATCCACATACATGCCGCATCCTGCCCACAGTTTGCTGCAAATTTCACAAGGAATGCCTGGGAGTTTTAGCATGGAGGGATTTCTGCTGATCCAGAAGGGGGGGCCATAAATGAGGTTTGATGTGTTTTCACCATACTCAGTGGTGGCTGTCATTATAATCTACCTTTCCCTGGCACTGACCGGAACCGGACTCGGCCTGAGGGGACTTGAACCACCTTCAGCCCTTTCCATCATATACATTGCCACCGGAACGGTCGCCCTCATTGGAGGTGTTTACCTATCATCAGGGTTCAGGATAGGGAAGATAAGGACCCATGAAGGTTCTGAACCATTCCTCGTGGCGTTAGTGATTGCCGGAATTCTCATCCAGGCCATTAACCTGTATCTTCTGGGGGGAATCCCACTCCTAAGCGGATACCTCAAGGCGAGGGCTGTCACAAAGTTATGGTTCATCTCATACCTGTTATTCCTCCCATCCATCAACATACTCCTGGCAGCGTATCCACGGAGGAAATACTACATCCCCCTCATCATGGGGGCCATTCTCTTCGCCCTCACAGGTTACAGGACAACTGTGGTGGTCATACTCCTCAGCGGCACCATAACCCTCTACTATTCAGCCAGGCCCTCCTGGAGGGAACTGGGAGTTTTAATCTCTGCGCTTGCAGTTGCAGCTCTTCTTGTTGGCTACGTTGCAGTTAAATCCATTGAGTGGCAGACCTGGACCCTTAACCCTGTGGAACTTCTCCTCTACAGGGCAGGCTACACCCTCACAGTCTTTGACAGGATAATATCCCTGCAGGGTGCAACAGGCGGCAAACTTCTCTATTACACCCTGACAGGGTACATCCACTCCACCGACCCCAGGGCAATCGTTGGGGAGGCTGTACTGGGTTACAGGCACTCCACAACCTCCACGATTTTTGGACCATCCCTCCTCGATTTCGGATTACATGCAATGCTTTTCCAGATGTTTATAATGGGCCTGCTTCTGGGGCTCATGCACCGAATTCAGGGAGTTCTCGAAGGCTTTTTCACTGGCATATACTCCATCATACTGGCCCAGACAATTGTATGGGTTGAAACAGGACCCACGGACCTTGTGGTCTGGGTATTCTACATTATAGGATCTATATCAGCAATATACGTTCTCTGGAGGTGTTACTCTGAGGCTGGCAGTTGCAGCTGAAATGGCCCCCGCGAAGACATTCCACCCCCTCATGGAAGACACTGAACATGATTATCACTGCCTCTGTCATGGTGATGGTGTTAGGGAGATCCTTGATGGCCTCTGTTCAAGATTCTATTCCATGGGTGCAGGCAGGAGCCGGTCAGGGAGGGCGGTTGAGGTTGGAGCACTTGTCATTAGGGATATCATGAGGACCTGGAGGCACCTCGGGGTGATAGAACCGGACCTGGTCCTCACATGTGGAAATGCCGGCGATGTCAGGAAGGCCATAGCGGCTTCACGTCTCAGGGGTATCGGTGTCCTCCACGTTGAGCAGGATATCTACAACCCCATCGAGATGATAGCCTTCGCAGACATTGTAACGGCACCCTCGGGACGCTACAGGGATTACCTTGAGGACCAGTACCTCCTTGAGAATGTTGAGGTCATCGGAGGATACCCCCACGCCCTCTATGTGAGCCGCCTCCAGATCGTAGACCCGGGGATAAGGGACTACACCCTCCTTGTACTTGGCGGGGACCTGAGGAGAAGGGACATACCGGAGGTGATCTCAGGGGTTGAAGCACTTGACAGGAGAGTCCTGGTTGTCCCGTTCCGCTTCAGCCCGGATTATGTCAGGAGCTTTGTAAAATCTGGCAACGTGGAGGTACTTGAGGGCTTCGTTGACCTTCCCTCCCTCATGAGCGCCGCTGACCTCATGGTATACGGTGCTGGAATGGGCATCACAATCGAGGCGGCGGTACTGGGTGTCCCCTCCATCAAGATTAAGGGCTTCCACGGGAGGCATGCCAGTGTTGACCTCGCCGGTGAGGTGGGGATACCGGTTGCTGATGCTGGTGATCTGAGGGATGTGGTGGATGATGTCAGACCACCAGCAGCATCAGACATTGTCAGAAACGCTGAAGCTGCTTTAAGCAAGCTTTCAGAGCTTGTAGAAGACTTTAATGAATTTGCCGGTCCCAGAGGCGGTTTTAAGTCCATGAAACGAATCTGGGATGCCCGCAGACATTTCAGGTAGGCTGTTCTGGCTTTCTGCGCACCTGTTTTTTCCGGTAGCTCTACCTGTATTCTCTTCTCATATTCTCAGCTGATTGTTTCTCTGGAGATCCCTGAGGTTCTTTCATATTCCACAGATCACCAACATTTATTAATAACATTTAATAATTAATTATTAACATTAGTATTAAAATGGAGGTTTTTATTATGAGCACATCTCTGGGTGATGAGGTTATAGTCATGCAGAGCAGGAGCTACAGCTGTGGACCGGCAGCGCTTGCAACGGTCCTCAGAAACCTTGGAGTGAACTGTACCGAGGCAGAACTTGCAGAACTTGCAGGTACAGACGAATCAGGTACCACAATGTATGGACTGATCCTTGCAGCAACTTCAAAGGGCCTGAGAGCAAGAGGAGTTAAAATGGAACTCAATGATCTTAGAAAAAACCACATAGTCTTTGTTAAGTATGGAGACACATGTCACTACACAGTCATCATGTCCATGGATGAGAGAAATGTCACACTTGCAGACCCTGCACTTGGGAGGATCACAGTTAAGAGGGAGATATTTTCAAGGATCTTCACGGGCAATGTCCTTGTTGTTGAAAGACCCTGTGATTAATAAATTCAATATTAAATTAAATGATTAAAATATTATTTATAATTTGAATTTTAACCATCCGCATCCCAGCAACCGTGAAAAATATACTACTGATATAAAAGCTTAATCATAATCTTTAAATCATAAAATACTTAATAAGGTGCAAAATAATAAGATTCTGGTGATCTAATGGTTGTAAAAATTGGGATAATAAGATGCGGTAACATCGGGACCTCACCGGTACTTGACCTGTTACTAGATGAGAGGGCCGACAGGCCAAACATAGATGTCTGTGTGGTTGGTTCTGGTGCAAAGATGAACCCTGATGAAATTGAGAGGGCAGTACCCACCATGCTTGAAATGGACAGGGACTTTGTTATATTTATAAGTCCAAACCCAGGTGCACCGGGCCCTGCAAAGGCAAGGGAACTCCTATCAGAGGCTGACGTCCCTGCCATGATAATTGGTGACGCTCCAGGTCTGAGGGTAAAGGATGAAATAGAGGAACAGGGACTCGGTTACATCATAGTTAAGGCGGACCCAATGATAGGTGCCAGGAGGGAGTTCCTGGACCCAACAGAGATGGCATCCTTCAACTCCGACGTTATAAAGGTTCTGGCATTCACAGGTGCATACAGGGTCGTTCAGAACACAATTGATGCCATGATCGCCGATGTTGAGGCTGGAAAGGCTCCTGAACTTCCACAGGTTGTTATAGATACCGACGTGGCTGTTGAGGCAGCAGGATATGAGAACCCATATGCAAAGGCCAAGGCCATGGCAGCATATGAGATAGCCACCAAGGTTGCAGATATAGACGTTAAGGGCTGCTTCATGGTGCAGGATCCAGACAAGTACATACCAATAGTTGCATCAGCACATGAAATGCTGGCCGCAGCAGCCAAACTTGCAGTAGAAGCAAGGGAGATTGAAAAGGCCAACGACACCGTCCTCAGAACACCACACGGTAAAGAGGGCGAAACATTAAGCAAAACTGATCTTCTGGCCAAACCAGAATAGATCAGTTCTGGTTTTACTTTTTTTCTCCCTTTAATATAATTTTAGAGGTCTCAGCTGAAAAGACATCCACACAAGTTTTGAAGTTCCACAGCAAAATGAAGTGGGGATGGAGAGGTTCAGATTAACCTATTCTCCGGAGCTGTATACCAGTTTACCATCCCTGTAGACCCTCAGTTCACCCTCCTGGAATTCTTCCCATTTTTCATTGGTCAGAGGATTGCTTGCGATGATGTAGCCCTCCTGGTCGGGTCTTTTCTCATGGGCAAGGTTTATCTCGTAGTCATCGTCCAGGAGTTTCACTTTATCATAGGGTGCCCTTCGGTGCAGCTGGCAGAGACCATTGTATCCGGCATGGTCATGGTAACAGAAGAGATGCCTGCCATCGGATAGAAGGCAGTTGAATGTTCCGCGCTGGTTTATATCCCGCAGGAGGTCCCATAGCCACCTGTATTCTGATTCATCCTTGAATGTAACCCCCTTTTCGCTGATCTGGTTCATGATATGGCAAAAGGCTATCTCAGAGTCAGTTTCACCTACTGGCCGGTATCTTCCGTCTTCCAGGTTAAATTCTGCATTTAGGGTGCCATTGTGGGCGAATACATATTCTCTACCGTCCCACTCCCTCTGGAAGGATGGGTATCCTTGTGGGAGATCTCTCCACTGCTTTTAGTCCGGACATGGGACATTATGATGCTGGATCTGATAAGGTTATAGCCCTCCATGATCTCCGCCATAATGCTTTTTCTGGATTTTACTGGCTCCTTATACACCTGGACGGATTTGTCCGGATAGAAGGCAAGCCCCCATCCGTGGGGGTTGCGCTCTGATCTCATCCTGAAACCCCTCAAGGAGAAGGATGGCTGCACCTCCTGGTTGAAACACATTCCTAAAAGTTCACACAAAACGTTCACCCCCATTCCAGTTGATAACCGCGATTTGCAGTCCTTCAATGATATGATCATGGCCGGCGAGCCTGATCCTGATACAATATATGTTAAAAAAGGTTAATAAATGTTTACAAATTAAGATTTGATATTATCAGTGAATGGATATACTTGAAGCGTGTCTGATGTTTTCTGGGTCCCCATGGTGGTCTCTGGATGAACATGGCTGAGGCACAATCCACCATGGAGGTGACTCATGGTGATCACATGAAAAAGGGGCTTACGGTTGCGTGGAGAGGTGCTTTACTGTTTCAGTGGAGCCGGAATGCCGGCTAACTTATCTGGAACTGGAGTTTTCATCCCATCTCCTGTTCCATATTACAATTTGCCCTTCGTGCTTGGAATTTCCCCGTGTTCAACCCGGACAGCGTCCCGGATTGCAAGTGCAAGGGCCTTAAATAGAGCCTCGGCCTTGTGATGGTCGTTCCTTCCCCTCACGGAGGCGTGGATGTTCATGCCTGCAGATACCGCAAGGGACTCAATGAAGTGTCCTATGTTCTGTGATTTCACATCACCTATCACAGCATCATCGAATTCCAGTTCAAGGACCGTATAGGGCCTTCCACTGAGGTCCAGGGCAACGGTTGCAAGGGCATCATCCATGGGGACCATGGCATGGGCCATCCTCCTTATACCGCTCCTATCACCCAGGGCCTCCCTCAGGGCCTCCCCCAGTGTGAGGGCAACATCCTCAACGGTATGATGGTCGTCAACCTCCAGGTCACCCCTCGCCTCAACCTCCAGGTCAAGGAGTCCATGGCGTGCAACTGATTCAAGCATGTGGTCAAGGAATCCGAGACCGGTGTTCACGCTTGATTTTCCACTCCCGTCGAGTTCAAGATCCACCTTCACATGGGTTTCAAGGGTTTCCCTCGTCTTCATACTTCTTCTCATAGTTATCATCCCGGATAATTCTTATGGCGCCCTCAGGACACTTACTTGCGCAGATCATGCACTGGTGGCAGAATTCAAGATTTGATGGGCTTGCAGGCTTCCCTCTCTGGATGGTCCATATCTTCCCACCCTTGGGGCATGCCTCCCGGCACTCGCCACATGCTGTGCACTTATCTGGATCAACAATTATCTTCAAGTGAACCACCCCCATCTTCATGAAAGGTTAATGCGTTTTGAGATTATGTGAACACCTCATATCTTCAGGACGGTAACAGCAACTGCCTTAAAACCGGCGTAGATCATTGTGCCCAGTTTAAGCTGGAGGTTCCTCTGTGAAGCCGGTGTTATATGGGTTTCAATCTCAAGTCCATCACCGGCGTCCACTCTGACCCTTACGATGTCCCCCTTCATCTCAAGACCCGTCACCCTCCCCCTGATGATGTTCCTCATGCTTGTGACCTGCCTTTCCCTCATCAGGACAACATCATCAGGTTCAACAAGGAGGATGACCCTGTCCCCGGCGGATACATCCTCTGCACGGGCGGCATCAATGGTGAAACCCCCTACCATCACCCTGAGGCCATCCGCTGAAACCTCCTTAACGACACCCTCAAGTTCATTCACAGTTCTCTGTCTTTCGAGGGCCCTCTTTAGTTTAAGGTACTCCTTGATGATCATCAGGCCTGTCTCTGTGAGCCTGCTGCCTCCACCACCTCCCCTTCCACCACGCCGGGTCTCCACTATGTTCTCGCCAAGGATATCCTCGACGTTCCGTATGTATGCAAGGGCGCTTCTGTAGGGAATTCCAGCATCCCTTGCTGCAACTGTTATGGAGCCCATCCTGTGGATGAGGTTGAGGAGCTTGAACATTCTCTCATCAACCGGAACTTCAAGATCATTGATGGGGATTCTACAGGCAAATCTCATTGTAGAACCTATGGCGCCGGTTCTTTATATCTTTATGCCATCAACTATCTCGCCCACCGGTCCATCAGATCAGCCATTCTTGCAACTGCACCACTGAGGGGCCCCATCCTTGCACCTAACCTTCGAATGAGCCTCACATCCCTCCTCTCAACACCACCGACAAGGAGAATGCTCAGACCATAAACCAGGGGAGCGAAGATGATGGCTGCAAGGAGGCCTGGGATGTTCTGGGGGAGCAGCATCATGAAACCACCCATAACCCCGGATGCAGTGGCTATCCTGATGAACGCCATCCCTGGAAGCTTCACACCTGTTATCTGTGTGGTCTTCCACAGGATTATGATCATTATAATTAGGGCTGCAAGGGTTGTTGCAAGGGCCCCTCCCTCGATCCCGAGGATGGGTACAAGGGCAACGTTGAGTACAAGGTTTATGATGGTCCCACCCACCAGGACATACATGGGGAGGCGGGGGTACCCTATCCCCTGCGTTATGCTTGATGATATCATGAAGAGGGTGTAGAAGCTCATACCCACCACGAGTATGCTGAGGGCCCCCGCCCCAAAGATGAAGTCCCTCCCAAAGAGGAGTTCAAGGAGGGGCCCTGAGAACACGGCTATACCCACACACATTGGCAGCACAAGGAGGGTCACGACCCGGTAGGACTGGACAATGTAGGTCTCAAGGAGCTTCTGATCCTTCAGGGCGAATGCCTCAGAGGCTGCTGGAAGTACAGCCGTGGCTACAGACATTGATATCACAAGAGGGAGCCTTGCAACAGGGTCGGCGGCGGTGTAGTACCCCACCGAGGTTGTTGCCATGAAGTATCCTATTACGAATACGCTTATGTCGTATATGGCCATCTCAGAGAGGGCGGTTATTATGACCGGGATCGAGAAGGATATCAGGGTCTTGACAAGTCCAAGTTCCTCCCTTAGGCCCAGTCTCTTTTCGGGTGGGGCGGGCGGAAAGTAACTGTTTATCAGTCTGCGAAAGATGATTATGGCTGATATGGCTGATGCAAGGAACCCCATGGAGGTGCCAATGACCGCCCCGGCTGCATAGAAACCTGCCATGACGAATACAACAGCCATTGTTATCATGAAAACCTGCTCAACAGCCCTTGTAATCACGACGTATTCCATGCGGTATATGCCCTGAAATGCCCCACGGAATGCCCCAACAATGACACTGAATGGTGTTATGAGGGCAACCGCCTGGAGGGGGTACTGGGCTGCTGGTTTGTGGAAGAAATCATTTGCAAGCCAGGGGGCGGTGAAAAACATGACCAGGGAAAAGGCTATACCCAGGGATATCATCACCTTTAGGGATGTCACAACGACCTGGCGCGCCATCTCCTCCTCATTCAGAGCCCTATGCTGGGCTACGTACTTTGCAATGGCTGGAGGAAGGCCCCCCGCTGCCAGTATCTGGAATATTCCCTGGAAGGGGAGTGTGAGTCCAAGCAAACCGTAGCCCTCGGGTCCAAGCAGACGCGTCATGAGCACCCTGTAGATGTAGCCCCCGACCCTGAACAGGAGGTTGCCTATCATTATAAGGAAACTGCCCTTTAGAAGTTTGGATGTGCCTGAAGATGCCATTGAATCACCAGAAATAAAGAGTTGACGGATTTAAATAAATTCCGAATAAAAAAGAATTTCAGGGTCCTTCAGAGTCCAGGAACCTTTTAAACATGCCAAGGGTCTTTTTGAGGGTTTTGAATCCATATGAGTCCTCTTTAACACCCTCAAGGGTGTCTCTTGACCAGAAACAGGCCCCCAGATTTGCGCCGAAGGAACCTCCACTTATGGGTATGACGCCGTTGAGTATGTAGAAGGTGTGGATCTGCATGAGGGCTGGCTCCTGCCCCCCGCATCTATCACCACCAACAGCTATACCCATACCAACCTTCCCGCGGAGGGAGTCATAGTCTTCAGCACCCAGTGCCCGGCAACGATCCATGATGGCCTTTATCTGGGCGCTGACACCTCCATTGTACACGGGGGTTGCAATTATGATCCCGGCGGCCCTCCGGAGGAGTTCATATAGGGGGAACATGTCATCCTTCAGCACACATTCCTTATTCCTCAGGCAGTAATCACAGTGTCTGCAGGGGGATATGTTCTTACCCCTCACCGTGAAGAACTCTGTCTCAAGGCCATCATCCTCAAGCATTGAGAGGGCCCTCTCAAGGACATGTTCTGTCGCCTGCCTCCTGGGGCTTCCACATATACCGAGTATCATGCAACCCCCTCCAGTTCTAGATTGCTTCGTCCTCGTCGAGGGGCAGTCTCATGGTGTCGGGGTCCTGGGGCATGTGCTCAAGGAAGTCCTCTGCAGCCCTCCTGACGTCCCTTGATCCTATTATGTACCTGCCAACGACTATTATGTCTGCGCCGCTGTCAAGGGCCTCCTGCATCTTTGAGGGTGTTATTCCCCCTGCCACTGCCACAAGGCCCCTGGGTCCAAGGATCTCCTTTATCTCCCTGATGTTACCCCACTCACTCATTTCACCAAGTTCCTCTCCACGTTCAGCCCTGAGGGTTTCAAGGTCAACGTTTCTGTGGAGGAGAACAATGTCGGGTTTGTATTTGAGTCCCCTGAGTTTATCGACGAAGTTTTCAACGTTCATCATGTCAAGTATGGAGTAGATTCCCTGTTTCTGGGCCTCGTGGATGGCCTTCTCAATGGACTCCACTGTCCCGAGGCCTGATATTGCAACAGCGTCTGCAGTTTCATCTGCAGCCATTTTGACCTCTATCCTTCCAACATCCAGGGTTTTGAGGTCAGCTATTATGAAGGCATCCCTTCTAAGCTCCCTTATCCTCCTGACAACACCCACACCGAATTTCTTGACAAGGGGTGTTCCAGCTTCAAGCAGTATGCGCTCCCTGTCAGGAAGGGTGTTGATGATCCTCTCCATCTCCTCCATGCTATCGAGGTCAAGGGCAACCTGCAGGTATGGGGGGTTCCAGAGCCTCACGGCCCTGAAGCCCATTATGGGATGGCTTCCACGGTCCTTTTCACTGAGGACCTTTCTGACTGATGGGTAGCCCTCCATGGCCCTTCTGAGGGCAAGCTTGGTTGCTCCGTAGTTGTACTGGTATATCTTCCTGTAGTCCTCTGCCTCAGGGTGTATGAATACGCTGACTATAACAACCAGGTCTTCAGCCTTTTCCTCGGGGATTATGCCCTCCTCAACGGAATCAGCAACTGCACGTGCCACTGCTGTCTGGGCAGGGCCAAATATCTTATCGGCATCCTCAAGGCAGCTCACCGTGACCTTTGGCACGATGAGTGTGGCGGGCTTGGTCATGAGGTTGGGTCTTACGACTGATAGAAGTGGGGTGTGACCCAGTGAAAGGTTTGTGAGACCATTTGCGAAGGCGGCCCCTGCGTTTCCCTCCTTATCCCCTATGATGAGATCTATATGCGCGACTTCATTGCCGCTTCCTATGAGTGCTTCACCTATTCTGTACATTAAAATCCTCCTATGTGGTCTGGTTTCCTGCTGGTTCTTCAGGTTCAGATGTTTCTGTGCTGTTTTCAGCACTGCTTGTGTTTGTTTTTATCCTCTTGGTGGTGGTTTTTGTGTTGTCGGTGCTGACCGGTGCCGGGGATTCATTTGCAAAACTCATATCTGTTGTTGCATTATCTGACCAGTCCAGCTGGGTTACATTCTGGTCCTGGGCCCCCAGGTACAGGGCAACATTGAAACCAACCATCAGTGCTATGATGAGAACCATGGCACCGATAACTATGTTCCTGTAGTCCATCAGATCACCTTGATGAGATTGATATAAATTAATTTTAGTGTAGGTGATGATGGTATTTATATCTATTGAAGCGGCCATCACCGTTTCTGGATGGCTCCGGGAGAAAAAAATCAGTAGGGGTGAGGTGATGGATGGGTTTAGATTTTACCCTCCAGGTAGTCACCGTATCCCTTAAGGTCGAGGAGACCATGGCCTGAGAAACTAATAACTATGGTCTTCTCTTCACCGGTTTCCCGGCACTTGCGTGCTTCATCGATTGCCACACTTATGGCATGGCATGTTTCCGGGGCCGGCACAACACCCTCTGCCTTTGCAAATTTGACGCCGCTCTCAAATATGGTGTGCTGGGGAACGGCCCTGGCATTGATCACACCCTCCCTCACGAGGAGTGCGACCTGGGGTGACATTCCATGGTACCTGAGGCCACCGGCATGGACGGATGGGGGTACAAAGTCGTGGCCGAGGGTGTACATCTTGAGGAGAGGGGTCATGCCTGCAGTGTCACCGAAGTCGTAGCGGTACTCTCCGGCTGTGAGTGTTGGGCATGACTTTGGCTCTGCAGCAATGAATTCACAGTCCAGCTTACCATCAAGCTTGTCCTTCACGAAGGGGAAGATGGCCCCCCCGAAGTTGCTGCCCCTCCAACGCACCCTATCATGATGTCTGGTGTTTCACCTGCGATTTCAAGCTGTTTCTTTGTCTCAAGACCTATTACGGTCTGGTGCAGGAGCACATGGTTAAGTACACTTCCAAGGGAGTAGTAGACGTTTTCTTTCTGGAGAGCCTCCTCCATGGCCTCGGATATGGCTATGCCCAGGGATCCAGGGTGTTCAGGGTCCTCCTTGAGTATCCGGCGACCGAATTCTGTGTGATTGCTTGGGGATGGTACAACCTCACCACCGTATAGCTGCATTATGGTTTTTCTGAAGGGTTTCTGGTTGAAGGATACTCTGACCATGTAGACCTTGCACTGGAGGTCCATCAGTGAGCAGGCAAGGGAGAGGGCTGTTCCCCACTGTCCTGCACCGGTCTCTGTTGTTAATCTCTCTGCACCATCCTCCCGGGCATAGTATGCCTGGGCTATGGCGGTGTTCAGTTTATGGCTCCCTGTGGGGGAATAGTCTTCCCTCTTGTAGTATATCCTTGCCGGAGTGTCCAGCATCTCCTCAAGGCCCTTTGCCCTGAATAGTGGTGTGGGCCTTCCAATCATCTTATAGACGTCCATGACCTCCCGGGGAATCTTTATCCATCTCTCCATGGACATCTCCTGCTCAAGCACTCCCCTTGAGAATACCCTTGGCAGGTTTTCAATGTTCTTCCCACCCTCAGGGTTTTTTGGTTCTGGTAGTGGTGAGGGAAGGTCCGGGTTAATGTTGTACCACTTCTTTGGTATTTCATTTTCATCAAGAACGATCTTATTCATCATATCACCTCATGGCTGGAACTGGTCCCTACTGATGAAATCATCATTTCCATGCAGTAAGATATCTTTAAAGAACTATTTAAAACTTTACTGTACATATATGTACATCAAAGGGAATGGTTAATAAACAGTGATGAGATATGTTTCCCACATGAAAATACTTGCAGTTGATGTGGGGGCCGGAACCCAGGATATAATGTACCATGACACGGGGATCGACAGGATAGAGAACTCCCTGAAGATGGTAATGCCCTCACCAACAAGGATAATTGCAGGGAGAATCCGGGGGATCAGTGGCGATGTCTTTATCAGTGGACAGACAATGGGAGGGGGCCCGGTTACAGGTGCAATACTTGAACACATCGGAGCCGGAAACCGGGTGGTCATGACACCTGAAGCAGCCAGGACAGTCAGGGATGATCCTGAAAGGGTCATGGCCATGGGAATAGAGATATCAGAGGAAAACCCGGGACTTCAGAGTATTGAATTCAGGGACGTAGACCTTGAGGCCATAAGAGGGGCACTTGCATGCTTTGACGTTGATCTGGACTTTAATGTGCTGGGTGTTGCTGTACAGGACCACGGGGCCGGGGGTGATATGGGTGATAGGAACTTCAGATTCATGAAGATCAGGGAAAAATTATCCGTACCCATCCCCCCGGAGGAGTTCTCCTACCTGGGAGACGTCCCTGAGTACTTCACAAGGATGAAGTCCATTGAGAAGGCCATCAGACACCCCACCCTCATCATGGATTCAAAGTTCGCCTCAGTGACCGGGGCCCTCATGGACCCTGCAGTCAGTTCAGATGAGCCGATTATCGTGGTGGACGTGGGAAATGGACACACCCTGGCAGCCAGCATCCTTGAAGGGAGGATACATGGTGTCATGGAGCACCACACCCGCATGCTCTCACCGGCTAAACTCGAGGACTTCATGATAAGGCTCTGCCTGGGTGAGCTGACCCACGGTGAAATCCATGGAGATGGCGGTCACGGTGCCCATGTCATTGATGCTGTTGGCGAACCGGTCAAAGTGGTTGCAACCGGTCCCCAGAGGGGCATACTTGACGGTATAGACCTTGATGTCCACCATGCAGCACCGGCGGGGGATGTTATGATGACAGGACCCGTGGGTCTCATAAGGAGTATTGAGTATAGGGTGAGTTGATGTTTGTGTTGTTTTGCTGGAGTATTGAGTACAGGGTGATGGGATGATCAGGATAGACCCCCACATACACAGCGTATATTCTGGTGATGCGAGGGGAACCCCCAGGGAGATCCTCAGGAGGGCCTCAGCCGTGGGTCTTGATGCGGTGGCAGTTGCAGACCACAACACAATGAAGGGATCAATAATCGCCCTCAAGGAGTCCCGGGGAATGGGCATAACCGTGGTACCCGCAATGGAGCTCAGCACATCTGCTGGACATATCGTTGCCCTTGGCATCCAGGAGGAGATCTCGAGGGGACTCACTCCGGTCGAGACCCTGGATGAGATACATGACCAGGATGGAGTCGCCATAATACCCCACCCCTTTGTGAGGTACCGGCAGGGACTCTTTGTGAATGAGCGTAACATCCGTGTTGACGCCATCGAGACCCTGAACTCCAGGTACATCGTGGGCTACTCGAACTGGAGGGCCCGGAAGTTTGCAAGGAAAAGAGGCATACCAGAGATAGGTGCAAGTGACGCCCACTTTCTGGAGGCCGTTGGAAGCTCCTTCACCCTGGTTGACTCTGAGGGCGAGGCTGATGATATAGTCAGGGCTATCCTTAAGGGAAAAACAGAGCCAGCAGGAAGCAGGACACCACTCCCACTCATTGTGAGGGAGGTCATAAACAAGAAATTACTTGGAAGGATGAGGGATTATGTCTGATCCTGATAACTCTAATTGGGCAGCACACCTCATATTTGACCCTCCCAGTGGAATCTATTCTTCAATAGCGTATGCGGGCATGGCACGGTCATCAGATGCATTGCAGCCCTCGACAGACATACCTCCTCAACATGGGGGAGTGACATGATATCTGAAATCATCGAGTTCCTTGAGAGCAACTTCTTTTACCTGCACCCTGGTTACACACCACTGAACACGGTCGTATTCGGGATTGTACTCGGAATAGCTGTTCTGATAATACTCAGGATGTTCAGATGGCTTAAAAAGGATCCAGGCGAGCTACTTGTGCCCCTGCTTCCCTTCATATTCCTGGGCTCCGGTGCAAGGGCCCTTGTTGATAACGGGATATACCCGCTAACACACCTTCTGGTAACCCCGGGCATATACATCCTTGTGGGCCTTACAACCATAGCAACACTAATAGCCGCGGTTAAACTTGAGGAGACCCGTGGCTGGGATTACAGGAAACTTATATTTGCCACGGGCTCTGTCCTCGCTGCGCCCAACCTCATCAGCATACGTCACATAGATCCGGTACCCTTCCTCTCCGTCCTCGGAGTGTTCTCAGTTTTTTCAGCAGCATTTTACGCCCTGAGCTTGAGGTGGGAGTTCCTCCGGGGCAGGATGAACCTCCCTGTTATATATGCACACCTCTTCGATGCATCCTCAACCTACGTTGCCGTTGACTGGTACGGCTATATAGAGCAGCATGTGCTGCCATCAGCCCTAACAGGCCTCACGGGCACTGCCATGGTCATGTTTCCCCTGAAGATGGCGGTTATACTGACGGCCCTCTATGCCATTGATAGATACGTTGAGTCCGATATGGATTCAGAGGCCCTCAAGCTTGTGATATTTATACTGGGCCTTGCCCCGGGTCTCAGAAATTTCCTGAGCCTGAGCATGGCGGTTTAATGGTTTTCTGTAAATTACCTGGCACCCGGGAACCCGGGTTATAACTTATAAGATATAACTTATAACATACTGTGTGTAAAAGCTTTTAATTGTAGCCCACAGAAATTTAAGCAGATAAAATGCCAGACCACGGGGAATCAAGATGTACATAGAAGAGGTTAAAGGAGAAATGAATCTCCCGGAGAATGTCAGGATATTTGACACAACACTGAGGGATGGTGAACAGACACCTGGAGTGGCCCTCACAGTGGAGGAAAAGACGGGTATAGCAAGGAAGCTCGACGCCCTTGGAGTCGATACAATCGAGGCAGGGTTCCCTGCAGCATCTCCAGGTGAAATGAACTCCATAAGGAGAATAGTTGAACTCGGACTTGAAGCAAATATCTGTGGTTTGGCAAGGGTGCTCCGTGAGGACATAGACGCGGCAATAGACTGTGGAGTTGATTACATACACACCTTCATAGGGACATCACCACTCCACCGGGAATACAAGCTCAAAATGTCCCCTGATGAGATAATAGACAGGGCGGTCTTTGGAGTGGAATATGCGGCTGAACATGGCCTGAAGGTTGAGTTCTCTGCGGAGGATGCAACAAGGACTGAATTTGATTACCTGGTTGAGGTATACCGTGCAGCCGAGGATGCCGGTGCCGAGATCATAAACGTCCCGGATACCGTCGGGGTCATGATACCCCGGGCCATGAACCACCTGGTATCCCGGCTTAAGGAGGAACTCAGGGTACCCATAAGCGTGCACTGTCACAATGACTTCGGCCTGGCAGTCGCCAACTCCCTTGCAGCGGTGGAGGCCGGGGCATCACAGGTACATGCAACAGTGAATGGTCTCGGTGAAAGGGCAGGAAACGCTGCCCTTGAGGAGGTTGTAATGGCCCTCATAACCAGGTATGACCTCCCGGTGGATATAAGAACCGTGGAACTCGTCAACATCTCAGAATTCGTCTCAAAGATAACCGGTGTCAGGATGCCCCCCAACAAGGCCATAGTCGGTGAAAACGCCTTTGCACATGAAGCCGGCATACACGTGCATGGAGTCCTTGAAAAGGCTGAAACCTATGAACCAATAACCCCTGAGATGGTGGGCCACAAGAGGAGGATAGTCCTTGGTAAACACACAGGAGCCAACGCCCTCAGATCAAAGCTCCAGGAATACGGAATAGAGATGAAGGAGGAACAGTTCTGCACACTCTATGAACAGGTCAAGAGGCTTGGAGATAAGGGTAAGAGGATCACGGATGCTGATCTGAGGGCCATGGCCGTCACCATCCTTGGAAAGGCCAGCAGGGAAATAGTGAAGCTGGAGGGCATAGCAGTCATGACAGGGGAGAGTGTGATGCCAACAGCCACAGTTAAGCTCAGAATCGGTGACGAGGTCAAGACAACATCCATGACAGGGGTTGGACCTGTAGATGCTGCAATAAACGCCATACAAAGCCTTGTAAGTGAAACAGCAGACATAGAACTCGATGAATACAACATAGAGGCCATAACTGGTGGTACAAACGCACTTGCAGAGGTCTTCGTTGTCATGAGTGACAGGGAGGGTAACAAGGCCACAGGAAGGTCCACCAGGGAGGACATAGTCATGGCGAGTGTTGAGGCAGTACTGGACGCCATAAACAAGATTCTGAGCCTTAAATAGAAAAGTGATTGAGCTGGTATGATATGGGGCCAGTTTCAACCTGCAAGCTCTTCGGTGCCGTGAGGGCGGTGACAGGCATAAAAAATGCAGTACCCCTCATCCATGGCCCCAGGGGATGCGCATACCATATAGGCTATCTACTCACAGCCAGGGGCGGGCGGAGGATAGCTGTGGCATCAACAGAACTATCAGAATCAGACGTGGTCTTCGGAGCATCAGAGAAACTCAGGGACAGGATAATAGAGGTTGACAGGACACGAAAACCTGATATCATAGTAATTATGAGTTCCTGTGCAACCAGCATAATCGGAGAGGATATAGGGCGGGTTGCAGATGAGACCTCAGAACTCGTGGACGCGGAGCTCATAACCGTCAGTGCCGGTGGATTTGAATCCAGTCAGGGTGAGGGATATGAGGAGGTGATGATGGCACTCATCCATAAATTCTGCTGGAGGATGGAGCCATCATCTAAGCCTTCAGTCAACATAATAGGTGAATTCAGGGGCGGAGCCGACCTCAGGGAGGTCAGGGAGTCCCTATCATTGATGGGGGTGGATGTGAACTGTGTCCTGACATCAGGATGCAGCATCAGGGACATGACCATGATCCCGGCGGGCCACCTCAACTGCTCCTTCTGTGATGTCTCGGGTATCGCCCCCTGCCGCTTCCTTGAGGAGAACTTCGGGACACCCTTCATCCACCACCCCATCCCCATAGGTTTTTCAAATTCACTCAGATTTTACAGGGAGGTTCTCGGGTATCTCAACCTCGATTATCCCATAAATGAGGAATTCTCAGCTTTTATCGAGGAGAGGGATCGAATAAGGGCTGAACTTGAGGGTCTGAGGGTGGCGGTAGTTTCAGGACCAACAAGGGCCGTTGCACTCACAGAATTCATAACTGAACTGCGGATGAAGCCAGTTCTTGTATCAATGGATATGATAGGTGATTACACACTGGAAAACCTTAGAGGGGTGCCTGGATTGAGGTCAGAGATACTTGTCGGGGTCGATGTTTCTGATATTGAGGAGGCCATCATCAGGACTGAACCCGAACTGATACTGGGAGGCCTTGCAGAGACCCGCATATCTGAGGTTTCAGGGGCACCCCTCATCGATGTTATGCATGGATCCAGCCTCACAGCAGGTTTCAGGGGGGCTGTTAACCTTGGTGCTAGAATGTGCGGGGCTGTTTATGGGGATCATGATTGTTATTAAATTTTTCAGTTACCATATCACAAAGTTTATATAATCTTGGGTTTCTATCTTTATTACAGACACTCTTGGAGGTTAAGTGATGTCAGAGGAGAATGTAGTATACATCGGAAACAAGCCTGTAATGAACTATGTTCTGGCCGTGGTTACTCAGATGAACGGTGGGACCAGTGAAGTGATCCTTAAAGCCCGTGGAAGAGCCATAAGCCGGGCTGTTGACGTTGCAGAGATTGTAAGGAACCGCTTCATACCAGACATACAGATAGAGAACATCGACATATGCACAGAGGAGATCATTGGTAACGAGGGAACCGCTACCAATGTTTCAGCAATAGAAATTCAGCTCCGAAAGGATTAAAAATATAAAAGATGGAAGCCACAGGTTTCCATTTTTTATATTTTATTATCAAAGGTTGCAGTGACCTCTGATTAATCATTTAAGGGTTTTTACGTGCAGTCAATTTTAATTACTCTTTTTTAACCCAGAGGACCTGCTTTGGGCATGCTGAGAGGTCCCTGAATTTACTGTTGAGGAATTCAACCTTCATGATATCAATCCTTATGACATTCATATCAATGTTCAGATCCTTCACTGCATCCGGGTTGAGACCCCTCAGCTTATAAACATGTTCAGCATCCTTTCCATGGAGTATGCTGGCAGCACCCGTTATCTGCATCCCTGCAAGGTCGCTCATGGATGTGTAGTCCTCGTATACTGCAACTGAAACCCGTTCATTCTCGGGGAGACCTGCAAATTTCTCACCACCCTCACTGATTATGAGGAGGGAATCCCCATCATATATGTACTCAAGGGGTGTGGCCCGTGGCTGTCCTCCATGGCAGGTTGCAAGGGTGCAGGTGTTGTGTGATCTGAGGAATTCGTCAATGAATCCACGGAGTTCACCCTCATCAATGGAGGTCATGAGGGAGTCACGGATGTCCCTCAGTTCAAGTGCAAATTCAGTGACCTCCCCTTTATCCAGGAGATCAACGTCACTCAACTCAATACCGGTGACCTCAGAGAACGCCTGGAGATCAGCAAGGTCCTCCTCTGAAAGTTCGCCGAGTTTCATACGTCCACCAAGCGCCCGGGAATATATGCTACCTCCGATAAGATCTTCAACTTCCTTAATGGCTCTCAGACCATCCTCTCTACTCAGGGAAACTGAGAAGAGTGCCACGGGTTTCTCCCTGAGCCATGGGTTTTCCCTTATAAAATCAGTTATTCGTGGGTGCATTCTCCCCCGGTAGACACCGGATCCAATTACAAAGAATTCAAAGTCCCTGAAGGGCTCCTGGAATTCAGGGACCCTGCAGCACCTCGATGGTCCAAGTATCATCCCGGTTTTAGATGCAACCTCCTCTGTGGACCCATAGGTGCTCTCATAGATTATGAGTGTCCTGAACATCGGATTATCCCCCTTTAAAAATTAAAATGGGTATTTTATCTTCTTCCTGCAACCTTCCTGAGTCCGATAACAGCTCCGGCGATTACAAGGATCACTGCAATGATGTAGTAGGCGAATACTGAGGTAGGAGCCTCCTTCTTCTTGGAGTCAAGGGCGTATATGTATCCGTTTTCGGTTGCAAAGTAGACTGTCTTGCCGTAGACCACTGGAGAGGAACTCACAGGTGAGCTGAAGAGGTAGTAGCCTGGGGAGTAGCTCCACTCCTCCCTGCCACTGTACTTGTTGAGGATGTAGAGTGTCCCGTCATCTGATCCCACCGCTATCATGTTCTCAAAGAGAGCCGGTGTTGAACGTACAGGGGCACCGGTATGGAATGACCATTTCAGGGCACCGGTCCTGGTGTCCAGGGATGTGATGTTCCCGTCATCGCATCCAATGAAGACACTGTTCTCCTCTGTGTCAACTGATGGGGAGGAATATACACGGTCGCCGAGGCTGTACTTCCAGATCACATTCCCATCTGACTCTGATAGGGCGTAGATGTTCCCGTCATCTGACCCCACATAGACTGTCCCATTCCAGAAGGCTGGTGAGGATCTTATGGCGTCCCCTGACGTGTAACTCCATACTTCGTTCCCGTCGGATTCTGAGAGGGCGTATACCTTACCATTGAATGAACCCACATATAAGGTGCCATTCACAGGGAGGGGTGATGATTTAACGGCGTCCCCGGTGTAGAACTCCCACTTCTTGGAGCCATCGTCTCTGTCCACAGCGTATACCCTGCAGTCATCAGATCCAATATAGACGGTGTCCCCGCTCACTGCAGGTGATGATTCTATCCTGTTACCTGTTTTGAATTTCCATTCAAGGTCTCCGGTGTCTGTGTCTATTGCATAGAGGTATCCATCCCAGGAACCCACAAATACGGTCCCATTTACAACCACCGGCGATGAGACGATGGCACCCTCTGTTTTGTAGCTCCAGACCACGGACCCGGTCTCAAGGTTCACTGCATAGAGCCTCCCATCAAGGGATCCTATGTAGGCCACCTTGTTGAATATGGCCGGGGATGACTTTATACCCCCAATGGAGAGGTACCATGTCTTTGCAGAGAAGTCGCTTGGCTCCTTTGCATAACCTGTGTGCTGTTCGTCTCCATGGAATACCGGCCAGTCAGCTGCTGATACAGGACTGAGGATCATCCCAAGGATTATGAGTGCCGCGATTAAACCTTTTCTCATCATTTCTATCACCACATTAAACTAATTACATTAAATGTCCCTGTTGAAACGGGTAACACCCATCGCAAAGAACAGGAGGGTGAATCCACCAAGCACAAGGAGGTTAACCATTATGTCCCCAGCACCGGCGCCCTTTAGCATGACTGCCCGGAGGGCATTGTTGGCATAGGTGAGGGGGACTACGTAGGCTATCTTCTGGAATATCCAGGGCATGGTCTCAATGGGGTAGAACACCCCTGATACGAACATCATGGGCATGGCGAAGGGCATGACCATCTGCATGTAGTCCTCCTGGGTCCCCACCCTGGCTGATATCATTATACCAAAGCCGACAAAGCAGAGGGCCGTCAGTATCAGTAGCAGGACCGTCAGGAGCATGCTACCATTTATCTTGATACCGAAGAGAAGAATTGCAATGAAGAGCAGGAGAAGGGCCCTTCCACTTTCTATCACAAGCTTTGAGATTATCTTACCTCCCACAACTGTGGCTACACTTGTGGGGGTCATGAAGAGCCTTGCAAGCTCTCCCCTTTCCCGTTCACCCGCAATGGACTGACCCATTCCAAACATGCAGGAGAACATTATGGTCATGGCCAGTATGGCGGGCACAAGGAAGTCCATGTACTTGACGTCCCCGTAGATTCTGTCAATCTGGAGGTTTATGGTGCTGACCATGCTCTGGAAACCTGAACTTGGAGTTGAATTCTGTGCATTCATGGATGTGCCCTGCATCCTCTCCACAGCAAGCTGCCCGGATAGCTTGCTGAAGAGGGCCTGTGTTGCCGGTACAAGGGCCTGGCTTGCCAGCTGATCCGAGGAGTCAAGGTACATGACCACGGTGGGCTCCGATGATGTGAGGTTATCATAGTTAGGTGGCAGTATTATGGCTGCCTTGACCTCCCCGGCGTCCACCATATCCCTGGCGATCTCCGGGTCCTTCAGGATATCCTTTATATCATAGAGGCTCATGTTCCTCATGGCATCAACGGTCTGGTCTGTCACCGGACCGCTGCTCTGTTCCACTATAACCACGGGTATATTCTCAAGGGTACCGCCCATACCATAACCGAAGAGGGTTATCATCAGTATGGGGAACAGTATGATGGATATGAGGCGCGGTTTGTGCCTCCAGAGGACTATCAGGTCCTTCTTAAGCATCCACATAACCTTTTTCATTTCCATAACGGTTACCTCCCTGTAACCTTCATAAATACGTCCTCGAGTGAGGGGTCCTTTGTTGAAATTGAGGTTATCCTGGCGTTGTTCCTTATAACAGCCGCCAGAACATCATTAACGGCAGTTTCGCATGTTTCATCGAGTTCAAGGATTATCCTTCCTGTATGGTGCTTCTTAACGTCCAGTGTAACCGGTAGGGCTTCCAGTTCAGATAGTAGATCATCTGTGAGGTTCACAATGAGCATGCTTATCTCCTTACCGGCACATATCCTCTCTGATTTCTTGATCTCCTGGATGGCCCTTCTCTCGGATTCAGGCGTCTCCTTGTCGATCCTGTCCAGTATCCCACCGATCTCCTTTGCTCTGAGGGATTCCTCCTCCTTTATCACTGTGTCCTTGAGCCCCTGTGGAGTGTCAAAGGCGGCAAGAACGCCCTGATTTATTATCCCCACGTAGTCACAGAGGAGTTCCACCTCGTACATGTCGTGGGAGCAGAGTATGATGGTGTGACCGCTGCTGTTCAGTTCGTCTATGAGGTCCCAGAGCACCCGCTTGGTTGTCGGGTCCAGGCCGATTGTTGGTTCGTCCAGGAAGAGGATGTCTGGTTGATGTATGAGGCTTGCAACCAGTGACACCTTCTGCTGCTGGCCACCTGACATCTGCCCGACTGGCTTGTCTGCAGCGTATTTTATGTCCACAAGTTCCATGAGCTCCTCTATCCTTGATTCCTTCAGATCCTCGGGCATGCCATAGAAGTCTGCGCACATCTCCACGTTTTCCCTTGCTGTGAGGTCCTCGTATAGGCTTACCTTCTGGGGAACCATGCCTATCTGCTGCCGGACCTCATCGGGGTTTTTGAGTATATCATAACCTGCAACCCTGGCGGTCCCTGAGCTTGGCGGGATGAGACATGTGAGCATCTTTATGGTTGTTGTCTTCCCGGCCCCGTTGGGCCCCAGGAAACCAAAGATGGAGTTCTTCTCTATCTTCATGTTCAGGCTGTCCACCGCCTTGAAGTCCCCGTAGACCTTTGTGAGATCGAAGGTTTCTATCGCATATTTCATGTTTCATCCTCCCTTTCAGCGGGGAACATGTCATTCCAGAAGTCTTCCCATATCTTTGATACATGGTCCCTCATTATCTGCCGGATCCTCTCTATCGTCTTCTCACCGAGAGGGGTTATCTCATAGTATTTCACTCTTTTCTCACCGTGCATCTCCCAGCTGCCCTCTATCAGTCCCTTCCTTTCGAGGTCATGGAGTACCGGGTAGATTACGCTGGGTCCGGGCGGTTTTATGTTCTTGCAGTGCATGCCCTTGAATGAGTAGAATCTTTCAAGGCGTCGCATTATCTCGTAGCCATGTATTTTTTCCTTGCTTATCATCCAGAGGATCATTGTCTTTCCAAATCCTCTCATGAAGCTTTTTATTATCTTTTCATCGAATTCACCCCCCTCACCGGGGAGGGGACCTTCTTCTGCGCACATAGAGTCATCTCCAGAGAAACCTGGTGTTTTCATATACACAATATATCAGTTTTACGATATATCTATTTACCATAATAAAATGTTCATGATATATAAAGTTTGTGATATATTGATGAGCCGTCCTTTAACCGGTGATGATGGGGGAGGGAATCTGGCGTTATCCCGTGGAACTGCGCGGGTAACTCGTGGGCACTGCAATCAAATGGAAAGACTCATAAGCCCCTATAAATAGAAGATCTACCGGGATCTGATATGAGACTTGGTTTTTCAACCCTGGCGCTTTTCATGGAGCCACTGGAAAACATCCTTCAGAAAGCAGAGGATGACGGGTTTGAACTTGTAGAGCTCCTCTGTGAGGGACCCTACTGGCCAAGAAGGCTACTTCAGGACGGGGATTCCCTGGAAGTCTTCGAGTCCTTCGACCTCGAGGTCCTTATCCATGCACCCACCATAGACCTGAACCCTGCAAGCATGAACCGGGGTATAAGGGAGGAGACAGGGAGGCAGATGGTCGAGACAATTGAACTTGCATCAAGGATAGGTGCAACAACAGTCACAACCCACCCGGGAGTGGTTCACCGGAGGGAGGACAGGATAAGGAGTGCTGCACTCCAGTTCGCACTTGAAACACTTGGTGAATGCGTTGAATACGCAGAGGATCTTTCCATAAAATTCTCAGTCGAAAACATGCCTGGAAGATTCTCCTACCTCTGCAATAACCCTGCAGAACATGAGAGATTTGTTGAAAAATGTGGCTCCTACGCAACGGTTGACATAGGACATGCCAACACTACAGGGCGCCTCCAGGATTTCCTGGAGATCAAAAGAACAGCCCACTATCACCTCAGTGACAATAACGGGAAGAGGGACCAGCACCTGCCCCTCGGGGAGGGCACAGTCGATCTTAAACTCCTGGGATCCATAGAGAGGGGTGTGATAGAACTGAACAGCTATGATGGTGTAATCAGGAGCAGAAGAATCCTTGAGGAGGTCGTCCGTTGAGGTGGCTTTCATGAAAAAGAAGAGACTGGAGGCTCTGGTTGATGCCATATTTGCAATCGCCATGACCATACTTGTTCTGGGCATAGATGCACCCACTGGCACCATGAGTGTTCCGGCAATGGATGCCTACATCAGGGGCCTTGCATCTGATTTGTACAGCTACTGTCTCAGTTTCCTCCTCCTCGGCGTCTTCTGGTGGGTTAACCACATGCACTTCGAGAAACTGGAGAAGGTTGACACGGGATTCATATGGATAAACATCGTCTGGCTCATGGTCGTTGTCCTGGTACCATTCTCAACAAAGCTGACAGGTAATTATGGAGACCTTGTAACACCCAATATCCTGTTCCACCTGAATATGCTCACCATAGGTCTTTTATTATCCATGAGCTGGATCTATACCCAGAGGAATGGTTTAATGGATATCGGAGAAAATGAATACCGCTTAATCCTGAAGAAGAATCTTTTAATGCCTCTTGCGGCCATCCTTGCACTCATCTTAACACCCATTGCACCGGAGTACAGCTCCACCGCCTACGCACTTATCATATTAAAAAGGCTCCTTTAGCTTCGTGGCACTTTTCAGGACTCTGCACATACTTAAATGCAATGATTCAGGGCCTTATATAGGCCCATCCCTCTGTCTGTCTTCTTACAATATGACCCACACCGGATGATACAACATCGACTCCCTCCAAGAGGTCATCCCCATCCATACCAGACGCCCTGAGGGTGTTTGAGCATGCACAGAACCTGACACCCTGATCCATGAGCTCAGCTATATCCCCTGAGTACTCAGAATTCCTCCTGAGGACATTAACTCCCATGGAGTAAGCCACAACCTCTATTCTAACGGATTCAAGGTCAACCATTAGGTTCCTGACATTGGAGATGAGGAGCAGAACCCTTGAGTCATCATCCTCATCTATGTGGAAGACCACACTGTAATCCACCATGACACCACCTACGCTACACTGGTGTTATTCTCCCCTCCAGTCCGGCGTCCACCGGGCTGTTTCTTGCGATGTATTCTTCAAGCACCTCAATGGCCCTCAGATCCGTCTCCTCATGGTCCTCACCATACCTGGAGGGGACCCCCTGGGATGTGACGTAGACGGCACTGTAGGTCCCTGATGGGTCAAGGGGTCTGCCATTTACAAATATCTTCTGTATCCTTGCACCTGGAGGGTTCTCGATCTTGAAGTACATCTCAAGTCCGAGGCACCTCTTGAGGTAGCCGCCCATCTGATTGTAGGGGTTCCTTGAGAATACGAGTTCAATGTTTTCCTCCATCATATCCCATATTTCCCTGCCGGTTAACCTTACCCTGGATAAAGGGGGATTTACAGGTATGATGTTCCAGAGATCATCAATTCTGATATCCCCTGGCGGCACAGGGGCACCGTAACGCCACCCATTGGAGAATGCAAGGTCAAAGTCCCCTGTATCCATCACGGCCTGTAGGAGGAGGTTATCCATGGTTGACTCCAGTATGGTGTACCTGTTAAGGTGGGTTCTGGTGGAGCCCACGACCGTTTCAAGGTGGTCACTGTCGGTCTCAGTTATCCTGAGCACCATCTCCTCAACATCAGGATCTGAGGGGCCCCTCACCTTCATGAGTTCATGGCTGAATCCCCTGACACCATCATCCACCTCCAGGTCAAGGCGCCCGATGAAGGAGCCATGACAGCCTGACTGTATGATTATGGTATCTCCAACGATGTGGGGCCTCTCGAGTCTGTTGTGGGTGTGTGCGCTCAGCAGCACATCGATGCCTTCAACATCAGATGCCAGCTGAACCTCCTGTGGAAAGCCAAGGTGCGAGATCACAAGGGTGAGATCCACCCTCTCCTCATTCCTGAGAATATCGATCCATCCGGGGAGCTCCTCAAGGCCAAGGGTGAATTCAAGGCCCTCACTGAAGTGGGGTGGCATGACCTTATCTACGATGTTTGATGCTATCCCTATGACACCCACCTGCAGTTCCCCAACATCAAGGATTTCATAGGGCTGGAATACCCGCCGGTCGGTACCCTCACGGTAGCAGTTTATGGCAAGTACAGGGTAATTGAGCTTCTTTGAGAGTTCAATGAACCTTTCAGGTCCGTAGGCAAACTCCCAGTGAGCTGTCATGGCATCGAATCCCATCTCATTCAGCAGTGGGACCATTGCAGCGCCCCGACTCTTCACGGCATGGTATGTGCCGTGGATGGTGTCCCCGCAGTCAAGAAGTAGAGTGGGCCTCTCTTCGCGTATTTTATCAACGAGTCCAGCCATGTGATGGTAACCACCAAGGGTCTCATATACGATTTCGCGGCCCTCCCAGAAAAGTTCGGGATGGCTTTTAATGTATCCGTGGGTGTCGTTCACCTGGATTATGCTCAGTTCAGCCAAGAAACACCCCCCCCTTACAGGTTTTAACCTCAGATCTCTATATCCAGCAGCTCTACTATATTCTCTATTACATAATCAGCGGCTTCTATAAGTCTCTGGGGAACAGGTTCCCTCTGCTGGAGTGTCAGGACCCCTACATCGGCTTCCTTGAGGGCCAGGATGTCATTGATGCCATTACCCACCATAACGACCCTGCTGTACCTCCTCCTGAGTTCACGGATTATTTCGGCCTTCCTCTCGGTGTCTGCAGTGTCAAATACGTTTTCAGTGGGGATTCCTAGGAGCTTTGCAAGTTCCATGAGGGACCCCTTCCTGTCCCCCGATGCAATGTATATGTCGATTTTCCTGTCCATGAGTTCACCGATAACATGGGGGACCTCCGGGAAGAGCTTTCCTCCTGCTGTTATGGTGAAATCCACCCTCCCCCGGTCCATGTTGACGATGAAACCTGAACCGCTGCATATCTGTATGTTGTAGTTCTTCCCTGCAACAGCATCTATGGTATCCTGTATGTCCCCCACGGTGGCCGGGTCATCCCTTAGGACCTCAAGGATTTCACCGGGATCAACTGCGGTGTTGGCGTAGCTTATATTGAACCTTATATGGTTCCTCTCTATGAATTCGTAGATTGTCTGGTGGGGCCTGGCATTCACTATACAGGTGGATGGGTCCGTCTGAAGTACCACGAGTGCTCTACGGTCCCGGTAATCAACAACATCAAGTGAGTTCATGCTGTCACATATCTTACCGGTTTTAAGATCCTTGAGGGCTCTGTACCTCCTTATGAGTGTCCCTGAATTATCAAAAACAACGGCCTTCATCGGACCAATATATGTTTTTTTATGGTATTAAGATTTTGAAAGGTAAAAACAACGGCCTTCATCGGACCAATATATGTTTTTTTATGGTATTAAGATTTTGAGAGGATATAGTGGCACCTGTAAGCGAGACCCATAAACATCCTAGGAATACCCTGAAATGGTCTTCAGGCTTTCAATTAAGAAGTAGACTCCAAAAAGAATCAGGAATAGACTTAAAATCATCATAATAATTTTGTAAGGTCTTCCATCCATTCTGAAGGATTTCCTTGATGAGAGGAATGATACGAGACTGTACCATGTGAGGTCAGATGACCAGTGACCTGCAAGGAATGCCAGGAGTCCAAGGACGCCTGCAAGCTCCAGTCCCCTGTACATCAGGGCAGCGCCCACCGCACCCCACCACAGGAAGAAGTATGGGTTCGCAAAGCTTATGATGGCCCCCCGAAGGATTGACCCACCCTCAGGGATATTTTCAGTGTCTTCAGAATCCCTGAAACCAAGGATTCCCATCCATATGAGGACTGCTCCACCTGCAGTCCCAAGGATGGCTGGAGCAGGGCCTGATCTGAGGATATAACCCAGGCCCATCAGTATCAGAGTAACAAGGAGAGCCTCTCCGAGGACATGGCCGGCCACAAGGAGGGGTCCGGCCCTGAATCCCCTCCTGATGGAATCTGAAACAGTTACGGTAAGGAGGGGTCCGGGGGCCATGGCCCCGGATAGTCCAATCAGAAATGATGTCAGGGCGAATAGCAGGATACTGATCATGATTCCACGGCTTCAGTTGTATCTGTTCAGTATCCTCATTATCTCTGAGAGGTGGTGGTCTATCTCTTCGATCTCTTCTCTTTTAAGGGACCTTGTCCGGCTAACTATCCTCATCCTCTCGAAGACATGGTCCATCCTTGTGAGGAGTTCATTCATATACGTCCTGGTGGGGTACATGCTATCAGCTCCATATCAATTTCTATCACTCATAGTATAAGGATCCTTCCAGTCATCTGTGATGATTATCGGCGGCAGGGTGCCTCCAGTCATCCCTGAAGATCCACCTCCAGACCCACTTCACCGGCAACGGCCCTCTCATAGATCATCCATGCTGTTGTTATATCCTGAATGGAGAGTCCAGTCGAATCAAATACGGTCACATCAGCGGGTGAAGTTCTACCCTCAATCTTGCCTGTCATAACATCCCCCAGGCTTCCCTGGAGGTCATCCACCCTGAGGATCCCCTCGGTGATGGGCACGTTTATTTCTCCGCTGTGGGTTGCCTGCTCCAGGCTGTCATAGAATACACGGGCATTTTTGAGTATCAGAGGGTCCAGTTCCTGCTTCCCTGGGGCGTCTGCACCCATGGCACATATGTGCGTACCCGGCGACACCCAGTCTGCCATGACCACAGGACTCCTTGATGGAGTGACGGTTACAACGATGTCCATACCCTCAACAGCCTCCCTTGGATCTGTAGCGGCCCTCACGGGGACTTCATATTCCTTTGAAGCCCTTAAGGCAAATTTTTCACGCGTTGACGGTGTCCTGCAGTAGACGCTGACCTCCTCAAGATCCGCCACCCTGCTGATTGCCATGAGCTGGGTCCAGGCCTGCCTTCCGGCACCGATTATCCCGAGCCTTGACGCGTCCCTGGATGCAAGGTACTTCACTGATACACCGCCAGCGGCACCCGTTCTCATATCGGTTATATGGGTTCCATCCATGAGTGCAATGGGGAACCCTGTTTCAGGGTCCACAAGCTCTATGACAGCCATTACCGTTGGCAGGGAATGTCTATCAGGGTTTGAGGGGTGCACATTGACGCACTTAACACCGGCCATCTCAAGCTCCTCAAGGTAGGATGGCATGACACGGAGGTCTCCATTGTATCTCCTGAAGAACAGGTACATCTTAGGGGGCATCTGAACCCTCCCAAGGGCCTCCTGGACAAAGGCACCCTCAACCGCCTTCAGGCAGTCGTCCATGTTAAGAAGGCCTTCAACGTCACTCCTGGTTAGCACAACTGTTTTTTCCATGCATCCACCGTCCCCATTTAATAACAATCAGGGTCAATCTACCAATCTTTAAATATTGAACATCTCACATTTATTAGTGTTGGAAATGAAATTAAAACCACGGATGAGTACTGTCATGGCTGTCCCGGCGGTCCATGGACCGGAAACTCCACCCTCGAGGCAGTCATGGCAGCTATTAAGGTTGATCAGACTTATATCTCACTTCAACTTGAAATATAAGGGTGTTAAAGATGGAAACTGTTGATAAGGTTGATATGATTAAGAATCATGGCCTGACCGCATCAGAAAATCTTGAAAAATTTCTTAAGAGGATTGAGGCAAAAAACGATGACATCAACGCCTTCCTGGAGGTTAGGGGTGAAGAGGCGATTAAGAGGGCTGAGGAGATAGACGCCAGGATAGCCTCCGGCAAGGAGACAGGGAAACTGGCGGGCCTGGTGATAGGAGTTAAAAGCAACATCAACGTGGAGGACTTCAACGTATCAGCAGCTTCAAAGACCCTCGAAAATTACACTGGAAGCTACGATGCAACTGTTATAAGGCGCATAAAGGAAGAAGACGGTATAATAATTGGCATGACCAACATGGACGAATTCGCTGCCGGGAGTTCAACCGAGACATCATTCTTTGGCCCAACAGACAATCCAGCAGCCCCCGGGAGGATCCCGGGAGGTTCAAGCGGCGGGAGCGCTGCTGCAGTGGCTGCTGGTATGTGTGACCTGGCACTGGGATCAGATACAGGGGGTTCAATAAGGAATCCAGCATCGCACTGCGGTGTAATGGGCTTCAAACCAACCTATGGGGCAGTATCCAGGCAGGGCCTCCTGGACCTTGCCATGAGCTTTGACCAGATAGGACCCCTGGCAGCAGATGTATCCGGGATCTCACTTGCACTGGATGTCATCTCAGGTTATGACCCGGCAGACCCCACAACCCTGGACAGTTCACCGGACCTTGAGGTGGAGAGGGAACTGAAGGGCCTCAGGGTCGGTGTTGTGAGGGAGTTCCTTGAGGTCACAGATGAGGCAATAGATGAGGTTATTCAGGGGAAACTCGGAGCCATGGAGGATGGGGGCGCCGAGATAGTTGAACTGGATTTTGGATACATAGACCTCTGTCTCCCCACCTACTACCTCATAAACTACGTTGAATTCTTTTCAGCCACCAGGAAGTATGACGGCAGAAAGTACGGTCACAGGATAGAGGATGTCTGCGGTCCGGAGGTCCTCAGGAGGATACATATGGGTTCCTACATCAGTCAGAAGGAACTATCTGGAAAATACTACAAGAGGGCCCTCCAGGCAAGATCCCTCATAAGGAGGGAGATAACAGGGCTTCTCAGCCATGTGGACATAATAGCGGGGCCAACGGTTCCAAAGCTACCCCACACACTGGGTGAGGAGCTTGAACCAATGGAGATGTACGCCTACGATGTCCTCACGGTCATAGCTAACCTTGCAGGTATACCCGCTGCAAGCATACCTGCAGGGGATGTGGGCGGAGTCCCTGTTGGCCTGCAGCTCCAGGCAAAGCCAGGAGATGATGGCATGATAGTATCGGCCATGAGGGAGATTGCTTCACTGTAAGAGAGTGTCCCCCATGAGGATTGGACTCGTCTGTATCAGGGGATCGGTCCCTGCCTTTGAGAACTTTGGATTTCTCCCCACCGATATAGTTGGAAGCAATGGTCTTGTAAACGGTTCAAGGGCCCACAGGGTCCTGGACGGGATCATAATACCAGGGGGAAGTATCGTTGAGTCAGGAAGCCTTTCACCTGAACTTGCATTTGAGATAAGAAGGATGGCATCGGACGGAAAATTTGTCCTGGGTATATGCTCAGGATTCCAGGCCCTGGCAGAGAGGACCGATATAGGGAGAAAATCGCCATGCCCTGTTTACAGGGAGGGTCTCGGGCTCCTCAACGTAACATTCCACCCCATGATAAGCAACGACAGGGTGGAGGCCACCATAACCGGCGAGTCCTTCCTGACCTCAGGGATGTCAGGTGAGAGGATAACTGGCTTCCACTGTCACACCTACGGTGAGATACGTGGTGATGCACCTGAGATAATGAGGTCCCGCATAGTCAGGGCAGACTATCATGAAAGGCCAGGGGAGATCCTATCAGGGGTCTGCAGTGATGATGGTAACGTGGCAGGGACCATGGTCCATGGATGCCTCGATGAGAACCAGGCCCTTGTCAGTAACATCCTCAAATTCCTTGATGCGGATGAAACTGCAAGGGAGAGGATACTTGAAGCCAACAGGAAACTGCGGGAAGCTCTGAGATCCGAGCTCGGGATATCAACGGGGATACGTGTTATGGATAGGGGCGGGACGAGGGGCACCCCACCAGCCATAATGATAGCATCCACGGGTTCAGACTCCGGCAAAACATTCATATTAACGGGCCTTGCAGGCGCCCTGAGGAGGAGGGGCCTCAGGGTGGGCGTTATCAAGGTGGGACCCGATGTCAGGGACATAGTCCCGGCCCTCTACCTCATAAAGGAGCCCATGGAGGAGCACTCATCCATAAGGATAGGGCGCCTGGGCTGGATGGAGCTCAGGGATGTCCTTGAATCTGTGAGGGGAAGATACGACATAATACTCATCGAGGGCGTTATGAGCATCCTCACAGGTCTCCTGAACGATATAACACCCTACTCCGGGGCTGAGATTGCCCTGGCAGCAGGTATCCCTGTGATCATGGTGGCAGGTTGCAGCAAGGGGGGTATAGAGTCTGCGGTGGTTGATCTTGACGCCCACATATCGGTACTTGAGGGACTGGGCCTTGAGGTCTCCTGCGGAATACTCAACAGGGTCTATGATATGGATATATTTGAGAGGGCATCAGGCGGAAGGTACCTTGCCATTCCGAGGGTAGAGATGAGTGAGAGGGGCGGCACACCCGAGGTTGAGCTAAAACTTGAGGACTTCTGCCTGAAGGCCATGGAGACCGTGGAGGAGCACCTCGATGTTGATACCCTCATCAGCTTCGCAAAAAAACCAGAATTCAGGGGTTACATGGGCCCTGAAGAAATCAAAAAGGTATTCAGTCCCTGAATCCCCGTCTTTGGGATCCCAGCCATCAGGGCCTGAATCCCCTATTTCCGGGAATTAAACCATCAGGTGAGGTTTTAGATTCCCATATCCTCTTCAGGGATCTCCTCACCCTCAGTTATGGTGATACCCTCTTCACCACCGATCTCATATGTGAGGAACTGGAGGGGTGTTTTTGTGCTTCTCATCTTGACTATGTCCATTATCCGCTCCCTGCGACCGGTGTAGGGGTTCTCCCTTCTACCAAGTTTTATGGCTCCGTATACCGAGAAGAGAGCAAGTTCATTGAACTCCTTGGAGGTTGCACTGTCCAGTATTATGACGGATGTTATACCCCGCTGTTTGAGCTCATATACGAGGAGATCAAACTGGTTCCTGAATTCATAGGCTGTGAGTTTGGCTGTGTAGCCACCCAGACTGTCTATGACAACCACCTCGGCCTCGGGGGGTATGTCATGTATTATCTTGGTGAAGTTGCCCTTCATGGGGTCCATGTCCATGCTTAGCTCTGTCTCGGTTATCCTCGCCCTTATACCTGTAAGTTCTATGAAGTTGAGGAGTCCCTTCTCCTCCAGCTCCTGGGTGTTCCAGCCGAAGGAGTTTGCCTGTATGTGGAGGTCATTGGCGTCCTCCTCTGCTGTTATGTAGACGGTGTTGTAACCCTCCATGCAGCTGTTTATGGCAAACCGCAGCCCGAAGATGGTCTTACCACACCCGGGCTCCCCTGTTATCAGAACGGATCTCCCCATGGGGAAACCGCCTATGGTATCATCAAGTCCATTGATCCCTATCTTCAGCCTCTCCATTATGAACACCTCTATGATCTGAACTCCATGTATGATTCAATAAGTTCTGCACCGCTCATGAAAATAAGGTCATGTTCCCTGGCGTATTTCATGGCGTCCTCTGTTGAAAGAGAGTTACCTGTCCTGTCATCCATCATCTCACAGCAGACAGCAACACCGGTAAGTCCGGCCATTTCCATGAGGGCTATGCTCATCTCGGTGTGACCCCCCCTCCTGAGTACATGGCCATCAGCGGCCCTGAGGAGGGTGACATGACCGGGGGACCTGAAGAGGTCGCCGAAGCTCTCATGTCTATCATCCCTGCAGATCCCTGCAAGTTCACCTATGGTGAGGGCACGGTCATTGTCGGTTATACCGGTGAAGGTCTTCCTGTGATTCACGGTTATGGAGAAGGCGGACTTCTCATCGTAGGGTATGTCATGGGGGGATAGTTTTCCCAGGACCGGGTACCTCCCTGACGCCTCCTCCATTATATCGGTCATGTAGGGTATTCCAAGCTTCTCTGAGTTTTCCCAGGAGACAGGCACACATATGAGTCCCCCGGCGTCGTTCCTCATGATCCTTATATGCTCCGGTTTTATCTTCTCAGCAGCAACGATCATGTCTGTTTCTCTTTCACGGTTATCTGCATCAAATACAAGGACTATTTCTCCCCTTCTAAGTGCTTTAAGGGCTTCCTGAATCATGATCACAATCTCCATTGATAATCCTGATGTATATTTTATCCTGAGATTTAATCGGCGGCTATGCTGAGCTATTATCTATTCATTCCAGCCTGATGTCTGTTATTCCTGAATTTCACTGGTGTCTATATCCAGGCTAACGGTATCTCCATCCCTTAATTTAAGGGTTTTTCTGAGGTTCACAGGGGCCACAAATTCAAGACACCCCTGCCGGTGATGGGTCTTAAGGGGGAAGAGTATGGCCCCCTCAACCACCCCGTTGAGCAGGGCCTTAACGTAGAGGACATCACCGAAGCCACCGCCTCCCTGTATCACAGGGGCCCCCTCCCTTATCCTCTCCACAATTTCAGGGTCACCGACCTCTATGTTGAGGGTGCCGGGGAAGGGATCGAAGCCCAGTTTTTCCCTGAACTGGTCCCGGTATACGCTACGGGTTATGAAGTAGGCCCCCTCACCGAAACCTGATTTCACCTTTCCTCTGATAATCAGAGGTTCACCCCCTTAACCTGCACCTTATTGTTGAGAACAGCGGTCCCCTCAGGTCGATCTCCCGGTTTTTACCGGTTATGTACCTCATGGCGGTGTCCTCAAGGGTGAGGTTCAGGTCAGAGAGGGATCTTGCTATTGTGCTCCTCACCTCAACCTCCTCGGCGCCACTTACAACCATCTCCTCTATGCGGTAGGCTGCCTCGGCTGCAAGGGCCTCCATGTAGGTTATACCGGTGTTCAGGCCCTCCTTTCTGGCCCTGGTGATGAGTTCGCTGTCGAGCTCGGTTCCAGGTGGCACACCCAGGATGTTCCCATCATGTATGTAAACGGTGTTCCATACTGCGGGTCCCAGCAGCCGTGTGTTCTCCTCCACCTCAAGGGCACTCACCTCTATCCTCCGCCCAAGGAATTCCCCACTGTAGACCTCGAAGCTGCAGGGGGACGGGGCGTCTGCATGGGCCCTCCAGGTTTTGACTATCTTCTCCATGAGCATACGGCCATCTGAGGTTACAGGGTGGAGGTTTATCCTGAGCATCTCGGCGATGTCCCTGTCAGACAGTCGCCATTCACCGTATATCTGGGGGTAGACCATTTCACGCACGTCGCTTGCCTGGTTGAGGATCATGGCAACCCTTTCAACCCCCACCCCAAGGTTCATGACCTCCTGGTCTATCCCGTACATGGAGAGGGCTATCGGTGAATAGAGGCCGAATGTTGCCACCTCAACCCACTCCTTAAGGAGGGGGTGGTAGGCGTAGACCTCTGTCTGGGTGCCGGGTATGTAGTACTTGGACTTCTTCTCATCCGGGCGGAACCTGAACCTCGAAAATCCCAGATGCTCGAGGAGCCCCTCTGCAACGGCCTTCCCCACATCAAGGGGGACCTCATGGTCAACCACCACACAGGAGGCGGAGTGATAGGTCATCAGGTGACTGGAGTCCTCCTTCTGCTCCCTCCGGAAGCAGCGGTCGATGGAGAAAAGCTTTAGTGGCATCCTGTACCTGTCGTGGATGTTCTGGAGTGATATGAACCATCCTGATGTCATGTGGGACCTGAGGGTGGTTCTCCCTGAGACTGGTTTGAGGTCCCTTATCTCAGGGAAGACCCTCTCAAGGACCCTCAGACCGTCGTGGCTCTCAACTTCAAGGGCATTGGATACCTCGAGGACGAGGTCGTCCCCTGAAAGATCCCCCTTCTTGTATGACCTGAAGACCTCCTTCAGGTTTTCTAGCTTCTCATCAGACACATCTATGCCCATATCCTCTATCATCTGGATCCTCCCGGTCCCGAGTCCGATATCGGGTCTTGGGAGACCCCCGAGGTAGAAGCACCTGTCCAGGACTGCAGGGGCCTCGGGCCCGAACTGGCGGTATATGTGCTCCTCGTCTATGAGGAGAGGGTTCACCATTTCACTGAATCCGAGGCGCAGGTAGGCCTCCCTTATCATCCAGATGGTATCATAGAGTACGTGCGATTTTCCGGTTTCGAATCGGAGGCGTGGATACTGCATGTCATGGTGGGGTTTCCTTAGACTCTTCCCACTTTCAAGCCATGCCCTTTCAAAGTCCCTCCTTGAAAGCTTCACTATATCCTTTCTTTTCAAACAGAACCCCCAGTGATCATTATCGAATAAATCAGGCGACTGATCCTGATTGAAGGCTTAAATCCATACATCACCCTCAGATTAGAACGTCCGTAGAGGACCGGGTGATGGTTCATCACCTGAGCTTGACTTTATTCTCGGTTATGGTTCATCACCTTAACTATTGACTGCCAAACCTTATAATAATGAATGCTAAAAATATTGTCCATGGAAAGTCAGGTCTATGAATGTGATGTTCTGATAATAGGCTCAGGTGGAGCTGGCTGCAGGGCAGCCATAGAAGTTTCTGAACACAATCTCACGCCATTAATAGTTTCAAAGGGATTATCATTTAAATCAGGGTGCACTGGAATGGCTGAAGGAGGATACAACGCTGCATTTGCATGTGTTGACCCCGAGGACAGTCCGGATGTGCACTTCGAGGACACCATGAGGGGTGGGGGATTCCTCAATGACCCCCAGCTTGTCCGCATACTTGTGGATGAGGCACCCGACAGGTTGAGGGACCTTGAAACATATGGAGCCCTCTTTGACAGACAGGAATCCGGGCTGCTTGACCAGAGGCCATTTGGGGGGCAGACCTACAGGAGGACATGCTACCAGGGGGACCGCACCGGCCATGAGATGATAACAGCCCTCAAGGAGGAGGTCATACGACGGGATATAGAGACAGTTGAGGAGATCATGATAACATCCCTCCTTGTGGAGGAGGACCGTGTACTGGGAGCCATGGGTGTGTCCATAAGGGACTCAAGCACTGTGGCCTTCAGGGCGTCTTCAACCATCCTGGCAGCCGGTGGGGCCGGTCACATCTACCCCGTTACCTCCAACACCATCCAGAAGGGCGGTGATGGATTTTCAGTGGCATGGAAGGCAGGGGCTGACCTCATAGACATGGAACAGGTCCAGTTCCACCCCACGGGCATGGTCTACCCCGAGTCAAGGAGAGGGGTCCTTGTGACGGAGGCCGTGAGGGGTGAGGGCGGAATACTCCTCAACAGTGAGGGGGAGAGGTTCATGAAGAGATACGACCCCCGCGGTGAACTGGCAACAAGGGATGTTGTTGCAAGGGCAATCTACACCGAGATCATGGAGGGGAGGGGCACCGGGAATGGTGGAGTCTACCTTGATGTCAGCCACCTGCCCGATGAGGTCATAGAGGAGAAGCTTGAGACCATGCTCCTCCAGTTCCAGGATGTTGGTATTGATATAAGGTCCGAGCCAATGGAGGTGGCACCCACAGCACACCACTTCATGGGAGGCGTCAGGATAGATGAGTGGGGCAGGACAAACCTCAGGAACCTCTTTGCAGCCGGTGAGGTTACCGGTGGTGTCCATGGAGCCAACAGACTGGGCGGCAATGCACTGGCGGATACCCAGGTATTCGGAAGGAGGGCCGGGATAGCAGCTGCAAGGAACGCCATCAAATCAGCCCCGGCGTCTATCAGGTCTGCTGTTGAGGAGGAGGAATACCGTATAAAGTCAATGGTGGCCGAAGGATCACACAGCCCATCCGAGATAAGGGACAGGCTTCATGAGGCCATGTGGAACGGTGTTGCCATAGTAAGGAGCCGTGAATCCCTTGAATCAGCCAGAGCAGTTATCCAGGACCTCACGACGATGATGGGGGATCTGAATGTCCCTGAGACGTCTGGCTTTAACACCTACCTCATCGAGGCCCTCGAACTTGAAAATATGCTTGTAACCTCATCAATGGTGGTGGAATCAGCCCTGATAAGGGAGGAGAGCAGGGGATCCCATTACAGGAAGGATTTCCCTGAAACCAGACCTGAATGGCTTAAGAGCATAGTCCTCAACAGGAACAGAAGACCCGGCTTCATAGAGAGGGGCCTTAAATCAGCCTAGGTCCACCTTAAACATAGGTCAGCTCATATGATCTGCTGCCGATGATCACCTGCCATGATCTTCAGCACGGTATCCCGGAGTTCAGGTTTTCTGTAATCAGGGAATACATGGCGGGCCCCTGCCGCCATCAGGGCCCGATCACTGTACCTTCCTGCTGATATGCCGATGTTAACAGCCCCAACATGGTCACCAGCCCTCATGTCATGGGGAGTGTCTCCGAAGAGCACGGTACTCCCGGTTGCACCGATCCTGAGACCCCTTCTAACCGCAATCTCTGTTAGCTTATTCCTGTCAGGACTGTCACTACCAAACCCGCCGAAGGAAAAGTAACCTGCAATACCTGCCCTTTCGAGCTTCATGAATGCTATTTCCCTCAGTTGCCTGTAACAAGGCCCATAGGTACATCCATGGATTTAAGGAAACTCAGGAACTCCTCCACGCCATCTATGAGTTCTATATTCTCTTCATTTATGTTATGTTTCACGTATTCTCTGAGTTTCCGGAGGAATCTGGGCAGCTGACCCTCTATCTCTTCACCTTCAAGGCCCCTGAGGAGGAGGACCTCCTCTGCTATCACAGGGTCTGTCTTTCCATGGTAGTCTATGAGCTCCACGCCGGCATCAACACCATAGACCTCCCTGAAGGCGTGCCTGAAGGCATTCTCATGGGCGGAAGAGCGGTGTATCAGGGTCTTATCAACATCAAAGAGGGCCATCATCCTGTTAGCTCCGCGGCAGCTGCTTCTGCGAGTTCCATCACGTATTTCTCCTCCAGGACCTCCAGTTCTCCATCCCTCAGGAGAATCCTCCCATCACATATGACGGTGTCCACATCGGCCCCTGAGGCAGAATATACCGTGTGTGACGGAGGGTTTCTCCAGGGAGTCAGGTGGGGCCTCCTGGTGTTAAGTATGACGATGTCAGCGAGCTTACCAGGCGCTATAAGACCGGCGTCGATTCCAAGGGCCCTGGCACCGTTGAGTGTGGCCATACTGAACACATCCATGGCTGGAAGCGCTGTAGGGTCTTCAAGGTTCACCTTCTGGAGCAGTGAGGCTGTTTTCATCTCCTGGAACATGTCAAGGTTGTTGTTTGATGCGGCGCCATCGGTTCCCAGTGAAACGTTAACACCCCTCTGGAGGAGCCGGGCGACCGGGGATACTCCCGATGCAAGTTTCATGTTACTTGAGGGGTTGTGTGAGACCTTCACATCTCTCTCTGCAAGTATATCAATCTCCCAGTCCTTCAGCCACACGCAGTGGGCAGCCACGGTCCGTGGGCCCAGCACCCCAACCTCATCAAGGTACTCCACAGGGGTCATTCCATGGGACCTAGAGACTTCACTGACCTCATTCTCTGTCTCTGAGACATGTATATGTATCATGAGATCATTTTTATCGGCCAGGGCAGCTGTCTCTTTAAGGAGTTCCTCTGAGCACGTGTAGGGGCTGTGAGGGCCAAGCGCAACCCTTATGCGGTCATCTGCCATCCCATGGCATTCCTTTATTATCCTGCGGCTCTCCCTCAGTTCGGCCGTCATCTTTTCAGTGTCTCCCAGGTCTATCATACCGTGGCTTATGACGCACCTGAGGCCTGCCTCCTCCACGGCACGTGCAACGTGGTCCATGTAGAAGTACATGTCGTTGAAGGAGGTTGTACCTGATCTTATCATCTCGATGCATCCCAGCAGGGCTCCGGCGTAGCAGTAATCCCCGTTGAGCCGGGCCTCGGCAGGCCATATGTGATCGTTCAGCCACCTGTCAAGGGGTAGGTCATCTGCAATCCCCCTGAAGAGTGTCATTGAGAGGTGAGTGTGGGTGTTCACAAGTCCAGGAATCAGGAGCTTGCCTGTTCCGTCAATAACGGTGTCAGCATCCCCCGGGCTGAGGGTGTTCGAGACATCAGCTATCCTGTTATCCTCAATGAGGACGGATCCCCGCCGGATTCCCCCTGCATCAAGGATCTCTGGACCGGTTATCAGTATGCTTTCATTATCCATGGAACCACCTTATAACTTATAAGTTCTAACTTATAATCCGGTCAGGGACCGGACTCCAAACCTATTATATAGGTTTCCTGAAAGAGATATAAGTTAATCTCCAGTGAAGAATGATAGATCCTGCAGATGAACGGATAAACCCTGCAGGAGCTTAATGTAAAATAAATTTAACCAGTCATCGAGGGATTTAATGAAGATAAGAATAGCGGTTCCCTCCAAGGGAAGGATAAGCGAGCCTGCAATAAGGTTACTTGAAAATGCAGGTGTCGGCCTTAAGGACACTGTTAACAGGAAATTATTCTCAAAGACACAGCACCCCCAGATTGAGGTAATGTTCAGCAGAGCAGCGGATATACCGGAATTCGTTGCCGACGGTGCCGCTGACCTGGGGATCACCGGCTATGACCTCATAGTTGAAAGGGGAAGTGACGTTGAAATCCTGGAGGACCTCAAATACGGGAGGGCCAGCCTGGTTCTTGCAGCCCCTGAGGACTCCACCATCAGGGGCCCGGAGGACATACCTCGGGGTGCAGTTATAGCCACAGAGTTCCCGGGGATAACAGAGAACTATCTCAGGGAGCATGGTATAGATGCGGAGGTTGTTGAACTCACAGGATCAACAGAGATAGCGCCCTTCATTGGAGTCGCTGACCTCATAACAGACCTCAGCAGCACAGGGACAACCCTCAGGATGAACCACCTCCGGGTAATCGACACCATCCTCGAAAGTTCGGTTAAGCTCATAGCAAACAGGGAAAGCTACGCCACCAAATCAGGGATAATAGAGGAACTCAGAACAGGGATACGTGGAGTCATAGATGCCGAGGGGAAGAGACTGGTGATGCTTAACATCGACCGCAAAAACCTTGACAGGGTCAGGGCCCTGATGCCCGGGATGACAGGTCCCACGGTCTCAGAGGTGCTCTCAGATAACGGGGTTGTGGCAGTACACGCAGTGGTGGATGAAAAGGAGGTCTTCAACCTCATAAACAGGCTCAAGGCGGTGGGGGCAAGGGATATACTTGTTGTGCCCATTGAGAGGATAATACCCTGAGGGTGATTGAATTGAAATTCCTGAGGTTCATGAAGGATGGAAGGCTCCTTCACGGGTTCACAGAGAACAGAAGGATATTGGAGATCCGGGAGGAGGAATACCTCTCAGATAACCCTGAGGTCATTGCTGAACATTCACTGGATGATGTGAGGATACTACCACCGGTATCCCCATCCAAGGTAGTCTGTGTGGGCCTCAACTACAGGGACCATGCCGCTGAACTTGGAATGGACATCCCGGATGAACCGATCATCTTCCTTAAACCGCCGACAACCGTGATAGGTTCTGGGGACACAGTGATATATCCTGAGATGTCCTCAGAAGTTGACTATGAGGTTGAACTTGCAGCCGTCGTATCAGAGAGGGCCCGGAGGGTTGACTCCTCGGCGGCATCTGAGTTCATAGCAGGCTACACTGTCCTCAATGATGTAACTGCAAGGGACCTGCAGAGGAGGGACGGTCAGTGGACACGTGCAAAGAGTTTTGACACCTTCTGCCCGATAGGGCCTGTAATAGAGACTGATGTAACTCCGGATAATCTTGATATATCCCTGAAACTCAATGGAGAGGTCAGACAGTCCTCAAACACGTCTAACATGATATTCACGGTCCACGAGCTCCTCGAGTTCATATCCCATGTCATGACACTGGAGCCAGGGGACGTCATAGCAACTGGCACACCTCCCGGCGTGGGCCAGATGGTACCTGGGGACACCGTGAGGGCCACCGTTGAGGGTGTGGGGACCCTTGTGAACCGGGTTGAAAGGTCTGTGTGGATGGATTGAGGATTTTATCGACCATTGAGAAAGGATTCTTTTTTCATAATTTTTCAGAGAAAAGAGAGATGGGTCTGGATATTCTTTTGAGGAATTCTCATTTTTTCATATGTTTGCAGAGAAAAGAGAAAAAATGGGTCTGGATTTATACTCTAGGAAAAGAGCTGTCTGAGGATCATTCAAGGTATATGGCTGGCTTCAGGGGAACGGCATTCACAGCCTTGTTTTCAGGGTCATAGTCTGGTTTGCTGTGTATCACAACCCTGGCTCCAACCTCTGATTCAATGTAATCAGATGCATCCATGAGTACGCTGTACTCGTCTATCACCGTAACCTCTGATTTACCAAGGTCCCTGATGATCCTCCTTACAAATTCAGCAACCTCCTTCATGTTATCATGGATGCCCTCAGCTGAAACCCTTCCCATTATGGAGCCCATATCTAGTTTTCCTACCTCTGCTGCGACCCTTAGCACATCCCATTTCCATTTTGGTGAGGTGTATATGTGGACCCTCTCCGGGGTGGATCCAAGGATCTTCATGATTTCCTGAATGTCTCTAACGGTATTCTGGACCATCTCCTCTGCAACCTGCACATCCCTGCTCTCTGCATCATCTGAGAAGTCAGGCCATGGAGCTTCTGCTACAAAACCCTCACCACCATACCTCTCCCACATCTCCTCAGCAGTGTAGGGTATGAATGGAGCCATGAGCCTTATCCAGGCGTGCAGAACGTTTGCAAGGACAGATTTAACCTCATCATCAACTCTACCCTCAACACGCTTAAGGTAGTGGTCAACATCCTTTTTAAGGAGATAGAGTGCCTCCTGAACTGCCTTTCTTGTCTGGAATGATTCAAGGGCCCTTGTGGCTTCACGTATCCTCTGGTTCAGCTGACCCATCATCCACCTTCCAATGAAGCTTTCAGGTTCAGCTGGAGTAACCTCACTGAGGACTGGCCTACCATCCAGGATACCTGAGACCCTCTCTCCGAATTCCCTGAACCATTCAATCCTCCTGCGGGTCCCGATGACCTCACTCTCCCTCCAGTCAAAGTCCTGCCATGGCTCTGCTGAGGACATGAGGAAGAGCCGCACCACGTCTGCACCGTGCTTCTCGATGGCATCCCTCAGGAGTATGACGTTGCCCTTGGAGGATGACATCTTGTTGCCCTCAAGAAGGCCCATACCAAAGACCACAGCCCCCCGGGGCCACCCTGACTCAGGGAATATGGCTGAGTGGTGGAATATATGGAATGTCAGGTGATTGCCTATGAGGTCCTTTGCAGAGAGCCTCCAGTCAAGGGGGTACCAGTACCGGAATTCCTCCCTGAGATCCTCAAAGGTTCCTGAATCATCTAGGAATATGGCATCAAAGAACTCATCGTCCATCTCCCCGGCATCCATCTCCCTGAGGCGGTGTGCGATGGTGTAATATGCCATGTAGATTGTTGAGTCTGTGAGGGGTTCGATGATCCACCTCTCATCCCAGGGCAGCCTTGTTCCAAGGCCTATCCTCCTTGAACATGCCCAGTCATTGAGCCAGTCGATGTAGTATTCAAAGTTGGCCCGGACCTCCTCGGGTATTATCTTCATGCCATCGAGGCACCTGTGGGCGAGGTCCTTCCAGGCGTCATCAGAGTACTTCATGAACCACTGGTCCTCCATGACCCTCACAACGCACCTGCCACCGCAGCGGCATATAACAGGTCGCTCAGCGAATTCATACATCTCATCTGCAAGGCCCTGGTCCTTCAGTTCATCAGCGATGACCTCACGGGCCTCAGAGACCTTCATACCACCATAGACAGGGATGTGGCTGCTCATAACACCCCTCGCATGCTCGATCTTGTATAGCTCCCCGGTGGCATCCTCAAGGCGGGGGTCCTCCTGGTTTCTGACACCAAATTTCTCTATAACCTCGGCCGCCGGGAACTCACCGTAGCCATCCACTGCTATGACATTCACGGGCTCAATATCAGCAACCACATCCTCAAGACCGTACCTTTCAAGGAGTTCATGGTCTGTCCTGAGGTCCTCAAGGGCTATGAAGTCTGCAGGGGCATGTGCAGGGACAGAGAACACAACACCTGTGGCATATTCAGGGTCAACGAAGGAAGCCGGGAGTATGGGGTGTTCCTGGCCCGTCACAGGATTCTCCACGCACATCCCTATCAGGTCCCCGGGGTTGACGTCACCGGAAACCTTGAGGTCCAGTTTCTGGTGTGAAAGATTATCCACGGCAGCCCTGCTTATTATCCACTCCTCACCACCTGTTTCAACCCTCACATAATCCTCATCAGGGTTCAGCCAGAGGTTGGTGGCCCCATAGATTGTCTCGGGCCTGAAGGTGGCTGCGACCAGGTATGAGTCTCCAAGTTTGAATTTGAGGAGTGTGAGCTGGTTTATGGCAACCCCCTCACCCTCAAGGAGGTCATGGTCACCCACAGGGTTTTCACATTCAGGGCAGTACTTAACAGGATGGGCGCCCTTCCTTACGAGGCCAAGGTCCCTCAGCTTCCTTATCTGCCACTGTATGAACCTGCTGTAGGTGGGATCCGTGGTTTTGAATTCACGCCTCCAGTCGATGGAGTAGCCCATATCCTCCATAACAGACCGGTATTCCCTGCTGAAGTATTCAACTATGTACTCAGGGTCACTGAAACGTTCAAGCTCATCCTCGGGGACCCTGTGGACCTCCCTGTAGATTTTGAGGGTCCAGGGATCCTTCCTCTGAATCCTCCGCGCTATCCCTATGACAGGGGCCCCTGTGACATGCCAGGCCATGGGAAACAGGACGTTGTAGCCCTGCATCCTCTTGAACCGTGCATAGACATCAGGGACAGTGTAGGTCCTCCCGTGTCCTATGTGCATCGCACCACTGGGGTAGGGGTAAGCGACTGTGAGGAATATCTTTTCTCTGTCATCAGGGTCAGCCTGAAATATGCCAGCATCTCTCCATCTATCACGCCATTTTCTTTCAATATCCACTGAATCACCGCCATCATGGCCTTTTAACTTCATCATCTAACCATTCAAGGTAATCACGAGATCCCCCGGTTATGGGAATTGATATTATGCATGGATTATCATAACTATGTAGTTCCCTGACTCTTTTAATTATTTGCGGGGTCAGTTCATGGGACGTTTTAACAATGAGGGCTGACTCTTCATCCTCCTCCATGCTTCCCTCCCAGTGATAGATGGACCTTATGGAGGGGATTATATTAACACAGGCAGCGAGTCTCTCCTCAACAAGTTTACGTCCGATGGATGCTGATTCATCCACTGAGGATGCTGTTATGTAGATCAGTGTGAACACTCCATCACCTCCCAGATATCCGGGACCTCAGGGGGTTTCAGTTTATGCTCCGATTCCTTAACCATACTGGCAATCCTTTCAACCTCTGAGGGTGGCAGTGATAGGGTGGATGCGACCTCCTCCACCGGGAGCTTCCTGTCAACCAGGAGGCAGAGGAGTTCATCCAGTAGATCGTACTTCATGCCGAGTTCCTCCTCATCGGTCTGGCCGTGCCAGAGGCCGGCTGTGGGAGGTTTTTTTATTATCTCAGGGGGAACACCCAGCCTCCCCGCAAGTTCACGGACCTGTCCCTTGTACAGTCCTCCGATGGGTAGCATATCAACTCCACCATCACCGTACTTGGTGAAGTAACCCAGAAGTAGCTCGGTCCGGTTACCGGTACCTGCCACGAGCCGGTTCAGGGAGTTGGCATGGTAGTAGAGGATCACCATGCGGGCCCTTGGTTTAAGGTTTGCCAGTGCCAGTTCATTCGCATTGTGGCTGCAGAGCCCAGTGAGGGATTCTATGATGGGGTCAATGTCTATGGTTTCACTCTCAATTCCAAGTTCATCTGCAACGGTCCTGGCATGTCTCAGATCATCCCTGGGGGTAGTACTGGATGGCATGATTAGCCCGAGGACCCTGTCAGGTCCCAGAGCATTAACTGCAAGGTATGCTACTGTGCTTGAGTCCACACCACCACTGAGCCCCAGCACCACACCGCTGGCTCCACTCTCAGCCACCTTCTGCCTTATGAAATCCTCTATTACCGATACCACTTCAGAACAAAGCCCGGGAACACACTTCATGGAACCACTCTCATCAAACAGCAATGGTTAAAAGTAAGTAGGGTATATTTTATATAACTATCAAAAGAGGTAGAAAAACTTATATCAGTGATGCTGATCTTGGATCGATGATTAATTTTACAGGAGGAGTATAATGGCATTTAAGGATCTCTTCAAGTTCAATAAGGGCAAAACAACATTTGTATTCATAGGTGGAAAGGGAGGAGTTGGTAAGACAACCATATCGGCTGCAACAGCCCTCTGGATGGCAAGGTCAGGTAAAAAGACCCTGGTGATCTCAACTGACCCTGCACACTCACTTTCAGATTCACTGGAGAGGGAGATAGGCCACACCCCCACAAAGATAACCGAGAACCTCTATGCGGTTGAGATAGACCCTGAGGTTGCAATGGAGGAGTACCAGGCAAAACTTCAGGAACAGGCTGCAATGAACCCTGGCATGGGCCTGGATATGCTCCAGGACCAGATGGACATGGCATCAATGTCCCCGGGTATCGATGAGGCTGCGGCCTTCGACCAGTTCCTGAGGTACATGACAACCGATGAATACGACATCGTTATCTTTGACACGGCACCAACCGGTCACACCCTCCGCCTCCTATCCTTCCCTGAAATAATGGACTCATGGGTCGGGAAGATGATAAAGATAAGGAGGCAGATAGGAAGCATGGCCAAGGCCTTCAAGAACATACTCCCATTCATGGGTGATGAGGAAGAGGAGGACAGGGCGCTGCAGGACATGGAGGCCACCAAGAAGCAGATAAACGCTGCAAGGGAGGTCATGTCAGACCCTGAGAGGACATCCTTCAAGATGGTTGTCATCCCTGAGGAGATGTCCATCTACGAGTCAGAGAGGGCAATGAAGGCCCTCGAGAAGTACAGTATCCACGCCGACGGCGTAATAGTGAACCAGGTCCTCCCGGAGGAGAGCGACTGCGAGTTCTGTAATGCCCGCAGAAAACTCCAGCAGGAGAGGCTTAAGCAGATCCGGGAGAAATTCAGTGATAAGGTGGTTGCAGAGGTCCCGCTTCTCAAGAAGGAGGCAAAGGGTATTGAAACCCTGGAGAAGATAGCAGAGCAGCTTTACGGCGAACCCGAGCCAGAATAGATCCCTTAAATTTTTTATGATCAGTACATTGAGCACCTGATTTTTCCTCTTTTTACCACCTTTAAGGCCACTGTATTATAGAATCACCATCTTTTATTAAAAAATTTTCCATCTCAGATGTCATTATTTCAATTTATATCATATTTAAGACCTTTAAATCTTAATATGGAATTTAAATGGGAGTATATCAAATTTTAAAATAATTTTTGACTTCTTAATGTATTTTAGGATGCTGGGGGCTCCTAATTTTTTCAAAGAAAAAAATGCCAAAATTTATAATATTCATTCAAATTACTTAACAATATATTAATGTTAGGTGAGCACTATGAAAGTTGCAGTTTATGGCGCGGGTAACCAGAAACTTTATGTGGACCAGCTGAACTTGCCTGAAAAATATGGGGGTGAGGCACCCTACGGTGGAAGCAGAATGGCAATTGAATTTGCAGAGGCCGGACATGACGTTGTACTGGCAGAACCAGCAAGGGATATGCTGGATGATGCACACTGGAAGGTGGTTGAGGATGCAGGGGTCACAGTAACAGACAACGATGCAGAGGCAGCCAGTGAGGCTGAAATAGCAGTACTCTTCACACCCTTCGGTAAGAAGACCTTTGAGATAGCAAAGAACATAACAAATCACCTGCCAGAGGGGGCTGTCATAGCAAACACCTGTACGGTCTCACCTGTGGTACTCTACTACGTACTTGAAAGGGAGCTTAGAAGGGATCGTAAGGACCTGGGTATAGCATCAATGCACCCTGCAGCCGTCCCTGGTACACCACAGCACGGCCACTATGTCATAGGGGGTCACTCAAGCAGTGAACTTGACATAGCAACAGATGAACAGATATCAAGATGCGTTGAACTCGCTGAAAGCTGCGGTAAGGTAGCCTATGTTGTACCAGCCGACGTATCAAGTGCAGTTGCAGATATGGGGTCACTTGTTACAGCGGTCACACTTTCAGGTGTCCTTGACTACTACTATGTGGGTACACAGATAATCAGGGCCCCCAAGGAGATGGTTGAAAAGCAGATCCTCATGACACTCCAGACCATAGCTTCACTCGTTGAAACCTCAGGTGTTAATGGAATGCTCAAGGCCATGAACCCTGAACTCCTTGTGAGGAGCGCTAAATCAATGCACCTCCTTGAGGAGCAGGAGGAACTGGATGCAGCACTCAACACCCTATCAGACCTTGATGATGAGGTAAATAAATGGATAGAGAAGGGTGAGATCAGGCACACGGATCTGGTTGCTGCACAGGCCCTTGCAAAGGAGATAAAGAACCTCATGGGTGGAAAGGCTGCCGAGGGTACAATAAGGCGCTGCATGAGGAAGATGTTTGAATAATAATTTTTCCTTAATCTTATTTTGTGCAACAATTTTTTTTGAGACTGATTATTCGGGGGCAGCTGATTTTTTCCTGATTTGATGTTATCCAGAATAAATTTTTTAGTAGAAGCCTGGATCGATGCTTTAATCCAGAATAAGTTTAGAAAAAAATAAAAAGATCAGGTTACGGTTATTCTCATATTAACCGCCCTGAAGGTCTTTGTTATGTACACGTACCTGTAACCCCTTATGGTGTTGCTGTAGTTGAGCGTTGCTGATAGTGTGTCGGCTCTGAAGGTCTCTGAGAGTTTTATGGTCCTGGTGTACCTGCTCGGGTTGTAGATCTTCCTTGTTGTCACTATCCTTGCATCGTATGGGTAGTATCCGATGGTTGCTGAGTAGCTTCTGCCGGGTTTCAGTGTGAACTTGAATGTCCGGTATCCAAGTTTTGCACCGGTTGATGAATAAACCGTCACATAGTATGTCACTGTGGTGGTGTACTTTCCTGTATTCCTGAATGTGAAGGAGTATGTTCTTCTGGCCGGGTTAACGTATACTGTGCTGTTCCTGAGGTTACCCAGACTGAAGGTGTAGACACCAGGTCCGGATAGGTACTGCTGGAAGTTTATGTTTCCTCTCTCGCCGGGTCCGAGTCTGATGGTTTCGTTCCTTATGAGTGACCCGTTTAGGTAGAATGGTATGCTGAATTCCCCTTCAAGGTCACCACTGTTTTCAATCTCTGCACTGACATTTGCGTTCACTGACCCCACAGCGCTTCCCGGTGTAACACTGAATGATCTTATCTCAAGTGTGGCTGGTTTCAGTGCGTTCACATTGATGCCGGGCGGATTATCTATCCACACCGTGTGGTTGCCCCTCTGCGTTATATTGTATGTGAATGACACTGTGACATCCCCACCGGCAGGCACGTTAACGGTCCTGTTCTGGACATTCACACCGTCAATGTAGAGCCTTGCGGTGTAGTTACCGGCAATGTCTCCGATGTTGGTCACCCTTACAGATGCATTGACTCTGAAGGGTATGACTCCGGTGGATGGTGAAACAGTTAGGCTGTCAACAATGAAGGTTGCGGGTCTTAGAACCCTCACCGTGACCGGGGAAAGGGAATTGACAGTCACCTGGTGCTCACCTGGTTCACTGATATCCGCTGTGAAGCTAACAAGCACTGAACCCGGACCTGTGACCCTAACGGTCCTGTTCTGGACATTCACACCGTCAATGTAGAGCCCTGCAGTGTAGTTTCCAGACCCCTCCTCAGTGGTGCTTACCAGGGCCGTGACTATTATCCTGTGTGGTGAAACACCGGTGAGTGGTGTGGCACTGAGGTTTGAGATTGCAGGTTCACTGAGTACCCTCACATCAAGTGGGGTTAGAGATCCTATTCCAGCCAGGTATATTCCGGCATTTTCTATGGTGTGATTAAATGCCACCTGGACGCTTCTACCGGCCCCAACTGTAACATTCTTCTCATCCACAGCCAGACCGTTGATGTAGAGGACTGCAGTGTAATTCCCGTCAACCTCGCCGGTGTTCCTGGCAGTGGCAGTGGCTGTTATGGTAAGAGGGCTGAAACCTGAAGATGGTGTCACGCGCAGATCTGAGAGGGTTATGCTGGCAGGTCTAAGGACACGCACGATTTTACTGAACTCATTGATTCCCACAGTATGGTTTCCAGGGGTTAGAAGTGTCCCCATGGCGATTTCCCTTGTTTCGCCCGGACTGAGACTCACAATGTTCTCCTGGACGACCACACCATCAACCATTAGCCTTGCAGTGAAACCTATAACCAGGTCGTGGGGATTTGTCACGTTCAGGGACGCCCTTACACTTAATGGGGCCGGGCCTGTCACAGGCGTGACATTGAACCCTGTGATCGTTGGATCAGGCTCAAGGACCCTGATAGTCACATCAGTGCCTGAGTTCAAACGCAGACGGTATTCACCTGGAAAGGCGAGCTCCTTTTTGAATGAAACCAGCACCGAACTCTTACCAGGGACACTGACGGTTCTGGTTTCCCAGGCTACATCATCAAGGTAGAGCGTCACTGCGAAATCACCTGCTAGGTCACCGTTGTTCCTTACTATTGCAGTGACAGTCACGTTGAGTGGTGATTTGCCCTCCACCGGGGAAACTGTAACATTGGATAGTGTGAAGTTGGCCTCACTGAGGACCCTGACGGTTCCTGAGACATTATTGTTGAGTGATATCGTGTATAATCCTCTATCAGGAAGGAGTATGCTGGTGCTGAAGGGTACCGTGCTTTCACCTGGAATATTGAGGACCTTCGTGTGATCGGGAACACCGTTGACGTATATGGTGGCTGTGTAACTCCTTGGATTTGAATCGATATTGGTGATCATGGCGCTGACCGTAACCGTCAGTGGTGCTGCTCCGCTCTGGGGTGTCAGTGTGAAGTTTTCTATGTAGAACTTCTCCCCCTCCATGACATAGACCAGCTCGGGTTCAAGGTCGTTTATGGTGATCTCATATAGGCCTGCTGCAAGGGTCCTGTTGAAGGATACGGTGGTCCTGCTGCTGGCGTTCACGGTGACATTCCTGCTGTCAAGGAGCACCCCGTCAATGTAAAGTTCTGCTGTGTAGCTGTCTGGAAGGTCGCCGTAGTTTACAAGGTCAGCTGTCACATTCACCTTCAGGGGCTCCTGGCCACCTGATGGTGTCACCCGGAGGTTCTCTGGGATTATCAGGGGCCCGAGGAATACCCTCACAGTTGCTGGTGGGAAGTTGTTCACACCCACAGAATATGCCCTGCTGTTTCTCAGGGTGTATTCAAACTCGAAGGGCTCTGTTTCCAGTGAACCAACCTCGACCCACTTTCCAGCAGTCCTGTAACCGTTTATGTAGAGGTCAAGTCTGTACCACCCTGTGGAATCACCGCAGTTGGTTATGTTACCTCTAAGGGTTACTGTGAGGGGTCCTGTCCCGTTGAGGGGTGTCACGCTGATGTTGCTTATTATGAATGGTGTGAATCTTGTAAGGAAACCATCTGAGAGTCCTGTGAGATTCTTTTTGCAGGCATCTGGAGTTACCGTGAAATTTGAGGACCAGGTTTTCCCTGCAACATAGATGTTCTGGTACCTGTCAACCGCCACACCGTAGCCCTGGTCTGCCTCAATGCCCCCCAGGTAGGAGCTGTAGAGGACGCCTTTCGGGATGCTGAATTTCATAACGAAGGCATCCACACCACTTAAGGAACTGTCGTATGCTCCGGGTGTTAAGGGGAAGTTATCTGATCCTGTCCAACCTGTGAGGTAGAGGTTTCCAAGGATGTCCTGTGTGATATCGTTTATTGAGTCGTCTCCGCGCCCACCGAGATAGGTTGAGTATTCCACTGAGTAGTCATTGAATACCATGATGAAACCGTCACTGGAGCCGTTCCTTGTTTTCTGGTAGGCGTTTGGTGTCACAGGGAAGTCAGATGAATTGGTTTTACCTGCGAGGTAAATCCGGGAGTCCCTGGATATAATTGAATAACAGAAATCCGGTCCTGAACCTCCAAGATAGGTTGAATAATCACAATTCAGGTCTGGAGTGAATCTTGATAGAAATATATCGGTGGTTCCCCTTTTATCACCGGATATGGCATCAAATGTCACTGGAAAGTCATCTGAGTAGGTGTATCCCGTAATGTATATGTTACCTGCATAGTCAATGGCGATACCCTGGCAGTAGTCGTCCCATGATCCCCCAAAGTATCTTAGATTGACAGGATTGAGGTCCTGGTCGAACCTGGCAAGAAATGCATCGTATCCACCATGATAGGTCCAGTCTGTCAGTGGAGTTGCGTTTGGGTTGGTCCCAGGCACTCTGGCTGTACCCCCACCCAGCTCGGATACATTGAGGACGGTTGAAATTGTGTAGCCACTGACGTAAATGTTGCCCTCATAATCGATGGCAAGGCCCTTTGCAACGTCATAGCCTGAGCCGCCAATGTATACCCTCTTAACTTCTTTGCCTGAGGGGTCTATTTTTGATATGAAGGCATCCGCAACCTTCAGACCGTCATGGTTTATCTCGCCCACAACGTAGGCGTATCCATCTCCATCTGCAACTATTCTGTGGCCCCAGTCGTCTCCTGATGTGTCAGTTAATATTGTGTGGTATATGACTTCTCTTGTCACGTTAAATTTGGTGACGAATACATCCTTGGATCCATTTACATGTGTAGATCCGGTCACATAGATGTACCCTGAGTCGTCCACATAGACGTCACGTGCCTCGTCAACGACTTTGTCACCGAGGTATGTTGAATAGTCCACTGTATAGTTTGATTCTGCAGCTACTGTACCCTGCAGTATCAGTAGGAGGAATATGGTGCAAAACAGAATAGAAAACCTTTTATATAGGTCTATTTTATCACCTCCCAAAGGTGAACTTTATTCTCACAGTTATAATGAATATAATTTACGGTTTGATCTTGAAATTAAGAAATTATCTTTACACTTCAAAAAAATAAACTGGATGTTTTCATGAAGTTATACAATAAGAGGGACAATCTAAAAAGGATTTTTATTAATAGAGGATTATTCAGTATTAATCAGCCTCAGAAAACATCCGGAGCATCAGCAGCTGAAAATTCGTTATATACAGTCACGGCTTCGGTGGCAGAATATTTCAGCTGATGTGTCGTTTTCAGGATATCAGAGAAGGGGATGGAATTAGAGGTAAATAAAGGCTTCAGAGGACAACGAGGATGGACATGTAACTGAATTCAGATTCACTCACATCCCTCAGTGTTGATTTCAGGACCCTCTCATCGGGATAGCTGAGCCTTTCACAGACAGCAACCCTCCTTTCAGGGTCAAGACCGCATTCAATGAGGAATGCTGCTGTCTTTGATGGATTCCTTGAGGGCAGGATTATGGTTGGCCTCCCATTATCAATTACATCCAGGATCCCCTCCTCGCCACGTCCATGAAGGGTGATGACATCTGCATCGTCCCAGGGTATCAGCAGCCTCGCAGCACATAGCTGGATTGAGCTGATTCCAGGCACCACCTTCACCCTCACCGGGAGTCCACGGGAGGATATTATCCTTTTCAGTGGTTTGAGGACCCCTGAAAATCCAGGGTCGCCTGTGGAGAGCACGGAGACCTCCATGGCGATTGCAAGTTCAGCAGCCCTTCCTAACTTCTCATCCATATCCCTGGCACCGAGGACCACGGTTTTTCTGGCGGATGGAAAAAGTTCAAGGGCCCTGCGACTTCCAAATACAACTTCTGAGTTCATAACCACATTTTTTGCAGCGGGTGTGATGTAATCCGGCGATCCTGGACCTATTCCCACTATGTTCAGAGTCATAAAATTACCCCTATTCCATCAAATCAGCACGGAGGCAGATATTCACTGGGTCTCAGCAATCTCTCCATTAAAGAGAGTGTCCCATACCAACATTTTATTATAATATCCCGGCACTACTTATTAATGTGATAACAATGATCCAGATTGCAGTCACAGGAAAACCCAACGTTGGAAAATCATCATTCTTCAATGCAGCCACCCTATCTGAGGCCGAGGTTGCATCATATCCCTTCACAACAATCGATGCCAACCATGCAGTGGCCTATGCATCCTGCAGATGCCCCTGCAGGGAACTTGGAGTTGAATGCAACCCCCGGAACTCCCGGTGCATCAATGGTGTCAGACTAATACCAGTGGAGCTCATAGACGTCGCCGGCCTGGTACCAGGGGCCCATGAGGGGAGGGGCCTCGGGAACAAGTTCCTTGATGACCTCAGACAGGCGAGGGCATTTCTCCATGTCATAGACGCCTCGGGTTCCACCGATGAGGAGGGGAGACCCGTTGAAGCAGGAAGCCACGACCCCCTGGAGGACGTTGAGTTCCTGGAGGAGGAGATAACCATGTGGCTCTACGGGATCCTCGAGAGGAACTGGGAGAGGCTCCTCAGAAAGGCTGCTTCAGAGAAGCTCGACATGAACCGAATCATACATGAACAGCTCTCAGGTACCGGAATAACACCTGAGGACATCATTGAGGCATCAAGAAAGGTGGATGCCGATGTTTATTCATGGGGGAAGGATGAGCTTCTGCAGTTCCTTGATGAGCTCCTCAGAATAGCAAAGCCAATGCTCATAGTTGCAAATAAGGCTGACCTTCCCTCAGCCGGTGAGAATATTGAGCGCCTGAAGGATGCCTACCCCCACGTGGTACCCGCATCTGCAGAGGCTGAACTGGCCCTCAGAAGGGCAGCAGAGGCGGGTTTAATCAGTTACACCCCCGGTGGCAGTGAATTTGAGATAATCGATGAATCAAAGCTCACAGATAAACAGAGGGCGGCCCTTGAGTACATACGTGAAAATGTCCTGGAGGTTTACGGAAGCACAGGTGTCCAGGAGGCCATCAACAGGGCCGTATTTGATCTTCTGGACATGATAGTTGTCTTCCCGGTTGAGGATGAGCACAGATTCACTGACCAGAAGGGGAATGTGCTGCCAGACGCCATCCTTGTACCGCGGGGCTCCAGTCCAAGGGACCTTGCCTACCTGATACACACGGAGATAGGTGACTCCTTCCTCCATGCGGTGGATGCCAGAAAGGGTATGAGGGTCGCATCCGACCATGAACTGGAGGATGGGGACATAATAAGCATTATATGCAGCAGATAGTTTCATAGGATATCACATTAATTTAATAACATGAGTGGTGCATTTCAAGTGTAAGTCCCCTTGATGAAGCTGGTGGCTGTGCAACCCCAAGGGTATGGGATGAGAGTATTACATTAATTTAATAATGAGGGTGGTGTGTTTCAAGTGTAAATGTGGTGTTAACCATGACCGCCATATATGAACTTGAAGTGGAGGAGGTCCTGCAGAGGCTTGAAACATCAGAATCAGGCCTTGACCCCCAGGAGGCGGAAAAACGCCTCAAGATCCACGGTCCAAACAAACTTGAGGAGGTCAAAAGGAGACCACTCATCCTGCTTTTTCTATCAAACCTCTACAACGTACTTGCACTGCTGCTCTGGATCGCAGCCATACTGTCCTTTATAACAGGCAATTACCAGCTTGCAGTCGCCATTGTAATGGTTATAATCATAAACGCACTCTTCAGTTTCTGGCAGGAATATGAGGCTGAAAAGGCAGCCGAGGCCCTTAAAAACATTCTGCCTGTGATGGTTAAGGTCATAAGGGCCTCAAAGGAGGTTCTGATACCCGCGGCTGATGTCGTGCACGGGGACATCATAATCCTTGAGGAGGGGGACACCGTCCCGGCCGACGCAAGGATCCTTGAATCACACAACCTGAGGGTGGATGCATCAGCACTGACAGGAGAATCAAAACCTGTGAGAAAGGTATCACACCCGGTCAGGGAGGCTGATAACTACATAGACACAGAGAACATTCTGTTTGCAGGCACCCAGGTGACTTCAGGTACAGGAAGGGCCGCTGTGTTTGCAACCGGCAGGGACACCGAGTTCAGCAGGATAGCGACACTCACACAGGAGGTGCGTGAGGAGCCCAGCCCCCTCCAGCGACAGATATCCCTGGCCGCAAGGATCATAGGGGCCCTGGCGGTCGCCATGGGGGTCATCCTCTTCCTGGTGAACCTTTACATAGTCAGACTCCCCCTTGAAACGGCATTCATATTCGCAATTGGTTTGATGGTTGCAAACGTCCCGGAGGGCCTTCTTCCGAGCGTCACACTCTCACTTGCGGCATCCGCAAGGAAGATGGCCCGGGAAAACGCCCTTGTGAAGAGACTTTCCAGTGTGGAGACACTGGGATCAACGACAATCATATGCACAGATAAGACAGGGACCCTCACAAGGGGTGAGATGACGGTCAGGAAAATATGGATCCCCCATAAGGTCATCGAGGTCACAGGGTCAGGTTACAGACCAGAAGGTCAGTTCCTCTTCAGGGGTGAACCAGTGAGCCACAGGGACATGGCCGAGCTGAAGCTGCTCATGAGGGCAGCCACCTTCTGCAACGATTCGGCCCTCATACATGAGGAAGGTGAATGGAGTGTGCTGGGTGATTCAACCGAGGGCGCCCTCCTTGTTGCAGCCGAGAAGCTGGGCTTTGATGCTGAGGCAGAACTCAAAGCGATGCCAAGGATAACAGAGCTCCCCTTTGACTCCAGGCGGAAATCAATGACCTCAATCCATGAGAAATCAGGGAAGAGGGTGGCCTACGTCAAGGGAGCGCCAAAGAAGATAATAGGATTATCGGAACGCATTTCTGTGGATGGGAGGGTCAGAGCCCTCCATGCAGATGAGAAGGAAAGGATAATAGGCATACATGATGAAATGGCCTCGAAGGGTCTCCGTGTACTTGCCTTCGCATACCGGGAACTCCCCGAGGACCTTGAAGTCAGGGACCCCGGTGAGGTTGAGAGGGACCTTGTACTGGTGGGCATGGCAGCCATGCATGATCCACCAAGGGAGGGGGTTAAGGAGGCTGTGGAGCACTGCAAGACTGCAGGTATAAGGATCATAATGATAACAGGTGACTATGGTCTCACAGCAGAGGCCATAGCCAGGGAGATCGGGATAGTGGAGGGTGAGTGCAGAATAATCAAGGGAAAGGAGCTGGATAAGCTCAAAGACACCGAACTCAGGGGTATACTGGCCAGGGAGAGGAACCTTATATTCGCAAGGGCTGTCCCTGAACATAAGATGAGGATAGCATCTGTCCTGGAGGACTCAGATGAGATCGTTGCCATGACAGGTGACGGTGTTAACGATGCACCCGCCCTCAGGAAGGCAGATATAGGTGTTGCCATGGGGAGCGGCACCGATGTTGCAAAGGAGGCAGCAGACATAGTCCTTGCAGATGACAACTTTGCAAGTATCGTGACCGCGGTCAGGGAGGGTCGTACGGTCTATGAGAATATAAGGAAGTTCATAACCTACATATTTTCTCATGAGACAGCTGAGATAGTCCCATTTATCATGATGGTTCTCTTCAGCATACCCCTCCCAATAACCATAATGCAGATACTCGCAATAGACCTTGGAACAGACACCCTACCGGCCCTGGCCCTTGGAAGATCCCCACCGGAGTCTGATGTGATGAAACTGCCACCGAGACCCCCCTCAGAGAGGCTCCTTAACAGGGAGGTCATCCTGAGGGGTTACCTGTTCACAGGAACAATTGAGGCAGCCCTCATCATGGCAGCATACTTCCTGGTTCTCTATTCAGGGGGATGGCTTCCAGGACAGGAACTTTCAGCCAGCGATCCCCTCTACATGAGGGCCACCACGGCGGTCTTTGCAGGTATAGTCATGGCACAGCTGGGCAATCTTCTCTCCTCACAGACCCTCCGTTCATCAGCACTTGAGGTGGGCCTCCTGAGGAACAGGTGGATACCGGCAGGTATGGTCTTTGCAATCTCGGTGATGCTCCTTGTTATCTATCTGCCACCACTGCAGCCCATCTTCGGCACATCCCCACCCGGAATCCGGGAGTGGTTCATCCTGATACTCTTCACACCCATCGTCTTTCTGACAGATGAGATGAGGAAGTTCATACAGAGGAGGCTGGCCTGAACATCATGGATTGTCAGGGATACTAATTTATAGGGCCAGGAGTATGTAAGGGACATGATGAGGAGAATAAAAAAAGAAAAGAGGAGGTCAGCGGAGGAGGAGTGGATCATCCTCAAAAGGCAAATCTACAGGTTAAGTGTGGAGGCGGGTTGGCCCCTGGAGTACATCCTAGAGATGCCATACTCCTCCTTCACGGAGTGCCTGCTATCATTCCAGGACCCGCCCAGGCAGGGGCCAGCAGTGAGGGATGTTGAAGCGGAACTGGATAGACTAAAAGAACTCAACTACAAGAGTATGCGATCGAGGATATAGAGGACCATGAAGAAGGGGAGAGTCATGGTAGATGGTACATGCCATAAAAGACTTGATAGGATTAAGATGAGCGCTGTGCCTAGAGAGAAGATCCATGCGATGACTGCAATGACCTTGGTCATGAATGGGGCATCATCGAAGGATGTGTCCTTCCCATTGAACCATAGTATCACCGCTAAAGCAATGCCACCCAATGTGAGTTCTGAGAATCCTATGAAGCCGTAGGGGATAGAGAACACTCCCACCCCTAGAGCTGTTCTCCTCAAGAATGTTTCCCTTTTGAGTTTTCCGCCGCATTCGCAGATGTAATCATCAGGGTCCTCCCCATCATTTAGGGTGTAGGTTTCCCCGCATTCCTCACATTTCACCTTCATAGTAGAGTATTATGTCTGAAGAATTATGTAATCCTTACGGGGAGTTGTATGGTTGATCATACAGGGATACTAATTTATAGGGCCCGGAATGAACTATGATTAATTAAAGAAATGGAGGTGCTGGTATGAGATGGTTAGCTCTTCTCATGCTCATGATATTTGTGGCGGGTTCATCGATAGGGACCTGCATGGCCCACTCAGGGGATCCCCTGAAACCAGCCATGACGGGTAAGGCTGGCGGGGGGTTTAAGAGTTCATCAGGAAAACATATTGACCTCGACGACGATGATGATTCTGGTGGCGCTGATGATTCTGCAGGTGGGGACTGGCTATGGCTTCTTGTCCTTATCATTCTAATTGTTGTGATAGCTGTGCTGATTCTCCTCTATCTGAGGCGATGATAGACGAATGGCTGGTTGCGCATTCGCTGTTTACAGACAGTAACTGGATGCTGATGGGTGGTGGAATCTTTGACAGTGATTGATGAGTCCTGAGGGGATAGGATGGTCCTTGTAATTGAGATCATAAGAAAGCATCTTCCGAGGGTCTTAAAGGTCCCGGCCACGCGCATCCTCCTCCTTGTCCTTGCTGTGATCATCTACGGCACAGCAGGGTTCCATTTCATAGAGGGGGAGTCATGGACGGTTTCCCTCTACTGGACCTTTGTAACAATAGCAACCGTTGGTTACGGTGACTACAGTCCCTCAACGCCACTTGGAATGTACTTCACGGTAACTCTGATCGTATTTGGCATAGGAACCTTCGCGGTTGCAGTTGAAAGACTTTTAGAGTTCCTCATAAACAGGGAGCAGATGAAATTAATGGGGCTGATAGATGTGGCTAAATCAAGGCACGTGGTTATATGTGGCTGGAGTGAGAGCACACTGGAGTGCCTCAGGGAACTCCGGGGGAGCGAGGTTTTTGTACTTGCAGAGGATGAGAATGTAAGGAAGAAGGTCCTGAGGAGCGGGGCCAGCTTTGTCCATGGGGATCCCACGAGGATCTCTGACCTTGAAAAGGCCAATGTAAGGGGTGCAAGGGCAGTTATAGTTGACCTTGAATCTGATTCAGAGACCATACACTGCATACTTGGCATAAGGAAGATCGATGAATCAGTGAGGATCGTAGCCGAGGCTGAGAGATACGAGAACATTGAGCAGTTGAGGATGGCAGGGGCTGATCAGGTGATATCCCCCTTTGTCATATCAGGGAGGCTGATGTCGAGGAGCATCGATGACGGCTATGAGGCAATGTTTGTACAGGATGTACTCGCAGAGGAGTCCACAAGGAGGATGGTGGAAGTTCCGGTCCCCGCGGGGAGCAAACTTGAGGGAATCTCAGTTCTTGATGCCGACATCCATGAGGTGACGGGGGTTATCGTAATCGGAGTGGGACGTGGAGATGAACTCATAATAGATCCCCCCAGGGATTACTCCTTCAGGGCAGGGGATATAATACTGGGCATAGGAAAACCAGAGGAGATTGAAAGGTTGAAGGATTACATCGGGATCTGAACTTTCAGGGCCTTCACGGTGATTCATCAGGCCAGAGTACGGGTATTCTTCTGAGGGGATACACAAGGACGCTCCCATTGAGATCAGTGGCCATGGTGTGTGCTATTACATTCACACCCGCTTCATGGGCCCTTTTTAATGCCGATGAAAACTCAGGATCCATCTCATGATTTGGAGAGAAAAAACGTGCCCCCTTACCGAATACAAGGAAGAGTACACTGCTGCGGTAGCCCTCAGAGAGGGCATGTTCCAGTTCCTCAATGTGTCTCCTGCCCCTCTCTGTGGGCGCGTCAGGGAAAAGTGCAAGGTCTCTTCTGACAAGGGTGCAACCCTTAACCTCAACGAGCATCCTTTCATCTTCAGATGCCAGCAGAAAATCGATTCTGCTTCTACCGAAGCTGTATTCTCTTTTTTCTATCCTGAAACCCTGAAACTCATCCACGGTTGAGGACTCCATTATAATGGCGGCAAGGTCACTGTGGAAGCCCGAATTTACAAGTACCCACTCATCACCCCTCCTGAGGGCTATAACATCAAACTCTGTTTTCCGGTTTCCAGGGGGAGCTTTCCTCAGTATAATATCGTTTCCAGGTATCAGAAGTTCTCTGAGCCTCCCGGGATCCCTCAGGTGGGCCAGTCGCCTCTCACCATCCACATGAACAGCGACCGTGAACCTGTTGGGCCTTTCAATGTAGCTTCCCCTTATGGGGTTCTCTATGATCACGGCAACCATCATTATATATGTAAGCTTCTAAATGAATATTAATCAATCCATGGATATGAATCATGAGGAAGGACTTCTCATCCGGGGTCCGCCAATGCACCACTACAGACCCTTGAGGGTCGTTCCTGCAGGGATCCCGGGAACGACTGAGAGCCCATGTTTGCATCACTACAGACATTTGAGGTGAAGGAATTTGCATCCAAGACCCAGCCCAATAGCTGCATCACTTTACACACTCAGAGACCTTGACGCTGACGTGATAATCCTCCACGGCCCCCACGGCTGCTGCTTCAGGACAGGGAGACTCCTTGAAACTGACGGAGTCCGTGTTCTAACAACTGCGATGTCAGAGCAGGACTTCATCTTCGGGGCATCCGATAAACTCACAGAGACCCTCAGGAAGGCATATGAAATGTTCTCCCCCCAGCTTGTGGGTGTGGTGGGAACCTGTGCCAGCATGATAATCGGAGAGGACCTGAAGGAGGCTGTCCAGAGGGCCAGTATACCTGCAAGGGTCCTCGCCGTGGAATCCCATGGCGGCTTCGGGGAGGGCGATAACACCGAGGGTGCCATAATAGTCCTGGAGGCAGCTGCGGAGCAGGGTATAATCCCGAAAGAGGAGGCAGAGCGCCAGATAAAGATGCTGAAACTCGCAACCGAAATTGAGAAGACAAGGGGCATGGCTCAGGGGGAATACATCCGCCCATCCTACGGTGATGATAAGGATGAGGTGGCTCTGAGGGTCCTTGAAGCCATAATGGAAGGTAGAAGGGTGGCATTTGTCCTCAATGCCAAGAAGGAGACATCCTATCTATTCGCTGACATCCTGACCCTGCCCTTCAGTTCACTGAACCCTGATAACTCCCCCATTATAATCGCGAATCTTGATAGGGATGTTGGTCTTCCAAGGATACGGAGGCATGCAGAGAGCATACTATCAGAGATAGAGAGGAGCGGTAACCGGGTGGATCACATAACAGGTGGCCTGGATGAGTACCCCATAACCGGTGCAAGGGCCGCAGAAATATTAAGGAATGAGAAAATAGAGTTTGCAGTGGTATCCGGAGTTCCCCATGCACTTCCAGTTGAGGAACTGAATATTGAATCCGTGGCAGTTACCGATGGACCCAGACTCGTGGAGCCACTGAGGGAACTTGGTTACACCCATGTGGTGGCCGAGCTGGATGCCCATGCAAGGACACTGGGACAGAGCAGCATAGTGGAATCTGATTTTGGAGATGCCCTTAGAAGAAACATTGAAAAGGTGATATAATGGCTGAAACAGTTGGAATGATACTCTGCGGGGGATTCGGGAAACGCCTGAGACCCCTCACCGAGAGAATACCAAAACCACTCATTGAGATAAAGGATGGCTACACAATCCTTGATAAGCAGCTCTTTGACCTCAAAAATGCAGGCATAAAAAGGGCCTACCTCCTCACAGGCTTCCTCGGGGAAAAGATAGAGGAGAGGTATGGTGATAACTACAAGGGACTCAGAATAGAGTATGTAAGGGAGGAGAAGCCACTGGGAACACTTAACGCAATAAGGCTTGGCATGGAGGCCATAGATGGAGAGAAACAGTGCATAATAAGGAATGGGGATGTTGTGGCTGACCTCAATATAAAGAAGATGATACACCTGGGTGAGATGTCAGATTACCCCCTAACCATGTTCATAACCAGGATGCAGTCACCCTACGGCATAGTTGAAACCAGCGGTGATAAGATAGTGAACTTCAGGGAGAAACCACTCCTTGACTATTACATCAACGCAGGGGTCTACTTCTCCCAGGGAAACCTCGACTTCGGCGACTTTGAGTCAGGTGACATCGAAAAGACACTCTTCCCCCTCATGGCAAAGGAGAACAAGCTGGGCTACTACAGGGAGGATGGTCTCTTCTGGATGGCCATCGACACCTCCAAAGAACTTGAGGAGATAAGGAAGGAGTACCGTAACCGGGAGGACAAGCCATGGGGCTATGAGAAGATCCTCATAAACACCGAGAAGTACCTCACAAAGGAGCTCTTCATAAGGGAGGGCTACCGCACATCATTCCATTACCATGAGGAGAAGGATGAGACGATGTACATAATCTCAGGCTCAGGTTACATAGAATTCGATAACCGGAAGGAGTACTTCAGCAAGAACGACACCATCCGCATAGAGCCGGGAGAAAGGCACTCCATAGTGGCGATGGAGAACACCATACTCCATGAGGTGTCAACACCACACCTCAACGACACCGTGAGGGTCCAGGATTACTATACAAGGTGAGCTGTCTTGATAGCCATCATAGACTATGGAAGCGGAAACCTCAGGAGCATAGCCAATGCATTCAGGAGGATAGGGGCAGATGCCCGTGTGACATCCGATCCACAGATCCTTGCAGCCGCTGACGCACTCGTACTCCCGGGTGTCGGTGCCTTCGGAAGTGCGATGGCCAAACTCGAGGACCTGAGGGAAACCCTTCTGGGGAACATAAGGGACGGGAAACCCTTCCTGGGGATATGCCTAGGGCTTCAGGTACTTCTTTCAGAGAGCCAGGAATCTCCCGGTGTCCAGGGCCTTGACCTTATACCTGGAAGGGTAATAAGGATACCCCCTGGCAATAAGGTGCCCCATATGGGCTGGAACCAGCTGGTAATTGTGAAGGATTCACAGCTCCTTGAGGGTGCTGAGGATGAGTACTTCTACTTCGTCCACTCCTACTATGCTGAACCCTCCACCGATGTGGTCGTTGCAAGGACAGATTATGGGGTTGAGATGACAGCGGCCATCGAATCTGATAACATCCATGCAACCCAGTTCCACCCTGAAAAGAGCGGGGAAGCCGGACTGGATGTTCTAAGGAACTTTGTAGAGATAATCAGGGCATGAAAGATCAGTGAGAGGTTGGATAATGGATATAGAGGGATTTGTAAGGCGAAACATGGATTCCATGGATGAGGAGTCACTCAGGAACGCACTGGCTGACCTTATACTGGAATTCAAGGATACAGACAGGGAAACATCCATCCGGATGGCGGACGCGGTTATCTATGAGGTTAAGAATACCCTTAAAACCGGCGGACTGGACGACGGCCTCAGGACCATAATATCATACCCCCCTGCAGGGGTTGGAATGGGTGAGATGGGGGTCGGGTCCCGGGGTGAGGGCGACTTTTTTGTCCACAGGAAGATCGCAGATATCGTTTCAAGCACAGGGACACGTTCATTCATAAATCCTGAGGCACAGGATGATGGTGGCGTCGTAAGGACTGAAACAGGAAGTGGGGACGTATACATAACAACCGCAGTGGATGGGATACACTCACGCCTAAGCGAATACCCCTTCCTCGGGGGCTTCCATGTCACCAGGGCAGCCCTGAGGGATGTGTGTGTGATGGGTTCAAGGCCCGTGGCCCTCATAAGCGACCTCCACCTTGCAGATGATGGTGACGTCGGTAAACTATTTGACTTCACTGCAGGGGTTGCAGCAGTATCAGAACTCGTTGACGTCCCGGTGGTCGCCGGGAGCACCCTGAGGGTCGGGGGTGACATGGTCCTTGGTGACAGGCTTGTCAGCGCAGTCGGGGCCATAGGCTTTTCAGAGACACCACCAACAGCCAGGAAGCGTGCAGAGCCCGGAGACGTCATACTCCTAACAGAGGGGTCAGGAGGCGGGACAATAACCACAACCGCCATATACCATGGACTCTTCGATGTTGTATGGGAGACTCTTGACGTGAATTTCATAAGGGCCTCCGAGGCCATAATGGATTCAGGGCTCCTGGGCGATGTCCATGCAATGACAGACGTTACAAATGGCGGTCTGAGGGGAGATGCACATGAGATATCCTCAACAGCCGGGGTTGGACTGGAATTCGATGCCGATGCGGTCATGTCCATGATAAACCCCAGTGTCCTGGCGATGCTGCAGGACCTTGAAATTGACCCCCTCGGCGTCTCCATAGATTCGCTCATGATAATAGCCCCCGAGGACGTGGCCCCTGATGTTATGGACACCATAAGGGGTGCAGGCGTTGATGTTGCAGAAATAGGAAGGGTAACTGACTCAGGGGTCCCGGTTCTCCTGAGGGACGGTTCAGAGGAGGAACTCAGGCCACTCTTCCGTGAGGCAGCATACACCCAGATAAAGAAGATGGTGGGTGATAAAACACCCCAGGACTTTGAGGAGATGAAGAGGAAGGTTGAGGATGCTGCAAGGCGTGCCATAGAGAAGAAGGACATGGTGGTCCGGATGATCTCCAGGGAGTAGATCTAAGAGAGTACAGCCTTCTTGAAGGGATATCATGGATGATGGGGGCTACATATCCACAACCGACGCGGTTCTTGCACTCACAGTGGTCTTCATAGTAACGGCATCCGTCATCAACACGGACCCCCCGCTGGTCACCCCTGAATCTCCGAAAGCAGGGGATGTCCTTGATGCCATGGCGTCCTATCCATCAGGTGAAAGCATACTGGATGGCCTTGCAGAGTCTCCTGACCCAACCATGGCATCGGATTTCCTCAACAGGACCCTTGAGGGGATGGACTACAATCTCACAGCTGACAGGGGGACCGGTGAGGTTACCGTTGCATCCCGTGGTTCAATGGAGGATGCAGAAGACATAGACGTGGCTGTGAGGTCGCGGGGAAACGTCACCTTCAGACTCTATCTATGGAAACCCTGATGCAAGACTTAAATACCTGCATGGAAAATTATTAATATAGGATGGTATAAACTACCCTTCACTCTCATTTTGCCCTGATAGTGTAGCGGATATCACGTAGGACTGCGGATCCTATTACCCGGGTTCAAGTCCCGGTCAGGGCACTCACCTTCACATTAAAATCCACTGATTCTATTTAAAGGGCGAAACCATCAAGTAACTGCGTCCGTCCCAGTGTACCGTCTGATCTGGAATCAGCGCTGGAAGCGGAACCTGAAGCGGACCGTCAGCAAATCTCTTCTCATTCTTGCTCTGATCATGTCGGGATGGAGATCATCAGCAAATCTTTATTTCATGGACGACAAACTAATGTCTGGAGATGGTGGTTGTTATGGGGACCTACTTCAATCCTGAAATAGAGACCATGGAACGTGGCGAATTGGACGCCCTTGTAGAGGAGAGGATAAGGTACACAGTTAACTATGCATATGAAAACTCTCCATTCTACAGCAAATGGTTCAGGAAGAACAATATCAGGCCCTCAGATATAAAGAGTCATGAGGACCTCAGGGAGCTCCCTATAATAAGCGGTGAAACAGTAAGGAAAAACCAGCCACCTGAAAAGGACAGATTTGAATTTAAATGCGCCCCCTGGGAGGAGATCTACACCATCCATGAGACCAGCGGCACCAGCGGAAGACCAAAGTCCTTCTTCCTCACATGGGGGGACTGGCAGAGGTACGCAGAGAAGTATGCGAGGTCCTTTGTATCCCAGGGATTTGAAACAGGTGACCGGGTCGTCGTATGCGCATCCTACGGCATGAATGTCGGGGCCAACACGATGACACTGGCAGCACAGAAGATAGGAATGACAATAATACCTGAGGGCAAATGCACATTTCCTGTGAGGATAATGGAGAACTACCAGCCAACAGGGATAGTTGCAAACGTATTCAAACTGCTGAGGCTCGCAAGGCGAATGAAGGAGCAGGGAATTGATCCCAGGGAGTCAAGCATAAAGAGGCTGGTGGTCGGTGGTGAAAGCTTTGCGCCGGAATCAAGGGCATACGTCGAGGAACTGTGGGGAGTTGATGTCTACAACACCTATGGGAGCACCGAGGGGACCATGTGTGGGGAATGCCACATCAAGGAGGGACTCCACGTCCCCGAGGACCTCGTACACCTGGATGTCTATGACCCCAACCTCAGGGACTTCGTTGATGATGGGGAATGCGGCAGGATAGTCCTGACAACCCTGCTACCCGTTGGTGAGAGGACCGGCACACTCCTGCTCAACTATGACACCGAGGACACAACCGTGGTCATATCAAGGGACACGTGCAGGTGTGGAAGGACCCACATGAGGATAATGAACCCTGAAAGGGAGGCAGAGACCTTCTGGATCTCCGGTCATCCATTCAACCGTGTTGACGTTGAGGCAGCGGTTTTCCAGAGGGAGAACATGGATTACCTCACAGGAGAATATGAGGCCTTCCTCTACGGGGACGAGGATGAGGGCACAGTGACCATGAGGGTCTCCCTTGAATGTGAGGATCCAGGAAACTGCGCCAAGGAGATAATCCAGGAGAACTTTATAGGGGCCTTCTTCAAATATAAGAGGGACCTGCATGATGCCTACCTTGAGGGAACATTTGAGATAATATTCAACTTCGTAGGGCCAGGCGAACTCGAATTTTATAAGGTTAAGGGCAGGCCCAAGCGTATAGTGGATAGGAGATAGTCCAGCTAAGGTTGGGATGTAGGGCAGACATCATCATGGACGGATAGTTTCAGGGAACTGGGCCTTCCTTCAGTGGATAGCGAATTATATAATTAAAATGGTGCTGAATGCAGAAACATTATCGACTGAGTACATAAATTCTGGAGTAAAACGATGCTGAATGCAGAAACCTATGTCACATCAACAGAGGGGACCGGTGGAAGAATAAGGGTGCATAACAGGGACTTTGAGGTGGAGGAGATCCCCCTCACAGAGCCCAGTGGCAGCGGCCCCAACACATGGATATGGATAGAGAAGGAGGGCAGGACAACCCTAGACGTCCTCCTCGACATTGCAAGGGAACTCCACCTTGACAGGAGAAGGATGGGATTCGCTGGCATGAAGGATAAGAGGGCCGTCACCAGACAGTGGATATGTGTGAGCAACACAGCACCCTCAGAGGTTAAGGCCATAGAGGAAAGGATAAGAAACGTTAAATTCCTCAGGGTCACAGCAAATGAGAAGAAACTCCGGATGGGTCAGCTGCTGGGCAACCGTTTCAGGATCCGGATAAGGGACACCGAAATCGATGAACCCCTGGAGACAGCCAAGGCCACCCTCCAGGAACTTGAGGCTAAGGGTGTCCCGAATTACTATGGCTGGCAGCGCTTTGGGAGTCCAAGGGCAAACACGCACCTTGTTGGACGGGCACTTGTCCATGGCGATGTAAAGGGCGCGGTTGACAGCTACATAGGTAACCCCCTTGAGGGGGAATCAGAGATTGTTTCAGAGGCCAGGAGGGCCTATGACAGGGGCGACCTTGAGGAGGCATATGAGCTCATGCCATCATCAATGAGGTATGAGAGGATGATGCTGAGACCGATGCTCAGGGATCTACGTAGGGGTGAGTTCTCAGACGAATCATACGTGAGGGCCATCCATGCACTTCCGAAGCCCCTGAAGAGGATGTTCGTCCACGCCTACCAGTCATACCTCTTCAACCGGGCAGTAAGTGAGAGGGTGGCCCTCGGCATAAACACCCACATCCCCGGCGATATAGTCATTGATAATGACCAGCACATAATACATGACGCTGATCAAGATGAACTGGAGGAGCTGATCCTCAACTTCGAGGCCCATCCGACAGCACCATTATATGGCAGCAAGGTCCCCCTTGCCAGTGGAAGGCCCGGTGAGATTGAGAGGAGGATACTTGAGGATGAGGGAGTGTCCCTTGAGGACTTCAACTCAATAAAGGTCCCCAAACTGGGAAGCCATGGCATGAGGAGGGCGATACGCTTCAGGATATGGGACGTGGATGCCCATGAGAGCCAGGAGGGCCTTACAGTTGAATTCTCAATACCCAGGGGGTGCTATGCAACCTCTGTTTTAAGGGAGATCATGAAAAAGGATGTTGTCTAGGTCTTCAGACATGCAGGTGGGTCCATGGATTTTACTGAATATCCGTGACCACTTACTGAATGATTAAAGGTATGGAGATGATCCGGTGGAAGTTGACTGCAGAGTTATATCACGTGGAAAGGGAAGAGGTCCAGTTCTGGTATCAACTGAACCATTGAGCTTTCTCGGAGGAGTTGATCCCGGCACGGGGAGGGTTATTGACCAGAAACACCCCCTCCATGGCAGGAGCATGAAGGGGAAGGTTCTCCTCATACCCGGCGGTAAGGGCTCCACGGTGGGGTCCTATGTCATATTTCAGATGGCAAAGAACGAAACAGCTCCGGCCGCCATAATATGCCTGAACGCGGAGCCAATAATCGCAACCGGGGCCATAATGGCCGGCATACCCATGGTGGACAGACCCTCGGAGGACCTCCTCGGTCTTCTGGAGGATTCAATGGAGGTTGAGGTGGATGCTGAGGAGGGAAAAATAAGGTTCTAGTCCCTGAAGGACCCCAGTATGCTGCCGGCGCTCCCACCAAGGAATCCAAGGCTCATATCACCTGCAAGGGCGTATATAAGTATTGAGAGGATCGGCATATTCATGATACCAGTTTTGATGTAGACCATGAGGATGTTTATGATGCCAACGGCGGCCCCCATGATAACCCCATTCACCGCACCGTTGAGATAATCCTTATCTGCGATGTAACCGCAGGCCACAGAGGCCAGGAGAATTGAAAGCACGCCCATCAATGAGGGGATCAGTAATCTGAGGAGGGGTCCAAGGATGACTGTAAGGATGATACCAGAAACAACTGCCTTCCAGTTAACTTCAATTTCCATCATCGATCACCATGAATAATAATTTATGATGGATATATAATGTTATGGTCGGATTGGTAATGATGCCCCAGATAAAAGTAAGAACTTGCTGGACCAGAGATTCATTCATGGGATAATTCGAACGGTTTTTGGGTGCTAAGGAGTTGCATTTCATGGTTATTGATGATTTTAATGATTATAAGCTCTCATTTTTTGATGATAAATGGGTACCGGTTTTTCTGATCGTCTGGTTAACGGTGTTCCTCCTTTCCCATCCTGACATGAACTTTAAGCTCCTGGCGGGACTGATCTTTTCCGCCATAATAATCGTCTATAAACCGGAGGGATTCCTTGATGGCCATAAAAGGAGGATCTTCATCTTAACAGTCATAATGTATCCCCCCGCTGAATTTGCACTGAAGCTACTGGCTGCCTCAGGGCCCCTTGCAGTGAACATGGCCGAGCACTTTACTGCGGGTCTTGTGGTGGCAATTTATCTTTCAACACTCCTCCATGGCGCACTCAAAAAACTGAGCCAGTGGGAGAGGTTCATGTTCACGGTATCGGCTGCAGTCCTCTTCTGTCTCTTATATGAAATCACAGGGTTTTTAATCTACTATGAGCCATCTGCTGCCCTGTACTCAGACACAATGAGGGACCTCTCAATGAACATGGCCGGCGCGGTCATGGTAGCTGCACTCATCTCCGACTATGAGGGAAAATCTAGAATATAGGTTTTTATGTTCTCGGTAACGATGGATGAGTTACAGCAGATAGTACTGAGAAAATCTAGAATATAGGTTTTCATGTTCCTGGATGGGGCCAGCAGTTCAAGCTGCTCACGGGAACGATGGGGGTATCGGTTCTGGCTCCGGGCCAGGGCCGGAGGTGTTATTTGTCGGGGGGTTCTCAGAGGCACTTCCACTATCGGTACTGCAGCGTACCTCCCCGGTGTCCTGGGCAGAGTTTAGTCTGCTCCTCTGGAAGTAGGACCTGTAGATTATCAGTGCGAGTATTGCAATGACCACCATGGCTCCGAAGAGGAGTATGTATTCTGAGGATGACTGACCGGATTCATCCAGTAAAAATGATTCAGAAAACATGTAGATCAGCCCCTAAATCTATATAGGTTCCGTTGTATATATATTTTCCTTACAGAATTGAAGGTGACCATAAGGGTATTTTCAGGGGTTTTTCCATGAGATTTGCAGTGAAGGGTGAAGTTCTGGACATCCATTCAGGGGAGCATGAAAGGAGGTACGTGCTTGTTGATAGGGGGAGGATAACCGCCATTGAGAGTAGTGTCACAGGTGTTGAGGTTATTGATGCCTCTGATAAGTTCATTCTCCCCGGCTTCATTGACCTGCACACCCATCTAATGGAAGATGGGTTCAGGACAGAGAGCAAACTTGAGGATCCACTCTCACTCTACTTCTACAGGGCCCTTGAGAACATGAGGGCAACCCTCCAGGCAGGTGTTACAACGGTAAGGGACGCTGGCCTTGCAGACCTCGGTGTTAAGATGGCCTCCGACAGCCACATCATCCAGGCGCCCAGGATGCAGATAAGCGTCACGCCCCTATCAATCACAGGAGGCCACTTCGACTTTCACACAAGATCCGGACTCAACATTGAAAGGAGATACAGGGGGCTACCCTCCGGTATCTGTGATGGGATCCCATCTGTGAGGAAGAGGACGAGGGAGGTCCTGAGGGCAGGGGCGGATGTTGTTAAGGTAATGGCGACTGGTGGAGTCATGAGCAGCACGGACAGACCATCGGACACCCAGTTCACACCGTCAGAACTTGCAGCCATAGTTGAGGAGGCATCATTCAGGGGTAAAAATGTTATGGTCCATGCCCATGGTCTCCAGGGGATAAAGAATTCCATAAAGGCGGGTGTTCATTCAGTTGAACATGGAACATACCTGGATAAAAGGACCGCCAGGTTGATGGCTGAAAGGGGCGTCTACCTGGTACCAACATTCCTGGTAACCCGCCTCAACAACGATAAGGCCCTGAGGGGAGAACTGGCGGAATACAGCCGCAGGGACGCCATTGAGGTGGCAGAAGTCCACAGGGAGAACATGGAGATGGCCTACAATGAGGGCGTGCGGATGGTTATGGGCACAGATTCAGGTGTTGTTGAGCATGGAATGAACCTGCTTGAACTATCCTACCTTACAGAGACCGGCATGGAACCACTGGAAGCCATAAGGGCTGGAACCATACATGCAGCCGAATGCATGGGGTGGGAGGACAGGATAGGTTCAATAGAAAAGGGTAAAATTGCAGATATTGTTGTAACTGAGGTGAATCCGGTGGAGGAGATAGACGAACTCTCCAGGCCCGGGAACGTGCTCCTGGTTGTGAGGGATGGCATAATCTACAGGGATGAGCTGGTCTCTTGATTGGCTGAAGTTCAGGTTGAATCATGGATCTGGTGGAATGTAAATGAAAAGAATAACGATAAGGATAGGCGGGATGGGGTGCGCTGCATGCGCACTGAAGATCGAGGAGGCCCTCAGAAAACTGGATGGAATCCGCGATGCTGCGGTCAACCTGGTTGAGGGAAAGGTTTCAGTTGAGTATGACCCCCGGAGGGTTGATCTCTCCGATATGGAGGGCGCCATTGAGGAAGCCGGCTACACTGTACTCAATGAGAACATAGCCATGGCTGTGGGTGGCATGAGCTGTGCGATGTGTGTACAGAAAATAGAATCCGCCCTGAGGGGACTTGAGGGCGTAAGCAATGCCACAGTCAACCTCGCAGCTGAAAAGGCCTACATCTCCTATAACCCATCCCTGACCTCTGTGGAGGACCTCAAAAGGACGGTGGAGGATCTAGGGTACACCGTGAGCGGTCTGGAGGGTGAAGAGATCAGTGAGGACCTGAAACCAAAAATTAGAAGAATAATAGTGGGTTTCGGAGTGTCAGTCCCCCTGATGGCGATGATGTACCTCGGTCTACAGCCCCCCGGCGGGGGTATATCCATGCTGCTGGTGTCAATCATACCATTCATCTATGTCTCAGGACCGATATTCAGGGGGGCCCTCAGATCACTGAGATCCGGGACACTTGACATGGATGTAATGTACTCAATGGGTATAGGAGTGGCCTTCCTGTCAAGCATCCTGGGCACCGCAGGGATTCTACCATCCGATTTCATGTTCTATGACACCGCACTTATGCTGGCATCCTTCCTCACCCTTGGAAGGTACCTGGAGGCAGGTGCCCGGGGTAAAACGTCAGAGGCTGTGAGGAGGCTCATGGAACTCCAGCCAGACACCGCCACGGTCCTCAGGGACGGCAGGGAGGTTGAGGTGAGGATCCACGAGATAGATGTGGGTGATGAGGTAATTGTGAGACCAGGGGACAGGGTACCCGCCGATGGAAAGGTTGTGGAGGGATCCTCCTATGTGGATGAGTCCATGATAACAGGTGAGCCCCTCCCGGCCCTTAAAACACCCGGATCAGAGGTCGTTGCAGGTACAATAAACACTGACGGCATCCTGAGGTTCAGGGTTGAACGCACCGGTGATGAAACCTTCCTTTCAGGTATAATAAAACTCGTTGACGAGGCCCAGGCATCAAAGCCTCCCATACAGAGGATTGCTGACCGGGCAGTATCCTATTTCATACCCGCAGTTCTGCTTGTTGCAGCATCAGCCTTCCTCTTCTGGTACCTTGTTGAGGGTGCAGGGTTACTCCTGTCCATCACGGTTCTCATATCCGTACTTGTGGTGGCCTGTCCATGCGCACTGGGCCTTGCAACACCAACCGCTGTCACAGCGGGTATAGGCAGGGGCGCTGAACTTGGAATACTCATAAAGAAGGGTGAGGCCCTTGAGGTATCCGACAGGATATCGTGCGTGATCTTCGATAAAACAGGCACACTGACACTGGGAAGGCCCAGGGTCACAGACATGGTTGGTGATGTGCTGGGCCTGGCAGCGGCTCTTGAGAGAAAATCCAGGCACCCCATTGCAGCTGCAGTAACTGAGAGGGCCGAGGAGGAGGGGGTTGACGTCCCGGAGGCCGAGGACTTCCGGGCCATACCCGGCATGGGACTTGAGGGAAGGGTGGACTCACACCATGTACTTGCAGGTAACCGGGCCCTCATGGAGAAATACGGCATCCCCCTGGAGCACTGGGACCCTGAAAAATTTGAATCAGATGGGAAGACGGTGGTCATAGTCGCAGTGGATGGCGAGGTGAAGGGGATCATAGCGGTCTCAGATGAGATAAAGCCTGGTTCAGCGCGGGCTGTCAGGGAACTGGAGAGGATGGGAATAGGCACTGCAATGATAACCGGGGACAACAGGAAAACCGCGGAGGCTGTGGCCCGTGAGGTGGGGATAGGGACCGTGATTGCAGAGGTCCTCCCACAGGATAAGGCAACAAGGGTGGCCGAGCTTCGAGAGAGGGGTGAAGGAGTCGCCTTTGTCGGGGACGGTATAAACGATGCCCCCGCACTTGCAGAGGCCGACCTCGGAGTGGCGGTTGGTAGCGGAACAGACATAGCCAGGGAGGCCGGTGAGGTGGTCCTCATGGGAGATGACCCCCTTGATGTTCCAGCGGCCCTCCAGCTGGCAGGGAAGGTCATATCAAGGATCCGGCAGAACATCTTCTGGGCCTTCGCCTACAACGTTGTGCTGATTCCACTGGCTGCCGGAGCCCTTTACCCCCTGGGAATCGTATTCAGACCAGAATACGCGGGTCTGGCAATGGCCCTCAGTTCAGTGACAGTGGTATCCCTCTCACTCACCCTCAGGGGATACACCCCACCTGCAAGAAGGTTGAGGGAGAGGCAGGGAGAAGGTTAATCTCAGGAGCTGGAGCGTAAATCGTTAGAGGAATACGTCGAGTGAGCTCTGTTTTGAGCGGTCACTTTCAAAGAGGGAGTTGACACCGTACTCCAGTATCTCGATGCGCTGCATCAGGTAAGGATCTATGGGGTACCTTGATGCGAGTTCCTTTGATATCTCAAGGTACTTTATGACGGAACCCTTGGAGACGGTGAGCACAAGGTTACCCCCGCATCTGCACTCCCCGCTGAGGGGTATGCGACGGTACTTCCGGTTGCACTTTGTGCACCGGACCTTCTGGCGTGAGAAGGCCCTTATGTTACCCATCATGTCAGGGAGGAAGTGTGACATGAGGACTCCCTCAACAACACTCCGCTGATCAACGGCCCTTATCTTCTCTGCAAGGGTTATCTGTGATTCCACCTTCTCCTTCATGGTCGGTAGCAGCTTGTAGAGGCACACCTTCGGGCCCTCATCTATCCGGGAAGTGTTATGAGAGAACATGAGGCCAGTGTACTGTTCAGGCTTCCCGAGGCGCTTCTCAACGTTGTCTATAACATCAAGCACTTCCGATGGCCTCGGGTGGTCAAAACTCCTTTCATAGACCTCCAGGGGTATCATGTCCATGGCGTCTATGTTGTGGGATTCATCATCGATTTCCTCTGGATCTATCCTGGTGGATAAAACAAGGGGGGCGTCCATGCTGCCACCCCTTGAACTGGGTAGATAGGACTTTGAAAAGTTGAGGAGGGCGTCCAGTAGGAGCATCACCGAGTCCTCATCACTGTCGCAGTTCCTCCTCTTGGCTGAATGGAAGTAGGGGTGGGCGTAGCATGCAGATGCACCTGTAAATCCTATGATTCTTCCAAGGACAGCTGCAGAGGTGTGGGGTGCTAGGCCGGCTATCAGGTGACCCACAAGGTCCTCCCTTGTTTTAACATTGTAGAACCTTTCAAGGTCATAGAACCTCTCGAGGAGGTCATCGACGAAGTTTGCAACCCTCAACAGGTAGTCTGCACAGTCCTCGGAGATGACAACATCCTGGACCCTCAGTTCAAGTATCTGGTCCTCATCCTCAAGTTCATCTCCATAGCAGTCCCTGGTGTAGCCAAGCTCCCTGAGCCTTTCAACACTCACACCCACCTCACGGGGCGTGAAGTGTGTCAGGGGGAGGTCTGTGGAATCATGGCGTATCGTGGCATCCTTGAAGGTGTAAACATCATTTTTGGCCCTCAGTATACCCTTTTCGAGGGGTTCAGGGAATTTTTCGCTGGATATCATACCCTCAACCCCCTTTATTTCATCTAACTTACGCACAGAAACATTTTCAGCCGCCCTTTTCAGAAGGGCCGCCAGGTTGATATTTCTCTTACCTGGCTCTCCTATCACGGTCCTTGAGCCGCAGCTCGGGCAGATGGACTGCATGGAGCTGACCCTGCATGATGGACAGGTGGCACGTCCTATTTCAACGGTAATGGAACCCTTCTTTGCAGCGTCGGGTATGTTACGCCGGCTACCCCCATACTTTCCGATGGGGAAGAGGACATGGGGGGCTGGTCTCATCTTTCTCTCCTTGGTCTTTTCAGGCCGCCCGACACGTGTGCCGATGTAGGTGGGGGCCTTCTTCATTATTCTGACCGGGGAGACCCTGTTCAGTGCCTCCACAGTATCAGATGAATCCTCAAGGGGCTTCCTGAGGGTCTTTATAAGTGCATGGGCGTCATCATACCCTATAACTACCCTGGAATCCTTCACCCTGTGAGGGACCCCAAGGATCTCCAGTATCCTCTTCTCTGGTCTGAGCTCAAGAACTAGTTCATCCTCCAGCTGTGAGGTGTTAAGCCACTCCCTGAGCATGTTGAGTTCCCTGACGGTCACATCATGATAGAAGTAGGTGTAGCGTGGATGCAGGGGTACATCGTATTCCTCTGAAATCCTGAAGGCATCCCCGGCACTCACCTCCAGTTCATTCCAGCGGGTCCTGTAGTATGATAGGTTGAGGGGGTCGTCCCCGGGATATTTAGGGGATGAGAGGATGGTCTGCATCCACCACTCCTCGCACCAGCCCGCCGGCATCAGGACGTGGTTGTTCCTTAAAAATTCACCGAAGGCCACCAGCATATCACCGAGGAAGAGTATCTCCTCAACCTCTGACCTGACCCGGGACGCGGTTTCAGCATCCTCAATCCGTATAACGTCACCGTTCCTGAGTTTGACCACGGGTCCATCTATTGTGTCGACCGGGACCACACAGTTACCCTTACCTGGCCTTTCGATTTTCATCTGGGTCCCGACGGCCAGAAACTGGAGGAGCTCCATTGTGGCAGGGTGCACCCCCATGGCTGCAAGGCCGGTGTTACGGGCCCTCCCGTACCTCAAACGGAAGGCACCCTTCTCTGAGGGGTAGGCAAGGACGGGTCTTCCACCTATTATATCCTCAACGTATTTGCTGTCTGCCTTCACAACAACCTTTTCCTCTCCTTCACCCTTCTTGGGTGCCTTTGAGAACTTTTCAAGCCAGTCCCAGCCCTCAAGTTTCAGCTGCTTGGCATACTTGAGGACCTTGGGTGCCTTCTGTATAACCCCCTCAACCATGGCCAGGAGGGCGCCCCCACGGATGTTGTTTGTTTCAACCCTTTCAAGGTCCCTGTGGGACACCTCCACCTTATCCGTGGGTTCCCCTGTCACCTCAACAGGGATTTTGCTGGCTGCAAGGCGCACCTCATCGGGCTTCGGTGAGTACTGGAGGTTCGTGACCTCTGATTCATAGAGTTCAACCTCCTCAACGTACCTTTCAATCTCCCTCTCTACTGGTTTGTACCTGTCCAGACCCACAGCCAGGCGTATGTAATCTGCTATGAGGACTGAGAGGGCGGCGGCTGTACCCCCTGCGCTCCTGATGGGCCCTGCGAAGTACACTGCCAGGTACCTGGATTTGTCGAAGTTTTCCTTTATCCTGACTTTGGCTATACCCTCAAGGGGCGCTGCAACCACGCCCTCAGTGAGTATTGCAAGGGCGGTCCTCAGGGCCTGATCTGCCAGTTTTTCCCTCTCCTCGGGGTCATCGTCGGGAACAGCCTGGGAGGCTATCTCAGCCGCGATCTGGAATGCAACCTCCTCACGTCCCCTGTCAGCTTCAAGTTCCTTTATTCTCCTGGCTATTCCCTCGGGACCAACAAGCCCCTCAACACGTTCAGCAAGATCCTTGGCAAGCGGTATCTCAGGGGTGGTGCTTACATCAAGCCCCCTGGACCTCGCCTTTCTTGCGATCTCATAGAGGCGTTCTGTCTCCCTTTCAAGCTCATTGAAGTAGTCCATCATGATACATCACACGTAAACCTGAACTCCATTGAATTGTCTTTCAATAATCTGTGGATGTCCTTCAGTTTCAGCTAGTGAAACTTATATTATATGGTATCTGCAGAGATATAATAAGTTTTATACATCAAACTTATGGTGATTTTTCATGGCAAAGAAGGATAAGAAGACACTTCCACCCAGCGGTGCAGGTCTTGTAAGGTACTTTGAAGAGGAGACAAAGGGACCGAAACTCACACCGGAACAGGTAGTTGTGATGAGCATAATACTGGCAGTGTTCTGCCTTGTACTCAGATTTTCGGGATGATCAAGGAGTGTTAAGATGGCCATTCATCCAGTTGAATTCAGGTACGGGACACCCGAAATGAGGGTTATCTGGGAGGCTGAAAATAAGCTCCAGAAGATGCTCGACGTTGAGGCGGCCCTTGCACAGGCAGAGGGCGAACTTGGAATTATACCTGCTGAAGCGGCCTCTGAGATAGTCAGGAAGGCCAGCACAGAATTTGTAACCCTTGAAAGGGTTAATGAGATTGAGAGGGACACAAAGCATGATATAGCATCCCTTGTAAAGGCCCTTGCAGAGCAGTGTGAGGGTGACGCAGGGGAATATGTGCACTTCGGTGCAACATCCAATGACATTGTTGACACATCCAATTCTCTGCTTCTCAGGGACTCAATCTCGGTTCTCAGGGATAAACTCACCAGGGTACTTGAGGTTCTCCTTGATCTGGCGGATGAAAACAGGGACAGGGTCTGCATCGGAAGGACCCATGGACAGCACGCCCTCCCAACCACCTATGGCATGAAATTCGCCATCTGGGCAGATGAGATCCACCGGCAGCTGGAGCGCCTTGATGCGTGCAGTGAAAGGCTCTGTGTCGGGATGATGACAGGGGCCGTCGGGACCACAGCGGCCCTGGGGGAGGAGGGCCTGGAGGTCCATGAGAGGGTCTCAGAGATACTGGGACTCAGACCGGTCCTGATATCCAACCAGGTCGTCCAGAGGGATAACCATGCAGAGTTCATAATGGTCCTTGCCAACATAGCCACAACCCTTGATAAGATAGCCCTCGAGATCAGGAACCTTCAGAGGACAGAGATAATGGAGGTTGGAGAGAAATTTGACCCTGAGAAACAGGTGGGCAGCAGTACCATGCCTCATAAGATGAACCCAATAACTGCAGAGAGGATATGTGGTATTGCGCGTGTTATAAGGTCCTATGTTGTCGCGGCCCTGGAGAACAACCCATTATGGCATGAGAGGGACCTCACAAATTCATCATCCGAACGCATAATCCTTCCTGAGGCATGCATCCTCACGGACTACATACTTAAACTGACACTGGATGTCCTCTGCAACCTCGTCTTCTACCCTGAGAATATTAAGAGGAACCTTGAATTCACAGGAGGCCTGATAATGGCGGAGAGGCTCATGGCTGAGCTAACAAGGAGGGGCATGGGTCGGCAGACAGCATATGCAGCTGTACGCCAGTGTGCCATTGAGGCCAGCAGGACAGGAAGAAGCCTCAGGGATGTGGTCCTTGAGAGATCCGAGATCATGGATTACCTTACAGTGGAGGACCTTGAGGAGATAATGAACCCTGAGACCTACATCGGATCAGCCAGGAGGATGGTTGAGAGGGTCCTTGAGGAATCAGAAAAATGGCTCTGATCGGTCTGGAAGACACATATTCTTCTTAATACCTCAAAAAATCTTCTCATAAATTTTTATATGTCCTGCCACCATAAATTAATATGGTGATAAGATGGATTTAAAAGAAATAAAGTCTGTGAGGGTTGTTCCCTACACAATAATGAACTCCTCCATAGGGGCGATATGGGCATTCATATTCGCTCTCCTGATCCTTATATTCGCTGGGGCAATTTCATCTGCCCTTCCAGCTGAAGTAAGGTCTCTTGGGGGGATAATTACTGGCATATCCGTCGTTGGACTGGTGGTCCTGCCGGTGGGTGTATTTCTGCTCAGCATCGTGGAATCTTTTCTGTGGGCATACATTTACAATGGACTGACACCACGCCTTGGAGGCATCAAGCTTGCTCTGATAGCTATGGAGAAGGTGGAGTCCTTTGACATCGTGAGCACATCACTGATACTCTCCGCGGTGGCAGCGCTTCTGAACTTCATATACCAGCTTTTAGCAGCCCCTCTCCAGTGGATATTCTTCAACACCGTGGCTAACATTGCAAAGACAGTTGAACCATCTGCTGTATCAAGCATGGCTGCGGTTGGATCTGCAACGGCACTCGGGACTGTCATAAACATCGTGTTAACACCGGTAATGACATTCATAGCATCCTTCGTGATAATTGCCATAGGCCTCCTCCTCTACAACTTCCTGGCACCCCGGATAACACCCATAAAACTGAAACTCAGCGAGTTCGGTGAGGGCCTTGTGAGTATAGATGGGATAGAGGCCATACCACTTGGACTCATAACCGGGTCAATCGCCGCGGTCCTTGGTTTAATAGTGGGGCTAATAGCACTGATCATTTTAGCCATTGCAGGAGAGTACACTGCAGGTATCCTCATACTTGTGGCTTTAACAGTCGGCGCATTCATCTGGGCATTCATAGCATATGCAGTCACAGCCCTCTTCTACAATGTACTGGCACCAAGGATAGGTGCAGTTCAGATAAGGCTCGAATAGAGGTTTTATTCCCAATTAATTTTTCTTTCTGCCAAAAACAGACCGGGTGATGCAGAGACCCTTAATTTCCCCCATACGAACAGTCCCCAATATGAATGCCTTATTAAATGAATAATATATAACATACATTTAAACCCTTATAAAGGTGTTACCAGGCAGCCGATGCTTTTCAAGGGGTCACATTTAATATGGATGCTGGACATAAAATTACTTAGACATTAGATTTTATAAGGAGTTATGTGGTGATCCTGTGATTGATGATTCACGTCTTCTGGCTGCAATGCCAACAAAGGCAGAAACATGTGTACTGAAAAATAATGGTGTAAGGGAAAAATTCAGCCATGAAAAGCTTGTAAAATCCCTCCTGAACCTGGGGGCCAGTTTATGGACCTCCGAGAATGTGGCCTCAGAGGTTGCAAGGTCTGTCTACAATGGAATAACCACCAAGGAGATAAAGATCCTGGTCTACGACTCCCTCAGGAAGGTGGATGAGGAACTGGCAGATCGTTACCTTGCAGCCAACAGGCTCAGGGTGAGGACATCAAGGGATAAGATAGAGACCTTTGACCAGAAGAAGATAGAGGACAACCTCATAAGGGAGACTGGCGCCTCAGAGGATGTTGCAAGGGAAATCGCCACCGAGGTCTGGAGGGAGCTCAAGAAACTGAACGTGGAATACCTCACAGCCCCCATGATAAGGGAGGTTGTTAACACAAAGCTCATAGAGCACGGCCTTGAGACCCTCAGGAAGAGGTACACACGTCTCGGGATCCCGGTCTACAACATCACAAACCTCATAGAGAACGGCTCCAGGGACAACGCCAACATGATCCATAACCCTGAAACCGTCCACAAGTACGTGGCTGATGAGGCCCTCAAACAGTACTCACTGCTCCACATACTCCCCTCCAGGCTCGCAGACGCCCACATGTCAGGCGACATACACATCCATGACCTCGAATTCTTCGCTGCACGGCCACTTAACTGCCTGCAGCACGATCTCCGGCTATTCATAAGGCACGGGCTCCGGGTTGATGGTACAGGGGATCACACATCAGTTGCAGGACCACCAAAGCACCTGGAGACCCTAATGAACCATGCAGGGGAGATAATGCTTGCATCCCAGCAGAACATGTCCGGCGGCCAGGCCATGAGCCTCTGGAACGTCTTCGTGGCACCCTTCGCCTCAGGGCTGCCCTATGAGAAGATCAAACAGGCGGTCCAGATGTTCATATTCAACCTCAACATGGCCTACGCTGCAAGGGGAAGTCAGGTACCATTCACAAGCATAAACCTGGAGTTCGGGGTCCCTGAGTTCCTTGAGGACGAACCAGCCTATGGGCCCCGCGGGGAGTATGCTGGTGTATACGGTGACTTCGCTGAGGAGGCAAGGCTGCTCACAAGGGCCTTCACTGAGGTCCTCCTGGAGGGTGATGCCGATGGGAAGCCCCACCTCTTCCCCAACACCATATACTCCCTCCGGAGGGAGACCTTCAGGGGGGAATTCGATGAGGAACTGAGCCTGGTCCATGAACTGGCATCCAAGTACGGGACAGCCTACTTCATAAACATGCTGGCGGATTACAGGGGCAAGATGGCAAACTACATGGGCTGCCGTACGAGCCTTGCAGATAACTGGACAGGTGACTGGGAGAAGGACTGCCTCAGGACAGGAAACCTTGCCTACATAACCCTCAACCTCCCCAGGATAGCCTACCAGTCACGGGATGATGATGAACTATTCGAGTACCTTGATGAGTACATTGACATGGCGGTTGAGGTGCTCAGGATAAGGAGGAGCCAGGCTCAGAGATGCCTGGACGACTACCACCTGCTCCCATTCCTCTCCCAGGAGATAGACGGTGAGAGGTACTACCGTATAGAGAATGCGACAATGAGCTTCGGATTCACGGGACTCAATGAGATGCTCGAGTACCACCTCGGGGCAGGTATACAGAGCCCTGAAGCCAACAGGTTCGGCCTGAGGGTCATAGAGCACATAAATGAACGTGCAGCTGAACTCAAAAAGGAGACAGGATGGCGGTGGAGTGTCCTCCAGACACCTGCGGAGTCCACAGCCCACAGATTCGCAATGCTGGACCATGAGCATTACCCTGAGGAGGCTGTGCTCCAGGGCACCGAGGGGGCATACTACTACACCAACTCCAGCCACACACCTGTGAATGCAGAGGTGGACCTTGTTGAGAAGATAAGGATCGAGGAGAAGTACCACCCATTGACACCTGGCGGGCACATATTCAATGCATGGCTGGGTGAGGCGAAACCTGACCCAGCAGCCCTTGAGGGCCTCACCAGGAGGATCTGCAGGAGGAGTGACATAGGATTCTGGGCGTACAGCAATGCCCTGAGCTTCTGTCTGAGGTGCAAGACCCTCATGAGGGGTCTGCAGGATTCCTGTGCACGTTGCGGCGAGAGGGATGAGGTTGAGTGGTATGACAGGATCACAGGTTACGTACAGCAGGTGGGCCGTGCCAAGTCCTCAAGCGGTGGCTGGAACAGGGGTAAACAGCAGGAACTTCTTGATAGACGAAGAATAGACCTCTGAGTTTAATATGGTTTCAGCCACTAACTGAATCTCTTTTATTTTTGCCGGTATGCCAATAGCTAATTTCTCAGTTGAATGACAGAGAACAAACCAGTGCCTCAATTTTCAATATTAGAAGGTAGCCAGCCGTGACAGAATAAAAAATAGAAGAGAAGCTGATGTTCTTTTTCAAGTGCTTTGGTGTCTATCCTGACCGTGACAGAATAAAAAAATAGGAGAGAAGCTGGAGAACCACTGGGAGGATTCAATCTTCAGGGAAACCTCACAGGAACGGTCTGGGACTCTGATGAGCCACCGAATCCATGTGCTATCATGGTGTGCCTTCCTGCATCGCCTGCCACAACGAGAACAACATCAGCGGGGCTCCTGGTTATATGGACCATGCCATCCACAATGAGACCCTCATCCAGCTTCCTCCCCCCACGGTCAGCCATCTCTGCAGGTACAACAGCTCCCTCATGGATATAGTTTTTAACATCATCCCGTGTCCATCCATGGGATGCAAGTGTCTCTGCATGTTCCGGGCTCATAATCACAAGGAGCTCCCCAGGGACGTGGCTGTTGTTACAGCCGGCGGTGGAAGCTGTATGGATTATGGTGTCAAGGAGGTCCTCGGGTCTCTGGCTACGGTGGTCATTCACGTTATGGGGAGCCTCAACCCCCAGGAGGGTCACCGCACTATCTTCACCTGATAGGCCCCTCTCAACGTGTAAAGGTTCCCAGGGGCTCTCCTCCTCATTCTCTGCAAGGCAGTAGGTGTACTTTGCAGGGGAACCCATGGTGGCATGGTCCCCAACACCGGGCACAGCCCCGGCTATGTTCATGAGGCAGAGCCTCAGTGCACGCCCAAGGCTTGCACCTGGAAGGTTTCCAGGTCCAAGGCACCCTGCCCCTGGATTGAAGTTCAGATCCCTGACCACGGGTCCGTTGACCACCACCGCGACTGATACAGGATGGGTTGTGGCGTTTATACCTGCAAGGTTGAATTCATCCCTTCCGATACCCTCAATGCATGATTCAAGGAGCGGCATCATCTGGGGTATGCAGCCAGCCATGACAGCATTAACAGCCACCTTCTCCACAGTCGCAATCCCCATCCGGGGGGGTAACGTCGCTATGACATCCCCGGGTTTTCTGGCTGTGTATCTGTAGAATTTCTCCACACGTCCCCTTGTGGGGGGTATGATGGGGAGACCATCGGTCATCCTCTTCTCATAGAACTCAAGGCTGACCCTCTCAGGGTCGGGGTCTACCATGACCTTCATATCCTCCTCTGATGAACCGCAGAGCCTGTTATCATCCAGGAGGTCATCTATGAGGCATCCGCAGGATTTGTCAATTTTAACCAAACTATCACCTCAGATGGTCCACTATGGCGGGCATAATCTTCCTGGCCTTCCTGAGGATCTCCTCAGTTTCCAGTCCAGCCACGGGATGTTCTATCTCAACTATCCGGAGGCCCGGCATCCCATGGGCGGCTGCAAGTTTCTCTGCATATTCCCTGAAAGTGTCTGAACAGATGGAGATTGTTGGAACCCCCATGCCCTCCAGACGAATCGCGTCAAGGATCACCCAGGTTGTGCAGGAGCCGCAGTCACCCAGGGCGAGTATGCAGAGGTCCCCCTCCCCGGCCCTGTTTATCTGGTCCTCTGATGCAGGCGCACCGGCGGGTTTCTCAGACCACAGGAACCTTAAACCTTCAAGGGAGGACTCAACAGCCTCAAGTATGGTCCTGGCCCCGGGTTTGGTGTTGTCGAGGAGGGTGACTGTCTTAACATCACCCACCCCGTTGACAGGCATCTCATCCATGCATGTATCTGCCAGAGGGTCCATCACATCCCTTTCAACAATCCTGACCTTCATTTCAGGCCTCCAGTCTTAGCCTCCTTATCACGAAGTCCCTCTCAAGTGAGAGGAGGAATGAAGCCGCCCTTGGCCCCATCTTCTTACCTATGAGGACCCTGTATATTGCCTGGAATGCCTTCTGGGGTTTAAGTCCATGCCTTCGGAGTATGCTGTACATCTCGTCGTGGAGTTCCTCGGCGGTCATCTCCCTGGACTCCATGAGGTCCGCAACGTCCTGAAGGAATTTCAGCTGCGGCTCTGATAATTCAACATCAGGGAGCTCCTCCCGAACCTGGAACTTGACGAATTCAGGAGCATAGAGTCTCAACCAGTTTTTAACGTTCTCTATACGCTCATTCAGCTGTTCGAGCTGTTTATCTGTGAGCTGATCCAGTTCAAGGTCCATTAACTCCTCTGGAAGCTGTGAGTTTCTCCTGAGGATATCATAGAGCCTTTCAGGGTCATCACCCGCGATCTGGCAGGCAACCGTCATGAAGCGGTAGGAGGGCCGGAGGGGTAGATCGAATTCCTCTATCATTGAAACCCTGTAGATGTTCCTGAGCTTCTGCTCCTCCTTCTCTGATGCAGCATCCTCCATCCCATAGTAGATCCTCTCTGTCCGGTCGAACTGGTCCATCAGGTCAAGGAAGGGCATGTCCGGGTTGAAATCCTTGTGCTTCATGGGCTTGCTCCTGAATATGAAGTAGTTGAGGCTCTCAGGAGGTCCTATCTCAAGCCACTGGCCCGGTGTGAAGAAGACACCCCTTGACTTGGACATGGCCTCACCCCGGAGGGTTATCCACTCGTAGGGAACAGGGTAGGGTGCAGGATAGTCAAATATCTCCTCGGATATGATGCTGCTGACGTCATAGGAACCGCCACTTGCTGCATGGTCCTTACCGAAGGGTTCACAGGTGACGCCGAGGATCTTCCACCTTGCAGCCCACTCAACTCTCCAGGTGAGTTTACCGAGCCCCGATTTTATATCCATCTCCCCATCGAAGCCGCATTCGCACCGGTACCAGACGGTATCCCCACTAAAGTCATAGGCCTCCGTCGTGTTCACGCGGCCACACTTCTCACAGATCGGGTTGTAGGGTAGCCAGTCATCCCGCAGGGGCCTGTCCCTGAACCTGTTGAATATCTCCCTTATCTCAGGGGCCCTTTCAAGGGATGTTCTTATGTAGTCATTGTAGAGGCCCTCGGTGTACATACGGGCCCCGGAGTAGTGTTCGACGCCTATCCTGAACCTTCCAAGGGCCTCCAGGAAGGGCCTCTGGAAGTGTTCGACGAAGCTCTCACAGCAGCCCTCAGGGCAGGGTATCATGGAGTAGGGCACCCCGAGGTACTTCTCGTAGCTTTCAGGGAGGGGGTAGGGTACCTTTCTGAGGGGGTCGTGGTCGTCGGCTATCCAGACGGTCCTTGATTTGAACCCGTCCTTTTTGAGGGATTTGGCTATGGAGCTTGCTATGAAAACGTCGCAGGAATTACCTATGTGTATTGAGCCGGATATGGATGTTCCGCTGGCAACAACGTGCTCTTCAACATCTCTCTCCTTCAGTTCATCAGCTATCCTTTCAATCCAGTGCTTCAAAGAGATCACCTGTAAAAAACGTGATAGAATCAGTGCAACAAAAAAGTGTGTGAACTTCAAAATATATTAATCTTCTCTAAAAAAAGGAGTGGGTGGTTCAGTCGAAGATCCTTGTATCTGCACTGTCAAGCCACTCGTTAACGATCTTGACCGCGCAGTATTCCCCACACATTGTACAGGTATCAGGGTCCTCAGGGGGCCTCTCATCCCTTATACGCCTGGCTTCAGCAGGGCACATCGCGGCATCGAACTGGGCCTCCCAGTTGAGCTTCTTACGGGCGTTGGCCATTTCGAGGTCCTTCTCCCCGTTGTGGATACCCTTGACCATGTCCCCCACATAGGCACCTATCCTTGTTGCTATGACACCCTCCTTCACATCATCCGGGTATGGGAGGGCAAGGTGCTCCGCCGGTGTGACGTAGCATATGAAGTCTGCACCTGCAGCAGCTGATGCGGCAGCCCCTATGGATGACACTATGTGGTCATAACCGGCCCCTATATCCGTGACTATGGGTCCCAGCATGTAGAATGGGGCTCCCCTGCAGAGTTTCTTCTGGAGTATCACATTGGCCTTTATCTCATTGAGGGGTATGTGGCCCGGGCCCTCAACGATGGTCTGGACACCGGCCTCCCTTGCCCTGTCAATTAGTTCACCGAGTACTATGAGCTCCTGTACCTGGGCCCTGTCGGTTGAGTCTGCGATGGCACCGGCGCGCATGGCGTTGGCCATGGAGAGCACAAAGTCATGTTCCTTTGCAATCTCCAGTATGTAATCGAAGTTCTCATAGAGGGGGTTTTCCAGTCCATTCTCAACCATCCAGGCGGATACAAATGCGCCTCCCCTGCTCACAAGGCCACCCTCACGGCCCTGCCTTTTGAGCCTCCTCAGGGTTTCCCTGTTGACACTGCAGTGGATGGCCATGAAGTCTATACCATCCTTTGCCTGTTTCTCGATGGCCCTGAACATAACGTCCTCGTCCATGTATATGGAGGCTCCCTTTTCCCTTATGGTCTCAATGGCTGCCTGGTAGACAGGTACGCTTCCAACGGGTATGGGTGAGATGTCAAGGATTCTTCTCCTTATCTCATCCAGGTCCCCGCCAACTGAGAGCTCCATGAGGGTGTCTGCCCTGTTTTCAATTGCAATGCGGGCCTTCTCCTCCTCCATATCAAAGTCGACGATGTCTGTGGATGTTCCTATGGTGGCGTTGACCTTGGTCCTCAGACCGGCGCCTATACCGACAGCTGCAACCTCTTCACGGTTAAGGTTGCTTGGGATGGCTATTTTACCACTGGCAACTCCTCTTCTCACAAACTCTGGGGTGACGTTCTCTGCCTCCGCCACCGCTTTCATTTCATCTGTTATAACACCTTTTTTAGCTTCATCCATTTGAGTCATGTAATCACCCTTCTGGTTTGACCCTTAACCCGTGAGGGTATGATCTGGATCAGCGGAAATGAGATATATGGATATCATATTGATTGGTTCCATCCAGTTATAAAAACTACTGTTTCAGTCCCCGTTAATACTCTTAAGGAGTCTTTGATGTCTCCCCTATCGCCGGGACCATGGCTTGCTGCCTGCTACGCCTGGTGTATCATGTTTGTCAGAGTCTGGGTGGGCCCCCTCATATCGGGGGTTCATAGCCCCACTGTGCAGTGAAGCGTTTCACGGCCTTTCCTGTGTCAGGGATGTTTGTCTGGGTACCCTCATCCTCGACTATGAATGATGCAACTGCAGATGCGAACCGCCCACAGGTTTTGAGGTCCGCGCCCCGGAGGTAGGCCCTCATGAAGCCTGCCCGGTAGGAGTCCCCGGCCCCTGTGGGGTCAACCGCCTCCCGGGGTATTGCGTCTATCTTTATCACATCATCGGAGTATATGATGCTCCCCTCTTTCCCGTAGGTCTTAACCACCACCCCCGGTCCCATCTCCCGGAGTCCATGGATATCCACCGACAGTTTGCTGCATATGCGATCTATTTCATGGTGGTTCCCAAATAGTATGTCGCATACACCAACGGCCCTTTCAAGCTGGCTGCGGGAGTACATGTGGAGGTCCTGCCCCGGGTCAAAGCTTATTATCTTACCGAGGGACCTTGCAAATTCACCGCACCTGCAGTTGAAGGATGGGTCACCGGTTGCAAGGTGCACTGCACGGGCAGATTTTATGGCATCCTCAGGTGTCTCGGCGTCTTTGAAGTACCTTGCAGCGCCCCAGTAGAAGTAGCTTATCTGGTTGTGATCAGAATCGGTCATCACAAAGGCTGTTGGGGTGCTTTCATCCGCCACCAGGATCATGGATTCAATATCTATACCACTTGACTCCAGGAGCTCCCTGTACTCTGAACCCTCAAAGTCGCCTCCAACCGCGGATACAAGGGATGTTCTAAGACCAAGCCTTGATCCCACCAGGGCGACATTTGCGGCTGCTCCCCCATGAAGGTTCCTCATGCGTTTTATGGCTGTTGATGTGTTTGGTTCTGGAAATTCATCCAGATGTATTATGTAATCGAAGGCGGTATGTCCAACAGCAAGAAGGTCTCTGTCTTCACTCATATGATCACCTGAAAAATATGGGGTTAATTCTGTTGGGGTTGGTTTATAATGTGATTGGATTATTCGTTATAGATGGATTGGGCCTAGTTCTGTTGAGCATCCTTTATTGGTTGGGGCTTTATAATTTGAGGCGGATTAAGGTGATTGTTATAAAAATGTGGTCCTCAAATTTCATGCAGGGAACTGATCCCAGAAATGGTTTTTCAGCGGGGTTTCATGCTCAGTGAAGCGGCTCAAAGCCGGATTCAGCAACCAGGGCCTGGCCCTCACCAGTGATAAACTCAATCAGTTCATCGACCCACTCTCTATCACGGCACCTCACTGCACTTATAACGTGCCTTGTCTCCTCCCTCAGGATGTCCGAGCCACTGAACTGACTCGCACTTAAGAACGTAAGCAGCTCCGGGTCATTCATGACAATTCTGTGGGCATGATATGGGGATCTCACCTCCCTGACAACCTCAAATTCCACACCAGCCTCTGAGAGGACCTCCCATGCCAGCCTCTGGGCAGAACCCGAAACCCCCACAAAGCAGGAGCCATCAAGGGCCCTGATATCACTGATACCCCTGCCAACAAGGACCAGGTGGTCATAGGCGACAGGAACAAAATCCAGGTCCCTCCGGTATGCCTGGAGGGGATCATCCAGGAATACGGCATCAAGCATGCTCCTCTCTGCTAGATGGAATGAATCCTCATCACAGCATGAAAACAGGGATGCTGACACCCCCAGACCCTCAATGGCGGCCTCTACAAGGTTTGAGGATATGTAACCAGCAGCTATCATCAGGGGCCCTGAACCCTCCAGTATTTTAATCTGGCGCATGTAGGCTCCCAGGATTTCCATGGCCTCCGGTGTGAGTTCTGATCCAGCCCCACTGCTTCTCACAAGTTTCACACCAAGGAGGGACTCGGCCCTGAGCACCCTCCTGTTGAGCACCTGTGGTGATATCCCGAGAACCATGGCGGCCCTTCTCTGTGAGAAGGTCTCTCCTATAACCCTTAGGGTCTCAAAGAACCTGTGATCAAATCTGTGCCCATTGATTTCCATTCCAGGGAGGGGCTTCATATCCATATTGACACCTTTCCTGAGCACCTATGATATTTCTGTGGCTTCAGGGTTTCATAATCAACCGGAGCATATTCCAGGCCCTTTACCGTGGCCTGGGTTTCTCAGATCCTTCTTCAGTCATGGGTTCAGGGGTAGCCCGGGGTCCTATGGGTTCAGTACATTTTATGATCATAGTAATACATTTCATCTGGATTGGAATAAGGTCTCATGGTCCGTTCCCCACTGTTTTTATATCATACAGAGTATATATTGATATAGGTGTTGCGATGATAATAAAAGAGGCTATCAGGGACATAATCCATAATCTGGAGAAGATGGAGAGGGATATTGATGAGAGAACCCTTGATAATTTCATAGAAATCCTGACGTCTGCAGCCAACGTCTTTGTCCTGGGACTTGGGAGATCGGGCCTCGTTGCCAGGGCATTTGCCATGAGACTTATGCACCTTGAAATAAACGCCTTTGTGGTGGGCGAGACCATAACCCCTGCAATAAATGAGGGTGACGTCCTGATAGCAATATCAGGTTCGGGCAGGACAAGTTACATCGTGAATGCAGCATCCATCGCCCGGGAGAGGGGTGCAAAGGTCGTGGCAGTAACATCATACCCTGACTCTGACCTCGCAGGGCTGGCAGATCTTACTGTGACCATAAAAGGAAGGACAAAGATTGACGGTGAGAAGGATTACATGAAGAGGCAGATGAGGGGCAACCATCACTCAAGAACACCCCTTGGAACACTCTTTGAGATATCAGCCCTGGTATTCCTGGACGGCATCATAGCTGAACTCATGGAGAGGTTTGATAAGAGGGAGGAGGATCTGCACCACAGGCACAGCTCCTTTGATTAGCCATCATGGCAGAACAGTGAAATGGAGCATCATTAACAGGCCACGGGGCATCGGATTCAGAAACTCAGGTTTTTCAGGATGTCCCGGTTCAGTTAATTTTTATTATCTGTTTATCTGTTCAGTCTGGTATTACCAGGGTGTCCAATCTCTCTATTCTGAGAACCGATCCCTAAATTATCCTCTCAGGGTGGCTGTATATATTGAATCTCTTCCCGCGGACGAAACCGAGCATTGTAAGACCCGTCCGCTGGGCAGCATCATACCCTGAGGATGTTGGGGCGGCGTTGGACGCTATGATCGGTACCCCTGCACGGACGACCTTTATGAGCATATCCGCGGGCATTCTACCACTATAGACAATGAAACTCTCCCCGAAATTAACACCATCCATCGCACCGGAGCCTATCACCTTATCGACAGCCACATGCCTGCTGACATCCTCAAAAACCCTGAATTCATCACCTGTTACAAGTGCAGCCACATGGGTACCTCCGGTCATCCTCCAGACAACCGCAGAGTTCACCATACGCTTGAATGCCCTGAATATGTCATCAGCCCTGACCCTGAAGTCTGAATCAACGGGTTCCACCATTTCCACCCTCTGCCTCCAGCCACCGAAACAGTCGGAGCCCATCACAAGCTCCCTTCGTATATCAAGATCTCCTGATTCTATCTCAGCATCGATTATGTTATCACTGATTTCAATGGATAATATATCATCGACGGAGTCCACCAGACCCTCACCAAGGAGGTAACCTGTTGCAAACTCCTCAAGGGCCTGGGGGCTTGCAGTGAAGCGCTGATCCATACCACCATTTATCCTTATACGCACCTCAATGTCATTAACGACTTTTTCAAGGACCCTTCTCCTTTCATCGTCCACACGGAAAGCATCAACCTCTCTGTACAGTGACATGCACCCACCACCTCACATCTAAAAACATATATCCATCTTTGCTTAACAGTTAAATAATCTTTTGTCCTTAATCTATAATAGATTTGAGTTCATGACTCTCTAACCTGGAGGTTTTGAATGGATGAGGAATTAAACAGAATATTTGCGGGTTACAATGGCCATAAATCTGAAATCATACCCATACTGCAGGATATACAGGATGCATACGGTTATCTTCCAGAGGATGCCCTGGAAGAAGCAGCTCGCTTCACAGGGGTTAGCAGGACCCATGTATACGGGGTCGCCACCTTCTATGCCCAGTTCAGGTTCAAACCAAGGGGGAGAAAGCACATAATGGTCTGCACAGGAACGGCATGTCATGTCAGCGGAGCGGAACAGGTTCTCGATGCACTTGAGAGGCACCTCGGCATAGAGGAGGGGGACGTTACAGATGACATGGAATACTCACTCGAATCCGTGGGCTGTATAGGGTGCTGCTCCCTTGCACCCTGTGCAATGGTGAACGATGAGGTTGTATCACGCATAAAACCATCAAGGGCAGGTAAAATATTCCCAAAAAAGTCTTAGAGTGTCTTAAATGATCGAAAAAATTGCAGGGGACTCCCTGAAGGAATACATGTCCCTCTTCAGGGGCGAAGCTACCATACTTATAGGTTCAGCCACCTGTGGAAGGTCTGCAGGGGCCCAGAAGATAGAGGAGATAATGAGGCAGAGGGCAGCAGAACTCTCAGTTGAGTGCAGGATCATACACACAGGCTGCATGGGCCTCTGCTACGCCGAGCCCATGGTGGTCGTGTTCAACGGGGATAGCCGTGGTTACATCTACGGCCCGGTGAACCGTAAACTCGCAAAGAGGATAATCCAGGAGCACCTGGTGGAGGCGGGGGAGGCTGGACCCATAGGTTCTGTGGACATCGCCTTCAATGGCGACTCATTTGAACCGGTTTACACTCTGGAATTCATGGAGGGACAGTCAAGGAGGATACTCCGAAGATGCGGCCTTATAGACCCTGAAAACCTGGGACACTACCTTGCAACCGGAGGCTACAGAGGCCTCATGAGGGCCCTTGAAATGGAACCTGATGAGGTAATTGAGGAGATTAGGGGCTCCGGCCTCAGGGGCCGCGGAGGCGCAGGATTCCCGACATGGCTCAAATGGAGTCTCTGTCGCCAGGAGGCCTCAGAAATGAAGTACCTCATTTGCAACGCCGATGAGGGAGACCCGGGGGCCTTCATGAACCGTTCACTCATAGAGGGGGATCCACATGCCCTGCTTGAGGGGATACTCATAGCCTCATATGCAGTGGGTGCCAGGGAGGCCTACATCTACTGCAGGGCAGAGTACCCACTTGCCCTTGAGAGACTCAGGGGAGCCATATCTGATCTGAGAAATCTGGGACTCCTCGGTAAGGATATCCTCGGGTCAGGTTTCGACCTGGATATAAAGATAAAGGAGGGTGCAGGGGCATTTGTCTGTGGAGAGGAAACAGCCCTGATATCCTCAATTGAGGGTAAGAGGGGAATGCCAAGGACAAGACCCCCATTCCCAACAACAAGGGGCCTCTGGGGCAAACCCACCGTTATAAACAATGTTGAGACCCTTGCAGCTGTTTCAATGATAATGCAGCACGGTGCAGACTACTTCAACTCCATGGGAACCCCTGAAAGCAGGGGAACCAAGACCTTCTCCCTTGTGGGCGATGTCAGAAGAACCGGCCTCATTGAGGTCCCACTGGGCACAACCCTGAGGGAGGTCATCTTCGATATTGGAGGGGGAGTTGTGGATGGAGAGCTGAAAGCGGTACAGATCGGGGGACCTTCAGGGGGATGCCTCCCTGCTGAACTTATCGATACCGGTATAGACTATGACTCCCTCACATCTGCAGGGGCAATAATGGGTTCAGGTGGCCTTGTTGTTCTATCGGACCGCACATGCATGGTTGAACTTGCAAGGTACTTCCTTGAGTTCACACAGAGGGAGTCCTGTGGAAAATGCGTACCCTGCCGCGTGGGGACAAGGCAGATGCTCATGATACTCAATGATATCGTGGAGGGTTCGGGAAGACTTGAAGACCCGGAGATCCTCAGGGATGTAGCTGAAGGTGTCAGGGCAGCCTCACTATGCGGCCTCGGCCAGACATCACCAAACCCGGTTCTGACGACACTCAGATACTTTGAGGACGAGTATCGTGACCACATAAACGGCAGGTGCACAGCCGCAGCATGCAGTGAACTGATGCACTACATCATAGACCCTGAAAAATGTGATGGATGCATGGCCTGCATCCGGACATGCCCGGCGGAGGCCATAAAGGGTTCAAGGGACGAGGTGCATGTTATAGACCAGGATGAGTGCCTCAAGTGCGGGTCATGTCTTGATATATGTAAAAAGGATGCTGTCAGGAGGGTTCCCGGCCCCTACCGCCAGGAAAACCTATTCAGCAAGGATTCATGAGAAGGAAGATGGGCGGCAGGGTACACTTCAGCTGCAGCCTTCAGGCCACACTAAGTTAGTATATTTAGATGATCCTCAAACAGCATATCCTGTTCTCAGAAACAGTTCATGGAGTGTAGTAGGGGGATCTCCTTCTTATGGCCTCAAAGAATAGTTCACGAAGTCTGTCAGTATCGTTTTCCCTCAGGGCGTCCCTGGTATCCACGAGGTTGTCGTTTCTGAGGAGGCAGGGTTTCAGCTTCCCATCAGGGGTTACCCTGAGCCTTGTGCAGTTTGCACAGAACCTTGTGTTGTCCATGGGCCTCACAACCTCGATTTCCCCCCCATCTATATAGTACTTCTTGCGGTCCTGCATGAATTTTCTGGTTCTGATCCGGTCCGCCCTCTCTGCAAGTTCCGCCTCGATGGGGGTGATGTCGCAGTGGTATCTTTCGACGGCGTCATCATGGCAACTTTCTGTTTTGAGGAGTTCAATTATCTGGAGCACAGCGCCCTTCTCACGGCAGAATTCAAACATGTCCCATATCTCGTGGTGGTTCACACCCCTGAGGATCACCATGTTTATCTTGACCGGATCAAGCCCCAAATCAACGGCACTGCTTATACCAGACTTAACCCTTTCAAGGTAATCCTTCCGGGTTATGAAGCGGTAGGTCTCAGGGTTGAGGGTGTCAAAGCTCACGTTGACCCTGTCAAGTCCAGCTTCGCTCAAAGCAGCGCTGTACCCTTCAAGGAGGGTGCCGTTGGTTGTTATGGATATGTCCCGGAATCCGATGTTATTTATCCTCTCAACTATTTCAACTATATCATCCCGTATGAGGGGCTCTCCACCTGAGAGACGTATCTTCCCCACACCGAGGTCGGAGGCAACCCTGCAGAGCTTCTCTATATCTGCAGCCGACAGCTCTTCCCTGGATGAGATCATTCCGTCCTTGTGGCAGTAGATACAGTTAACGTTGCAGCGAACTGTTATGGATAGCCGCAGTGACATAACCGGTCTTCCGTGTCTGTCTTGGACATGCATTTTTTACCTCTGAAATTGGGTGGATGCCATTATATGGTTTCAGTCACCTGCCCATGACTGAGCTCCATGTGGACTATTTTATGATGAGATCAACCCTTCCATTCTTAAGGCTTTCTGTTTCGAGGGCATCAATCATACCCCTCACAGTCTTTGATATGAACTCCTGGACGAAGGGGTTTAGAGGGACAGGTTTTCCATCGATCCTGAGGAGAACCCTCTCGGGCTGACTCCTGCAGTCAACATCATCAGCCTCTCCACGGATCTTGGCCTCTCTGAACTCTCTGCATGAGCTGAAACCGCATTTCTTGCAGTTGAGGTCCTGCAGCAGACCATAACTCCTCCTTTTCAGGAGATCAATGAGCTCATCCACATCCTCCAGGGTGAATGGATCAACAACCTTCACTGTGAAGTCGCCGGGCGTGGAGGTTGATACGCTGGCATACTCCATCTCCTTGAAGCCTTCAACTATGAGGAAGTCCAGGTCATCAAGGATCTCAAGGGTGCCAGCTATCTCCTCAAGGCCCATCTCCCTTTCAAGGAGGAAGAAGGTTTCCCTCCCACTCCCGGCGACGATCTCTGCACCGGCCCTCCTGTGCTTATCAGTATCCTTCCCAGGGAAATCAAAGCCGGTATGGGTATGTTTAAGTGTCGCGACCCTGTAGCCCTCATCAGTGAGTTTTCTCACGAGTTTTTCCACAAGTGTGGTCTTTCCAGTGTCCTTTGTACCGGTAACGCCGATGATCTTCATCCTCTTCACCTCACCCTCTCTACTCATAACTTTTATCTATATCTCTTGATAAATTCCTAATCATAAATAAAATCAGCTGAAAATGATATGAAGTGGACTGTTAATTTTAGAATAGATGGAAGGGAACTTGAGGCTGAACATGGCATGACCGTCCTTGAGGCGGCCCTTGCAAATGACATATACATCCCCCACCTCTGCTTCAGGGAGGGTATCGAACCCTTTGGGGGATGCAGGCTGTGTCTGGTGGAAAACGATGAGGGACGTCTTGTAACGGCCTGTGAAACTCCTGTAGAGGATGGTGCGAACTTCGTATCTGAATCAGAGAGGATAAATAGTATCAGGAGAACTGTGCTATCCCTTCTGATATCAGAGCACAGCAGGGACTGCCTTTCATGCCCCTCATCAGGGGACTGCCGTCTCCAGGAGGTCTCATCCTATCTTAATCTGACAGAGGATGACCTTTCGAGACTCAGACCCGATTTACCTGAAGCAGAACCAGATGAATCAAACCCCTTTTTCGTTAGAAACCATGATAAGTGCATTCTTTGCGGTTTATGCGTAAGGGTCTGCAAGGCTACCGGTGCAGAGGCCATAGATTTTGCCTACAGGGGACATGACACCAGGATATCCACCTTCATGGACAGGGCCATCATCGAATCAAGCTGTGTGTCCTGCGGGGAATGCGTGGAGGTCTGCCCTGTGGGGGCCCTTGTTTCAAGGAGAGAGAAACCCTTCACCGAGGTGAAGACGGTATGCCCCTACTGTGGTGCTGGCTGCGGCATCTACCTTGGTGTGAGGGGGGACCGGGTTGTGAGTTCAAGGGGAGACCCTGATAATCCGGTTAACAGAGGTAAACTATGTGTTAAGGGTAGATTCGCATTGAATTTTGTAAACAGCCCTGAAAGACTTAAAAAGCCACTCATAAAGGTCGGTGACAGCTTCATTGAGGTGGAGTGGGAGGAAGCCTTATCCAAAGTGGCCGAGAGGTTATCAGAGTACAGGGGTGATGAGTTTGCTGCAGTTGCATCTGCAAAGTGCACCAATGAGGAGAACTATATCCTTCAGAAGTTTACGAGGACCGTGATGTTATCCGGTAACATCGACCACTGTGCAAGGCTCTGCCATGCACCCTCCATAAGGGGCCTCAGCATGACGCTGGGTAGCGGTGCAATGACAAACTCAATAGCTGAACTTGAAGATTCAGCATGCATCCTGGCGGTGGGGACCAACCCCACCGAGACACACCCCATAACGGCCTACAGTGTAATCAGGGCCATCAGCTCAGGTGCAAAGCTGGTGGTCATTGACCCAAGGAGGACGAGGATCTCGGAGCTTGCAGACATCCACCTCCAGAACAGGCCCGGGTCTGACATTCCATTGATCATGGCAATGTGTCGTTTCATCATTGAGGAAGGCCTCCATGACAGGGTATTCGTGGAGTCAAGGACAGAAGGCTTTGATGAATTCAGGGATGCGGTCATGGCCCTGGACCTGGAGGAGGTTGAAAACCTCACCGGTGTTGAAGCCGAGGATATAAGAAGGGCTGCAATCACCTACGCATCAAACCAGCCGGCCTCCATCATATACTCAATGGGCATCACCCAGCACGTTGATGGTACCGCCAATGTGATTGCACTTAGCAACCTCGCCCTCCTTACAGGTAACCTCGGTAAACCATCTGCAGGCATAAACCCGCTCAGGGGCTAGAACAATGTCCAGGGAGCCTGTGATATGGGGGCACTTCCGGATCTACTCCCCGGCTACCAGGGACTGGATGGGTCATCGAGGTTCTCTGATAGATGGGGTTCACCCATACCGGGACCCGGGATGACGCTACCTGAGATGTTTGACGCCGCCCTGGAGGGACGTTTGAGGGCCATGTACATAATGGGTGAGAATCCCCTGATCAGTGAACCTGATGCTGAGAAGACCCGGAAGGCCCTTGAAAGTCTTGATTTTCTTGTTGTCCAGGACATATTCCTGACAGAGACTGCTGAGCTTGCTGATGTCGTTCTTCCGGCATGTGCATGGGCAGAGAAGGATGGGACATTCACCAACACCGAGAGGAGGGTTCAGCTGCTCAGGAAGGCCCTCGATGCCCCCGGGGAAGCAAGGACTGACTGGGAGATACTCTGTATGCTGGCAGAGAAGATGGGGGCTGAGGGCTTTGATTATGGATCATCCTCGGAGATATTCAGTGAGATAGCAGCACTCGTGCCATCATATGCCGGCATATCATATGAGCGGCTTCAGGATGGTGGCATACAGTGGCCCTGCACATCTGATGAGCATGAGGGCACACAGTACCTGCATTCTGAGAGATTCTCAACACCCACAGGCAGGGCTTCATTTATCCTGCCAGAGTATCAGGAAAGGGATGTCTCAGAGGAGTATCCATATGTCCTTGTAACCGGTCGCAACCTCTACCAGTACCATACAAGATCCATGACAGGGCGCGTGCCGGAACTTGATTCATTCTCTGAGAGTGAGGAACTTCTCATTAACCCTCTGGATGCAGCAGACCTCGGAGTTGAGGATGGTGACACGGTCCTCGTGAAATCAGAGAGGGGGTCTCTGGAGGTGAGGGCAAGGGTTGCAGGGGAGGTCATGGAGGGTGTTGTCTTCATGACATTCCACTTTGCAGAGACCCCGGCAAATCTCCTCACCGGGGGAGGGCGTGACCCGGCATCAGGGATGCCTGAACTGAAATTCACACCCGTCACCATAAAGCCTGTGGGGTAGCCACACACCTCTATATATATTTTTCTATTTGATTTTTGTAGAAAATTATTATATGGGCGGCGGTCAAATGTGTGATTAACACACATGGTGACCCTATGCCGAAACATATAGTTTCTGGACTCAAATACATAGCAGCTGTAAATCTGACAAAGCAGGGCCATTCACAGAGAGAGATAGCTAAGGCTCTCAACATGAACAGATCAACTGTTTCTCACTACCTCAACGGCAGGAACCTCTCCTGGAGGTCAATAGAGGTTGCAAAGGTAATAACAGAGATGTGTCCAAGGGACTTCCTTCTTCTCACCCACTCCCTTACACAGAACACAGAGATGACAAGGACCATCATAAAAACGTGCCAGAAGCAGAAATTTCAGGGAAAGGTCAGGAACTCATGTATTGGGTGCGGGCTATGTGTGGACACATGCCTTATGAAGGCCATAAGTTTAAGAGACCTCAAGGCACATATAGAATCCGAATGGTGCTGCGGGTGTCTCATCTGTGTTGATATGTGTCCAACTGATTCTATAGAAATAAAGGAGGTAGAACTTGATGGAAACAACCGAAGTAATTGAAGGTAAGAACATTACCGTGGAGCGAACCGGTGAAGAAGACAGAAAGTTAATCTTCCAGGATTGCCTCTGCGCTGTTTGCGGACTCTGCGGTGAAATCTGTCCTGTGAACGCCATTGAAGTCAACCCGACAGGCGCAATGGTGAGAACCGAACAGGACGAGTCAAAGATATGCATCGATGAGAACAAATGTGTCCTCTGCGGTATGTGCAGTTCAATCTGCCCATTCCAGGCACTGGACCTTCAGATTGACGGAACATCAATAAAGGAACTTGCAGAATACCCAAAAATCATCAAATCAGCTGAGATAGATGATGAAACATGTATACAGTGCAAGGCCTGTGAAACAGCATGTCCACAGGATGCCATAACCATAACAAGGGACCTGCCCGAAAGGAAGGACCTCATAACAGGTGAGATCGAGATAGACAAGGAAACCTGTATCTACTGTGGAATGTGTGAGGAGATGTGTCCGGTTGATGCGATAGAGATAGACCACCAGGTGCCGACCTCCTCAAGTCCAGCAGTCGCGACTGACATACGAGTCGATGAGGATAAATGTGTCCACTGCGGTATATGTAAGAGGATATGCCCTGTTGACGCCATAACTCAGGTCTGCAGGATATGCCCATACGGTGAATACGAGATCAAGGTCCCGGAGGTCACAGGAACATCCTACATCGACCCTGAACTCTGTGTGAACTGTGGATGGTGCCAGGAGATATGTCCTGTTGACGCTGCAACGGTGACAAAGCCCTTCGAGGGAGAACTCATTATCGACGAGGACACCTGCCAGGCCTGTGAAACCTGTGTGATGGCATGCCCATGCAACGTTTTATCATTCCCTAAACCAGAAAAACCAGGTGAAAAACCAGCCAAGCTCTACAAGGACGAAAGGTTCTGCATATACTGCGGTGCATGTGAGAGGTCATGTCCCGTTGACGCAATAGAGGTTAAGAGGAGCAGGATAAATACCACTCCAATCAAATCAAAGGCCTGGAAGAACGCCTTTGAATCATTACTCAAATAAATGGAGGTAATCAGATGGCAATAGGACTTAAGGCATACCCTGAACTCTGCCATGGATGTGGAAACTGCGTGATCGCATGTCCAGTGAACGCCCTCAGAAGCCCCGAGGTTGCAGGTGGAAAGGGGCCAACAGATGATGTGGAGATCATCATGATAGTTGAGGACGGGGTTGTTAACATAAAGAACCCTGATCTCTGTGGAAAGTGCGGCACATGTGTTGAAAGCTGCCCTGTTGATGCAATCAGGCTGGAGGAATTAGAATGAGAGTCATACTAAACACAGGAAGGACCATCTGGCAGGGACAGGCTATAGAGTCCGGTAAGGACCTTAAGATGTACGTCGATGCAGCTGCCATAATTCAGATGAACCCTGACATGATGAAGCAGCTCGGAATAAGCGAAGGAGACAACGTGAAGGTCATCTCAGAATATGGGGATGTCGTTGTAAAGGCTGTTGAAGCTAAGGAGCCACTCCCAGAGGGAATGGTTTACATACCAATGGGGCCCTGGGCCAACAGGGTTATAAGGCCAGATACTGATTCAACAGCAACACCCAGCTTTAAGAACATACCGGTGGAGATCATACCCACCGATGAAGAGGTTCCTGACATGCCAACCCTCATGAAGGTCTACGGTAAGGTAGGTCAGATCTAAAGCTCAGCGGGAGGATTCAAATGGAATACATAATCAAAAACGGATTTGTTTACTGTCCTCTTAACAACGTCGATGGAGAAAAGATGGACATCTGCGTCAAGGATGGTAAAATAGTTGAAAGTGTCAGTGACAGCGCAAAGGTCATTGACGCATCTGGAAAAATGGTGATGCCCGGAGGTGTTGACCCTCACGCCCACATAGCCGGTGCAAAGGTCAACGTGGGAAGGATGTACAGGCCAGAGGACAGCCGCAGGGACGCTGAAAAATTCAGGGCTGGAAGGGCTGGAAGCGGTTTCTCAGTACCCTCAACCTTCATGACAGGTTACAGGTACGCCCAGATGGGTTACACCACAGCAATGGAGGCAGCCATGCCACCACTGCTTGCAAGGCACACCCATGAGGAATTCCACGACACACCGATAATAGACCACGCAGCATACCCACTTTTCGGTAACAACTGGTTCGTGATGGAGTACCTGAAGGATGGCGACGTGGATGCCTGTGCAGCCTACGCATCATGGCTCCTCAGGGCCACCAAAGGTTACGCAATAAAGATAGTTAACCCTGCCGGTACAGAGGCATGGGGATGGGGTGGAAACGTCCACGGAATCTATGACCCCGCACCCTACTTTGATATAACACCCGCAGAGATCATAAAGGGACTCGCAGAGGTCAACGAGAAACTCCAGCTACCACACTCAATACACCTCCACTGTAACGACCTTGGACACCCTGGAAACTACGAGACAACCCTGGCATCCTTTGACGTGCCAAAGAACATAAAACCAGACCCTGCAACCGGTGAAAGAGACACAGTACTCTATGCAACCCATGTCCAGTTCCACAGCTACGGCGGAACAACCTGGAGGGACTTCGTGTCAGAGGCACCAAAGGTTGCTGACTATATAAACAGGAACGATCATGTTGTGATAGACGTTGGTCAGATAACCCTGGATGAGACAACCACCATGACCGCAGACGGTCCAATGGAATACGACCTCCACTCACTCAACGGCCTCAAATGGGCAAACTGTGACGTGGAACTCGAAACAGGTTCAGGTGTTGTACCATTCATATACTCTGCAAGGGCACCGGTCCCAGCGGTCCAGTGGGCAATCGGAATGGAACTCTTCCTCCTCATAGACGACCCCTCCAAGGTGTGCCTCACAACAGACAGTCCAAATGCAGGGCCATTCACACGGTACCCGAGGGTCATCGCATGGCTCATGAGCAACAAGTACAGGATGAACCTCATTGAGGGAGAACTGCACAAGTGGGCCCAGAGGAAGAGTACAATAGCAACAATTGACAGGGAGTACACATTCTCAGAGATAGCACAGATCACAAGGGTAACATCTGCAAAGGTCCTGGGTCTCAGTGAAACCAAGGGACACCTCGGTGCAGGTGCAGATGCAGATATAGCAGTCTACAACATCAACCCTGAAACAGTCGATCCATCAGCAGATTACATGGCCATTGAGGAAGGATTCTCAAGGGCAGCATACGTCCTCAAGGACGGAGAAATAGTTGTTAAGGACGGAGAAGTTGTGGCCTCACCACACGGAAGGACCTACTGGATTGACACCCAGGTGGATGAGTCCCTCTACAACGAGGTTCTCGCCAGTGTTGCGAGCAAATTCAAACAGTACTACTCTGTCAACTTTGCAAACTACCCTGTGCAGGACGAGTACCTGCCAAAATCTGCTCCAGTTAAAGGGGTGATGTTATGAGTGAAATAATACTAACTCCAAAGGAACAACCCGAAGTGCCACTGGAGGCACCAAACATCAAACCTGATGTCTTCGCAGGAAAGTCAATAGATGAGATCAGGAACATCCAGATAATGCACGGTAACGAGGTAGTTAAGCTCGAAGACTTCTTCGAGGTCAGCGGTGAACCAGCAGACTCAGCAGCCGACATAAAAATCATAATCGACGGCGATGTCTACAACACCAAGAGGATAGGCCAGGATATGACCGCCGGTGAAATCCTGGTGAAAGGTAACGTGAACATGTACGTCGGCGCAGGTATGAAGGGCGGTAAGATCACAGTGGAAGGCAACGCAAAATCCTGGGCAGGACAGGACATGAGAGGGGGAGAACTCGAAATCCTCGGAGATGCGGGCGACTACGTCGGATCCTCCTACCGTGGTGATTGGAGAGGTATGAGCGGTGGAGTCATAACCGTACATGGAAACGCTGGAAACGAGATCGGAGAGTACATGAACGGCGGCAAAATCATCATCAAGGGTGATGTTAACATAATGCCTGGAATACACATGAACAACGGCCTCATAATAATCGAGGGCAACGCCGTTGCAAGGGTCGGCGGTGAAATGGCAGGCGGGACAATAGTCGTCAAGGGAATGATAGAGGAATTCCTCCCAGGATTCAAGTACCTCGGTGTTGAAAAGGACATAGAGGTTAACGGGGAAACCTTCCCTGGAGCATACTACAAGTTTGAAGGAGATCACGCAATTAAAGGAGCTAAGGGTATGGTCTATGCGGCTGTCGGATGCAACGGCCACATAGAACCCTAAACTTTCTTGGAGGTAATTATCATGGAATATGTGAAAAATGTGGTCTGCCCCTTCTGCGGAACCCTCTGTGACGACATCATATGTAAGGTTGAGGGCAACGAGATCGTTGGAACCATCAACGCATGCAGGATAGGTCACAGTAAGTTCGTGCATGCAGAGGGTGCAATGAGGTACACCAAACCACTCATAAGAAAGAACGGAGAATTCGTCGAGGTTAGCTACGACGAGGCCATAGACAAGGCAGCAAAGATTCTTGCAGAATCAAAAAGGCCATTGATGTATGGATGGAGCTGTACCGAGTGCGAGGCACAGGCCGTCGGGGTTGAACTTGCAGAGGAGGCCGGCGCAGTAATCGACAACACAGCATCAGTATGCCATGGACCATCAGTCCTCGCCCTCCAGGACGTGGGTTACCCCATCTGTACCTTCGGTGAGGTCAAAAACAGGGCAGATGTTGTGGTATACTGGGGATGCAACCCGATGCACGCCCACCCCAGGCACATGTCAAGGAACGTCTTCGCCCGCGGATTCTTCAGGGAAAGGGGAAGATCAGACAGGACACTCATAGTGGTGGATCCGAGGAAAACCGACAGTGCAAAGCTTGCAGATATACACCTGCAGCTCGACTTTGACCATGACTATGAACTCCTCGATGCAATGAGGGCATGCCTGCTTGGACATGAGATACTCTACGATGAGGTGGCAGGTGTTCCAAGGGAACAGATCGAGGAGGCAGTTGAGGTACTCAAAAACGCACAGTTCGGTATACTCTTCTTCGGTATGGGTATAACCCACAGCAGAGGTAAGCACAGGAACATCGACACAGCCATTATGATGGTGGAGGATCTCAATGACTACGCCAAGTGGACACTCATACCCATGAGGGGTCACTACAACGTTACAGGGTTCAACCAGGTCTGCACCTGGGAGAGTGGATACCCATACTGTGTTGACTTCTCAGAGGGCGAACCCAGGTACAACCCGGGTGAGACAGGTGCAAACGACCTCCTCCAGAACAGGGAAGCTGACTCCATGATGGTGATAGCCTCTGACCCGGGAGCCCACTTCCCGCAGAGGGCCCTTGAGAGGATGGCTGAAATCCCTGTGATTGCCATTGAACCCCACAGGACCCCAACAACCGAGATGGCTGATATCATAATTCCACCGGCCATCGTGGGTATGGAGGCAGAGGGTACCGCCTACCGTATGGAGGGTGTCCCTATAAGGATGAAGAAGGTCGTTGACACAGACCTCCTCTCAGACAGGGAGATCCTCGAGAAACTTCTTGAGAAGGTAAGGGAGTATAAGGCCTCTAAGTAGGTCTAATCCTGAATTTATTTTTTTATATTGCTTTATTTTAACAAAAGAGCCTATCTGGAAAAAAATTACCTTACTGGTCGTATATAAAAAAATTTATTCTATGGGATTTCTGTTCATGAAATGTGCCATGAGACTCACAAGTATAAATCCCGCCACTATGAGTGAAACTATCTGAATGGCTGCATTCACAGTATCACCTCATTCATCAACTGCCTCGATCAGGCATACCCCACCTTCACATTCATGTTCAAGTTCGATGAGGTACTCCTTCAGCTTCTCAACATCAATTGTTGTAAGGCCCTTTATCATATCACTGTCGATCTTTATCTGCAGAACCCCTGCGTTGTTGGTGACGACCTTTCCGGGTATATACACACGGCCGAGGGATAGTCTCACGGTATCCCCTGGCTTCACCTCCTCCTTTATGTACCTGCAGAGTTCCTCACAGGTTGCTATTCTATTTTCCTTTTTCAAAGAGATCACCTTCCACTGGATTATATGCACCTATGGTGCTTATAAAAATAAGGTTTACACTTCATCCACATATCTGAATTCCCTGAGATCCATGAGTCTCTCGATGGCCTTCATCCTTATCTCAACACCCGCCTCTCTGACAGCTGCAAGGGGGTTCAGGCCGCCGGGTGTGACTATACCTGCGTGATACTTCTCCACACGGGCATTGTACAGTATCTCGCCGGGGACGCCGATTTTGAGCACACTGAATCCTGCTTCAGAGAGTTCTTCAATCAGGCCCTCAGCATGGTCCCTTGCAAGGTACGGGACCTCCCTCAGACTCGCAAGGACCCTGCCCTGTCCATTGAGGGCTTCAAGGACCGCAGTCATATTCTTTGATACGTAGATCTCATGGGGGTCAAGGGAGGAACCACTGTAGGCTGTGAGCTCAACAAAGCGGGGGGCCCTGCCGCCGACCTCAAGCAGACCCCCGTACTTTGGTGTGGACATGATACCGCTCTTTATCAGTACACCATCCAGTGTGAGACTGCATACAGTTGCAATTCCAGCCATGCCCCCCTCATCGGTGACTCCTATCATGGGGAGGGTGGAGAATTCTGGCCTCTCACTGAGGACCTGACCTATGACTTCAAGGGCATAATCCAGATCATCCCTGCTTATGAGGGATATGTTGGCTATAACCCTCCCTGAAAGGTCCTCTGGATTTAAATCCACTCTGTTTATGAGGTTCCAGGCCTTTGACAGGAGGAAGCGGACCTTGACACCCCTTTCAGGTGCAGAAACCATTAACTTTCTCTCAGGCTTTACAAGGGGCTTCAGGCTCTGGAATTCTATGAGGTTCTCTGCCAGTTTAATTTCTGCACGGTAGCCGGCCTCCTGGATGGCGCAGAGGGGAGTTATACCCCCTATGATTGCAACACCCACCATTCCATCTGCAACCGGGACACCTAGGACGTCCTCTCCGGGTTCTCCAACCTTGAGCACCCCTGATATCCCGATTCCCTCAAGTTTCCTCAGAATTTTCACGGCGTCCTCCCTTCCGGTTCCGGGTATGAGGCGGAGATTTGCCGGTACCAGCCCATCCCCCTCCTCAATGACACTGAGAACCGAGGTCATGTTCTCTGAGGTGAAGGCCTCCAGGGGTGTCATCGATGTTTTCTTGTAGGCTATGAGCTCTGTGAAGTTCACTGGCTGATGGTCCTCAAATCTCACAAGGCCCCCGAACTGGGGTATGACAGGTATGCCACTGGCGAGCAGGATGCCGTCGACGGTTGTCCCGCATATGGTGCTTATTATGCACCCATCACCATCCCTTTCAAGCTTAACCCTTGGGCTGAGGCAGAGCCCATTTCTCATAACATGTTTGAGGGTCTCAATGGACCGGGGGGATATCCTTGACGTGTTAACGACAACCTTCCCCTCGAGGGTGTCAGGGTTGAAGCTTGTATTGTATATCATGCTCTCAAACTTTGAGAATATGAAATCGACCTGGTCATAGACGAGGCCACGGTTTATCTCCTGCAGCCCCTTATATGTTATTTTCCTTCCAGCATAACCAACCCTTTCTGTGAAGCCCTTTTCGTCAAGTATGCGCATGTGGTATCTGACGGCCCGTTCCCCGAGGTTGTACCCTTTCTTCCTGAGTTCAGATGCTATTATCTTTGCCCCGAGGACATCATCATGCTCTGCAAGGATCCTTAAAATCTCCATCATCTTCTGGTTGGTCTCATCAGCCATCAGAAACACCATATAAAAAGTAGGGGGAGGGTTTATTTAAAGGTTAAGAAAAAAAGGAAGTAAATTTTGAGGCTTAGATGTCAAGGTACCTTTCAAGTTCGTACTTGAAGACCCTCACACGGTAGTCGTCCCATTCCCTGTGCTTGATCTCCATGAACTTCTCGTAGACGTGACCACCAAGGGCGCCCTTGATGACATCATCCTCCTCGAGGGCATGGTATGCCTCCCAGAGGCTTGATGGGAGTGTCTCGATGCCCATCTCCCTGAGCTCACTCATTGATTTTTCATAAACGTCGATCTCGGTTGGTTCACCGGGGTCGATCTTGTTCTGTATACCGTTCATACCTGCCTCCAGCATGGCTGCAAATGCAAGGTATGGGTTGCATGATGGGTCAGGCATCCTTAACTCGACACGTGTACCCTTTCCACGTGATGCAGGGATCCTGATGAGGGTTGACCTGTTTTTAAGGCCGTAGGCAATGTAGACCGGTGCTTCATAGCCAGGGACAAGTCTCTTGTAGGAGTTGACTGTTGGAGCACAGACAGCTGTGAGCGCAGGGGCGTGTTTCAGAAGCCCCCCTATGAAGTACAGGGCCTCCTCTGAGAGCTGTGTCTCTGTGTCAGGGTCATAGAAGACGTTTTCACCATCCTTGAAAAGGGACTGGTGGCAGTGCATACCGCTACCGTTTTCACCAAAGAATGGCTTTGGCATGAATGTTACCATGTACCCCATCTTGTCGACTATGGCCTTTATGGCCTGTTTGAAGGTTATAACTGCGTCTGCTGTCTTCAGGGCCTTGTCGAATTTGAAGTCTATTTCGTGCTGTCCAGGGGCAACCTCGTGGTGGCTGACCTCAACGTCGAAGTTAAGGGCCTCAAGGTCCATGACGAGTTTTCTCCTGAAGTCGGTTCCCTGGTCCACCGGTTCAACATCGAAGTATGCACCGCAGTCGTGGGGTATTATGTTGCCATCCTCGTCCTGGTCGAGGATGAAGAACTCTGGTTCCGGTCCGACATTGTATTCATATCCAAGGTGGGCGTACTTGTCGAGGGCCCTCTTGAGGACGTACCTCGGGTCCCCCTCGAAGGGTTTTCCATCTGGCCAGTATATGTCACAGATGAATCTGCACACACCCTTTTCCTCTGGCCTCCATGGGAGTGTTGAGAAGGTGTCGGGGTCAGGTTTCAGGACGAGGTCGCTCTCGTTTATATCCACGAACCCCTCAACTGATGACCCATCAAAGAGGAGACCGTCCTTTATTATGTCCTCTATCTGGTCTGGCCTTACCAGGGGTATTGCCATATTCTTTGGTTTTCCGTGTATGTCCACAAACTGAAGGCGGACGAATTTAACGCCGCATTCATCCATTTTAGCTATTATTCTTCCAATCTTATCTGACATGGGTTATGCCTCCATGGCATGAGCTTAACTTCACCGGAAGTAACTTTCCTTCTACTGGTTTATATATTTTTTGTTCAGGATAGTTCAACAATTTTAAATGGTTCGCCCTGAAAGAGATCAAACTTTAACATTCGGGGGGCGGCTATCACATCACCCCTCCCTGTGATCAACTTGAGAACCTCCGCTGCCTGGAGGCAGCCGGTGATATTTGCCACGGGACCTATTACCGGAGGTGTTTTTGATGATAGATCTCTGAGCTTCGCCTTCACATCAGCTGTGAGCTCAAGGCCCACAGATGGCAAACGGAAGAGTTCCTCATAGGATGGTGATCCCTCCCTGAACACAGTTACCTGACCCATGGAGCCATGTATGGCGCCGTGGATGAAGGGTGTTCCCTCTGATGTGCACCTCCTTGATGCAATCACCCTTGATGTTATGTTATCAAGGGCATCAACCACGGCATCGCTGCCAGTTATTATTTCAGCTGCATTTTCTTCATCGAAGATTTCATGATAAACCTTGACCCTGCTGAAGGGGTTTACGGTGCGAATACGCTCCGCTGCAACATCAACTTTGGGGATCCGGAGGTCCCTGAAGCTGCTCATGAGCTGCCTGTTGATGTTCGAGACGTCAAAGACGTCACTGTCAATTATTCTGAGACTGCCCACACCCATCCGTGCAAGCATCTCAACTGCAGAGCCACCTATACCCCCGCAGCCGATCACAGAGACAGTGGAATCCTTGAGCTTTAACTGGTCTGCCCTTGAAAGTAAACCCATCTGCCGGCTGACCATCTCCCAGTAAGCCATACCCTCATATCTCTCAGGCATTCAAACCCTCTTTCACGTTCTTGCATAATAACTATGTGTGTGTTGATATAAATCATGTTGGGGTTTGAGAGGTGGCTGGTAGCTGAAGTCATGAGGGGGTCATCCTGTAGGACCACAGTTATATCTGCTTGCAGCATGAGCCTATCACTGGAGATCATGTGGGGAAGATTCTTCAGATCAGTGAAAAGCAGATGTCTGGGGGGGGTCCTCTGGAGCCATTCTGAAATAGAAAAACAGTTCGGTTCAGTGAAGGGGTTTGATTATCTCCAATTTAAAGAAACGTGATTTTTGTTTTTCAGAAGAATTCATCTTTTCTGTTTTAAGGATAAAAAAAGTTTTTTTGAATGCAAAAATGGGGGGTTAAAGTGCCGGGGGCGGGATTCGAACCCGCGGCCTCACGGTATCCCAGGAAAAAGTCAGAGCACTGCTTAATACCCTATGAGCCGTGCGCTCTAACCAGCTGAGCCACCCCGGCATGACTTATACAAGATCAGTTTTCATCAAATTTAAACTTTTCTGTCAGGGGTGCAATCATTATTATGAAATGCCACCATAATTATATATGAATTTTCTTTGAGGGGGGTTTAATGTGCCTGATGATCTTGATTTCTCAGAGGGGGCCTGTGGGATATGTCATGCAGTCCTCGCAGATATCTCTAGGACAGGCTTCATGGTTGAAACAGCAGAGTACCCTGAGGGTGTCAGGGCCTGGATAACTGACCCATCAGGGGATTCTGTGGGGGAGGGTTCGGATATAACCTGGGCCCCGGCGATACTCGAGGCCGAGATCAATGCAGGATTTCTGGATGACGAAGCTGCAGATAAAATCTCGCCCTTCCTGACAGGCAGGAGAGACCAGATACGGGTTTCAGAGATGTCTGGCTACGGGAGGGTTGTTAACACAGCCTCCATGATAATATCTGATATCTGGTCGGCTGGGGGTTCAGTTGAGGTCAGAAGGGACGGCCCTGGCATAGAGGTCATACTATACTCTGCAGAAGGTGATGAAATTGTATCTGCAGCATCAGGTTTCTGCCCGGTCTGTGCAGTAAACATCGCAGCTTCAAGGGTGCCATCAATCAGGAGGAGGATGGCATCCAGGAAATCCAGAAACACGGGAATGGAAAAGTATGAGAGGGGGGTGACCGGCAGGGTCGCCTGGAGGAGGAACAGGATCCATGTATCCCTCCTTGAGAATGGGGAGGTCATCGGCAGGAACTGGGGGTGCTGCATAGCCTATGCAACGGTGAGGGCGGAGATAGATGCTGGATTTGGAAGCAGCAAGTGGAACCGTATCTTTAAGAATTACTGTGACCTCTGTCCCCTGAAACATTTCTGGCTCGGGAAATCCATGGGTGCCCTTGGAAACAGGATACTTCAGAGGATGACCAGGGTCGGTGTGAGGGAACATGTAAGGATGGAAGATTATATAACTGTGGATATCCTATCTGGTGATAGGAGGGTTGGATGTGGTATAGGAACGCTCTGCTCATTCAGTGCAACCGTCAATGCACTCCTGAGATCCGATGCTTCCCTCATCCTGAAACCGGACCCTGCCGATGGGTTTCCGTACCCCTAAGCTGTTGAGGTGTTCGCTGTGGGTGAACATGTAATAGAGGCCCTGGGAAAAAGTCGTGTCACCGTGAGGAATGGAAGGGTGGTTGATGTATCCGAGCCACTTATCGATTACTGTCCCCTCTTTCATAAGTACCGGGGCATTGAAAAAATCACATCTGAGGCTATCCGTCAAAATATTGAGTTTCGCATTAAAGATTTTGGCATGTGTACAGGTAATCGTGAATTAAGAATGAGGGATTTTCTATCATTTGGCATTTCTGAGATAATCTCAACACTCATCGAGGAGGGTGAGGTGGACGCAGCAGTCATGGTATGTGATGGTGCAGGCACAGTCATAGTCACCGAACCCGAACTTGCACAGGGAATCGGGGGCAGGATATCAGGAGTGGTGGAAACATCACCCGAGGATGAGGTTATAGGATCCATAGGACCAGAAAAGGTCCTTGACCCCGAAAAAGCCACGATAGACCAGGTTAAGGGTGTTGAAAGGGCCTTTGAGATGGGCTATGATAGGGTTGCTGTCACCGTGGCTGACCCGGCAGAGGCAGAGAGGCTGAGGGAAATGGATGGAGGCGAAATCTACATATTCGCCGTTCACCTGACCGGGATAGACTACAGGGGCGCCGAGAAAGTGATTAACACAGCCGATGTTGTAACATCATGCGCATCAAAATACATAAGGAGAATAGCTGATAGAAGGGCGCTGCTGAAGGTAGGATCAGCCATACCGGTATATGCATGCACAAAGAATGGTAAAAGATTCATTGAACTCAGAATTAAAAGGATGGGTGGTATAAAGGATTCAGGGAAAGGTTCAGGCTCCCCGCAACCACTGGTATGAAACTAGAGATAATCTGCAAGGGCCTTTATTATGCAGCTCTGGGTTATCAGTCCAACCAGTCTACCATCCCTGACAACCGGTATCCTCTGATATCCGGTATCTGCCATTATACGGCTTATCCTGCTTATAGGAGTTTCCTCATCAATCACAACAAGGTCCTGGCTCATTATGTCCTTCACCCGAAGCTTCAGGGCCTCGCCACCGGCAAGCAGAATGTCCCTGTGGGTTATGAGCCCAACAAGTTTATCACCCTCCACAACAGGGACACCACCCACGTTCGCACGGACCATCTTGAGGTTGGCTGCTGCGACAAGGTCATCGGGGTGGGAAACAATAACATCACGGAGCATTATATCCCTTGCACGGAGCTTCCTGATCATGAAATTATTTTTATGGATATTCATATATTAAGATTGAGGGATCCAAAGTGACTCAGATGGAAGAAGCAAGAAAGGGCAATATAACCCCTGAGATGGAGGAGGTTGCCCGGAAAGAAAATCTGGACATTCAGATGCTTATTAGGGGTATTGCAAACGGTCGAATTGTGATACCCTCCAATATTAATCGGGAATCATCACCCTGCGGCATAGGGGAAAATCTTTCAACAAAGATCAATGCAAATATCGGTTCATCCTCAAAAATGGAGGACATTGAACTGGAGGTTGATAAGGCACTTGCAGCTGTCGAATACGGTGCAGATGCTGTCATGGACCTCAGCACAGGCCCCATGCTGAGGGATGTCAGGAAAGCGGTCCTGGAGGCTGTTGACGTTCCTGTGGGCACGGTACCCATCTACGAGGCCGGTGTCGAGGCCTTCATGTCAGATGGAGCCGTGGTGGACATGGATGAGGATGACATGTTCAGGGCCATAGAGAACCAGGCCCGGGATGGGGTTGACTTCATGACCGTGCACTCAGGAATCACCCTGGAAACCGTTGAAAGGGCTCAGAGATCAGGGAGGATAATGGGAATAGTTAGCCGGGGAGGAGCGTTCCTTGCAGCCTGGATAATGCAGAATCAGGAGGAGAATCCTCTCTACAGCAACTATGAGTACCTCCTTGAAGTGGCCTACGAGTATGATGTCACACTCAGCCTCGGGGATGGCCTCAGGCCGGGGTGCCTGGCAGACGCTTCTGATATACCCCAGATCAGTGAGCTCCTCACACTTGCAGAACTCGTTGAGAGGGCACGTGATGCAGATGTTCAGTGCATGGTTGAGGGGCCCGGTCACATGCCCCTTGACCAGATAGCCGCCAACATGAAGATACAGAAGGAGGTCTGCGACGGCGCACCCTTCTATGTCCTTGGACCCATAGTCACAGACATGGCACCGGGTTATGACCATATAAGCGCAGCCATAGGCGGGGCCGTCGCTGCAATGAACGGGGCGGACTTCCTCTGTTACGTCACACCGGCAGAGCACCTGGCGATACCGGGGGTTCAGGATGTTATTGAGGGTGTCATTGCATCAAGGATAGCTGCCCAGGCTGCAGACGCCGCCAGAAAATTACCGGGCGCATGGGAATCTGAACTTGAGATGGCTGATGCAAGAAGGTCCTTTGACTGGGATAAACAGTTCAAACTGGCCTTTGACTCAAAAAAACCATATGAATACAGGATGCAGTGCCCAATTGAGGATTCAGAGATGTGCTCAATGTGTGGCGAATACTGCGCCCTCAGGATACTGCGTGAAGACAGATGAATCACATCCTCGATCCTTAACATGCCGGTAAGGGTTAATAGAGATCAGAACCATAATTAAAGTGGTGGTCCTATGGGATTCGAGCATGTTGAAGGTACTGAAAGGGGCAGTGTAAGGCTATTTGCACTCAGCACATGTGGATGGTGCAAAAGGACACGGGAGCTGCTGGAGGAACTTGGGGTGGCCTACGATTATATATACGTCGACCTCCTTGAGGGTGAGGAACGTGAGAATGTAATTGAGGAGCTTAAGAGGTGGAACCCATCCCTCTCATTCCCCACACTTGTAATAAACGATGAGGAAGTGGTGGTGGGATTCGATCCACTCTCAATAAAATCATCCCTCAGGTAGGGATCATCATGAAGGATGAACTCCAGGAACTATACAGAGAGGTTAGGGAATCAGCAGAGAAATCAGGTTATAAGCTTAATCCTGACAGGGAATTCGTCATGGAACTGCTCAGGGGGATGCTGGTTAACAGGAAAAGATATGGCTATGACTCCTGCCCCTGCAGACTCGCATCAGGCAACCCCGAGGAGGACAGGGATATAGTGTGCCCCTGTGATTACAGGGATGATGATATTGAGGAATACGGGACATGCTACTGTGGACTCTATGTCAGGGATGAGGACGTTGAGTTCAGATCCATACCCGAGAGGCGGGGAAAGAGTAGAGGTCCTGGCAGGGCACCAGCCGGCCTTGACATACCTGTGCTGAGGTGTCGCATCTGTGGTTATCTCTGCGCAAGGAAGATCCCTCCGGAACCCTGCCCCATCTGTGGCGTGGCAGGAAAATTCCATGTTTTCATTGAATAGAGGAGTGCATTACCTTGCTGGAAGCCTTCACTGAAGTCAGAAAGGATATCAAATTTCTTTTCTCATCCGAGATAAGGCTCAGGGTTTTAATGGCCCTCATGGACGGTCCAATGGAACTCTCTAAGATGAGGTCCATCATAAAATCAAGTTCATCAACTATTCTCCATGCCATATACCAGCTCGAGGACAAGGGGCTGGTTTGCAGGGTCAACCGTAAGTATGAACTGTCATCAACCGGCAGGATAATATCTCTGAAGGTTCAGGGGATTATAAGGACAATCTCGGTGATCAGGGAACTCTCGGATTTTCTGCTTGACCATGACCTTGGATCCATACCCGAATCACTCCTCTACAGCATAGAATCCCTTGAGGGAGTATCACTCCTCGAGGCAAAACCCGAGAACCTCACAGAGCCATATGAGGTAGTTACAAAGAATGTCATGAACTCCGGGAGGGTCTGGATCCTTTCAGGCGTTCACCACCCCTTCTACGGGGACCTCCTGAAAGCGGGGATAAAGACCGAGATGATCCTCTCAGAGAATGTTGTGGATGCAATTGAACATGTTGAAGCTACGGAAAATGTTAAGATCAGCACCATCGATTCTGAACTGAGGTTCAGCCTCATAATAACGGAGACGGCAATGGCCCTTTCTCTGTTCATGTCTGATGGTCTCTATGATCCCGTGAGATTCCTCTTTTCAAGGGATGAAGAGGCCGTTGGATGGGCCTGGAAACTCTTCAAACACTTCAGGGACATGGCGGAAGCGCCAGCAGACAAGGATGACTGTGAATTGTAGGTACTGAAGAATGTTTTTAAGGTCGATGGGAGTTTAACGGTTCAGATTACTTAGGGGATGAAGGAATTGCTCTATATGGAACTTGCAGAGGTATACCACAGACTTGAATCAACCACAAAACGCCTTGAAAAGACCGAAATACTTGCGGAACTCCTGAGGAGTGTTGATAAGGAACTTCTGCCCGATGTAACAATACTGATGCTTGGCAGAGTGTTTCCAATCTGGAGTGAGGAGGAACTTGGGGTTGGCATAAAGCTGCTCATGAAGGCAATATCCCTGGTTGTGGGGGTTTCGATGGATGAAATCGAGGACGAAATAAGGGAACAGGGTGATATAGGTCTTGCAAGTGAAAAACTATTCTCCAGAAAAACTCAAACAACCTTTTTTTCACAACCCCTGACAGTGGAATTTGTTTACAGCAGACTGAAGGCCCTGGCATCAGCTTCTGGTGATAGGGCACAGTCAAAGAAGATAAACATACTTGTTGAGGTCCTGTCCCAGGCAAAGCCACTGGAGGCACGCTATATAACAAGGACGGTCCTTGAGGAACTGAGGGTTGGTGTTGCAGAGGGAATCATAAGGGACGCCATTGCCCGGGCCTTTGAGGTTGACCCGGCACTCGTTGAAAGGGCCCACATGCTCACAAATGACCTGGGAATGGTGGCCGCAGTTGCAAGGGAGGAGGGCGAGCCTGGACTTGGAAGACTCAACCTTGAACCGGGAAGACCCGTGAAACCAATGCTGGCACAGCTTGCCAGCAGCATAGAATCGGCCATAACGGAGCTTGGAAGGGCCTTCTGTGAAACCAAATATGATGGTATACGTGTTCAGATACACAGATGCGGGGATGAGGTATCCATCTTCACCAGGAGGCTTGAGAACATCACCGCGGCGGTCCCCGAGATACTTGAGGGTGTTGAGGAGGCCCTTCCAGCCGATGACTACATAGTTGAGGGCGAAATAATAGTCACCATGGATGGGAGGCCAGCCTCCTTCCAGTACATACTCCAGCGCGTCAGAAGAAAATATGATGTGGATAGGCTTACAAGGGAGGTTCCCCTCTCACTGTTCCTCTTTGATGTCCTCTACCACAGAGGACCCCTCATCGATGAGCCCCTCTGGCACAGGAGGGAGGTCCTTGAGTCAATACTCTCAGAAATACCTGGAAGGGTTGAGGCGAGTCGCATGGTTGATGTGGGCCCGGATAACCTGGATGATGCTTTATGGCTCTTCAAGGAGTCAATAAGAGAGGGACATGAGGGTATAATGATAAAGGATACGGAAGCGCCGTATATACCCGGTATAAGGGGTAAAAAGATGCTTAAGTTTAAGGCAGAACCCGAGACCCTGGACCTCATTGTGGTCGGTGGCACCTATGGCAGGGGTAAAAGGGCACATCTGGTGGGATCCTATCTCCTTGCTGTAAGGGATGAGAAGAGTGGGGAACTCAAGACAATAGCACATGTGGCCACGGGACTTGATGACCAGACACTTCAAGACCTTTCTGAAAGAATGGAGAATCTAAAAGTTGAAAGAAGGGGTAGAAAAATCAGGGTAAAGCCTGAAATAATACTGGAAGTCGCTTACAGTGAAATAGTCAGGAGCCCAGAATATGAAAGCGGGTATTCCCTAAGGTTCCCTGTTGTTAAACGTATAAGAGATGATTTGAGCCCCGATGATATTGATACCCTTGGTCGCGTGATATCACTCTTTAAGCAGGGTTTCTCATGAATCATTATATAGGACCTTGATAAAATTTTTTAGAGGGCCTTAAATCCTAAATGGGGATCTCATGAATCATTATGCAGGACCTTGATAGCGCCGCTGTTAATATCTACAATCAGACCATGAACAGGTATTTCAGGGATGAATTCAGCATTTTTTATTTTTTTAACGCCTTCAATCACATTTTTCTCTTCATCATCGATTGCCCCAATCCACTCCTCCAGGTTAAGTTTTTCTATAACGTCTTCACTTATCCCCATTGTTTTCATTGATTCCCTGATTTTATCAAAGTTGACGTTTGCCATTCCACAGTCGGTATGACCGACCACCATCACTTCCTCTGCACCCAGAGAATAAATTGCGACGACAAGGGACCTCAAAGCGTCTTCTGTTATACGGTTACCCGCATTTTTTATAATCTTTGCATCTCCTCTTTCAAGCCCCATGGCGGATTCCAGAAATCCTGCTAACCTTGTGTCCATGCATGTTACGATTGCGAGTTTCTTTTTTGGTTTGTGACTTAGTTTTTCAGCGTGGAAATTCTTTACAAATTCCTGGTTCTTAATCAGCACGTCATCCAGTATCATGGCATCACCTTAAAAAGAGAATAAAGTGGGATCTAGGGATGTGTTAGTGGAGGTTCCTGACCGGTTTCAAAGCCCGTTTTGTATCCAAAGGTTTCCTGAACTCTGCAGTTGATTTCATGCCATATCTTTGCGAGGGGTATCTCTGCTGGGCATAATTCCTCGCACTGACCACAGTTGGTGCATGAGTCAACCATATGTAGCATTCTTTCGAGATGGAAGAGAGGTGATGGTGGAATTTTACCTTTCTCGATCCATTCAGGCGTTTTTGTCTCAAGTGAGCACTCTTCACAGTAACATATTGGGCATGCTTCCCTGCAGCTGTAACACTTGATACACTTGTTGAGTTCGTCCATATATCTATCGAGATTCATGAGAATCTCGGCACCGGTTTCCTCATTGAAATCATTTTTCTGCCATTTCTTTGCAAGGTTTACCATGGCCTGATCTATTTTTTCACGTATCTCAATGCCCTTGGGTATGGGATCCTCTATTTCGATGACACCCGCAGATACGGCTTTTTCAAGTAAATCTGCACCTTTCTCGGATGTAACCTCAACGAAGGTTGCCTTACCTGCCAGTGGACCTATAACTCCCCAGTTACCAAGTGCAAGATCCGCCATTCTTGGAATATTCTTTTCGCATCTCCTGCAGTTTGTTCTCCTACCGTAACCCATCTCTTCAACTTCATCGACGCTTATCCCTTTTTCAGCGTCTGAAGTTTCAATTATGAGTTTTCCTTTGGCTATTTCTTCCTTGACAACATCATCAGGGTCCATTTCATATACTTCTTCTATCATGGCGCGTGTTTTAACAGGTGGGAGTGTTCCACCGCAGTTTACACCGACCATTATAACATTGTCAAGGTCTATCTTGCCCCTCTTTGCAACCTCGACTATTGTCATTGCATCGCAGGGTTTCGTTGTAACGGCTATTTTGATGTCCTTTGCCCCGTTCAGGTAGCGAGTTATAACCTTTGCTATGTTCAGTGTACCGCAGTGAAGTGAACCTGCAGATTCTATAACCTTTTCAGGCTCCATTATAAGGGTTGGGACGGCATCATAAAGATCCGAACCCTTCTTAACTGCAAGTACAGCATCCACCATTCCTTCTTCCAGAAGGAATTTAAGAAGGGAAGTTACAGCACCCCCATATTCTCCTTTCTCTGCAATTTCTTCATTTTTTGAGAAAGCATAGTACATGTCGTTAACTTCAACCATTTACAGCCCCCCTATTTTGATATGCTTGCCGCGGAGACCTTTAGTTCAGGCATCTTGGCTTCAGGGTCAAGTTCATCTGCACTTGTTAACATGTTAGCTGCGCACTCAGCGAAGTGGAATGGAATAAATAGAACTCCCTTCATAATCTCTGGGGTTACTCTGGCTGTTATTTCAATCTCTCCGCGTCTGGTTTTTACTTTGACCATATCTCCATTTTTGATTCCAAGTTCAAGGGCATCTTCATCATTTATCTCAACGAATCCAGTTGGAACTTCCCTATCAAGGGTCTCTGATCTTCGTGTCATGGTACCTGTGTGGTAGTGGAAAATTATTCGACCTGTTGTCAGTATGAACGGATATTCAGAATCTGGTGTCTCTGCAAGTTCTCTGTATTCTACCGGGAAGAATATACCAAGACCATCTGGTGTTGCAAACTGTTCTGTGTGTAATATGGGAGTTCCAGGATGGGTTTCATCGGGGCATGGCCAGTGAAGGCCTTCGGGTTTTACCAGTCTCTCAGGGTTCATTCCAGCATACTGTGGTGTCACTTCCCGTATCTCTTCAAATATATCCTCTGCTGAGCTGAATTTAAAACCATCAGCACCCATCTTATTCGCTATTTCACATATTATCTGCCAGTCATCCTTTGCTTCTCCAGGAGCATCAGCAGCTTTTCTTATATACTGAACACGCCTTTCTGTACTTGTATATGTGCCGTTTTTCTCAGACCATGCACTTGCAGGGAGAACAACGTCTGCCAGTTCAGCTGTTTCTGTGAGGAATATGTCCTGAACAACAAGGAACTCAAGATTTTCAAGGGATTCTTTAACGTGCTGAATGTCGGGGTCTGATACCATCGGGTTTTCACCCATGATGTACATGGCCTTAAGTTTACCCTCTGCTGCAGCGTTCATCATTTCAACAACTGTCAGCCCAGGGGTGCACTTCAGATCACTGCAGCCCCATGCACAAGACATCTTTTCGGTCGCATCCTCTTCAATGACCTTCTGATATCCTGGATAGAATGCAGAAAGGGCACCCATGTCACAGGCTCCCTGAACGTTATTCTGACCCCTCAGTGGATTAACTCCAGCACCTCTTTTACCGACGTTACCTGTTAGCATTGCAAGATTTGCAGTTGACACAACATTATCTGTTCCTGTAATATGCTGGGTTATACCCATGGCAAAGAGTATTGCAGCACTATCTGCCTTTGCATATTCTATTGCTGCTTCTCTGATTTTATCGGCGGGTGTCAGGGTGATCTTTTCAGCTTCTTCTGGTTTATAGTTTTTAACAGTTTCTTTAAGTTTTTCAAAGTCCTTTGTTCTTTTCTCTATGAACTCCCTGTCTTCCAGGCCCTCCTCTATTATAACGTTCATCATAGCATTCATGAGAGGAACATCGGTTCCTGGCTTGAATGGGAGATATATATCTGCCATTTTTGCAGTTGGGCTAACCCTTGGATCGGCGACTATTAGCTTGGCACCGTTGGCCTTAGCACGGAGGACTCTTCTCCATATAAGGGGGTGCTGTTCAGCTGTGTTTGATCCGATTATGAATATACATGAGGATTCCTCGATGTCTGAAATAGAGTTTGTCATTGCACCTGAACCAAAGGTCTTGGCAAGCCCGGCGACGGATGGACCATGACATAACCTTGCGCAGTGGTCGACGTTCTGTGTCCCTATGACAGCCCTTGCAAATTTCTGGAGAAGATAGTTTTCTTCGTTTGTACATCTTGCAGATGCAAGAAATGCAAGTGAGTCAGGATCTTCGCCTCTGTATTCTTCTAATTTGGATGCTATCAGGCTTGTGGCTTCGTCCCAGGAAGCCTCTCTGAATTCACCATTTTCTTTTATAAGGGGTTTCGTCAGGCGATCATCTCTTCCTACGAACTGGTAGGAAAAATTTCCCTTTGGACAGAGTTTTCCTTCGTTCAGAGGATGTCTCTTCCAGGGTTCCACACCTTCAACCTTTCCATCGATGGTAACCACGTTCAATCCACAACCACAACCACAGTAAGGACATACTGTAGGAATATATTCAAGCTTCATATTACTCACTCCCTAAAAAATAAATTAAGATTTTAAATCACTCTTTAAGATAGGTGTACCAGTACAGACATGCAACGAAGATAGCACCACCGACTATGTTACCAAGGGTAACTGGAATCAGGTTATTCATAAAGAACTGGCTCCAGGTAACTCCTCCAAGGAATATGCCGACTGGTATGAAGAACATGTTTGCCACACTGTGTTCGAATCCGATAGCCACGAATGCGAATATAGGGAACCATATTCCCCATATTTTACCAATGATATCATCTGAGGCAATTGCAAGGTATACTGCTAGACAGACAAGCCAGTTACAACCGACAGCTCTCCAGAAAGCTTGCGCCCATGTAAGAGACTTTGTAACCTTACCTGCTGCAATAAAGGAAGCACCTCCAAGTGCTTTGGTTTTTGCAACTGTTAATGCGCCAGCCTGCCATGGGTCTGCAGTGAGTATACCTGTTGCAACAGCAAGGAAATATGCAACAAATACTGCACCAACGAGGTTGAATACCCAGCTTGTGACCCAGTTCCTTATTAAGCCCATTATAGAGGCCCTTTTATCCAGAATTCCCAATGACATGTACATACAGTTTCCGGTAAAGAGCTCAGAACCTGCTATTACAACAAGCATGAGCCCGACTGGGAAAACTGCACCAAAAACTAATTTCACAAGGCCTGCAGGATAACCTGCCTTGGCCATTCCCCCAGTAACAACTTCAGCAAGCAAGCCTCCAAAGGCTATGTAAGCACCAGCAAGGAAGCTAAGAACTATAACTTTCCCTAAAGGCGCTTTTTCTTTTAATTCAGCTATTGCAGAACAGGCTTTTGCCGTATCTGCAGGCGATTTAAAAGATGATCCCATTTTTGCACCTCCTTTTTTTACATTCAATATTTTAAATCATGATATTTAATTAATCTTTCCAAAATCATTCAATCGAAAAATTCATATTATAAAATCTACAAATATATTCAGCTTCTTTAGTTTAATCAATGAGTTGGCTCAATTAGGAGTGCTGAGATGGAAATTATAGATAACTAAAGAGAAAATTATTTCTAATAAAAAAAACAATAATTATTCCAATTAAAATCAAATGGGGAGGTTTCCATGTCAAGAAAGGAAAGGGTTGAGGAGCAGATTCGTGGTAAGAAGACTGAGGATATTAGGGATGAGGTTGAGGAGCAGATTCGTGGTAAGAAGACTGAGGATATTAGGGATGAGGTTGAGGAGCAGATTCGTGGTAAGAAGACTGAGGATATTAAAAAAAAGATCGATGAGCAGATAAAAGGAGAGGAAGATTAGGTAACATCATTTAATCTATTTCATTCTATTTTTTCCGGATTCTCCGCCTTGTCGCGTAAACACAAATTAGTAATATTTAAATAGACATATGTATTAAAAAAGTTCATGGCTTACCTGGATGATAGAAGTCTCCTCCTAATATCCCTTTTTCTTGGACTTTCAGGCTTCATTGGAATGATAATATCAGCAGATACAGTTACTCCGCCTGAGGTTAGTGTATCCAGCATAAATCATGGAATGGTGGACAGGAAGGTGACTGTAGAGGGTACAGTTGAGGATTTTCGTGAATCAGAACATTCAGGGACTCTTTTTTTAGTTATAAACGATGGCAGCGGTGTTATAACGGCTGTTATATTTGAATCGACATCGGCTGAAATAAAAAAGAATGGCCTGGACCCTCATCTACTTCGGGGCATGAAAGTGCGAGTTACTGGGAAAGTAAATGAGTACAAGGGATCACTGGAGATTATTGTCGAAGAGCCCTCCAATTTAAGGACACTCGCCTGCTAAACTTCAGGGTCAAAGGTTCTTTTTTCTGATTCACTCAAGCTCGGGTATTTCTGGATTATATATCATTGGCCCCTGGATTTGAATCTAGAGTAATAACCCCTAGAGATATATTTAAGAGCCTCGTTAACAGAGTTATAGTAACTGAGAGTGTTGGTGGATTAACATGCGGATTAACAGAGTAAAGCTCAATTTTATATTGATATTGTTACCTCCGCTCCTTGCTTGCCTTATCGCTTTAACACCCACCTTCCGGTACACTGTTCCGCTGACATGGGATATCTATTATCATATACATAATGCCACCCTTTATATGGGGCGGGGCATCGTGTTCTGGGATCCCATAACTTCAGCCCCCCATGGGAGACCCATATATTATCCACCCCTCTTTCACATAATGCTGCTTTTTCTCAGTAAAATAACAGGATTGGGTTTTTTCACGGTCTCCAGATTCATGCAGCCGGTGTTCGCATTTTTCATTGTACTATCATTTTCATATGTCTCAGGAAAACTGTACGGACCTCTGGCAGGATTCTTAACAGGTATGTTCCTATTTTCAAGTCTATTCTTCATGAGGATGATGTTTCCCATCCCTGAATCCCTTGCGATGATCTCCATCCCCCTCTTTGTTTATGGATACTACAGGTCCATGGAAGGTTGCTCAAGGCTTTACCCTGTTTTAACAGGTTTTCTCCTGGGATTAATGTTAATGACCCATATCTTTTCTGCCTCCATAATTTTAGCAGTTGTTACTCTCTCAACCATTGTCCTTTACATTGGAAAATATGATATCAGACCATGGAATCTATTAATAATCCTCGGGTCCGGTCTTTTACTTGCATCGGTCTGGTATGCACCCCTTATAGTTAAATACGGTTTTGTATTCAGGTCACCGGCGACCACTTCCCTGCCTTTAGAGGGATACATCACCCATCTGGGGGTTCTGCTCACCATCCTTTCACTGGCAGGACTTATTCATGCGGCTGGACGGAGGGAGAAAAAGGATGTTATAATGGCTGTCTGGACTGTATTCGTCCTATCACTTACAGCTGCCTACCTTCTGGGTTTGAAGGTCCTCTCGGACAGGATACTGTACTTCGCCCTCTTCCCGATGGCAACACTGAGTGCAGATCTTTTCAATTCAATACGAATAAATAATGGCAAATGGTCCTTTTACGCTATTATTTTGCTTATATCCCTTTACTGCATCTATGATGGTTACTCCCTTGCAAGCTCCATAAAACTCGAGGTTTCAGATTCTGAACTCGATGTTGCAGAGTGGTTCAGGTATAACGGAGACCATGCAACTGTTGTTGTGTCTGACTACCACATCCAACCCCCTATAGTTGCAGTTTCAGGGCAACCGGTATCGGCGGGCGGCTATGCACCAGGAACCATCCGTTCAATCAGCGTGGAAAAATATATCAGCAGCTTTAAGTATACGAAGCATGATATAATGAGGGATCGGGTGGGATACATAATCCTGGATAATGAGCAGAGGACTCCCCCATACTCCAGACTTGTTTACAGGAACAGGGACTTTTCTGTTTACAGAGTGAATGTCTGACTTTATTCATATAGAGGTAATGTGATTGAAAATTAATACGGAGTGAATGTCTGACTTTATCCATATTGGTGTTTAACAATTCAAATATTATCCAGTAAATGGGGCTGTTAAAAAATGAAGAAACTATTTGGCACATTCGGAGTTAGAAGACTTGCAAATGAGGTTTTAACACCTGAATTCGCATCAAAGCTTGCGGCAGCATACGGTTCAACTGTAGAAGGGAAAATAGCTGTTGGAGGAGATACAAGGACATCCACTGTAATGATAAAGAATGCTGTCATATCCGGCCTTCTTTCAAGCGGATGTGATGTTGTTGACCTGGGAATACTCCCAACGCCAGCCGTTCAGTATGCAGTCAGAAAATATTATGATGGCGGGGTTATCGTAACGGCGTCCCACAACCCCCCACAGTACAACGGTATAAAATTCGTTGACTCAGACGGCATAGGCATCCCTGATGACTTGGAGGAGGAAATAGAAAGGATATTCTTCAGCGAAGATTTCAGGAGGGCCTCCTGGGATAAAATCGGGAACCTCACATCAAACACCTCCATAATCAGGGAGTACCAGGACGGTGTCATAGCGAGGGTCGATGCAGAGGCCATCCGCAGAAGAAAATTCAGGGTGGTGGTCGACTGTGGCTGTGGAGCAGCGTCCTACACCATGCCCTACATCCTCAGGAGACTCGGATGTCAGGTGATAACCCTTAACTCTCAGCCTGATGGTTTCTTCCCGGGCCGTGACCCTGAACCGGTCCCTGAGAACCTCTCGGAGCTGATGGAGACTGTGAGGTCAACCGGGGCTGATCTGGGCATAGCCCACGACGGTGACGCAGACAGGACAATATGTATCGATGAGAGGGGAGAATTTGTCCTCGGCGATAAGACCTTCGCCCTTGTTGAGAAGAGGATGCTCCAGGAAAAGGGTGGAGGCATAATAGTCACCACCGTCGCAACATCCTCAGCAATATACGATATAGCATCAGAGAACAACGGAGAGGTAATAACAACAGCTGTAGGGGACCTCCTGGTGGCAAGAAAACTTAAAGAGACAGACGGACTATTTGGAGGCGAGGAAAACGGCGGATTAATATTCCCCGACTTTGTATACGGGAGGGACGCAGCCCTCACAGCCGCCACGATACTCGAGATAATGGCCCATGAGGACAGGCCACTATCAGAGCTTGTATCGGAACTACCCGCATATTACTCCAGTAAGAGGAAAATAGAATGTCCCGATGAAATTAAAGGGGATGTGATGGACCTGGTAAGTAAGATGCTGGCAGATGAGGAGGGTGTAAGGGACATAGATACCACAGACGGTGTTAAAATATTCAGTGAAGCCGGATGGGTTATAATAAGGCCCTCAGGGACCGAACCAATATTCAGATGCTTCGCAGAGTCAGAGACACAGGAGCAGGCAGATGAAATGGCCCGCTGGGGCATATCCCTGGTCGAGAGGGCCATGGAAAAACTGAAATAGCTGTTTAGAGGTTCTCAAGGCACTCCTCACGGAGTATCCCGGCATCCTCATTTTTCGGGTTTATCATCAGGGCCCTGTTGAAGGCCTCAAGGGCCTCATCGAATCTTTCAAGCTCAAGGAGGGCAACCCCCATGTTGGTCCAGTAGACATCGTTCTCTGGTTCCATTTCAATGGCCCTCCTGTAGCATTCAAGGGCCTCATCGAATCTTTCAAGCTCAAGGAGGGCGTTACCCTTACGGTTCCAGACATTGGGGTCCTGTTCATCCTCAAGGGCAAGCTCAAGGGCACTGTTGTATGATTCTATGGCTTCTTCCATTCGCCCGAGGTCAGATAGCAGGTTTCCCCTGGCTGTCCAGACCTCGGCGTTCCGGGGGTCAATTTCAAGGGACTGTTCATAGGATTCAAGGGCCTCCAGGGGTTTTCCTGCAACCTCAAGCATCACACCCCTCCAGTAGAGGAGGTCCGGGTCGTTTTTTATTTTCAGAGCCCTTTCACTAGCCTCAAGGGCCTCATCAACCCTCCCGGCGTTCAGGAGGGTTATGGCCATGTTATTCCATATGTAGGGGTTCTCGGGTTCTATCATTATGGCCCTCCGGTAATTTTTAAGGGCCTCATCGAATCTTCCCAGCCTTGTGAGGTTGTCACCGAGTCTGTTGAGTATGTAGACGTCGTTGGGGTCTATCCTGAGGGCCGCGGTGTAACATAGCTCTGATTTACTGAATTTACCTGAATCAAAGAGTATGTCCGCCCTTCTTGTTATCATGGCCTTCTCATCGATTTTTTTACCTTCCCATTCATCCACAGGGAGTTTTCTGAACCTTATCACCTGGAACTCGGTATCATCCGTGAGTTCCCCCTGGTACATCCTCTGGAATTCCTCTTCGAGCTGTCTGGCGTCCCTGAAACCATCCTCCCTGGCCAGCTCATCGTTCTCTCTGAGTTCCCTGAAACTCACGGTTTCAACGTCTGTCACCACCGCTTCGAAGACCTTTTCACGGTCCTTTGAGACGAGGTTCCAGTAGCAGTGGAGCCGGTCGCCGACCCTGAGGGGCCTCTTCCACTTGCGCCTTATAGTCATGGTCCTTTTGCCTGTTACAAGGTCAATGTCCCTGCTGCTGAATGAGAGTATGGGCAACGGGTCTCCACCTCCTGGATTCTCTTAGAGGGTTATCATCTAGATCTCTTCTTCTCCGAATTCCTCTGTACGTATTTTAACCATTCTGAACCTGTCTCTGAATCTCATTGCAATCTCCCTGAGTCTCCGGGGTGATGGGGGCTCTGTTTCTCTGAGTGACTCATCAAGGACGACCCTGTTCCTGAACTGCTGCAGGACATAGACATCACATTCGATTGAGTCTGCAATCATCTCTATGTCTTCTTCCCCCATTAGACCCGGCACGAAGGTTGTGCGGCACTCCACTGTGACACCCGAATCCCTGAGGATCTCAAGGCTCCTCATCACGCCCCCGGCACCGGCACCGGCAAGTTCAGGGTACCTGTGGAGGGGGGCCTTCACATCAATTGCAACATAGTCAAGGTGGGGCAGTAGCCTTTCAAGGGCTTCAGGATATGAGCCATTGGTATCCAGTTTCGTTGCAAGTCCCAGGGAACGTGCATGTTCAAGCACAGTTTGGAGGGCATTGACCTGGAGGAGGGGTTCACCCCCACTCACCACCAGGGCTTCAACGAATTCTGAGTACCTCTCCACGTCATCAAGGACAGTTTCGAGGCCAACTTCATCACCCCCATCTATGAGTTCAGGGTTGTGGCAGTAGGGGCACCTGAAGTTGCAGCCGGCAGTGAATATAACGAGCGAGGTTTTTCCGGGATAGTCGAGGGTTGAAACTGCCATTGAACCAATCTTCATTGGAATCACTGAACCAGTTCACCCAGGACCTCAAGGAACCTTCTATCCTCTTCAAGGGTGCCGACACTGACACGTATCCAGTATTCATCAAGTCCTGCGAAGGAAGTGCAGTCCCTCACGATTATACCCTTCCTTAAGAGTTCTTCTGAGAGTTCGGCAGCGGTCCTGCCTGTCCTCCTCACGTCAATCAGTATGTAGTTTGCATATGATCTGAAAACCCTCAGTTCCGGGAATTTCTTCAACCCTGAGTAGAGGTACTCCCTGCTTTTTATTGAGTACTCGGTGGATTTTTTTATGTAATCCCTGTCCCTGATGGTTGCAAGGGCAGCTGCATGGGATAGCCTCGTGAGGCTGAAAACCGGCTTTACACGGTGCATGTACTCTATTATCTGTGGGTCCCCGAGACCATAACCTATCCTCATACCTGCAAGTCCCATCACCTTTGAGAATGTCCTCAGTATAAAGAGGTTTTCATGGTCAGGGAGGAGGTCAGTGTTGTCCACACCTGCGAATTCGGTGTAGGCCTCATCAACAACCACCAGGGCATCTGTTGACTCCAGAACAGCCCGGATGTCCTTCTTATCTATGAGGCCCCCTGTGGGATTGTTGGGTGTGCAGAGAAAGACGAGGCGGGTTGATTCATCAACCGCATCCAGGACCGATTCAAGGTCGAGGCGGTTCTCGTTGACGTCCCACCGTGCATGGACAGCCCTTGCATCATGGGCCTGGAGTGTGTACTCATAGTACATGTAGGATGGCATGGGTACGACGAAGGACTCCCCCGGTTCAAGGAAGGTCCTCCCCAGGACATCGATTATCTCATCGGCACCATCACCACCCACTATAACCTGATCCATCTCAACCCCTGCGTAGTCTGCTATGGCTTCCCTGAGGTCGGTCAGGGCTGACTCGGGGTATCTGTGAACCGATTCAAGTTCACGCTCCATGGCCTCCACCGCGGCGGGTGATGGGCCCAGGGGGTTCTCATTGGATCCAAGTTTAATTATCTCATCCTCTTTAAGACCATAGGCATCTGCAATTTCCTTTATGGATCTTCCAGGTACATAGGGTTCAATATCATTGATCTTATTCCGAATCTTTACCATAGAACCACTCTTGAGTTTCATACAATCTCGGTTAACTCAGGTCACTGGAGAGTTATTCATGTGCCAGCAGAGCATACCTCCGGGCATTATCCCTTATTGACTCTATCTCCTCATCACTGAGTTCTCTCACAGCCCTTGCAGGAGTCCCGATTATCAGGCTTCCAGGGGGGAATTCCTTACCCGAGGTTACCACCGCCCCGGCTCCGACGATGGAGTTCTCCCCTATAACGGCACCGTTGAGGATGGTGGAGTTCATACCTATGAGGACATTATCTGCCACAATGCACCCGTGGAGGACCGCGGCGTGGCCCACAGATACGCAGTCACCAACCCTGACAGGGTATCCGCGACTTGTATGGACGACGCAGTTGTCCTGGATGTTTGAGCAGCGCCCTATCTCGATGGGTTCAAGGTCGCCCCGCAGGACGGCATTGTACCATACAGAGGAACCATCACCGATCCTCACATTCCCCACTATCCTGGCACCCTCAAGGACTCTGAAGCCCATCCTATCACCTGTACTCCATTGTAGTGTGCTCCTGCCTGAGTATCACCAGTCTGTCTGAGGGCACATCCCTCGATATCACACAGCCGGCACCTATGCAGGAATCCTTCCCCACCTTGACACCGGGGTTGAAACTTGAGTTTATACCTGTCTTGACACCATCACCGAACACAGCCCCCAGTTTCCTCCGACCGGTTTCCACGACATCATCCTTTACCACCATCCTGACGGGGCCATCATCAAATCGCAGATTGGCTATGTTGGTACCTGCAGCTATGTTACAGTTCATCCCTATAACGGAATCCCCCACATAGCTGAGGTGGTTGATGTTTGTACCGTCCATTATGATTGAATTCTTGACTTCGACGGCGTTCCCTATACTTACACCGTCCCCTATACAGGTATGGGCCCTGAGGTAGGAGTTGGGGCCTATATCGCAGTTTCTGCCTATGTAGACCGGTCCCTGGATGTAGGTGCCTGACCTTATAATGGTGCCCTCGCCAATGGCAACAGGGCCATGTATGGTCACACCGTCCTCCACATCACCCTCCACGGAATCCTCAAGGTCCTTCATGAGCCTTTCACTTGCCTCAAGGAGTTCCCATGGTCTGCCAACATCTATCCAGTCCCTGTCTGATATTATGGCCCTCACAGGGAGGTCATCCCTCACCTGCATCATTATGGTGTCTGTTATCTCGTATTCTCCCCTGCTGGATAGGGGGGTTCTCTCTATATAATCAAAGACGGCCGGGCTGAACACGTATATGCCTGTGTTTATGAGGTTCCCTGCCCCTGCATCGGGGCCTGGTTTCTCTATGATCTCCCTTACACGGTCCCCCTCAACCTTAACGACCCCGAAGGAGGAGGGGTCCGGGACCTCCCTGAGGACCATCAGTGTTTCGGGTTTCCTCTCATGGTATGACCCAATCAGGTCGCCCATGAGCCCCGGATCCGTGATGATGTCCCCGTTAAGTACAATGAATTCATCGTCTATGAGCTCTGAGGCCTGACCTATGGCATGAGCCGTTCCAAGGCGTTCCTCCTGCCTTACGTAGGTTATATTGACTCCTGATCCGGATCCGTCGCCGAAGTGGGACCTGACGGCCTCCTCATGATAGCCTGTTATCATCACGATATCATGGACACCGTTGTCCCTGAGGGCATCCACACTGTACTGTAGTATGGGTTTACCTGCAACTGGCAGCATGGTCTTGGGCCTTGTGAGGGTGAGGGGTCGCATCCTGGTCCCCTCACCTGCTGTTAGAATAACTGCCTGCATTCCATCACCCTATCATATTTTCAAGGTAACCGCGGGTCCTTTCATGTATATACCTGGCCTTCTCCTCTGTCTTTCCCTCCAGGGTGATCCTGATGTAGGGCTCTGTCCCTGATGGTCTCACAAGGACCCAGCTCCCATCATCGAGGGATATCCTGACGCCGTCGATGGTATTAATATCTGATGTCTCGCTGAACTGGTCACTGAGCTCAGCAGCTACCCTCTCCATTATGATATCCTTCTTCTCGTCGGGGCACGGGACCTTGTCCCTTATGTTGGGGTAGGATGGCACCTCCTCAAGCAGCTCTGAGAGGGGCCCCCTTGCTGATACAAGTTCCGCCACCCTGAGGGCTGAGAGTATCCCGTCGGGGCACATGCAGAAATCAGGGTGCAGCCAGGTACCTGAGGGCTCACCTCCGAACCTGGCCCCCTCCTCTGCAATGGTGTTGGCCACATGCACATCACCCACACGGGTCCTTATGACCTCGCCCCGGTCCCCCAGGCATTCATCAACACAGAGGGACGCATCAACGGTTGTTATTATCTTACCTCCAATCTCCCTTGCCATGAGGGCCAGGAGCTTATCGAAGCTTGCGAATCGTCCCTGGTCGTCGATTGCAACCATCCTGTCTGCGTCACCGTCGTGGGCTATGCCCAGATCAGCCCCGGTTGACCTCACAGTCTCCATCAGCTCCGAGAGGTTCTCAGGGACCGGTTCAGGGTCACGGCCCGGGAAGAAACCATCAGGCTGAGAGTTAAGGGTTATGACCCTGCAGCCTGCCTTCCTGAATATGAGGGGAGACAGGTGGGATGCTGCGCCGCACCCTGAGTCAATGACGACCTTGAGGGGTTTTTTAATCTCCACGGTTTCGAGTACCGCCCTGACATAGTCATCCCTCATATCAACCGTGGTTATGGACCCCAGTTCATCCCAGGCCTTCCTTTTGAAGTCCCTGCTGTGTATTATGGACTCTATGACACTCTCCTGCGATGGTCTGTAGGCCATCCCGTCAGGGTTCCAGAGCTTTATCCCGTTGTAGGGGGCGGGGTTATGGGATGCGGTTATCATCACACCAGCAGCTGCACCCAGACGGGATGCTGCGTAACCCACAAGGGGTGTGGGGACCATTCCAAGGCGTGTAACATCACAGCCACATTCTACTATCCCGGCGATCAGGGCATTCTCCAGAAGCTGGCTGGATGTCCTTGTATCGTAGCCCACAACAACCTCCCCATCACCACCGAGGTGGGTTGCCAGGGCCCTTCCGGTGTCAGCTGCAAGTTCCAGTGTGACCTTCTCTCCGAAGCGGCCCCTTATACCTGATGTACCGAAGAGTCGCGGTTTTTTCTCCTTCATCTTAAGCCCCGAATTTTTCCTTTTTGTTCATGAGGTCGAGGAGTATGTCCATGACATCGGATCCCCGTATCCGGCAGAGACCACCAGCCGCGGCGGCCCTCTCACTGAAGGATGTGACATCATCAACACGGACCTCCGGCCCGGTTATGGCGATGGGCACAGGGTCACCTGTGTGGTCCATGACAGATACAGGTGTTGAGTGGTCCGCCGTTAGTATGAAGTAGATATCATCCCCCATCAGGTCCCCGAGGATGGAGTCGACCCTCTCAATGAAACGGACCTTTCCCTCGAGGTCGCCGTCGTGTCCAGCCTCATCAGCACCATCGATGTTTATGAGGAGGAAATCGTAATCAGCGGCAATTGCACTGGATATGGCGTTCTTTATGCTCTCAAGGTCTGTGTCTATTCCCCCGGTGGCCCCCTCAACGTCTATCACATCCATGCCTGTGAGGTGCCCTATACCCTTTATGAGTCCTGTTTCAGCTATGCACGCTGCCTTCAGACCGTAGCGTTCCTGGAATTTCTCAACATGTGGAACGGCACCTGCCCCCCGTGGGAGTATTATGTTTGCAGGGGTCTCACCCCTTTCGATCCTCCCGGTGTTGACCGGGTGGTCCCTCAGGATTTCATAGGATTCCTTAACGATCCTGTTGAGGACCTCAGCTGTCTTCCGGGATTCAGGGGATCCATCAAGTGCCTTTATCTTCTTCGGAGGTTTTCCCTCCACCTTGGGGTCTGCATCTGAGACCTTATCCCCGAGTCCGGGTCCCCTCAGTACAAGGACTGCCCTGTGACCTGTTGATTCCCTGAATATTATTTCAACGTCCTCAAAGCCCTCAATGGTCATTGAATTTATCGTCCGGGCTATACTTGAGGTTCCTGACCTTATACGTCCGGCTCTCCTGTCTGTTATTATCATATCCTCGTCTGCAGTTGCGAAGTTGCACCTGAATGCGATGTCCCCTGGCTTCACATCAAGGCCAACACCAGCGGCCTCAAAGGGTCCCCTTCCGGTGTAAACCCTGTAGGGATCATATCCGAGGATTGAAAGGTGCGATGTGTCGCTCCCCGCCCTCACACCGGGTTTTATGGGGTCCATTATACCGTTAATACCTGACTCTGCTATCCTGTCCATATTGGGGGTGCTGGCGGCCTCGAGAGGTGTTCTGCCTGAGAGTTTCTCAAGCGGGCGGTCAGCCATCCCGTCTATTATCATTATTACCCCTTTCATGATTAACCCACCTTCCTAGATTTATGATCTCTATCCTAAAATAATTCCTATAACTGCCCCTGTAACTGTTGCAAGGAGGTTCACATGTTCATTGGTGAGGTACTTCCTTCTTTCAAGGACTGCACCCAGAAGACTGTCCATGAAGCAACCCACAGTCCCTGCAATCACAGCCACCTTCATTGATTTGAGGGGATCAGGGCATACACCAAGTAAAAATGCTGATAAACCAATTATACCTGCTCCCGCTATACCAGCAGCGGTTCCAAGGGATGATATGCCTCCATCGGTCCCGGGTTCCACCCTCTTAAGTGTTGTTATGAGTCGCGGTGTCTGCAGAACTCCGATCTCACTCGCCATGGTATCGGCGGTGGCGGTTGCAACGGATCCTATGAAGCCCCCAACAAAACCGTCATAGTATCCAAAGGCAGCCATTATGAAGGGCACTATCCCATTCGATATAACGTTCTTGGCGCTTCTGGTTCCCTCAAAGACACCAAGCTCCTTCTTGTATTCATGTCTGTACTTTGTTGATAGGAGGCCAAGAACGAGGAAAATGAAAATAAGAAGGAGCCAGTTAAAACCGGCGGATAATATTATGAGAAGACCCATAAGGATCATGAAAAGGGACCCCCATACATCGAGGGCACCTCTATAGTAGGTTAAGAATCCAATGAATACGCACAGGAGTACGTATCCAATGTTGAGGTCTATCATGAGGGGTCCCGATCCATTGATTAGGCTGGTTCCTCCAGAACCCTGCTCTTTATTATTTCAACCCTCTTGAGGGGGTAGATCTTCTTGGCCTGGTGGTATATTTCTGAGGCTATTTTTCCTGTTACAATACCCTCCACGAGTTCCTCAAAGGTCTTCTCTGAGGCGATTTCCCTGAGGTGTTCCTCTATGCTCTGCCTCATGTACTTCTGCTGTGAGGACTTCGCCCTACGGATTGTTATGGCCAGGGGATGGACCTTAAGTTTGTAACCATCCTTTGTTTCAACTATAACCGGGGCATCGACCCTGCTCGTACCCCTCCTTATCATGCTCCTGACGTAGTCCGTCGTGACCTGGTGGCCTATGAACCTGGTTGTGGCCTCACTGCCGGCGACGCTGTCTATCTGGAACTTCAGCTTAACGTACTGCTTTGAGAAGTCTCCGGTCAGTTCCCTCATGGTGGCTTCAACCCTCCTCTTGAGGAGGAAGTCAGGGTCCCTTGAGGGTGTTGTTCCTATCTCGTTTTCTCCAAACAGTTTAGGACTTTTTATTACATACCATTTCTTTTCTTTCCATGTATCACGTACTCTCCTTCTTCGAGCCTTTGCCATTATATCACCTTAATCTTTAACACCGTAAAAACAGCTGGATTTAACATAAATTCAAAAAATTCATATTTAACTGGTTAACCATGATTTAGAGTTACATACACCGCCAGTATGGAATACTCTATAATAGGATAAGGGAGTATTTAAATCTTGACATGGTGGTTTGGGGTGCTGTGTGGTCATGAATATGAACAGCCAGTTATGCGGGTTACACTGACTTCATGAATTCGTTGTGCCTGATCCACCTTTCAAGCACTTCCTCAACCGGGCCCTCATCGGCCACGAATTTTATACCGGCATCCTCAATCCCGACCTTACCCCTGAGGCCGGCCTGGACAGCTATTACAACATCACAGTCTCTGATGGCATCAAGGGCTTTCATCCACTGATGTTTTCCGGTTTCAGAGATTTCAACGGTCCGGATCTCCAGAAGTCTTGGTTTACCCTCAGTGTATTCATACACAAGGAACTGGGAGGCCCTCCCGAAATGGAGGTCAACCTCCTCCCCACTGGAGGAGGCCAGTGCTATCCTCATCTTAAGAACCGCCATTTATCCTTTTTATGAGCTCAGCCACGTTTTCTCCGAAACGTCTTATGGTCTCAATTCCCTCACTGTCATTTTCAACCTCGCCGGGGGCCCATCCAAATACCATGTTCCAGTAGGTTGAACCCGGTACTATCATGTCGTTTATGAAGTAGAACATCAGGAGCTCCTGTATGGTCGCGGTGTGGCCTCCGCGCCTTGCAACCGCAATGGGGCCACCGACCTTCCAGCTCAGGAATCCGTCTGAGGCCCTTGAAACCATCCCGATCCGCTGCAGCGCCGCCATCAGGTCGCCTCTGGCGGTTCCAAAGTAGACAGGGGTTGCAACTATGAAGCCCTCGGAGTCACGTATCCTGTCGATTATATCGTTGAGGCCGTCATCTATCCTGCAGCGGTGCTTCTTCGCACAGCTCAGACAGGCCCTGCAGGATTCGATTTTCATTCCACGGAGTGATATTATATCTGTTTCAACACCATGGCCCTCTATAGCATCCCTGCAGTGCTCAAGGACCATCATGGTGTTGCTCTTCTTTCTCGGGCTTGCAGATATCATTAAAACCTTCATATAACTCCTCCTCATGATTATTAACGTCGGCACCTCTGAGTGCATGCTGGCATGGACATGATTGCTCTGTTTTGAGGTCCCTGATTGCAGCATCAATGATGTCTATGAGATCATTCTTCTTCTCATCCATAATCTCGAAGACCTCATCTATGGTGAGCTTGCTGGGTGAAATGGACGCCGCATAGTTGGATACGAGGCATATGCTTGCATAGCACATCTCAAGCTCCCTTGCAAGGACGGCCTCTGGCAGTCCTGTCATGCCAACCACGGTGCCCCCAAGGGTCTGGAACATCCTTATCTCTGCAGGTGTTTCAAACCTGGGGCCCTCGGTGCACACGTACACCCCCCCATCAACCACACCTGATGATCCGCTGAGGGCGGAACGTATATTCCTGCAGTAGGGCTCTGTCATGTCTACATGCACTGTTTTCTCATCATAGAAGGTTGATGGACGGGACCTCGTGAAGTCGAGGAAGTCATGGGGCACAACAAAGTCCCCGGGCCCTATGGACCTTTTAAGAGACCCAACAGCATTTGTTGCTATTATCTGTCTGACCCCCAGCTCTTTGAGGGCCCATATGTTCGCCCGGTAGTTTACCATGTGCGGGGGTTTGTCATGGCCCGGTGAGTGCCTTGGTATGAAGGCGACCCTCCGCCCGTGGAGTTTGAATACGGATATTTCAGGGGTTTTGCCGTAGGGGGTGATGAGGGACTCCCTTCTCTCCAGCCTCCCGTATTCAGCCATCTCATATATGCCGGTACCTCCAATGATCCCTATCATTGCTTCACCCCGGCTATCCCTTGGCAACGCCGAGGGGGAGCATCCTCGCCACAAGGCGGGATATTCCTGTTTCATGGGCGGTTCTAACAACGACGTCCACGTCCTTGTAGGCCCCGGGGGCCTCCTCTGCAACCACAGGCATGGAGGTGGCCCTGACATAGATGCCCTCACTTTCAAGTTTCCTCTGGACCTCCTCGCCGCGGTAGGTCTTCTTGGCACCTGCACGGCTCATCTTACGCCCGGCGCCGTGGGCGGTTGAACCGAAGGTCTCCTCCATGGCAACCTCTGTTCCGTGGAGCAGGTAGGATGATGTTCCCATTGTCCCCGGTATTATCACCGGTTGACCGATTTTCCGGTACTCCTGAGGTATCTCATCCCTTCCCGGTCCAAAGGCCCTTGTAGCCCCCTTCCTGTGGACGAATACCTCTGTTTCACGACCCTTTATGGTGTGGACCTCCTTCTTGGCTATGTTGTGGGCCACGTCATAGACGATTTCCATCTCCATGTCCTCTGCAGTCATACCGAAGACGGCCTCAAAGGATTCCCTGACCCAGTGGACTATCATCTGACGGTTGGCCCAGGCATAATTTGCAGCTGCTGCCATGGCCTGGAAGTAATCCAGGGCCTCATCCGAGTCCACAGGGGCGCATGCAAGCTGCCTGTCAGGTATGTTTATCTTGTACCTCCTGTATGCCTTGTCCATGAGCCTGAGGTAATCTGAGCAGACCTGGTGGCCGCAGCCACGTGAACCTGAGTGTATCATGACGGCGACCTTTCCGGGGCTCACACCGTAGACCCTGGCTGCTTCCTCATCGAGGATCTCATCAACCATCTGGACCTCGAGGAAGTGGTTACCTGAGCCAAGGGATCCGAGCTGGGGTATGCCCCTTTTCTTGGCCTTTTCACTGACCTTTTCTGAGCTGGCCTCCTCCATTTTACCGTTTTCTTCAAGGCGCCTGAGGTCCTGGTCCCAGCCGTATCCGTTTTCAACGGCCCATTCAGCCCCGTTTTCAAGCACCTCATCGATCTCCCCGGGTTTCAGGCGTATCTTCCCCTTACTCCCAACACCGGAGGGGACATTGGTGAAGAGCGTGTTTATGAGCTCCTTTATCTTTGGCCTGACATCCTCATGGTCAAGGTTTGTCCTGACCATCCTCACACCACAGTTTATATCGAATCCAACACCTCCAGGGCTTATAACTCCTGTTCGGGCGCTGAAGGCACCCACACCTCCAATGCTGAAGCCGTAACCGAAGTGAATATCTGGCAGTCCAATGGAGAACTTCTGGATACCCGGGAGGCAGGCAACGTTGGCCACCTGATCGATGGCACCCTTCTCAAGGTCCTTGAGGGCCTCCTCCCTCAGGAAGATCCTCCCGGGCACCCTCATCCCCTTCTTGTATGATGTTGGAACTTCCCATACGGATTCTCTCACCTTAACCAGTTCTTCATGTATACTCATGCAAACCATCCTCCATCATTTCTTCTCATCAGTTAGAGGTCCAGAATTACTCTCGCCTTTATCAGCCCATCTTCATCCAGGATTTCCATCATATGGAATGTCACGGCCTTCACCTCGTCACGCCGCTCATGGCTTTCCTTTATCTCTTCACCCATGGCGGTGCCGGTGAGGTGGAGGCCATCATCTTTCTCATCTATCTTAACTTTGAATTTACTGAATAAAATAAATTCAGTGTCATGTATGAAGAGCAGTTCATCCAGCCAGTCATAGAGAAGCGAAACCCTATCCTCTGATGTGATTTCAACTCTCCTCTCCTCAGCAGCCTCAACCAGTGAGGTGTCGGTCATAACCTCGAACATTGCAAGGGCTGCGTTCTCAAAGACCTCCTCGAGGTCATGTCCATAGGCCCAGAATCCAGCATCTGCAGTGACATCAAAGAATTCAAACCCTTTCATGGTCTCCCTCCCGGTGTGCAGCAGGTGACATTGATCATAAACTTAAGATGCACATACACTGAGTTATTGAGGGGGCTTCTCTATCCCCGGTATGTGCTTTACTCTTTACTTTTCAGGTGCTCTCTATCTCTTTTCTTAAATAATCTCCACATGAACATGGTAGTGGAGTGGATTATTATGCACAGTCTGAGGAAATCAAACAGTATATGGAGACGTCTCGGGCACCTTGCCGTTGTGGTGGATGTGAGGTCATGTTTAATCATCTCAATGGTTCTCATGGCCCTCCTGTGGGGCGTTATCAGCGTCGCAGCGGGAGGCAACTCAAATTATCCTGCGGGTATCTGAATCAGAAGCCAGGGCACCTTCTGAGGTCCTCCCTGCTGAAACGTGGAATCAAAATCCGGGAGTTACCACGAACACCCTTACCGGTGAGCCTTGTGTCAATCAACCTTAAAAATTCCAGTTTCTCAATGATTCTGTTGAAGGATGAGTAGCTTGAACCTGTGCTCTCCCTGAAGAGCTCGTAGAGGGCCCCGGCTGTCATATCCTCGCCGGCGTCTGCAAGTATCCTCAGAAACTCCCTCTCATTTTCGTTCAGGGTTCGCACCGTGTGTATGAGATTCACGGGTCCTGTGCTCTTCAGGGCCCTTTCAAGGTGCTCCTCTCCTATCACCGGCGATGCATCCGCCTCTGCAAGGTTTCCACAGACCCTCAGGAGGTCTATACCGTAGCGGAGATCCCCGGTATCCATTGTATGGTCAGTTATCCTCTCAAGGAGCTCATCGGAAATGACACCCGGGTAGAATCCGACCCTGACACGATCCCTGAGTATGTTGAACACCTCCTCACGGGTGTAGGGAGGGAATACGATCTCCTGGGGTATGAATATGGAGTCAACATTTTTATCAAGGGCGTACCTGAACTCGATGTCTGAGAGAACAGCGAATACCCCGGTCCTCACACCCTCAAATACTTCATGGGCCCTAAGTATATCGTAGAGTACCTTGTTCGCATTTTTACTGTAGAAGAGGTGGTTTATGTCATCAAGGGCAACCACCAGGGCCCTCTTCTCGCTGGCAAGGTGCTGCATTATGGTCTGATATATCCTTGAGAACGGCACTCCGGTTTCAGGGGGCTGGTGCCCGAATATCTTGCTGTAGATCTGTGAAAAGATCCCGAATCTTGTGGTGTGGAGCTGACAGTTTATGTAGCAGCATACAACGCCCTCTGATGTTGATTCAACCATTTCAAATATCTTCTTGATGGCGGTTGTCTTACCTGTTGCACAGGACCCCAGTATAACCGCATTGACGGGCCTCCCATTCCTCAGGGCGGGCCTTATACACACTGCAAGGGCCTCCATCTGGGACTCCCTGTACCTGTAGTTCTCAGGAACATAGTCGGGGTCAAAGGCGTTCATGTTCCTGAAGAGGGTCTCATCATGCAGGAGTATATCCCTTATATCGCGCCTCTTATCGCCTTTCATGGTCCTTCACGTTCATTTTATTGAATTCACCATCTCTCTATCCTGACATCCCCGTTCCTCTCAAGCCAGTCTATTAGTCTGCTGGCGTACTCTAGTTTGAGCCTTTTAACGGGATCGGCCGGTCCAAGCTCAGAGTCCATATCAGGCCTTGAGTACCTTGTCACAACCTCACCGAAGTCCATGCCTGCCAGCACTATACGACCGGCGCCGAGGGCTGCGGCAAGGAAAACAGCGCGGTCACCATCTGTGAATCCACCAAAATTGTGGAGACAGCCATGGGGGATGCTCTGGGTTGTCCCGATGATGTTCTGGAGGAGTGGGAGGTACCTCCTGAGGGCAGGGAGGTTGTTTCCATGGGCGTGGACCACCACCACCGCCCCCTGCCGGTTTGCCTCGATTATATCCTCCATCTTACCATCGAGGTCAGTTACTATTATATCAGGCAGCACATCCTCCTCGAGGAGTGCAGTGGTGGCACCATCTGCCGAGATGACTGTCATGGGCTCATCAAGGGCCCTGAACCTTTTGAGGTGGGATCTGAGTGATGGTCCAGCCCCGAATACAATGAAGTCACTGGATGGGACATCAATGTCATCAACCCGCAGGCATCCGTGTTCCCTGAGGAAGGCGTCGAGGTATGATGCTGACTCCTCATCAGCCCTCCTGTCAAATCCAAAGTCATCAAGTATACGTGTGTACCATCTGAGCCATACCTGGACTTCCATGGGATAACTTTATCCACATTTATATATCATTCTTTGGGTTTTCTCCTGGTGGGAGCTGGAGCTCAGGAGCCTGGTTCAGGTCCCTGAAGCCGCGATCCATCAGTTAATCACCTCTTCAGGGCCCCATGGCTGGCTGAATTTTCAGGTCGGATTTACTGATGGCTGGCCGGGGCTCATGTAAATCTTTTTAAATGGACAGATTAAAAATAGATACAGGTTATGAAATCCACTTTAATCTGGAGGTTTTTTGGAAATGGATGAAACACTGCTTATGATCCCCGGGCCGACGAGGGTGGCCCAGAGAGTCCTTAAGGCAATGTCAGAGAACATTGTTAACCACAGGAGCGCCCTCTTTGGCAGGATCCTGACTGAAACGACTGAGATGATGTCCGATGTTTTCAGGACCAGCAATAAGTCTTACCTACTGACGGGTTCAGGGACAGCTGCAATGGAAGCCGCAGTTGCAAACATTATAGAACCCGGCGATAAGATCCTGAATGTTGTTGGGGGTAAATTTGGTCAGAGGTTCGCCCAGATAGTGGAGGCCTTTGGAGGCGAATCCATCACCATAGACGTGGAGTGGGGTAAGGCCGTTAACCCCGATGACATTGGATACACCCTAGAGGAGAATGATGATATAAAGGCAGTCACAGTAGTCCACAATGAGACATCAACAGGTGTTGCTAACCCCATCAGGGAGATAGGGAAGATAATGGACGACTACGACGCCCTCTACATAGTTGACACGGTTTCATCCCTGGGAGGGGATGAGGTCGATGTTGATGCCTACGGCATAGACATCTGTGTTACAGGTTCCCAGAAGTGCCTTGCAGCACCCCCGGGCATGGCAGCCATAACCCTCAGCAACGACGCCTGGAGGGTCATTGAAGCTGTGGATAATCCCAGGACATACTACCTGAACCTCAAGAAGTACAGGAAGAGCGGTGACGCGGAGCCACCTGAGACACCATACACCCCTGCAGTTTCACTCATATACGCAATGCATGAGGCCCTCAAGGTTATAATGGAGGAGGGACTCAGCAACAGGATAAAGAGGCACAAGATAGCTGCAGAGGCCACAAGGAATGCGGTGAAGGCCCTCGACCTTGAACTGTTCCCTGATGAAGCAGTTTCATCAACAACGGTCACGGCTGTTAATCTCCCGGAGGGAGTTACAGATGGTGAACTGAGGGGGACAATGAGGAACAAGTACCATGTTGAGCTTGCAGGGGGACAGGATCACCTCAAGGGAAGGATATTCCGTATCGGTCACATGGGTAACATAACCCACAGGGAACTTATAACAACATTTTCAGCCCTTGAGATGACCCTCAGGGAGCTCGGATTTGAGGTTGAAATGGGAGAGGCTGTTGCAGCAGTTGCAGACACCTACCTCCCTGAGGACCTCTAAATATCTATTTTTTCGCGGATTTCTCCTTTTTCTGGCGGACCCTAAAACATTCTCCACCCGGAATCACCATGGCCCCTGTTCGTTGACGAAGAGCTCTACGTGTTCAGGGGTCCTCCGGGAGCCTAATGCAGTGAGGGACCTCAGAAGATCATTTTCAGACCCTTAAGAGGATTAGAATTCTTTAGCACATATCCCCAGGCCCTCACCATGCAAGGGGATCAGGGCCTGACCCCGGGAAGTGGTATGTCCTCCCCTTCAACCATGAACTCCAGGAGGCGGGGTTCACCTGACTCAAGGGCCCTCTCCACGGCACCTGAGACATCTTCCACCCTGAGGATCCTCTCCGCACCTATACCGTAGGCATCTGCAAGTCTAATGAAATCAGGGTTCTTCAGTTCAACAGAGTAACTGGTGCCGTAGTTCATCTCCTGCCACTGCCTTATAACATCGAGCTTCTGGTTGTTCAGGATGCACATGGTGATGGGCAGCTCCAGCTCAGCAACGGTGCCAAGTTCCTGGATAGTCATCTGAAATCCGCCGTCACCCGCTATCATGATGACATCCCTGGATGGGTCTGCAAGCTTTGCACCGATGGCCGCCGGGAGACCGTAACCCATGGGCCCGAAGCCACCGGAGAATATGAGGGACCTCTCACGGAGAACCCGCCGGTGGAGGGTCACCCAGGTGGTGTGGCTACCGGCATCGTTGACTATGGTGGCATCGGGGGCTGCATCAAGGATACCCCTCACAGCAGCTGATGTTACAAATGCACCCCCATCGGGAGGCGGTAACTCACTGATGGGCGGGTTATCCCTCCGGTAGGCTGCAAGTTCCTTAAACCACCCCTCCGGTCCTTTTAATTCAGGCAGTTCCCTCAGGAAATCCCCCACATCCATTTCCAGCACAACATCGCCCCTCAGTACAGAGGGGTCAGTGTTGACGTGTATTACCCGGGGATTTCCTGTGGCTGCCAGGGTCCTCTCTGAGAGCCTCGCCCCGAGGACCAGGAGAACGTCGCAGTTCCCTGCAGCATGGTTAGCTGCCGGGGTCCCCCGGGTACCGGTCATTCCCAGGCAGAGTGGATGGTCCTCGGGTATAACACCCCTTGCACTGTAGGTGGTCACCACCGGGATCCTGACATTCTCTATGAATTCCCTGAACTCCCCAACGGCATTCCCCCAGATTACACCACCACCTGCAAGTATAAGGGGCCTTCTCGCGGATCTCAGGATTTCCAGCGCTCTGCTCATGTCTGGAAGCTCCCTAAACACTTCAGATGGCCCCACAGGGGGGCATGCATCCTCTTCAAGGACGTCCCTTGGCAGGTTTATGTGTATGACACCGGTAAGCCCCCTCCTGAGGGAGCTTATGGAGTCAGCCAGCATCATGGAGGCCTCATCACCACTCCCCGGGGTCATGCTCATCCTTGTAAGGGGCCTGAAAACCGCCTCAAGGTCAACCTCCTGGAACCTGCCCGGGCCCCCACCACGTGGCAGGTCACCGGTCATGGCAATTAGGGGTACGGAATCTGTGCTGGCTGCAGCCACACCCATCACAAGATTAAGGGCGCCAGGTCCTCCGGTGGCAACACAGACCCCCGGTCCTCCAGAGGCCCTGGCGTAGCCATCTGCGGCGTGGACGGCTCCCTGTTCGTGTCTCATGAGAACATGTTCAAGCCCGGATTTTCTGAGGGCCTCATAGAGTGGCAGTATCTGTTCACCCGGGTGCCCGAAGATATGGGTGAAACCAGCTTCCTCCAGGATCCCTGCAAGGACCTCCGCACACATCTTCATGCACCCATCTATATTCTGCCAACTATTTAAATCATGAATTAAAAAAATATTAACAGAAGGGGGTTGTTTATGAGAGGACAGCTTGATGCTCTGCTCAAGGAGGAAAGGGTTTTTAATCCAGACGAGGAACTTGCAGAAAACAGCAATATAAGGGCCTGGATGGACGCCCGGGGTATTGGGGGTTATGATGAGCTCCTTGAGAGGGCCAGCTCTGACCCTGAGTGGTTCTGGGATGAGATGGCATCTGAACTCGAATGGTTCAGACCCTACACCAGGGTCCTTGAATGGGAACCACCCCATGCCCGCTGGTTCACAGGCGGGAAATTCAACATCACATACAGTGCCCTTGACAGGCATGTTATGGGTCCTGAGAGAAACAGGGTGGCATACATATGGGAGGGTGAGGATGGTAGCATCCGGAAGCTCACCTACTATGACCTCTACAGGGAGGTTAACCGCATAGCCAATGCCCTTAAGGATATGGGTGTCTCAAGGGGGGACCGCGTCAGCATATACCTCCCCATGATACCGGAACTCCCCATAGCCATGCTCGCCTGTGCACGTATAGGTGCAGTCCACAGTGTAGTGTTCAGCGGCTTCTGGGCCAAGGCCTTCAGGGAGAGGGCTGCAGATGCAGGGGCAAAGGTTGCGATCACTGCAGACGCATTCTACCGCAGGGGTAAGGTAATAAAACTCAAGGAAACCCTTGATATGGTTGCAGATGAGATCCCCTCCCTTGAGAGGGTCATAGTGGCGGACCGCATGGGGGAGGATGTCAGCATGGTGGATGGGAGGGATATCTACTGGAGCGAGGCTGTTGAGGGCATGGACGATGAATGTCCCTGCCAGGAGCTTGACCCTGAGGATCCCCTCTTCATACTCTACACCTCCGGCACGACGGGTAAACCAAAGGGTGTTGTGCACACCCATGGGGGCTACGCCGTGGGTGTGAGCTCCACCTACAGGTTCGTCTTCGATGTTAAGGACCAGGACATATGGTGGTGTCTGGCTGACATAGGATGGATAACAGGTCACAGCTACATAGTCTACGCCCCCCTCATTGAGGGTGCAACCTCTGTCATCTATGAGGGTGCACCTGACCACCCGGATCCCGGAAGGATATGGAGCATGGTTGAGAGGTACGGTGTCAGCATCCTCTACACAGCACCCACGACGGTGAGGCTCTTCATGAAATATGGGGACAAGTGGCCTGAGAAGTATGACCTCAGAACACTCAGAATACTGGGGTCCGTTGGGGAACCCATAAACCCCGAGGCCTGGATGTGGTACTACCGGACCGTTGGTGGTGGCAGATGCCCCATTATGGATACCTGGTGGCAGACAGAGACCGGGATGCACATAATAACACCCCTCCCTGTGACACCCCTGAAGCCGGGTTCCGCAGGAAAACCATTCCCCACGGTGATAGCCGACGTTGTGGATGATGAGGGGAGGAGTCTGCGTGGAAGCGGAGGCCACCTTGTGATAAAAACACCGTGGCCTGCAATGTTCAGGACACTCTTCAGGGAGCCTGAGAGGTATGTGGATGCCTACTGGAGCACATTTCCGGGCATCTACCTCAGCGGTGATGTTGCAAGGATAGATGAGGATGGTTACTTCTGGATCCAGGGCAGGGAGGATGATGTCCTCAATGTTGCAGGGCACAGGATAAGCACCGCAGAGGTTGAATCAGCCCTTGTGAGCCATCCTGATGTTGTTGAGGCTGCGGTGGTTGGAAAACCTGACATCCTCAGGGGAGAGGAGATAGCGGCCTTCGTTACTCTGAGGGATAAAGTGGAGCCCACACCCCGCCTCAAGGGTGTTCTGCGTGAACATGTGCGGAGGGAGATAGGTCCCATTGCAAGTCCCAGTTACATAGAGTTCGTTGAGGACCTTCCAAAGACAAGGTCAGGTAAGATAATGAGGAGAGTGATAAAGGCCATTGTGAGGGGTGAGGATGTGGGTGATGTCAGCACCCTCTCAAACCCGGAATCAGTGAGTATGCTGGAGGACAGGGTCCGTACATTCTGATGATGTCATCAGACAATTCTTTTTTATCGGAGAATCAGTACGGGTTTTCATGCCAGGCATACCGTTGCCAGCATGCCATTTTTGCCAATGGGAGAATCAGTTTTATTGGTTTTCATGCAGGTTTTATTTTTCATCCTCGCCGCTTTCAGTTCATCTGAGGTCTGTATTTTTTGGAGAGCTTATGATGTCGGCCTGGAAGTTTTTTCGTGGCATTGCTGACTGGGAGGGCTGTCCATGAACTTTCACTCTGACCACTCAGTAAAAACTGACCTCAGAGCCTATCTGGTTTTAGCGTACAATCAGAATCTTCATTAAACCACAATGGAACTTATATACTAATTATTAAATTCATAGCACGTTAAAAAATCTTAAAATTAAATTTAAATTGATTAAATAACCTATATGCTCAATCAGAGCCCATTCGTCCAGTCGTTTATGAGCCATTTTTTCAGCCTCTCATTATAATAACCTGATGTTATTTTAAGCTTCTTTAAGGATTAGAGGTTTTAATATCAACTTAATAATTTTTTATCCTGTCAAAATTCTTTTTAGATTACTTTAAATAGTTTAAATCTCTTATTTCCGGATTTTAAGGCCTTCTGTTAAGTCGTCTATCCATATAAATGGAGTGCATTATCAGGGATCGACAAATTTATATGTCTGAAAGGAGAAATTTCAGAGCGATAGAGGCCAAATAAAGAAAAAATCCGCCCTGTTAAAATCAGACCAAAATGGGATTGAAATGTTCACGGCCAAAAAATAAACTTCTGGTCTTATGACCGTTAAAATCAGACCAAAATGGGATTGAAATGATTTAAACCTGGTTGAGGTTGAGGTCTGCATATTGTGTTAAAATCAGACCAAAATGGGATTGAAATCTTAGTCTACTATGACCTAAATTTTGAGATAATGTAAGTTAAAATCAGACCAAAATGGGATTGAAATGCGACAGCATTCTTCATCTTCACAGCGAAGCTAGGTTAAAATCAGACCAAAATGGGATTGAAATTTTACAATTCTTACTAAAAATCTGTATTTTCATGACATTTGTTAAAATCAGACCAAAATGGGATTGAAATTAGTCTAATCCTATGCGCTCCTCTGCATCTGCTTGTTAAAATCAGACCAAAATGGGATTGAAATTTAAAGTACATCGCAGAGTAACCATCCTTAGATGTCCGTTAAAATCAGACCAAAATGGGATTGAAATCTGCTTCGCAGCGAGATCCTTCAGGGTTGGGAAGACGATAGAGTTAAAATCAGACCAAAATGGGATTGAAATCACACAAAGAAAAAAAGAAGAGGTGAAACAGATGACAGTTAAAATCAGACCAAAATGGGATTGAAATTTTTTATGGGTTGATATATATGATAATACAGAAAAAGTTAAAATCAGACCAAAATGGGATTGAAATAATATTTCACAAATTTCTAATTTGTTGTTTTCATATGGTTAAAATCAGACCAAAATGGGATTGAAATATTAAGAATAAGTATTTAACGATAACGGCCGATATGTTAAAATCAGACCAAAATGGGATTGAAATAGGCGTGCTGGGCGTGGGCGTGGTCCTCTCTGCTGAGTTAAAATCAGACCAAAATGGGATTGAAATTAAATCATTTTCAATATTCATTAGGACTCTTTCCGTTAAAATCAGACCAAAATGGGATTGAAATAAATAAAAAAAATGGTTGCAGAAACAAACAGTAGGGTTAAAATCAGACCAAAATGGGATTGAAATGAACATGAGGGCTGTGATCCTCATCCTCATAATACTCGTTAAAATCAGACCAAAATGGGATTGAAATTTGTTATAGGTCTTTTTGACAGTGGCGCATAGTTATGTTAAAATCAGACCAAAATGGGATTGAAATGATTTATCACGGTTTTTGAACATATTATAGAATTTATGGTTAAAATCAGACCAAAATGGGATTGAAATATAAATGTACACATCTGTTCATTAATGTACATTAGTTAAAATCAGACCAAAATGGGATTGAAATAAATGCTATTTCATACATGTCTTCAAAATCCATTAGGTTAAAATCAGACCAAAATGGGATTGAAATCGATATCGCAGACCATATTCCTATATTCATCATCGGGTTAAAATCAGACCAAAATGGGATTGAAATGGTTGGTTGGGTTGGGTTGATATTGGGTTTGAGATTGTTAAAATCAGACCAAAATGGGATTGAAATTGGTACTACTGTTTTTAAAAAAGTATTACACAATAATGTTAAAATCAGACCAAAATGGGATTGAAATGGAAGGATGGGAAAAAACAACAGAGAGGATCTTCCTCGTTAAAATCAGACCAAAATGGGATTGAAATCTTTTTGGGAAAATAAACGTTTTAAGACCGTTTTAAGTTAAAATCAGACCAAAATGGGATTGAAATTTTAATATCGTCAAGACGGTCATTTACGACCGTCTCAAGTTAAAATCAGACCAAAATGGGATTGAAATAAATAAGCAATATTCATAAAGTTCATAAAAATTTTGAGTTAAAATCAGACCAAAATGGGATTGAAATGGGGAAGATTGGGGGGTTCTTGACTGTGAAGTCCTTGTTAAAATCAGACCAAAATGGGATTGAAATGAGGATGAAGACAGGGACACCCATCTCCACTATCCTCGTTAAAATCAGACCAAAATGGGATTGAAATTGTTTTTGTATCGATTATGAACGCGTCATTACAGGGTTAAAATCAGACCAAAATGGGATTGAAATGCAGCAGACCTCAAAGAGCAGTGTGAGGGTCTTCCTGGGTTAAAATCAGACCAAAATGGGATTGAAATAGGACGGTTTCACGGCTCTTGAGGTAGTCCCTGTAATCGTTAAAATCAGACCAAAATGGGATTGAAATCTCGATGTTGTCCTCTAGTGTCTCATCCTCTATGGAGGTTAAAATCAGACCAAAATGGGATTGAAATCTTTTAGCTCTCATCATCCGTTGCAAGAGCGTAACATTGTTAAAATCAGACCAAAATGGGATTGAAATTTGGAGTTTTCAGCGTGCTTATTTCCCTCATATGTTAAAATCAGACCAAAATGGGATTGAAATTTTAAAGTGTTAAGTCTCGATAGACGATACATGATAGTTAAAATCAGACCAAAATGGGATTGAAATTCTCCAAATACTCCAGTAGCATCCCAATCCTTGCATAGTTAAAATCAGACCAAAATGGGATTGAAATCCGAGTAAGCCGTGGGAGAGTGTGGAAAGTCCTGTCAAAGTTAAAATCAGACCAAAATGGGATTGAAATAAATGTTGCATCACTCCAATATAGTTATGTTCATCGAGTTAAAATCAGACCAAAATGGGATTGAAATAATTAAGAGATTAAATAGAGGGAAAGAAAGGATCGCGTTAAAATCAGACCAAAATGGGATTGAAATCGCGGTGGGGCGCTTCGGGGCTCAGCTGATAGGGAAGTTAAAATCAGACCAAAATGGGATTGAAATTTTGCAGGTTCAGGGGCTACTATAATGGCTGCGTTAAAATCAGACCAAAATGGGATTGAAATCATTAGGGAGAGGTCCATGGTGGCGGTGTTGATTATGGTTAAAATCAGACCAAAATGGGATTGAAATTCTTTTTTCCCGATCTTCTTCACGTCCCTCATCCCCGTTAAAATCAGACCAAAATGGGATTGAAATTATGCTACGCGATAGAAAAGGAATTCGAACAGATAGGTTAAAATCAGACCAAAATGGGATTGAAATGAGGATCTGGACTTTATTCCCTCTCTCTCCTCTGATTGTGTTAAAATCAGACCAAAATGGGATTGAAATGAGACTCCTCCCCTCCTCTGACGCGGCGAAAATCGTGTTAAAATCAGACCAAAATGGGATTGAAATATGAAGTCAACGTAGACGGCACAACCGCCTAGTTAAAATCAGACCAAAATGGGATTGAAATACGATTGCAGTGTGAGATCGCAGTTGTATGCAGTTGTGTTAAAATCAGACCAAAATGGGATTGAAATTTTCTGGTTTGGCTGGTTTTCTGCGGCTGGTTGTGGTTAAAATCAGACCAAAATGGGATTGAAATTGTTTTGGATCATGGTAGGCGGATTCCGAGAGCCTAGTTAAAATCAGACCAAAATGGGATTGAAATTTCTTTTTAAGATATCGGCGGCCTACGTGGATGTGTAGGTTAAAATCAGACCAAAATGGGATTGAAATAGGGGCATGTCATATGCGGTGAAGGCCCTCCCAGCGCGTTAAAATCAGACCAAAATGGGATTGAAATCTATCTATCCTTATTTCTCTCTTTTTCTTTCTCTTTGTGTTAAAATCAGACCAAAATGGGATTGAAATTGTTTTCTTGTTTTCTTGGTTGTGTGTGCTTGTTTTGTTAAAATCAGACCAAAATGGGATTGAAATAGTCTCTTTAAGTCTCTTCTCATGATCCAGGCGTGGTTAAAATCAGACCAAAATGGGATTGAAATATACCCAAGAAACAATACCCAAGGTTAAAATCAGACCAAAATGGGATTGAAATGAATTATATGACGAGTTAAGGGAGGATGCCAGGAGGGTTAAAATCAGACCAAAATGGGATTGAAATGTGTCTGGGTCATTCAATTGTCACCCCCCCCTTCTTCAGTTAAAATCAGACCAAAATGGGATTGAAATTACGTCGTCCTGGCCTTAATCCAGTAGCGTAGGTTAAAATCAGACCAAAATGGGATTGAAATATTGGGTCTGGCTCTGACTGTAGCTCCCACTGGCCCTGGTTAAAATCAGACCAAAATGGGATTGAAATGGGGGTCGATCCTCACGGTGTACTGTGTGCCCCTGGAGTTAAAATCAGACCAAAATGGGATTGAAATATTTCATCTTTATTTATCTTCATAGCACCCCCCTCCAGTTAAAATCAGACCAAAATGGGATTGAAATCTTTTAGGCTCTGTAGGGCTGGTTTAAATTCATGAGAGTTAAAATCAGACCAAAATGGGATTGAAATGCGAGTAAAGACCTGTACGCATACTCATCAAAAGCGTGTTAAAATCAGACCAAAATGGGATTGAAATTCTTCGAGTTTATCAAGTACAATGATAATGTTATACTCGTTAAAATCAGACCAAAATGGGATTGAAATTATAGATGGTTAGATGTATATAATACATTAGGTTATCGTTAAAATCAGACCAAAATGGGATTGAAATTCTCAGCGATGGATAAGGAGATAATACAGGATAGCGGGTTAAAATCAGACCAAAATGGGATTGAAATTATTCAGGCTCAGGGTAAATCATATAACTTATTTCTACCCTGTGAGTTAAAATCAGACCAAAATGGGATTGAAATGGAGATTAAGCCTGAATTCACAGTTCTTCACCCTCCAGTTAAAATCAGACCAAAATGGGATTGAAATGCTCTTCGGATTCAACATAGCCTGGACACCGAAGAGGGTTAAAATCAGACCAAAATGGGATTGAAATAGATTCATTCACAGTGAGAATTCGGGCGGGGCTTTAAAGTTAAAATCAGACCAAAATGGGATTGAAATTTATATTTTTTTGTTTCTTTTTTCTTATTGGGGTTGGGTTAAAATCAGACCAAAATGGGATTGAAATTTTTCAGAAACTCTTCAGTATATTTGATTTCACCTATAGTTAAAATCAGACCAAAATGGGATTGAAATATGAAGAATCGGCGGAGTATCATGTTATCATTGTACTGTTAAAATCAGACCAAAATGGGATTGAAATTCAAATACAGGGCCATCAGCTGCAGCGCCGAGATACCAGAGGGTTAAAATCAGACCAAAATGGGATTGAAATGACTCGTGGATGAGGGTCGTGGTGATGGTCACACCCCGTTAAAATCAGACCAAAATGGGATTGAAATGTGGCAGAGTCCGCAGCGCCCCTCCAGGTCCCCAGCGTTAAAATCAGACCAAAATGGGATTGAAATTCTTCTTCATAGCGCTCAGGAAGCCTGCCATGATTGTTAAAATCAGACCAAAATGGGATTGAAATACAATGTGGGTAACAGCTTCAACGGCCTCAGCAATGAGTTAAAATCAGACCAAAATGGGATTGAAATCTCAACAGAGAGGTCGATGAGTTTCAGGAGGTTCGTGTGTTAAAATCAGACCAAAATGGGATTGAAATCGTATTCTCTGCGGGTTTTTTCGAGTTCTACTTCGAGGTTAAAATCAGACCAAAATGGGATTGAAATGTCTCAGCAAGAAAGCTGAGAATGGCGGTTATTTGGGTTAAAATCAGACCAAAATGGGATTGAAATGATGGAGAGTATGGGTCAGGCTGCAGACCAGTCGGGTTAAAATCAGACCAAAATGGGATTGAAATTGGAGATATAGTACTCCATGTTATGCTTCCTGAGGAGGGTTAAAATCAGACCAAAATGGGATTGAAATGTACCGAGAAGGTCATCGGGGTGGCGGTCTCCGAGTTAAAATCAGACCAAAATGGGATTGAAATGAGTTCAGCGTACTCTCACAGGAGGACTCCGCAGGGAACAAACCGTTAAAATCAGACCAAAATGGGATTGAAATATTGGGCGGTTTGAGAACTTTAAAACGGTGGTGGGGTTAAAATCAGACCAAAATGGGATTGAAATGGTAGTGATGAGGATGGCCTATAAGCCCCCGTACGTTAAAATCAGACCAAAATGGGATTGAAATCCACCAGGACGATATGCAGAATATCGCATATCGATTTGGCTGGTTAAAATCAGACCAAAATGGGATTGAAATCAAACCACAACAAAAAAGGAGGTAAAATATGGATTTAGTTAAAATCAGACCAAAATGGGATTGAAATATGAAGTCAACGTAGACGGCACAACCGCCTACAATGGTTAAAATCAGACCAAAATGGGATTGAAATCTAAAAGCTCTAATTCTTCACTATCCTTGTTAAATGTGTTAAAATCAGACCAAAATGGGATTGAAATTGTTCATAACTATTCACTACTGTAAAGTAGTCCTCTCCAAGTTAAAATCAGACCAAAATGGGATTGAAATTCCACTGCCTGCAAATGTCTTGGTTCTGGTGCTTTTGTTAAAATCAGACCAAAATGGGATTGAAATATATTAGGTCTCAAAATACACCTTTCATATCCGTTAAAATCAGACCAAAATGGGATTGAAATGTCACTGTGGATCTCCAGGAGCCTTGCCTTCAATTCGTTAAAATCAGACCAAAATGGGATTGAAATGGGAGTCATTCACTGGTATGATGGACCGTGCCCGGGGTTAAAATCAGACCAAAATGGGATTGAAATGTGGTAAAATCCCACCCTGCCGGCCTGTAGTTAGATGCGTTAAAATCAGACCAAAATGGGATTGAAATTATTTGGTTTTCTCGGTCCCCTACACGGCGTGGGGGTTCAGGTTAAAATCAGACCAAAATGGGATTGAAATTCACTATACATACAGTGATCATAAAAAATAAATAATGTTAAAATCAGACCAAAATGGGATTGAAATCTACACTGTTACTTCTATTTACACAAACAGTACAATGTTAAAATCAGACCAAAATGGGATTGAAATAGGATATCATCTTATCAGCCTACAAAAACACATTAAGTTAAAATCAGACCAAAATGGGATTGAAATCCGGGCCGGGGCCTTCAACTGCTACGACGGGGCCCTCGTTAAAATCAGACCAAAATGGGATTGAAATATGGAAGATGAATAGATGGATGAATAGAGTGGAAAAGGTTAAAATCAGACCAAAATGGGATTGAAATTCACGGACACTGACACGGTCAGCGCGGGGGATGTGGTTAAAATCAGACCAAAATGGGATTGAAATTCATTCCTGGTAGCTTCCACTGTACTTTCCGGATCCCTCCACCGGGAATACCACGGCCTGTACTATCCTTTCACCCCTCTTTAGTGTATACTCATATTCCCCATGATTATGTAAAAGGAACTGGAGGGTACCCCTGAAACCAGGATCTCCCACGGCGGTTTGAACGGATACAAAGGACCTCAGGAGGGTTGACCTTGGCAGGTAGAGCATTGCATATCCCTCAGGTATCTCTATCATCCTGTCAACACTTGCAAGGTAAGCTTTGCCGGGTTCAAGTCTGTAGATGGGCGGTTCAAGCATTTCGAGGGGTGGAAGGTTCTTCTCATCATCAATCAGTGACCCGGGGCCCGTCTGTCTGTAAACCTTATCAACCCTCAGGTCAATTCCAGCTGGCTGGATAAGTTCCTCAAAGTCCGGAAAAAGTTTCTTTAAGAGCTGTTCTCCAATCATCATGATTCCTCTGCAATTGCTATTTTCTGGTCTCTGAATCTATTAAAGGATTTATTATATGAGTATAATACCTATGGGTGGTGATATAATTGCCTGTTATCCAGATAAACTGCAATGAGCTGACAAGGGAAAAGAAGAGGGAACTCGTAAAGCGTATCACAGAGGTCTCAAGTGAAATTATGGGCCTCCCGGAGTCAACAATAACGGTTCTTATAAGGGAGTTCCCACCGGAGGATGTGGGAGTTGGAGGTTCACTCCTCTGTGACAGGGAGTGAATGGTTCCTCATGGGAGTGTCTCCTCGTTGATACATTCCCTGTGAGGGGGAGTGAATGTTCTCCGGCATGGGCCGAGAAAGCAGAATTCAGAGACTGAGCTATTCTTATGTGGCCCGGATTATTTTTTTTAAGTTCAGATACTATCTTTCAGGTTACATCGATAAGGAATACCGAGGCAATTTCTCGGGAGGGCCTCACAATCTTTAACCTGAACAATTTCGTCCTTCCCTGGTGGGGGTAGCTTATCATTTCTTCCAGTTCAACATCCCCCATGATGGCCCCTCTGATCTTCTTCAGATCTTCCTCATCAAGACCCCTGAGGACGTCATGGACTCCTAGGGATCCAGAGCATTCCTTCACCCCTGTTATTATTGAGGCCTCCCTGTTGAGTTCCAGGAGCGCTGGTTCCCCATGGTCCACCCGAAAATTCAGTATTGCAACGGGGGATAATTCAAAGATCCTCTTAAGAATTCTCTCCCTCTGAGCTATTCTGGCTACCCTCTCCTCCATCTCCTTCAGGATTTCACGGGATTCAATGTAGAATGACACATCCCCTGCAAGTTCCATGAGAAGTTTCACTTCCTCCTCATCGAAGGCATCCCTCTCCCCCGAGTAAACCGTGAGGGCTCCTATGGTCTCACCCTTCACAGTGAGGGGAAGACCAATGACTGACATGAATCCCCTCTCAACGGCCCTATCCCTCCAGGGGGTGAATGTGGGATCCTCTCCGGTGTCCCTTATTATGACGGGTTCCCCTTCCCTTATTGACCTTCCTGTTGGGCCCTCCCCGTATACGCTATCATCCCACCTGATGGTTACTGAGTCAAGGTAGCCTTCATGGAATCCGTACTCTGCAGCGGGCCTCACAGACTTCTCCTCATCATTCTCTGCAAGGCCTATCCAGGCCATCCTGTAACCACCGACCTCGACGATGATCCGGCATACCTCTCTCAGAAGTTTTTCAGGGTCATTTATCCTTACAATGGCCTGGTTACAGTCGCTGAGCATTCTAAGGTTACGGTTAAGTTTTTTTATCTGTAACTGACTCCGGTGCCTCTGAACCGCCAGTTCAATGCTGAATAGGAGCTCCTTCTCATCAAAGGGCTTTATCAGGTATCCGTAGGGTTCCACTTCCCTGGCCCTCTCCATGGTGGAGCCCTCTGAGTGGGCTGATAGAAAAACCACAGGTATGTCAAGGCTACGAATTTCTTTTGCAGCATCAACACCGTTCAGGGGGCCCTTGAGGACTATGTCCATTAAAATTAGATCAGGGTGGTGCTTCTGTGCAAGTTCAACTGCAGTCTCACCACTGTATGCAACCCCCACAACATCATATCCCCAGAACTCCAGCTTTCTCTGGAGATCCATCGCCGTTATTGCCTCATCCTCTACAAGGAGTATCCTTACACCCATATGAAAGTCTCCACATGGGTAATGTGACATGGCTGTATAAAAATTTTTGTATTCTGTATTTTATCTGCATGGATGTCCATTAATCAGTTCATGCGAATAGCTGTTCAATCATCCATTCGGGTTTGAATTCCATTATGTCATCGTAGCCCTGCCCGATCCCCATGAATATTATGGGCCTTTTGATCATGTAGCCTATGGACAATGCTGCACCTCCGCGCGCATCTGCATCAGCCTTTGTCAGTATAACTGCGTCTATGCCAACGGCTTCATCAAATCGGGCTGCCTGTTCAATGGCATCGTTTCCTGTCAGCGCATCACCGACAAACACTATGAGGTCTGGTCTGACGACCCTCTTTATCTTGGCCATCTCGTCCATGAGGTTCACGTTGGTCTGCATCCTCCCTGCGGTGTCTATGAGGACGACATCCTTTCCCTGGGCCTTTGCATGGGATACCGCGTCAAAGGCAACGGCGGCGGGGTCGGCTCCCTTGCGGTGGCTTATTAGCTTGACTCCGAGTTTATCTGCGTGCTGACCTATCTGCTCTATTGCACCGGCACGGAAGGTGTCTGCAGCTGCTATCACGGGCTCAAGGCCCTTTTTCATGAAGTATCTGGCCACCTTTGCTATGGTGGTTGTCTTGCCGGTCCCGTTTATACCAACAAACATTATAACAAGGGGTTTCTTCTTCTCCACGAGCTGCGGGAGGTCCACACCGTCAACGCTGAGAACATCCTTAACAGCCTTTTTAAGGGCTTCCATTGTGTATTCTGATATTTCGGTGCTCCTCTTAACCTTCCTTCCAACCAGTTCTTCCTTCAACTCTGTGGTGATTTTTTCAGCCACTTCAAGGGCCACGTCACTTTCCAGGAGGGCCATTTCCAGGTCCCAGAGTACATCATCCACGTCCTTTTCTGTTATCCTTTTTTCCCTGAAAAATGAGAGGAAACCTGAACCCCCCTCCCCTGCACCGGGAGAGGGCTCCTCTGAACTCGTATCATCTGGTTCTTCAGTTCTAACCTCTTCTTCAGGTTTACCTTCTGGAATGGACTCGGGAACCCTATCCTCAGACTTATCCTCTTCGGACCGGGGTTCCTGGCCTGATGAGACCTTCTCGGTGATTTTGCCAACGGTTTCACTGAATTTTTTCTTCAGAGATTCAAACACTTACTCTCCACTTCCCCTTACCTTTTTGAGGAGTTCCTCTGCCTGAGGAGATAATTTCATCATGATGTCTGTTATCTTACGCAGGTTCTCACCCATTTTCTGAAGTGTTGACTCCAGTTCGTTCTTCTGGGACTTAATGCTCTCCATTGCATCCTCGAAGTTCTTCTTTATGGCTACACCTGCACCGACACTCATTATAACTTCACTGGTATCCTTGAGCTCTGCCTTTATGAAGGAGCCGGCACCCACAGGTACCAGGGTCTCGGAGCCATCTTTTCCCTGTATATCACTGAGGGTCTTCTCAAGGATTTCAAGTTCACTGATGGTGGCCCTCACGGCCTCCATCTGCTGCTGTATGAGTTCTACCTGGCTCTGGTAGATGTTCAGCTGGTTCACTATCTCCTCGAGCCTCTGCTGGTCTTCCATGTGATCACCTCTGGACCAGCGCCTTGACCACCGGGTCCTGAACCTCCTCAGGTGATATCTCCTCTATCTCCTCTATTTTAACTTTGCTCCTTGGAACCCTGTGTTTGCTCCCGAATTCAGAGTAGAGCCTCTCATAGATTTCCTCTTCCCTTATTGCCTTGAGCTCCTTTGTGAATGGCTGAAGCTTATCACCCATCAGGAACTTTCCTTTAACCCTAAATATCTTTGTCTTCATTTTCATCCCTCAAGAAAACCTAAAGCTTCTTCTATCCTTGCAAGTTCTGGCCCTGTGGTTTCCTCACCCACAAGGACACCGTTTGAGTTGGCCACCGAACAGGCACCTATAAGTGTGACTCCATGGTTGACTGTGCCAACGTCGGCCTCCACGCCCAGGGTATCCTCTATGATACCTATCTCCTCAGATGATGCCTGGGGATTCAGCAGGGCACCACGGTTGGTAGCTGCACCCATGGAGCCTACGATGTTGAGGCCTGCAAGTGTGGATACTTTAACGTCAACCTCAAGCACATCCCCTATAACCTGCAGCGCATCATCTGACAGCAGTGGACTTGCAACGGCGCCGTTGTCATTGGCCAGCACAAGGTTACCGACTGCAGTAAACCTTTCAGGGATCCTGACAGCCTCCACACCGGCAGCTGCAAGGGCATCGATTTCACGGTCCATGGCCTGATTTGAGACCACGAATCCATTTGAGTTGCCCACGGCAAGGGCACCGTTTAGGCTGCTGCCACTGATGGACACCTTCAGGACCTCAACTTCAAGGGCTTCCCTGAGAACACCCTCAAACTTTTCAGGGGTGTTCTGTGGTATCAGGGCCACACTGTCGGTTACAGAGATGTAAACTCCCAGGTTCGGGTTTCCACTGAGGTTGATCCTTCTAATCATAATTCACCATCATTTCATTCTTCGAGTGTGGCTTCAACAACACCGTCTTCATCCTTAACGGCCTTGACCTTTATTCTTGGGGGTATCTTCTGGATACCTCTCTCCCAGAGTTTTTCGTTGATTGACTCGTCGAGTTTAACGGTGTCTGCCTTCATATGTTTCATGAGAAATTCCCTGACAATCTTAACAGCCTTCGGTGCTCTTATGGTCCTTGGCACGTTCTTGGCCTTTCTGAGAGGTATGACATAAATCCTTTCCATATCCAGTCCTCCTATACCTTGAGTTTGGTCCTTCTCCAGTGCCTCATCTTTGGATGGCTTCGAACCCTGTAGTTTGTCTTAACCATAACCCATGCGGGCACCCTTCTGTTCTGTCTGTTAGCCTTTGCCATTCTGAGTTTCCTGGCAACATGTTTATTTCTACTCATTTAGCATCCTCCTTCATATTTTGGTGTTCCAGCCAGTGACCCTGGTCTGGAAGTGAACAGGGAAGAATGATTCTGAACTGTGGCCCATCTCCTCAAGGAGGAGGCGGACCTCAACCTCGTAGTCGGAGCTGTTATCGATACTGCTTCTCTCCCTCCTCAGGCTGAAGAGCATCGATGCAAGTCTGTTAACGGTCCTGTGACCGAGACCATCCAGGTTCACATATTCAATGTTCAGGCGGTCTTCGAGGCTCTGTATCTCGTCCCTTGTTAGTTTAGGGGTCCTGTCGTCACGTCGCGTTCCATCGGCAACCATGTCGTACTCGGTGGCTGCGGCTTCAACTGCCATCCTGTGTATGTGCTTTATACCATTATTCGGAAACCCGTCATTGATTATCGTCTCAGCAGCGTCCCTCAGGATTTCATCGCCGAGTTTAAGAACACGGTGCGGAAATCCAAGGGATGCAGCTGCATCAGATGCTGGCTTCCATGAATCATGGATCCCGAAGTTCACAGTCACCAGCTCTGGCTGTATCCCCAGCCGCTGGAGCATCACAGCCGCCAGTGAACTGTCCTTACCGCCACTGTAGAGTACGCATGCATTCATTTTACCAGACTATTTGCGGCTGATCTTTATCTCCCTCTTTTTACCCGCAACCCTTTTAAGCAGCTCCTTCAGCTGCTCATCGGTGATCTTTGACCTTACACGCCCCATCTGGGCCAGCTGTATGAGCTGCAGTTCTATCTGCTCAACGAAGTCCGGTCTTGTCAGACGGAGGTTGGCCAGACGGCTACGGGCTTCAGGGGTGAGTATCTGCATCATTATCTGTTTTTTCTGCATTTCCAGCTGCTGACGCATCTGTTCCTGTGCTTCAGCTTCCATCGCCTGCTGCTGAGCCTTCTGCTGGAGCTCCAGCATCTTCTTGCGACGTATCTCTTCGAGGTCTGTCAACTATGAAACCTCCTGAGGCCCCTCTGGGATAGTTTCAGTACCTTTCAAGTCCTTCAACTTCTTTCTTTACCTCTGCAGCGGCCTTGTCAAGGAATGATCTGCCTTCGGGTGTTATAACCCTTCCATTTTCTTCCCTCTTTATTAGACCTGATTCCTCCAGCTGCTGCAAGGCCCTTCTGATTATGGCACCGCTACCTCTTCTGAACTTTTCAGGGCGTGAGCCCCGGTCCTTCTTACCGCCGTAATGTGTCCTGAGGCTGTTAACACCCACAGGACCATCAATGTAAACTCTTCTGAGGAGGGCTGCGGCCCTTACATACCACCAGTCAGGATTCTCAGGTCTTCTTTCCTTGTGGACACCTGTTTTAACAAAGTTAACCCATTCAGGGGATTTAACCTTACTGTCATTTTTCAGTTCCTCAGCAACCCTGTTTATGAGCAGATCTGCTGGCACGTCATAAACTGTAGTCATATTTATCCTCCTAAGATCTTTTTTTGAAAATTATTGCCACATTTCCTCTTAAATCTATGAGCTTAGAATTTGTTTTTTCAACTATCTCTGTAATATAACTTTCTTTTTCAGAGGCCACCGTCCTGGCAAATCTTATCTTTATCAGTTCATTTGCCTTGAGCTGCCTCTTAACCTCTTCAATGAGGCTATCTGTCACTCCGGCTTTCCCCACATTTATTGTGAGCGCCGACAGTGACCTGTTCATCAGTTCCTTCTTTGGTGGTGTGAGACTCAATCTTATTTCTCCTTCTATCCTTTTTTTCCCTGATATAAGGGAATCTCATGATGTGACCGCACTCGTGGCACCTAAAATTAACCTTCCCATCAGCTATCCTGACGGTGCAGTTTGCCCCGGGTTTAAGGAAACTGTAACATTTCCTGCAGAACCTCCTCCTCCATTCCCTGGGGATTCTAACCCTGTACTTCATTGCGATGTTTCTTGCAAGTTCGGTGTACCTGTGCGATCTATGGGGATTAGCTGAAAATTCACGGTCAGCCATTCTGAAAAGGATGTCTATTCTCTCTTCAGCAATTTTTAACATCCATCGTGGTCTCTTTCCTCTCCTCAAGGTTTAACCTCTCATAACGGAATAGAACATCCACATCTTGCACATTGAGATGGTGTACTGACTGCACAAGAAGAATATTATAAGTGGTTTGTGTTTCCATATTTAAAAAGCTTTTCCATCATCCAAGAAGCCACCCTGAGAAGTCCACTCCCCCTGGGGGGCATACCCTTGAACCATTCATGATATCGGTGATGATATCGGCAACCTCATGGGGGGATCTTCCTGTTGTATCGACCTCATGAACACGCTCCCCATGTATTTCGAAGGCCTCAACGGTGCACACATCCAGTGCCTCGGCCTCGAGGTTTTCAAGCACCTTACCTTCAGGGTAGCCCCTCCCCTCAAGCCTACCCCTGAGTACCTCCGGGTGGAGTCTGAGGACGATCACCATGCTGCAGGATCTGCAGAGGTGGGAGAGGTGACCCTCCACCACATCCAGACCCTCCATTTCCTGGAGGTGACTGCATGCGGCCTCAATGTCGGCTTCAAGGTATCCCCTGAGGGGGTCGCGTCCAAGGACGAATCCCTTCTGCCTTATGAGTTCCCCGAGGGATATGACCTCAAATCCCCTGTCCCTCAATATACCCGCCACGGTTGTCTTCCCGACGCCGGGTGTTCCGGTTATGCAGATCATAATTTCACAGTCTCGCCTTGCTGACTGGAACCGTGGCGCATTTCTCCTTTTTCATTGCCTCTGTGTCTGTGGTGGCTGTTCAATGGTGGTGGTAAGACGCAGACATTCATTTCAGCTTCTCGATGATCATCTCTGCAACACGTCGACCTGAGACCAGCATACCACCAAATATGGGCCCCATCCTGGGGGCGCCGTATACGGCGTTGCTCGCCATTCCAGCCACATAGAGGTTGGGGTAGACCTCCCTCGTGTTTTCAATGAGGGCAGCCTCCCCCACGTCGGCCCACATGGACCTCTCGCCCTGTATCCTGCCATCGGGGGTGTTGAGTTCCGGTCCGATCTTCCTCTCCACCACCTTCACTATCTCACAGTCATGACCCGTTGCATCGATGACTGCTCCGGCCCTGACTGTGAGGGGATCAACGTGGAGGCCCGCCATTTCAACTGAGCTCCAGTTGAGCACAAGACCTGTTATCCCCTCGTCGCGGATCATAACGTCCTCTATGCTCATGAGGTTGAATATCTTCAGTCCGGCCTGGCAGGCCCTGGAACACAGGGTGGAGGTCGCCTCCACCGAATCAGCCACATGGTATCCCTCATCATAGGGTTCTGACCTTATTCCGAATTCATCGAGGATCTCACGGCCCTCGTCCTGGACGACGATCTTGTTGAACATCATACCGCCGCCCCACATTCCACCACCAATGGAGAGCTTGCGCTCAAAGAGCGCCACCTTCAGACCAGCCCTTGCAAGGTAGTAGCCTGCTGTTAGACCGGAGGGGCCCCCTCCGCCGATAGCAACATCCATCTCCATGTAGTCCAGGAGATCCTCCATGTATCCTTCAACAATTGCTCTTGAAATTTTTATATCATCAAGCTTCATCTTCACACCTGCATGTATTTCCATAAGAAGCGGTCACTTCTTTATTATGATCCTCAGGACGTCCTCATCATTGAGGACATGTTCAAGGCCCACCTTCTGGCCGTCGAATTTAACAGAGCTCCCCCAGACCCTTGCATGTCTGAATTTACGCACAAAGTCCCTGTGGAGCTTCTGGCACACATCGCCAACGGTTGACCCGTCCCTGATGATGAGGGGTTCGTCGTAATCAGCCTTTTTACCCTGGGGCTTCAGGTATATCCTTATGAGGCCCAGTCTGTTAAATATTTCCTCCCTGAGCTCATCGATGTTGATGTTCCTGTCTGCGGAGATGAAGAGGGCTTCCGGGAATTTCTCCCTGAGACCCTCAAGATAGGATTCATCCACAAGGTCTATCTTGTTTATAACGGTGATGGCCGGTATGTAGGCGCGGTTGGCCTCCATGACGTCTATGAACTGGTCAACGGTTATGTCATCCCTTATGAGGACGTCGGCATTGTGGATTCCGTACTCATTGAGGACTGACCTTATGATCTTCTCATCAAGGTGTGTGAGTTCGACCGTTGCTGAGAGCTTCACACCACCCAGTTTTCTCCTCTTAACAATCACATCAGGGGGCGTCTCGTTGGGTCTTATACCAACATCCCTCAGCTCCCTGAGGATTATGTCCATGTGGTCTGTGTTGAAGACATCAAGGACTATCACTATGAGGTCGGCGCTCCTGGCAACTGAGAGTATCTCCCTTCCACGGCCCCTCCCACGGGAGGCCCCGGTTATTATCCCGGGTATGTCAAATATCTGTATCTGGGCCCCCCGGTACTCCATGACGCCCGGGACGATTTCAAGGGTTGTGAACTGATAGTCACCCACCTTTGACTCTGCACTGGTTAACTCGTTGAGGAGTGTTGATTTCCCAACCGATGGAAAACCGATGAGGACCACGGTGGAGTCTCCAGACTTTTTGATATGGAATCCTCTCCCCTTTCCAGATGAGGTCTTCCTCTGGAGGGCCTCCTCCTTGAGGCGGGAGATCTTTGCCTTCAGTTTACCTATATGGTGGGCTGTGGCCTTGTTGTATGGTGTCTTCTGAATCTCCTCTTCTATCTTTCTGATCTTCTCTTCGATATCCATACCACTCACATGAACATTGTTGAAGCCGGGAAAAATCAGTGTAATCATTCAGTGTTCTCTATTATCCATTATTAAATATTTTCCCTTATATTTTATATCCCATAACCTTCATATTATATGCAGGTGATTTTATGAGGGTTGAGGATGTTATGGTTACGGATGTTGACACCATCGACATAACCGCCAGCCTCGAGGATGTTCTAAGGAACTATGTTGAGAACGCCAAGGGAAGCTCGGTGGTTGTGAAGGAAGGTGTCAGGGTCGGAATTGTAACCACATGGGATGTGCTTGAGGCCATTGCAGAGGGGGATGATCTTGCAGAGGTCAAGGTATGGGAGGTGATGGAGCGGGATCTTGTTACCATATCTCCCAGGGCAACCATCAAGGAAGCAGCAGAGAAGATGGTGAAGAACGTTGTCTGGCGCCTCCTTGTCGAGGAGGACGATGAGATCATAGGCGTGATAAGCGCCACTGATATATTGAGGGCCAAGATGGCCAAGCGATACTGAAGTTGTTGCCAGAAACTTCTTTTATTTGCCTGTTTTTATAATGAGGTAATGAAATTTATTTTTTTCATTAAGAGTTTTTGAGCGGCTTAATCTCTTAAAGAGATCATGGTCGTGTAAAATGAAAAATATGGGTTATGCTGCTGTCCACAGCAGCACACCGGGTTCCTGGTGGAGGAACTTGAAGGATGTCTGGTTGAATCCTCCCATGAGGAAGAGCTTTGTGAAGACCGAGTCCTCCAGTTCCCTGTTCATTATTATTGTCGTGTACTGGTTCCCACTTCCAATGACTATGAGGCTCAGCTGGGCGTCACTGTCAACAACCTCATTCTTAACAAGGAGGTCGCCCTCGATTATGGTGAGCCTGTGTGGGTTTATCTTCTGAACCGTCATGTTGTTGCCCACTGCTATCGTTGCATTGGTGGTGTTGGCCTTCTTCTCTATTATGGTGCCCAGGACGTTATTCTGGTCCACCATGGTGTTCACGGTCTGGATAACGGTTGTGTTGTTAACCACCTGGGGCTTTGAGCTTGCCAGGGATGGATAGTAACCATACCTTGACCCTGTTTTCTTCTTGAAATCCCAGGTTCCAAAGTACGTCCACCATGGCGCCTTACCGAGCATATCTGAGCTCAGGACAAGTACAAAGGGCTTTGGCTTTGCCGGGTGGGAGTACCTGAGTACACTGTCAGCCTCTTTATCACTGAGACCGTAGCGCCCGGTCATGACGGCCCTGGCTTCCTCCCTTGGAAGTCCGAGGGTCGCGGTCAGTATCTCGGCGGTCTTTCCGCTGTCATCTGTGTAGTTGTCAAGGGTCTCATAGGCGAGATCACCGCTGGTTGAGAGCATGGTGAGTATACCCCTTGAAAGTGTCTCGTTACTCGTTGTGAGGGCCTTACCTATCCAGTAGGCCCTCGGGGTGTTCTGGCTACCACCGTCAAAGGTGACTGGCCTGTCTGCTGCAACCGCAAAGAGGTGTCCGAAGTCCCACCATGACATGACCACCGTGTCCCTGCTGGTGTTCTTCTTTACCCACTGCATGGAGTTCCACATACCATCATCTGTACCGGGGGCTACCGACGTTGTGATTGAGTGGGCTCCACTCACAGAGGGGGCCACAGCTGCAAGGACCACCAGAACCATCATGAATGGCGCCCTTATCTCAGGCTTCTTCACGGAGTATATGAATCCAGCCGCAAGCACCCCTGCAAGGAGCTTAACCGCAACTGAGACCCCGAAGGGCATTACCATGGCAACCGCCGCCACGAATACGATCAGTGCCAGTGATGATGTTGTCGTGAACCTCACCCTCAGGTACTCAACAAGGAATCCTGTGAATATCCCTGCTGAGAGCCCCAGGGGCATTGCAAATGTGGGTATGAACCTTGAACCCTTGGTAACAGCATATCCACTCATTATGAGCCATACAGCCATGAGGACAGCGTAGAGCAGGTAGCGGTGTCTCATCTCCTCACTGGCAACAGCCGCCCTCTTCTTCCTCATGAACTTGCTTTTCTTACCGGCCCGCGGCCTGTTCTCTGACTCCTCAACGACAACCTCGGGCTGGCGGTATTTCCACACCAGGGCTCCGACACCCAGAACACCAAGTATGAATACCAGGAGGCCGCCCACACCACCAACGATTGTGTTCTGACCAGGGAGGAAGATGTTCCCGGCACCGGTTGTTATGAATTCAGGCACCTGGAGTTCTGAGACTGAGACATAGACGTTGGGGTAGGCCGTGGTCTGGGCGGTTGCCTGTATCTGGGTGGCACCTATGAGTCCGCCTACAGCACCCGCAAGGCTTGAAAATCCTCCAAACACTCCTACGAGGACTCCCCCAGCTATGAGGAGGATCAGGAGGGGGAAAAGTTCTCTCTGATGAATCAGCCAGTCAAGTTTGCCCTCGAATTCGCCTTCCGGTTTTTCTCCCAGGATGTACCTTGAAATGACAAGGTAAGCTGCAACGAATACGATGAGAACCGCCAGGTAGAATATGTAACCCACCCAGGCAGCTGAGAATACAAGTATTGAAACTGCCGCTGCAAGGGCATATCCAACCTTGCCCCTCATGCTGGAAGCCAGCATCCCCTCTGTGAAGAACCAGAACACGAAGAGCGGGAGGACGAAGTTGAACATGTCCGTGTCAAAGAAACCTGCATAGGTGTGGGCGACGTAGGTTGGGACAAGCCCCACTATGAGGGCAGCTGCAAAACCCCCGTAATCATTTGTTATCCTCCTCACGAAGAGGTAGGCGGGGATCACGCAGAGGGAACCTATGAAGGCCCCCATCCAGAATGCGACCTCCTTGAGGCTGAAGTCCCCGAAGAAGTTCAGTACCCTGTAGGCAGCCGAGGTAACGTATACGATCAGGGGCGGGTAGTCAACGGGTCTGCCCGGGGGATAGTAGGAGTGGAGGTCATAGGGTTTACCATCCACCAGGGTATCACCCATTATACCCCTTGTCAGGTAGTTCATTGTTAACCTGTAGTTATAGTAGGAGTCCATTTCGCTGAAATAGGGGAGTCCATCTGCATCTTCATAGAATTTCTTGGCATCGGCAGGGACTCCGCCAATGTTACTGGCCTCTGCTCTTATGTAAAAGACAACCGAGAAGAGCAGGACAATGATTATGAATGGCTTCAATCTTTCAAGCAAACCTTGGATATCCATTTCACCGCCTCTTTCATCTGGTAATAAATTCAGGACCTTAATGATGTTAATAAGGTTTTTGATCCGGTGACTTATAAGTTTTCATATTTTTTCGAGGGTCTTTCTGGTTCCTCTGAATTCTGGGGGTTATGGGTTCCATGAGGGTCAGAACAACTCAAAAGGCATCACTGACATTCAGTTCAACCCTCAGACCTTTATACTTGAAGAAATTATTACCAGCAATTTCCTGCATCACTGACATTCAGTTCAACCCTCGGGGACCTCATCAACGGAACAGGTGAAGCGACACTTCGGGAATCCCTTACAACCGACGAATTCCCCGTAACGTCCGGAGCGCTTTATGAGGTCTGAACCACATTCAGGGCATTTACCGACAACCTCTTCAACCTCTGATTTCTTTTTACCACATTTTGGGTCAAGACAGGCCCTCTGCCGCGGCCTTCCATAGGATATCATGGGGAGACCGCACTTTTCACAGAGACTTTTAAGCACACTGGCGCCCTTTGGAAGTGAGTAAACGGTCCTGCAGTCAGGGTAGCTGGAACACCCCACAAAGGTGCTCCTGTTTCTGGGAGAGTATTTTATGACGAGCTTCCCACCACAGGCGGGGCATTCACCCACAACCCTGCTGTCCTGGTAGGCCCTGTAGAGCTCCTTCCCAATGTCCCTGAGGTTCTCCTCTATGTCACTGAGTATGGATCTTACCTCTGTGATGGCCTCATCTATAACCCGGTCCTTGCTTATCTTCCCCCTCATGATGTCCTCGAGTTCCCTCTCGAACTGCCTTGTGAGTTCCTCGCTGGTGATCTTCTCACAGTACCTTGTGAGGGTGTCAATTATGTTCTCACCCAGGGGACTGACCCTTATCTTTTTACCCTCAATGTACTTCCTGTCATAGAGTTTGGCTATTATATCTGCACGTGTTGACTTGGTTCCAAGACCCCTCCTCTCGAGTTCCCTGATGAGGGAAGCCTCGTTGTATCTTGCCGGGGGTTTTGTCTCCCTTTCATCTGCACTTACACTCCTGACAGCCAGAGAGTCTCCGCCGGATATCTCAGGGAATTCTTCATCCTCCATCTTCGTGTAGGGGTAGCTCTCCATCCAGCCCGCCTTACTGACCCTCTTCCTTGAGAAGCTGAACTCCTCTTCTCCAATTTCAAGTTCTACCTTCATGGTCTGGAGGATGGCATCCTCACCGAATACACTTATGAACCGGTGGACTATGAGGTCATAAACCTTTTTCTCATCCTTTGAGAGTTCCGATGGAAGAAGACCTGTGGGATGTATGGCCGGGTGGGCATCATCCTCCTTTTTTCCCTCATGGGGTTTGAGGGGGCCTCTGAGCCTTTCAATGTGGACTCCGAAGCGGGGGTTCTTTGCAAGGTTTTTGAGGATCTTTTCGTACCCTATACTTTCCGGGAGCTTCTGGGATGATGTCCTGGGATATGAGGTGTAACCCTCGGTGTAGAGGTTCTGTGCAATTGTCTGTGTCTTCTTGGGGCTGAATCCGAATACACGGTAGGCCTCTGACTGGAGGGTCCCCAGGTCGAAGGGTACCGGGGGCTTTCTGATGGTGTCCCTCACCCTAACATCCTTAACCTCAGCGTCACTTCCCTGGCACTTCTCCAGGATGCTGTCGACCAGCTCCCGCTTGAAGATCTTGCCCCTCTTGCTCTCGGCGATGATCCCTTCCCCGAGCTCAGCGCGTATTATCCAGTAGGGGACGGGTTTAAAGTCCCTTATCTCCTTCTCCCGTTCAACCAGTATTGCGAGGGTCGGGGTCTGAACCCTCCCGGCGGATAATTTTATGAAACGATTTGTGGCCGCCTTAACAGACTTCATGAGGGAGCGGGATATGTTTACTCCGAAAATAAAATCAAGTATGTGCCTTGCAGCGCCGCTGTCGACCTGCCCATAGTCGACCTCAATGGGGTTCTGGTAGGCCCTCTTTATCTCCTCCCTGGTGAGGGTCGAGAACTTCATCCTGGAGGTCTTCCTGAGGGCCTCCTCACCGCAACCGTATTTGAGGGCATTGAAACCAATGAGGGTACCCTCAATGTCATAATCGCAGGCATGGATGTAGCGGTCAGCGCCGGCTGCAAATTTCCTTATAACGTTAAGGTAATCCTTAACGTAACCCTTCTTCTTATCGATCTCGTATATGGGTGCCCATTCAAGGTCAAAAAAGTGTTCTTCGTTGGACTGCCTGGGGCGGAGTGAGTAGAGGTGTCCCACCGCTGATACTATGGTGACCCTCTTATCACCCTCCACATGTTCCCAGTAGGACACCTTTCCATGTTTTTTCTTCATGGCGTCTGGAAAGAGGGCCCCGGCAATCTTTTCAGATGATTTGGGCTTCTCACAGATTATAACTTCATGCATCTTACCACTCAGGGATCTCACCTGTAGAATCCGTAGAAGTCACTGCAGTAACTGCACATGGGGTACTTACCGTAATGATAATGGCTTGAATCATCGGCGTTTATGTTGAACTTCTTATGGCATATGAAGCACTCTTCTATCTTTTCATCATCTGAAGTTTCTTCAATGCCTGGATTATCTCTGGTGTAAACCGTTTCGCTGTCTGATGTGCCAACACCGCATGGATTCCCATTTTCTGGTTCCATATTCTCTCTGTCTGAGGATTTTTCTCCACCCATAGGATCCCCTAAACTATCCTGTGCTTCTGGAGAAGAAGAATCTCATCCTTTGTAAGTTTTTTGCCCTCTTTGAACTTCTCATATATTTCACGGGCCCTTTCCTTTTCTTCAATATCCTTTTCCCTGCTTTCTCTTCTCCTGGCACTTCTGTTCTCTGATCTCAGGGCGTTTATTCTCTCGTTTATCTGGCGTATCTCACCGAGGGTTGATTTGAATTCCTCATGCTTCTCTGAGGCCATCCTCCTGAATTCGAGGAACTTCTCATGGGCCTCATCAGCCTTCTTGCGTATCTCATCTGTTTTTCTGAAGTACTCCAGCATCTTCTCATGGTAACCCTGGGCCTCCTCAGAGAGGGCCACAACCTTCTCATGGTACTCCTCTGACTTTTTCCTGAGTTCAAGGGCCTTTTCACGGGTTTCATCGTCCTCCTGAATCTTCATGAGTTTCTTTCGAAGCTCGTTCGCTGTCTTGACAAGTTCATTCTCCTTGTTAATGTCAAGGACCCTTGTTTCAATGATCTTGTCTATTCGCTTGATCTCATTTTCAATCTTTATACGGTCCCTTCCTCCTGAGGACCATTCGAGTTTGCGTATCTCCTTGTTTATCTGGTCCCTGAGCTTCTTGTTCTCCTCGACCTGGGAGTTTATTTCATTACGTTTATCTCTCAGTTCAACAGCCCTGTTGAGTGTTTCACGAAGTTCACTGTTGAGATTGTCCCTCAGTTCCTTCATTTCACGTGCTTTTTTGTTCAGTTCGTCCCTTTCAGAGGCTATTGCTGAGAGTTTGTCTTCGTATTCATTTTTGAGTTCCATAACTTCGTCGTAACTCATCTTGTTCAATTTATCATCAGCCTCTGCAACTTTTTCAATGATGGGGAGTATCCTGCGCAGATCCTTATCTTCAACAACTGCATCGGCCTTCTTCCTGAGGGCTGGCTTGGCATTGAAGGCTATGCCCAGACGTGCGGCCTCTATCATGGATATATCGTTGGCCCCGTCACCAACTGCAACGCACTCCCTGGGACTTATACCCTCCTTCTCAAGGATACCGCAGAGGACATCATACTTTGATTTTTCCACAAGGGGTCCGCTCACTTCACCGGTAAGTATGCCATCTTCCTCATGGAGCCTGTTGCAGAAGAGGTAATCTATGCCGAGTTTCTCCTTTACGGGTTCAGCCACAAGGTCAAAGCTTCCACTTATAACTGCAACCAGGTACCCCTTCTCCTTGAGGGTCTTCACGGTCTCCTCGGCGCCCTCCATTAGGGGCAGTTCATCTGCAACCTTCTTTATGTCTTCCACCGATGTTCCCTTGAGGAGTTTAACCCTCTCCCTTATTGAGGATTCAAAGTCAACATCACCCTGCATGGCCTTCTCGGTGATCTCCATTACTTCCTTTTCAACGCCAGCGATTTTTCCTATCTCGTCTATGGCTTCACCATCAATAATGACATTGTCAAGATCGAAAACTACAAGTTTAATCAAAAATATCACCATTAAATCAGATCTAACTCGGCAAGCCTTGCCTTAGTCTTTTCAACTCCAAGTTTAGCATCCTCTGCACTCTTGGCTCCTGTACATACAACCTTACCTGAACCGAATAACAGGAGCACCACCTTGGGATCATCCAGTCTGTAAACGAGTCCAGGGAACTGTTCAGGTTCGTACTCTGTATTTTCAAGTCCAAGGGCAACAGCCTCAAGGTTAAGTGGTTTTCCAAGGTTCGCCGAGGCCACAATGTTCTGGATCTTTATTTCAAATTCCTCTGGTATGTCAGGATCCATGGTCCTCATCATGTCAACCGTCAGTTTTATGGCCCTCTTGGAGTCCTCTATTGATTTGGCTCCTGTACATACGAGTTTGCCTGATCCAAAGATCAGTGCAGCCGTCTTTGGCTCCTTTAATTTGTACACAAGCCCCGGGAACTGTTCCCTGTTAAAATCAACATTCTCAAGGGCTTCTGCAACTGTCTGAAGATCAATGGATTTTCCAAGGGTTGCTGAAGCAACAATATTTTCTATTTTGATATCCACATCTGTCAACTAGATACCTCCCGGTGAAGTTAAACCTACATATAAATTTAAATGCACCTATATTAATATTGACGTAAAAAACTAGTTATTATGAATAATAATGCGGTTAATATTCAGCGTTTATCATTCCTCAATTGAAGAATTATTGTGGCCTATCATCAAACTCTTTTCATATTTTAAGCACCATCCTTAAATAATTTAACATACTTAATGAATAGAGGGGGATGAAGTGGTTATTGATCCAAGGTTTTACAAGGAACAGGTTGAGGAACTTGGGATTGAGGGCATTGAAATAGACCCCTCATCTGAGGAGGAGGCCCTCAGGATTCTGAGGGAGGTTGAAGACGCTATAAGGAATCTGAAGAGGATAAGGTACAACCTCCATATGGACATGAGATTAATAAGGAGGGAGTACCTTGAGAAAATGAGGGACCCTGACATCAGGGGTGATGTCAAAAGGAGAAGGGCTCTTATGGATGAGAGGGATGATCTCCTGGGCCCCTATGAGGGAGTGGACAGGATAATCGAGACACTCCTTGAACAGCTGGAAGATGCGAGCATATTCCTGAGGGAATACGCCGGTCTTGAGATCGCCAGCACTGAAGAGTGGTAATGGATGTTTCTGAAACTGTTTTAGAGCATCCAGGTATGTGCACTCTACTTTATGATTATGTCTGTGTTAGAGCACTGAAGGGTGGTAGCATTTGATTGAGGTTGAGGTTAAGGCAAAAATTCATGATAGAGATGAGATGGTTGATCGGATACTCTCACTTGGAGGCGTTCATGTCTCTGAAGAGGAGCAGCATGACCTGTATTTCAACGCCCCCCACAGGGACTTCGCAAGGACAGACGAGGCCCTGAGGATAAGAAGATCCGGTGGGAGGACCTTCATCACCTACAAGGGCCCCAAGATAGATGAAGAGAGCAAGACAAGAAAGGAACTCGAGACGGAGGTCGCTGACCCGGGGACGGCCGCAGAGATACTGGAATCCCTCGGCTTCAGGATGGTGAGGGAGGTCGTAAAGGAACGCAGGATCTACAGTGTGGGAGAGTTCACAGTTTCCATTGACACCGTAATGGGCCTGGGGACCTACCTTGAAATTGAGAGGGATCTACCCGACGGAAGTGACTATGCCGGGGCCCTCAGGGAGATATTTGAGCTCTACAGAAAACTTGGCATCGAGGACGGATTTGAGAGGAGGTCATACCTCGAGCTCCTTGAACTGGGCGAGGAGTAAGGATGATGATCCTCAGATATTTCAAATTCACTGATGCGGTCTCTGATCATTATCATACCATAACACGTCATGACCCACCATATTTCAGCCACCGGAATATGGATGCACTCTCAAACCTTTTATACTAATATATCTAATTTTAAATAAATGCCAAGTATTCATTTTAATAAAGCATTAAGGTGGTAATCCCTTGAGATACTTTGTTAGCCCCTTCAATAAAGAAGCTGAATTAAAATTTCCTGACAGGATCACGATTTACGATACAACACTGCGTGACGGGGAGCAGACCCCAGGTGTATGCCTTGGAACAGAAGAAAAACTTGAAATAGCCAGAAAACTTGATGAGCTCGGCATACATCAGATAGAGAGCGGATTTCCGGTTGTATCAGAACAGGAAAGAGTTTCAGTGAAGTCCATTGCAAATGAGGGCCTCAATGCAGAGATACTGGCACTCTGCAGGACAAAGAAGGATGACATCGACGCAGCAATAGACTGTGATGTGGATGGAGTCATAACCTTCATGGCAACATCAGACCTCCACCTGAAACACAAACTTAAACTCACAAGGGAGGAGGCCCTCAACGTCTGCATGAACTCCATAGAGTATGCCAAGGATCACGGGCTTTTCCTGGCATTTTCAGCAGAGGATGCAACAAGGACGGACCTCGAATTCCTCAAGCAGATCTACCTGAAGGCCGAGAACTATGGTGCAGACAGGGTCCACATTGCAGATACCGTGGGTGCCATAAGCCCCCAGGGTATGGACTACCTTGTCAGGGAACTGCGCAGGGACATCAAGGTTGACATAGCACTTCACTGCCACAACGACTTTGGAATGGCCCTATCTAACTCAATAGCAGGGCTACTTGCAGGCGGAACTGCAGTCTCAACCACAGTTAACGGTATAGGTGAAAGGGCGGGCAACACATCCCTGGAGGAGCTGATCATGGCCCTGAGGATAATCTATGAGGTTGACCTCGGATTCAACATAGGCGTCCTCTATGAACTCTCAAGGCTTGTGGAGAAACACACAAGAATGAAGGTACCTGAGAACAAGCCGATAGTCGGCAGGAACGTATTCAGACACGAATCAGGTATACACGTCGACGCGGTCATAGAGGAGCCCCTAACCTATGAGCCATTCCTTCCAGAGATGATAGGCCACCAGCGCAAGATAGTGCTGGGGAAACACTCCGGGTGCCGTGCGGTCAAGGCCAAACTTGAGGAGTACGGCATCGATGTCACGAGGGATGAACTCTGCAGGATAGTGGAGGAGGTAAAGAAAAACAGGGAGAAGGGTAAGTACATCAACGATGAACTCTTCTACAGGATTGTGAAGTCCGTAAGGGGACCTGTAGACTTCTAGGTGGTTAAAATGAACATGACAGAGAAGATCCTCGCAGAGGCAGCAGGACTCAGGGAGGTCACACCAGGCGAGATAATAGAGGCAAGGGTTGACCTCGCCATGACCCATGACGGCACCTCACCCCCCACCATCAGGACCTTCAGGGATATAGCCTCAAGGGGAGGCCCCGCTAGGGTCTGGGACCCCGAGAGGATAGTCATGGTATTTGATCACAACGTACCAGCCAACACAATAGGTGCCGCGGAGTTCCAGAGGGTCACAAGGGAATTCGCCAGGGAACAGGGTATAGTGAACATATTCCAGAACGCAGCAGGCATATGCCACCAGGTTCTGCCTGAGAGGGGATTTGTAAGACCTGGAATGGTCATTGTTGGGGCGGACTCCCACACCTGCACCTACGGAGCCTTCGGAGCCTTCGCAACAGGCATGGGGGCGACTGACATGGCCATGGTCTTTGCAACAGGCAAAACCTGGTTCATGGTACCTGAGGCAATGAGAATCGAGGTTACAGGTAAACCTGAGGGCCACGTGTATGCAAAGGACGTCATACTCCACATCATAGGCGAGATCGGTGTTGATGGTGCAACCTACCGTTCAGTGGAATTCACAGGGGACACCATAGAGAGCATGGATGTCTCCGGGAGGATGACCATCTGCAACATGGCCGTGGAGATGGGTGCAAAGAACGGTATAATGGAGCCCAACCGGCAGACCCTTGACTATGTGAGGGCAAGGACAGGCAGGGAATTCAGGGTTTACAGTTCAGATGAGGACAGCCAGTACCTGGAGGATCACCACTTCGATGTCTCAGACCTTGAACCCCAGGTGGCCTGTCCAGATGATGTTGACAACGTCTGCCCTGTCCACAGGGTCGAGGGAACCCACATAGACGAGGCATTCCTGGGTTCATGCACCAACGGCCGGTACGAGGACCTGAAAATCGCCGCAGAGGTTATAAGCGACAGGAGGGTCCATGAGGATGTGAGGTTCATAGTCTCGCCGGCATCAAGGGAGATCTACCTTAAGGCACTGGAGGATGGAATAATAGAGACCTTCATCAGGGCAGGGGCAATAGTCTGCAACCCTGGCTGCGGCCCGTGCCTGGGGGCCCATATGGGAGTCCTTGCCCCAGGGGAGGTCAGCATAGCAACAACCAACAGGAACTTCAGGGGAAGGATGGGTGACCCTGCATCCAGCGTCTACCTGGCCAACCCGGCAGTCGTCGCAGAATCCGCCATTGAAGGGGTAATAAGCGCCCCTCAACAGGAGGCATGAAATGGATGTTAATGTCATGGAGGAGATTGAACGTATTGAGAGGCTCATAGGGAAACTCTCAAACACCCAGAAGATACTGCTCTCAACAGACGGCTCGGTAACAAGGATACTTGACGTTCTGCGGGGAACAGTGACCATAAGGACCCTGAAACAGGAATTCATACCCTGCAACCAGGAAATAGCAGATAAGCTCAACATCTCCATGGGAGACCCTGTAAACTACAGGGTTGTTGTCATAGGAAACAGGGAGCCCCTCATACATGCAGTATCATACATCCCCCTCTCAAGGCTCGACGATGGGTTCAGGGAGGATCTCATAAGGGCCGATGTACCCATAGGGAGGATCCTGAAGAAGCATAACATAGAGTCAAGGAGGGAGATAGAGGTCCTTGACATTGAGAACCCGAACCCCCAGCTGAGGGAGATATTCGGGACAGACTCCCCGATGCTCACAAGGACCTACAACATCATCCATGAAGGTGAGGTTCTCATAAGGATAAAGGAGACCTTCCCCTTCGAATGGTTCAGGGAGGAGTTTTAGAGATTCACCGGGTGTTCATATGGGAGTTAAACTCAGGGATGTTGTATCACCCCGCAGGATACGCCTTGAGGACCTTAGGGGAAGAACAGTTGCAGTCGATGCAGCCAACACACTCTACCAGTTCCTATCAAGCATAAGGCAGAGGGATGGAACACCCCTCATGGATTCCAGGGGTAGAGTAACATCACACCTCAGCGGCATACTCTACAGGACGGCCGCGGTCATGGAGAGGGAGATAAGGGTCATATATGTCTTCGATGGAAGGTCCCATCACCTCAAGGGCGAGACCGTGAGCAGGAGGGCTGATATCCGGAAGAAATCTGAGGTTGAGTGGAAGAGGGCCCTTGAGGAGGGGGACATTGACAGGGCGAGAAAATATGCTGTAAGGTCCGCAAGGATGTCCTCAGAAATACTGGAGAGTTCAAAGAGGCTCCTGGAACTTCTGGGAATACCCTATGTACAGGCACCCGGTGAGGGGGAGGCTCAGGCATCATACATGGTTAAGATGGGCGATGCATGGGCCGTGGCATCCCAGGACTATGACTGTCTCCTCTTCGGCGCCCCAAGGGTTGTAAGGAACCTCACCATCAGCGGAAAACTTGAGGACCCCGAGATCATTGAACTGGAGTCCACCCTCAGGGAACTCTCAATCAGCCACACACAGCTCGTGGATATGGCACTACTCGTCGGGACTGACTTCAATGAGGGTGTAAAGGGGATAGGCGCAAGGAGGGGACTCAAACTCATCAGGGAGAAGGGCGACATTTTCAACGTCATCAGGGACCTTGAAGCTGACATAGGTGGCGACCCCCGGGTCCTCAGGGGGATCTTTCTGGAGCCAGAGGTTTCAGAGGACTATGAGATCAGGTGGAGAAAACCTGACGTGGAAGGTGTTATCGAGTTCCTGTGCACTGAACACGGCTTTTCAGAGGACCGTGTGAGGGCGGCACTTAAAAAATTTGAGGGCGCATCCTCCACCCAGAAGAGCCTCGAGGACTGGTTCTGAAAGCATTAATTTTTATGAAGCACCCCACTTCCTGACCTCATCGAGGCCGGGTTCATCAAGGAATCCCCTTTTTCTGCAGAATTCAGTGAGCCGCCTGTAGGATGGGTGGGCTGAGAGTGTCTTGCTATCCCCTATTATTATGAGCTTGCGTCTGGCACGGGTGAGTGAAACGTTTAGACGCCTTAAATCCTTCAGAAACCCTATACTGCCATTCCGATTGCTTCTAACCATTGAGATTATTATAACATCCTTCTCACGTCCCTGGAATCCGTCAACACTGTTCACCTCGACATCTATCATGGATGAGATGAGGTCTACCTGGTCATCGTAGGGGGTTATTATACCGATCTCCTCAGGTTTAACACCCATCCTCATGAGTGAACGGGAGATTATAACTGCAAGGTCCGCTTCAAGGGGGTTCTGTATTGAGGTTGAACCCTTTAGCCTGCGCTCACAGCCATCCAGTCCTGAAGTGTCAATGAAGAGGACGGGGTCGGGATCTGCGAGTTTCCGGCAGATATCGGAGTCAGGGACATCCTCGATGATATCCCTGATGCTTATATCCTCAAGGGATGGATGGGCCCTTATCCTCCCATCATAGAATTCACGGTTGGGGAACTCCATTATGGCCGGGTGCATGCGGTACTGGCAGTTCAGCATCCTGGATCTGCCCGGGTGGCGTTCGATAAGTTCTTCAAAGAGTGTCCTCTCAAGTTCGGATGCATCTCTGCTGAGTATTGTGGGTGGGAGCTGCCTGTGATCCCCTGCCAGTATGAATCTTGGGGCCCTTGCAAGGGGTATGAGTATGCTTGGTATTGTGGCCTGGGATGCTTCATCGACGATGGCGACATCGAACTTTAAGCCATCTATGTACTCGAGGGCTGCAGAGGAGTTGGTTGAAAGGACAACCTGGCTCTCCCGGAGTATCCTGTCAGCGATTCTCATCTCTGCCTCCTGAAGCTTACTGTGGAGGTCATCTATCCTCTGGTTTGTCTCTATCCAGCGGGCCATTGAGATCATGACGTTGGGTGAGATGCCCCTCGCACCCCTCCTCTTTGTGGCGTTGATGAGTATCTGGGTGTCACTGAGGCCCCTCCTGATCTGTGGGGTGGGTTTCTGGTGCCTCTCACGTTCCTCTATGAGTTCATCGATCTTCTCCTGGTATTCTTGGACTTTCCTGTATTCAGGGTGGTTTTCAATTTTATAGGCAAGGGTCTCCCTCAGGTTTTCCCTTGAAACCCTCTGGGGGTGTCCCAGGCGGACGCATTTAACATGACCTGCAATTCCCTCAAGGAGGTTATCAACTGCTGCGTTGCTCTCGGCGGTTACAAGGACCCGGCTGCCCCTCATGACCTCCTGCCTTATTAGCTCATGGAGGGTGCGGGTTTTACCGGTTCCAAAGGGGCCGTGTATGAGAAAGAAATCATCTGATCCAAGGGCCATCCTGATGGCCTCCATCTGTGATTCGTTGAGTTCTGGGTCCACAGCCTGGAAATCAACCACATCAGCCCCCTCTGAAGGTTTTTCTGTACCGCAGAGGAAACCCAGGACCCTGAGAACGTTTCTGGTTGGGGATTTGAGGTTTTCAATCATTCTCTGAAAGGTCACATCATTGGCATAGAGGTCTATCCTTACATTTTTGAGGGCCCATCCAGGAACATGTTCAAGGGCAACAACCAGGAATCTCTTACCCTTCATTGCAACGGTACCTGTCAGGTCGCTCCTGAGGGGGTTTCCCCTACTTATAAGGACGAGGTCACCCACGGAGATCTGGGTGTCTATGGGGTCACGTCTTCCGTACTTGACAAGGTGAAATCCCAGCTCTCTCCCGGTTATCTTACCGTTCAATCCATTCACAGCCCTTCCGGCCCTCTCGCGCTGTCTGGGGGAAAGCCTCCTTATCTCATTCATCATGGCGCTTATTTCGGCTTCCCTCTCCATTTCAACAAGTCTTATGAGCCTCTTTATATATGATTTCAGCCTGCTGATTCTCTCACCCTCTCCGGATCTTTATAGACTCTCAGAAGATCATACGCTGAAGGGGGTACCATGTCCCTTCTGGATTTCAGGGATTTTAGTCCAGGATCCTCTATCAGAATGGCGGGTACTCCCCGAAGAACTCCCGGGCATATCTTCTCGCGGTTTCAACCTGCACAGGATACCTGCCTTCAAGGCGAAGTTCAAGTTCTTTCCTGCTTTCCGAGGATGCAACCGTCCTGAGGAATTCCACATAGACATCAAGACTCCTGTCTGATCCACCATCCAGACATGGCATCTCAACTGTGAGACAGATATCATCACGTTTGAAGAGCTTCTTACGTATATGTGGAGACACCGATCCTATAAGCACACCCTCTTCAAGTTCTATGAGTGGAGGAACACCCTCAGATGACTTCCTTGACGGATCTGTGAGCTTATCATAGCTTTCCCTGCGGTAGCAGTGGGCCTCAAGGTAGGTTGATGGCCGGTACTTCTCTATGAGTCTGAGTATCTCCCTCCCCTGGGGGCTCCTGTAGTAGTCAGGGTTGAGGGTGCTGATGTAGGGAGTGGGGTTGCAGCTGTATATTATCAGCCTGCCATTATCTATGTCATTGAAACCCAGTCTTCTGAGGGCCCTTATGGTGGTGAGACCCTCCCTTCCATGCACACCACCCACAAATAACCTTACAGGGCCATCCCCCTTATCTATCAACCTGAAAAATCCCAATATTGTCACCTGTGGATAGATCAGGTTCCTTCTTCCCAGTTTTCAAGGTAGAGTCTCTGTTTTTCTGTGAGTTCATCGATATCAATGCCCATGGCATCGAGTTTCATCCGGGCGACCATCAGGTCTATCTCATCGGGTGCCCGGTAGACTCCCGGGTCTGGTTTCTCCTGGAGGAGGTGTCTTGCTGATAGTACCTGCATTGCAAAGCTCATATCCATTATCTCTGCAGGATGACCCTGGCCGCGCTCGGATGCAAGGTTCACAAGCCTGCCCTCAGCCAGAAGGTATAGTTTACGTCCATCAGGCATTATGAACACCTCGATGTCCTCCTTAACCTTTTCTGTCTCCCTTGAGAGCTCTTCAAGGGCCTCCCGGTTTATCTCAACGTTGAAGTGGCCGGAGTTCGCCATGACACAGCCATCCTTCATGTTCATGAATTCGGATTCAGAAACCACGTCTGTGTTCCCGGTGGCTGTTATGAGTATATCGGCCTCCTTAACAGCATCTGAAACCTTCATAACCCTGAAACCATCCATACGTGCTTCAAGAGCTCTTATGGGATCCACTTCGGTCACTATTACACTGGCTCCAAGTCCCTCAGCCCTCATGGCTATACCGCGACCGCACCACCCGTAGCCGCAGACCACGACGGTCTTCCCGGCTATCAGCATGTTGGTGGTCCCCATTATGGAGTCAAAGGTTGACTGTCCGGTACCGTAGCGGTTGTCAAAGAGGTACTTGGTGTAGGCGTCGTTCACCGCCATCACAGGGAATTTGAGGGCTCCGTCGGCTGCCATTGCCCTCAACCGGTTTATACCAGTGGTTGTCTCTTCACAGGCACCTATTATCCCATCAAGGAGCTCCGGTCTCTCCCGGTGGACAAGGAATATCATGTCTGCACCATCGTCTATGAGGATTTCAGGTTCATGGTCCAGGACGCGGTGTATGTTCTCATAGTATTCCTCGTTTGTCTCCCCACGCCACCCGTACATGTTGAGTCCCATCTTCGCCCCCGCGGCTGTGGCGTCGTCCTGGGTTGATAGGGGGTTGCATCCGGTCATGGCGACCTCTGCACCACCTGCCTGGAGTGTGAGACCAAGGTTTATGGTCTTTGGTTCGAGGTGAAGGCATGATCCTATGGTGACTCCTTTGAATGGTTTCTCCTCTGAGAAGTCACTTTTTATCCTTTCAAGTACAGGCATGTGTTCCTGAACCCATCTGATCTTTTTTTCGCCCTGAGGGGCCAGTGAAATATCTTTAACTTTATATGGCATTGCATCACCCGGTTAACATCTTGGAGTTCCTTGTCTGTAGATAATAGGTTGTGGGTCATCACTTAAAAATAGTTAATGGGCCCTGGGGGTGTTAATCTCAGGTGAGATCACTGAACTCAGAGAGGCCCTCAATAACGCCATTCAGTGCACTGGGGCGGGATTTCATGAATTCAGATCTTATAAGAATGAGTGATACTGACATTTTTTCCATAACAGTCCTTGATCACATCCATCATATGCCCTATGTTTATGATTACTATGTAGTTCTAAGCATCTGATCAAAAGATTGATCAAAAGTTTATAAGTGAGAAAATTGTTAACTGTATCTAACCATTAAAGGAAAAGGTACATGGTAGGGGGGTTAGAATGAGTGAAATATCTAAGTATTTAGATAAAATCTATAGGGATATCGCAGGTCCTTTGAAGGATCAAAACATATATGTCCAGAACAGAGAGGGTATAAAAAGCATCAGATTGTATGATGAGAGTGATTTGCATGACGGAGAAAGATCTCATTGGGTAGGGACTTCTCATATCATGATTTTTGATGATGAAGAACCCTTCCTTGCCATCGAGGCAAAAACTGTGGCCACTCCCAAAGAAATTGCCGGGCCAGTCCCACTCTACGCACTAACACGTATAGTTAAAATCAATGGAAAACCTTATGATGTGGAATCTCCATTTCTTCTCCTGATTACAGTTCCAGATCAGCCCAGGGAAGGGCAAAAGAGTGAGCAATTATCTGACTTAGAGAACAAGTTAAAAGATATACTTGATTTAGAGAGCAAATATTCAAATCTTAAAGATTTTGCAATCTGTGAAATTAGCGATCTGAAAAAAACTCTAAAGGAACTTCTGGAGAATAATGGTTATGGGAACTATGCTGATGATTTTTAGGTGACCCTTCAGTTTTCACCTAATTACATTTTGGAGTCAGTATAAAATTAAATCACAGGAGACCTTAAAAATAGAAGTTCTGCAAAAATAAAAGGAGTTATAAAAAGGGAGTTATCGAGGAGTTAGTGGTACTGGACCTGCTCCTCTACGCCGCCCTTTGGTTTTACTTTCTCCATGGCCTCAAGGAAGTACTTCATTGAGACCTCCTCGGCGTCCATGTTATCCCTGAGGGTCAGCATGGCGGCTTCTCTGCATACAGCCTCAATGTCTGCACCGACGTATCCCTCAGTTTTCTCTGCAAGTTTTTCAAGATCAACGTCATCTGCAAGGGGCATGTCCTTTGTGTGGACCCTGAATATTGCGAGCCTTGCCTCCTTATCTGGATCCTCAACCTTGACGTGCCTGTCGAATCTTCCAGGCCTGAGGAGTGCGGGGTCGAGGATGTCGGGCCTGTTTGTCGCGGCTATAACCGCCACATCCTGCAGCTCTTCAAGTCCATCGATCTCTGTGAGCAGCTGGTTGACCACCCTCTGGGTTACGCCGGAGTCGGCGGTGCTTCCACTCCTCACTGAGGCTATTGAGTCTATCTCATCGAAGAATATCACTGTGGGAGCTGTCTGACGTGCTTTTCTGAAAACTTCACGCACACCCTTCTCTGATTCACCGACCCACTTTGACAGGAGCTCCGGACCCTTAACCGCTATGAAGTTTGCCTGGCTCTCATTGGCAACGGCCTTTGCCAGGAGTGTTTTACCGGTACCCGGTGATCCGTGCAGGAGAATACCCTTTGGCGGTCTGATTCCGAACTTCTTGAATCTGTCGGGGTACTTGAGGGGCCACTCAACAGCCTCCCTCAGCTCCTGCTTTGCGCCCTCCAGGCCTCCTATGTCGTCCCATGAAACGTTGGGGACCTGTACCAGGACCTCCCTGAGGGCTGATGGCTGTATCTCCTTGAGGGCGTCCTTGAAGTCGGCCCTTGTTACCACCATCTTCTTGAGGACCTCCTTGGGTATCTCCTCATCAGCCTTTATCTCCGGGAGCACCCTCCTCAGGACCCTCATGGCGGATTCCTTACAGAGTGACTCAAGGTCTGCACCCACAAATCCATGGGTTATCTCTGCCAGTTCATCGAGGTCAACGTCATCTGCAAGGGGCATCCCCCTGGTGTGTATCTGGAGTATCTCCTTCCTTTCCTCCCTGTCAGGGACTCCTATCTCGATTTCCCTGTCAAAGCGGCCCGGCCTTCTGAGTGCAGGGTCAAGGGCGTCAGGTCTGTTGGTTGCACCTATGACAACAACCTGGCCCCTGCTCTTGAGGCCGTCCATCAGGGTGAGGAGCTGGGCAACGATCCTCCTTTCAACCTCTCCACTCACGTCTTCCCTTTTGGGTGCTATGGCGTCTATCTCATCTATGAATATGATTGATGGAGCGTTCTCTTCTGCTTCCTCGAAGAATTCCCTGAGCCTCTCCTCGGATCCCCCGACGTATTTGCTCATTATCTCGGGTCCGTTGATGGCTATGAAGTGGGCGTCGCTCTCATTGGCAACGGCCTTTGCCAGGAGTGTTTTACCTGTTCCTGGTGGTCCGTGCATGAGCACACCCTTTGGTGGTGTTATTCCAAGCCTTTCGAAGAGTTCCGGTCTCTTGAGGGGGATCTCTATCATTTCCCGGACCTTTTTGACCTCCTCCTTGAGGCCTCCGATGTCCTCGTAGGTGACATCAACGAGGTTCTTGACGCCCTCGAGTTTGCTGACGTCCACGGGTTTTTGCTGCATCTCGACCTGTGTTGAGGGTGTTACACGCACAACACCTGCGGGACTTGTTGATACGACGGCCAGTTTGATCTCTCCGAGGGGTGATATGTCCATGAAGTCCCTGAAGAACTCGTCGAAGAGTCCGCCGCCGGATATATGCTGTCTGATACCTGATACTATTATGTCTCCCTTAACAAGTACCCTGTTGAGGAATGCTGATCTTATGTCCCCCCTTATTATGACCTCCTGGTCCACTGGGGCCAGAACGACCTTCTGGGCGTCCTTGACGTCGGCCCTTCTGACTGTCACCTCTTCGCCTATGGATGCGCCGGCGTTTTTACGGAGGTATCCGTCTATCCTTATTATTCCGAGTCCTATGTCGGACTGTGATGATACTACAGTTGCAGCTGTCAGTTTTTTGCCCTCTATTTCAATTATGTCTCCATCCGAAAGACCCAGTTTTTCCATGCATGCAGGGTCCACACGGGCTATTCCCCTCCCGACGTCCTGCTGGGCCAGGGCCTCTGCAACCTTTAATTTTATCTCTTTTTTTGTCATACAACCCACCTCTTTATGATTATTATTATGATTCCGGTTGATATTTAATTTAACGGAATATTTTAGTAAACTTAGGTTACTATAATACATGTACAGGTAATCATATATAAATGTTTCGGTAAAGTTTATATACTATTAGATGGATTTTGTGCGATGGGGTATTAAACAGAGTTACACAGAAAGGGTCAGGATCACCTTATTGAGGCACCGATACCCCTCAGAACACCCAGAATCTCCTCATAACACTCCCTGTCAAACACCTTAACTCTGAGGGTTAAGCTGAAATGATCAGGGGGTATCTGGGGCCCACGGTAAAGGTCAACAATTTTCACATCAACCACACAGTCAAGTAGACCAATCAGGTGTGCTATGACCTCTGGATCCACGGAATCAGAAAAAAGAGCAGATACATCATAGACCCTCAGATCAAGGTTTTCAACCTTCCAGCGGCGGAGTTCCTCCTCTGACAGCACCCTGATATTGGAGATCTTGAACTTCATGACCCTCTTACCGGACCTCAGCATGGCATAGTCAGGTGTAACAGACTCAAGTACACCAACATGCACCCTGCCTGAATAGATGTGCTTGATGCCAATCTCCTGACCAACAGAGTTCCTCAGCACAATCAGTTCCTGATTAAGTGCCTCTATGGCCTTATCTGATCGGCCAAGTGATGCCTCCACGTCGTCTATGTTCTTGGCTGCAAGACCCATCCCTGACACAAAGTCATCCATTCGCCCATCCCTCAGCATCTCGTTTAGCCTGGTAGCAGTTCTCAGGAAACAATCACGCATCTCCTGCCCGTAGGTGTTGTGGGTCTGGATCGAATAGGCAAGGTAGGGGTTCTGGGCCACTATCCTGGCTATCGTATCTATCATAAGGTTGTAGATTGGGCTTGCAAACTTACGGGACTCCCTTATGTCAACACCCTCAGCCTCCAGTGTGGCTGCTATGCTTATGTAGGCGAAGTGGGTGAGGACCTGAACAACACTCATCATACGGTCATGGGTGGATGGGTCGGTGACTATCACACGGGCCTTTCTCTCCTCAAGGAACCGGATCACATCATCAAGCCAGGGGTTATCCCCGGAGGGTGTTAGGACGACTACCTGCCCCTCAAGGGATGATACACGGGGTCCAAACATTGGATGGGCCGGGATGTAGTGGGCGCCCCTGGCTATGAACCTCTCCATGACCCTGGCTGGCTCCTCCTTGACTGAGGTCACATCCATGAGGAGTCCGCCCTCCCTTACATGGGGCGCAACCTCCCTGAGGACATCCGAGGTCACCTCTATCGGGACGGATACAACCACAACATCGGCCACTGAGGCAGCCCTCACATTGTCACGGCAGTACTCCGCACCTATCCTTCCGGCGGCTGATCTGCCAGTATCAGGGTCCCTCCCGGTGATTATGACCCTGAAGCCCTCCTTCCTCAGGAACCTGGCTATCCAGTATCCAAGTCCACGGGTACCCCCTATGATGCTGATAATCATCTTACCTACCGTTTCATTATCCATGACATCAAGTACTCACAGCCTATCCACATCATTTCTGAAGGCCTTAACAGCTATGTAACCTCCGATACTTCCAAGGAGGAGGCTGATGGCACATACAATCAAGAATCCCACTGACAGACTGAACACATCAGGTCCAACAAGTCCAGCGATTCTTCCAGGCATCTCTGGCCCGAATATCATCCCGGAGGCAAAGCTGAGAACAGCAAGTATGAGGGATGCGGTACCCCCCTCCCCGGCGCTTCTCCTATCTGGCCTTGTGAGGTAGGTTGCCAGAAAGCCGGTGAAGGTGTAAACAAACAGTCCATCGATGAAGAAGAGCATCACAAACCCGGCGATTATACTGAGGAAGATTGCAGTTCCAGATCCATAGTCACCCATCACATTACACTCCGAAGCCTTCCATGAGAATACTCCTAGTTTTATAATAGCATTCTTATATATTATCATTAACTCCGCCAATGATTTTTCAGGGTGAATCCATGAGGATAGTTGAAGAGGATGAGAAGAACGGTGTCATTGAACTCGTACCCGAAACCCTTGATGATCTCTGGCACCTCTCACACATAATAGAGGAGGGAGACCTCCTATCAGCCAGGACCACGAGGAGGATACAGGATACCAGTGGAGAGAAGATAAGAAGTGACAGGGGAGTTAAAAAGACATTTTACCTCGGGATAAGGGTGGAAACTGTCAGCTTCCACATTTACACCGGTAGACTGAGGGCCACCGGCGTTATAGAGAGAGGCCCTGAGGACCTTGTACCCATGGGCTCCCATCACACCCTTGAGGTAAAACTCAACACACCCCTGAGGATCCAGAAGGAGCACTGGAGCAGATGGACACTTAAGAGGCTCAGGATGGCTGTAAGGGCATCAAAGAATCTGAAGGCAATCATACTTGTAATGGAGGATGATGTCGCTGAACTGGGCCTCATAAGACAGTACGGGGTGGAGTACAGGGGCCCCATAACAGGCCACATTCCTGGTAAGAGAATACAGCAGAGGGACCGGGGTAAACTGAGGCGGGAATTCTATGAGAGCATCGTGGAGTCACTCCAGAAGTATGGAGACCTTGAGACAATCATAATAGCGGGACCAGGCTTTTACAAGTCAGATTTCTATGACTACCTCATGGAGAGGTATCCTGAAATCGCAAAGAAGGCGGTACTTGAGAACACCGGGACTGGGGGGCGCGCAGGCATATCCGAGGTCCTGAGGAAGGGGACGGTTGAAAGGGTATCATCAGAGAAGAGGATCGCCTCTGAGATAAGGAACGTTAACGAGTTCCTTGAGAAGCTGGCCAGGGACCCTGACTCCGTTGTCTATGGTAAGGTTGAGGTTATGGATGCCATTAACATGGGGGCCGTTGAGAAGCTCCTGGTACTGGACAGGGTTGTTAGCAGGGAGGACATTGAGGGCTACCTCGACATGGTTGAGAGCATGGGCGGTTCCGTGGTACTCATAAGCAGTGAACACGAGGGTGGAAAGCAGCTGGAATCACTGGGAGGCCTGGCAGGGATTCTAAGATTCAAGATCCAGTGACTTCAGGGGGATTCAGAATGTTCAGGAGACTTGAGGATCGATGCAGGGGATGTGGAAACTGCCGCGAACTGAAATGCAGTGAAAACTGCACTGGCTGCAGGGCATGCCTCCTTGTATGTCCTGAGGACGCGATCCTGCCAGGGGAGACTGAAACTAAAGAATATACGGTAGCAGTGAATGGGAGGGATGTCAGATCAGGAGGCACAGTTGGAGATGCCCTGGAGGGGGCGGGCCTTAGAAGGGCTATGATTCCGGGTGAGGGGGATGTATTCTCACCCTGCGGGTCCGGGGCCTGCCTTGCCTGCAGTGTATCCATTGATGGCTGCATCGCACCATCCTGTGTAACACCCCTCTCTGAGGGCATGGTCATAGAGACGGCACCGGAACCTCCACTCAGGTATGTGAGCAGCTTTGGTCCCCACACAGCCGGTGGAGTTGGAACTCCATTTTCTGAGAAGACAGGGGCTCCCGTTGAGGTGGTGTGCTTCACCCATGGCTGCAACCTGAGATGTCCCCAGTGTCAGAACAGTCAGGTTGCATTCACATCACAGGGAAACCTGCTTGACCCCCATGAAACAGCAGGGATCCTCATGGGCCTTGAATCCATCTACAGGACTGGCACTGTCACCATATCTGGCGGTGAATGCACTCTCAACAGGACATGGCTCTCCACAACCATCAGGGCAATCAGGGAACTTAAAGGGGATGTTAACGTCCATGTTGACACCAACGGAACCATTCTTACCCCTGAATATCTGGATGAACTCCTGGATTCAGGAATGAACCGTATAGGGATTGACCTCAAGGGTCTCAGGCCTGAGACCTTCATGGAGATATCAGGGCTGCATGATGAGAAAACCGCCAGGGTTTACCTTGAGAATTCATGGAATGCATTCAGGTACCTTTCAGAGAACCACCATGACATCTTCATGGGCCTGGGGGTGCCCTACAGCAGGTCACTCATATCCATGGATGAGCTCTCAGCCATGGCCTCAAGGATATCATCCATAAACAGGGACGTTCAGGTAACCGTCCTGGATTACAGACCCGAATTCAGGCGCAGGGATATTGAGAGACCATCTGAGGATGAGATGATGAGGGTGAAGGATGTGATGATTGATGAGGGCCTAAGGAATGTTGTGGTCCAGACATCAGCGGGTTTCAGGTGATCTGGAATGGATGCGCTATTCATACTGCATGCTTCACAGGATCCCGGCTCCATAATGGTGGCTGCATTCACTGTAGCTGCACTGACACCTCTCATGGCGGCTCTCATATCACGTATGAGGGATTCGAACCTCTACACTGATGTGAGGGGAGGAACGCCACGGGGCACGGGTCTGGTGCCCTGGATTGTACTCTCTGTCTTCATGCCGGAGCCCCTGAGGGCACCTGTTGTCATCATGGGCCTCCTGGCCTTCATCGATGACCTATCAGGAAGGAGAAGGATCCGTGACCTTCCAGTTGAGTGGGGTCAGCTCTCAAGGGGCCTTGGTATCATAGCGGTAACCATCCTCACATACCCAATCATGGGACCGGTCGCCCTCCTGGTGGCCCTCATGATACAGCCCCTTAACATTGCAGATATGCAGCCTGGTGTTGCATGCAGCCTGACAGTAATCATGTCCCTCTTGGCAGCAGCCATTGCATTCGCGGCTGGTTCAGACATCCACCTACCCCTCCTGGTACTGGCTGTATGCGCTGCCTACTCCCCCCTGGATTACCTGGGACGGATAATGATGGGCGAGGTCGGGAACCACACCTTTGCAGTGGCCCTGGGACTTGCATTCTACGTCGCCGGAGGCGCATGGTCAGTTCTCATGCTCTTTCTCACAGCCCCCCTCGTCACAGCCATACTCAGGAGGGGGAACCTCACAGGGTTCCTTGAGGAGAAACTCGGAATTGAAAACCCAACCTTCGGCGACCTCTACATGGATGTAATGACTGGCGGAGGCCTGGGGGATCTTCTGAGGAGAATTTTACTTGGAAGAAGAAGTTTCAGGGTTGATAACCCGGTTTTAATCGCACTGGGTGTGAGGAGGCTTCTCTTCAATCCGTATGCATCTCATGGATCAGAAAATCGGTGATTTAACCATCAGCTAAGTCGCCTTGACTTTATTATGGATACTATGAGTGCGAGGGCTATCAGAAAACTCACAGCAAAACCGAATATCCCGAGGAAGGGGAACTTCTCGAGTATGAGGGCCTCCCGGGGGATCGTGACCAGCGATGAACCTATTATGAGTGCCGATACGAGCATGGCAAGTGATATCCTGTTGGTCGACCGTTCAATCCGCACCGATATCTCGTCAAGGTTCCGGTGTTCCAGTTCCATCTTCAATTTACCCTCCTCCAGCTTCTGGAGGGCGCTTATCAGGCCACGGGGGAGATCATTCATTATGTGCTCCAGTTCAATGATGGCCGCGGGCACCTCATCAAGGTTCCTCAGGGGGTTGAGCCGGTTTCTTATCAGTTTATGGGTCATCTTCCATGCAACCTCAAGGCCATTGAACCTTGGATCAAGCCTCTCACCCAGGTCCTCTGCCATGCTCATGACCCTTGCAAGCAGCACGAAGTCACGGGGTATCCTTATCCTGTGCCTCCTTATCATACCAGGCATGGTGAACTCTGTGAGTATCTCCCCCACCTTCCTGACATCGGCACCATAGTAGCGGTCAAGGAGGTCTATTATGTCATACTTGACCTCCTCAAGATCTGTCTCCTCTGTCAGGATGTTCATATACCTCAGCTGGTTAACTATACCGTTAACATCATAGTTCATAAGGAGTATGAAAAGCTCTGCCAGTCTGTCCCTGAATGAACGGTCAAGATGTCCCATCATCCCGAAATCGAGGAAACAGAGGACATTTCCCTTCTGGACGAGAATATTGCCGGGGTGGGGGTCCGCATGGAAGAACCCGTGTATGAATATCTGTTTAAAGTAACACCTGGCACCCCTCTCGGCTATCACCCGTGCATTGAATTTTATATCTGACTTTAAAATGTCTGTGAGCTTAACACCGTCCACATACTGCATGGTGAGTACCCTGCCTGTTGAGTACTCCCTGTAAACGTAGGGCGCATAAACGGTCTCATCATCCATGAACATTGCACGGAATCTCTCCACGTTGTTGGCTTCCTGGTGGTAGTCCAGTTCCTTTCTGATGGCCCTCTCGAATTCAGCCACTATCCCTGGCAGGTTGTAGTACCTCAAACCGGGGACCCTGTCATTGGCAAGCTTTGCAAGGTACTTCATCAGGATTATGTCGCTCTTCACGGTGTCGGCTATGCCCGGGCGCTGGACCTTCACAGCAACAGCATCACCATTCCTTAGACGGGCCCTGTGGACCTGTCCTATTGATGCCGATGCAACCGGTTCCTCCTGAAATTCAGAGAAAACTTCCTCCATGGGAACTCCGAGTTCAGATTCCAGGACCCTCTTCACATCCTCAAAGGGGAACGGTGGAGCCTCGTCCTGAAGCTTGGCCAGCTCCTCAGCCACCTCCCTACCCACAAGGTCTGCCCTTGTGCTCAGGACCTGCCCCAGTTTTATGAAGGTTGTTCCAAGTTCCTCAAGAACCAGCCTGAGACGTACATGGGCGGGTTCATGTACCTCCTCAGGGCTCTTTATATATAGTTTAAGGGTCTCGAAGAGCCTGTTTTTAAGGCCAACCGCCTCAAGGATGTTCCCGAAGTGGTACTTGGTCATGACCCTTATGATCTCCCTGAGGCGACCCATGTCCGGCCTGTTATTATAGGGGCCTATGTTCATATTAATCACTTATTTAATGTATAATATTTAAATCTACTTTAAGACGATGTTTTTGCACTGAGATTTTTTCACAGATCATGTTTATAGAGCTGGTGATGATAATGAAGGCACTTTTCACGGTAACAGGTCGCGGAATGGGAGGAGACGCCATAACGGCCCTTAATATAGCCGGTGCACTTGAAAGGAGAGGATTTGAATGTGAATTCGCACTTGACCACAGCGCACCGGGGATACTCTTCAGGAAGAGGGGCATTGAATGGCACCGCGTGAGGATACCCCAGGCAGGTGGCCATGCAGCAAGCAAAGCTAAACTCCTCTCTGCAGCACTCAGAACCACCCGGGCGATCTATGAGACATGGAGGCTCATAAGACGCATCCGGCCAGACGTGGTTGTAGGTGTAATAGGGGGAGGAGCCGTTGTGGGGTGCCTGGCAGCAAAGATTGCAGGCGTCCCTGCAGTGGGGGTCCTGAATACACCCACCGATTCAAAGGTCTGCACCCGGCTTAACAGGAACGTGGCCCTGCCCGAGTCAGACCTCTTCGGGAGGGACATTGAGGGTGTTGAAAGCATATACTATCCAATGAGCCCCGATATAACTCTTGGCGACCCTGAAATTGCCTGCAGGAGGATGCCCCCTCAGTTTGACCCTGACAGACCGACCATAGTCCTTTCATCGGGATCATCCCTCTTTAAGGCGATGGCTGAGGCCGCAGCGAGGCTGGCAGATTCAGGCATGGAGGCGAACATTACGGTGCTGGGCCACCCCCTGAGGGATGAGTACCTCAAGATAATCGACCATGAGGGGATAATAAACCTGGGCTACATTGACTGGGTGAAGGACCTCTACAGCATCGCTGACCTGGCTGTACTCTCGGATGATGGTGTGATGGTCCATGAGGCCATCGCACTGGGGGTCCCTGTTGTGGCACTGAGGGGTGTCAAGTATGGGAGGTACCACAATATGGGGGCTGTATTCAGGGGCGCGGTCCTTGAGGCTGACCCTGAGGATATCGTGGAGGCTGTTTCAGCAGCACTTGAGAGGTCAGATGAGCTCCGGAGGGCTGCCAGGAAGTACAGTGGGGACGTGATGGGGGCTGCAGATAGGATTGCGGAGATCATAGAGGAGGAGGCAGGCCGCAGACAGTAACCCTCAGGGCGCCATCGACTGCTTCAGTACCTTGAAAGGAACCTCATGAGCTTGTATATGGAATCCGTGGAGGGGTGGGTCTCAACGAAGCCCTCAAACTCATACATGGACACACCGAGCCTCATCAGGAGGGAGAGGTAGGGCATGATGAGCCTTGCACCGGGCGCAACCGAGTATATACCTGAGGGGGTGCCATCATCAAGGAGTCTGACCTTGCTGATCCCTGTTTTACCATTATTAACACCCCAGAATGACCCTGGCCCTGCAAGGCCGGGTATCACGGCTTCCCTCCCACCCTCACCAGGAATATCCACGAATCCGACATCGTATCTGAGGGAGATTGAGTAGGGGAGGTAACGGTAATCAACCCGCCTCTCAATACCGGCGGCGTTGAGCCCCGCCACCACCCCCTCCATCCTTGCAACGGGTGTTGTTCCATGGCCCCCCGTAACATCACCGGCGGCATATACGTTCTCACGTGAGGTCTCCATACGGTCATTCACCTTAACTCCTCCACGGGGTCCCAGTTCAAGGAAACCCTTCAAAAAATCCGAATTTGGTCTGAGACCCGTTGCAAGCATTGGGAGGCCCTCTATGTAGCCTCCAGACGTCTGAACACCTGATCCATCTATTTCTGTGGTTGATGTATCCTCCAGTATTCTGACATCGCTGAGGACCTTTTCTGAAACATAGTCCCTTATCAGGGGGTCCAGTTTACTGAGAAAACCGCTTCTTGATACTACCGTGACCTCTGATCCGAAGGAAGAGAATATGCCTGCAAATTCAGCTGCTATAACTCCTCCACCTATTATAACGAGCTTATCAGGGATTCCGTCGAGGTCGAGGATGTCCCGGTATGTTATGGCTTTGCTGGCGCCTTCAATGGGGGGTATGAGGGGAGATGCTCCGGTTGCGATTATGAGCCTGTCATAGTCCATCTCCTCCCCCTCAACGAGGAGCCTATCATCCTCAAACTCCGCCACACCGTACACTATTTCAATACCGGCATCCAGGGTCTCCCTCTCGGTGACATGCCTTATATGTTCAAGGGTCCTCTTCACACCCCCGGCTATGCGGCGGTAGTCTGCTGAGCATTCAACATCCAGCACCCCAAGATCACTGAGCTGCCGGGCATCATCAAGGAACCTTGCAACGTCATTGAGGCCACATACAACCATACAGCCCTCGTTCAGGCATGTCCCACCAATCAGTTTCTTTTCAACAAGTATTACGTCCATGTTGAGGGCTGCGAGCTCCATTGCAGCGGCCCTTCCAGCTGGCCCTCCCCCTATCACAACACATCGCATATCAGACACCATGGTATTAATTCAATGGCATTGTTTCCCACAAATCTTTATATGTGACGGATCTTTATCTAAACATTAGTGTATTCTGACTTTAATCCTATTAATTTGGAGAGGGTTATTGAATGTGTATTGCAGCACCTGCTCAGATTATTGAAATTGATAGTGAGGATAACATTGCCACCGTTGACTTCGGTGGTGTGAGGCAACAGGTCAAACTTGACCTTGTGGATGATGTTGAGGAGGGCAAGTATGTTCTTGTTCACTCAGGCTACGCCATTGAGGTGATGTCTGATGAGGCGGCAAGGGAGTCCCTTGAAGCCTGGGATGAACTTCTGAAGGCCCTCGAAGAGGAGGACAGCCTGGAGCTGTGATGCTAACAGTTCCATTCCATTTATTTTTCTTTGATTGGTTTCGGAAAAGCCGAAAATAAGGAATTTAAGAAAAATAGGGTTTTTTCATTTTTCACATGGTATACCATGATTTCTGCGGATTCCTATCTGTGATTTCTGATGTGGGTATGTCTATCATGAATATTATAGGGGGATAATATCCCCAGTATCCATTGTATGTCCTCATGATGCCATCCTCTATAGCTTAAAGGCCTGGGGGTCTCACAGGCTCCACTCACTCTTATGAAGACTATATTTTTGGGTTAGTCCACCTCTCATCATTTATACGGTTTTAAGCTTTGATTTTCATGTTTCACGCAGGCGCTTGCCTTATTATCATAGTGCTATACAGAAGACACATTAGAGCAACCACCATGAAACCAATCATTGTAGTTGTAAATATACTTTCTTCAAGAGGAACCTTTGAGGTTAAAGAAATTAACAAACCCAAAAAATTGAACCCCACTGTAACTAAAACACTAATTAAAAGTTTTTCGGGCGATTTTCTAATATTAATATGAACGTAAGTTCCTTTTCCTTTTATCCAACCCAAAATAGCCTCTATTAAACCTAGTGTCATACCTACAACAAATATATCTAGTAATATTATCCACGAACTTATGGCACTTTTTTGCGGCATCAGTCCAGTACCTTCCATATACCCTGTAAGAGAGATAATGGTAGTTATTATGAATGCTATCAGTAAGCTGATTATAATTGGCTTATTTTCCATTTAGTACCCTCCAGTTATTTAATTTTAAAAAAATAAAATGCAATAGACGTCTTTTTACATGTGTATTTGTCTAGGCATCGTATTCTATATAATGGATCCTGTGGTCTTTCCCGATATAAGCTCTCACTTTTTTGAACGGAGGATGATAAGCAATGTAACACCAGTACTTTTTTGGCACGTATTTATTCCTAACTGAAATGATTATTGTACCTATTGTAACAGGCGCTAGGAATTGCCAGCACTTACCTTTAATGTTCTTCATTTCCTTATCAGTCAGAGTTCTGTTGTCTGCCTTCACAGCAGAGGTGGTATCTGTCAGGTTATTTATGGTTTTCTGATGAGTTTGTATTCTTGTTGCTTTGATCTGTAGTTTCGTTGACCTGTGGATTATTGGGATCATTTATAACCAGTGCATATCCGCTGTAGATCTCAGCGAACTCTTCTATATTCATTTCGATGTTCCCGAGGCTTGGATCTGCGAGTTTGATCGTGTCATTGGTGATTTCGTTTATTACGGTGTAGTGTCCGGTGCCGTCATTGATGGTATAGGCGATCATGTTTTCTCTGAGTTCAGATATGTTTAGTTTCATGCCGGTTGCGTTCACTCCCTTGGCCCTGCTGGCTTCCAGGAGGCCCTGCATGGTGGTCCCGTCTTCGGTTGTTCCGGCAAGGCCTGCGAGTTCATCCTCTGTGGTGTTCACTCCAAGTCTCTGGAGGACGGTGGCGAGTGCTGCGGGTCCGCAGGTGTAGTTCCTTGTCTGGAGGACCACACCCTCAGAATCCACTGTAACATTATGGGTCAGTGCACCCGTTACATCATCCCCCTGCGCTTCAAGGACTGTACAGTTGTCTGCGCAGGCCGTGTCATCCAGTGTGGAGTTGTCTGCAGCGGCTGAAGAGTTAACAGACACCGCGAGGAGGAGCACGACCAGCAACAGGACATAAAAACCTCTCACCATGGACACCTCCCATTAACTGATAATAATTCTATACAAAAAACTCATATATATATACGGATCAGCAATGACTTATTACGTTGGTTGAAGGCAGTAGGGTGCCGGGATTAAAAAATCACGCATACTTTAAAAATGGATAAAATGTCTGAGAGTGTCACGCTTCAAAGCAGTGAGCTGATCAGGGATCATGTTAATCCATGAAATACTTCAGATAATGATATTCCGCCATTTAACCAGATTTCTCATGGATTTTAAGCTAGGCCCTGTTTTTTCTCCACCATCAATGATCTCAGTATATTGAAACCCTCTTGACGCCATCTATTTTAAGGAAATCCTTGAGCAAGCCTCCCGGGATGGGGGTTTCGGTTATTATTGTGAGCCTGGGTGTTTCATCGAGTTCAGGGTCCCCTGCATGGGCCTGCCTTATACTTATACCCTTATCTGCGATCAGTCTCGCTGCCGCCGCAAGTATCCCGGGGTTCCGGGCGTCGGCCTCTATTTCCACCACACCGAAGTCAAGTTCACCTGCAGCGTCCCGCAGAAGGGCTCCTGCCGGCATCATGTTCTCAAAGATGCCCCTCAGTTTCTCGTCCTCCAGTATGGTATTTGCCGTCGCCCTCACGGTCCTCCGGTCAACCCCCACAGCCCTTGCAAGGGCAACATCGCTTATCTCAACGTCGTCACAGTATATTTTGCCGTTTCTGTCTATTCTGAACCCGAGGTCTATGATCTTCCTGGCCACATACATGCGGGAGGGGTATCCCTCAAATCTGTGCTTTATCTGCTTCCACATACACTTCACCACATTGATGTACATTATTATACAGACAAGATTTAAATAGTACCTCCGTGTATATGTACTTTGTGGATACAGAGGTGATATGCATGTACAGGAGTGAATGTTTTTGGCATTACAGAACTGAAAAACCCGGTAAAGGAAAAGATAGAATTTAAAGAACCCTTTGAACTATTCAAGAGTATTTATTCTGAATACGACTCATCATTCCTTCTGGAGTCAATGGAAAGCGACACGGGCCTTGCAAGATACTCATTCATGGGATTCGAGCCACAGATGATAATAAGGGCCCGCTCAGGTTTTATAGAAGTTGAACACGAGGGATCAAGGGAGGAGTTTGATACAGAAAACCCCTTTGAATTCCTGAGGCAGTTCACAAGACCCGCTGGAAAATCCAGGGGCTTCTGCGGGGGCCTTGTTGGCTACATATCCTATCAGGCTGCAAGGTTCTTTGACAGTATCAACCTCAGCCCCGGAAAGTTCCCGGACTTTGAATTCGGACTCTTCCTTGACGGTATCATGTTCAACCACCTCACAGGAGAATGCAGTTACATCAGCCTCAAGGAGAACAGGCTCCCGGAAATATCAGAACTGCTGCGCGAGGAAACCCCAACAGGGCACCTTAAATACAGGAGAATGGGGACCCTGTTCTCAAGGAGGAGATACCTTGGAATGGTGGAGGAGGCAAGGGAGAGGATAGCTGAGGGCGAAATATTCCAGGCAGTCCTCTCAAATGCCACTGACTACAGGCTCCGTGGTGACAGGCTTGCCCTCTATGAGGCCCTCAGGAGGGTTAACCCATCCCCCTACATGTACCACCTGAAACTTGGCAGCAGGGAGATAACAGGTTCAAGTCCTGAAATGCTCGTCCGTGTGGAGGATAAACAGATTGAAACCTTCCCAATCGCAGGAACCAGGCCAAGGGGGAAAACACCCCATGAGGATGAGAGAATAGCGGCGGAACTGCTGTCAGATGAGAAGGAACTTGCAGAGCACCTCATGCTCGTTGACCTTGCAAGGAACGACCTCGGGAGAATATCTGAGTTTGGCACGGTCCAGGTACCGGAGTACATGACCATAAGGAGGTTCTCCCATGTTCAGCACATCCTCTCCCATGTAACCGGCAGACTCAGGAAGGGCATGGACGCCCTTGATGCCCTTGGCGCGGTCTTCCCGGCAGGTACAGTGAGCGGGGCGCCCAAAATAAGGGCTATGGAGATAATAGAGTCACTTGAGGGGGTGCCGAGGAACGCCTACGCCGGTGCCCTGGGCTATCTCTCACTGAACGGTAACGCAGACTTCGCAATAACCATAAGATCCATGGTCGCTGAGGGAGCGTATGGAAGAATACAGGCAGGGGCAGGAATAGTACATGACTCCGTACCTGAGAGGGAATACGTGGAGTGCCAGAACAAGGCCATGGCGGTCCTTAAATCAATGGAACTGGCAGGTGAGGGCTTTGATTCTGATGAACCATTTATCGCCAGGAGGTGATGGTCGTGATCCTGATAATTGATAACTATGACTCATTCACCCATAACCTCTACCAGCTTGCAGGGGAGATCCTCAGGGATGAGGGGATGGATGAGGAGATAATGGTCCTCAGGAACGATGAGGCCAGGATATCAGATCTTAGGGCCCTGGATCCAGAAAAGATAATCATATCCCCGGGTCCTGGCAATCCTTCAAGGAGGAGTGACTTCGGTGTTTGCATGGATGTGATAGGGGAATTCAGGGACAGGCCCCTCATGGGGGTATGCCTTGGACACCAGGGCATATTCCACGCCTTTGGCGGAAGGGTTGACCAGGGGGAACCGGTCCATGGAAAGATAGTTGAGGTATTCCATGACGGATCAGAACTCTTCAGGGACGTTCCAAATCCCTTCAGGGCAACCAGGTACCATTCACTCGTATGCAGACCCGAAGACACACCTGCAGATATAGAGGTAACTGCTGTGACATCAGATGAAATTATAATGGCCATAAAGCACAGAGAATATCCAGTCTACGGGCTGCAGTTTCACCCGGAGTCAGCCGGAACCCCAAGCGGAAGAACCGTCATTAGAAATTTCCTCAGGATGTGAACACATGCTCAGGGATATTATAAGGTCAAAGAAACTCGAAGTTAAGGAACTCATGAAAAAAACACCCCTCAGCATCCTAAGGGATGATATAACAGTCATGGACGAGCCAGTGAGCTTTCCAGCTGCAGTGGGAGGAGGCAAAGTATCTCTCATATGCGAATACAAGAGGGCATCACCATCAATGGGCAGAATATCAGAGAGGGGCCTTGAAGAGATGATGGAGGTATACCGGGACCTCGCCGATGCAGTATCCATAGTAACCGACGGCAAATACTTCAAAGGCTCCCTGGATCTGCTGAGCAGGGCCACAGATTACGGTAAACCCCTGCTCATGAAGGACTTCCTGGTCGACGAGTACCAGATCTACCGGGCAAGGGCATCGGGGGCATCCTCGGTTCTCCTGATCACAGGCGTATTCCCTGACCTTGAGTCAGGGATTCAAAAATGTAGGGAGCTCTCAATGGAGCCACTGGTGGAGTGTCACACATCACTTGACATCTTCAGGGCCCTTGAAGCAGGTGCAGAGATAATAGGTGTGAACAACAGGGACCTTGAAACCTTCGAGGTGGACCTTGAAAGAACCCATGCACTGGCACCCCTCGTACCCGATGAACTCATACTCGTATCAGAGAGTGGTGTCAGGGGCCCCGAGGATGCTGAGATACTGGCAGGTTACGGTGCAGATGCTCTGCTCATCGGCACAGCACCCATGTCAGCCCAGAACCCACGGGAACTCCTTGAGGAGATAGTAGATGCGGTGAGCCAGTGCAGGGACCGGAGAAGAAGGTACACGGGGGATGAATTCTTTGAACAGTTCGCATGAGTCCCTGGCAGATGTACTCGTAAAGATCTGCGGTATAAAAAGGCCAGAGGACGCAATACTGGCAGATAAACTTGGTGCTGACCTCCTGGGCCTCATACACATAGAGAGATCTCCCAGACACCTCACAGGAAGGGAACTGGAGGACATCCTATCACTCATACCTCCTGAGAAGGCCGTGATCGTCCTTGAACCCTCCGATCCAGTGGAGGTGGCTGAGGTTATTGAGAGAACAGGTGTGGAGAGAATCCAGCTCCACTCCATCTCATGTGAAGATGCCAGGGGCATAAAGAGGGTACTCACTGAAAACGGGTTTAATCCAGGGATAACAGTCGCAGTCCCACCGGAGCCCGGTGCACTGGATGTTCTTGACCACATCCCGTGTTCATGTGTCATGCTTGATTCCAGCTCCGGTGGTAGAACAGGGGGGACGGGGAGGATGATTCCACCCGACCTGGCCCTCGGGATGCTCCGCCTCATAAGAAGTCATGAGAGCGCACCGGAGGTGGCCCTTGCAGGTGGCCTTGGACCATCCACTGTGAGGCTTAACCCTGAATACTTACTGGAATTCGATTGTCTGGACTTCAACTCTGGCATTGAGGCTGCACCGGGGATAAAGGATCATGCAATGATGTTTGAACTCATGGAGTACATGGGGAGGACGGGCGGACTTCAGAAACCGTCCAGGTTACAGAGAGGTGAGTTATCATGATAATGGATGGAAAATTCGGTAAATATGGAGGCATATTCGTGCCGGAGCTTCTTATACCGGCACTTGAGGAACTTGAGAGGGCCTTCCTCCATTACAGGGATGACAGGAAGTTCATGGCTGAACTCGAGTACCATCTCCGGGAGTACGCTGGAAGGCCCACAGGCCTTTACTATGCCAGGAACCTGTCAGAGAAACTCGGATGCAGGGTGTACCTCAAGAGGGAGGACATGCTGCACACTGGGGCCCACAAAATAAACAACACCATAGGCCAGGCTCTGCTCGCAAGGTACATGGGCAAGACCAGGATCATAGCCGAGACAGGGGCAGGTCAGCACGGGATAGCCACCGCCGCTGCCGGGGCCCTCTTTGGAATGGACGTTGATATCTACATGGGCACAGAGGATGTTGAGAGGCAGAAGCTCAATGTATTCAGAATGGAGGTATCAGGTGCGGAGGTCATACCGGTCGACTCAGGTTCAAGGACCCTTAAGGATGCCATAAACGAGGCCATGAGGGACTGGATTAGCAACGTGGATGACACCCACTACCTCATAGGTTCCACCATGGGCCCCCACCCCTACCCGACCATGGTGAAGCATTTCCAGAGCGTCATAGGGAGGGAGGCCAGGGAACAGATACTCGAAGTCGAGGGTGAACTTCCAGACACGGTTATAGCCTGCGTTGGAGGCGGAAGTAATGCCATAGGCATATTCTCTGCCTTCATGGATGATGATGTTGAACTCATAGGTGCAGAGGGGGGTGGAGAAGGTATAGAGTCAGGAAACCATGGAGCCACACTCTCTGCGGGCTCAGAGGGAATCCTTCATGGTTCATTATCATACGTCCTTCAGGATGGGGATGGTCAGATAAATGAGGCACATTCTGTCTCAGCGGGTCTGGATTATCCGGGTGTTGGACCAGAACACGCCCATCTCATGGATACAGGCAGGGCAAGGTATGAGCCGGTAACAGACACCGAGGCACTCAGGGGCTTCAGGCTCCTCTCAAGATATGAGGGTATAATGCCAGCCCTTGAGAGTGCCCACGCAATAGCCTGCCTTGAAAGGTACGCTGAGAAACCTGAGAACCGGGGAAAAACGGTCATCGTCAATCTCTCAGGAAGGGGAGATAAGGACATGTTCATGGTTGCTGGTTTGCTGGGGGTGGGTGTGTGATTGCTGATGTGTTCATGGTTGCTGGTTTGCTGGGAGTGTGATTGTAATGTCAGGAGCTAAATCAATGAGTTATGCTGAGATGTTCAGAGGGGCGGATGGCTGTGCCTTCGTCCCCTTCGTGGTTGCAGGGGACCCTGATATGGAGACATCCCTTGAGATCATAAGGACCCTTGTGGATGCAGGGGCCGATGCCCTTGAGGTAGGCTTCCCATTCTCTGACCCAATAGCAGATGGTACAAGCGTTCAGGGCGCTGATCTACGGGCCCTCAGGGCAGGCATGACAACAGAGAAGTGCTTCCAGCTTATAGAGAGGGTCCGGGAATTCACTTCCATACCCATAGGCCTGCTGGTATACTACAACCTGATCTACAGGATGGGTGTTGATGAGTTCTACCGGAGGGCTGCAGAAGCAGGGGTAACAGGGATACTTGCAGCGGATCTCCCCCCCGAGGAAGCCTCAGATGCACTCAGGGCCGCTGAAAAATATGATATAGATCAGATATTCATAGTTGCACCAACAACCGGTAGTGAACGCCTCAAAAGGATCTCTGAGGTCTCATCAGGATTTCACTACCTCGTCTCGGTGATGGGGGTCACCGGCGCAAGATCAAGGGTTGAGGATGCAACCATCGAACTCATAAAAAGGGTGAAGGCCGAGGGAAGTCTGCCGGTAATGGTTGGATTCGGTGTATCAAGACCCGAACATGTGAGGATGCTGAGGGATGCAGGAGCCGATGGGGTTATCGTTGGAAGCGCCATCATAGACGTGATATCCGGGAACCTCGGCGACAGGGAGCTTATGCTCCAGAGGATCCATGAAATGGCAGGCACTCTGAAAGCCGCAGGAGGATCAGGATGAAATTCAGGAGGATGATCTCTGAAATAATGGACCTCAGGAACCTCAGTGAGGATGAGGCCTACAGTCTGATGGAGATGATAATGGCCGGTGAACTTGATGATATTAAGATAGCCGCAATTCTAACGGCCCTTGCAATGAAGGGGGAAACAGTGGATGAGATAACAGGCTTCGCCAGGGCCATGCGGGATAGATCCCCCAGGGTCAGGGTTTCAGGGTCCCATGAGGTCGTTGATTCCTGCGGGACCGGAGGCGACAGTTTCAGGTCATACAATATAAGCACAGCAGCCGCCATGATAGCAGCCGCTGCAGGTGTGAGGGTTGCAAAGCATGGTAACAGGGCGGTCACCGGGTCATGTGGGGGTGCAGATATACTCGAGGCTGCAGGTGTGAACATAGAACTGGATGCAGCTGCAGCTGCGAGGTCTCTCAGTGATGTGGGCATCTCATTCATGTTCGCACCCCTATTCCACAGGGCAACTGCCAGGGTGGCGGCGGTGAGGAGGTCCCTGGGATTCAAGACAGTATTCAACATACTGGGACCATTAACATCCCCTGCTGCAGCAGGAATACAGCTTCTGGGGGTATTTGACCCTCAGCTTGTGGGCCCGGTTGCTGAGGTGCTCAGGAACCTCGGAACACGCCGTGCAATGGTTGTTCATGGATTCGATGCTAACCTCAACCCTGCCCTGGATGAGATATCAACCGCTGGCCCCACCCTGGTGGCGTTCCTTGAGGATGATGAGATCAGGATTGATAGACTGATGCCCCCGGACTTTGGAGTTGAGATGGGAGAACTTGAACATCTGAGGGCAGGATCAACCACCGCTGAGAACCTGGAGCTGTTCATGGATGTCCTCAGGGGACGTGATGATACACCTGAACAGAAATCAAGACTCGATATAGCCCTTGCAAATGCCGGGGCCCTTATCTACCTTGCAGGCCTGGCTGATACACTGCCTGAGGGAACAGAGACTGCAAAAAGAACAGTTAAATCTGGAGCTGCCCTGGAGCTCCTGGAAGAATTTGTATCATACACAAGGAACCTGCAGTCCTGAATTCTCAGATATTCGATATAAAAAGGTGGATGGGCCCGCTGGGATTCGAACCCAGGGCCTCACGGTTATCAGCCGTGCGCTCTAACCACCTGAGCCACGGGCCCATATTAAGAATCAGTGGGGTGATTCCAACTTTTGGAGTTACTCCTATATATGCTTTTCTGTGGTTCTGGAGACACACCCGTTTCATGGATTGGTGTCACCAGTCCATGCGGCTTCATCAATTATCCCGAGGATATCAAGGGCGGCCTCTTCGGGGTCATGGTTTTCCACTATGCTGACCACTGAGCCCAGGACGGCTGAACACACGAACATGGACGTCCTGAGCATTTCCATATGCTCCCTGAGGCTCTCCAGGCTCTCCCTGACCCTCATCTTTGAGTCGGCCATTCTCCTCCCAAGTATGCTCTGAGGATCCGATTCAAGGATTACAATTATTTCGGGGGATATGATGTCGACAGGGAGAGAAATAAGGTAACCCAGGGGGGACCGGTCGAGTCCATGGAGATCCATCAGCACGTAATCCAGTCTCCTTATCCTGTGGGCTGCTTCAAGCCAGATAAGGTGTTGCTGGTCCATGGGGAGTTTGAAGAGGTCCTCCAGGGTTTCTGCAAGGTTCCACTCACCTGCGACCCGGAGCATCAGTTCCCCATAGTTTATGTAGGTGTGTCTCACCATCCCTGATAGGATCCTGCATACGGTTGTTTTACCGGTACCCGGCACTCCAACAACCGCAACGGTCCTGGGGACCCCTTTCATGAGTTTGAGGCTCTATTTATTCACCATTTCACTTATGGCATCGGCCATCATGTGGCCTTCAACTGTGATCTCGGCCCGGTCAATTCCCTCAACCTGTTCGGCGACGTTCCTTGCATCCATCGCCATCCTCGCAGCACTCATACATCCAGGGTTTGTGGGCCGGATGGTTATCTTTGCTATGGTTTCACCCTTCTCTTCGATTTCAATGTTCTCGACAAGACCCATCTCCACGATACTTATGCCCATGTGTGGGTCTGCAACCTTCTTGAGAGCTTCCTTAACCTTTTCCAGGAGTTCTTCTGACATTATTATTACCTCAGATGCTATTTTGATAATCACTGTAGTGATTCTCTATTTTTAAGCTAACCCTATTTAAAAGTGTTCCTTTCCCTGCGATCTAAATAGGGAAGCAAAGCCATTAAATAGGATACCAGGGCGATATTAACCAGTCCTTCGCCTAACTCTGACAGCCACACCCCTTTCAGCCCTCACCATTTCATCTCCGCTGAGTACAGCCCTCCCTACACCTGCAACTTCTCCTCCATGTACTATGACCACCTCATCACCAGGTATGATTCCCGTGTCGGCGTCGGAAACACCAGGAGCAAAGAGTGTGTTGCTTTCAAGGTTGAAGTCTATCTCAACCCACTTCACTCCCAGCATGTAAAGGGACCTTCCACCCTCTGGTGAGAGTGAGATGAGTCCACGGTCCATCATGAAGGTGCCTATCTGGGTGCCGTCGGATTTGAGGATCTTTCTGTGGTATCTTCCGGTGACCCGGCAGTCCTCGGGTATAATCCTTTCTCCGCCAGGTCCGAACTGGTATACAGCAACCGAACGAAGCATGTGCAGCAGCCTCTCCCGGGGCGGGATCCTTTCATAACTCTTAAGTTCCCTCTTAAGTCTCTCCAGGGCATCAGGCGAGGTGGGCCTTGCTTCCATGCTGGTCGCTGTGAAGGAGTCAAGGTACTCCATGCACACCTCAAGGTAACCTCCATCCACGTGGGCTATGACATCAAGGTCACCCACATATTCCCTTAGGACATCTCCCACCAGTTTCTTTTCCTCATGGGACCACTCTCCAATGGTTGAGACGTCATAGGATGAGATGGGGTAGGTGTTTTCGAGTTCCCGGGGACATATGCCGAAAGGTGATGTCAGTATAAGCTCCTGGAAGCCCCTAGTGACTCCTGTGAATTTTCTGTGGGACCTTGATGTTGAGTAGGGCTTCTTCATGCTGCAGGGAAGCACTACAACAACATCTCCCAGGGGCCTCATTAACCTCATTCTCTCCCGCCACCTGACAGCCTCGGGACGGTGGAGGGATTCCTCAATTGAACATATGACCTTCATTCTATCAACCTTTATCACATCATATTCATGCAGCGCCTATCCACAGTTCAGACAGTACAATAAGCTTTCGACAACGTTATACATTTTCACGGGCAGAATCCTTTTTAAGTGTACTTAAGTGCCTTTCAACCATTTTACGCCTGTTAATTCGGCGACATCCTTTTTAAGGGCGACGAGGTCCTCGGGGTTCAGTTTCTTCACATCATCCTTTCCGGTGATCCTGGCAAAGTCGGCAATCTCAGCCGTTGAAACCCTTATGAAGTTTTCAAGTCCTTCAATGGCCCTCTCCAGGTCCATGTGTTTCAACAGGTCAGGATCATGGGTTGTTATCCCTGTTGGACACTTGCCGGTGTGGCATAACCTGTGCTGCTGACAGTTGAGGGCTATGAGTGCCGCTGTACCTGTGTAGACAGCATCAGCACCCAGGGCGAGACACTTTGCCATGTCAGCGGCTGTCCTGAGACCCCCACCTGCAATGAGGGACACCCTATCGCCATGACCCTCATTGATGACGGTCTTAACGGCCCGTGGTATGGCTGCGATGAGGGGGATGCCTGTGTTGTCCCTTATATGTGGGTTAACAGCGCCAGTACCCCCACCAAAACCGTCAAGGCTTATAAAATCTACTCCAGCATCAAGCAGGGCCTTAACATCATCCTCCACGTTACCACACCCTATCTTGGCACCTATGGGTGCTCCTCCACTTATTTTTCTGAGCTCTTTGACCTTCTCTTCGAGTTCCATCTGATCACGTATATCATGGTGGTGTGCAGGCGAATATGACCCCTCACCGGGGGCCAGCCCACGGACCCTTGCAACATCAGGGCTTATCTTGTCTGGAGGGAGATAACTTCCTTTACCGGGATATGCACCCTGACCAAATCTTATCTCTATTGCAGCAGCACCCCTGAGCACATCCTCTGTGATGCCGAACCTTCCGGTGGAATACTGGATTATGAGGTAATCGCCTGCCTTTTCAAGTTCCCTCTGCAGTACTCCACCTTCACCCGAGTTGAATCCAATCTTAAGTCGGTCTGCAACGGATGCAATGGCTATACGGGTCTTCTCTGAAACCGCCCCGTAGCTCATACCACTTATTATTATGGGGGATCTGAGCCGTAGAGGTCTTTTTGATTCAGTTCCGATGATTACATCAGTTTTAACCGGGTCCTCTGCATTGAGGGGGATTTTTGAGACCTGTGCTGGAAGGAAGTGTAGATCATCAAGTCCCAGGGGCAGCCTCTTCTCGGATCCCATGGACTCAACCGGGACCTCCCCACTATGGGCTATCCTTTTTATCTGGACTATTTTGAGATATTCACGGTCATCCTCGGATCTTCTCTGTCTTCTCATCCTTATGCCATTCAGTGATTCTGTGTTACAGAAGTAAAGCTCCCTGAGACCATACTCCCGGTATATGGGGCATGATGCACAGAGGCAACCCCTCTCCTCAACCTCATACCTGCTGCTCCTGCCTTCACAGAAGAAAAGTTCACCATCCCCATGATCAGGGTAGCTGGGACAATCGGGACACAGACATTCCGTTTTTTTGTTTATATAACCCCCTCCCGCTGGTACTGTAACCTAATATGTGGATACTGGTTAAAGTGGTTTCCTTTTTTTCACAGAGTTAGAAGGGGCTTATATTTCCAGGAGATTCCTGTGATATCCCCAGTTTCCAGGGGCATTCTGATGGCTATTATGGAGCACTTTAAGTCTCCAGGACTTATAGGTGTCCCAGAAGCTCTTCATGAAGCCTTTTAAGCCTTTCTATTGAAGGGTGGTTTGCTCCAAGGCGATCAGACCATTTTTTTATTACAAAATCAATATCAACTTCATCAGAGCCATTTATGAGGTTATCTGCATGGGCAACAATCTTCTCCTCGAGGGTTCTTGGCATGTAATCTCCCGGAGGAAGTCCCAGGGCCTTTGCCTCATCGGGGGGTATACCTGCCCCCACGTGTCTTTCAACTATCCTCACAACTTCTGGGGGGTAACCAAATCCTTCAAGGATGCGCGCACCCTCCACGGCGTGTTCAACACCGCTGGTCCTGCAGCGGCCTATATCATGAAGAATGGCTCCCTCCTCCACCAGCTTCATGTCAACCGGGAGTTCACGTGATAACTCGAGGGCCTTTTTTCTGACGGCTAGGGAGTGGTCTATCACCCACTCTGGACATCCAACAACCCGGAGTAAACGGAGGCTCAAGGAGACACCACTATGATTGATCAGAATCAGGAGTATATATGAAGTTTATTGTTGAGGCTTTTATGGAGTCGAATCCACTGTTCTAGGAGTTTATTGTTGTGGTTTTTATGGAGTCGAATCCGTTATTCTCATAGAGACTGAGTTCGTCCTTTATCTCCTGTATTATTTCAGAGTTATCCATGAACTCCATTTTTGAACCACATTCAGGGCATGTGAAGTTTTCTTCTGTGGCCTCATCAAAGGTGAATCTGTAGTGCCCATTTACACATACAAAGAACATGTTGTTTTCCTCAAACTCAAGGGCTTCCCTCAGCTTTCTTACTATCTCGCTGTGCTTCCTTTTTATCATCTCTGTAACCTTCTCAGGCTCAAATTTCCAGGTGTAGGTGTACCACTGTGTTTCGGGGTCCTTGCTCCTCTTGTAACTTGCCACACCTGCATCATAGAGCCTGTAGAGTATCCTCCTGACTATGTTGAGTTTAAGCTGCGTTTTCTCTGATATCTCCTCATCTGTTACCTTGCCCTTCATGAGGCACTCCAGAACTGGTATGGCCTCTTCCTCTTCTTCTTCAGTGATAACTTCATGGATCAACTCTTGTAACACCTGTTCATCAATCAATTGAAATCCTCCAGCTTGAAAAATAACTGCATACCGGGTATGCTGATCATCAAATTTTTTGAGTGCACTCCAATTTATGTGCCTAATCTTATTTAAAATTTTATAAAGGGGCCAGTTTAATACGAAAATTGTTCATGATATGACTGTTATCATGGAGGTCTTACAATAACCGCCGGTGTGTGCTCAACCGAGGATAGCATCTCCACTGTGATATTCCCTGGTCTGCCACTGAATTCCCTGGCCATATCATAGACCGTTGCCCTCTCTGTATTCCTGCGGTGGTATTCCTCTGCAGCTGATGCAACCTCAAGGAGCACCTCCAGTTTCACGGGCCTTGAGGATGCAAGGGGTGTGGGCCAGGTTCTTCCAGAGAACCGCCCTGCAAGGTAACCCAGAAATCCTGTATCTGACCTTATGCCGGGCACTGCAAGGGGGAGGGAGGTGAAGTATCTTCCAAGTATACTGTAGGTTGCATCGGTATCGATTATAACCGTGGTAACATCTGCACCGAACCTCCGCAGGATCTCACCGGCAATAAGATTTGCCACCCCAGATGGGTTTTCAGGTAGAAGTGAAACAAGGGTCCCCGGCACATTACTCAGATCAATACCGGCCTCGGAAGCCGGCTTAAGGGCGTGTTTAAGTCCATAGTATCTCAGAACAACCTCCTTATGGGCCCTTGCCTCTGGCGGCAGTCTTCTGAGGTTCCTTATGGTCCTCCTCTTCATGCCGAGGATCGGGCCCAGGAGGTAGCCCCAGATGTACTTTGACCAGATATCTGCCAGCAGCACTGCAGTTATGGATGGTTCGAAACGGGATTCATCGACCAGGTTTCCCTGGGCGACCGAGACCGGTGTCTCTGAGATGACAAGAAAATCTCCATCCCGGGCAAGCTCACCGGCCCTCTCGATGATCTCTGAGAAACCTGCACCCGGTTCTATGTAACCCGTCACCACGGGCACTGTCCTGTACTCAGGGGACATTTTCATCTGGCCTTCACTGGTGGTGCCCATACCTTGAGGTCTATTCCCTCTATAACAGCCCTTCTACCCTCAAGCTGGACAACAACTCCTGAGTGGACCTTCTGCATCATGCAGTGGGCTGGCAGGAAACGTACGGTTTCACCGATATTCGGTAGCTCACCCTCGATCACACCCTCAAAGCCACCAACCATGCAGACTCCGATGTCCCTGTATTCAAAGTCATCCATGCCGAGGCGGTGGCATGGTCCAACGATGTGCACCGTTATGAGGCCATGGTTCTCATCCAGTATCTCTGCAAAGTGGGTTATTGGACATCCAAGGGGTCTGTATCTGATTATATCCCCCTTCCGCAGTTCAGTGGACGTGAATGGGAAGAGGATCTCCCGGCAGGAGCCCTCATCGGGCAGCGGTTTCAGTATGAAGTCGGCCTCGTATCCGTCAAGGACACCGAAGATCTTCTTCTCCTCATCAAGGATTTTCTCCTCCTTAAGGATGTCCTGGAGTCTTTTCAGGTTATCGGCAAAGAGTTCCTGGTACATGAAGTGGCATCTGTCGATCTCAGCCCTTCCCTTGAGCAGAGCGGCCGCATACTCATCACACCTTGCATAGCCACAGATCCCGCAGTTGTATCCTGGGAGCAGAGCAGTTACCTCTTCTTTAAGGGATTTATCCTGGGACATCTGAAAGATCCTCTCCTCATTCTCCTTCGTAGGTCTGGAAGCCGTCTATTCTCCTGAGTATTCCCCTGTGATGCTTCTTGTTAACCCTTGTCTCACCGACACAGAGTGTGCACACTGCCAGGGGTGCTGAGTGCCGGAGCTCCTCGTTTTCAAGGGAAACCTCCCTGCTCTCGATCATCTCCTCTGCAAGTTCCATGCATCCCTGCCCGCTGAGGCCATTGGCCTCTATTATCTTTGCTGAGGGGTTAACCTCCAGTATGCGCTCCCTGAATATCTCCCTCTCTGCCTGGGATATCATGTCTCCCTTGGTCACCACCGCGATATCGGCGGTTGAGAGGAAAGGACCAACCTTAAGGGGAGTGTTTGGTCCGCTGGTGGCGTCTATGACACATACTCCCAGACAGTTCTTTGTGTAGGGGGCGCAGCGGTGACATAGCCCTGCTGTTTCGACGATCAGGAAGTCTGACTCGTTCTTCTCAGCCCACTTTATCATGTCGTCTATGTTGTAGATGGCGTAGTGGTCCGGGCACATGTCCATTGACAGGCCAACCAGTGTTGGCACCCCGACCTTCTCAAATTTCTTATCGTCGTCGGTGTATAGGCAGTCTATCTTTACAACGGATGACTTCAATCCCCTTGATTTGAGGCTCCTGAGGGTGTGCATCAGCACCGCTGTTTTTCCAGATCCAGGTGTTCCGGCAACAATTACCATTCTCATAGGTTTCACTTCTCTCTCCTGAATTAGGCCTTATCCTTCAGATCCATATCTTACTGGGACTCATTTATTATTTCGCTCAGGTCTATGTCCTCAACCAGCTCACCCCTCCGGACCTTTTCACGGAGGCTGAGCATTAGTTCATCTATCTTGTTCAGTTCCCGGGATATTCTCTTCTCCTGGGGGGTTGTGGTGACTATCTTCTGCATACCACCGTGCTTCATGACGATCCTCTTATCGGTCATGAGTGCAAGTACAGGGTCATGGGTTACAACAAGGACGATCTTTCCATGCCCTGCCAGCACATTGAGGGCGTCGTGCTTCCTTATACCCGCATTCTCAATTTCGTCTATGAGTACAATGGGGGAGTCACTTATTATCGCCACGTCTGCAACCATCAATGCCCGTGACTGACCCCCGCTGAGTATTGTGAGGTCATGCTCCTTTTTGATGGGCTCTCCTGTGAGGGTGTTTGCAAGTTCAATGACGCGGTCCACACACTTCTCACTGGCGCCCCTGCACTTGGCATGAAGGCTCAGGAAATCTCCCACAGTCATATCGGCCAGGAAGTTCATGTTCTGTGATAGCTGGGCGACCATCTTTTTCCGGGGATTTGTTCGGTCCTCATAGCTTGGCTCTTCATCGTTCACAAGGATCTTCCTCTTTGAGAAGGTGTCCATCTGGGCCAGCTGTTCAATATCTCCTATAAGTGAACTTTTACCACTGCCTGTGGGACCAACAACTCCAAATATTTCACCCTTCTTTATTTCAACCCGCTCTACGGGCTCCTTTTCTCCGAACTTATCATAACCGCCGATTACAGTAATTTTCTCTATCATTAAAGATTCACCTTTCCGAGAGTGTCTCCCCTCAAGCCTCTGCGTATTGTTTCAAGGGCTGTTATCTCTTCAGGGGGTATGTTTCCAAGGTTAACATCTGGTCCAATCTTTAAAATGAAGTAAACCTGCTGACTTTTCTGAGGCGCCTCCCATATTATTTTGTCCATGGGGAGTCTGTCAGTGAGGTGGTTGAATTCGTCCTCCCTTATGTTTCCCCTCTCATCGTATATACCTATGTTCTGTCCGCTCTCACGGGCCTCCATGAGAACCATTGATGCGCCTGCCCTGAGGTCAGCCCTCACAAGTCTGACCCTATCATCGGGTTCGAGGAGCCTGTCCCTTTCAGGGTCCTTTTTACCGACCTCTGATATGACCATGAATCCCTCATCGACAGCCATTTCAATGAGCCGGCATTTTTCTTCAGTTTCAATTTCCACAGTCCCGTTGGATATCTCAAGTGTTTCAAAGCCAAGGCTGCGGGCCTCCTGGAAGTATTCCTCCACTTTATCGTTGAGATGGGCTATCTCGAATAGCGTGCCCCCTGGATAGGGTTCCACATCGAATGACCTGTACATATCTACCTTTTCCTTTACAGTGTCGCGTCTGTGGAGGGGGAGTGTTCCCCATCCAAACTTTATGAAGTCAACATAATCTGATGATATCTCCATGAGGTCACGGGCGCTTGCGGGACCCATTCCCTTATCAAGAACCATGGTTATTCCATTTTTTCGAGGTTTCCCACTCCTTGGGGGGGTGAGAAAATCAAAGGCGTTCATAACATCACCTTCTGTTTGAGTCAGAAATAACGGGATCCATATTAATTAGGATTCATATGTTTACTACCTTTATAAAAATTTTTCCTATACCTGCCATAAATATATCCAAATATAATTTGAGATCAGGTATATATAAGTAGGTGGTGTTTTTCATGGAGAAGAAGATATGCTACTTTGAGGAACCAGGTAAGGAAAATACAGAGAGGGTCCTTGAACTTGTAAGGGAGAGGGCTGACCAGCTCGGAATCAGGAATTTTGTTGTGGCATCTGTTTCAGGTGAGACAGCCCTGAGATTATCTGAAATGGTTGAAGGTAACATTGTATCAGTAACCCATCATGCAGGTTTCAGGGAGAAGGGTCAACTTGAACTGGAGGCCGAGGCAAGGGATGCGCTCCTTGAGAGGGGTGTGAATGTTTATGCGGGTTCACATGCCCTCAGTGGCGTTGGAAGAGGGATATCAAACAGGTTTGGTGGTGTCACACCTGTGGAGATAATGGCTGAAACCCTGAGGATGGTCTCCCAGGGATTCAAGGTATGTGTTGAGATAGCTATAATGGCTGCAGATGCTGGCCTCATCCCCGTTGATGAAGAGGTTATATCCATAGGTGGGACAGCATGGGGTGCTGACACCGCCCTTGTACTCACACCCGCCCATATGAACAGCGTATTCGACCTCAGGATCCATGAGGTAATTGCCATGCCCAGGCCATAACTTTTTCATAACCGGTCATGATGGGGGTCCCGCCCAGATTCATGATATTCATGGCCACGTGGACCATCAATAATTTTATTTTGCCCCAACCTTGAGCCGGTATTTTCTGAGGTCACAGAAATTGATTTTTAATTTTGAATGTGAGCCATGGCCCCATCGGTGCCAGATTAACCGTTGCTTTTAAATATGTCTTATCACAATAACATATTTCATAGATAAGTGTGGGGGTAGTAATTGAAATTCATTAACGATGCCATAAAGGAATCTGAGAAAAGGGAAAAGCCATCTTCCAGCTCCATGAATTCAGAAATTGACAGGGAACTCCGGGAAATAATTGAAAATAGCAGAGCCAAGATATACGTTGTTGGGACCGGCGGGGCGGGCAACAACACCGTAACAAGGCTCAGTGAGATTGGAGTAGAGGGCGCTGAGACCATAGCCGTTAACACGGATGCCCAGGACCTCTTCTACTCCGTGGCTAACCGGAAGCTTCTCATAGGTAAGAATGTCTGTGGTGGTCTTGGGGCTGGCGGCGTCCCTGAAGTGGGAGAGGAATGCGCAGAGGAAAGTGAGGATGATATTCGCAGGGAACTCGAAGGGGCTGACATGGTCTTTGTAACCTGTGGCCTTGGGGGTGGCACGGGAACAGGGTCCGCACCCGTGATATCAAAACTTGCCAAAAAGGCGGGTGCCCTCACGATAGCAGTTGCAACCATGCCCTTCAGTGCAGAGGGCCTTAAAAGGAGGGAGAATGCTGAGAGGGGTCTTGAGAAACTCCAGAGCGCTGCAGATACAGTCATTGTCATACCCAATGACAAGCTACTGGAGGTTGCACCCAACCTGCCCCTCAACAAGGCCTTCATGGTTGCAGACGAGATCCTTGGAAGGGCGGTTAAGGGCATAACTGAACTCATAACCAAACCCGGACTGGTGAGCCTCGACTTTGCCGATGTGAGGAGCATAATGAAGGGTTCAGGAATGGCCATGATTGGAATGGGCGAGGCCGAATCCGGTGACAGGGCCCTAGAATCAGTTTATGAGGCCCTTAACAGTCCGCTGCTGGATCTTGACATATCCAATGCAAGGGGAGCCCTTATAAACATATCTGGTAGTTCAGACCTGACCCTCCAGGAGGCCGAAAGGATCGTGGAGGTTGTTGCCGAGGAACTTGATCCCGATGCAAACATAATATGGGGTGCCCAGATTCAGGATGAACTGCAGAACGTCATAAGAACGACCATCGTTGTTGCGGGTGTAAGGTCACCCTACATCTATGGGGCCCATGGCTCTGCAGAGAAGGAGTTCCTGGAGGAAAAACAGCGTGAAAAGGACTCAGTCGATGAGTCCGTCCTGGAAGAATTTATAGATGGAGTATTCTGATATTCTTCCACACACCCCCACTCAAGGAAAACCTTTATAAATCTTGAAGGATAGATTACTCCATCACTCATCCCAATTCTAGCCCTTGTTTTTTAAGTATATAAATAGCGGGGATAAACCATGAAATACAGGGAGTCTATTTTAAATTTTATAAAACAGTCAAAGAGGGTATTGAGGGTTTCAAAGAAACCGAGCCGTGAGGAATACCTCAACGTGTCAAAGGTAACCGGTATAGGTATAATAATAATAGGCGTCATTGGATTCATAATAAGTATAATTGCCCAGCTCCTCGGGGGCTAGCATCCGGATGGGTTAAGGTTTGTAGAGTGAATTATATATATGAGGTTGTGTTCTTAATGGAAGATAGTAAAAATTCCATCTATGCCCTTAAGACCTCTGTGGGTCAGGAGAAAAATGTGGCCAGGATGCTTGCAAGAAAGGTGAGGGATAGTGGTATAGAGATAAACGCTATTCTTGTCCCGGAATCACTGAGGGGATACATCCTGGTGGAGTCCTCATCAAAGATTGACATGAGAAACCCTGCAATAAGGGTGCCCCACCTCAGGGGTGTAGTTGAAAGTAAAACAGAGGGTGAGGCCGAGATAGACTTTGAAGAGGTTAAAAGGTTCCTCAAGCCAGAGCCCATAATATCATCCATTAAGAAGGGAAGCATTGTTGAACTCATATCCGGACCCTTTAAGGGTGAAAGGGCAAAGGTTATCCGCATAGATGAGTCAAGGGAGGAAGTTGTACTTGAACTCATAGAGGCGGCCGTGCCCATTCCAGTAACTGTTAAAGGTGATCAGATTAGAATAATACAAAAGGAGGCTGATTAATGGCTAAAGAAACCGTTGAAATTCTTATTGATGGTGGAAAAGCCACTCCAGGACCACCTCTGGGTCCTGCGATTGGTCCGCTTGGAATTAACATGATGCAGGTAGTTGAGGAGATAAACCGCAAGACAGCTGACTTTGAGGGGATGAAGGTCCCTGTAAAGATCATAGTGGACACTGATACAAGGGACTTTGAGGTTGAAGTGGGTACCCCTCCAACAACCGCCCTCATCATGGATGAACTCAAGCTGGAGAAGGGGTCCCAGGATCCAGGGATGGATAAGATAGCAGACATCTCAATGGAACAGGTGCTGAAGATCGCGAGGATGAAATTCGATGCGCTCCTCTCAAATGACTACAAACGTGCAGTCAAGGAGATAATGGGTACCTGTGTCAGCATGGGTATAACAGTGAACGGTAAGGACCCCCGTGAGGTTCAGAGGGAGGTTGACCAGGGAGTCTATGACGACCTCCTCACATCATAAAAATTTATAAATCTTGAAAACCACATAACTAACCTCATCATATGAACTTATTTTTTGAAGTTCATGGAGGATTCAGAATGCAACAAGAGATAATGGAAGCGGTGAAGAAGGCCAAGGAACTTTCAAGGCCGAGAAACTTCACACAGTCCATGGATGTTATTCTTAACATCAAGGACCTTGACGTCAATAAACCAGAGAACAGGTTTGACGAGGAAGTTTCTCTACCCAACGGCCGCGGTAAGGATGTGAAGATTGCCGTGATCGCCGATGGGGAACTGGCCCTCCAGGCTAAAAATGCAGGGGCCGACCTTGTGATAACAAAGGATGAACTTGAAGAACTTGGCAAAAACCGTAAGGAAGCAAAGAAACTTGCCAACCAGTATGAATTCTTTGTGGCTCAAGCAGATATGATGCCCCTGGTGGGTCGATTCATGGGGCCCGTTCTCGGACCCAGAAAGAAGATGCCCAAACCGGTGCCAGCAACAATAAACCCGGAGCCCATCCTGAATAAACTCAGGGACACGGTTAAGGTTAGAATCAAGGACCAGCCAGTGGTTCATACGGTGGTTGGTACCGAGGACATGGACGATGAGAAGCTTGCCGAGAACATAGAGGCGGTTCTTCAGACAATCGACCGTAAACTTGAGAAGGGAAGAAACCAGTTAAAGTCCATGTACGTTAAGACAACCATGGGCCCGGTAGTGAGGGTGATTTAAATGGCTCACGTGGCTGAATGGAAGAAGAAAGAGGTTCAGGAGCTCCATGACCTTATTAAAGGTTATGAAGTGGTTGGTATAGCCAACCTTGCAGACATACCTGCAAGGCAGCTCCAGAAGATGCGCCAGACACTCCGTGACAGTGCACTCATCAGAATGTCCAAGAAGACCCTGATCAGCCTTGCCCTTGAGAAAGCTGGCAGAGAACTTGAAAATGTTGATTCACTCTCCGATTACATGGAGGGGCAGCCTGCACTCATATTCACAGACATGAATCCCTTCAAGCTCTTCAAGATCCTTGAGGACAGTAAAACTCCTGCTCCAGCCAAACCAGGGGCCATAGCCCCGGCTGACATAGTTGTCCCCAAGGGGGATACCGGATTTGCACCGGGCCCGATACTGGGTGAACTGCAGCAGATAGGTATCCCTGCCAAGATCGAGAAGGGCAAGATTGTGGTTTCAAATGACCACGTCGTTGTGAAGGCAGGGGAGGAGATTCCCCCCAAGGTGGCCGGGATATTAACCAGACTTGACATACAGCCACTTGAGGTGGGAATAGATCTCAGAGCTGCCTATGAAAATCAGACCGTCTACACTGCAGACGTACTGACCATCGATGAAGAGAAGACCCTGTCTGATATCCAGAAGGCATTTTCACAGGCATTCAACCTCTCAGTCAACGCTGTTATATACACAAGGGAGACAATGCCTGCTATCATCCAGAAGGCAGCTTCAAGGTCATTCAACCTTGCATACAATGCATCAATACTCACATCAGAAACAACAGACCTCCTGCTTGCAAAGGCCTATGCACAGATGCTTGCACTGGCCGCTGCAGCTGCGGAGATTAATGATGAGGCAGTTGATGATGAACTGAAGGAGAAGTTGTCTTCAAGGGCAGCAGCACCAGCCCCTGAAGAAAAAGAGGAAGAGGTTGAAGAAGAAGCTGAAGAGGAAGAAGAAGAGGAAGAAGAGGATGCAGCAGCCGGTCTCGGCGCACTCTTCGGATGAACACTTTACTGGCAATAGTTAACCCATAAAAAATAAAATTTGAGGTGATCATATGGAATACATATACGCAGCAATGTTATTGCACACAACAGGTAAGGAAATCAACGAAGAAAACGTTAAAAGCGTCCTTGAAGCAGCAGGCGCTGAAGTGGACGATGCAAGGGTCAAGGCTCTCATAGCAGCCCTTGAAGACGTTGACATCGAAGAGGCAATGGAAACAACAGCTGTAGCAGCAGCACCAGCAGCAGCTGCAGCACCAGCAGCAGCCGAAGAGGCTGAAGAAGAAGCTGAGGAAGAAGAGGAAGAAGAAGAGGAAGCTGAAGAGGAAGCAGCAGCCGGTCTCGGCGCACTCTTCGGTTAAATCCCCCTTTATTTTTTTCCTCTGCCACTCTGTAATGGCAAAAAATTTATTTTTCTTAATTCTGATTCTATTTATAAAAACTGTTTTCAATGATTACCATGTCCCATCAGCTTGAAAAACTTGGATACAGAAAGTATGAATGCAAGTCCTGTGGAAACACCTTCTGGTCTATGAAGGAACGTGCAACATGTGGAGACGCCCCCTGTGATGAATACGGGTTCATCGGAAACCCTGCCACAGACAGGAGCTATGACCTCTATGAGATACAGGATAAATTCATGGAGTTCTTCGCCGAAAGGGGCCATGAACCCATCAGGAGGTACCCGGTACTTGCAAAACGCTGGCGGGACGATGTATTCCTTGTCGGGGCATCAATATACAACTTTCAACCATGGGTCACATCTGGCCTGGTGAAACCCCCTGCAAACCCCCTCGTGGTTGCGCAGCCATCAATAAGACTCAATGACGTTGATAATGTTGGAAGAACAGGAAGACATCTCACATGCTTCACAATGGGGGGTCATCACGCATTCAATTCTGAGGATAACACTGTCTACTGGGAAGAAGAAACCATAAAGTACTGTCATGACTTTTTAACACATATAGGTATTGATCCATCTGAGATAACATTCATAGAGTCCTGGTGGCAGGGAGGTGGAAACGAGGGGCCCTGCTATGAGGTATGCGTCAGGGGCGTTGAACTTGCAACCCTCGTCTTCATACAGTACCGCACCCTCCCTGATGGTGGCAGGGAGGAGATCCCCCTCAAGATAGTTGACACAGGCTATGGCCTTGAAAGGTTCGCCTGGATATCACAGGGGACACCAACAGCCTACGATGCCTGCCTTGGCCCGGTAATCGAGAAACTGGTCGAACTGACAGGCGTGAAGATCGATGAGGAGATACTTGCAGAGAACGCCCAAGTGGCCGGAATGATGGACATAGAGACCTACGCCGATTTAAGGGAACTCAGGAAGAGGGTAGCGGATAAACTTGGCATCTCAGTGGAGGAACTGGAACGTGCAGCCGCCCCAATGGAATCAGTTTACGCCATAGCCGACCATACCAGGTGCCTCGCATTCATGCTTGCAGACGGGGTCATACCCTCAAACGTGAAGGAGGGATACCTTGCAAGGCTCATCATCAGGAGGACCCTGAGGCTCATGAAGGACCTTGGCATGAAGGAATCACTTAAGGATATAATGAACATCCAGGTGGAGTTCCTTGAGGGCCACTACCCTGAGATAAGGAGTCATCATGAGCACATACTGAACATCATAGACCTCGAGGAACACCGCTATGCAAGGACAGTGAAGAGGGGCCGCAGGATTGTTGAGAAGACAATAAAATACCTTAAAAGGGATGGAAAAGCAGAGATGCCCCTGGAAACCCTCATAAAACTATATGACTCCCATGGAATCCCCCCTGAGACCATCGGTGAGATAGCAGAGGAATCCGGTTTTCAGGTTAAAATTCCAGACAACTTCTACACCCTCGTAGCAGAGAGGAATGAAACAGAAACCGACATGCCGGAGGAGGATGTACACCTGGACTACCCGGCGACAGAGCTTCTATTTTATGATGAACCTGATGGCATGGAATTCCAGGCAGAGGTCATAGGCATACATGAGAATGGTCTGATACTCGACAGAACACTCTTCTACCCTGAGGGAGGCGGTCAGCCCTCAGATACGGGATACATTACAGCTGAAGGCTGCAGACTCAGAATAAAACATGCAGAGAAGATAGGGGCCGTTGTTGTTCACAGAACAGACGATGAAATCTGCATAGAACCTGGAACAACCATCAGGGGATTTATTGATTCAGATAGAAGGCTTCAGCTTACAAGGAACCATACAGCAACCCACCTCATAGTTTCAGCGGCAAGAAAGGTCCTGGGAGACCACATATGGCAGGCAGGGGCCCAGAAGGGAGTTAAAAGTTCACGCATAGACCTGTCCCACTACAGAAGAATAACACTGGAAGAGCTCCAGGAGATAGAGAGACTTGCAAATGAGTATGTCATGATGAACGTACCCCTCAAGGTCAGGTGGATGGACAGGGACCTTGCAGAGAGGAAGTATGGATTCATACTGTACCAGGGCGGAGTTGTACCCGGCTCCAGGATAAGGGTGGTTGAGATTCCAGGTGTGGATGTCCAGGCCTGTGCAGGTACCCATGTCCACAGGACAGGGGACATAGGACTCATCAGGATAAACAGAACAGAACGCATACAGGATGGAGTTGAGAGGATAGAGTTCTCTGCCGGATCAGCAGCCATTGAGCTCATGCAGAAGACAGGGGACATCCTGAGGGAGAGCTCAGACATATTCAAGGTCACACCATCACAGCTTCCAGGGACCTGTGAAAGGTTCTTCACAGAGTGGAAGGCCCTCAGAAATGAGGTCTCACGCCTCAAGGAGAAGGTCGCGTCACTGAAGATCCTTGAGATGAAGGATAGGGCTGAGAGGATCAATGACCTAACGGTGATAATCGACACCGTCGATGCAGATATGGATGAGATGAAGAACATGGCCCTTGAACTATCAGCCACAGTCGACGCTGTTGTCCTGGCGAACCCTGAAGGCAAAATCGTCGGAGCAGCATCTGAAGATGCTGTAAAGGCAGGTTTGAGGATCAACGAGGTCATATCACAGGCCGCAGCCGTGCTTGGAGGTGGAGGTGGAGGCAGACCTCACCTTGCACAGGGAGCAGGGCCCGCGACCGATAAAGTGGATGAGGCCCTTGAGGAGGCGAGAGCTGCACTCAGTAGTATGAGGAACTGATGTCATTGTGGCCGAACCGTTCGAGGAACTGGCGGGTTCACTGTGACTGCAGGGGGTTTAATTTGGACAGGCACGTCTCTGAGATAAACGAGAGAATACTTGAAGGGGATGCAGCTGTCTTCACAGCAGATGAGATAAAGGACATGGTCCGTGATGGTGACGTCCCATCAGCTGATGAGGTTGACGTGGTAACCACCGCCACCTGTGGTGTCATGTCAGGCACAGCAGCGGTCATGCACCTTAGAGTGTCAGAGCCGGGCTCCTTCCGCAAGGCAGCCAGTGTTGAGCTGAACGGAATACCTGCCTATCCTGGCCCATGCCCCAATGAGAACCTCGGGTCGGTCGACCTCTTCATCTACGGGACCTGTCACAGCAGGGAGGACCCTGACTATGGGGGAGGTTTCCTGTTCAGGGACCTCCTCCTGGGATCTGAGGTCGAGGTCAGGGTCACGTCTGTGGAGGGCAGGGTGGTTGAGTCAACGGTCACCATGGATGATATTGAAACAGCCAGGATAGTTGGTACACGGATGGCCTTCAGGAATTACACAGCCCTTGTCAATCCAGGAGAAACACCAGTGAAATCCATATTCAATGCATTTGAAATGCCAGAAAATTGCGGCGGTCTTTCCTTCTCTGGCTGCGGTGACATCAACCCCCTTGAAAACGATCCATCAATGGAGACCGTCCATCAGGGTACCGGGGTGCTTCTGAACGGGGCCAGGGCCATAGTACTGGGAGAGGGTACAAGGAGTAGCCCCATAAAGCCGAACCTCATGCTCAGCGGCGACCTACACGACATGAAACCCCGTTACATCGGAGGATTCCGGACAGCAGCGGGTCCAGAGATATTTAACACAGTGGCGGTTCCAGTACCGGTAACATCAGAAAGGGTTCTTGAGAACCTCATGGTACTTAATTCAGATATAAAACTTCCTGTTGCTGATGTAAGGGATCGTTCAAGGGTTATAACTGAGATAACCTATGAGGATGTTTGGGGTGGTGACGTGAGACCTGTCCACCACCAGGAGAGGTGCACAGACTGCGCGGTCTGCCTTGCAGCCAGGAGGTGCCCCACACATGCCATCGATAACGGCCTGGACCTTGACAGGTGTTTCGGCTGTGGAGTATGCGCATGGTCCTGTCCTTCAGGAGCATATGAGATGGATACCGGGACAGTCAGGATCGGTGAACTGGCAGTGCCCATCATATGCAGACAGTCCGACAGGTTAAGGGCCCGCGAACTATCCCTGGAACTCAAAAAGCTCATAGAAAACGGGGATTTCCTCATGGGATGAGCGGATGGTTTTGGATGAGGTACAGATGATGGGGGTGTTATGATTCTTGATTATGATGTTATACTTGCACGCTACGGTGAGGTCGCCATCAAGGGCCCCTCAGTGAGGAGAAGATTCGAAGGAAAACTTCTCCATAACATAAAATCGGCCTTCAGCTGCAGAGCAGAGCTCAGACATGGAAGGATATTCATTTTTCCTGAAGACATGGATGAAGCCCTTGATAGACTCTCAAAGATATTTGGTATTGTGTCATTTTCTCCGGCTGTAACAGCTGAGACGGGTTTTGATAGCATAGAGGATGCACTGAGGGAATACATCGATGAGCTGAGATCTGAGGGTCTCCTCACCAGCAGAACACCCTTCGCCATAAGGTGCCGCAGGGTTGGTGAGCATGATTTCACGAGCCAGGAGATGGCGGCATTTGCTGGGTCAGTTGTTGTGGGGGAGGTCGGTGCTCCGGTTGACCTCGGAAACCCTGACCTGGAGATTCACCTCGAGATAAGGGAGGATGAGACCTACATCTACCACAGGGTGATACCGGGACCCGGGGGTCTTCCTGCAGGGACTCAGGGAAAGGTTGTGGCACTCCTATCAGGGGGCATTGACTCGCCGGTGGCCACCTACCTGATGATGAAGAGGGGATGCCAGGTAGTGGCGGTCCATATGGACAATGCGCCCTTCACAGGTGAGGAAGCAGAGGAGAAGGTTGAAAAGATCGCTGCAAAGCTCGCAGAATACTCTGCAGGTGTTGAATTCAAACTGAGGACCTTCAGTTATGGAAGATATCTTGAAAGCTGTCGTAAGGGGGCTCCCGAGAAGATGACCTGCGTGCTCTGCAAATTCGGGATGTACCATCTTGCAGAGATGGTTGCAGAGGAGGAGGGGGCCCTTGCAATAGTCGATGGGAGCAGCCTTGGTCAGGTGGCATCCCAGACCCTCCCGAACATCCTTGCCACAAGGATGGGTGTGAATATTCCCATTCTGAGCCCCCTGATAGGCATGGATAAGGTGGAGATAGAGAACCTTGCAAAGAGGATAGGCACCTACGATATCTCCGTGATACCGGATGGGGGCTGTAGCGCCGTGCCGGCCCACCCATCAACAGCCTCGCCTCCAGAGGCAGTCATGGAGGCATCTGAGAAGATCAATGTTAAGGAAGAAGTTGCGGAGATCTTCAGGAAGGGCTCAAAGACGAGGATATTCAGCTGATCCACGGAGTAGGGGTGGGTGGATAACTTTTTAAATAATCAGATCCACATTTTATATAAGATCCATTTCATCAACTCACTATCTTCTGGAGGTGTAATACATGAAAACAACCATTAGTGTAATTAAAGCAGACGTTGGAAGTGTAGCCGGTCATGCAGTTGCCCATGAAGCTTTAAAGAAGAAATGCGACGAGATACTGGCCGGCGCAAAGGAGACCGGAATCCTTGAGGATTACTATATAACCAACTGTGGGGACGACATAGACCTCATCATGACCCACAGAAACGGTGAAGAAAACGAGGAGGTCCACCAGACAGCGTGGAATGCTTTCAGGGAAGCGACAGATGTTGCAAGAGGTTTAAAATTGTATGGGGCTGGACAGGATCTCCTTTCAGATACCTTCTCAGGTAACATAAAGGGTATGGGTCCAGGCTGTGCCGAGATGGAGTTCAAGGAGAGGCCAAGCGACCCTGTTATAATCTTCTGCTGCGACAAAACAGAACCGGGTGCCTTTAACCTCCCACTGTTCAGAATGTTTGCTGATCCATTCAACACAGCAGGTCTTGTGATCGATCCATCACTCCACAATGGATACGAATTTGAGGTCTTTGACGTCGTCGAACACAAAAAGGTTACAATGGCATGTCCTGATGAGATGTACGACCTCCTGGCGCTTCTAGGTTCAATCAGCCGCTATGTCATCAAGAGGATACACAGAAGGGACGATGGTGAAATTGCAGCCTCAGTGAGTACAGAGAGGCTGAACCTCATGGCAGGTAAATATATAGGTAAGGACGACCCGGTCGCAATAGTCAGGGCACAGTCCGGATTCCCTGCAGCAGGTGAGGTCGTTGAGCCCTTCGCATTCCCCCACCTCGTCGGCGGATGGATGAGGGGATCCCACAACGGACCACTGATGCCTGTGGCCCAGAGGGATGCAACACCCGTGAGATTCGATGGACCACCAAGGGTCATAGCCCTGGGATTCCAGGTAGCTGACTGCAAGCTTGTTGGACCCGTTGACATGTTTGATGATCCATCCTTTGACCGCTCAAGGCAGCTCGCCTCTGAGGTTGCAGAGTATATGAGGAGGCACGGTCCATTTGAGCCACACAGGCTCCCATCAGATGAGATGGAATACACCTCACTACCAGGTGTGCTTGAAAAACTCGGCGACAGGTTTGAGGATATGGAATGATCTTTCCCTAAGATCTCATATATAATTCCATTTTCAGGAATTCAGGATCTCCTAACCTTTAATTCTTTTTCTCTCCTTCATTATCTCCTGGGGTATGTCAACAACTCTCTCAACAGAATCAACCACAGCACCATCCGCTGTTGCAACAATGCCATCAGATTCCCTGAGCCTCCTGTCCACACAGTCTGAGAGCACGGCGCAGCCTTCAATACCCCTGGACTTCATCAGGTCCTCAACCAGTCCCCTGAGCCTCCCGCTGTGACTCACATTCCTGTCAAAATAGAATATGGCCCTTCCCACCCCTGAATCAGCAAGGAAATCAATTATAAGATCCAGTGCCTTCAGGGTGCTGTCACCCATCCTGTAACTGCCGGAGACGCCCCTTGTATCCCTCAGGAAACCATCCTGAGCCAGGAAAAACTGATCTGTGAGAAGGCTTTCCGTACCTATGAGCACATTGTACCCATCAATAAAAACAGAGGAGCCACGGAGGGAGTTTCGGTTCACCCTGCGGGATCTTCTCCTTGCCACGGTTTCATCTGAGAAGACGCACCTGGCAAGGTAATTTCTATCCTTCCTTCCAAGAAGATAGTGGTTCGCAACGAAGTTCAGGGCCACACGCTTACGGTAACCCCTGTTAAGGAGGTAGCGCAGATCCTCGGCAGCCATTTCAAGGGACATTAACCTCTTCTCTTGGCGATTATTATGAGGGCACGGTCGGAGGCATCCTCAGCCCTGTCTGAAATGTTTGCAACCTTACGGGTTATCTCCTTCATGTCCAGGAACTTGACAACACCTATCCTGTTCTGGCGGTAGGCGGAATACAGGCCAGTTATGATCTTCCTCTCAATTATATCGGCCTCATCCTCAAACCTTTCGATTTCATGAACCTTCCTCATGGCCTCCCCCAGATCAGTTTCAAGGGATTCAACACACTCATGGAGGGCCCTGATGGTCTTTCCTGTAACCTTCATCATAGCCCTGAAGTCATCCCTGAACTCAGCAGGGAATGCGACCTTACCGAGAGACACCGTGAAGGCCGCTGATTCGATAACATCCGCAACCTTGTCTATGCTTTCAACGAGCATTATACGGTCCTCCCTGTCAAATGGGAGGAAGGCACCCTCATAGAATTCGAGTTCCATCTTTCTCCTTATCTCATCCGCCTCATGTTCCTTTATGGCTATCTCCTTTGTGAGTTCGGAGACCAGCCTGCAGTCCCCCCCTGTAGAATGCCTCCATCAGTTCCTCGAACTTCAGGTAGCATTCCATGACCTTTTCAAGGTGCTGACGCCCATGCTTTTCCACTTTACTTTCCTTCAGGAAAAATTTCATTTTATCCCATCATATTATCCTGTGAAGCATCCTGAGGCTGTCGAGAAGGCCATGGGCATAGGTTATGCAGCCGAATGATGTGATGTGGTCCCCCTTCTCAAGGTAGTAGACCGAGTCATCCCTGTAGTTCAGAGCCCTCTCAACGACAGCCTCCTCATCATCACTCAATTTTATGGATTTCATTTCCATTAAATTTTTCTCAAGAAGTTCAAGATCCTTTTCTATACGTTCCCTGCAGTCCATTGAAACACCCCTCCATTATTTCAGCCTTTGCCACACGTAGATCATCCTCTGGATCATGGTAAAGTAACCGAGAGCTGCGAGCACAATAATGGCAGCGTCCATGAACCACGGATGGATAAGGTACCCTGCAAGGGACCCTGCAAGGATTATAATGATTCTCTCAGCCCTTTCAGCGATTCCAATAGCGCATTCAATGCCCAGAGATTCTGCACGGGCCCTCACATAGCTTACCATGAGTCCGGAATGGAGTGCGAGGAGCCCGGTTAGCAGTCCTGTGAATCCCCCCGCCGTTATCCCGATGATGATTATACCATCGGAGAGTCTGTCAAGGGTAGAGTCAAGGAAACCACCGAAGGCTGTGGGCCTGAATCTTCTCCTTGCCACGGCCCCGTCAAGCACATCTATGAATCCACTTGCTGCAAGCAGGGCCGCTCCAGTGATCAGGCTTCCAGATGCATATCCTGCGCTGGCAGCACATGCAACCAGGAAACCCGTCAGTGTTATGTAATCTGCTGGCAGGGCAATTCTATCTGCAATGGGGTCAATGAATCTCCGGATCACCGGTCTGAACTGGTTTAACATGGACTCATTTATATCTGGCACAGATATATATGATTAGGTGTGCAGGTTTTCGTGGTGTGGTGGTTGACATAAAGGTTTGCAATGATCACCCTGCCGGTTTTCGTGGTTGTAGTGGTTGATGTAAAGGTGTTCCGATGCTTATCAGAAAAATTACAAGGAAGAATCCCTCCCCTGACGTTCTTGAGGAGGCAATATCTGTTATGGAGGGGGGAGGGATAGTTATATACCCCACAGACACAATATATGGCCTCGGAGTTAATGCACTGGATGAGGACGCGGTAAGAAGACTCTTCAGGGTCAAGGGTAGGTCACCCCATAAACCGGTATCAATATGTATATCCCGTGTTGATGAGATTCCCAGATTTTCAAGGCCATCCGGGGATGCGATGGAGTTAATGGAGAGGATACTCCCTGGTCCCTACACGGTGGTCCTTGAGAGGAATGAGCTCATCCCCGATGTGATAACAGGAGGATCGTCGAGGGTGGGGATAAGGGTCCCGGACGATGAGATATGCAGACGTATCGCAGCAAGGTTTCCGGTGACAGCCACCAGTGCAAATATATCAGGTAAACCGCCCTCACCAAGGCTAGATGAGATTGTCAGGGACCTGGATGCTGTGGACCTGGTGCTTGATGCAGGGGACTGCACGGACATGGAGCCATCCACTGTGATTGACCTCACAGTAAACCCTCCAAGGGTTCTGAGGATGGGTAAGGGCCCTATTGACCCTGTACTCCTGAGAGGGGCTGGAGATACATGAAGAAATTAAGGGATATGGGTGAAAACCGGAGGATACCCACGGAGTCCTCCATCGACAGGATACTGGGAGGGGGTGTGGAAAGAAGAACCATAACACAGTTCTATGGACCCCCCGGCTCAGGTAAGACCAACATAACCATCAAACTCGCGGTTGAAACTGCAAGGAGGGGTAAAAACACGGTTTTCATTGATACAGAGGGCGGTCTTTCTGTTGAGAGAATAAGACAGGTCTCAGGTGATATATTCGACAGGGTTGCAGATAGCATAATAGTATTTGAACCCTCAAGCTTTACAGAGCAGGGTGAGGCACTTCAGAGGACATTTTCATTCCTCAAAACACATGGGGACTCAACTGACCTGGTGGTCCTTGACTCTGCGGTCGCCCTCTACAGATTGAAGGAGGGCAATGCATCCAGCTTTAACCTTGACCTTGGAAGGCAGATGTTCCTCCTTCTACAGATGGCCAGAAGGTTTGACCTTGCAGCTGTCATAACCAATCAGATATATTCCATTAAAGGGGACGATGGAAGGGAATATGTGAGTCCTGTTGGCGGCACCCTCCTCCGTTACTGGTCCAAGGTCATGGTCGAGCTTGAGATGGGTGAGAGACCTGGTGAGAGATTCGCTGTTCTCAGGAGGCACAGGAATCGTCTGGAGGGTTCCCGTGTGGGGTTCAGGATTGTTGCTGATGGCATTCTATGAACCATGACGGGACTATTTTCAGCCATCTGTAGGACAATATGGCCTGATTTTATTACAGGGGCTCCTCTGGTAAACAAAGTTTATTAAGAGGTTTGTTTAATATGGTATAAGAAACCCTAAAGTGGAGTTTAATTGAGGTTCAGCCTCGGGTAGGTAAGAGAAGCCTTCTTCTCTTTCGCATGGATACTCCTGTGCTGATGTGATAAAATGATTTCTCCTAAAAAATATGCTAAAGCTGCAAAAGTGCCACCAAATGGCTTTAAAACTTCAAATGAGTTTTTTAACTACGTCTTTAAGGACAAAGAAATGATATGGATGGGTCAGAACACCAACCATCTTCATGATCACTCTGAAATAGCGGAAGCCATGATTGAATGCATAAATGAGGGCAGCTACTGCAAGTATCCACCACCTGAAGGCTTTCCTGAGCTTAAGGAACTTGTACTGAAGGATCTGGGCCTTGGTGATGACTTTGAGGCTCTGATAACTGCGGGGGGTACTGAGTCACTCTACCTGTGCATGAACGATATACTTGAACCCGAGGATAATGCCATAACCTGTGACCCGGGCTACCTGATAATTGACAATTTCGCAAGCAGATTTGCATGCAGCGTAAAATCGGTCCCCATATACAGCAGTGAATGTGACTATAAGTTAACACCCGACCTTGTACTTGAAAACATGGACCGCGACACCCGTCTCATATCACTCATAGATCCCCTGAACCCGCTGGGTTCCTCGTATACAAGGGATGAGATAAAGGCATTCGCTGACATAGCTGTGGACCATGACGTTTATCTACTCCACGATATAACCTACAGGGACTTTGCAAGGGAGCACCACCTCGCAGCAGAATATGCACCCGAGCACACGGTTACTGTCTACAGCTTCTCCAAGATATGTGGAATGGCAGGTCTGAGGATAGGTGCAATTGTTGCAACATCAGATATCATTGAATCCGTCAAGGGTATAGTCATAAATGATCTCGGTACAAATGTTGTCTCACAGGCAGGTGCAATTGCAGCCCTCAAATCAAAGGCTAAATGGGTTGAAAGGATACGTAATGAGACCCTCGGTAATCAGAAGATCATTAAGGCCGCCGTCGATGAGGTGGAAGGAGCCTTCCTCCCTGTTTATCCATCAAATGGTAACATGATGGCCATCGACGTATATGAAACAGGGGTTAATCCCGTTGACCTTACAGACTACCTGCTTAAGCGGAAGATCTTCGTGAGGCAGGGCGCCTACACCAGCAAGATATTTGGTGATAGGTACATACGCCTCAGCTTCTCAATACCAAGAGAGCAGGTCGAGATATTCGCTGAGAACTTTGTGGATGTCATGGAATTCCTGAGGCCATCCTGATAACCCTTTCTTTTTTCAGGCCTTTAGAATTTAATAAGCAGATGTCTTTGAGGTAATATGCATCTGCTGATCTTCTGAATATTCTCTTCAACAGCTATTCACAGGATATCCAGATTGCTGGCGTTCAGGGGCGATTAATCGATTAGACCCTCTAAAGTACCCTGTTTTCAGACCGGTTTTAAAAAAGGAGTTGTGAGGGACCGCTCCAGGGCCCCCCTAAGTCGCTGTTTATTCTGTTTTCAGATAGTAATACTCACCAAGTTCCTTCTGCTCCCTGTCAAGGAAACTTCCAGGCTTGTTGACCCTTGGCCTTCTCGTCTCCTTGTCCCTCCGGAAGGTTATGCCCACCTCCCCGAGGAAGGCGTTCATGGCCTCTCTGAGCTCTGTGGGAGCTGACGCATGTCCCTCCACTCCTGGCATTCCACTGAAGACCATGGCCCTGTCTGATACATAGTCAATGAATATTATATCATGGTCTATGATCATTGCAGAGGAATTACTCCCCTCAATGATCCTCCTTATGGCCTTGGCAGCCATCAGGCGCTGTTCAACGTCAAGGAAGGCTGTCGGCTCGTCAAGAACATAGAGATCAGCTTCTCTGGAGAGTGCAACAGCAACAGCAAGGCGCTGCAGCTCACCACCACTCAGCCCACTCACAGGTTTATCAAGTATCTCCTCCAGGTTGAAGGGCCTCATGATCTCGCTTTTGAAGAGATTTGAACCATATGATGGGGCGTTGGCATAGAGAAATTCCTCAACGGTTCCTGTGTAGTCTGATGAGAGGTACTGTGGCTTGTAGGATATCTTTATCTTCTTTTTAACCTTCCCCTCATCTGGTTTTTCAACACCTGCAAGGATCTTGGCGAAGGTTGTTTTACCTATACCGTTGGGTCCGAAGGCCGTGATCACCTCATTGAGGTAAATGGTGCCCTCATCCACATCAAGTTTAAATTCAGGGTATGCCCTGCTGAGGGCTGTGTACTCTGCAAGTATGTCACCCTCCTCCCCGACCCTTGGGGGTTTCACCTTGAATTCTATCTCATGTTTACGGAATCTGACGTTCTCCTCCCTTAGGAAGCCCCTTATGTATGTGTTGATACCGACACGCACACCCCTCCGGTTGGATACGACCCCGTAGGCACCGGGTTTACCGTAGAGGATATGGACGTAGTCTGACATTGCATCGAGGGCGGCCATGTCATGCTCTATCACCATGACAGACTTACCTGCCTCTGCAAGGGACCTTATTACCTTCACTGCATTGAGCCTCTGCCTAACGTCAAGCCAGGATGTTGGTTCGTCGAAGTAGTAGAAGTCTGCCTCCCTCAGTGCCGCGGCTGCAATGGCCACACTCTGGAGCTCCCCTCCGCTGAGGTTTGAAATCTCCCTGCCCATTATTTCCTGTATCTCGAGGGTTTCAATGACCTCATCGGTCCTGTCCGAGTCTATACCTGTTAGAAGATCCTCAACCTTCCCCTTAACATAGCGGGGGATCCTGTCTACCATCTGGGGCTTATGGACAACACTTATTTCTCCTTTACTCAGTCTCTGGAAGTAATTCTGGAGCTGGGACCCCCTGAAATGGTTTATTATTTCGTCCCAGCCCGGAGGGTCCTGGAAGTCACCCAGGTTCGGCCGCAGTTCCCCTGACAGTATCCTTACGATGGTGGATTTGCCGATACCGTTGGGCCCTATTAGTCCAACAACGTCTCCGGAGGTGACTGCTGGAATCCCAAAGAGTTCAAACTGGTTCTGCCCGTAACGGTGCACAGGGTTTTCAAGTGCCTCCGGGAGGTTGATAACACTTATTGCCTTGAAAGGACATCTCTTTGTGCATATACCGCATCCCGAGCACAGCTCCTCGGATATTATGGGCTTCTTTGTCTTTTCGTCGATTGTTATTGTGTCCTCATCCATCCTCACGCCTGGACAGTATTCTATGCAGACGTAGTTGCATTTCTTTGGCTGACACCTATCATGATCGAGTATTGAGATTCTGGTCAATTCTATCACCATGGATACTGGGATGAAAAAATCAGTCCTGGAATGATTATGGTTTCTCCGGTTAATAAGGTTACTTAAACCAGGAGGGAAACGCATCCCCTCTGAAGGAAAAAAGCGGTGAAAAAATTAAAAATAAGAAATATCTGACCGTCTATAACTTTTTAGCGGCCAGTTCTATGTCTGATGCTTTAACAGTTTTTCTGCCGGCGTGCTTTGCAAGTTTAACAGCTTCTTTTGCTATTTCTTCGCCTTTTTCTTCCAGAATCTTTGCAAGTGCTTCCCTTGCGTCGTCGCTTATTCTCTGGGCACCGGCATTTTTTATGATTCTCCCAACTGGTGCTATGGGTAATTCGGCCATAATATCACCTCAGTTCTATATTTAACTCAATAGTATTTAAATTTATCGTTTTTTCGGCTCTTTTTTGCATCCATATCATGATTCTATATCACTCAGCCTCGGAGAATTTCACTGTAACACTAACACACACCGGTTGCTGTGTAAGGATCATGATGGTTAACATGTGCATCAGATGGTTGCTGGTAGCTTCCCGTTTCCTCAGCTTGGAAATCATTATTAGCGGTAAGGAAGATAGAACCCACTGGTGGGAAAATGAAACAGGTCATAATAGTGAGATCCGATCTGAAGATGGGGAAGGGTAAAATAGCAGCCCAGGCCTGTCATGCTTCCATAGGATCATTTAAAAGGACTGAAGAGGATAAAATAAGAAAATGGGAACTTGAAGGCTCAAAGAAGGTCATTGTTTCTGTGAATAGTCTTGATGAACTGCTTGAGATATACAGGGCTGTTAAGGAGGCGGGAATCTCAAACTACCTGGTGAGGGATGCAGGACACACCCAGATACCAGCGGGCACCATAACCTGCCTTGGGATAGGGCCCGATGACGATGAGAAGATAGATAAAATAACAGGTGATCTGAAGCTGCTTTAGCTGTGAGGTCCTTCCAGCAGATTAATCAGGTGTTTACCATGGAGTGGGTTGTTAAGATAGGTGGAAGCCTTTTTCCAGAACATGCCGCAGCCCTCCTTGAGAGCCTTGAGGGTACCGGTGCGGCTGTGGTCTGTGGTGGGGGTGCCTTTGCAGATATGGTGCGATACCATGATAGGAAATTCGGGTTTTCTGATACTGCAAATCATGAGGCAGCCATAATGTGCATGGACATAACTGGAAGGCTCATTTCAGATCTTGTGGAATCAGCAGTCCCTGTGAGGACTGTTACAGATTGCAGAGAAGCTATCAAGAGGGGTTTAACCCCAGTTATACTTCCTTCGGGGCTTCTGCGTTACACTGACCCGGCTGAACATTCATGGAGGGTTACCTCTGATTCCCTCTCACTCATGATCGCCCATATGCTGAAAGCGAAACTTTTAATAGCAACAGATGTAGATGGTATATACACTGAGAGGCCACCTGCCAGTGATGCTAAACTTATAAATGATATAAGTGCTAAAGACTTACTATCTTTTGGTGAGACATCAGTGGATGAAGCACTACCTGAACTTCTGATTGAACTGAAATCTGATTGTTATGTTGTAAATGGGAAATATCCCTCCAGGGTGCTGTCCATTTTAAGGGCAGGTGCTTCGGAATGTGTATGTACAGTTATAAGAGGTGATTAGATGACCAAGATGGAATGCACATCCTGTAAACAGGAGATACCTCTGGTTGAGACCTATGTGAAATTTGAATGCCCAATGTGCGGTGAGATGATCTACAGGTGCCAGAAGTGCAGGACCTTCGGCCACACCTACAGGTGCAAGTGTGGATTCGAGGGACCATAGGAAAAATATATAAATCAGTATTAATTTAATACTTTCTAGGGAGGTATTATTATGGGAGATGTAGTAGCCACCATAAAGGTGATGCCTGAGAGCCCTGATGTTGATCTTGAGGCCCTTAAAAAGGAGATCCAGGAAAGAATACCTGAGGGTACAGAACTTCACAAAATAGACGAGGAACCCATAGCATTCGGTCTCGTGGCCCTCAATGTTATGGTTGTTGTTGGTGACGCCGAGGGCGGAACAGAGGCTGCTGAGGAGAGCCTTTCCGGGATTGAGGGTGTCAGCAATATAGAGGTTACTGATGTAAGAAGGCTGATGTGATCTTGCCTTTCCTGTATTGCAGCAGGTTAGTGATGTAAGAAGGCTGATGTGATCTTAACGCCTTTCTTACACACTTCAGATCATCTCAGGTGATGGGGATAATTGAAATCCTTTTTGCCTGTCTTCTTGGAGTCATAACCGGTGCTTTGACGGGTCTGATCCCGGGTATCCATGTTAATACCGTTGGGGCGTTCATTTTTGCAGCATCAGGCCAGATTCTGGGTTTCCTCCCGGAGGAGGTTCTGGCTGTTTTTTTATTATCAGTCTCTGTAACCCACGCCCTCCTTGAGTTCATACCCTCAACCCTGCTGGGGGTTCCGGATGAGGCAACAGCCCTATCCGTTCTCCCGGGGCACCGTATGGTGCTTGAGGGGAGGGCTGGTGAGGCAATAAGGGCTGCAACAGTTGGTGGTGTTGGCGGAATCCTGCTGACCATAATCCTTTTACCATTTCTCCTCCTGGCGTTACCACCCCTCTATGGATTTATCAGACCGCACATCTGGTTAATCCTCATACTTGTTTCGGGTTACATGATGCTTAAGCTCAGCAGGAATTTTGAAACACTGCTCTGGGCAGTTATACTCTTTCTTTTCTCAGGGGCGATGGGGTGGATTATTTTCCAGGCACCAATATCCCCGGGACTTGGTCTGATGACCCTGTTCACAGGTTTCTTTGGTCTCAGCACCATGACCTACAGTTTCAGTTCGGGATCATATCTACCTGAGCAGGAAATAGAGCCATTCACAGAGTTTGATGGTGCCACCGCCAGGTCTGTTCTTGCAGGTGGACTTGCATCCATCCTTCTGGGATTCCTACCAGGATTTGGACCCGCCCAGGGCGGAATGATAGCATGTTCCCTCACGGGTTCGGGAGGAGAGGATTCACCAGGGGACTTCATAACTGCACTTTCATGCCTTAACACCTCGGATGCACTCTTTTCCCTGCTGACACTCTACATAATTGGAAACCCCAGAAGCGGCATTGCTGTCTACATATCCCAGATCATGCAGGATATCGACGCCGGCCATATCTTCCTTTTCATATCAGCCTCCCTCCTGGCAGTATCCCTGGCGGCTGTAATATCCATCAGGGCCGGTGATTATCTCTGCACCAATCTCTCAGGAATCAATTACGGAAAAATTTCACTGGTGGTCATGCTCTTCATGACGGCATCCGTATTCGTTTTTGCAGTCATGGAGGGGGCCAGCATACCCTTCATTTTTCTGACACTTATAGCATCAACGTCCTTTGGACTAATACCCCACTGTACCGGTACAAGCAAATCCCATCTCATGGGTGTACTCGTTATCCCGGCAGTGGCGGTCTACATGGGTATCTAGAGTGTATTCAGCATCAGATTTATCTTATCAGAAGGGTGTTTTCTGCAAGTCTCTTTGCAGCATCAATAAATTCGCGGGGATCAACACCAGGGAAGGGGTCCACAATGCAGAGATCAAACCTCTCATCAATGAGATCTGGCAGTTCCCTTATATCCCGGTTGTAGACCCTGAACCCTTCATTGAATCCATTGACCCTCAGGTTCAGGCGGGTCATCTCACAGGCTTCCCTCCAGATATCATTGAATACAACGTTCCGGGCACCGGCCATAAGGGAGAATATCCCCAGGGTCCCCGGGCCGCATGTTGCATCCAGCACGTTCTCAGGGCGCAGTGAGAGTATCTCACGCGCAGCAGGCTGAATCTTCAGGTTCTTTCCGGATGAAAACTCTATGTGGAGTCTGCTCTGCCTCCTGTATATTGATAGAGCTCCGAAAGGTGTTTCAATGATGTCACACCTCATATCGCAACCCGCAAGGAGCTCATATAAATGGGGTCTGGTGCCGGAGTCCATCATCCCGGGAACAGTGCGCATATCACCCCTTAAAACACCCTTGACCTCTGGAACGTCTTCCATGATTGTTTCAGCGGTTCCTTTATCAACCTGGGGTGATAAAATAACAAGCGAGCGCTCTGGAAGGAATGGTGCAGATTCAAGGGGTAAAGCTGGAGTTATCAGGGGAGCCCCGATATCCCTGAGTCTGGCATCTTCAGGTACACATCCCTCCCTTATCATAATCCCTGCGACATGGGCCATGACAGCGTCAAGATGCCTCCGGCCACATTCACAAATCCTGAGAACTGAACCGGATACGCCCTTAACGGGTCTGAACTTACTCAGGTGGGGGTCAATGCACCCATCGCAGGGGCTGTAGATATCAACACCGCCCCTGTAGGCAGGGAGGTCCTCCCCACAGACGGGACACCTTGCTGACATACACTTAAATATTATCCTCCACATATTAAAGGTTGAGTACTATGAGGGATAAGCGGAAGGAAATTCTGAAGGAGATCCTCGGGGAATTTGCAGCGGATGATGAAGAACCACCCCGTGAGGAAAGGAAGGAGAGACAGGCGGAATCAGAATTCAAGGTCGAAAAGGTACTTGAGAAGCCCAAGCCAAAACCAGCCTCTCCACGGGTTGATTTAAAGGACGTTGAGATAATTGAGGGAGACCTCATACCCCAGTACAAGGTTTCCCTTCCCAAGTTCTCTGAGAAGGAGAGGGAGCTCCTCAATGAGATCCGGGAAAAACTGGTTGAGGTCGCAGTCTCCAAGGGTGAAGAGTTCAGAATAGATGAATCCACCTTCATGTCTGAGGTTAAGGAGTTCCTCAGGATGAAGGGAGTTCGTAATGTTGACAAACTGGCAAAGCAGATATCCCAGGAGATGCTGGGGTACGGTGAACTGGACCCCCTAATAAAGGACGATGACCTTGAGGAGATAATGGTAATAGGTGTCAAAAAACCGGTATTCGTCTACCACAGGAAGCTTGGTATGATGATTACCAATGTCGTCTTCAACAACGATGACGACATAAAGGCCATCGTCGACCTCATCGCAAGGCAGGTCAACAGGCGTATAGACCAGCAGACCCCAATACTTGATGCGAGGCTCCCCGATGGTTCAAGGGTCAATGCAACAATACCCCCGGTTTCTCCAGATGGTTCCACCCTCACCATCCGAAAATTCAGGAAGGATCCCTTCACTGTTGTTGACCTCATAAACTTCAAGACCATGTCATCCCACCTTGCAGCCTTCCTCTGGGTATGCACAGATGGGCTGGGTGTGAAACCATGCAACGCCATAGTGGCGGGGGGTACCGGGTCCGGTAAAACAACAACCCTGAACACAGTATCTGCATTCGTGCCTCCGACCGAGCGTATAATAACCATCGAGGATACCCTGGAGCTTCAGCTACCCCACACCCATGTACTCAGGATGGAGACAAGGCCACCCAACATAGAGGGTAAGGGGGAACTTGACATGGACACCCTCGTCAAGAACTCCCTCCGTCAGAGGCCCGACAGGGTCATTGTGGGGGAGGTGAGGGGCAGTGAGGCCATAACCCTATTCACAGCCCTCAACACAGGTCACAGTGGATTCGGGACACTCCACGCCAACACAGCAAGGGAAACCATAACCCGTCTCATAAACCCGCCCATGAATGTCCCCAGGATCATGATACCTGCCCTGGACTTCATAATAATGCAGAACAGGATGTACAGGCCGGAGGGCGGCTCCATAAGGAGGATAACTGAGGTCGCCGAGGTCGTGGGTATGGAGGAGGGTAACGTCCAGCTCAACAGGGTCTTTGAGTGGAACAGCGTGGCTGATAAGGTTGAATATGTTGGTATAGCCAGCCAGACCCTCCGGGAGATAGCGGAACTGAGGGCCATAAGCATAAATGAAATCGAGGAGGAAATTGAGAGGAGGAGGCTCGTCCTTGAATACATGGCCGATGAGAATATAAGGAGCATAGATGAGGTGGGACGTTACATCCATGAATACTACAGGGACCCGGACGGTGTCCTGGACAGCATACTCTGAGGCGTATATAATGGTCTCCATCAGGGATATATTTGACAAACTTGGCGGCATAACACTCACATCCACAAAGAAGGTGGGTGAGGGTGTCCAGAAGCCGGTTCAGAAGATGGGTGAAATAAAGCCGAAGGCACCCCCCATTGGAAGGCCAGGAGGACTTCTGAAGAGGAGTTCAGAGAAACCAAAGCCAGGATTTCTCTCAAGGAGGGGTTCCGCCCGCGTTATAAGCCGCATGAAAATGACTCCTGAGGAGATAGAGGTCTTCAAGGGACTCATAGAAGCAGATAAGAGGCTGGAGGGGAGGGGTGAGGACAGTGCGACTCGTGCCAGCTTTGAGAGGGCGTCCCTTGAGGAACTCCTGAAGGAGGAGGAGAAGGAAAAGCTTGACCCTAAACTCATAATGATCCTTGGAGGTGGATCAGGAGCGGTCCTCCTGGTGGTGATGGTCCTCCTTGGATTTGGAATTGAGATAGGCCTTGCAATGATGCTTGCTGTTCTTTTCATGGCGATAATTATAATTTTCCTCCCGAACCTCCAGAGGGGTAAACGTTCAAGTGAGGCTTCAAGGGAACTTCCCTTCGCCCTCCGTCAGATGGCAACCGAGCTCAAATCCGGCCTCGGGCTCCATGACAGTATGAGATCAGTCGCAATGTCAGGCTACGGGGCACTCTCTGAGGAGTTTGCAAGGACCCTTGAGGAGATCAAGTATGGTGAGACAACAGAGAATGCACTCATTGAGATGAGTAACCGCATAGAATCTGATGGGCTTAAGAGGGCGGTTTACCAGATCACAAGGACCCTCAACAGTGGGGGGGACCTATCAAAGACCCTGAATGTTATAGCCGATGATATTGCCTATGAAATGAGGATGAAGCTCAAGGACTATTCACAGAAGCTTAATTCATTCACAATGATATACATGTTCCTGGCGATCCTCGGGCCTGTGATATTCCTTGTCATGCTTCTTGCAGCCGCCACGGTCATGGGTTCAGTTCTACCACCCATAGCCATAATAATGATATACCTGTTCCTTTTCCCCATGCTCGTGGGGTTCATGGCCTTCATGATCAAAAGACTTGAGCCAAAGCTCTAGCATCTGGTCGACAGCCACATTAATTTTTTGGCAGCTCTGATGGATATCTGAGTTCTGGATCAATTTTTTAGAACTTTAATTTACTGAAAAAAGGTTATCCAGGCATTTGAAGCTCTGGATCAATTTTGCACAGCTTTTCACTGTTCCTTCAGGGCGTGGAGGAGTTCATGGTATTTCTTCTCACCAAGGAGGTGGATGAGCCTGTGCTGTTTCTCTTCACCCAGAAAATGGAGCAGTCTGTGGTATGCATCTCCACCCAGGAGGTGGAGGAGTTCATGGTAGGTTTCCTCCACAGTCAGCTTCACATCAACTTCGAAACCAGCCATCCTGAGACGGTTCAGCAGATCAGCCGTCCTTGGAAGCCTTAAACTGGCCCTCCTGATTAGTTCAGCATCCCTGAATATCTCCAGGGGTGTACCCTCTGCAATGAGTTCGCCACTGTTAAGGACAAAGACCCTCTCTGCAAACTCACTTATTATTTCAACGTCATGGGAGGAAATCATGACCGTTATGCCCTCCCTGCTCAGTTCAAGGAGTATCCTGATTATACCATCGGCTGTCTCCGGGTCCAGACCGGTTGTTGGCTCGTCAAGTACCATGATCTCAGGCTTCATTGCAAGTATACCGGCGATGGCCACCCTCTTCTTTTCCCCGCCGCTCAGGTGGTGTGGTGCCCGGTTCTCATAGCCGCTCATACCAACCTTTTCCAGTGATTCAGCCACCCTCTCCTCAACCTCATCCTCAGGAAGGCCGAGATTCATGGGTCCAAAGGCAACATCCTCCCTGACTGTTGGTGAGAATAGCTGGTCATCAGGGTTCTGAAAGACTATTCCGACCTTCTGCCGGATCTTAATCAGTTCATCCTTGCTGTACTCTACCCTTTCACCATCAATTATGACCTCACCGGCAGCTGGTTTCAGTATGCCGTTTAGGTGCAGAAAAAGTGTTGATTTGCCTGCCCCGTTGGGCCCTATAACAGCAACCCTTTCACCCCTCTCCACCTTCATGTTGATACCCCTGAGGGCTGGTGTGCCGTCCGGGTAGCTGTAGCTTAAATCCCTGAGCTCGATCATCCAATCACCAGTAGCCGAGCTGGAGTATATGGAGCAGCGCGAGTATAAAGATGTTTGCGGCTGCAAAGAGGACATCCCACCTGCCAAGGGTGCTTCTTGCAGTGTACATCTGACTGTCCTGACTGTACCCACGGCTCAGCATGCTGAGGTACACCCTTTCCCCCTGCTCATATGCCCTCAGGAACATCATTGCAATGGTCTCACCCACCTTCCTGAGCCTCCAGCTATAGGATGTCCTTTTATTCCATATATCAAAGCAGCGGGTCTTCTGTGCGTTCCTTATCCTCTCAAGTTCATCATAGAAGAAGAACAGGTACCTTACTGTGAGGTTGAGCAGCATTGCGAAGTCTGAGGGGACACCGATTCTCCTTGCTGAGCCAACCAGTTCCTGCATTGATGTTGTTGATGATAGAAGGATCACTGCTGTCACGCTCACGGTTACCTTTCCTAAGAGCAGGGCACCGAAGATCAGTCCCTCCAGTGTCACATCCATACCCAGGGGGCCGGTCCAGATAACAGTCCCTGGCCGTATGAAGGGCTGGAAGAGTGCAATGAAACCTCCGAAGGGGAGTATAAGGATTATGCGCTTAAGGGCGTATGATGGTGATACATTTGATAGGAGTATAAGCAGGAGGAGGTAGGCCTCCATCAAGATCAGTGTAACCACGCTGCTGGCTGAAACAGCGAAGGCTATAATTATGAAGGTTATTATGAGTTTGATACGCCCATCAAGCCTGTGGATTGAGCTCTCCTTGAGGCTCTCCCTCTCGATGTTTATGAGGTCTTCCATTCGACTTCACCAGAAAAAATTAATTGGGAGGATCACTCCTCTCCTCCCTCTTCACCTGCAGCTTCCCTGCCCCTGAAAACTGCGCCAACACCGTAGGCTATGGCCAGTACCAGGATCGTACCGATTACCATTGAAACGACACCACCAAAGGGACTGTCACCCAGCGCCGGGAGGGTGTAGTCTGGTAGCGGTGACTCAAGGACGGGTTCTGTTTCAGGGTTTGGCATCACCTTCTCGGCGGTGCTCTCAAGGCCGTCCGGGTTTGGTGAGGCAAGGAACGGTGCCAGCACAGCTATTATGAGGGCAATTATTATGCCGGCAGTCATGAATTTTTTGTCTCGGGCATTCATTTTGATAACACCTCGGCACCTTTCTTTCCCCAGTCCCTCAGGGAGAAAAGATCAGGGCGGCTGCTCTGAATTGCAAGAACAACCACGACGGTTATTGCAGCCTCTATGAGGCCTATGACTGCGTGGTAGAGTCCCATCATCCAGAGTCCCTGTACGAGGGGGAATGTTCCTGCTATCCACATCTCCACTGCACAGGCAATGGCTGCAAGGAATATTGATGACCATGATGCCACAATCACTGCAGGTATTTCACCTGCAGATCTCAGTGCCCTGAAGAGGTAGTAACCGGTGAAACCTCCAATTATACCCATGTTGAAGATGTTCGCACCCAGTGCCGTTATTCCTCCGTCACCGAAGATGAGTCCCTGCAGTATCAGTACAATTGAGAGAAGCAGGACAGCCGCCCAGGGACTTGCAAATATTATTGCAACAAGGGCAGCTCCAACCATGTGACCGCTGGTACCCCAGGGTATCGGTATGTTCATCGCCTGTATTGCAAATATTCCCGCTGCAAGAACAGCAAACAGTGGTATCTGCCTTTCTTTAAGATCCCTTCCAGCCCACTGCATGCTGAAGTAGAGGGCTACAAGGGCAATAAGCCAGTACACAAGGTACTGTGGGAATGGTATGAAACCATCTGGAATATGCAAGCTATTCGCCTCCTTAATCTTTTTTTATAATTCCAATCACTATATCAAACATTCATATAATATAAAGGTTGAAGTGATTATTACTAATCTTCGGTTTCCCTTATATTGTGGTAATATCACACCCTGAGCGGAGGGATGACCATTGCCGGGGGTCTCAGGGTGTATAATGGTAATAATCCTCCTCCTATCTGGCACATCCCCACCATTTATTAAAAAGGTCCCTCTCTTTATGTGTTCAGCGACAATGCACAAAGTTTATATATAGATTTCATAAAATGAAAAACATCATTATAAATCATTAATAATTGTCAATCGGGATTTAGTAATACTGGTGATAGATGTGGCGCCTGAATCAAAAAAAGCCAAAGACCTTAAAGGGGATTTCTGGGATGCCAAGAACATCCAGATATCCATAGGAGAAATAATAACTGAGGAAAAGCCTCCTGAGGAGGAGGTTAAGGGCCCTAAACCCCGTCCCCACGTGACTGACCTGAGATCATGGGACATGAAACTGCTTGAAAGGTACGAACCATTCTACGCACCATTCTGTGACATGTGCTGTCTCTGCACCTACGGTAAATGTGAACTTCTCGGGAAGAAGGGAGCATGTGGTATAGACGCAGCCACACAGCAGGCAAGGACGGTGCTGCTGGCCTGCCTGATAGGGACAGCCGCCCATGCAGGACACGCAAGGCACCTGGTGGAACACCTCATAGAGAGGTTTGGAGAGGATTATAAGATAGACCTCGGCAGCAACGTGGATATAGAGGCACCAGTAACACGGACGGTGATGGGTAAAAGACCCGCCACACTCGGGGACCTGAGGGAGGTGATGGACTACGCTGAGGAACAGATGTCCCACCTCCTTTCAGCCTGTCACACGGGACAGGAGGGGGACAGCAAGGACTTTGAATCAAAGGCATTCCACGCGGGCCTCATGGATGACCTTACAAGGGAAGTTGCAGACCTGGCCCAGATAGTGGCCCTGGACCTTCCAAAGGGTGACGAGGACGCACCCCTGGTTGAACTTGGATTCGGGACCATAGATACAGAGAAACCGGTTGTTCTCTGCATAGGCCACAACGTGCTGCCAGGCGCAGACATAGTTGACTACCTTGATGAGAATGAAATGGAGGACCAGGTTGAGGTCTGTGGAATCTGCTGTGCAGCAATAGACGTGACCAGGTACAATGAGGCAGCAAAGGTTGTAGGTCCACTATCAAAACAGCTCCGCTTCATAAGAAGTGGCGTTGCAGATGTGATAGTGGTTGATGAACAGTGCGTCAGGACAGATGTACTGGAAGAGGCCCTCAAGAACAGGTCAGCGGTCATAGCCACAACAGATAAGATGTGCCTTGGACTCCCTGACATGACCGATGAGGACCCTGATAAAATCGTGAATGACCTGATAAACGGTAACATAGAGGGTGCCCTGATACTGGACCCTGAAAGGGTGGGTGAGGTGGCTGTTAAGACTGCGATGAAACTTGCACCCATCAGGAAATCCCTCAAAAAGCTGCCAGATATTGATGAGATAATCGAGCTGGCATCAGAGTGCACAGACTGTGGCTGGTGCCAGAGGGTCTGCCCCAACAGCCTCCCGGTCATGGACGCCGTGAAGAAGGCAGCTGAGGGTGACCTCAGCAAACTTGAGGAGATGGCCATTGAGGAGCTCTGCTACACCTGCGGACGCTGCGAACAGGAATGTGAAAGGAACATACCCATAGTATCCATGGTTACAAAGGCAGGTGAGAGGCGGGTCAAGGACGAAAAATACAGGATAAGGGCTGGAAGAGGACCGGCCCAGGACGTTGAGATAAGGAGGGTCGGAGCACCCATCGTCCTGGGGGATATACCCGGAGTGGTGGCATTTGTGGGCTGCTCAAACTACCCTGAGGGTGGAAAGGACGTCGCACTGATGGCAAAGGAGTTCCTTGAGAGGAACTACATCGTGGTAACAACAGGCTGCGGAGCAATGTCCATAGGCGAATACAGGGACGAGGACGGTCAGACGCTCTATGAAAAATATGGTGGACAGTTCGATGCAAAGGGACTCGTCAACATGGGGTCATGCGTTTCAAATGCACACGTATCAGGAGCAGCCATAAAGATAGCCAACATATTCGCACAGAAACCCCTTGAAGGCAACTTTGAGGAGATAGCAGACTACATACTGAACCGTGTGGGTGCATGTGGGGTTGCCTGGGGTGCCTACTCCCAGAAGGCGGCTGCCATAGCAACCGGTGTGAACAGATGGGGAATACCCGTCGTCCTGGGTCCTCACGGATCAAAGTATCGAAGGCTCTTCCTGGGAAGGGCAGATGATGAGGAGAAGTGGAAGCTGAATGACCTCAGAACAGGTGAGGTTATCGATGGGGAGCCAGCACCCGAGCACCTCCTCTACGCAGCAGAGAACCGGGAGGAGGCAACGGTCATGATAGCCAAGCTATGCATAAGGCCAACAGACACACCCAAGGGCCGTCAGATGAAACTCAGCAACTACATAGACCTTCACAGGAAATATCTTGGCACCATCCCGGACGATATAGACAGGTTCATAAGGACCGAGAAGGACATCCCGATAGTCTACAAGAGGGACGTCATGAAGATCCTTGAGGAGAAAAACTGGAAACCCAGGGAGCTTCCAAAGGAACCCTCACTCCTGGAGAGGTGATAGTCTTGAATGACAGAATAATACCATGGCAGCCCACTGTTATAGCCGGGCCAAAACAGGCAATGCTCGTAACACCCGAAACTGCGACCATGATGATAAAAAAGGCCAGGAGACCACTTATGGTTGTAGGGCCACTCGCCAAGCGCCAGGAAGTGCTTGAACATACGGTTAGAATCATAAGGCACTTCGATTTACCGGTGGTAGCAACGGCAGACACCTACAGGGCACTGAGTGAGGCCGGCATAGAATCAGAGCCCCACGGTATCGTGGAGATAACAAACCTCCTGAAGGACCCCTCATGGGAGGGTATCCGCGGTGAGGGCCAGCATGACCTTGTAATATTCATAGGCTGCATATACTACATCGCATCCCAGGGCCTATCAAGCCTCAAACACTTCGCACCACATATAAAGACACTCACAATATGCAAGACATTCCACTCAAATGCAGATGCATCATTCCCGAACATGGATGATGATGAATGGTTCAGATACCTTGAAAAGATGTATGCTGAATTATCAGGATAATGGAGGAATTCAATGTTTGAAGACATACCAGTCGATGTAAGTCCCATGCATGAGGGGGAGAGGATAAGATCAGCCAACATGTTCGTTGAACTGGCAGGTCCCAAATCCATCGGAGCAGAACTGGTCCAGGTTAAGGACGAAGTCGAGGACGGAAAGGTGGAGGTCAGGGGGCCCGAGATAGATGAAATGGAACAGGGCCAGGTGTACCCCTTCGCCATAAACGTTGAGATAGCTGGCAGTGAACTCGAGGAAGAACTTGAAAGCGTCATCGAGAGGAGGCTCCATGAGCTCTGCAACTATGTTAAGGGATTCATGCACCTCAACCAGAGGGACCAGATATGGTGTCGTGTGAGTACAGAGGCAAAGGACGCAGGTTTCAGGCTCGAACACCTCGGAAAGGCGCTTTCGGTCCTCTTCAGGGAGGAGTTCCCCATAATCGAATCAATAGCAGTAACACTCATGACAGATGAGGCAGCGGTCCAGGAATTCCTTGAGACAGCAAGGGAGAAGTATGAGACCAGGGACTCAAGGGCAAGGGAACTTTCAGATGAGGACGTTGATGTCTTCTATGGATGTCTCATGTGTCAGTCCTTCGCACCCACACATGTATGCATAGTAACACCAGACAGGACAGCCCTCTGCGGCGCCATAAACTGGTTCGACTGCCGTGCAGCATACAAGATGGACCCTGACGGCCCGATATTCGAAATTGAAAAGGGTGAAGTCCTGGACCCTGAGAGGGGAGAATATGCAAATGTTAACGCCGCAGTAGAAGAAAATTCCCAGGGCACAACAGAGAGGGTATACCTCCACAGCGTATTCGGTTACCCACACACCTCCTGCGGATGCTTCGAGGCAGTGGCATTCTACATACCTGAACTTGATGGTATAGGTATTGTTAACAGGGACTTCAGGGGAGAAACGCCCCTCGGGATACCATTCTCAGCAATGGCCGGGCAGTGTTCAGGAGGAAAACAGGTTGAAGGTTTCTCAGGTCTCAGCCTTGAATACATGAGGTCACCCAAATTCCTCCAGGCAGACGGAGGATACCACAGGGTGATCTGGATGCCAAGGGAACTCAAGGAATCTGTTCTGGAATTCATCCCGGAGGACGTCCGGGACAAGATTGCAACGGAGGAGGATGCAACATCAATAAAGGATCTCAGAAGATTCCTGAGGGATAATGAACACCCTGTCCTTGAAAGGGCGGCCGTTGAAGAAACTGAACCCGAAGAAGAGGAGGTTGAGGAGGCATACCCTGAGGAGACCCCGATTCCAGAGGGAGTCCCTGTAATGGCAGCACCTGAGATGACCCTCCCGGCGGCCGGAGGATTCAGAATAGTCCTCAAGAATGCAAAGATCTACGCTGAGAAGGTAATAATAAAGCGCAAATAAATCCCTCATGAGTGGTCACGTGATAATAGCAGTAAGTGGCAAGGGCGGTACGGGAAAAACGATGTTCTCAGCTTCCCTCATAAGGATTCTGGCATCAACAGGTGCAGATGTGCTTGCAATAGATGCTGACCCGGACTCAAACCTCCCTGAGGCCCTGGGGGTTCCGGTCAGCGGCACCGTGGGTGATGTCAGGGAACAGCTCAAGAGGGACACGGCTGCAGGCAGGATACCCCCATCGGCGAACAAGTGGGACATGCTCGACTACAGGATAATGGCCTCCATAACCGAAACCAGGGACTTTGACCTCCTTGTCATGGGGCGCCCGGAAGGAAGCGGCTGCTACTGCGCAGTCAACACCATGCTGCGAAGGATAATCGAGAACATAGCAGAGAACTATGACTACATAGTCATAGATACCGAGGCCGGCCTTGAGCACCTCAGCAGGAGGACAACCCAGAACGTTGACATAATGATAGTTGTAACCGACCCGTCAAAGAGGGGGATACTCACCGCACGGAGGATAGTCGAACTCTCACAGGAACTTGAGATAAAATTCAAGAAGGTCTTCCTGGTCCTCAACAGGGTAAGGGAGGGGGACCTTGACAGACTGGAGCTGGATGATGGCCTTGAGGTCATAGGTATCATACCTGAGGACCCCCTTGTCTCCAGTTACGACATGGAGGGCAGACCACTCTATGAGTTACCTGAGGATTCTGAATCATTCAGGGCCATAAAAAAGGTTGCAGAGAAGATTTTAAGTTTATAGAGGTGTGCTTATGGATAAATTAACGGAACTTCTGAAACTACTTCAGAACACGGAATCCATCGAGATAAACGAGTTCAGGATGGATGTTGAGGAACTGGAACTCTATCTGATGCCTGCAGTCCAGCAGGCCATACAGAAAACAGTTGAGGTGAGGGAGGCTGTTGAGGCACTGCCCGCGGAGGAGTTCAACCCACCCATAAGGTCATACCCCGGTGAGGTTGCCCAGGTAAAGCTTGGTGAGGGCACCCGCAAGAGTGTTTACCTTGGGGGGCAGAAGGCCCTCTACAGGTTCGAGGAGCCACAGCCAAACCCACCGGTTGTCACATTTGACGTATTTGACATACCCATGCCTGGACTGCCGAGGCCAATAAGGGAACACTTCAGTGACGTCATGGAGGACCCTGGGGACTGGGCACGTAAGGCCGTGAAGGAATACGGCGCCAACATGGTCACAATACACCTCATAGGAACAGGCCCCAAGGTCATGGACAAATCCCCCAGGGAGGCCGCAAAGGATATCGAGGAGGTCCTCCAGGCAGTGGACGTCCCACTGGTGATAGGGGGATCCGGGGACCCTGAAAAGGACCCGCTGGTCCTTGAAAAGGCTGCAGAGGCAGCTGAAGGTGAAAGGTGCCTCCTTGCATCTGCCAACCTTGACCTGGACTACAGGAAGGTTGCAAGGGCAGCCATCGACCACAACCATGCGGTCCTCTCATGGGCCATCACAGACGTCAACATGCAGAAGACCCTCAACCGTTACCTGCTTAAGGAGGGACTTAAACGTGAGGACATCGTCATGGACCCAACAACATGTGCCCTTGGTTACGGTATAGAATTCTCAATAGACGTCATCACAAGGACCCGGCTGGCAGCCCTCAAGGGGGATTCTGATCTCCAGATGCCAATGTCCTCAGGGACCACAAACGCCTGGGGTTCAAGGGAGGCCTGGATGAAGAAGGATGAATGGGGACCCACAGATTACAGGGGGCCCCTCTGGGAAATCGTAACCGGACTTACCATGATGCTCTCAGGTGTGGACATATTCATGATGCTACACCCCACCTCAGTCAGACTGCTGCGGGAGATAGGTGAAACCTTCACAAGGGAGTACATGACAGCTGAAACACCTGACCTGAGGGAATGGATAACTGAACTTGACTACCAGGAGGTTTAAAATTGCAGGTCACTGCCATGGATGTATACCGTTTACTTCCAAAAACAAACTGTGGTAAATGCAATGAGGCCTCATGCATGGCATTTGCCACAAAGCTCATAGAAAAGGAGGTCACCCTTGATGACTGCCCACAGCTCAGTGGAGATGAAAGACAGAAACTGGAGAACCTTCTGGCCCCTGCTGTGAAGGAAATAACCTTCGGGCCGGAGGAGAATCAGGTGGTTGTGGGTGGTGATGAGGTCCTCTACAGGTATGAACTCACATACTACAATCCAACAGCCCTTGTGGTTGATCTTCCAGATGATCTTCCATCAGAGGAGCTCCTGAACAGAGCCCAAAGGATCATGGACCTGGAGTTTGAGCGTACCGGCGAAAAACTTACTCTCGATGCAATAGCCCTGAGGAACAGATCAGGGAGCCCTGAAAAATTTGCCGAGGCAGCAGAAAACATAAGCAAACTCAACTTCCCTGTGGTCCTGTGCACCTTCGATGCAGAGGCCATGAAGGCGGCCCTTGAGGTCCTGGGTGATCAGAAACCGCTCCTCTACGCCGCCAGGGAGGACAACCTTGGTGAAATGGCGGAACTCTCAGTTTCATACGGCTGCCCCCTCGTGCTTTTCTCACCCGGCGACCTTGAGGAGATGAAGAACCTCTCAAGGAGACTCAGGTCCCTGGGAGTCACTGAAATTGTGCTTGACCCCGGCACATTCACGGGTGAGGGGATAGGTGACACCATAGACAACTTCGTCATGATAAGGCGCCTTGCAGTTGAGGACAGGGATGAGGACTTCCGCTTCCCAATCATGGGCATACCTGCACTCTCAAGACTCACGGTATCCGATAAGATCGAGGCAAACATAAGGGAGGCCACAGTGGCAGCCACCCTCATGAACAGGTACGCTGACATCCTCATACTCGCCGGAACCGAGATATGGGAGATCATGCCGGTCCTAACACTCAGACAGGGACTCTACACCGACCCGAGGAAGCCCCAGGCCGTTGATCCAGGTGTCTATGAATTCGGTGATGTTGATGAGAACTCCCCGGTTATACTCACAACCAACTTCTCACTCACCTACTACACGGTTGAGGGGGACCTCAAGTCAGGTGATGTTACAGCATACCTCCTCGTCCTTGATACAGAGGGCAGGGCCGTGGACGTTTCACTGGCAGGTGGACAGCTCAATGGTCCGGCAGTGGCTGACCTCATAAAGGAGACAGGTATAGAGGAGCGGGTCAGGGACAAGGTCATGATAATCCCTGGACTTGCAGCTCCTGCAAGCGGTGAGATAGAGGATGATACTGGCTGGAAAGTCCTTGTTGGACCAAGGGACTCCTCTGGAATACCAGACTACCTTGATAAACTTGCATCAGAATGAGGGGTGGTTCAGTGAAGATGCTGATGGTCATGGACCCTGCGAGGTGCAGCGGCTGCGATGACTGTATAAATGCGTGCAGGGAAACCCACGGAGTCGCCAGGGCAAGGAAGGGAGATAGGATGCCCCTATTCTGTCTGCAGTGCCATCCAGAGAAGGCTCCCTGCGCAAGGATATGTCCGGTGGGCGCCATAAGGGAGGTTGACGGGGCCCTTGTTGTTGATGAGGAGTCCTGCATACTCTGCAAGCTATGCATGGTGGCCTGCCCGGCTGGCATGATTGTGATGAACACTGAGAAGAAATCAGCAGAGAAATGCACACTCTGCATGGACGCAGACGTCATACTGCCAGCCTGTGTGGAGGCATGCAAGGAGAATGTTCTTAAACTGGTCTCCCTGGATGACCTTGCTGAGCTGAGGGATCGCGCTGACTTCAGTGAGGTCCTTGAGGAGGCAGTGAAGATATACGGGAAAAAGATCTAGCCATCCCCTCTCTCCCCGTAGCCTTGGATTTCAACGTGAAGGGTGTTTATGAACACCCTTATATATTTATATGATTCCTTCAGGTCCTCAATGGGGCCCCTGAAGTAGATGTAGTATATGTATCCTCCCTTTTTGAAGATGAAGGTCACTATCCTTTCATTTTTTGTATCTGCAGTTATCATGTATCCATGTTCACTGTCAACTGTTATATTGCTCCTTGCTATGTTAAGGAGGCCCCTCATATTCAAAACTTCAAGGATGATCTCTGAAAATTCATCGGCAGTTAAACCCTCAGCCCTCCGCCTCTTCATGGCTATTTTGAGATTGTCACTCCAGGCATCAATGAGCCTCTCACCGTCGCGGGTCTCAAAGATGTTCCAGAACCTGGGGTACCTGAAGCTGATTTCACCGTCATGGAATTCCTCTAGATCAGGTTCAACGTCGATGATGTCAATGGCTTCACGTGCCTTCCTCCTCACAAAGAGGTAGGGATCCCTGAGGGCCATGTGGAGATTCTCAAGGGCTGCAGGGTCACCTATGCGTCCGAGGGCCTCGGCAACCTTGCCACGGACATAACGATTTTCATCCCTTCTGCGACCCGCGAGCATCCCTTTAAGCCTGGGCACGGCCCTTCGGGATCCTATCTCACCCAGGGCCTCAACAACCATGGCACGTGTCTGCCATTGCGGGTCTGAAAGTTTCTCAAGGAGGGGGTCCACAGCATATTCACCCATATTAACGACGGCCAGCAGTATATGGCGTCTGACCTCTGTATCGGGGTCATTGAGGTTATCCAGAAGGACTTCAAGGCACCTTTTATCCCCGAATCTTCTTATAACCTTCGCAGCGGTTTTACGGACCATCCATGAACTGTCGCCCAGGGCCCGGGATGCATATCTGAGGCCCAGTTCAGGGTCCAGTCCTGCAATGGACTCAATGGAGTTCCTCCTTATATCCTCTGAGGGATGGTCCACAAATTTTTCAATGGCCCTCAGGGACTCCTCTGATGGGAACTCTGAGAGTGACCTCATTGCACCTATTTTAACTTCATCATCAGGATCCTCAAGGGCCCTGAGGAGGGGTTTAACCGCCGAAGGGTTTCCTATTTTTCCGAGAGCCCTTGCTGCAGCCGCCCTCACACCTGCAAGTATGGGGTAGTCCTTCTGCCATTCCTCATATCTGAGGGCGTCCATGAGGGCATCAGCAGATCTCTCATCTGCCATCCTCTCAAGGGCAACTGCGGCCTCCCTTCTAACGGTAAAATCATGGCTTTTGAGGGCATCTATGAGGCCGGAAACATCATTGGACATCAGAAGAGCATTGATCTTATCGGTGAATGCAATCACAATCCCCCCTAAATCTCTAATTTATAATCTAACCTGGAAAAAATAAGTTTTGTGGTTTTTCAGGGATCAGCGATTTCAGAGGCAAGCTTCATGGCTTTATCTTCTCCGTATATAATCTTCATATTCCAGAGGAATGTGAGGAATGATTTAAGGGGGGTGGGGTCCTTTCCAATCCCTCTTTTCTCGATGTAGCCAACTGTTTTCTCCAGGGATGTTTTATCCCCCGCCACACTGTAAATCAGTGCGGCATCAGAATAATGTGCCAGACAGTATACATTTTCGTCTCCATCCCCCTGAAATGATCCATCAGGGCGCTGATGAGAATTTAACCATTCAGAACCCCTTTTTATTGAATCGAGAACTCTGGTGTCATTTGTGGAGAGGTAGTAAAGTGCAAGTCCCTTTAGTATGCCAATATTCTCGTAGGCTCTGGAACTCCATGAGCCATCAGCCCCCTGTTCTTCAATGACGGAATATAAGATTCCACTTTTGTTGGAGGGATACATGCCAGCCACCTGGGACTTTGTTTTGATCTTAAGATATTCACTTCCAAAAGGGACTTGAGATTTTCTGAGGGGCTCTATATTTATTTCATCCCCATTTATCTGGGAATCCACAAAATTCAAACCCCTATCAACAATTTCCTGGCTTTCAGATGACCTTATCGCCATGAGTGGATAGACAGTCTGCATTGTGGTTAGGGTGTACTCTGCAGGCGGCATACCCCCAGGGAATGAACCATTATCCATCTGCTTGTACCTGAGCCATTTTATAAGGTACTCACCCCTTGATGTGAGGGCTCCGTTCCCTGTTCTGCTTCCCATGTCAATATAAAGAGCAGCTATCATGGCGTTGCTCTCATAGGAACCCTTGAACAGGTTTCCAAATTCAAGGTCCTCTGCAGGGTCATTATATGATGTTCCACCCACCTCGGAATAGGAATACCCATTCCAGAATTTCTCAATGAACTCCACAACCTTCCCATCTTCGCCATTCACAGTTATGCTTGAGTAATTTGACTGGATTCCGGGATTCTTAATGTACCTGTAAACCGACACGTCTCCCGATACAAAACATGTCTTGAAGTGAGGATCCACAGGCAGCTGCAGGCCGATACCTTTCATGTGCATTGATTTTGAGATGTATATGTAACTTATGTTGTTTCTTTCCAGAAGGTAACTGGTTTCTGATGGTATCGATGACTGAAAGATGGCCGATACCTCATCGCGGGTCACGGTATTCTCCTTAAGGGATGGGGCGCTTCCCATGAAACCTTCATACACTGTTTTCCAGAGCAGAACATCTCTCCGGTGGGTGTTACCAATGAGTGAGTAGGAATCCTCTATCGCTGATAGAAAAACAGCGTCCTGGGGCGTGTTATCATTTATCCATCTGAAGGCAGCGTTCTGCTGAGGGCTGGGTGTGGTTACTCCGGTATATGCAATGGCAGCCCCCTGGGCCAGAGGCATCAGCACTAGAAGTGCAAAAATACCAGTCCGTAGGAAGGGTTTGACGTCCCTTTTCATGATAGAGTAACTATTAAAGCGCTTTGAGGCGTACAGCCTTCCCTTCACCTCACTGAAAGCATAACCTCCCATAAGAGAGAGGGGTATGGCTGCATAGGGATCCCTAAATCTGAAGGAGTAGGTCCCTATAATCATGAAGGCAGTGGCCCATATTATGAGGAACCTGTGGATTGGATTCTTTGATCTTAGGAGCAGGGAGGCCCCGTAAATCCCGAGTATTAGCTGCAACACACCCATCCACTTGGGAAAGCCAAGTATTGTTACTGGAACTGACTGAAACCTTGCAGCAAATGTTATAAACTCAATGATGCCCGCACCGATTAAGAGGAATATCAGGCCAAATTCTAGGGGTCTTTTCCTGAATGATGGTGTGAGGAACGTAACAGCGAGAAGTAGCAGGGCGATTAAAAGGAAAACCCACCCCCTGTGGGTGAAGAGATAGATGACGAAAAGAGCCAGACCTCCGAGTATGTAACGCAGATCACCCCTGAAGAGATTGCTAAATGCTTTGAGCTCAAATTTATCTATGTCAGGGTAACCAGGTGTTGTTTTAAGATACTTCACAAGCATGTAAAGGATTCCTGAGGTGAGCAACAGACCCATGGATTCCGGTATAAAGACTGATGTCCTTGCAACAAATGAGGGCACCATTGAAAAGAGGAATGCGGAAAGTAGGGCTACATCTTCCCTTTCAAATGTTTCACGGGCAACTTTGTAGATAACAAGAACGGTTGCTGTTCCAAGGAGGGGGCTTATGAAGAAGAAGACCAGTTCTGAGCGGAATAAAAGGTAAAGACCATAGCCCATCACATGGAAGAGGGGAGGGTATGCATATGCCTTTAAACCCATAAGAGATGGTATGTCATGCCCTATAATCCCAAGCCCTTCCCTGGCGATTCTCATGACAATATCATGGTGGATGTATGCGTCGTTCCCTGCAAGTGTAAAGTTCCGGCTCGGTATTAGTCTTACGATAAACGTCATGATGGCTATCACTGTTAGATAGACTCTTCTCCTATGGATTTTATCTATCAAAGAAACCAACTCACTTTAAATCATTCATTGTTAATAGTTTCCTTCTTCATGATCTAAAGAATATCTCTGAGTATCCTTAACATTGAAGGATAGTCCTTTAAAATCCTCAGAAGGGATATCTTTGAAATTGAACTTAAATCTTTTCCCTCAAGGGATTTCAGCAGGGCATTGAGTTCCTCATCACCGAGCCCATCAAGGATTTTCCTGAATTTGAGTGACCTTTCAAGGTTCTTACCAACCTTTTTGCGCCATCTCATCTCATACCTTGAGAGGAATCTGCCGTCAACCCTTCCAGATTCAATGGCCTCGGCGGCAACCTCACCGGCGATTTTTGCGCATTCAGCTGCAACGTGTATCCCACCACCGGTGAGGGGGTCAACCTGTCCGGCGGCATCCCCCACAACCAGGAGACCATCCGTGAAGGTCCTCTCAATGGGTCCGCAAACAGGTACAGCTCCTGCATTGAATTCTATCCTCTTAAATCCTCTCTCCTCCATGAACCTGTTGAGATAGCTGAGGGGACCCCTCTCTGAGCAGCTTTTTCTCCGTATTCCAAGTCCCACATTTGCCCTTCCTTCACCCTTGGGGAACACCCAGAGATAACCTGATGGTGCAAAACGGCTCCCGAAGTAGAATTCCATGGTTTCGGGGTCCACGTCCATACCTGCAACCTCGTACTGGACACAGGAGCAGAGGTCAGCTGGCCTGAAACCTGTTTCAAGACCGGCCTTCCTGGCGATGCTGGACTGCACACCGTCTGCGGCAATCACCATTCCACATTCAACCTCCTGGACTCCATCGGGCCCCCTGAACACCACACCACTGACTGATCCCTCCCTGAATATTAGGTCCCCTGCGATGGACATTGTGAGTACATCGGCGCCGGCTTCAGCGGCCCTCAGTGCAAGGTACTTGTCGAAGGACTTTCTTTCGAGGATATATCCCCTCACAACAGGATTTTCTGTCACAATCCTGGCACCGAGGGGTCCGTTCACCGCGGCTGCCCGGATCCTTGTGCATGTGAACTCAGGAAGCGGTTTTAAACCTGTTGATTTGAAGAAACTGTCACTCACTCCGCCTGCACACTGCACAGGGGTCCCGATTTCAGGGTTACGCTCCAGTAACAGAACACTGAGGCCCAGCCTTGCAGCGTGATAGGCCGCTGTTGAACCGGCTACCCGTCCACCAATAACCACCACATCATATTTCATGATAGCACCTTATTGCATCCACTGGACAGACCGCAGCACAGTCACCACATTCACTGCAGCCTTCACCCACCATCAGTTCATATTCGAGTTCAAGGACATCAAATGGACAGACACTAACACAGGCACCGCACCGCATACAGATTGATCCATCATGCTTCAATTGACCACCACTATGGATATGGTCATCAGATTGAATTAAGTTTACCAGCCACACACGACCGTTAAATTAATATACCACTTTCTACTACTAATCAATTATCATGCAGGGGTGCCCGAGCGGCCAAAGGGGGAGGACTTAAGATCCTCTGGCGCAGGCCTTCGAGGGTTCGAATCCCTTCCCCTGCACTAAGAATTTTAACGGTTCTGATCATGTTATGATTGCCTTAGTGGCTCAGGTGGTAGAGCGATGCCTTGGTAAGGCATAGGTCGGGGGTTCGAATCCCCCCTAAGGCTTTTCTACTGATTTTAAGGTGTTCTAATGGAGAAAAAAATTGCCCAGATTTCAGATGTGCACTTCGGTGAGAAGAACTTCTCAGATCAGCTCAGGAAAAATCTTCTACACCAGCTTGAAAATGAGAACCCTGACCTCATAATAGTCTCAGGTGACCTCACAACAGAGGGATACTCACACGAGTATGAACTTGCAGCAGCATTTGTGGATGAACTTAGGACCATCACATCCACCTACACAATCCCCGGCAACCATGATGCAAGGAATGTGGGTCTTATCCACTTTGAGAAGTTAATAGGAAGGAGGAAGTTTGTCCACCACGACTCTGAATTCGCGGTTATAGGCCTTGACTCTTCTGAGCCAGATATAAACGACGGTCAGATAGGAATGGATCAACTTGACTGGCTCAGGAAGGAACTTGAACGTGTTCCTGATCACCTGTGCAAGATAGTCACATTTCACCACCACCTGCTACCCATACCCAACACAGGGCGTGAGAGGAACATCCTCCTGGACTCAGGTGACCTTCTTAAACTCCTGAAGGAATACGGTGTGGATTTTGTGCTCAACGGACACAAGCATGTGCCTAATGTGTGGATGATTGAGGGAATGGTTACACTTAACTCCGGCACAGCCACAACAAGGAAACTGAGGGGTGAGACATTCCCTTCACACAACCAGCTAAGAATAAACGATGACAGGATTTCAGTTGACCTCATAAACACTGAGAACGGCTCGGTGAGGGAAATAGCCAGTTACTCTGTCCGGGTTGAGGATGAGGAATACAGGATATGCTCCTATATGCACTCCATATGAACACCCGGGGGCCTCATCATCAATAAATTCATTTTTGATGCAAAGCTTGATATACCAGCAGAACATAACTGTTCTCTAATAGAGAAAATAAATATGCATAATATGATCTAAAATGCAGATGTCAGAAGGAATGGCTGAGGGGTGGTTGCATTGACCAAGGCCTTTGATATACTCATGGCGGGTGTGATCTCAGGGATAGTTGCATTCACAACCTCAAAGCTGGGAGTTGGTGGAACCGTCATGGGCGCCGTTCTGGGTTCAATGCTGTATCAGCTGCTTTCCCACTACTTCAGGGAGCCCCTCAAGAATGTTAAAACAGAGAGGGTTGAGAGCAGGGCGGTCTTTGCAATACCACTCATCATTATCGTCATAATCGAGTTCATCTACCTTCTTGGAAATTTCCAGTGGAGGCCACAGCAGATATTCTACTTACTTGAGGAGGCCACATCCTGGAACCTCTTCAGGTCAATAGGTGTGGGTCTCATGGTGATGGGTATATACCCCCTGTTACAGCCAGAGACCATAAAGAAATCCTATGGTTATGTGCTCCTCCTAATGGGCTTCATCGTCCTGCTAAGGGGCCTTGTGGATGTGAACTCGCCCCTGGTAACTGTTTACAGGGCTATTTTCTATGAATTCGACGTTCTGATAACCGTTACGGTTATTCTTAGCCTTATCTACATGATCATCTCCATATTCAGGGAATCTGTTGTTATAGTAATTGAAGATGAGGTGTCTGAGGAGAATGAAAAATAAGACAAAGAATGCTACTCTAAAATCGATCATAGATGTCATCCTCTATGAGAACCCGTCCACACAGGATGAAATCGCTGAACGCCTTGGCATAACAAGGAGGTACGTCACCAAGCTTCTGCAGCCCCTCATCAGGGAGGGCGTTGTTAGGAGGGCCTACATTGTGGATATAAAGAAATTTGATGAATTCCCTGAGCTCTTCGGTGAGGAGGTAACCTCGAGGGAATACGCTGGAAGCTTCTTCATAAAGGAGATACTCAGGGACATGGCACAGCATGTGTGCAAACAGCTCAACAAATCCTTCAGGTCCCTTGAGGAGTACGATGAGGATCTTGCAAATGAGGCCCTCAAGATGGATTACATAACAAACACAATGCATGAGAAGGTGCGCTCCTCTGTTGATACTGCAATAGCAATGAATCCCTACTCTGAGTTCAGCAAGACAATGGCCTTTACAGAGATAGCCTATGACCTTGAAAGGATAGGTGACCATTCAGCGATAATAGCAAACTTTGCCATAAAGGAGTCCTATGAGGTTGACCCTGCAATGATGGAGTACCTCAGGGATATGTTCTCCATTGCCGTTGAGATGGTGAAAACTGCGATGGACGCCTTCCTGAATGAGAAACTGGAACTGAAGGCAACTCTCATGTCCCTCGAGGATGATATTCACAGGATCCAGAAGAATGCCCTTAACTGTGTCGCCACCCAGATGGCTGAAACACCCTTTGAGGATAAGGAGAGGTCAACCTATTACATATCCCTTTCCAGGGTTGTTAAGACCCTTGAGAGAATAGCAGATATATCCATTGAGATATTCGACACTGCAGGTGAATACTACAGGAACATCCCGAGGACAACCACACCTGAACGCTTCAGGCGGAGGGAGAGAGAGGAGTCCTGATTAAGGTTCACCTGTTCCTCTTTTCTCTTTCCATGTACTCTTTTATCTTTTTCTCCTCCCATTCCTTACCCAGGAACCTATCACCTATAAAAACTCCGAAGGCATGCCATATTATTCCTATTCCCCAGAATACTGTTATCCAGTAGAACCACCATGTCCCGGGAGTTGAGAGGAGGTTTATGAGGAAGAGTGTAAGGTTAACTATTGTAAAAACTGATATGTGGATGTAAAATCCCTTGAGATCCTCTACTCTCTTCCTGGCTCTTTTGTATTCGTCGTCTTCCATATTTCTGACCCATTAAGTGTTCTGTAATCTGCTTCTAATATTCTTTTCTCCTCGCCGTCGTACTGTATTTCTTCGATTTCGAAGAATTTTCTGAAGGCTGGTTCCCGGACCTTTTCCTCGTAGACGTGGGATATGAGTCCTGGGAGGCGTCCTATCATGAATAATCCTGCTCCGGTCCTCCAGTCGAATCCCATGTCTGATAGTATACCGGCGTTGGCCCCGTCAACGTTCATCCGGACTCCCTTGCGTTCCAGGAGTATCTCCTGGACCTCCAGTGCAAGGCTGGTGTGGGGTCCCACACAGCCGTAATCCTCTGCAAGTTCCAGTAACCTGACGGCCCGGGGGTCGGCGTTGTGGTAGCGGTGCCCGAACCCGGGGATCCTCCTGCTGGCCTGGAGGTGATCATCCACCAGCCTCAGGGCAGCATCAGGGATCTCATCCTCAGACTCGCAGGACGAGACGGTCTCCTGGAAGAGCTTCATGGAACGCTCAATGGCACCCGCATGATTCTTACCAAAGGCAAGCAGACCCCCGGCAATACAGGCATGAACCGGAGAACCCGCCGAGGCAATCATACGGGCAGCCTGGGTACTCGGCGGAGTAACACCATGATCACAGAAGGACACCAGGACAGCCTCAAGCATACGCGCAACATTCTGAGGGGGAAGCTCACCCCTGATCAGAAGATAAACCATCTCAGAAAAGGAAACACCACCAATAAGATCCTCCTGAGAATAACCCCTCGTAACAATACGGTTGGGCTCAACACGCGTAATGGAAGTCCTCCACCTGGGATTTTTAACCCGCAGTATATCATTTATTATCCCTTCGTTCATCATATCACTCCATCTGATCTTCATGTATTTAAATCTTAATGCATTTAGTGCACCCTTATTCACTTATTGTGAATTAAATTTCTCTGCGCATAGGGCTTAGTTCACAAAATAGGTAATTAAGTACACAAAAATAGTAAATTTTAAATAGTTCTAGGATAAGGTAAAGGTTGAGGTGATAAAATGGACACCAAACTGATCATAGGAATAGTCGTGGCAATTGTAATTATTGCAGGCGCAGTCCTGGCACTTGGAGGTGGCGGACAGCAGGAGAAGATAGACATTGTTGGTTCAACATCTGTCCAGCCAGTTGCAGAGAAACTTGCAGCTGAGTACATGAAGAAGCACCCCGATGTTAAGATAAACGTCCAGGGCGGCGGATCCAGTGTCGGTATCAAGAGTGCCGCTGACGACACAGCAGACATCGGAACAAGTTCAAAGGAACTCAAGCCCGATGAGAAGAAGGGCCTCACAGAATACCTTATAGGTAAGGATGGAATAGCCATAATCGTAAACAGCAAGAACACAGTCTCAGACCTAACAAAGGACCAGGTGAAGGATATCTTCAGCGGTAAGATAACCAACTGGAAGGAGGTCGGAGGCCCCGATGCAAAGATAACAGTGGTAACACGTGAAGACGGCTCAGGAACCAGGAAGGCCTTCGAGGAAATAGTGATGGGTAAAGAGACCAAGATAAAGAAGGATGCCATAGTTGAAAGTTCAACAGAGGCAGTTAAACAGGCAGTTAAACAGGATCCAAACGCCATAGGATTCATATCACTCGCCAATCTCGATGAAACAGTCAAGGCACTTAAAATAGATGGTGTCGCACCATCAGAGCAGACAGTCGCAGATGGATCCTACAAGATACAGAGACCATTCCTGTTCCTGGTAAAGGGCAGCGCAAAGGGTGCAGTTAAGGACTTCATAGACTGGGTCCTCAGCCCGGAGGGACAGGCAATAATCAAATCAGAAAAGGTTGTACCAGCAAAGGCCTAGTGGTTTTCAAAACCACAAAATTTTTTCTTTCCGTCACCTTCAAGTGAACTTTATTAACCAATAGGTGAAATCAATAACTGAAGGTGATGGACATGGAGCTGAAACCCAAAAACATCCTCATAATAATCATTATCATCGCACTCGCATACCTCATGATCAAACCCGGAGCAGACTATGAGAGAATTGAAATTGCTGGTTCCACATCTGTTCAGCCAGTTGCAGAGGAACTTGCAGCTGAGTACATGAGGAAGCACCCCGATGTTAAGATAAACGTCCAGGGCGGCGGTTCCGGGATGGGTATAAGGACGGTCCAGCAGGGAATAGTCGATATAGGGACCAGCTCAAAGGCCCTGAAACCTGAGGAAAAGGACGACCTTCATGAATACGTGATAGGTAAGGATGGTATAGTGATAGCCGTTAACAACCAGAACCCCGTCGATGATCTGACAGTGGACCAGCTCAGGGATATCTTCAGCGGTAAGATAACCAACTGGAAGGAGGTCGGAGGCCCCGATGCAGAGATACATGTGATAGTCCGTGAGGAGGGATCAGGGACCAGAAGCTCATTCAAATCACTTGTCATGAAGGACGAGAAGATAAGGTCCGATGCAATCGTTCAGGGCTCCACAGAATCCGTGAAACAGGCCATAAAGAGCGACCCCTACGCAATTGGATTCGTTTCAATGGCACATATGAGTTCCGATGTGAAGGCACTTGAGGTGAATGGAGTGACACCCTCAGAGACCACCATAGCAGACGGATCCTATCCACTGGTGGTCCCATTCGAATTCCTGACAAAGGGAGAACCCAGGGGAGTCGTAAAGGACTTCATAAAGTGGGTTTTCTCACCTGAAGGGCAGGCCATTGTAAGGAGCCAGAAGGTTGTACCGGCAATAGCAAATGTCTCGGATGATACCTAGGAGGTAAAGCATGATCAGCAAAACAAGGGAAAAACTCATTGAGAAGGGTCTTTTCATAACCGCAATATTCTCAATAATCGCCATCCTTCTCATAATAGTCTTCATATTCAGGGAGGGATTCCCCATATTCCAGGGGTATGGGGTCACAAACTTCATCTTTGGAATGGACTGGGCACCTTCAGATGGTAAGTACGGCATCTTCACCATGATCGTCGGGTCACTGTACATAACCTTTCTGTCCCTGGCCATAGCCGTCCCACTTTCAATCCTATGCGCAATATTCATGGCTGAGGTGTCACCTGAAATAATGCGCAGGATACTCAAACCGGTAATAGAGACCCTTGCAGCAATACCATCAGTGGTATATGGTTTCTTTGGGCTGATCATCCTGGTACCCTTCATAAGGTCCAGCCTTGGAGGTACCGGTTTCGGACTTCTAACAGCATCACTCATACTCACGGTCATGATAATGCCAACAATAATCAGTGTCTCAGAGGATGCCATAAGATCAGTGCCACTGGAGTACAAGGAGGCCTCCCTTGCACTTGGGGCCACCCAGTGGCAGACCATCAGGAAGGTGATATTCCCGGCGGCACTGCCAGGCATCATCACATCAATCATCCTCGGGATGGGTCGTGCCATCGGTGAGACCCTGGCAGTTATCATGGTGGCCGGTAACGTCACCCAGATACCATCATCGATACTGGACCCTGTAAGGGCCCTCACATCCAACATAGCACTGGAGATGGGCTACGCCACCGGGCTGCACTACAGCGCACTCTTCGGGACCGCCATCATCCTGTTTTTTGTCATAATGGCTCTGCTGGTGGTTGCCAACTACTTCCACTACAAGAAAAAGATAGTTATAGGTGGAGGATATCTCTAGGAGGCTTAAAATGTCCTTCAGAATAATATCACCCAAGACAAGCCAGAAGATAATGACAGGAATCTTCTGGGCTTCAGGAATCGTGACAGTACTGATACTGCTCATAATAATTGGTTACATACTCATGAAGGGCTTGCCAGCCGTAAACCCGGAATTCCTGCTTTCAGAACCGGTTGACTCTGGAAGAGCAGGTGGGATAGCTCCCATGATAGTATCCAGCCTCTACGTCACACTGCTAGCCGGTATAATAGCAACACCACTGGGTGTCGGGGCAGCGGTCTACATGACGGAGTATGCCACAGAGGAACGCATCGTGAAGCTGATAAAGTTCGGAGCAGAAACCCTGGCATCCATACCATCAATAGTATTCGGGCTTTTCGGCTTATCATTCTTCGTGGTTTTCCTCGGCCTCGGGTGGTCAATCCTCTCAGGGGGACTTGTACTGGCCCTCATGGCCCTTCCAACCATATTCCAGGTTGCCCAGGTCTCAGTAGAGACGGTTCCACAATCCTACAGGGAGGGAAGCCTGGCGCTTGGAGCCACAAAGTGGGAGACCATCTACAGGGTGGTTATCCCTGCAGCAATCCCCGGCATAACCACCGGTGTGATACTGGGGATGGCCAGGGCCATATCAGAGGCGGCTGCGGTAATGTTCGTTGTGGGATCAGCACTTTCAATGCCAGTATCCATCTTCGACCCTGGAAGGCCCCTCCCACTGCACCTCTACGTGCTGGCAACAGAGGGCATTTCACTGAAGAACGCCTACGGCACCGCGGCTGTCCTTGTGATAATCGTCCTTTTAATCACGGTTCTAACAAACACTCTTGTTGATAGATACAGAAGGAAGATGATGGGGAGATAGGTGATCTGCATGTACAGAATCGAAGTTGAGGACCTGAACGTTTACTTTGACGAGGCGCACATCCTCAAGGATATAAACCTCAAGATACCCAAGAACACGGTCACAGCCCTCATAGGGCCATCAGGCTGTGGTAAGTCAACATTCATCAGAACCCTTAACAGGATGAATGATGTGATAAGTGGCTTCAGGCATGAGGGCCACGTCTACCTTGATGGTAAGGACATCTATGACCCTGACATGGATGTGGTGGAGCTCAGAAAGAAGGTTGGGATGGTCTTCCAGAAACCCAACCCCTTCCCTAAGTCCATATTTGAAAATGTGGCCTACGGTCTCAGGGTCCATGGATATGATGACAGGGACTTCATAGAGGAGCGTGTGGAGGAAAGTCTGAGGGCTGCAGCTCTCTGGGATGAGGTCAAGGACAAACTTGATAAATCCGCCCTTGGACTCTCAGGGGGACAGCAGCAGAGGCTATGCATAGCAAGGACCATAGCCATAGAACCTGAGGTTATACTCATGGATGAACCGTGCTCAGCCCTTGACCCCATATCAACCACGAAGATCGAGGATCTCATCCACAAGCTCAAGAATGACTACACCATCATCATAGTGACCCACAACATGCAGCAGGCCACAAGGGTCTCAAAGTACACAGCCTTCTTCCTGCATGGTGAAATAGTTGAAAGCGGCCTCACAGAGCAGATATTCATAGAGCCGAGGGATAAAAGGACTGAGGACTACATTACAGGAAGATTTGGATAAGGGTGTGGAAATTGATCGGTGCTCTCCTTGAAAGCAGACTTTCAAATGTCCTGGATGAAACCGTCAGGTATGGTAATGAAACCTCTGAAAGGGTGGGAAGAGCCGTATCCAGCTACATCAAAGGGGATGAGGAGACTGCAAGGGAATTGATAGATACAACGGCAGCTGTTAATGAGAAGAGCTACAGGATAGAGGATGAATGCCTCAAAATCCTGGGTCTTCATCAGCCCGTTGCAAAGGACCTGAGGCTGGCATCCAGTATAATGAGAAGTGCAATTGAACTTGAGAGGATAAACATACTCCTTGCCTACATTGCAAGGTACGCAATTGATGGAAGGGACAGGACACCTCCACACATAGAGTTCATGTCCCAGACGGTTCAGGATATGATAAATGATGCACTCGGGGCCCTCATGAACCGTGACATCCAGCTACTTAAAAGGTCAACGAGGAATTATATCCAGCTTCAGGATCTATACAACCAGCTTCAGGAGTCAAACAGGGACTTCTCAGAATCAGGTAATCTTATGCTGGTAGCAAGGAATCTGCTCAGCATGGGCCACCATGTTATGGGGATGGACGACAGGATAGCCTATCTCATAGTGGGTAAAAGGGTTATCCATCATAAGGTCTTCTACAGTGTACTTATGAAATGAATAGTTGGGGGGATTAAATGTGGCTACCCTTTGATAACCCGAGGAAGATGGACTACACCGTCCTTAAAAGGTCTTCAGTACCCGAATTTTCGTATATAAGGATCCTGGACAATGAAAACGAGGCCATAATCTTCGTAACGGGAAATAACATTGTGGGAGCCTGGCACATTGACCTCAACACCCTCGAGGAGACTCACAGCCATAAGGCAATGGAGAGACTGGAGATAAACCATGATTCAGTGGTGGAGGTCTATGAGACCGATGCGGATCTCTTCGAAACCCTGATTGAACTCAATGACGAATCAAAACTTTCAATACCCATTGATGCGGAGATTATAATAAATGAAATGTTCCTTGATAAATCATCCCGTGAGGAGCTCCTTGAAAGGTACAGGATAAGGGTTCCGACTGATGAGGCGATTGAAAGGTTGATTGAGGATTACAAATCCAGATAGTAAAATCCAGGAGGACTTTTAATGGAAAAGAAGTATCCGCGGATACTGTTCCGCAAAAGGCTTAAGGATCTGAGGAAGGATATGGAGGAGGTTTCACAGAAAACCCTTAAAACACATAAACTCGCAGTTGACCTCCTGATGGAGTATGATGAGGAAAAGAAGGAGAAGGTAATAAAAAACAGCAGGGCAATAGATGACATGGTCTTCAACCTTGAGAGGAAGGCTATAAGTTTAATAGCAGCTGAACAACCCGTTGCAGGAGACCTGAGATTTATAGAGGCCTGCATTAAGGTTGGAAGTCATCTCAAGAGGATAGGCTACCTGGCGGCCAACATAGCTGGGGCTGCAGAGAAACTGAAGGACGAGGAAATTCCGAGAAGACCCCTTGAGGACCTGAAGCACATGTCTGACTTCGTGCAGATGATGCTCTCCAAGGGAATCTACGCATTCCTTGACCAGAACATGGAAATGGCGAGGGAGCTCAGGCATGATGATGATAAGGTGGATGACCTCTTTGACCAGACACTTGAACATGTAACAAGAAGCATGTTTGAGGATAAGGAATCAATCTCATACATGGTTAATCTACTCTTCATAGCAAGATTCCTTGAGAGGGTTGGTGACAGGGCTGTCAGCATTGCTGATAGGACGATCTTCATGATAACGTGTGAGAAGCCATGAAGGCTGTCAGCATTGCTGATAGGACGATCTTCATGATGAGAGAAGCATGAATAAACACCTAATTCCAACCTTTATTTTCACTGTATTCGCATCATCTGCAGCCCTTTTATTCTTATTCACAGGAAAAGCATTCTACATTTTCAATTTTGTCTACATTGGACTTCTTCTTGCCTCTGGAATTTATCTGATGCCATCAAAATTTGAATACGGCAGGGCGCTGGTTCAGGTGGGTGTTGGAAGCTACATGCTTCTATATCCCGGTATTTTAATGGGTGAAAACATGCAGATTGAGGGTTTCTGGTACTATCTGTTCCTTGGAACCTTCCAGTCTGCGGTGATACATTATTTTGTTGCTAAGATCTTCGGACATCTCTTCTTTGGGAGGGGCTGGTGTGGTTATGCTTGCTGGACTTCAATGGTGCTTGACATGTTACCCTACAGGATATCAGAGGGCCGTAGACATGGAAGAAGAAAAATTAACGGTACTGAATGTATAATCTGCATGAGATGTGTTTTTTCATGTCCCGCGGGAGCCCTTCACATATGATCTCTCAGGATTGCAGTGGCTCTCCTTGCAGCCCAGCACTGTATGCAGACACCCACGGGGAGCCCTGCAGTGTGTGTATGGGCAGTCTTTATCTTAACGTCAAGGGCGGTGGTCTTACCACCCATACCCATGGGGCCACTGCCAGACTCATTGATGGAGTTCAGTATGTCCTCCTCGAGGGATGCAAGTTTTTTATCAGGATTTCTCTCCCCAACACGTTCAAGCAGGGCCTTCTTTGCAAGTTTCATCGCAAGGTCAGAGGAGCCACCGATACCCACACCCACAATTACAGGGGGGCATGGCTTTCCACCGGCTTCCAGGACGGTCCTCACAACAAAGTCCTTAATACCCTCAATCCCATCACCAGGGAGGCCCATAAGGAGTGCATTGTTGTTCTCAGACCCGAATCCCTTCGGAAAAACTGTTATCTCAAGACTATCAGTGTCTGTGATTTCAACGTCGATCTGGGGTATCATCTGACCGGTATTTGTGCCGGTGTTCTCCCTTGTGAGGGGATCAACAACATTTGGGCGCAGCGGAACCTCCGCTGTGGCCCTCTCAACACCTGCAGCTATACCCTCATAGAGGTCTTCAACCTCAACCTTACCCATCCTCACAAAGACGATGGGGAGCCCGGTGTCCTGACAGACAGGCACCTCCATCTTCTCTGCCAGTTCAATGTTATCAAGGATTGCCTTGAGGTTGAGGAGGGCTATCTCGTCTTCCTCCTGGAGGTAGGCCTTTTTAAGTGCAAGCGTGACATCGGGGGGTATCCTGATAACAGCCTCCCTGAACAGACGGCACACGGTCTCCTCAACGGTCTCCCTGCTTATCATAGGATCACCATAAAAAATTAGTTTAATATTTCATCAGATTTTTCAGGCGTTTGAGCTCCCCGGCTATTTTATCCCTCTTTGCAGCCATCATATCCTCTGAGCTTTCACTGAGGGCGCCCTTTGGGCATACCATTACGCAGAGGGGCTTATCCCTGTCGATGCAGAGGTCGCATTTCACTGCAACACCCCTCTCATTCAGGGTTATGGCACCCACGGGGCAGGCGTCCCGGCAGAGGCCGCAACCGATACACCGGTCCTCCAGGATGACCACAGCACCATCCACTTCGACTATGGCATCCTCAGGGCATATGTTGAGGCAGGGGGCCCTTTCAGGTGAGCAGTGCATGCAGAAAACTGGAACACCATCTATAACCCGGATGGCGTTCTTTGGACATATCCTCTCACATTTCATGCACTCATCGCACAGTTCTGGATTTGAAACCAGCTCTCTCATTCTAGTCCTCCTGTTCAAGCTTCTGCCGGGCCTTCCTCTTCGCTGTAAGTATGCTGAGGATATCTGATCCCCTCTGGCCCTTGCTGACACCTGCCATCCGTGATACGAATTTCTTCTGCCTTTCAAGTTTGAGTTTCTCAGTGTCTATGACGCTGAGGGCTCTCTTTGAGCACGCCTTTACACATGCGGGGGTGTCAAGGTCCGGGCACTGGCTGCACTTCTGGGCCTTACGGTCCTCCATGACGACGGCGCCGAAGGGACACACCACCATGCAGAGGCCGCAGCCGATGCACCTCTCAGGGTCCACCTCATCATCAATTGCATCGGTGGGGCAAACAGTTCTGCAGGGGGCGTCCTCACACTGCTGGCAGATTATGGGGTAATAGACGTCGTCGAGTTCCCTTATCATTATGCGGGAGGCACCGTAAAGTTTTTTACAGGCCTCTTCACAGTCCCTGCAGCCATCACAGAGCTCTGGCTGAATAACGATCTTCTGCAATTCCATCCCCCTCTATATCCTGAGTTCCTGGCATACACTGTCAACGTATTCCTGGATTCTGGCCTTCTGTTCCTCTGTGAGGTGTCTGAACCTTTTCTGTGCGTTGAGGTACTCCTCAACGGGTTTCCTCTGCACTGGCCTGTAGGTGACCCTGAAATCACCATCCTCTATCTCATAGAGTATCCAGGACCCTGTTTCAACTGCCAGCCTTCCGAGTTCCACTGTCTTCGCAGGATCAAAACCCCATCCGGTTGTGCATGGCTGGTGAAGGTGTATATAGGCAGGACCATCGGTTTCCTTGGCCTTTCTGACCTTCTCCATGAAGTCCTCAGGATATGATATTGATGCGGTGGCAACGTAGGGCACTCCATGGGCTGCCATTATGAGTGGCATGTTCTTCTTGGGTCTGTCCTCACCGAAGCTCTCCTTCCCATGGGGTGACGTGGTTGTTGAGGCACCGTAGGGTGTTGAGGCACTCCTCTGTATACCGGTGTTCATGTAGGCCTCGTTATCGTAGCAGATGTATATGATGTTGTGGCCCCTCTCCATTGCACCTGATAGTGCCTGTAGTCCGATGTCTGCTGTTCCACCATCACCTGCAAAGGCCACTACGTTAACGTCATCCCTTCCCTTTGCCTTCAGAGCCCTTTCAACGCCTGATGCAACTGCAGCGGCGTTTTCAAATGCAACATGTATCCAGGGTATCCTCCATGCGGTTTCAGGGTAGGGTGTGGTGATAACTTCAAGGCAACCTGTTGATGATACTGCTACGGTGTTCTTTCCAAGAACCTTCAGGGCCAGCCTGACTCCAACTGTAGCACCGCATCCTGCGCATCCACGGTGCCCTGGGGCCAAAAATTCTTCTTCAGGTAATTTCATTCTGATTCCTCCTTGAGACCGATCCAGGTGACGCTCCTTTCAGGGTTTTCCGTCCTTCTAACTATTTCCTCGATGTGTGCGGGTGTTATGTCCCTTCCACCAAGGCCCACAATGAATCCATAAACTTCCCTGTCACGGAGCAGGGCACTTATCTCTGTGTAAAGGGCTCCGCCGACACTGAATGTTATGTTCTTATCGAGGACCGCTACTTTACTGGCGTTCCTAACAGCCCCTTTAATCTCCTCAGCCGGGAAGGGCCTGTGCATCCTGACCTTAAGTAGTCCAACGGCCTTTCCCTTATCCCGGAGTTCATCGATGACCTCCCTGAGGGTGCTGCAGACTGAACCCATGGCCACCAGGATTATTTCTGCATCTTCACAGCGATATTCCTCAACAAGGCCGTACTCCCGGCCGAACATTTCACTGAATTCCCTGCATGCCCTTTCAATGATCTTCATTGAACGCTCCATGGCCTTCTCAACCTCATAGCGGGCCTCCATGTAATAGTCAGGGTCTGTGAAGGTACCCAGTGACATGGGCTCATCAGGGTCAAGCATTACCTGGGGCTGGAATTCAGGGAGGAAGCTGTCAACATCCTCCTGTGAGGGGATGTCCACGGGTTCAACTGTGTGGGTCAGGATGAACCCATCGAGGCACACCATACTGGGCAGCAGAACATCCCTGTCCTCTGATACCCTGTAGGATAGAAGGACAGAATCGAGGGCTTCCTGTCCATTTTCAACGTATATCTGCATCCACCCTGAGTCCCGCTCTGCTATTGAATCCTGCTGGTCATTCCATATGCTGAGGGGTGCGGAGAGGGCGCGGTTTGCATTTGCCATGACGATGGGATTCCTGAGCCCTGCTGCAGCATAGACTATCTCATGCATCAGCGCCAGTCCCTGGGAAGAGGTCGCGGTGAAAACCCGAACTCCAGCTCCTGAGGCGCCCACGCATGCACTCATTGCACTGTGCTCTGATTCAACCCTTATGTATTCTGCTTTGAGTTCGCCATCAGCCACGAATTTTGCAAGGTACTCTGAAATTGAGGTCTGGGGTGTTATGGGGTAAACAGGAATGACCTTTGGTTTTGCAAGCTTTGCTGCTTCTGCAACGGCCTGATTTGCTGATATAACCTTAAGAACCATTTAAGTCTCTCCTACTTTTCTCTCTCCATCTTAATTGCTTTAACGGGACACTCCTCTGCACATATCCCGCATCCCTTACAGTAATCATAGTCTATTTCATGTTCCCTGTTTATACACCCTTCCGGACAGAAAAGTATGCAGTTGTCACAGTCTATACATTTGTCCTTATCAAGAACCGGTTTGAATGTTCTCCAGCTCCCGGTCTTGTTTTTAACGGTGCTTCCAGGCTTTTTAACGGTTGCTCCAAGTGATTCCATCATGTTCACCCTGAGTTTTTCATCTCTTCGTAGGCCATCCTTGCAGCCTCGGCATTCTTCTCCCCTATCTTTCCAGGGAATGTTTCCTTAATGATCTTTATGAGTGAATCAATGCTTACAAGGCCAGTTACACCTGCAAAGGCACCCAGCATAACAGTGTTAACAATCGGCCTTCCAAGGGTCTCCAGCGCTATTCCTGTGGCGTCGATGGTGTGAACCTTAACGTCCCCTCTCTGGAAGTCCCCTGACTTGTTTAACACAACAACACCATCATCCTTTAAACCTGAGAATACATCAACAACGTCAACCAGACCCTCATCGAGAACAACAACATAATCCGGATTATAAACCTGATACCTTCTCCTGACTGGCGAGTCATCAATTCTTGTGAAAGCCATAACTGGAGCTCCTCTTCGCTCAACACCGAAGAATGGGAATGCCTGTGAATATTTACCGTCTTCAAATGCGGCTTTAGCTAGAATCTCTGCCGCTGTAACAGCGCCCTGCCCACCGCGTCCATGAAAGCGAATTTCGATCATAGTTTACCTCCATTTCTCATTGTTAATCATTATAAATTTTTAATATATATACATGTTGGTCAACTAAAATTAATGGGGGTAACGAAATGAAAGTCCTCATAATCACAGGAAAACTTGCATCAGAGACTGTAAGGGAAGCATCATCCACTTCCGAGCATGAAGTTCATGTTCACGTTGCTGACACTCCCATAGCAGCCTTTTTAACACCTCGAAGGATAATATCTGAGATCGGGAAGATTAACTTTTCGGATGATGGGGAACCTGACATCCTAATCGTGCCGGGACTCATACCCAAGGATGTGGGGATTATCGGGGAGAGGACAGGCATACCCGCATACAAGGGACCCACCGACGCAGCCGACCTTCCCATAGTTCTGGACCTCCTGGGGGAACTTGAACTCTCAACAGAAAAACCCGCCGACAAACTGATAGAGGAGGAACAGAGGAGGAGGGCCCTGCAGTTCATAGAGGACTTTGAGAACGATCAAAGAAGGATAAGCACCCTCCTTGAGAGGGATGAAAACATACTCGTCGGGGGCTTACCGACCGGGAGGGACTTCCCCATGAGGGTCCTCGCCGAGGTGGCCAATGCACCCATCCTGCTGGAGCAGGGCAGGCTCAGGGAACGCATCGATTACTTCATAAGAAGCGGTGCAGACATGATAGACCTTGGAATGCTTGCCGGTGAGGACAACTCTCACCTCATACCTGAGATAATAAGGACAGCACGCTCCGCAGCAGGGGAGGTGCCTGTAAGCGTGGATAGTCTGAACCCGCCTGAGATTGAGGCTGCAGTGGAGTGTGGTGCAGACATGATACTGAGCCTCGACCTGGGGAACTACAGGGAGGTTCTGCCGCTCCTCAGGAAACATGGGGTGCCTGCGGTGATCCTTCCAACAGATTACAGTGAGGGATGGGTCCCGGAGACAGTTGAGGAGAGGGTTGAAGCCCTGGAGGAGCTTAAAAGGAAGTGCAGCGGCATAGATGTCATAGCTGACCCTGTACTGGACCCTGTAAACAGCAGGAGCATAGTTGACTCGGTTATGGCCTGCAGGATGTACGCAGAGAGAAACCCGGACCCCATATTCTTTGGTGTGGGTAACGTGACGGAGCTACTGGACACCGACTCCACCGGCGTAAACGCCCTCCTGGCAGGTTTCGGGATGGAACTTGGTGTCAGCATACTGTTCACGCCCGAGGAGAGTGGGAAGGCCCGTGGAAGTGTTTATGAATTATCGGTGGCATCACAGATGATGTTCCTTGCCAGACACCGTGGCTCGGTTCCAAAGGACCTCGGTATCAACCTGGTGCTGTTCAAGGACAAGAGGAGGTCAGGAGGGGTTGTGGAGAAGGTTGATGTCCCGGTCATTGAGGCAGAGGGAGGAATGAAGTTCGTGAGGGATAAAATGGGAAGCTTCAAGATTATGGTGGAGGATGGGCAAATAAAGGCAGTACTCTACCAGGGAATGGAGCCCAGAACTGCCCTGACATCAGACAGCGCCAAAAAATTATATGAGGAGATCATAAATAGAAACCTTGTAAGCAGACTCGAACATGCAGCCTACCTCGGGGCAGAACTTCAGAAGGCAGAGATAGCCCTCAGGACAGGCAAAGATTATGTCCAGGATTTTGAACTATTTGAGAGGTCATTCCCGCTTTGAGGGGATTCAGGAGACAGAGTTGGTGAAAGGGCCCTGATACAAACTTTGAGGGGATTCAGGAGAAGTTTGTGTTGAAGGGACCCTCATACAACTTCATTAACAATTCACAGGAGATTTACCATGCAGTGCACCAGATGCGGATCAGAGGGTGTCATAATAAACAGGAAATACTCAGGACAGCTACTCTGCAGCGACTGCTTCATAGAGACAACAAGAAAAAAGGTAATGAGGGATATAAGGAAATATAAGCTGATAGAACGTGGAGACAGGGTACTTGTCGGTTTATCCGGTGGAAAGGACAGCGTGATGGTCATTGACATCCTTGATGAACTCAGGGAAAGAAACATAATAGAACTTGAGGCAGTCACCATCGATGAGGGTATAGGCGGGTACCGTGAGGATGGAGTAAGGATCGCCAGGAAAATATGTGCCGACAGAGGCATACCCCACAGGGTTGTCAGTCTGAGGGACTATGCAGGAATAACACTGGATGAGATAATGAAAAACCCCTCACGGAGCGCATGCACCTACTGCGGAGTGTTCAGACGCTGGATACTTAACAGGGAGGCCAGGAAGAGCAAGGCAACGAAGATAGCAACCGGCCACAACCTCGACGATGAGACCCAGGCAATAGTCATGAATTACCTTGAGGGAAACCTCGAGAACCTCACACGGATAGGCCCCATGACATCATCTGCAGGGGGAAGGTTCATACCAAAAATCAAGCCCCTGAGGGAGATACCCGAGAAGGAGGTGGCCCTCTATGTACTTGCAAGGGGCCTGGACGTTCACCTCGCAGGGTGTCCCTATGCATCAGGTTCATTCAGGAGGGAGATAGGTGACTTCCTGAAGCAGATATCAGTGAAACGCCCAACCATAATGTACTCAACACTCAGGGGATTCGACAGGATAAAGGAGATCCTCAGAAGGGATTTATCGGAATCAGGGAGATCAGGCATCTGTGTCAAATGCGGTGAACCTGCCTCAGGAAAACTCTGCAAGGCATGCACATTTATAGAGGAATTAACGAAAAGATGATGAAACTCCAGGATACATGGTGATAGGGATGAAGTTTACAGTAATCACAGATGACGGAAAGAAAATACTTGAATCAGGGGCTCCACGAAGGATAAAGGATGTTCTGGGGGAGCTTGAAATTCCCATTGAAACTGTTGTCGTGAAAAAGAACGGCGAAATAGTCATAGAGGAAGAGGAGATCTCCGATGGTGATATCATCGAGGTCATAAGGGTTATCTACGGCGGTTAAAGGTGGGTGGATGAAGGTATACTATGAATGCGCACCGTGTTTCCTGAGACAGGCCAGGGAGGCCCTCGACCTTGCAACCGATGATGAGGAACTCAAACTGAGGGTCATGGAAAATATACTCGAACTCCTCAGTGAGAGGTTCAGGAGGGGACAGGTCTCAAATGAACTCGGAACCAGGATGCACAGACTCATAAAGGATATGACAGGATCAGAGGACCCCTATCTTGATGAGAAGAGGAGATGCAATGAAATCGCATTGAGGTTCCTCCCAACTGTAAGGGACTACCTTGAAGGTCACAGCGACCTTGAGAGCCATGTGAAGGTGGCAATAACAGGTAACATAATAGACTTCGGGGCACTGGGCCTTGACTTCGATCATGACAGGGGTATCCAGGAGTCCCTCAGGGCACCCCTCACCATAAACCATGTCCCACTACTTGAAGATAGACTCAGGGAGGTCTCAGAGGTCCTTTACCTCCTTGACAACACAGGTGAGATCCTCTTCGACAGGCCGCTCATTGAAAAACTGGCAGAATATGATGTAAGCGTGAAGGTCGCTGTTAAGGGCGAACCCATCCTTAATGATGCATGCATGGAGGACGCCCTCGAAGCAGGCCTTGATGAAGTTGCTGAAATCGTAACTACAGGTACAGACTCTGTGGGCATCGTATACAGTGACCTCTCAGATGAATTCCGGGACATGCTGGATGGAACCGAACTCGTAATAGCCAAGGGTATGGGTAACTATGAGGGCCTAACAGAGATCTCTGATGGTTCCAGGGACATATTCTGTCTTCTAAATGCGAAATGCTCTGCAATAGCAAGGGACCTGGGCGTTGCGAGGGGTGACAATGTTGCTGTTAAGATCTGATTTAGAGGTCATCATGAACTGCAGGAATGGAGCATGGTAAATTGGATGAAGCAAGGAAGTGGGCCCTATTCGGACTTCTCGCAGGACTCTCACTTGTACTCATCATCTATGCAGTCCAGCCCAGAGTGCCTCAGAGCCTCACGACGGATGAAAAGGACCTTAAATGGTATACTGAACATGATGAGGCCATAAAGGAGGCTTCGAGGACAGGTAAAAATGTTTTCATGTTATTTTCTGCTTCATGGTGTCCTGCATGTCAGAAACTGGAATCTGAGACACTACAGAACACTGAGGTTCAGAGGAGGCTGGCAGAGGATTTCATCGCAGTCAAAATCGATGTTGACACCAGTCCAGCGCTGTCCTCGAAGTACAGAATTTACGGGGTCCCGACGGTAATAATACTGGATCCCTCTGGAAATGAGATCGGAAGAAGGGAGGGCTACATGAGCCCCGATGAACTCATATCCTATCTGGGGTAGGATCATGCAGGACCATATCATTTCATTCACGGCTGGAATACTATCAGTCCTGTCACCATGCATTCTACCTGTCATACCTGTCATCTTCTCAGAATCTCTCATCGGCAACAGGAAAGAGAGGTTCCTTTTTCTTTCTGGTTTCTCATCCCTCTTTCTCTTCACAATAATCCTCACAGCCATATTCACAGCCGCAGTTAATTACTATCTCCTCTACCTGCGGGTCCCGGCTTCAATCATGCTGATCATCATGGGGCTTCTTGTTCTATCAGAAAAACCCTTAATATCCATCAGGACTCCCCCAGCAGAAAACCATGTTCTCATGGGCTTACTGACGGCCATCGCCTGGACTCCCTGCTACAGCCCCTACCTCATAGGTGTGATTACATACTCAGCATATACAGGGATTCCCGGGGCCCTTGTTAACATGGCACTTTACACCCTGGGACTTACCATAACCCTCATAGCAGTGACCCTCCTGGCCGAACCAGTATTAAGGAGACTCCTGAGAGGCTCCAGAGATATTAGGAGGGCTTCAGGGGTACTTATAGTAGTTGCAGGTATTTATATGCTTTATCAGCTTATTCCATTACCATGAAAGGGGTGATTCTTTGAGAGTTGGATTTATAGGCTTTGGTGAAGTCGCACAGACCCTTGCTTCACGTTTAAGGAGCAGGGGAGTGGAGGTTGTCACATCACTGGAGGGAAGAAGCCCATCAACCATTGAGAGGGCCAGGACCGTGGGGGTGACTGAAACATCAGAGGAGGATGTTTATTCATGCCCGGTTGTCATATCTGCAGTAACACCCGGTGTTGCACTGGATGCCGCACGGAGGGCAGGCAGACATGTCAGGGGGATATACGTGGATATTAACAACATATCACCTGAGACGGTGCGCATGGCATCGTCCCTCATTGAAAAGGGAGGATTTGTGGATGCGGCCATAATGGGCAGTGTGAGGCGAAAGGGCGCCGATGTACGTATCATAGCCTCTGGAAGGGATGCAGAGGAATTCATGAAGCTCAACAGATATGGATTGAACATTGAGGCGAGGGGACGGGAACCCGGGGATGCATCGGCAATTAAAATGTTGAGGAGCAGCTACACAAAGGGTGTTTCAGCGCTTCTCTGGGAAACACTAACTGCAGCCCACAGGCTGGGCCTTGAGGAGGACGTACTTGAGATGCTTGAATACACTGAGGGCAATGATTTCAGGGAATCAGCGATTTCAAGGCTTAAAAGTTCATGCATCCATGCCAGAAGAAGATATGAGGAGATGAAGGAGGTCCAGGATATGCTGGCGGAGGTCATTGACCCCGTAATGCCCAGCTGTATAATGAGGATATTTGAGAAACTGAAGGATGTTGAGGTGTCTGCAGATGCCGATTACAGGGATGTGCTTGATGAGGCCCTCGACGCATTCCTGTGAGTTAGATGCAGTTATAAGTGTGAAAATAGATACTATTCTAGGGTGAGGAAATGACTTCAGACATTGAGAGGGAGTGTGCTGAAAACCTCATGGGACTTGTGGGTAAAAGGATCATCGACATTGACTTCAGTTCATATGATGATGAATGCTGGAGGATCCACATCAGGACTGAGTCTGAGATGATAGTCATGACCTTCTGCCGTGACTGGAAATGTCCGGTGGTGGAGCGGAGGGATAGGGTAAAATAGACATTTATCATGGCTCTCGCCCTGTTTTTCTCTGGTTATTGATTGTTATAAGGACTCTGAATCCATCCCTTCTCCTTTTAACCTTTGCACTGAAGGGTATTATGTGGGAGTCTATTATGAGTCTGAGATAGGTTGCCATCTGGGCTGGCAGGTGCATGGGGCTTTTTATCTTTGCACCATTCCTTATCTGACAGGAGAGTACACCCCTCCGGTCAACATATATCTTGGCATCCATACCGTCCCTGACCAGTTTAACCTCATCCCTTCGCAGGTTCAGACCAGCCTCCACCTTTGATGGAGGATTCACTCTGTGTTTGCCACTCTGGAACATTTCATTGGCCCTTTTTGAGCTGATACCCTCAGCAACCCTCTCTGATACGAACCAGGCCCTCCTTATAACATTTATCACACTCTGATCCGGAGGAATCCACCCCCTCTCAGTGTAGTGCTCGATCAGGTCCCGCACCTCGGACCTCCTGACGTTCATCTCAATGGAACTCATGGCAAGCCTTGTGAGGACAGGTCCATACCCGGCCTTTCTGAAGGCAGCCCATATCTGATTCTCCCTGTAAAATCTCCTGTTTTTAACTATGGAATTCACAGCATCAGCGTTTAAATATGCTATTTCCATGAGATCGGCCTGTGACAGGTTGTTCATCCTTTCCTTTATGATTTCAAGGTTTCTGCGGCCTGGGACCGTGCCCCTCTCTATTTCCCTTTCAAGTATGCTGATGGTTGTCTCGGGCAGTACCCTCTCAACATCGGGTGGGATCTGAAGGTTGTTCTCAATTATCCTCTGCCTTATCTCCCTACCGGAAATCTTTGAACCATCGACAGTGAGCTCTGGAATTATATGGAACCTCATTTTACGGCCGTACTTACCATAGAGGAATTCATTGACAGCAAACCATCTTATAACGTTCCTGTTTGGCAGTTCACGGGGTATCCCACTGAAAATTCCCCTGGATGCAAACTCCCTTGCCTTTCTGATTATGAGGTCTGTTGAGACGTTGGCTGCGTCGACATAGTCAACAACACCATCCTCTATCATCATGGCTATCCTTATGGGGACCGTGTAGGCCAGGGTGAGGCGATGGTGCAGACCCTCAACTGGAACAACCCTGTCTGCTCCGGCCTTCAGGGCCATCTCCTTACGGGCCTCATAGGGGACGAAGAAGGGCGCGTGATTTGCGCTGAAGTCCTTGTTAAGGTATATAACAACCTCATCTCCTGTTTCATCAGCTATTTCACGTCCCTTCTCTATGAGCCTGGCGTGTCCAAGGTGTACAGGGTCAAAATCAGCGCTTATACCTATCATGTGAATCAGTCTTTGTCCTGATTGTGCCGTCACTAGCTGTAATCTTCGTACCTTATATCAGTTGATCCCGTGAGTTCTGAAAATTTTAACTCCGCACTCCACCGCTCCCTGCACTCACATTCATAGGGAGGAACCATTTCCTGCTCAAGGTTTGATTTTATTATGAGCTTCTTGAGGTCCCGGTTACACTTCCTGCAGTTGTAGGGGCCCCTTGACGTCCCGAAACCTGAGGTGTCCATTATTGATGGTATTGACACGGTCTCTCTGGTTCTGTTAATTATCTCAACAAGGCTCCATATCCATGGCGGCCTGTAGGATCCCCTCCTCCAGAGGTCCTCCATTATGGTCCCCCTGTGCACAGTGGATGGACAGAATGATACCCTATCAACACCTGTTTTTTCAGCATAAACGGCCGTTGAAATGGCCTCATCTATGGCCCTTTTTTCTGATACCATCACAGGCTTTACCAGGATGTATGCCTTGGATTTTAACATGAACTCATCTTTAAGGCCACTGATGATGCCTATCCCCCTTTCAAATTCACTGCCGGTGAAACCCTTATTTATCTTGAGGAGTCTGGTTTTCTCGTCACAGGTCTCAAGGCCTATGCTCACCTCAATTATCTTGTCAGGTACAAGTTCACAGCATTCACGAAGGACATTCTCCTCAATATATTCGGGCCTTGATTCGAAGATTATTTCCTCAACAGCGTCAATCCTGCTGAGTCTCTCAAGTATATGGGTCCGCGCATCCTCGGGGAATTCTTCGGGGTTAAGAAAACTTCCTGATGTGAATATCTTAACAGCCATCCTATCATCAAATTCGTGGCGTGACATGATTTCATCGAAGATTTCTGTGATTTCAGTGGACTTCACAGGTTCGAGGAAGGAGTCTGAGATGTAGCTGCACATGTTACAGCCACCGCTCTCTGAGAGGGCCCAGGAACAACCCATGGTTGGAAGGATCATGAAGAGGGCCCGGCCCCTGCCAGAATAAAGGAGATCATCCTGAACCCAGCTCGCTGCAAGTTCACTGAGACTTCTTCTTTTTATTCTCTTCAAAGCCCTTTTTCTGCTCTTGAATGTTAGCCTATCCATCATCTGAATCTCAAAACAGTTTTTAGTGTTAGTTTGTTTTCAGGTTATTTAAATTTATTCAGTCCTGTAAAAGGAGATTCTCATGGAGTTCTGGAGGGGGAGTCTCTATTCAGTTCAGTAGCAGTAGCCTGTTAACAGTAGTGTAAAACAGGTAGTTTAAAAAAATAGGGTTTAAAATAAAATTTTTCTGGGATTAGAAGCTTGCTATAACTTCTCCCAGGAGTTTTATTGATTTTTCTTTGTCTGGACCTATTGGTGATCCTGCAACGTACTGGGTCACGCCCATTTCACCGAGGGCCTCAATTTTTGGTATGAATTCGTCAGGTGTACCAACAACTGAGAATGCTTCCATGAGGGCGTCATCGACTGCTGCTATTGCACCACCAAAGTCACCTTTACCGAGGAGTTCACCGAATTTTGCTCCTGTGTCAGCTGGGAGGCCGTGTCTTTCAAATACTGGTGGTGGTGATCCTGCAGCGATGAATGCTACAACTATTTTTGCTGCGTTTGCAGCTGCAGCTGAGTCTTCATCTATTGAACAGCATGTGTAGGCTGCAACGTCAATGTCGGACAGGCTCTTACCTGCGGATTCAGCACCCTCTTTTATGAGTGGGACTGCTGCTTCAAAGTCCTTTGGGTTGGATGCGTTTATAAGAGCACCGTCTGAGATTTCACCTGCTGTTTTGAGCATCATTGGACCCTGTGCACCCATGTATATTGGGATTTTTTCCTGGACGGCCTTCACACCCATTAGCTGGGCACCACTTTCGGTTTTTTCACCGGCGAGGAGTGTCCTCATCATTGCGATGGCATCTCTTATTGTTGAAACGGGTTTAACCCATTCAATTCCAAGGGCATCGAAGGTGGCTTTGTCACCTGGGCCAATACCTAGTGTTGCTCTTCCGTTTGAAAGCTCGTCGAGTGTGGCTATGGCTGAGGCTGTTATGGCTGGGCTCCTCACGTAGGGGTTTGTCACACCGGGTCCGAGTTTTATTGTTTCTGTTCCCTCTGCGATTAATGCAAGGGTTTCGTATACGTTCTTGTTGTTGTAGTGGTCTGTGATCCAGGCATATTCGAAGCCCACGTCTTCAGCCAGTTTCACGAGCTTCACTATCTTTTCTATTGGCTCATTTGGAACAAATTCGATACCAAACTTCATAATTTATCACCATTTAAAACTTTATCCGGCCTATAAAAATAATTTGTTATTTAAAGATAATCGAAAGTTTTAAATAACAATGTCAGGCCATAGAATGAACCTTTTAATTTAAAGATCAGTTAATCAGCTCTTTTTACATCTCAGGGTCACATATGAATCCCCTCGTGGACCTTTCCTTTGATGACTCTCTGATCTGTGGTGAGCCAGGCTCCTCAGGATCAGGAGCTACCCTGATGACTTCATGATATGGTGGGCCGGCTCATCAGGATCTGAGCTGTGCAGCAGGTAGACCGCAATATTTATATGGTAAAATCCTTATATTATTAAATTGCCCCATACATCGTTACCACCTATAGATTCATCCACCGGCACGTGCAATTTTTTCGATTTTGTTTGTGTTCGGTGGGTGGTTGTGTATTGGGTGTGCCATGGTTTGTCCAATGGCGCGGGTTCATGAGTTTAACCATCACTGGTGAGCGGTGATTGACCCGATTCTAGGACCATGGTAAATTCATGATCACATTATAATGAGGGCCGCAATCAGACGGTTGCGGTTTGATGCTGGATACAGAGTGCCAGAGCAGTGGTGAATTCCCATCACGAACGGATGGAGCAATTGCTC
>NZ_QREL01000001.1:964292-1110228 GCF_003385755.1 Methanothermobacter defluvii | reverse complement strand
ACCTTTTGCATGCCCTCTTTCTGGGCGTACTGGAAGGCGAATTGGCTGATTCTCCTGGAGGCGGTTCTTGTTATGATTCTTTTTGCAACGGCGCCCTCAGGGGTGTACTCCTCGTCACCGACATAGAGGTCCTCGGTGTTCTCCCGCACAATAACAAAGTCAAGGTCCGGGTAGAGGCAGGGGACACCTGGCAGGGACTTAACTGGCCTCAAATTCGCAAAAAGATCCAGCTCACGCCTCAATGTGATTATGGCACTCTTCTGTCCTGGCACAGTCGTCACAGCACCGAAGAGTGTTGCATCAGCCTTCCTGACAAGCTTCAGGGTTTCCTCCGGCAGTGTGTCGCCGCAGCGCCTGAAGCACTCATTACCTGCCTCTGCATGTGTGAATTCAAATTCAATTTCAAGGGCCTGGAGGACGTGAAGGGCTGCCTCCATCACCTCCACTCCGATCCCATCACCGGGTATGACCGTTATCCTGTACATTTAAATTCCTCTTGAAGTGTTCTCATGAAGCTGAATGATCTGCATGGGATAATATTTTAAGGCTGTAATGATAAAAATAGTTTGGAAGCTGGGGGTTTTTATGATGTCTTCATATTCCCTTTTATGTGTCATGGGGACGGGATTTTATGATGTTTTATCTTAATCTTCTGAGCATTTTTGAGTCTCTGAGGGATGATCGCAGTGCCCTCAGACACTACAAGAAGAAACTTCATGAGTACCAGGAGCACGAGGCAGAGGTCCTCATAGACATCGGAGTCATATACCTGGACCGGGGCGAACTTGAAAGGGCTGTCAGGAACTTTGAGGAGGCCCTTGAGACCTACAGAAAACTCAAATTTCCTGAGGGAGTTGCCTATGCCTCTGAACTTCTTGGTGATTCACTCATGGCTCTGAGGGAATTTGACAGGGCAATGGAACACTACTCAGAGGCTCTCTCCATATATTCTGATCTCAATCCACCCCTTGCAGAGGAACTCAGGGAGAAGATCTATGAGGCAGGCAAGATAAGGGAGGCACTGACCACTCAGGAACCACCTGAAGAGGAATCATGTGAGGAACCGTCAGAGAACCCTGGACTGGGCTCAGAGACAGTGGCCGTCTTCAGGTTTTCGGACAGACTGGTGGAGCTACTTGAAGGCTTTGAGGATTATGCGGTTTGCTGGGAGAATCGTGACATTGAAGTCCTGGAGGACAACCTCGAATCAGCAGGGGTCATACGTGATAGGCAGACAGAGGGTCTCCTCAACATCCTCATCGGGAGGTATCATCTGGAGGAGGGTGAGATCTACGAGGCACTAAAGTTCATTAAGAGAGCCACAAGAATCTTCAGGGACGCCGGGGACTCCAGGGGTGCTGCCGTGTCCCTGGTGATAATGGGGGTTATTCTCTTCATCATGGACGAGCGGGAAAACCTTTACAAGGTATTCAAGGAGGCCCTTGAAATATTCAGGTCCCTTGAAATGGGGGAAGCTGAATCTGTGACCATGAAGATCATAAACACCCTCAGCAAGATGTAACTCATATGGGATGTCCTGATATCTGAGTGGTGCAGTCCTTTCTGAATAAAATAGCTATTCATGCCCATGTTTCCTCCAGATCCGCGATAAACATATCTATCTTTCTGAACATAATATGTAAAGGTGGTATTATGCAGAGAAGAGAAAACATTGAGAGGCTCATTGAGCAGTTAAGGGAAGGCGATGAACATATGAGGGTTCAGATCGTTGAGCTCCTATCTGAAATAGGGGAACCCGCTGTTGAACAGCTCATTGAGGCCCTTGATGACAGTGACAAATCTGTTAGGAGGGGGGCCGCAGCAGCCCTGGGTAACATTGGAGATCCCAGAGCAGTTGAACCCCTCATAAAGGCTATGGCCGATGAGAACAAGTGGGTGAGGAGGGATGTTTCAACAGCACTATCCAGGATGGGTGATGAGGCCTTTGAGCCCCTCCTTGAGAGTCTCTCAAATGAGGACTGGAGGATAAGGGGTGCCGCTGCCTGGATCATAGGTAATTTCCAGGATGAAAGGGCTGTTGAACCCCTCATAAAGCTCCTTGAAGATGACAGTGGATTTGTGAGGAGTGGTGCCGCTCGCTCACTGGAGCAGATCGGCGGTGAAAGGGTCAGGGCTGCAATGGAGAAACTTGCAGAGACAGGTACCGGTTTTGCAAGGAAGGTGGCAGTTAACTACCTTGAAACCCACTAGGAGGAACCCCCTTGAAGGTAAGTATAATTGGGTCAACGGGACGTGTTGGAAGGGCAACGGCCCTCTGTCTTGCAGAGGAGGAGGCTGTGAAGACCCTCCACCTCATCTCAAGGAAGGAGAGTCTTGAACAGAACCTCGGCGAGGTCCTTGATATGAGCGACGCCCTCGCAGCCAAGGGTGTTTCAGTCAAGCTGGAAAACTCTGCAGACATTGAAAACGTCTACGGTTCAAGGATAGTGGTGATAACTGCGGGTGTCCCCAGAACGGCTGATATGGACAGGGATGATCTTGCATTTAAGAACGGCAGGATCGTTGCAGATTATGCAAGGCAGATCGCAAGATTCGCCCCGGATTCAATTATACTGGTTGTTACAAACCCTGTGGATGTGATGACCTATGTTGCCCTCAGGTATTCGGGTTTTCACCCCAGCAGGGTCTTCGGCCTTGGAAACCACCTGGACTCCCTGAGGCTCAAGAACTACATGGCAAGGCACTTCAATGTCCATGTGAGTGAGGTTCACACCAGGGTTATAGGTCAGCACGGTCCCTACATGGTCCCACTCATAAGTTCAACCTCCATAGGGGGCATACCCATAGAGCACTATGCCCGGAGGGACTACTTCTCAGGTTACAAGAAGTTTGACCTCAAAAAGACCATAGACAAGGTCATCCATGCAGGGAGCAACATCATAAGCAGGAAGGGGGCCACCGAGTATGGACCGGCCTTTGCAATATCCAACATAGTCACCACCATCCTGAATGATGAACGCAGGATACTCACGGTTTCAACCCTCATGGAGGGTGAAATCGATGGTATAAGGGATGTTTGCCTCGGAGTACCTGTTAAACTGGGTAAGAACGGCATTGAGGGGGTTGTACCTGTGCTGATGGATCGTGATGAAAGGGAGGCATTCAGGGAAGCCGCCAACCATGTTAGAGACTCCACCAGGAGGGTTATGGAGTTTCTTGATGAGGAACTTCCACTATAGTCCGGTTCAGTGTGATGGGGTGAAGGGTTTACCATGGCCGGACCTTCAGTGTGCATTCAACCTCCCTGAGGTCATTTCCTTCCATCTTTCAGTAACCCCATGGAAACTTTTATATACTTGTTCAATTATAAGTTAGTTCAAGACCTTATTTCTGAACATTGTGCACCTGATTTCCTGCAGGGTTCAGGGTTCAGAAACAACCGGCAGACATCTTCCGGTATATTTATATGGTCACATCATGAAAAAGGTAACCAGAAAAAATTCTCAAAGGAGACACCATGATAAGGATAGGTATTCTTGCTCTTCAGGGAGATGTATCCGAACACCTCGAGATGACCAGAAGGACAGTCGAAGAGATGGGCATAGATGCAGAGGTTGTGAGGGTCAGGACAGCAGAGGAAGCCTCCACAGTCGATGCAATAATAATATCCGGCGGCGAGAGTACGGTAATAGGTAGGCTGATGGAGGAGACAGGGATAAAGGACGTCATAATCCGCGAAAAGAAACCTGTGATGGGCACATGTGCCGGCATGGTGCTCCTTGCAGATGAAACAGATTATGAACAGCCCCTTCTGGGACTCATAGATATGAAGGTTAAGAGAAACGCCTTTGGAAGACAGAGAGACTCCTTTGAAGATGAGATCGATATACTTGGAAGGAAATTTCATGGAATATTCATAAGGGCGCCGGCTGTCCTTGAAGTGGGAGAGGGAGTTGAGGTTCTCTCAGAACTCGATGATATGATAATCGCAGTAAAGGACGGCTGCAACCTCGCACTGGCCTTTCACCCTGAACTCGGAGAGGACACAGGACTCCATGAATACTTTATAAAGGAGGTATTGAATTGTGTGGAATAGCGGGAGTGGTCTACAAGGATGGTAAACTGCACTCAGTCGGGGCAGACATGACAAGGATGCTCCATGCACTGCAGCACAGGGGACCAGACTCAGCAGGATTCGCGATATATGGAGGTCTTGGGCTTGAAGAAAACGATTACCTCCTTAACATAGAGGTTAAGGATAAACCAGGACTTCTTGACATGGTTAAGGAAACAGTTGAACTTGTAAGCCCCATAGGATCAGATGAGGTCATACCATCAGTTGAGAACCACATAATCTACCGGTGCAGGATAACCCTGGAATCATTCTCACAGCTTAAACCACTCATAATGGATATAGACAGCATAGATGACGTTATAGTACTGAACGGTAGCCACTCATTTGAGATGATAAAGGATGTGGGTTCGGTTCTTGAGATAGCAGACCGCTACGACACCTGGTCAAAGAAGGGCACCCATGCCATAGGCCACACAAGGTTCTCAACAGAAAGTATAGTTGACAGGTACCATGCCCACCCATTCCAGAGCTACATCATCCCCGACATAACCGTCGTCCACAATGGCCAGATAACAAACTACTGGAAGATAAGGGAGCCGCTGGAGCGCAAGGGCCACATATTCGAAACAAACAACGACACAGAGTGCATAGTCCACTACGTGGCAGATAAACTGGCATCAGGTTACAGCCTCGAGGAAGCCCTTGAACAGTCAGTAAAGGACATGGATGGCCCCTTCTCATACATAGTGGGAACACCCCAGGGTGTTGGAATAGCCAAGGACCAGCTTGGACTGAGGCCAGGGGTCATGGCAGAGAATGATGAGGTCTTCGCAGTCGCATCAGAGGAGGTCTCCCTCAGGGAGGTCATGGACACAAGTGAGGTTGAACAGATATCCCCTGGAGAGGTAAGGGTCTACGAGATATGAGGGTGATACCATGAGGGAAGCGGTAATTGATGCAGGATCAAAAACCCCGAGGGAGGTTAACAGGGCAATAAAATCCCTTGCAGCCGACCACGACAGGATAGTCGTTAAAAACCCCAACGCAATGCACTATATAGGCGCAGGTCTTACAGGGGACGTTGAACTCATAATAGATGGCTCAGCAGGATACTTCGCAGCCACCATGATCCACGGCCCAAGGGTCAGGATAAATGGTAACGCAGGGTGGTTCCCTGCAGACAACATGACAGAGGGTGAAGTGGTGGTGGATGGCTCAGCAGGTGACGGCGTGGGTCAGGGAATCTACGGGGGAACCGTGGTTGTTAAAAAAAGCGCCGGTTCAAGAACAGGCGAGATAATGAAAAATGGGACCATAATCATAGGCGGGAATTCAGGTTTCATGACAGGCCTCTTCATGATGGGCGGCCGCATAATAGTACTCGGCGACCTCGCAGAGGATGCAGGTGAATCCATCATAAGGGGAACCATCTATGTCAGGGGCGAAATAAAGAGCCTCGGGAAGAACGCCAGGGTTGAGGATATAACCCCCGAGGATGAGAAGGAACTGAGGGAAACACTCACCGGTTACGGATTTAACCTTGATGATGAAGACTATCAGGCCTTCAGGAAGATCGTGCCAAGGAGTAAAAGACCATTTTATGGTGAAGAATCGGAGGAAGGATAATGACCAGAACCTATGCAATGGTTGGAACACCCTGCCAGATAACAGCAGCCACACTCATGGACAGATACACAGAGGACTTTCCGGTTGAACTCAAACTCGGACTCTTCTGCATGGAAAACTTCTCCTACACATACCTCAAAAAACTCGCCGAGGAGGAGGGCATTGACCTTGCAGATGTATCAGAGCTCAGGATAGAGAAGGGCAGGCTCTGGTTCCACCTTAACGATGGAAGCAAAGTTTCAGTTTCCCTGGAAAGGGCGAGAGCCGCCATGAGGAAGAACTGCTCAGTGTGCATGGACTTCACATCAGAACAGTCCGACATATCCATAGGATCCGTGGGATCACCTGAAGGATGGTCAACGATCATAATAAGGACAGAGAGAGGCCATGAACTCATAGAAAAGGCCAGGAAGGCAGGATACATTGAAACAAAACCCTTAACAGAGAGGGGAATCAGGATACTTGAGAAACTCGCATCAGGTAAGAAGGAGGATAACCTCCAGGAGATAAAAAGAAGGGAGTCTGTTGCAAGGCCGGTCCTCTACTGGAGGGTGATGCCAGATGAGGAATATCTCGAGGAGGTCACTGACTACCAGTTCGATGACCTGAGGTCTGATGTGATAGATGTGGGGGCCTGCGTCCTCTGCGGGGCCTGCGTGGCCTCATGCCCGGAGGACATAGTCAGCATAAAGGATAGAAAGCCAGAGGTGGAGGGTACATGCCCGGAGGGCTGCAATGCCTGCTATGTGGCATGTCCCAGAACCTATGTACCCGACAGCATAATAGGTCATGACTCAGCAATTACTCCCCTTGGGGAATACATTGAGATCCTGTCTGCGAGGGCACCCATGTTCAGGGGCCAGGATGGTGGTGTTGTAACAGCCCTCCTCACATACGCCCTCAGGGAGGGAATCATCGACGGGGCCCTGGTGGTTGACAGGGACCAGGAAAGGCCATGGAAACCTTTACCTGTACTGGCAGAGGAGCCCCAGGACATTGTGAAGGCTGCAGGAACCAAATACTCGGCATGTCCATTACTGAAGGTTTTAAAGGAATAAGAGGGGTTAAAAATGCCTTTTAAGGTTGAAAGAAAGGAAGAGGTATGTAAGAGGAACTTTGATCGTCCCGGCTGCTGCTGGTACATGTGCGATAACAGGGACGAGTCACTCTGTGCAAACTGTTACTCATGCTACAACAACTGTCCACATGACGTATACGAGATAATAAACGGGGAACCCGTACCAGTAAGGCATGAAAACTGTGTAGGGTGCCGCATATGTGAAGAAATGTGTCCTAACAATGCGATAGAGGTTAACGCGGTACCTGAAGATCGCAGGAACGTGTGGTCATTTGCTGACCTCCTTGAAATAGAGAGGAAGTCAAGGGAAGGCTCATACAAGGTCCGTGGCTGCGGTGCCGTCAGGAGGATACCAACCTTTGATGACCTTGTCATCATCCCGGCCCAGGTATCCAGGCCACCCATAGACAAGTACAGGGAGCCCTGCAACACCAGGGTCGTGATAGGTGACAGGTACGCCGAGAACCCCCTTGAACTTGACACACCCATCATGATAGCCGCCATGTCCTTCGGCGCCCTCAGCAAGGAGGCCAAGATAGCCCTCGCAATGGGTGCCAGCCTCGCAGGAACAGCCACCAACACAGGTGAGGGTGGAATGCTCCCTGAGGAGCGCAGATACGCCTCCAAGCTCATTGCACAGTACGCATCAGGCCGCTTCGGTGTATCAGCAGAGTACCTCAACAACTCAGAGGCCATCGAGATAAAGATAGGTCAGGGCGCCAAGTCAGGTATGGGCGGCCACCTCCTTGCAGAGAAGGTCACAGCCGAGGTCTCAAGGATAAGGATGATACCGGAGGGGACCGATGCACTGAGCCCTGCCAGGCACATGGACATAGTGGGTCCTGAGGATCTGAGCATGAAGATATCACAGCTGCGTGAGATAACAGACTGGAAGGTCCCCATAATGGTCAAGTTCACCTCAGGCAGGGTTGCAGATGATGTTAAGATAGCTGCAAAGGCGGGTGCAGACGCCGTTGTTGTGGATGGTATGCAGGGCGGTACAGGGGCCGGTCCCGATGTTGTAACCGAGCACTCAGGTATACCCACAATCGCGGCCATAGTGGAGGCAGATGAGGCACTCAAGGAGGTCAACCTCCGTGATGAGGTGAGTCTTATCGCTGCAGGGGGTATAAGGAGCGGGGCTGATGTTGCAAAGGCCATAGCCCTCGGTGCAGATGCAGTCTACATAGGTACAGCAGCCCTGGTGTCAATCGGCTGCCGTGTCTGCCAGATGTGTTACACAGGCACCTGCAGGAAGGGTATCGCAACCCAGGACCCCCGCCTCAGGAAGCGCCTTGACTATGTGGAGGCAGGTAAGAACGTTGCAAGGTACATAGAGGCAATGACAGAGGAGGTCTGCATGCTCACACAGCAGGCAGGTAACACCGATGTGAGCAAACTTGAAAAGGACGACCTCAGGGCCCTTACAGTTGAAGCCTCCGCACTCACAGGGGTTAAACTGGCAGGTATGGAGTCACCGGCCAGGTTCTAATCCCCTAAAACCTTTTTTGATCCTTTTTACTTCAGATAAACTGGATTCAGACAATTTTTCATTTTTCTGTTTTTAAATTTTTTCATTTCATTCGCTCTGAAAATTATTTAAATGGCCCACCCTATAGTAATAACCAGTTTTTTCTGGAGGGAAAAATTTGAATGAGTACAATGACAGGTCACTGCGTTTGTATGTGCTTATAGCGGCAACACTTTCATCATTTCTCACCCCCTTCATGGGTTCATCAATCAATGTGGCGCTTCCTGTTATAGCGCTGCAGTTTAAAATCGATGCAATACTCCAGACATGGATACCCACGGCCTTTCTCCTGGCAGCCGCCATATTTGCGGTCCCCTTCGGGAGGCTGTCTGAGATATACGGGATGAAGAGGGTCTTCGTCTATGGTAACATAATCTTCACTGTTTCAGCGATTCTCTCGGCCTTCTCACCCTCAGCCATGGCACTGATAGTGTTCAGGGCCATCCAGGGCGTCGGGTCGGCCATGATATTCGTGACGGGCCTTGCCATACTCACAAGGGTCTTCCCGCCCTATGAGCGGGGTAAGGCCATAGGGATAAACACGGCCGCAGTCTACATTGGCCTCTCAATGGGACCGGTCCTCGGGGGATTCCTCACAAGGTTCCTGGGATGGCAGAGCATATTCCTCTCTACGGTACCCCTGACAGTCATCGTCCTCGCGGTTAGTCTCCTTAGAATTGATGGTGAATGGGCAGATGCTGCCGGCGAAACCTTCGATATCCCCGGATCCATATCCTACTGTATCTTCCTGTTTCTACTCATGTATGGATTCTCAGCTCTCCCTGATACCATGGGGGCCCTCATGATCCTCCTGAGCATAGGGGCCTTCGCTGTTTTCCTCAGAATGGAGCTGTCATCAACCAGCCCTGTCTTCAATGTGAGGCTCTTCAGGAACCTTACCTTCAGCTTCTCAAGCCTTGCAGCCCTCATAAATTACAGTGCAACCTTTGCAGTATCACTCCTCCTCAGCTACCACCTCCAGTATATCAAGGGCCTTGACCCTGGCTCAAGCGGCCTCATACTGGTGACACAGCCCATCGTCATGGCCCTGGTGGCGCCAGTGGCGGGCAGGGCATCTGACAGGTTCAACCCCCAGACACTTGCAGGTATCGGCATGGCTGTGACCTCCCTGGCGCTCCTAAGCCTCAGCATACTCGATAGAACCACCCCTGTGCCAATGATAATCGTATCACTCTTCGTGCTGGGACTGGGCTTCGGTTTCTTCTCATCACCCAACACCAATGCCATAATGGGTTCCGTTGAGAGGAAGGACTATGGTATTGCATCGGCAACCGTCAGCTCCATGAGGCTCATAGGCCAGGCCTTCAGCATAGGGATAGTGACGCTTATCTTCGCATTCCTCATAGGGAGGGTTCCAATCTCTCCTGCAAACTATGACCTCCTCATAGAGAGCACAAGGATATGCTTCCTGATATTCGGCGTGCTATGCTTTGTGGGGGTCTTCGCTGCAACTGCCCGCAGAAACGATGGTTAAATGGATCCTTATCTACTTAAATCATTTTCTTTTGCAGTTAGGTGCTGTAATAGGGATGCCGGGTCTGGTCCTCTAAAGAACATTCACTCAGGGCTAAACTTTAGGTTTTCTATATCCTCAAGATCCCAGATTAGGCCCCCTTTAATTTTCTCTTTATCTTTCACTCTTTTTGCTATTATTCCATGGTATTGTTCCCATTCTTTCATTTTAAGGATCTTGGATTTTCTATTGAGGTCTTTCAGGATCTTGTTTGCCTCTATTTTGTTCAGAGTTTTCCATTTAACCTCGATGAGAATTGCTTTCTCTTCCTTTTCATTGAAAGCTACAAGGTCTATTTCTTCGTTCTTGTGCCACCAGCGGCCAATTTTCAGGGGTTTGAATGGTAGTTTATTGGATATTAGGGGGAGGAATTCTATTGCAACATTTTCAAAGATTCCGCCCAGGTAATTTGGAAGATCGTCAATGATTAATTCTAGCAGTTCTTTTCTTCTTTCGCTTTCTATGAAGTCAATGTTTGGGTGGATGTAACGGAACCAGAAGGCAAAATAGTTGTCCTTTATGTAATAGCGTCCCCTTCTACTTTTTCGGCTTGCGGTTATCGGGATTTCGCGCTTTACAAAATCCAGCTCAATGAGAACGGACAGGTATTTGGCTACAGTTGCTCTGCTAAGACCCGTTTCGTTCATTATTTCTCCTAGAGAAGTTTTTCCAGCTGCTACTGCTTCCATTATGGCGAAATAATTTCTTGGTTCTTCAAGTTCTTCTCGGAGAACGAAAAAGGCGTCCTGATAAAGTAATGAATCACTCCTCAGATATTCTAAGAGATTTTCTTTGATGGTTTTACTATCATCAAATTCCAGTAGATGGGCTGGGCTTCCTCCAAGAATACCGTAGGCTTTTATGAAATCTTCAAGTGAATATCCTGGCAAAAATTCTCTTGCATGCAAAAAATCCACGGGTTTAAGGTTTATCTGGCCTGTTCTCCTCCCATAGATAGGGCTTTTGTAGCCGAGCAGTTTCTCCATCATGCTGATGGAAGAACCACAAATTATGAGGAAGATCCTGCCATTTGAAAGTTTTAAATCCCAATATTCCTGAAGAATTGATGGGAGTGACCGATCACCCTTAACCAGGTAAGGAAACTCGTCTATTACCACTACCAATCTTTCAGTGGCTTTTTGATTTAAGTATTCTAAGAAGGCGTCCCAATTTTGGAATGGGTTCCTTTTAAGAAAATCATCCCCAAAATATTCGGATAATCTATCAGAAAAACGTTTTAGATTTTCGAGATTGCTTGTCTCCCTGGCCAGTAAGTATATTCCACCATGTCTACTTATAAATTCCAGTAAAAGAGCTGTCTTTCCCACTCTCCTTCTCCCGTAGATAACTATAAACTCTGGTCCGCCCATTTCATATCTTCTTTCAAGGAATTGCAATTCCCTTTCACGATCCAGAAACATTATTTACTCACCAGTAATTTACTTAAGAGTAAACTATTATAAAAATTTTGGGACACTCAAAAGGGCCTTGTGGATAGATCCAAAGATATACCCTTCATGCTTTGATGGGTTCTGTACCTTTCTGTCGTGTCCGGGATCCCACCGCTGTATTTTATGAGATTTTACATGTATCTGCAGCTTGTGTAACGCTCCCACCTTGGTGGCAGAGGTCTGCACGTTTTTCACTCATGACCTGCTGAATGATCCCTCAGTTCATGGAATCACATATTTAGATTGGTCAACATAATTATACTGGAAGATGAAGAGGGATCATAATCATGCTCTCACGGCGTGGTAAAATGAAGAGGATAAAGGTGCTCAGGAACGGCCCCTACCTTGTTGAGGGCTCAGTACCCCTCTATGAAGAGGTCATAGTAACCGATGAGGAGGGCCATACAAGGGAATTTGTTGAGAGGAGACAGTTCCCCCTTAAGGAGAGGTACGTGCTCTGTCGCTGTGGGGAATCAGGGAATAAACCCTACTGTGACGGTACACACATCAGAACAGGATTTGACGGGACCGAGACAGCATCACTGGAACCCTACATTGAAAGGGCAAGGGTCTTCAGGGCGGGAGACCTTGAACTCACAGACGTACCCGAACTCTGCGACCATTCAAGGTTCTGCCTCAGGGCCGGCGGTATAAGGGAACTCCTTAGGAAGGGAGATAGGGAGAGCATACAGATAGCCATAGAGGAGGCAATGATCTGCCCGTCCGGCAGGCTGGTCCTCTGGGACAGGAAAACAGGTAAACCCTATGAGAGGGACTATGAGAAATCCATAGTGGTCATCCATGATAAACAGAAGAGGTGCGAGGGCCCCCTCTGGGTGAGGGGTGGCATACCCATAGAGTCTGCCGATGGAAGGGAGTATGAGGTTAGAAACAGGGTTACCCTCTGCCGCTGCGGATTATCTGAGAACAAACCCTTCTGTGATGGAAGCCACTGGATGACTGCAGAGGAAAAACTTGAGTTTAAAAGAAAATGGGGGATTGAATAGCAGTTACTCCACTTTTCTTTTCATCCACAGGGCCCCGATCACCATGCCCAGGGTAACCCCTATGAGGGCACCCGATGAGAATGGTGTCAGAAAGTCTGTGCCCCCCTCCTCGGGGTTAACAGAGTTCAGCTCAAGGAGCTTATCCCTTACTGATGCCTCATCGGCGCTGCAGTACATTACCCTGTATGCTACCTCGGGGTGAGCCTTAAGGAAGGAACTCACGGTGTCCTGGTAGGCAACTGCAAGTATCTTCTTATTCGGGTTTCCGAGGGCATGCTCCAGTTCATGCTCAACATCAGCGGCACTCTGGAAACGGTATACCGTGACGTTGACCCCGAGATCATCCGCAACTGATCTTGCAAGTTTTCCCGTTGAATTATCAGCTATTACAATGAAGGACTCAGGGGTTATCTCCATCCCGTGGGCAGCCACTCCACCCATGAGGAGGAATACCAGGAGAACTGCCAGTTCAATTCTCATTTACACCCTCTCCATCATGGTTAATTCTGGTTTCATCCTCTCAAGGAAGGATACAATGAATATGTTCGCAGCACCCTCTATGACCCCCACAAAGATGTAGAACGGTATAAGTGTCGCCATCAGCATTTCAGGACCAGCAACACCCGCTGCAAGGAGTATCATGATGTGGAACACCGTGGCAACCATTATACCGAAGAAGGTGGCGGTGAAGACTGCGAGGCTCCTGTCAAGTTCACTCACAACACTGTAGACCGCGTATGTACCGACACCGAGGCCTATACCCATTGTGAGTATGTTGGCACCCATACTTGTCAGGCCACCCATACCCAGTATGAAGAACTGGATTACCAGGCAGAGGGTTGCAACGATGACGGCTGTGAGGGGTCCCAGCAGTATGGCTGCGAGGGGTATGAGGAAGAAGTGTACCGGGACACCGAAGGGTGATGGTACGGATATGGAGGATACAGCCGCTGCAGCCGCAGCAAAAAGGCCCGTTCCAACGATTCTCCTTTCCTTCTGGGGTTTCTTTGAGAATATGTAGAAGAATATTCCTATGTTTATGAGCGCCACAGCCCAGTAGACTGCGCACTGCCATAATGGTATGATTCCGTCGGGTATATGCACTTATCCAGCCTCCATGGGTTAATTAAGAGAAATCACTGCCTTGGAAATCTTAAGGCTGTTAAACCGAAAACCAGGGAGAGCCCTGCAACTGCCGGGATGAACCCGTACCCTGAGGTTCCTTGTTTCTCTTTTCCGGTTATGTTCCCTGATGGGGTACTTTCATTCCCATCCTGTCCCTGAATATCGGTTTTATTCTGTGCTGAAACGTCAGCTGCTTCTCCCTGAGCTGAACCTGTTTCCACACCTCCACTCGGGGATTTACTGGTCTTTGTCCCTGAACCTGTGCTGCTCCTGTCTGAAGTCTTTTTGGTGGGAGCAGGGGATGTGGTTGTTGATGAATCAGAGTCGCTGTCACCTGAATCTGAGGGTTCCTCAAGGTAGTAACCGTGACCTGGATGGGCGCATGCATGGTGTGATAAACCGATCACCAGTGACACCGCAGCCAGCAGTATAAGGATCCTTTTCATGATGATCACCGCTAACTACTTGGTTATCTTCAATATATAAAATCTTTTATTACTCATTCCAGGATTTACAGAATAAAAGTAATACAGAATGGTCTTCAGGGCGGTGGTGCATGTTAAAATCTGGCAGGCCCGGTATTTCCCCCTCCCCAAAAGGGTGTTGAAGTCAGTTAACTGGTCATCCGGTGGTAACCGTCTCATGGAATGATCTGGAAACACCTTTAACGTGCCGGCGATCAGGCATCTTAAAAATAGCGGCTGATGGATCTTTTTCACCCATCAGCTGTTATGATAATTTAAAGCGTTATTTGCCACTTTCGAGGTATGATGAACTCAGTCAAAAAAGGTTATTGCTCAAAAATTGATTATTTGGATGATTCCAGTACATCCAGAAGGGCGTGTGAGATGTCCCTGAAACTGTAACCCTCACCAGCAAGGCTCTCAAGGATTTCAGAGTCACTGTAAGTCTTTGATTCCAGGTTCCTCCTGAGGATCTCCCTGAGGTCCATCTCATATCCCCTCCTTATCTCCTCAGGGGAGGGCATGTTGCTCTGCTTTATCCTCTTACCTGTGAATGACTGGATCCTTCTCAGGCGGTGAACCTCCCTTCCAACGACGAGGGTGAAGGACTTCCCGCTTGAACCGGCTCGCCCTGTACGGCCTATACGGTGAACGTAGTACTCGTTCTCAAAGGGCAGGTCATAGTTCACAACGGCCTCGACATCGGGTACGTGAATACCACGGGCAGCAACATCCGTTGCAACAAGGAGACTGAAATCTCCCCTTCTGAATCTCTCCATGACACGCTCACGCTTTGACTGTGAAAGATCACCGTGGATCTCATCTGCAGAGTAACCCATACGGTTCAGCTGCCTTCTCAACCTCTGGACCCTTCTCTTGGTGTTACAGAATATGAGTCCCATCCTGATATTGTTTGATGAGAGTATCCAGTCGAGGAGCTCAACCTTATCCTCCTCCCTGGTTTTGAAGTAGAACTCATCTATCTTGGGGCTGTGCTTCTTCTCCACACGCATAACCTGGGGGTTCCTCATGTACTTCCTTGCAATCCTGAGTATGGGCTTTGAAACCGTTGCAGAGAAGAGCATGGTCTGCCTTCTCTCAGGTACATGGGATAGTATACGCTCTATGTCATCAATGAATCCCATGTTCAGCATTTCATCTGCCTCATCAAGGACAACGGTGGATATACCTCCCAGATCAACGGTCCCCCTCTCGATGTGGTCTATCAGTCTACCAGGGGTTGCAACGATGACATGAACCCCCCTCCTTAGCTGTGCTATCTGGTTACCGATACTCTGACCACCATAGACCGCGAGGACCTTCACCTTCATGTATTTACCTATCCTCTTGATCTCCTCTGAGACCTGGAGACAGAGCTCGCGTGTCGGACAGATTATGAGGGCCTGGGGCACCCTCTCGGCTTCAAGGTTCTCAAGTACGGGTATGGCGAATGCAGCTGTTTTTCCGGTCCCTGTCTGGGCCTCACCAACAACGTCCATACCGTCAAGTGTAACAGGTAGTGTAAGTGCCTGGATTGGAGTTGTGCTCTCAAATCCCATATCATCAAGGGCCCTGTTTATATCCCCTGAGATATCAAACTCACTAAATTCTAATCCTTTCATTTTATCTTCCTTAGATTCTTAAAAATCGATTTATCAATTATCAGCTGCCATCTGGCAGACCATTTTCAAACTGGAAGTTCAGGATTCTGCCAGGCACAGATAATTAAAAATCAGTACACAGCTACTCTATTGTACCCGGGAGTATTTAAACTGTTGGTTTTTTCATCCGTGAGGTGTTCCTGGAGTTGTCTGGGTGGTGTATTCTTTTGTTTGTGGTGTTTTTTGGGGCTGGTCGCTGTTGTCTGGGTGGTGTATTCTTTTGTTTCCGGTGTTTTTGGCTGCTCTCGAGCGGTGCTGTATTCTTCTGTTTCTCTTTAGACCACCCGGGGTATCCGGTCATCCAGGAGGGGCCTGATCACCCGTAGTGGTGTTACTATCATGTTTATCATCTCATCATGCTCCTCAACCGGGACCCTCCTTATTATCTGGAGTTCATCAACGGTTGTTGCAAGGGGTGTATCCTCATCTATTGCACCCTGACCCCTGAGTTCAGATATCTCCCTGTCACCGTAGCCTCCACCCTTACCGAGACGGTTTCCCTGAAGGTCAACAGCCACGGATCCCTCCACAACAAGGTCAACCTGAGGGAACTCCCTGATGGGTGAACCGTACATGTAGGCACCCCCTATCGTTGACGCGGCTTCAGCATCAGGTACATCACCCCCTATGAGGAGGTAGCCATCCTTTATCTTTGGGGTGGGCATTATGAGGTCCTTCCCGGCCTCAAGCACAAGTCTTCTAACCGGGCTCTGGGCCGAGTCAGGGGAGCAGAACACTACACCAGCCCTCTCCCATTCAACTGTCCTCGAAAGCCGCTTCGCAGCATCAAAAGAACCCTTAAAGTCTGGTATTCGTCCATGGGGCCTCTTACTGACACCCTTCTCCACGAGGAGATCCCAGATCTGGTTTCTTATCCTATCTTTCTCCTCCATCATCGACCTTCCTGGTTCTGATGACACGTGTCCTGGCAATGGCATCAAGGATCCTTAAATGCCCCAGCGGGTAACCCACCAGGAGATCCACTGCCAGGGGAAGCCAGAGCACCTTTGAAAGGTTCCTCAGAATCACCTGCCAGGGCTGAAGATCACCCTCCGCTGAGACAACCATAAGGCCCTGCATCCTCTTACCAGGGGTTCCGCCATGATATTCCAGGTAGCTGAAGTATATAAGTGTTATTAATGCAAGGAGGGGCAGCCAGTAGCTGTAGATGCTGAACAGGTTAAGGAGCAGCACGGCAGGGTAGACAGCCACCGTGAGGATGTACATTATTGCGGTGACAATCAGAAAGTCCACGATGAATGCATATAACCTCTCTTTCCATAACTCAACCATATCACCCCTCCTTCAGGGCCTTCAACACACCCTCGGGACAGGATCAGCCACAGGGGCCTCAAGTATCCTTCTTCCCCCAAGGCTGGTCTCAAGGATCACATGTTTATCATCTGTTACCTCACCTATTATCCGGGCCTCCTCACCGTAGGGGGCACTCCTAACAGCAGCCAGGACGTCCTCGGCGTATTCCGGGTCCACGCCGATGATAACCTTGCCCTCATTTGCAACCTCATAGGGGTCTATTCCAAGCATCTCGGAGACGGCCTTCACCTCCTCCCGTACGGGTATGCTGTCCTCATCCAGGACCATACCCACACCTGATTTATCAGCCATCTCATTGAGGGCATTGGCTATACCGCCCCTGGTGGGGTCCTTCATTGCTGTAACACCCCCCACGTTCAGGGCTGCCTCCACTATACCCCAGACAGGGGCCACATCTGATTCGAGGTCTGTGTCGAATCCGAATCCCTCACGGAATGCCATGAGGGCCATCCCATGGTCCCCGACACTCCCGGTCAGTATGATCTTATCACCGGGCCTCAGTCCGGAGTCCCTGACTGTTTCACCACGCCCAACGACACCTATACCTGTGGTTGTTATGACCATCCTGTCAAGTTTTCCCTGTTCCATGACCTTGGTGTCGCCTGTGACAATGGACACGCCGGTCTCCCTTGAAACTGCGTCCATGGACTTTATGATCCTCTCAAGGTCCTCCCCAGGGAATCCCTCACTTATTATCATTGCATTTGCAATTGCAAGGGGCCTTGCCCCCATGACAGATATATCATTGACGGTACCTGCAACGGCTATCCTGCCTATGTCCCCTCCCGGGAAGAAGAGGGGGTCAATGGTGTGACCATCCGTACTGATAACGATCTCATAGTCCCCAAGGGGTATGCTTGCACCGTCGTCGAGGTCCTCGAGGCCAACTCCGCCGTTAACCCTCGTGTTATGGATGTTTGATAGTATTATATCTGATATAAGGTCCTGCATCACTTCTCCGCCTGCACCATGGGACATGCCGATTTTCATAGATTCACCTTGCATAATCTCTTGCCTATAGGGTATCTTGCTGATTGTATAAAACCTTTCACGGACCTCTGTCTGGATTTTATCTGTGTCTGAGAAGCCAGGATATGTATGGATGAACACCCTGATCTGGGGGAATGCATTTATCTGTGACCGGGAAAATTAATTACTGTGGCTGCAATCCACTTAAAAAGTGGGAGTGGTACTGCCTTCCGGGCGCGGCCAGGTTTATCTTCCAGCATGATCCTGTGAAGCACAATCTTTTTAAATGGTGCGGCCCATACTATAGATAAATTTATCTGTACTGAGTCACTAAGTTTCTTAAACTCAGTTTTACTGATTCTTGTATGAATGATTGAGGTGAAATAATGGCAATCTGGCAAGGTAAATCAATGAAAAAACCCAGTGGCGGAAGAGCCAAGATGAATCGTGGTAAAAGGAAGTACGAACTTGGAAGGGAGCCTGCTGAGACAAAGATCGGTGACAGGCGTGTAAGGCTGATAAGGACACGCGGAGGTAACACCAAGGTCAGGCTCGCTTCAGATACAAGGATAAACGTTGTTGACCCTGAAACCGGTAAGGTTGAAATTGCAGAGATAAGGAACGTTGTTGAGAACACAGCGAACCCCCACTTCGTAAGGAGGAACATCATAACCAGGGGTGCTGTCGTTGAGACAAACCTCGGGAACGTCAGGGTCACATCAAGGCCAGGTCAGGACGGTGTCATAAACGGAGTCCTGATCAGGGAATAAAAGGATTGAACCCCAGCGGTGTCCCAGTTGTCTAAGGTGGAGGATGAGATACTCTCCCAGGTGAAAAGGTTCCTGAAACACATAAACAGTAACCTCCCTGAGGGTATGGAACTGGAATTTGAGGGCTTCTACCGCAGGGGCTTTTTCGTAACAAAGAAGCGATACGCCCTCATAGAGGATGACACAATAGTTGCAAAGGGTCTTGAACTTGTAAGGCGTGACTGGGCACCAATAGCTAAAAAAACCCAGCGAAAGGTTCTTATGGCCATCCTCCGCGATGGATCTCCTGAGAAGGTAAGGGAGATAATAAGGGAAGTCGTGGGGCGCATAAGACGGGGTGACGTGGAACTCGATGACCTGGTGATACACACCCAGATCACAAGGGACCTCTCTGAGTACAAACAGATAGGTCCCCATGTCATCGCTGCAAAGAGATCCCTGGAGAAGGGAAGGCGTGTTGAGAGGGGCTCCATAGTTAGATACATCATCGTGAAGGGAAGGGGCCCCATAAGTCAGAGGGCCTTCCCGGTTGAGGACGCAGAAGGCATGGGATACGACCCCGACTATTACATTGAAAACCAGGTGATGGCTGCGGTATCACGCATAATGTCATCCCTGGGTTACTCCACAGAGGATATGAATTCGTTATCCTCGGGTGAAAGGCAGAGCAGCATCGACGCGTTCTTTTAATTGGCTGAAGGCTTTCTTTTAACACTTTTCGTTATTTCTAATCAGCTGGAAGCTATCCTTTGTTTTAAGACACCATCTCCATGATTTCCGCATCCCACAGTTAAACCAACAATGTTATAATTGATTAGTTATAGAGTTTCATTACAGAGAAATAGGTGGGACGATGCTGAAGGCGGTTTTCTTTGATATTGATGATACTCTCTATGACACCTCAGGATTTGCTAAACTTGCAAGAAAGGCTGCTCTGAACGTCATGATAGACGCAGGTCTCCCATTAACACAGGAGGAGGCCTACAAGCTTCTCAGGGAGATAATATCCGAGAAAGGATCAAACTATGACAGGCATTTCAATGTCCTGACAAAGACGGTTTTCGGTGAGGAGAAACCACTGCTCATTGCCCTTGGAATGATAACATACCACAACGTCAAGTTCGCCCTCCTGAGACCATTCCCCAACACCACATCCACACTCATTGACCTCAAGAGTAAGGGGTACAGGCTTGGGGTCATCTCAAACGGCATAACGATAAAGCAGTGGGAGAAGCTCATAAGACTCGGCATCCACCACTTCTTCGATGAGGTCGTCACCTCAGACGAGGTCGGCTTCGAAAAACCCAACATAAGGATCTTTGAGGAGGCCCTCAGGAGGATGGGCTGCAAACCCGAAAGATCAGTGATGGTTGGTAACAAGTTCAATGAGGACATACTGGGAGCCACAAATGCGGGTATGTCAGCCATACTGGTCAACTCAGAGTTAACGGAGGCAGAAAGGGATCACGTTGAGAAGAACGGTCTTGATGTTACGGTCATAGATGATATCAGTCAGCTTAAGGAGATCCTTTAGTTTTCATGTAAGGAGGGATTTCAGCGGGCCTTCCCCGTTCCCATGAAATCTCTCATCCACGGGGGATGAACATGATGGACATCGATAAGGGGGATGAATTATGAACTGCGAAGCCTACTACCACGATGAGAACATGGTTGAAATCTTTGAGGAACTGAAACAGCCAAAGACGCTGGAAGAGCTGGGGTTATCCTATTTCTTCGTAAGGGACCTTATACTGAAGATAATGTTAACCTACGGGACCGTTAAAACCCAGAGAATGACGGATATAACGGGCATACACCTTGATATACTTGAAGAGATCCTGGGTCAGATGGAGAAGGACGGATTCTGCGCCCAGGTTGGGGGCAGTTTCCTGTTTTCCAGTGTCGAATACACCCTCACAAGGAGGGGTGTTGAGAAGGCCCGCCTTGTAATGGAGGAAAACCCCTACATAGGGATAGCTCCGGTGCCCTATGAGAGATACTTTGAGCTGATGGATAAGCAGCTGAGTAACCGTTTCCCCATCAGGATACCTGATGAGGTTATTGAAAAGACCTTCAGGGATGTGGTGGGACTATCCTATGCAAAGGAGTGTCTCGTGGAGTCCTGCACAATAGGTAAGGGGCTCTTTGTCTATGGAGCTCCCGGTACAGGTAAGACATTCATAATAAGCAAGGCCTCCGACCTCCTGCCTCCCCTCGTGATCCCCCGCTTCATAGAGTTCAGCGGAAGGGTTATACAGATCTATGACCCTGACTTCCACAGGCCATGCCCTGAAGAACCCGAAGACCCCAGATGGATAAAGATACACGCCCCATTCGTTTTCACGGGCTCAGAATTAAGTTTAAATGAACTGGAGACAACCTACAACATGAACAAGGGGGTCTATGAGACCTCACCCATCATAAAGGCCAATGGTGGAGTCCTTCTCATAGATGACCTTGGAAGGCAGCGGGATGACCATGAGGTGATCCTCAACCGCCTCATCGTCCCCCTGGAGAACAGTAAGGATGTAATCTATATAAGGGGTGTTCCTGTCATATTCCACACACACTTCATACCCGCCTTCTCAACAAACCTCGATGTCAGTATAATGGACGAGGCCCACCTCAGGAGGGCCCCCCTCCACATATTCCTGAGGAACCCTCCGGTTGAAAACGTCGCAGAGGTCTTCAGGCGCAACCTTGATGAAATAGGGGAGGAGTACGATGATGAGGTTGTTGAAAGGATTAAAATGGTCTACACCCCTGTTGCCGATGGTGGTGAGGGCCTCCAGCCCAGCTATGCCCATGCAAGGGACCTTGCCCAGATAGCTCAGGCAGTCAGGATCAACATGGGAAGGGAGAGTGTGGACCTTGAGGTGATTGAGAGGGCCCTTGATAAGCATGTTCTGATAGCCCTCCAGAGGATGGATATTGATATAAGCCAGGTACATCACAGCATCAGGACATTCCGTATTATTACAGACGACCCCGATAATGCCGAGAGGGTTCTAAGACTCTACGGGGCACTTACAGTTGCAAGGGAGGATGGAGCAGTCCTGGCAGACTTTGAGGACTCTATAAGTCCTTCTCAGCTCCTTGAACACCTTCAGAACCAGGGTGTAGGAGCAAGGAAGATTGAAGTCATCTCTGAAACCAAGAGGGAAATCAAGAAGGCAATACTTGAACACGGTGACTGATAAGCGGTTGTGTTTTTGATGGATCCAATACCTGTGAACGTGGCGGTGACCGTACTGGTCTCGGTGGCTGTATGGTCCCTCCTTGAATTCATTCCCCTCCTGTTTCCAGGGGAGGCCGGGAGGCTGGCAGCACGCCTCAGACCATTACCCTCCGGTTTGATGGAGGTAACCCACCACATCAACCTTCTGAGGAGAGGGAGACCGTGGCAGCGCTTCATGGCCCGTGAAGTTATAGCTGAACTCTTTAAAACCAGGTTACAGGAACTTGAGGCCCTGAAGTATGAGGAGTGGAGGAGTGAACTTGAATCCCAGAAGGAACTGATGGAAAGGCGTGAGCTAAGCGACGATGAGATCCTCCACATCGAGGCCGGGAAGGAGATGATGGTAAATTCAGAAGGGGAAATGCAGAGGGCAGAGGGGGCTGTTTATCCCACAGCAGGGGAGGAAGAGTTCATAAGGATCAGAAATCATAAAAAGGAGCTCTTAGATGATCTGAGGGACAGGTACTCTGATTTCAGGATATGGGCCCCCAGGAACAGGGATATCCTGAGGTACATACAGGATAAGGTATTCAGAAGGGAGGAGTTTGACCTTGAGGGCCTAAGGGATCACAGCAGGGAATGGGCCCTCGTGAACATCTGGGGCATGGAGCCTCCGGTGAGTTACCCTGAGGAAGAACTCCTTGAGGATCTGCTGCTCTACCTGGAGCTGATGGATGATGATTCAACTGCCATCAAACTGGCCCGTGCCCTTAGCGGTAACGATGACTCCCTGAGGTACCTCGATGAGGTTATACGTACCGTTTCAGCATGGAAGACCGGGGAAGATCCTGTATTTCCCCAGTCACGCCAGTAGTTTTCGCCTGATGGAGTTCCTAATCACATTTCTGATGTTATCGAGTTGATTATAGTTCTATTTCCAGTCCTATGGGACAGTGGTCTGAGCCCATGACATCTGAGAGTATCCAGGACCTTTTAACCTTCCCTTTGAACTCCTCGTTTACAAAGAAGTAGTCGAGTCTCCAGCCGACGTTCCTCTCACGGGCCCTTGTCCTGTAGCTCCACCATGTGTACTGTCCGGGGTCACTGTTGAACATCCTGAAGGTGTCCACGTACCCATTTTCAATAAATTTATCGATCCAGGCCCTCTCAACGGGAAGGAAACCTGATACGTTGCTGTTTTCCTTTGGCCTTGCAAGGTCTATCTCCCTGTGGGCTGTGTTGAAGTCCCCACATATAATCACGTTCCTCCCCGAATCCCTCTCCCGGTTGACGTCCTCAAGGAATGCGTCATAGAATTCCAGTTTATACTTCAGCCTCTCCTCTGACATCTTACCGTTGGGGAAGTATATGTTGTAGAGGAGGAAGTCGTCAAAGTCTGCGATCTGTATCCGACCCTCGGTGTCGAATCTCTCCACACCGAAACCCTCCCTCAGTGAAGAGGGGGGTACCTTTGTGTACATGGCAACCCCGCTGTACCCCTTTCTCTCCGCAGGGGTGAAGAAGCTTCTGTAACCCTCAACGTGCCTGAGCTTCCTGGGGAGCTGTTCAGGCGCTGCTTTTATCTCCTGAAGGCACAGGATGTCTGGCTTCTCTTCCATGAACCATTTAAGGAACCCCTTCCTGTGGACCGCCCTGAGGCCGTTGACGTTCCAGGATATTATTTTTAGCACGGTCATGATACCACGTAATTATTTCTGTCATGGAGGTTAAATTAACTCTCCTTATACTCATGATACCTTTTCAGCTCTAAAATATCAGTGGCAGTATCCTTGCAAACAGTCCACCGAGGAATAATGCTGTTCCGAGGTTTGCAAGGGTTATGATGGAGGTGGACCTCCAGCTGAATTCCCTTGCAAGTATTGCGATGGTTGAGAGGCAGGGGAAGTAGAGCATACCGACCAGGGTCAGGACGAGGATCTGGGGTGCTGTGAGGGCAGCCCCTATGTTTGTCCCAACCAGTGACACAAGCCCGAGGAGTATGAATTCCTTCCTGACGGCGCCCAGTATCAGGAGTATACCTGCAAATACTGGCAGTTTAAGCCATCCGACTGTAAGGGGTGCCATGAAGGCGCTGATGGGATTGAGCCATCCAAGGGCGTATAGTAACTGTATTAGGGCGCTTCCAATGATGTATATGGGGAATACAAGGTAGATGAGGGACCTGGTCCTTGTCCAGGTCTGCCTTGCTATGACACGGAATGAGGGCATCTTAAGGGAGTGCATCTCCATTATAAGTCCGGTTGTTTCCCCGGGAAGTGCCTTGAGGGCCACCTTTCCCATTATGAAGATTATAAGGAGGTCCAGGGCGTAGAGTCCTATGGCCCACCATACATTCACGAAGAGGGCTACGAGTCCAAGGATGAGGATGGTCCTTGCAGCGCAGGGTGCGAAGGATATTGCAAAGGCTGCAAGGAGTCTCTCCCTGTGGGTCTCAAGTATCCTTGTACTGTCAATTGCAGGGACGCTGCACCCGTAACCCAGTATGAGGGGTATGAGGGCCTTCCCATGGAGCCCTATCTTCCTCATGAAGGCGTCCATCATGAATGCCACCCTGGTGAGAAGACCTGAATTTTCAATGTAGGATAGCATCAGGTAGAACGGTATAACGAAAGGTATCACCAGGGTCAGGCCAGCCACGATACCCCCGAAGGCCCCGTTCCATATTATTGATTCAATGGAACCTGAGAACTTGGGGTCAACGGGCTGGAAGAATCCAAAGATCCCTGTGAGTGTGTCTGAGAGGAACTCCCCCACAACAAAGGTCCAGAGGAGGAGTCCTCCAACAACCAGAACAGATGAGATGTAGCCGTAGACAGGATGTGTGAGGAAGCCGTCAAGTCTCTCTGATAGTGAGGTTTTGATCTCCTCCTGCCTCTGTGCACCTGCAGCTATCATGCTGGAGATGGCATAACGTTCTGAAGTTATAACTGAGAATGCAGGTTCACCGTGTATGGACTCTATTTCAGCTGCCAGTTCTGATGCAAGCTTCCTAACGTCCTCAGGCATCATGGCTGTTATCTGGGGGTCGTTTTCCAGTAGCTTTATTGCAACCCATCGGGCTGAATAACCTTCGGGGATTTCAGGGAGGGCATCCATCAGTTTCCCTATACGGGTCTCGATCTCCTCACCGTATTCGATTATCCGTGGCAGTGTCTTTTTATCAGCCACTTCAACCGTCTTACGGAGCAGTTCCTGGAGTCCCCTTCCCTTAACCGCAACCGTGGATACCACCGGCACGCCAAGAACCTTCTCCAGCTTCTCATCGTCTATCGTTATCCCCTTCTGTCTGGCCATGTCCACCTGGTTGATGCAGATCACCATGGGGACCTCCATCTCCATGAGCTGGAGCGTGAAGAAAAGGTTTCTCTCGAGGACAGATGCATCAAGTACATTTATGACAACGTCGGGTCCTTCATTGATTATGAAGTCCCGTGATACTATCTCCTCCATGGAGTAGGTTGAAAATGAGTATATCCCTGGAAGATCGATTATGTGGATGTCTCTTCCCTGGAATTTAAGGTACCCCTCCGCCCTTTCAACGGTTTTTCCAGGCCAGTTGCCGACTATCTGGTTCGATCCTGTCAGCTGGTTGAAGATAACACTCTTACCCACATTGGCGTTTCCTGCAAGTGCAACGGTTATCTCAGATTTTTTCATTGTCAAGACCTTCTATCTGCTCTGTTCTATTAGGGGGGCTAGCCTTCTGTTTCTATGAAGACGTTATCTGCTATGTCCCTTCCCAGGGCCACCCTGGACCCGCGGATCTCCACTTCGATTGGGCCGCTGAGGGGTGCCCTTTTTATCATGGTAAGGGGGGCTCCAATGGTTATCCCCATATCCATGAGCCGCCTCACAACCCTGTAGTCACCCCTTATGAAGGATACCCTTCCGCTCTGGTTTTCATCCATCTCTGTGAGGGATTTCAGGTTTTCATCACGGCAGCCTATTTCCTCGATATCGGCGTCCTTCATCTCAATGCATTCCTCGCATGTCTGGAATTTGAATTCACATGCGGGTATGGGCTTTTCATCGGGGCACTCTCCTGGCATGTTAAGGAGATGGCACAGGGCCCTTTCAGCATCGTCTGAGAGTGAATGTTCCATTTCACAGGCCTGCCGGTGTATCCTCTCCCTCTTTATTCCCAGAACGTCATGGAGGAATCTCTCAAGGAGCCTGTGCTTCCTTGTTATTCTACGGGCGATCCTGTATCCTCTATCTGTGAGCACGGCTCCCCTGTATGGTGAATATTTAACATATCCATTTGAATCAAGCTTTTTAAGCATCTGGGTTACACTTGCAGGGGCGATTTTCATTTCCCGGGAGATGTCTGTGGTGGTAACGGGCTTCCTTGAATCCGAGAGCCTGTAGATGGTTTCAAGGTATTCCTCTATATTTTCACTGAGATGCTTCATTAGGTTCACCTAAAGCCTTACTGTTAGTTTAGTTAAACCTAATTCAATATAAGGTTTTCTAAAACAGGCTGAAAAAATAGTGAATGGGTTCCCCTAGGGAATTTGAGGGGGATGATCCCCCACCATTCAGGTTCAGGTGGGGAGGATGTCCCTTCCATGGGTCTCGTTTATAACCTCTGCAAGACCCACGTACATGGCGGCTGCCCCTGTGAATATACCCTCATAACCTGCCACAGCTGTTATAAGGGCTGAACCCGTGATTTCGCCTGCAGTGAGCAGGAAGAAGAGCACCGCGAGGCTTATGAATATCACCTGGATGCCCCTTTTGAGTTTCAGGGTTGCTATGAACATCAGCAGGGTGAACAGTCCCCACATGAAGAGGTAGGATGCCATTGCAACCGGGTCGGCACTGGCTGCTGCGGTTCCTGATGTTTCAAGAAACTTGAGGTTCGGGATCACCAGGAGGAGTACCAGTGACCACCAGAACAGACCATAGGATCCGAATGCAACCGTACCGAAGGTGTTGCCCTTTCTGTATTCCATCACACTTGCAAGTATCTGGGCTATACCACCATAGGCGAACCCCATTGCAAGTATCATACTGTTTATGGGAAAAAGACCTGCATTGTGCAGGTTCAGCAGTATGGTGGTTATACCAAATCCCAGAAGTCCCAGGGGTGCCGGGTTGGCGGTTTTATCTGATATAACCACTTCTGTTTCACGCATATTTCTCACCTTATACATCAAATATGAAGGGAGGGTATGGGGGCCCAGCTATTCCTCAAGGGTTGAGGTATCACCGAGGTCCTCTCCTTCCTCCCTGGCCCTCAGTATTCTCCTCATTATCTTACCAGACCTGGTTTTGGGGAGGCTGTCAACCTGGACCATCTCTCCGACGACGGCCACGGGTCCGAGTTCATGGCGAAGGTGTCTTTTCAGTTCTTCGATGAGGGCGGCGTTCAGTTTATGACCCTTCTTGAGTATGAGGAAAGCCTTTATGACCTCCCCCTTGATGGGGTCGGCCTTGCCTATAACCGCGGCTTCTGCAACTGCAGGGTGTGCGACAAAGACTGATTCAACCTCTGCAGTACCTATCCTGTGCCCTGCTATGTTCAGGACGTCATCGGATCTTCCCTGGATCCAGAAGTATCCGTCCTCGTCCTTCCTGGCCATGTCACCTGCGGTGTACACTCCGCCGGGGATCTGCTTCCAGTAAACATCGATGTACCTCTGCTCGTCGTTGAAGAGGGTCCTGAACATGGCTGGCCATGGCTTTCTGATCACAAGAAAACCACCCTTACCCAGGGGCACGGGGTCGCCATTCTCGTCAACCACGTCGGCCTCTATGCCCGGGAGGGGCTTTGTCACTGAACCCGGTTTAAGGGGTGTCACAGGTAGGGGTGCTATGAGGTGCATCCCTGTCTCGGTCTGCCACCAGGTGTCAATTATCGGGCACTTCTCCCTTCCAATGTTCCTGTAGTACCACATCCATGCCTCAGGGTTTATGGGTTCACCGACCGTACCAAGTATCTTGAGGGATTCAAGGTTGTAGCGTTTTGGGTGCTTGTCACCGAACCTCATGAGGTGCCTTATTGCGGTTGGTGCCGTGTAGAACTTGGTGACACCGTATTTCTCAACGATACTCCACCACACACCGGGGTCAGGGTAATCAGGTGCCCCCTCATAGAGGAGTGTTGTGGTTCCAAGTAGCAGCGGGCCATAGACAACATAGCTGTGACCTGTTATCCACCCGATGTCTGCTGTGCACCACCAGAGGTCTCCGTTGTGGATGTCAAAGGTCATCTCGAGGGTTGATGCAACCCCCACCATGTATCCTCCTGTTGTGTGTAGAACACCCTTTGGTTTTCCGGTGCTCCCCGAAGTGTAGAGTATGAAGAGGGGGTCCTCTGCATCCATCTCCTCTGCATCGCACCGGTCCCCTTCACCCTCTATGAGCTTATCGAAGAGCATTTCACGTCCACTTATATCCGACATCTCAATGTCGATGTCTGTGTGCTTTACAACCACTGTGGTTTCTATGGTGGGGCACTGGAGTATGGCCTCGTCCACTATGGGTTTGAGCTTTATAACCCCGCCCCTTCTGTAGGTACCGTCGGCTGTTATTATGATCTTTGCCCTTGCATCGTTCAGGCGTTCCACCAGGGCCCCCACACTGAGACCGGAGTATATGACACTGTGGACAGCACCTATCTTTGCACAGGCAAGCATTGAGATTACAAGTTCGGGGCACATTGGAAGGTAGAGGGCAACTGCATCGCCCTTTTTGATTCCAAGACTTTTGAGGGCATTAGCGGTCCTGTTAACCTCACGGTACAGTTCATAGTAGGTTAACTTCCTTTCATCCCCCCTCTCGTTCACGTATAGAATGGCGACCTGGTTTCTCTTGTCTGTGTCAAGCCACCTGTCAACGGCGTTGTAGGTCATGTTGATCTTACCGTTGACGAACCACCTGTAGAATGGTCTGTTGCTCTCATCAAGGACCCTGTCCCATTTTCTGAACCATTCGAATCTTTCAGCCTTTTCGGCCCAGTAGTTCTCATGGTCCTTTCCCTTTTCGAGCTCGGCCTCCCAGTTTTTTATGTGGGCCTCCTCCACAACGGTGTAGTGGGGTTTGAAGACCCTTTTCTCTTCCAGGAGAACTGAGGTATCCTTTGACATTTTTCATACCGCCATCTTTTTCTTGGTTGGTAGTAGTAAGTTTCTCTCAACTTATATATTTTACTATTATTAATCATGATAGATAATATTTATTATAAATTTTTTATTAATAACCTCGAAAAAAATGAGGTGGGTTACATCATGGGGGGCATTCCACCCATTCCACCCATTCCTTCCATATCCTCCTCGTCCTTGGATGAGACATCAAAGCCCCTGGCGGCTATCATGTCATCTATACGGAGGATCATCTCAGCTGCCTCAGCTGCAGACTGGATGGCCTGTTTCTTGACCCTCTGGGGTTCGATTACTCCGGCCTCCTTCATGTCGACGATGTTACCATCGAAGACATCGATTCCCATGTAGGGTGATTCCTCATGGGCTGCCCTGAGGTCAACGAGGACGTCGATGCTGTCAAGACCTGCGTTCTCTGCAAGGGTCTTTGGCACGATTTCGAGGGCGTCTGCAAAGGCGGATACTGCCAGCTGCTCCCTGCCGCTTATGGTGTCAGCATACTCACGCAGTTTCCTGGCGATTTCAACCTCAGGCGCTCCTCCGCCTGCAACAACCTCCCTGTCCTCAAGTGTTGATGCAACGACTCCTATTGCATCCTCAAGGGCACGCTCCATTTCCTCTGCAACATGCTTCGTGCTTCCCCTCAGTATTATGGAGATTGCCTTGGGGTCCCTGCATTCCTCAATGAATGTGAGGACCTCATCAAAGATCTTCTTCTCGTAGATAACACCGGCCTCTCCCAGATCTTCTGCTGTGAGGTCATCTATGTTGGTGACGAGTCTTGCGCCTGTGGCCTTCTCAATACGTTTGATGTCTGACTTCTTGACCCTCTTGAGGGCCATTATTCCCTCACGTGAGAGGTAGTGGAGTGCAAGGTCATCGATACCCTTCTGGCAGAACACGACGTTGGCGCCTGAGCTCTTTATCTTCTCAACCATGTCGCGGATCATCTGCTCTTCCTGTTCTATGAAGGCCTGCATCTGTGATGGGTCTGTTAGCCTTATCTTGGCATCGGTTTCAAGGTCCTTAACCTCTATCGGATACTTGAGGAGGGCTATCCTGGCTTTTTCGATTCTCTTTGGCATTGAGGTGTCTGCCCTTGACTTGTCAATTACTATGCCGTTCACGATTCTTGACTCGTTCACTGATGCGCCCTGTATCCTCTGTATGTTAATGTTGTCCTTGTCGATTTCACCGTCCTCTTCGACCTGCATTACTGCGTCAACAACGAGTTCAGCAAGTTTTTCCTTGGCCCTCTCTGAACCCTTTCCTGTCATTGCAGTTATTGCGACCTTCATGAGGGTGTCCCTGTCGCTTGCTTCCATTGATATCTCTTCAAGTATCTCCTGGGCCTTCAGTGCTGCATTCCTGTAACCAAGTGCTATGATTGTTGGGTGCACACCCATTTCAATGAGTTTTTCAGCTTCCTTGAGCAGTTCACCTGCTATTATGACTGCAGTGGTTGTACCGTCCCCCACCTCGTCTTCCTGGGTCTTTGCAACCTCCACCAGCATTTTTGCTGCGGGGTGTGAGATGTCCATTTCCCTGAGGATCGTAACTCCATCATTTGTAATCACGATGTCTCCAAGGGAGTCAACAAGCATCTTGTCCATACCCTTGGGTCCAAGGGTTGTCCTCACAGTCTCTGCAAGAACCTTACCCGCAAGGATGTTGATTCTCTGTGCTTCCCTTCCAACGTAACGGCTTGTATCCTGTGGTAATATGAATATGGGCTGCTGTCCCTGTGCCATTAAATCACCTCTTAAATAAATAGCATGCAATTATCCATGGGTTTAAGGTTCTATAAATAATTTGTGTAGAAGATCCTGTGGGTTTCTGGTTTCTGCAGACTTACTGGAAGAGTTGCAGATGGATTCCTCTTCCTGGAAATAAATAATTGACTGGAGATGGTGGCGTGTGGTTAACGGTTGGGGAATATCTTCGGCAGGAAGGTCTGACAGAAGTCTGGTGTAATCTTTGAGGTTTCATGCTCAAGTTTTTCCACTATCTCCTCTTCGAGTTCAGGTGTCTTTGATGCCTCAACAGTGAAGGTCTCGCCGTCGATCCAGAGCCTGAGTGACTCCTGACCCATGGTCATACTGAATTCAACGGTGTTACCCCTTTCAATATCGCTTATTATATCATCCAGGATATCATCTGATAGTTTCAGGAGCTTCCTGCCCTCCGGTTCATAGGTTCTCTTCGAGGTCCTGATACGGGTTATGCGCACCGGTGCGCACCCCTCTTCCCTTATTGTCTTCCTTACGGTCCAGAAGAGGCTCACAACAATTTTCTTCTCAGGGTCATGACTGCCCTTAAATTTGATTGATTTCATTAAATCACTGCATCCTTTAAACTATGTTTCCTGCATTACTCATTTTGAAAGCTACATTTTCTTTATCCTTTCACCGACGCTCTTCCCGATGCTGTAGCATTCATCCAGGTCTCCGGAGGTGGGGACATAGTTAACCTCAAAGGTTTCAGCAACCTCGAATCCTGCACCTGAGAGCTCCTCCTGAAGGGTTCTCACTGCACCGCCACCCCATCCCTTTGATCCGAATACAACTGCAAGCCTTTTAAAGCCTGTGCGATCGAACGTAAGTCCTTTGAGATAATATATAAGGTCACCGAGGCTTGGGAATGGTCCGTTGAACATTGTTGGGCTTCCTATGAATACTGCCTTGCTCTCAAGGATATTCTTCACAATCTCACTCCTCTCATCCTCATGAAGGAAGTGCATCGACACATCCACGTCCGCTGCCATGAGACCCTCGGCCATGGCATGTGCCAGCATCCTGGTGGAGTAGTGCATGGTGTCATAGATTATGGTGGCCTTGTCCCTGCACTTCCCGGTGGCCCAGTCAGTGTATGCAGCTATTATCTTCAGGGGCTCGGTCCATATCTGGCCGTGGGAGGGCGCTATCATCCCTATCTTCTCAAGGAGGCCCAGTTCCTTAACCTCACTGAACTTCCTGAGTACAAGGGGGGAGAGTGGTGTTAAAAGGTTTGCATAGAATTTCATGGCAGCATCCATCAGTACAGCTTCAGGGACGTCCTTATCAAAGCGTTTGCTGATGCAGAGGTGCTGTCCGAAGGCATCATTTGAGAAGAGAATACCTTCCTCCTCGAGGAGGGTGAACATGCTGTCTGGCCAGTGGAGCATTGGGGCCTCAAGGAATGTGAGGGTCTTTCCCCCGAGGTCAGTGCTGTCCCCTGTTTTAACGGTCTGCATCGGGGTATCCTGGGGTATGGAATAGTGCTGCCTGAGGCCCTCAGCTGCCTTTGCGGTGCAGATTATCTCTGAACCGTACCTTTTGAGGACCTCGGTGATGGAACCGCTGTGATCCCTTTCAATGTGGTTCTGTATTATGAGGTCAATCTTTTCATCCCTTCCTTCCCTTTCAAAGGCGTCGGTTATCCTTCCAAACATCTGTGAAGAGGTTCCGGGGTAAGTGTTGTCAACAAGGGCCACCCGTTCATCCCCAAATATGAGGTAGGTATTGTAGGTTGTGCCTCCAAGGGTGTAACCATGGTAGCTCCTTATGTCCCAGTCCATCACACCAACCCAGTAGACACCATCCGCAATTTTTACTGCATCAGCCTTCATATTAAACACCAACTTACTGTATGTTGAACTTCATTATTAAATTATACAATTTTATGGGGTGAGGTGGTGCTGATTTTGGGGGGGGGGGTGATTATACAATTTGTGGTGCTGATTTTTCAGGCTGGAATGGGTCATGTTCTCTTTCTTTATGCCAGAAGAACGAATTTTTGTAGCAGACAACTAGTCTGCCAGTAAATATGATGTGATGTGCATTCAGATGTTTATTAATTAAAAAAAATAGTTTAGAGCTTCCCCCTTTCTTCCAGCTTCTGCCTTAACTTCATGAATTTTGATCGGACCGTTTCATAGCCCTTACTGTAGAATGGACAGCTCTCTATGCAGTAGGTGCATCCCTCACTGCACCCAAGGCATCTATCCTCAAGGAGCAAGACTGTGGATCCACAGCAGGTATCCACCTCCACCAGGGCATCCTCAGGACAGGCCTTTATGCATTTACCGCACCTTGCACAGTACTCAGGGATCCATGAATGCTCACTGGCCTTCTGAGGAAGGTTGGATATGCTCGTGAGCACTGCAGATACTTTCTGGGCCGGCCCTGTCTCCGGACCTATGAGAAGGCCGTTAGTCCCCTTAAAACCAATACCTGCATTCTGGGCCAGGGATGTGAGATCCAGGAGTCCACTCATGGGATGGATGGCCACGGCACCGTACCCATTCTCTCTGAGGTAATCTGAAACCCTGAAGGTTAAATCGGCAAGTTCATCGTAGAGTCTGTCATTCATGGCCTGGGCCTCCTCCCTTGGAGGAGTGCCTATAAGTTCATCATCCATCTTCAATGTGAGTACCACGGCGTTCTTATACTTAAAATCACCTGCAAGGATAACCTCTGGGGTTATGGACGCATAACCCATGCTGGCTATGCCAAGTGAACGTGCGTAATCCTCAAGTCTGCTAAGGAATTCTCTGCTGGCTGTGGTGGATGGTGTTTCAGGTTCAGGGACCTCTGACTGGTCAGGGTACTCAAGAAATCCACAGCTGCAGCTGCAGCCACTGATGGTGTTCTGTGCATCTCCACAGCAGTTATTTTCCTCCATTTAATCACCTCAGTTTACATATGAATGGATGTTCATATTTATATTTATGGATATAGTGTCCATGTGTTTTCACTATCCGTATGAATGTTTGCCCGGTTCACTCCTCTATCTCGTACTCAAATTCCCAGAAGGGGGTGCCCTCTGATTCCTCACCCTCGAGGTGTTCCATCTCATGGGCAACTCCATAGGCACCTGAACCCGTGAACCGGAGGGGTTTTTCCAGTCTCTTTAGCCGGATCTTAAGGTCAAGGGGGTCAAGCACGGCCCTCAAAATGTAGTCACCATCCACAACAACACGGTAGGGCCTGCTCACAAGCTCTCGCTCGTTCCTGGAACCGCACTTCTCAAAGCGGTAAACGGTTCCCTCCTCACTGATTATCCTGGGATTCAGAAAAAGGTACACTATCTCAAGGGTACGGCCGATCATCTCATCCTCATCAAAGCGGGTGACCTTCTCCTTGATGGCCATGAACCGGCTGGAGTTCTTCCTCAGACTCCAGTCCCCACCGAATCTTATGGAGAAAAGAAGGGGGAGGAAGGCGTCGGGGGGTATCTGGAGTTTCTCGATAACCCTCTTCTCAGTAATGGTGAACCTGAGGAGTTTCTTCAGGTCAGCATCGTCCAAGTTATCACCATTCCGGGCGTTCTCTGCCTCTACTCTGGGGGTTCACTGAATTCAGGGCGTCTTTCTGAGGTTGAAGTCGGCTATCGCCCTTTCCACCACGGAGATTATTGCATCATCAAGTTCATCCTGGGCACCATCCCTCACAACCGGGATGTTGTCGCAGTATATGACCTCGAGTCCAGCCTCAAGGGCGTCCTTCGTTGCAACGTCAACTGCAGCGGCCTTGAGTTCAGTTAGCATCACATCAGCGTCCTCTATGTACCTTTCAATGTCCCTCTGAAGCAGTGGCCTGTTTGAGAGGTGTGGTGTGGTGCCCACAACCCTGCAGCTGTACTCTGATTCAAGATATTCAACCAGGAGGTCCTTCACTGAGTCAGGGGCTGTTGTTGCAAAGAGCACATTCTTACCCTCAATCTCACCCAAGGGCTTTGGTCTGAAGACAGTTGTTATAACCTCAGCTTCGGGGTTTATGGATTCAATGAAATCGACTATCTCCCTGACCTTTTCATCCCCTGCCATGGGCTCCTCGCACATGGTGACTATCACAAGGTCCGCAAGTCCAATCCTGAAGGGTCCGAAGAAGTTCTTTATGTTTATAAGTGGCTGGTTTGCACCGACAAGTACTATGTGGCGGTTTGATTTCACCGGAGGGATGGCTGCACCGCTGCCCTCAAGGATAACAAAGTCTGCGTCCAGTCTGTTGGCGGTTTCAGCGCCACGCTTCATGTTTGTTATGAAGACATCTCCCACCATACCTCCCCCGCATCTTCTGCAGCCAACGGTGAGTATCCTGCTCATGAGTGCATCCTCCCAGTGGTCAGAGGCTGCATGCACACCCTTATCTGACTGCTCCATGAGAAACTCGGGGGTTATTTCGATCCGGTCGCCATGGACGATCTCGGGTTCCTCGGGACCCCCACGGCCCATAGCAACGACACAGGGGTTGTACTGGCGTTCGTGGATCAGTCGGGCGGCATAGGCGGATACTGCAGTTTTACCTATCCTCTTACCCGTGCCCAGTATCTTGAGTGAGGGTTTCTCAAGTATGTCATACTCTGTCAGGGGCTGGAATTCGAAGTCCGGGCCCCTGTAGACTGCACCCTCACCCAGGACAACTGAGGCTATCCTGAACCTCTTGGAGTAGTCAAGGACAGGTTCATCACTGAGGTCCATGACGGTATCTGCACCATACTTTCTTATGAGTTCTCCTATGAGTTTGTAGGGGATCCTGTGGGGGTCATCCCCGAAGTGGACCGGTCTGCCCATTATTTCAGTGTATTCCTCAGGGGAGGATGTCCTGAGCTTCTCTGTCCCACCAATAAAGATCAGGGCCTTCACATCAATGTGCTCCATTGAGTCAAGGGTTTCAACTGCTGCTCTTGTCACAGGCAGGTAGTGCTCTCCATCAACAAGACAGATCATGGTTTCTGTGGCCTTCATAAACAAACACCTGTTATAAATAACTCTGTTATAGATATGGGATTGGTGCTATTAAAAATAGGCGGCAAGTACTGATAAGAATAATACGGGTATAAGTAATAAATATGTGGCTGGCACCACTGCTGACTAACTGGAACTGGCGGTTCTTGCTGGCATGTAGGAGGTTATTTTATTTTGCCTCGAGCCTGGCCTCCATCTTGACGACTTCTTTCCTTGATCTCCTTGCAAGTTCTGAGAGGCCATTCACAACATTTGGTGGAAGATTGTTACCTTCTTTCCTGGCGAGGATCTCTGAGATGGCGCTTGAGAGCACAAAAATAGCGTACTTATGTTCGGCCTTGGTACGGTGGATGTGGTGGGGGCTGATGTTCAGGGAGAAGTACTCCTCGCATTCATCCTTTATATCATATCCATTCTCAAGGTACTTCAGAACATATACCAGAAATTGGTGCAGTTGTATCATTTCATCCTTATACATGGTTACCAGCCTCAGTCTCCTTATAAGTGTGTATTAAACTTATTATTTAAAAATTTTGGTCCATTAGATGCCCCCTAATCCAAATTAAGGAATGACCACAGATTAATATAAAAATTGCAAATGGTAGTCATATCCATGGGATGAATTCCAACCATCAACCAATGTTTAAGTGAAAGCATATAAATAAATGTTTATATTACTGGAATTCTTCAAATTATTAAATGATCCGGTGTGCCCCCTAAATTCTTAAAAGGGAATGGCTCCATAAAACTAACCATTCGCCCTAACTTTTTCACTGGAGGATGCTGATGAAGATAACAGAATTTGATTACAGACGGATTTCTGAACTCGTTGAAAGAGCAAGGCTTGACGTCGATGATGTCCTTGGACCCGTGGCAGACATCATATCCATGGTGAGGGATGGAGGTGACGATGCCCTCAGGGAACTCACAGGGAGATTCGATGGAGTGACCGTTGAGAACTTCAGGGTCAGCAGGGAGGAGATAGAGGAGGCCCACAAAAACCTTGAACCCGGGGTGAAGGAGGCACTCAGGGAAGCCGCCAGCAACATTGAGGAATTCCACAGGATGCAGATGCCCTCAGGCTGGATGTCTGAGGTTAGACCCGGGGTCATGGCCGGCCAGCTGGTGCGCCCCATTGACAGTGTGGGCTGCTACATACCGGGTGGAAGGGCTGTGTACCCCTCAACGATACTCATGACCGTAATACCTGCAAGGATAGCAGGTGTTGAGAGGATAGTATGCTGCACCCCGCCGGCACAGGACGGCTCGGTACCCGACGCGGTTCTTGTGGCAGCCGACATGGCAGGGGCCAGTGAAATATACCGTGTTGGGGGAGCACAGGCCGTTGCAGCGATGGCCTACGGCACAGAGACCATCAGGCCCGTTGATAAAATCGTTGGACCTGGCAACATATTTGTAACCGCTGCAAAGAAACTGGTCTACGGTGAAGTGGACATAGACTTCCCTGCAGGACCCTCAGAGGTCCTTATAATCGCCGATGAAACTGCCAGTCCAGAGTACATCGCCCTCGAAATACTTGCACAGGCAGAACACGACCCCCAGGCTGCAAGCGTCCTTGTCACAGACTCCAGGGACCTTGCCCTTGAGGTGAAGGAGATGGTCCATGAAAACATTAAATACATGGAAAGGGCCAATATCATAAGGGAGTCCCTTGAAAGGTACGGGATGATAGTTTTAACAGCTGATATTGATGAGGCTGTGGACTTCAGCAATGCATACGCCCCCGAGCACCTTGTTATAATGACGGATTCTCCAGAAGAAACATTGGAGGGCATCCGTAACGCGGGATCCATATTCCTGGGGGAACTGTCCCCTGTGGCTGCAGGGGATTACGGTTCAGGCACAAACCATGTGCTGCCAACCTCGGGATGCGCAAGGATGTACTCGGGTCTCTCCACAGAATCCTTCATCAAAAAACCAACAGTCCAGAGGATAACCAAGGAGGGCCTCAGAAACCTCCAGGGCACCGTCCTGAAACTTGCAGAGTACGAGGGCCTCCATGCCCATGCTGAATCCTTCAGGAGGAGGCTGAGGGACTGATTGATGAAGGCAGATTAATCTGCTGAACTCTGATAATGCATGGTTTCATCAGAGACCTTAAATATTCACTTTAAACTGTTAGAGGTGATTTGATTGTTACTTGGAGATCTTAGAAGGACTCATTACTCAAAGGACATAGAACCGGAGATGGATGGAGATGAAGTCACGGTTATGGGCTGGGTCCATGAAATAAGGGACCTTGGAGGGATAATATTCGTACTCCTAAGGGACCGTGACGGGCTCATACAGATAACAGCCCCCAGTAAAAAGATTGAAAAGGACCTCTTCAAATCCATAAGGAAGCTCAAAAAGGAATCCGTGGTCGCCTTTGGTGGTACTGTGCAGGAGTCAGGCAAGGCACCGGGCGGATTTGAGATAATACCCTCCTTCCTCAAGGTACTTAACATATCAAAGCAGCCCCTCCCACTGGACCCAACAGAGAAGGTTAAGGCTGAGATAGACACAAGACTCGACGCAAGATTCCTTGACCTCAGAAAACCATCCGTAAGCGCAATATTCAAGATAAAAAGCAGAATGCTGCATTCAGTCAGGGTATTCCTTGAAGAACAGGGATTCCTCGAGATAAACACCCCAAAGTTAGTTGCATCTGCAACAGAGGGAGGTACAGAGCTTTTCCCCATAACCTACTTTGAGAGGGAGGCCTTCCTCGGCCAGAGCCCACAGCTGTACAAGCAGATCATGATGTCAACGGGCCTGGACCGTGTGTACGAAATCGCCCCAATATTCAGGGCAGAGGAACACGACACCCTCAGGCACCTCAACGAGGTCATATCAATCGACATCGAGGCATCCTTTGTTGACCACGAGGACGTGATGAAGATACTTGAAAACCTCGTGGTGAGGGTCATTGAAGACGTGAATGAGCACTGCACTGATGCCCTGGAAACCCTTGGAAGGACACTGGAGGTGCCTGAAACACCATTCGAGCGCCTGGAGTATGATGAGGCCGTTGAAATGGTTAACTCAAAGGGAGTTCCGATGAAACATGGAGAAGACCTCCCAAGAGCCGCTGAGAAGGCCCTGGGTGAGATCATGGATGGCTACTACTTCATAACATCCTGGCCAACCGCCATAAAACCATTCTATGTCATGCCAGACGAGGATGACCCTGAGAGGAGTCATGCATTTGACCTCATGTACAGGGACCTTGAGATATCCTCAGGGGCCATGAGGGTACACCAGCATGACCTCCTTGTTGAGAAGATAAAAAGACAGGGTCTTAACCCTGATTCATTTGAGAGCTACCTTTCAGCCTTTGAGTACGGCATGCCACCCCACGCAGGATGGGGACTCGGTGCTGAGAGGTTCAACATGACCCTCACAGGACTTAAAAACATAAGGGAGACGGTCCTCTTCCCGAGGGACAGGAGGAGGCTCACGCCGTAGGTGATAATTTGATGGGAGCATCCACAGGCCAGGGCTATGAAATAGCAAGGAAGAGCAGGGAGATAGTGAGGGAACTCATCTCCGAGGATATATCCTCGCTGGGTCCCGCTGAGGTGGCCATAGTTGAAAGGATAGTCCACTCCACCGCCGACCCGGAATATGCACGTATAACAGAATTCAGCCAGGGCTTTGTTGATGAGGCACTCAGATCCCTCAGGAGTTCAGGCGGGATACTCACAGACATTGAAATGGTCCGCGCAGGCATATCACATCCCTCCCGGTGCTACATAAGGGAACCCGCTGTGAGGGAGCTTGCAGAGAAAAGGGACATCACAAGGGCCGCTGCTTCAATGGAGTACGCCGCCAGCCAGGGATTCCGGGGGATCGTTGTCATAGGCAACGCACCGACAGCCCTCATGAAGGTGATTGAACTAACCCTTGAAGGCCTGATGGATGCCAGGGCCGTTATAGGTGTGCCTGTGGGCTTTGTAGGTGCTGCAGAGTCTAAAGAGGCCCTCAGAGGTACAGAAATACCTCATATGATAACCAGGGGTCCCAAGGGGGGCACACCAGTCGCAGTGGCGGCTGCAAACGCACTCATAGCATTATCCAAGGATAAAGAGGTTTAGAGGTTTTAAAAATGAAGTCAGAGGAACTCTTCAGAAGGGCCAGTAACGTCCTCCCGGGGGGTGTGAGTTCACCTGTGAGGAGGTTCGACCCCCACCCATTCTTTGCAGCGGGGGGCAGCGGATGCCTGCTTGAAAGCGTGGATGGTGAAAGCTACATTGACTACTGTCTGGCCTATGGCCCCCTCATACTGGGACACGCCCACCCACGTGTAGTTGAGGCTGTGAATGAGCAGATAAAAAGGGGGACAACCTACGGTGTTCCCACAGAGGGGGAGATAGAACTTGCAGAGGCCATCATCGAGAGGGTGCCATGCGCTGAGATGGTGAGGTTCACAAATTCAGGGACTGAGGCCACCATGGCCGCTGTGAGGCTTGCCAGGGCCTTCACAGGGAGGGACAGGATAGTTAAATTTGAGGGATCCTATCACGGTGCCCACGACTACGTCCTTGTGAGGCCGGGTTCAGGGGCGGCCACAGCACCTGATTCACCTGGAATACCAGTGGATACTGTCAGAAACACCCTGACGGTACCATTCAACCATGAGGAGGCAATGGCTGAACTCATCGAGGGGGCGGGTGAGGATATAGCGTGCATACTGGTGGAACCTGTCATGGGAAACATAGGGTGCATAGAACCTGAAAATGGTTACCTGCAGTTCCTGAGGGACATAACACGTGAAAATGATATCATCCTCATATTTGATGAGGTGATAACCGGATTCAGGCTTGCACCAGGGGGTGCCCAGGAGTACTACAGGGTTGAACCCGACCTTGTAACCCTTGGAAAGATAGTTGGAGGCGGCTTCCCAATGGGGGCACTGGCAGGCAGAAGGGAGATAATGGAAAATATATCACCTGCAGGTAACGTCTACCAGGCAGGTACCTTCAACGGGAACCCTGTATCTGTAACTGCAGGTCGTGAGACCCTCAGACTCCTTGATGGGAGGATGTATTCTGACCTTGAGAGGAAGGGGTCGACGCTGAGGGCTGGTCTCAGGGACCTCCTCTCTGACCTGGACCTTGAATACCAGGTCACCGGGCCAGCATCAATGTTCCAGTTATACTTCACAGGGGAGGAGGTCAGGAACTATGGGGATGCTAAAAAATCCGATACAGTGCTCTTCATGGAGTACTTCCATGGCCTGCTTGAGAGGGGGGTATTCATACCACCGTCCCAGTTTGAGTGCTGCTTCATATCGGCTGCCCATGAATCAGAGCACATAGAGGCGACCCTTGAAGCTGCCGAGGAGGTTCTCAGCGGCCTTAAAAATTAATTAATTTTTTTGACTGAAATTTTCAGAATCAGGTGAATTTTACTGCTATGAAGAAGTAGAGGAAGCATATCACAACAAATATCAGGAGTGCCATGACAGCTGTCTTCAGGAATCTGCTGTTAAGGGCGTTCCCCTCACGTTCAGCCAGGAACTCCCTCTGCTCACGCACCTGCGATATGAAGCTCTCTGCCTCCACACCTCCACCGGTCACCAGGTTGCTGTCAATGATCTCCTCATCAAGGAGCTCGTTAACTATCTCCTTCTGTTCCCTCACATCATCGATTATTCTCTTCTCAGCAACGAATTCCATGAGGGACCATTTCCCGGTTTTTATCTCTTTGGGGGTTCTCTCCTCATTTTCTATGCTCCTTGAAAGATCCTCAAGGAGTCTAATCCTTTTATCTTCATCCTTGATTTCACTTTCGGTAGCTTCCGGTTCCTCATAGAACTTCTCGAGTGTATCATAGTATTCAAGTGAACCCCCACATTCACAGGACGAAAAATCAGCTGGACTCTCTCCCTCCTGGAGATGATAGTAACCCCCGCATTCTGTACATATGAGGTAGCCCCTGGTTTTTGCAGTGTTCTCATTGGACAACTGTATCCCCCAACACTACTATTTACATTATAATAATTAAGTTTTGTGTATCATTCAATGAAATTCATTGAGGACCATTAATATTAAATGGAAAAAAAGAGGGGGGTTAATCAGTTGCCCACCCTTTCAAGACCCGTTGATATTAGGAACTGCACAACAGCGCCCTCAGGCACAACGACGATGTTTCCCTGCTGGTACTGCTGTAGACCGGCATTCACCATTGCAAGGTACTTTGAGCGGTCCTTTGTTGCGTTGAATATGGCCCTCATGAGTGACTGAATTGCCACACCCCTGGATGAGCCCTGCTGCTGTTCCTCCCTGAGGAACTGTATGCTGTTTCCTGAAACATAACCCTGACCCTCAACGTAGACGGGTCCTATGGACTGCAGTATGCCGTCAACAGCCTGGGGAGTTACTATGACCACTATATCCGTTTTTATGCCTGTATTGTATTCCACTATTTCCTGTGCGAGTCTGGCACCCCTTTCGGTGTCATTCTCCCAGAGGGCATCATGCAGGAGCCACCTGCTGACGCCGTGGGCCCTTAGGGATGCAGGGGACTGTGCCGTGGGGTGGGCCATGTTGTGTGGGTACACAGCCGTCACATTGGTTATGTTACCCTCATTCATGGTTATTATGAAGGCCATGTCAACGGCACCTATGCCGGGCCTTGGTTCACCGGGATCCGCACAGAGCAGCAGCACATGCTTCTCTCCCACAAAAACGTTCTGGGAGTTTGTGATGTAATTCTCATACGTCACAACGGAAAGTCCGAGGATTACGATGAAAAGGCCGATTATTATCTTATTCTTGGTATCCATGGTTCTACCTTCCTTCAGTGATTTTTTTAATGTGTGTCTTTAATGTGTGTCAGCAGGATCACTAATTAAAAAATTTCATGTTTATATTATTTTTCCGTTAACCTAAATTTTCTTATGCAGAAGACATTTATATATTTATTCGCCGTCATCTATTAAAAAGCTGAATCTTATAATACTCATGACCATATATTAATCTTGCTGCCTGCGCCGTAACTCTCTAAGACCTGATCATGGAATATGGAGATAAGCCTGTGAAATGTATGGAAGTGAGGGTGGAGCCATGAGGATAGTGGCTGGTGTCGGTGAGAACAGGAACATGGAGAGGGCTGCATCCCTCGCGGACTTTGAGGTTGACCTGGTCCACTCAGAGGAGGAATTCATAGAGGAACTCAGAAGGGGTGCTGCTGCCTACGTGAGGGGGTCACTGCCAGCCGCAAATATAATGGCAGAACTCAAAAAAGGCGGGCCACTGAACAGGGCTTCATGGATAGAGGTGGGTGCTAATGGATTTCTGCTCGCCCCCGTGGGTATAGATGAGGGAAGGACAGTGGATGATAGATTCAAAATCGCTGTTTCAGCCTCTGAATTTCTCCGGAAAACCGGAGAAGAGCCCAGAGTCGGCGTGATATCAGGGGGAAGGAGGGGGGACCTTGGAAGGTCACCAGAGGTTGACAGGTCAATCCATGAAGGCGAATTCCTCACATCAATGATAAAGGATAAATATAGGGTGAGGCACTACCATATACTGATAGAGGAAGCCGTGGCTGATGGCTGTAACGTCATCATAGCACCCGATGGTATAACAGGCAACCTCATATTCAGATCACTGGTTCTGGTTGGCACCGCCAGGAGTTACGGTGCAGTTGCTCTGGGATTTGACGGAATTTTTGTTGACACATCAAGGTCACAGACAGCCGAAGGCTATCTCAGGGCGCTGAAATTCGCCCACTGGCTTGCCAGAGGATGGAATGAAGATAATGAATAATAGGACCGTTAATCGTATTAATTAAATTAATATTAACTGACCGGATGAACAAAAATTATGATCAGGTAGATTTGAAATGTCACCATTAAAGCCCCTTTACAAGCTGTACGAATGGTACATATCGCGCAACCTCAGAAGGGACAGAATGCCAAGACATGTTGCCATCATCATGGATGGTAACAGGAGATACTCAAAGCTGCAGGGCAGTATGAACCCCATAGAAGGCCATAAGAAGGGCATAGAAACCCTCGAGAAGGTCCTGGACTGGTGCGTGGACCTCGGGATAGAAATAGTAACGGCGTACGCCTTCTCAACAGAGAACTTCAAGAGACCAGAAAAGGAGGTTAAGGGTCTCATGAAGCTCTTCAGGGAAAACTTCGAGGCCATAGCAAGCAATGAGAAGATACATAAGAACAGGGTCAGGGTCAGAGCAGTCGGAAAACTTGAACTCCTCCCGGAGGACGTCAGAAGGGCCATAGAGATCGCTGAGAAGTCAACAGAGCAGTACTCAGACCGCCTTGTGAACATAGCCATAGGATATGATGGAAGGCAGGAGATAGTTGACGCCACAAGAAAGATTGCAGAGGATGTTAAGGCGGGTTTGATAGACCCGGAGGACATAGACGAGGACATGATAAACAGAAACCTCTACACTGCAGGTCTGGAGGACCCGCACCTGATAATAAGGACCAGTGGCGAGGAAAGACTCAGTGGCTTCCTGCTCTGGCAGTCATCCTACTCTGAACTCTACTTCTGCGACAGCCTGTGGCCTGAACTCAGGAAGGTAGACTTTTTAAGGGCCATAAGGTCATATCAGCAGCGTGAGAGAAGGTTCGGCGTCTAGCACAGCCCCTTGATTCATGGGAGGTATGTAGACGTTATCCATATCAATCACTGATTATGGGAGGTATCATCATTATAGACGTTCACTGTCACCTTGACTTCAAGGACTTCAACAGGAACCGTGAAGAGGTCATCGAAAGGGCCAGGAGTAAATTGAGGGCTGTTATAGATTCAGGGGTTGGTCTCGGGGGTAACAGGAGGGCCCTTGAACTTGCATCCCTCAACCCAGGTTTCATATACCCTACAATGGGGTTCCACCCGGTTGATGCATCAAAGGCAAGACAGGACCTTATAGGGGAGGTTGTCTCGCAGATAGAATCAAATATTGACCTTATAGTTGCAGTTGGGGAGACAGGCATGGACTTCCACCACACCCGTGATGAGGAGGGTAGAAGAAGGCAGGAGGAGACCTTCAGGGTATTTGTGGAACTCGCAGCTGAACATGAAATGCCCCTGGTGGTCCATGCAAGGGACGCTGAGGAGAGGGCCCTTGAAACTGTCCTTGAATACAGGGTACCCGAGGTAATCTTTCACTGCTATGGTGGAAGCATTGAAACAGCCCGCAGGATACTGGATGAGGGATATTACATATCCATCTCGACACTTGTGGCATTTTCAGAGCACCACATGGAACTTGTGAGGGCAATCCCCCTTGAGGGCATGTTAACGGAGACAGACAGCCCCTACCTTTCACCCTTCAGGGGAAAACGTAACGAGCCAGCCTTCGTGGAGGAAGCTGTCAGGGCGATAGCCAGAATCAAGGACATGGACCTTGAGGATGTTGACAGTATCACAACAGCAAATGCAGAAAGAGTGTTTGGTTTATAGGACTCCCGGGGCTGAGAGTCCCATTATTTTTTCTCTTTTAGAGTTCATCAGCTTTGAGTCTATTTTCAAACTTCAGCAGGGTCATTCTCCGTGAAAACCTCCTTCGCTGCAAGCACAGCATTTATGGCTGCAGGGAAACCCGCGTATACGGCCATCTGTATCATGACCTCTATGATCTCATCCTTACTGCAGCCAGCATTTAGGGCTCCCCGCACATGGCTCTTCAGCTGATCATCGGCCCTCAGTACTGTGAGGGCGGCAAGGGTCAAAAGTTCCCTTGTTTTAAGGTCAAGCACGCCCCTGGAGTAGACATCTCCGTATGCAAATTCAGCAACAAAGCGTGCAAGGTCCGGTGCAACATCCTCAAGTTCATCCCTGATGGCGGTGTAGGATTTCCTGTTCATTCTGTTGAGTATCTCCATTCCCCTCCTGTACCTCTCCATGGTTCAACCTCCACTGGTTTCATCATTCTTCGACTTAAAATTCCACATTAATTTATAGGATGACATCTATAAATAGGTCGGAGGAGGAAGGCCATGAGACCCTACGTTATACTCAACGCAGCCATGACACTTGATGGTAAGATTGCAACGGCAACAGGGAGCTCTGAGATATCTGGTGAGGAGGATCTCAGGAGGGTCCATGAACTCAGAAGGGAGTGTGACGCCATAATGGTGGGCATAAACACGGTGCTGGCGGATGACCCGCGCCTCACAGTCCACAGGGTAGATGCAGCCCCCGGGGATAATCCGGTCAGGGTTGTGGTTGACAGCATGGCCAGGACACCCCCCCATTTCAGGGTACTTAACGATGAGGCCCCGACGGTGATAGGTGTTTCAGAGAGCGCCCCGCCTGAGAGGGTTGCTGAGCTCAGAAAAAGGGCTGAAGTGGTTGTTGCAGGGACCCGGCGGGTCGATCTCCATCTTTTACTTGAACGGCTGCATGGTATGGGGATAGAGAGACTTATGCTGGAGGGCGGATCGACACTCAACTACTCCATGCTGACCGGTGGCCTGGTGGATGAGGTCCGGGTCTGCATAGCACCGATGATAGTCGGGGGCAGGGATGCCAGGACCCTTGTGGATGGTGAGGGTATAGATGAGATGGCAGATGCCATAAGACTTGAACTTAAACGGTCCTACACCCTGGGTGAGGACCTCATAGTGGAATACACTGTAAAAGGTTAGACGTGGTTTTCATGCTCGAGGACATATATGAGAGGATAGTAAGGATCAGGGAAGAGGGCTGCAGGGAATGCCTGAAGGTTGTCTGCAGGATGGATGATTTTCAGTTCAACCAGCTCATGTCAAGGCTTGAGCTTCAGGTCGAGATAACATCAAGGTACAGTCCACCGGTGAGGCCCGCCCTGGACCCAATGATATCAACGGAGCTCGGTGTCTATCGTGGCGATGATGAGAACATAGGTAGACTCCTGGGATACCCTGAATGCTGCATCAGGAGTTTCTCAGAGAATACCCGGTACGCAATCGATGGGGAACATCTTGCAGAGGTCAGTGAACTTGATATCCCTGAGGGTAAATGTGCCATCATAATGCCATCGGGTTTCATACCATGCAGCCTCAGGTGCCAGGAGGCCTGGGAGAGGAAACTCATAGGCTTTGCAGACAGGGATGAATTCAGGAGGATACTTGAACTTGAGGATGAACTCATGATGAGACTCCCCCATTTCCACCTGGCATATGATGAATACTTTGAGAAGATAGTCCTCGAGTAAAAAAACTATTATTTTATGGGTGGCCCTGATCCATCCGAGCTTTCCAGAACACCCAGGTATTACATTCTAACAGCTAATTTTTAAAGTTGTTCATACTTTTAATCTTTTAATTAAGATTTAAATATCGGGCACTCTAAATTCTTTACGATTTTACATCAGTGAATTATGATAAAAGTCAAGGAGGTGAAAACATGAAGAGGTTTCTGTTAATTGCATTGATCCTGCTACTGATTTCAGTCCCATCGGTATCTGCAGCAGACAACAACACAACATCCAACACCACAGAATCAAAGATGCTGAAGGATACTGAGATGGTTGTGCTACTGACAGGCTGCGTTGTGGGCACGGTCGACCCCATAATGAATGAAGCCTACCGTAATGACCTCCTGCCCGCTGGCTACAACTTCACACTGAAGATCTACACCATGGACACCTTCAACATCAACTCAACGGCATCCACCCAGTTCAAAAACGACCTTAAAACTGTGGACATATTCTTTATCTTCACAAGACCCGGGTATCCAACGACCGGTATGAGTTACGGGACAGAATTCGATGCTCTGGTTGACCTGCAGGCCATCGCAGCCAGCCTAAAACCAGGAGCGCGGATATTCGTCCTGGGACCTGTGAAACCCAATATCACGGGTGTTAACGTGACGAACCTTCCAGCCTACGGGCCGGTGGCTGCGCCTGCACTCTCCCGTGAGAACATAAAGAGGACGCTCCTTGAGGTTCTCAGGCTCAGCGGAGCCGTGAACCTGACGGCTAATGATACAAAACTTGTGCCCGGGATGCAGGACTTCCTCTACCATCCGCTGGCACCGCAGGTCTACACAGACAGGGCACCCTACATGGACTGGTACATGAACACCACCCTCTACAGGCCAGGGGCCCCATGGGTGGGTGTGGCAATACTGAACCGGTACTACCTGTCTGGCAACATGGACGTCTATGAGACCCTCATCCAGAAGCTTGAATCCCGTGGACTCAACGTGATACCCTACTTCTACTGCTCAGACCCCATCGGGGCATCAAGGCGCTTCTTCATGGTCAACAACACTTCAGTCATCGATGCGCTTGTTGCATGTGTCCAGTTCGGGTACTGGCCAGACAACCAGACCATAACCTTCTTCACGGACCTCAACGTACCGGTACAGGGACCACTCCCTGTCTTCCTCCAGACATCCCTCGACGATTACATAAACAGCACACGACAGCAGGGACTCAGGGGCCTTGAATACTACTGGCTTTCAATGTTTGAGATGCAGGGACGTATAGAGCCCATCCTCATAGGCGGAAGCCGCATATCAGGTCCTGATCCACTGACAGGTGTCACCATCAAGGAGTACGTGGCCTATGAACCGGGTATAGACCAGCTCGTTAACCGCACACTCGCCTGGGTGAACCTCAGGAAGAAGGCGAACAGTGACAAGAAGCTGGCTATGGTCTACTTTGACAGCACCCATGATGAGGGAATGCCTGCAACCAACGGCCTCAACCTCTACAGGAGTCTCAGCAACATACTCCTCGCCATGAGGGCCGCAGGCTACAGCACCGGCAACGGAAACCTGACCGAGGAATACATCTATGAACTCATAAACAGGGCAGGCAGGAACCCCAGGAACATGACACAGACAGAACTCAGAAAACTCGTGGATGCAGGCTGCATAACCATACCGGTATCAGAGTACCTCAAATGGTATTCTGGACTGCCAGCATCACTCAGAGGACAGGTGGAAGCACTCTGGGGACCCGCACCAGGAAACATCATGATATACAATAACAGCATAGTCATCCCCGGCATCATGATGGGCAACATACTCTTGGCGCCCCAGCCGGTCTGGAAGTGGAACGGTACACTCAACAACGGCACACTGCCACCGACACACCAGTTCATAGCCTTCTACCTCTACCTGCAGAAGGGATTCGGGGCTGACGCCGTCGTCCACATAGGACAGCACGGGACACTGGAACTCCTTCCGGGACACGTGAATGCAATGACAGAGGACGACTGGCCAAACACCCTGATCGGTTCGATTCCAAACATACACCTGCTCAAAATGGAGGACCCTCTGGAGGCGGTCATAAACCCCACCAAGAGAAGGGCATATGCTGTCACGATCTCCTACCTCATCCCACCGGTCATGAGGACAGAGCTTTACGGTGTCTACCAGGAACTCTCAGATCTCATGGGATCCTACAGCACAGCAGAGGCATCAGGAGACACTGACAGAATGAACAGCCTGGAGTCCCTCATCAGGGATGGTGTGACGAGGGCCGGACTTGAGGTAAGGCTCGGTGTGAACAGCTCCACAGCCTTCAGTGTCCTCAGAGACAGGCTCCATGAGTACCTCGAGGAACTTTCAGGGATACTGACACCCTACGGCCTTCACACCTTCGGAGAACTGCCAGACAGTGAAACCCTTGAGAAATTCATAGACGCAATAATATCCTTCGACCCTGCAAACAGGACAGCCAGAAGGGATGAGATAAGGAACCTTCTGATTATGAGCGCCAGTAATGAGATGAACTCACTCCTGAGGGCACTTAACGGTGAATTCATACAGCCAGTATCAGCAAGAAGCCCGGTCATCAACCTGGAGACCCTTCCAACGGGCCGCAACATGTACACCTTTGACCCCTCATCAATCCCTGACCCCGCAGCAGTGGTCATAGGATCAAGGGCTGCCGAGGAGATGCTGAAGCGCTACAGGAATTCCAGCGGTGGAAGGTACCCTGAGACAGTGGCCGTGGATATAGGTGATGTGATATCAACTGGCGGTCAGAGCATAGCAGCGATATTCTACTTCCTGGGAGTCAGACCCATCTATGAGAGCGGAGCCCTCATAGGTACAGAGATCATACCCCTCAGTGAACTTGGAAGACCGAGGATAGACGTTGTGATAAGTGACTTCCACAACTTCCGTGGAGCAATCCCTGCCACCATGGACGTAATCGACAATACAATAAAGAGGATAGTGAACCTCAACGAGTCATCTGAGATGAACTATGTGAGGAAGCACTACCTCGCAATGAAAGCAGGCATCTACGCTGAACTTGTCGCAGCAGGGATGAACACTTCCGAAGCGGATGCAAATGCGGATAGACTTGCAAGGACAAGGATCTTCGGACTTCCACCCGGTGCCGACCCCCATGGAGCAGGTGTTGACAGGATACTCTGGTCAAGGGACGACTGGACTCCAGAGCAGCTTGCTGAGACATACCTCAGCTACTACTCCTATGCCTATGGAAGAGATTTAAATGGAGTCCAGAGCCCGAAACTCCTGGAGTCACTCCTGCGCACAGTTGACACCACCATGGTCATAATGCCCTACAGGGCACCCGGTGAGGGCACCTGCCTCTACAGGGTCTCAGTCACCGTGAACTTCATGGTGAACTACCTCACAGGGAGGAACATAAACAGCTACATTGCAAGGACAGCCTACGGTACACCCCTGATAAGGACACTGCAGGAGTCAACCTACGATGACCTTGCGGTGACACTGCTCAACCCGGTCTGGGTACAGGGCAAACTCCGTGAGGGGCCATCTGGAAGTGCTTCAATAGCACTGCAGGTGAGGGACCTGTTCACCAGCGACGCCCTGGTGGATGTGGCATCCCCTGATGTCTGGAGGAGAATAGCAGACACTTTCCTCTTTGACAGCTCTGTAAGGTCACAGTTTGATCCATCAGCCCTCCAGATGATTGCAAGGTATGTGAGGCAGGCCCATACCAGGGGTCTTGTATCCCTTTCACAGGAGGAACTTGTAGCCATCTCAGAGATGCTCGGTGAGAAATCCGGCTCTGATGGAAATGACCAGGGAACCACCACAACACCACATGGCGGTACAACCGGCGGTTCAGCCACATCAGGCGGAAGAACAGGCACTGGGTCCCCAGGGCTATCTCCAGGTGTATCAGGTGCCATATCCATGGATTCACAGTCCAGCGGAGCAGCATCAGCTTCTCCGGGTGAGGGACAGGAGAGGGCAGGACGCTCCTATGAGATATCAACACCCACGGCTGCGAAATCATCAGGCACCCAGCTATACGCCATTGCAGGCATAATCGGGCTATTCTGTCTCCTCGGAGTGGGCTACTACTTCGGTCCCATGAGAAAATAAATTCTATTCCTTTTTATTTTTTGGCTCTAAGAACCGAACTAATTCTTACGCATTATGTGACTTACCTAATAAGTGTACTAGCTCTGAATCTTCTAGGTAAAGACTTTTGGTGGTTTACCTAAATTACACTGAATTAGGAGAACCTTCTGAAAAGATGCGGCCTGAGACCTGCCTCCATCAGCACCCGTCTGTCGTCCTCTGTTAAGTCTGATTCACTGGTAGGTGGTACTGGTTTACCCCTCCTTGCAAGGATGACACCACCACGCCTCTGGGCCCCCAGGAACTTCCCGGCATCGCCGTCCACTATGAGATAACCATCCCTCATGTCTATACCCGAGAAATCGTCACAGTCCCCCTGGATGATGACGGTACCTCCACTCAGGAGCGCCCCGGTATTCTTACCTGCATCACCCATAACACGGACGGTTCCGCGCCTCATGAGTATCCCGGTTGAGAGATCAACGTTACCGTGGTGGATTATCTCCACATCAGCATCCAGCCGGGCCCCCAGGGTGTCCCGCACATGACCGTCATCTATGACCATGCGTCCAGGTTCAAGGGTCACATTCACGGGTTCAGCTCTGAGACCATTCATGAGGATGTCCGTGACTGACATGAACTTTTTGTAGCCCCTCCTGTCGGATCTGACCTCAATGATGTTTCCTATGGGGTCCCTGACTGCACCCTTCACGTATATGGTGCCTGAGACCATGCTTATGCCCATCCTGGTGTCAACGTCCCCCTCCACGGTAACAACCCCTGCATCCATCACACCTCCGCCGCCCCCGAAGTAGGCGAGGTCGGCGCCCATGCTGGAGGCCAGCCTGTGTCCGGCGTCACCCCTCACAATGACCTCTCCTCCATCCTTGAGGTGTTCAACAACCTCCCGGAAGGTGTGGCTGGTTCCTGGAATCCTCTCATCAGGGTCCAGCTTTTCACCACGGTGCTGCCAGTAGAAGTTGTAGGTAAAATCAGCTATGCAGTCAACCGGACCGTCGGGTTCGATCTCAATAACTTCCCTTTCATCCCTCCTTCTGCCAAGGAATCCGAACATATATGCACCTCCATTATCAGATTTCCACCCCAACTGATAAATACATCTCCCATAAATATTTCTGTGTGGTATTCCAGGAAGAGGCGCTGGGATAATTTTCCGGTGGATGTTCTCTTTGTGGATCTCGGGAGATGATATGTTGCCTGAAAGGAGTGAATTACTCAGTTTCCTCTCAGAACTTGGCGTTGATACAAGGTTTGTGAGTGTAACGCCGGGCGAGGTCCTCATAAACAACCTGAGGTTCTCCAGGTTCTCCAGGAGGAGGGAGGAGCTATTCAGGGAGAGGTTCCCTGATGTGGATGTTGTGAGGTCCAAGGTGTTCCAGAAGATATGTTCAAGGGCCTCCAGGGTACTCTCCTCGAACCTCAGACCACGCTCAGAGGTGAGGATCGATGCAGAGGGTGAGATGGCCACCGTACTCCACATCATACTTGAGCCCTACACGAGGAAGTACGGTATAGGGATCGGTGAAGGTGATGTGAGGGTGCTCCCGGGGACCCTTGACCACTCCATTGCAGCTGCAATCGAGGATATGCTCTCAGGTGAAAGGATAGGGTATCACCTGAGGTCAACACCCCTGCAAATATACCCTCTATCAGGGGTCCCTGCAGAGTGGATTGAGGCCTGGCGGGGCACCAGGATCGAGGTAACAGGAAATCCACTGGTTAAGGAGTTTCTTGAATTCTTTGATGGGAACATCCCCCAGTTCAGGGATAAGATGAAGAGATCCCTCGAATATCTCGGGGAGCTTGCTGAGGCCGGGGGTGGACCACAATCCCCTTACTAGATCCCCCCATCCGGAGTCCTCATGGAGCTCACTGACTGCTGGCAGTGCCAGCTATCCTGATGGCTGATACCTAGTTTACCCTCAGAGACCGTGAATAAAAAATGGTTATCTTTATGGGACTATGAGAACTGGAAGAGTGACGTCTGTTTTTCTTTAGGCTTCTTATCATCTGAACTGCTGGATGATTCATCCCTGGGTCTATCATCCTTTTTAGAGGATTTAATGGGTGTCTTTGCGGATTTATCTGTGGCTTTATCATTTATGGATTTATCTGCGCCCTTATCTTTCTTCTGACTGTAAAGGGGCCCCACTTTAATTTCAGCTTTCCTGGGGGTTTTCTTCCTTTTAGGCGCCTTTATCTTTCTCTTCCGGAACAGTTTGATCTCCTCGTCTCTAAGCTCCAGGAATTCACTTATATCATAGGCCATTTCATCATTCTCAAATAGGATCTCCATGTATGGGAACATTGAGATTGCGACCTTCGGTGAGATGTGCATCTTTCCAGCCATCTTGGCCGCGACACTGTCCCTGAGGCTCCTCTGTTTCCGGGTTTTCCCGAGTATCCTGAAGGATGATGAACCTGTGTAGCGGACGAACTTCCGGTAGGTCTTATCCTTTGCAAGGGCAACCCCTGGCCCCATGAGTTCGGAGGCGTAGCGCCAGTAGGTGTAGTTCCTGGTTCTCACGGCTCGCCCGAAGAATATGTCTGCACGTGAGAGCATATCATAGGCCCTGCTGATCTCATTTGGCTTCTCATATTCCCTGGGAACGTTCTCTGCGATGAATTCAAGTACAAGGGTGGGGTCATCATCCACCCTCATGGCCTCCCTGACCTTTGAGACGTCACGGCTCTTGAGGACGGCCCTGACGGCATCAAAGAGGTTTGAGGTGGCATCCTTTTCTCCCATCTTCAGGAGCTCCTCACCGATGCGCTCCTCACCCTCTGCCATGGCCTCAAGGTCGTTGATGGCTGAACGCAGGTCACCACGGGACCTTTTTGCCAGTTCCCTGAGCACATCATCGGGGCACTCTATACCCTCAGCACGGCATATCCTCCTGAGGGCTGCTGCTATGGATGATGTGTGGACCTTTCTGAGGTTTAAGACCCTGCATCTGGGCTTTATGCTCTGCAGCCTCTTGCTGTAGGGGTCGTTTGCTGTGAGGACCATGGGATGTCTGCTCTCCTTTATGATCCTGTTTATTGCCTGGACACCTCCACGGTCCTCATTCCCGTGGATCCCATCAACCTCATCAAGGATGATGAGCTTCAGGTCATGGTTGAAGAGGGAGCGGGTCGCTGATGCCTCACCGGCGCTCCTCATAAGGGCGTCCTGGGAGCGCCTGTCACTGGCGTTGAGTTCAAGGGTATCAGAGAACTCCTTTCCTATGATGTGGGCGAGGGTTGTCTTCCCGGTCCCGGGGGGTCCAACCAGGAGGAGCGGCTTCTGGGGCTTCCCTGCCTTCCAGGCTTTGATCCACTCCTTTATCTCAGCTATGACCTTCTGGTTCCCGACCACCTCATCGAAGCTCCCTGGCCGGTATTTCTCTGTCCATGACATTTACTGTACCTCTTTAGGCGTGTTCAAGGAACCTTGCAAGGAGGGCCTCAAGCTGTATCCTGGGATTGGCGCCCTCCCTTATCCTGAAGTCGTATTCGCCGATGGCATCGATGAGGCCCACGTACCTATCACCATCAACCTCGCCCTCCATTGCCAGCCTTGAGAGCTCCTGATAGATCTGGGTGACCATGTCCTCCCCGCTTATACCCTGGAGAACCATGATCTCCCTCAGCATGTCCCTGGCCTCCATGAACTTACCATCAAGGATGGTCTTTATCATCTTCCTCACATCCTTTGGCCGGGCCCTTGACACGACATCGTAGATGCTTGACTCTGTTATCTTCTCACCGAGGGATGCGGCTGACTGGAGGAGGTTTATGGCCTTCCTGAGATCCCCCTCAGCGAAGTAGACTATTGTCTCAAGGGCATGGGCCTCGTATTCAAGGTTCTCCTTCTCTGCAATGTACTCCAGGCGTTTGATTATCTGGTGGCCCTTGAGGGGGAGGAACCTGAATATGGCGCACCTTGACTGGATCGGATCTATTATCTTTGAGGAGTAGTTACAGGAGAGTATGAAGGAGGATGTCTTTGTGTACATCTCCATCTCCCTCCTGAGGGCGTGCTGGGCGTCCTTTGTCATGTTGTCCACTTCGTCGAGGAATATTATCCTGAAGGGGGCGCCCACGGGTTTTAGGCGGCAGAAGTTCTTTATGCTGGTCCTCACGGTGTCTATACCCCTGGCGTCTGATGCGTTGAGTTCAAGGAAGTTCTGCCTCCAGTACTCACCGAGGATCTCCCTTGCAAGGGCAAGGGCTGCTGTTGTTTTACCGACACCAGCTGGACCCGTGAACATGAGGTTTGGCATGCTTTTCTCTTCGACGTACCGCTTTAGACGTGGTATTATGTGTTCCTGGCCTACTATATCATCAAGTTTCTGTGGTCTGTACTTCTCTACCCAAGGTCCGTTCATAATGATCACCGATAAGGTTTAATGGAGTTTTCACTGTCCATGGACCGGCGGATCCATCAACGGTGTTTATTTTTCATGGACTGGACCGGTATAGTTCTGTCATCCATCAATATAGTTAATTATCATGGGGACCTTAATCCCTGTTAAGGACCCTTTTCAGGGCGTCTTCCATGACATCCAGGGGCGGGTCCCTCCCGGTCCAGATCCTGAAGGCCTCAACGCCCTGATAGAGGAGCATACGGATCCCTGAAACCGGGATGGCTGACGCCCTCTCAGCCTCTCTCAGGAGGACCGTCCTTTGAGGGTTGTACACGAGGTCATGGACCACCAGACCCTCATGCATGAGTTCAGCCCCCACCAGTGGCCTGTCATCTGTGTGGGGATGCATGCCCACCGGCGTGGTGTCTATGAGGATATCAGCCGATTTCACAGACCCCTGGATAAGTTCATAGCCCCCGTATGATGCCTCAAAGCCCAGTTTATCAGCCATATCCTCTGCAAGGAGGCGGGCCTTTTCAGGGGTCCTGTTCAGTATGGTTATATCCGAGGCCCCCTTCTCTGCAAGCTGGAATGCACAGGCCCTTGCAGCCCCACCCGCCCCCAGTATAAGGACGGATGAACCCTCAACGGATGTCACCTCTTCAAGGGCCCTTAAGCACCCTGAGGCATCGGTATTGTATCCCCTGACGGTCCCGTCATCGAATTTCAGAGTGTTAACGGCACCTATCAGGGCCGCTGTCCCATGGATATCATCAATGTACTCCAGGACGGCCTCCTTGTGGGGTATTGTCACATTCACACCCTCAACCCCAAGGGCCCTCAGGCCCTCAACCGCTGCTTTCAGGTTCTCTGGCTTCACAGGGAATGGTACGTATATCCAGTCCATACCAAGGCTCCTGAACGCCGCGTTGTGCATTATGGGCGAGAGGCTGTGCCCCAGGGGATGGCCCATGATTCCGGTTACATGTGTTTTTCCAGTTATCAGTTTATCACCCCGGCATTACAGGCAAAGAATCTCTTCGGGTTTAGATGCTGCACCGGTCAGTATAGAATCTGATTTTTTTTCTCATGGTACTTACAATATTTATTTACCATCAGCGATAAATATTGTTGCCATAGGTTACCTATAATCCAGGGGAGAGTGTGACATGCTTGCAAAGCAGAGATTCGTACTTGATACAACGGCATTTACAGATAACCAGCTGCGAGAACTGCTGGGTGATGGCGACCTCAACCTCTCGGTTGACAGGATGCTTGACCTCATAGCGAGAAGCAGGATAAAACTCAACATAAGCTGTCACATGCCTCCCATCACCTACAAGGAGTTCACAGATTACATGACACGCTACGACTGCCCGGAGGAGACCCTTATAAAGGCCGAGACATGGATAGTTAAGAAGACACCCAACCGCTACGACACACAGATACCCTCCCAGATATTCTATGAATACGTCCATGATATACGGGAGAGGATGAACAAGGGCCTCAGGATCTCAGAGACCCTGCTCTGGGAGGCAGGCATACAGTCCATCATAATGGCCTCCCGTGACGTCAAGAAGACAGAGATCGAGAGCGAGGTGCTTGGAAAGGCCATAAAGGACCTCAGGAAGAAATACAGATCAGCCCTCCGCAAGGGAACCCTTGACAGTGCCCCCGACCTTGATGTGCTGCTCCTTGCCAAGGAACTGGGGGCAGGGGTCGTGGCGGCCGATGATGGTATAAGGGTCTGGGCTGAGCGACTGGGTCTGAGGTTCCTCAATGCCACATCCTTCCCCAAGATGCTCAAGGAATACCTTAAATATTATGAATGATGAACCTCTCATCATCCCCTTTATCATTTTTACTGGAGGAATTGCTGTCATGGATATATCAAGACCGAGAGGAACAAGGGACTTCCTTTTCGCTGAAATGAGGAACAGGAAAGAGGTTGAAGGTGTACTCAGAAGGACATTCGAGACCTATGGCTACCATGAGATCAAGACACCAATATTTGAGGAACTCAAACTCTTCACAGTCAAATCCGGTGAGGAGGTGGTGAACCAGATCTACCACTTCACCGATAAGGGCGGCCGGGAACTGGCCCTGAGACCTGAACTCACAGCACCCGTGGCAAGGCTCTACATGAATGAGATGCAGAAAAAACCGAAGCCAATAAAGATGTACTACTTCGGGAGCTGCTTCAGGTATGAGAGGCCGCAGGCCGGGCGCTTCAGACAGTTCTGGCAGTTCGGATGCGAACTCATAGGTGGAAGATCGCCCCTGGCAGAGGCTGAGGTGATATCCCTAGCATCTGAATCCCTCCATGAACTCGGCCTTGACGGATTCGAGGTCCACATAGGCCACCTGGGCATACTCCGCGGGATCCTCGGCAGGGAGGAAATCCCATCTGAACTCCAGGACAGGATAATGGGTGTCATAGACAAGGGCGACGTGGAAGAACTTGAAGCACTCCTAGGGGAGGTTGAGGTATCTGGAGAAAGCCGGGAACTCCTCATGAAGCTCATAGGTACACAGGGGGGCCCGGAGGTTCTGGACGATGTTGAAGAATACCTGGGGGGCTACAGTGAATCCCTGGAGGCCCTTGAAGAGTTCAGGGAACTCGTTGAGACCCTCCACTACTTTGGCGTGGATGACTACCATGTGAACCTGGGGATAGCAAGGGGCCTTGACTACTACACAGGGATAGTATTCGAGATCTACGTGCCGGAACTGGGGGCCCAGAAACAGATATGTGGCGGAGGGACCTACAACCTGGTTGAAACATTCGGTGGGGAGCGGGTCGAATCAACGGGATTCGCCTTCGGCTTTGACAGGCTCATGAACGCCCTGGGGATGGATGAGGAGAACATGAGGATGGTTGATGTCTTCGTGATACCCATACAGGACTCCACTGTCCCTGAGGCCATAAGGATCACCCAGGAGCTCAGGGCTGCAGGGGTATCCGCTGACCTCGAAGTCTCTGGCAGGAAGCTCAGGAAGGCCCTCTCACACGCTGACAACCTTGGAGCCAGGTTCGCAGTTCTGACAGGTGAGAGGGAAATCCAGGATGGTAAGGTGACGGTAAAGGATATGGAGAGGAACTCCCAGGAGACCCTGCCAAGGGATGAGATGGTTGATAAAATCAAAGGGAGATGTTAACATTTTACTTAATTTCAGACATAATATTAATGGCGAAGACCTCATAATTGCAGTTGCACAGGACCACGAGACAGGTGAGGTCCTCATGGTGGCCTACATGAACCGTGAGGCCCTCAGGAGGACCCTTGAAACAGGCACTGCCCACTACTGGAGCACGTCCCGGGGTAAGCTGTGGCTGAAGGGTGAAAGCTCAGGCCATGTTCAGCGCGTGAAGGACGTTCTTGTGGACTGTGACGGTGATGCGGTTGTGCTGAAGGTTGAACAGGAGGGCGGGGCCTGCCATACAGGTTACAGGTCCTGCTTCTACCGGAGTATTGATGGAGATGAACTCAAAGTCAGGGAGGACGCCGTGAAGGTCTTTGACCCTGAAGAGATATATGGAGATGGTTAGATGAAGATTGTTCCAGATACAAGTGTTATTGTTGACGGCAGGATCACCGGGATAGTCCAGGAGGACGAGTTCAGGGGCAGCGAGGTGATCGTGCCCGAGGCAGTTGTATCTGAACTCGAATACCAGGCCAACCGTGGAAGGGAGACAGGTTTCAATGGCCTCGAGGAACTGAAGAACCTCCAGAAGCTCCACAAGGAGAATATAATATCCATGATATTCGTCGGGCGCCGCCCCACAGTGGATGAGATATCCCTCTCAAGGGGTGGTGAGATAGATGCCATGATAAGGTCCACGGCAAGGGAATATGATGCCCTCCTTATAACAAGTGACCGGGTCCAGGCCGAGGTCGGGAAGGCCCAGGGCCTCGATGTCTTCTACATCAAACCAGAGGTCCTGGAGTACGAGGAGCTGGAGATAAGCAAGTACTTCGATGAGAACACCATGTCGGTCCACCTCAAGGAGAATGTCGTTCCGATGGCCAAGAAGGGCCGGCCAGGGGAAATCCAGCTGGTTGAGATAGGTAAAAGACCGCTTAAACATTCAGATATAAGCAGGATGGCCCGTGAGATCGTGGAGAGGGCCAAGAGTGACTTCAAGAGCTTTATAGAGATCGAAATGGAGGGCGCCACGGTCGTACAGTTCCGGGAGTACAGGATATCCATTGCAAGACCACCATTCTCAGAGGCCTTTGAGATAACCGCGGTCAGGCCGGTGGCGAGGGTTTCACTGGAGGACTACAGGCTCTCAGACAGGCTCGTGGAGAGGCTGAGGGATACTGCCAAGGGGGTGCTCATTGCAGGTTCCCCCGGGGCAGGTAAGAGTACCTTTGCCCAGGCAGTGGCAGAGTTCTACAGCAGGGATATGAAGGCGGTTGTCAAGACCATGGAGTCACCCAGGGACCTCCAGGTTGGTGATGAGATAACACAGTATGCACCCATTGAGAGGGACATGCAGAAGACGGCAGACATACTCCTCCTCGTGAGGCCCGACTACACCATCTACGATGAACTCAGAAAGACCCGTGACTTCAGGATATTTGCGGATATGAGGCTCGCGGGTGTGGGTATGGTTGGTGTGGTCCACGCCACAAGGCCCATAGACGCCATACAGAGGATCCTTGGAAGGGTTGAGCTCGGCGTCATACCCTCAGTTGTTGATACAACAATATTCATCGAGGATGGGGAGGTTAAGGCTGTCTACGATGTCTCCCTCACCGTGAAGGTGCCCACGGGCATGCAGGAGGCTGACCTTGCAAGGCCGGTCATCGAGATCAGGGACCTTGAATCAGGGGAACTCATGCATGAGATATACACCTACGGTGAGCAGACAATAGTCATGGACGTCTCAAAGGCAGCCCCTTCAGGGCGCAAACCGTCAGCCCACAGGATAGCTGAGAGGGAGATCGAGAGGGAGTTCCGCAGGAGGATCCCGGGTGCCCGGGTCAGGGTTGAACTTGAATCTGATGAACGTGCCAGGGTCTGGATAGATGAGAAGTACATACCCCAGGTTATAGGTAAGAAGGGTAAGACCATTGAGGAGATCGAGAACAGCATAGGCATAAGCATAGGTGTGGAGCCCCTGGAGGAGAGGGAAATCGAGGAGACCCTTGAGGTCCCCGTTGAACTTGCAGGGAATTATGTGGTTCTAAACTTTGGCAAGGACGCTGTGGGGGTGTCCTTTGACATACTTGTGGATGATGAGTACCTCTTCACAGCCACTGTAGGAAAGAAGGGGACCATAAAGCTCAGAAGGGACATAGAGCTGGCTGACATCATAATGGAGGCCGTGAAGAACAGCATACCTGTGAGGGCCAGGGTCAGGCCAGAGGCTTGAGGGTGGTGTGATGAGGATAGGTGTCTCAACCCTTGCACTCACACCGTCCCCACTGGGGGAGATGCTGGAGTACATCGAGGCCCTTGGGGCCGAGTGCTGTGAAATCATATATGAGCACCCCCTCTCTGAGGTGGAGGTCACAGACTCCCACAGCCTGGAATTCACGGTACACGCCCCAATATCAGATATCAACATAGCGTCCCTCAATGACACTGTGAGGGAGGCCTCCATCAGGGAGGTTGAATCTGCAGTGGACCTTGCAGTTGAACTTGACTCCGACGTGGTGGTGGTCCACCCCGGCACAGTACCCTTCCTGGGGAGACCCTACAGGGACCTTATAGCCGAGAGGAACCTGGAATCCCTTGCAGCAATATCAGAATACGCATCTGACAGGGGTGTCGGCGTATACCCTGAGAACATGCCCCGCCTGGAGGGGCCACTTCTCCGGGAACTTGAGGAGCTCTGGGGTGTTGCAGAGGAGCTCGGTGTCATGGTGACCCTTGACGCGGCCCACGCAGCCACCATGGGTTACTCCACGGAGGAGATGGTATCAGCCCATGTGGGGCACGTCCACCTCTCTGACAACACGGGTGAGGTTGACAGTCACGACGCCCTGGGCGAGGGTTCACTGGACTTCCAGGCGCTCCTGGATGGTTTGAGGGGCGCAGGCTACACTGGAGTCCTCACAGTGGAGGTCAAGACACCTGATGAGGTCAGACAGAGTGTTGAGTTCCTGAGGAATATTATACCTTGAGGGGCCCCGGGTCCCGTGATGCCCGGGAGGCCTTCCGTGTTCCTGGGGAATATTCCGCTGGAGGGGTGCTGGTTTTCCAGGGAACTCTATCTGGGGTGTCAGCGCCCTGAAGGATTTCCCCTGGAGGGTCAGGGTTTGAGATAATTTTATTGATTAAGGTGATGGTTATGAAGATAGCAGTTATTGGTGGAACAGGAGACCAGGGCCTTGGACTGGCCCTGAGATTTGCAGTAGCAGGTGAGGAAGTAATTATAGGTTCAAGAGACGCTGAGAAGGCATCTAAAGCAGCCTCAAAGGTCCTTGAGATAGCTGGAAGGGATGACATCAGTGTTGAGGGTGCCACCAACCCTGATGCGGCAGCCTCTGCCGATGTGGTGGTGCTGACGGTTCCCCTCCAGGCCCAGATGGTCACACTGGCCTCAATAAGGGATCAGGTGAGGGACAAGGTCCTCATAGATGCCACGGTACCCATCGACAGCTGCATCGGCGGCTCAGCAGTCAGATACATTGACCTCTGGGAGGGTTCAGCGGCTGAGAGGGCTGCAAGGTTCCTCAGGGAGCAGGGCACAAGGGTTGCAGCAGCCTTCAACAACATAAGCGCCTCCGCCCTCCTTGAAGTATCTGAGCCAGTGGACTGTGACTGTCTGGTGGCATCAGACCACAGGGACGCCCTTGAAGTTGCAGCTGAACTTGCAGAGAAGATAGATGGTGTCCGGGCCATTGAATGCGGCGGCCTTGAGAATGCAAGGATCATTGAGAAGATAACCCCGCTACTCATAAACCTCAACATAAGGAACAGGGTGAGGAATGCGGGCATAAGGATCACGAACCTTCCAGAGCAAGAGTAATCGCTGCAGTCATCCATGGAAGACCCCTTTAACAGATGCAGCCATACACAAGTACTGATTAAAGTTGATTGAAATGGAGATACTGAGGAATACTGTTCAGAAGATAGCTAAGCACGCCATTGAGGCAATAGATAAGGTCGATGAAGCTGAACTTGAGATGATGATCTCAAAGATAATGGATGCAAGCTCAGTTTTCATAGTTGGAACCGGCAGGTCCGAGCTGATAGGAAAGGCCTTTGCAATGAGGCTTATGCACCTTGGATTCAAGGTCCACGTGGTTGGTGACGTTACAACTCCAGCCATAAGGGACGAGGACTGCCTGATAGCAATCTCAGGATCCGGTGAAACCAAGACTGTCACACTGGCAGCTGAGACATCAAGGTCTGTGGGTGCAACGGTGGTGGCTGTGACAGCAACCCCTGAATCGACCCTCACGGGTTACAGTGACGTGGTTATATGCATCCCGAGCAAGACAAAGGAGCCCTGGAAGTACTACACCTCAGGTGTCCTCAGGGGAGAATATGATGACCTCACACCCATGGGGACCCTCTTTGAGGACAGCACCCACCTCTTCCTGGACGGCCTCATAGCCGAGTTCATGTCAATCCTTGGAAAGAGGGAGAAGGACCTCAAGGAGAGGCACGCCATAATCGAGTAGCTCAACCAGCACTCACGGGAGGTTTGAGAGTGGAGGGACAGCTCGGAGATGAGGTGGTCACCATAAAGGCCACATCCATCGCAAGGAGGCTTCATGGAAAGAGCCACTACGGTAAGATGTATGAGGACAGACTTCAGCTTTCACTTATTGAGGCGGCCTACCTCATGGAGAGGGGTAAGCTCAAACTCATGAAGGACGATGATGAGGTGTCCCCTGAGGAATTCATATCCCTCCTCGGTGAACGGGGACTCTACAGCAAGTATCTTGTCTACAGGGATCTCAGGAACAGGGGATACATAGTTAAAACAGGTTTCAAGTATGGTGCAGAGTTCAGACTATATGAGAGGGGAGGGGCTCCCGGCAGGACCCACTCAGCCTACCTTGTGAGGGTGATCTCAGAGAATGACACCATCCACGCCCTTGACTTTTCAAGTTATGTGAGGGTGGCCCATGGGGTTAACAAGAAGCTCCTCATGGCCTTCCTCGACGATGAGGAGGACATAACCTACTACCTTGTCGACTGGATAAGGCCATGATCTGGCTACTATGACGGCTTAAGCAACAGAAATGACTTAATAACGGTGATATGATTGATAGACCCTTGGGGATCAGCAAAGCTTGAATACCAGGATCTTATTGAGAACTTCGGCGTCAGACCCTTCAGTGAGGTCCTTGACGAAGTACCCGAACCCAGCTGGCTCATGAGGCGGGGCATAATCTTCGGACACAGGGACTATGAGAGGATAATCAGTGCCATGAAGAAGGGTGAGGACTTCGCGGTTGTAACAGGGATGATGCCAAGCGGAAGGATGCATATAGGCCACAAGATGATCGTGGACCAGCTCAGATGGTACGACAGGATGGGGGCCGAGATATTCATACCCATAGCAGACATGGAGGCCTACTCAGCCAGGGGGGTGGACTTCGAGGACTCAAGGAGGATAGCCATTGAGGAGTACATCGCAGGGTACATTGCCCTCGGACTTGACCTTGAGAAGGATAACATACACGTCTACCTCCAGTCAGAGAACCTCATGGTGGAGGACCTCGCCTATGTCCTTGCAGGGAAGGTCAACTTCAATGAGCTCAGGGCGATCTATGGTTTCACAGGATCCACGAGCATGGCCCACATGTACGCCCCCATAATACAGGTCTCAGACATCCTGCACCCCCAGCTGGATGAACTGGGGGGCCCCAGACCCGTAATTGTCCCTGTGGGCCCGGACCAGGACCCCCATATAAGGCTGACACGGGATATAGCAGCCAGGTTCAGGGACAGGTATGGCTTCATCCTCCCCTCATCAACATACCACAGATTCATGGGCGGCCTCACCGGGGGTAAGATGTCAAGCAGCAGGCCCAAATCCGCCATATTCCTGAGCGACACACCTGAGGAGGCAGAGGCGAAGATAAGGAACGCCAAGACCGGGGGGAGGGAGACCCTGAAGGAGCAGAGGGAACTTGGAGGAGTGCCGGAGGAGTGCATAATATATGAGACACTCCTCTACCACATGTCAGGTTCAGACTCCAGGCTTGAGGAGATATATGAATCATGCAGAAACGGTACACTTATGTGCGGTGAGTGCAAAAATAATACTGCAGAGTTTATCAGGAAGTTCTTCGAGGAACTTTCGGTGAAAAGGGAGAAGGCCCTTCCTGCTGCCAGAAGGATTCTTGAGGGATAAAAATGAGAAATAAGAAGGTCAGATGGATTCTGATGGGGGTTCGAAGATGAGAAGGAAGGAGAAATATGAGGGCACACTGAGTTACATCATAAGGAACAATGAAACCTTCCTCCTGGCATCAACCTTCCTCTTCCTCATATCCCTCTTTGGAGGGTATCTGTTCTCAGGATCCATCGGAGACCTTATAAGGCCTCTCATGGATGAGTTTCGGAGGAGCGTGGCTGAAGGTGAGATCAAGCTCTCAACGGCATCCATATTCATTCACAACCTTCAGGCAGCTCTTCTGATATATGGTGGGGGTTTGCTTCTGGGTGTTTTCACGGCCCTCTTCCTTATTGTGAACGGCCTCTTCATAGGATTCTTTGCATCCCAGGTTCCACTGGACGATTTCGTCTTTCTTACACTGCCCCACGGAATATTTGAGATCCCTGGTCTCATAATCGCTGGAGCTGCTGGTTTCAGGCTTGCAAGCTTCATCTATCACTTCTTCAGTGATCTCCTGACAGAGTCATGGTACGGTTCCTTCACTGAGAGGGTTGTCCACTTCCTTGGCAGGAACCAGGATGAGCTTGTGGAGTCCCTGCTCCTCCTGGGGGTGGGCGTGGTCTTCCTGGTGGTGGCAGCATTTGTGGAGGCGAACCTCACACTGGGAATTTACAGCTACATAAAGGGGTCCATCTAGACCCCGTTTATTTCCCTGGTTAATTCAGGTACATATTGATAAGGTGAATCAGAAACTTTATTCTTACCGGTAAAATGGATGGTGAATCTGTGATAAGGTGCATATCATGTGGTCGAGAGTATGACCTGGAGGAGATCATATACACCTGCAGGGAGTGCGGGTCGGTACTTGAAGTTGAATGTGACGTGGAGGTCTCAAGGGACGTCTTCAGGGGCAGAAGGCAGAACATGTGGAGGTACAGGGAGTTCATGCCTGTTGACCCCTCAAGGATAGTCAGCCTCGATGAGGGGGGAACACCCTTTGTCAGGTGTGACACCATAGGATCTGAACTTGGTATTGAGCTCTATGTGAAGGTGGAGGGCTCCAACCCCACAGGGAGCTTCAAGGACAGGGGGATGAGCGTGGGGATCACAAAGGCCCTTGAACTTGGCGTTGATACTGTGGGGTGCGCCTCAACCGGTAACACCTCAGCCTCCCTTGCAGCCTACGCAGCCAGGGCTGGGCTGGGCTGCGTCGTTCTACTCCCATCAGGTAAGGTCGCCCTCGGTAAACTTGCCCAGGCTATGTTCCATGGCGCCAGGGTCCTCTCGGTGAGGGGAAACTTTGACGAGGCCCTTGAGGCTGTCACGGAACTTGCACTGATGGGTGAACTCTACCTCCTCAACTCCGTGAACCCCTTCAGGCTTGAGGGTCAGAAGTCAATAGGCTTTGAGATAGTGGATGACCTCGGCTGGGAGTCCCCTGACCGCATCATACTGCCTGTGGGGAATGCAGGTAATATCTCAGCCATCTGGAAGGGTATATCAGAGTTTTACAGGGCTGGATTCATAGATGAGAGGCCGATGATGACCGGTATACAGGCCGAGGGCGCTTCACCGGTGGTAGAAGCCTTCAGGAAGGGCAGAACCGAGATTGAACCGGTCAGGGATCCTGAAACGGTTGCAACGGCCATAAGGATAGGGGCCCCTGTTAGCTATCTCAAGGCCCTCCGGGCCATATATGAGTCAGATGGTTATGCTGAATCCGTGACCGATGAGGAGATACTCTCTGCCCAGAAACTCCTTGCAAGGAGGGAGGGTATAGGTGTTGAGCCCGCATCAGCGGCGTCCATAGCGGGTCTCATCAAACTCGTTGATGAGGGTGTTGTTGACAGGGGTGAACGTGTGGTCTGTGTTGTCACTGGCCATGTGCTCAAGGACCCTGACACCGCCATAAAGGCATCAACGGAACCAGTTGAGGTAGAACCTGATATAAACCAGTTAAGATCCATTATAAGGGGTACGGGGTCCTCCTAGCCCCCTGACTTCTTGAAGACACCTTTCTCTTTTTTAAGCTTTTCTATTTTTCATTGGACAACTTGAAGTTAATTTCTCACCCTCCAAGCACTCGTGGATATACTGCTGGGTTGAAGGTGCCCCATGAACCAACCGATGGCTCAGAAAAACCTTAAAATTAGCGATATATTTATATAGGATTATATGAATAGATAATATCACATAAAATGAGGTGGTTAATTATGGAATTGCCAATAGCTCCAATTGGAAGAATAATAAAGAATGCCGGTGCAGAAAGAGTAAGTGATGATGCAAGGGAAGCCCTTGCAAAGGTCCTTGAAGCAAAAGGTGAAGAAATAGCTGAAAACGCCGTTAAACTTGCAAAACACGCTGGAAGGAAGACGGTTAAAGCCTCAGACATTGAACTGGCAGTTAAAAGGATGTAACTCTCATCTGCATCCATTATTCCTTCCCTTTTTAATTGGCAGCAAAACTTTATATGTGATGAAGCTTTAATTTCTATTAATCCTTGTTTTCCTGGGCGTCTCACTGGATGATCCGGGATAATTCAGAATACGATTTCTCATGAAAATCTGTATCCAGCAAGTTTTATATACCGAGAACATATAAAGGTACTCACCCACTTCATGTTAATCCATAACTTGGATTATTGATCCAGATTGGTGTAATTACCGATGGATGGTAGAAAAACCAGATGAAAAAGGAGGTAAACAGCATGGCAAAAGCAATATACGTGAAATTTGATGTACCAAAGGAACTGGCTGACAAGGCCGCAGAGGCACTTGAAATAGCCAGGGAGACAGGTAAGGTATCCAAGGGTACAAATGAGGTTACCAAGGCTGTCGAGAGGGGAGTTGCCCAGCTCGTATTAATAGCTGAGGACGTTGAACCTGCAGAGATCGTTGCTCACCTTCCACTCCTCGCAGAGGAAAAGGAAATACCATACATATACATCCCAACAAAGGATGAACTGGGTGCAGCCGCAGGTCTGAACGTTGGAACAGCATCATCAGCCATCGTTGAGGCAGGCGACGCCGAGGACCTCATAAAAGAGATAATAGAAAAGGTCGAAGAACTTAAGAAATAGATGAAAGGCACTAAAAGCCTTTCAATTTCAATTTAATAAAGGTGATTTAATGGATGACGCAACTCCAGCAGAGGTTATTGAGGTTCTCAAGAGAACCGGGATGACTGGAGAGGTAATGCAGGTTAAATGCAGGATCCTTGATGGAAGAGATAAGGGAAGGATACTGACAAGGAACGTTATGGGTCCCATAAGGGAAGGCGACATCCTGATGCTCCTCGACACCATCCGAGAGGCAAAGGAGATAAGGACCCCATAATCAGGCAGGTGTTTACCAATGAGAGTCTGTTCATTCTGCCATGAAGAAATAGAGCCAGGCACCGGCAAGATGTACGTCAAAAGGGACGGTACAATCTATTTCTTCTGCAGCAGCAAATGCGAGAAAAACATGATAAAACTGGGAAGGGTTCCAAGAAAAGTTAAATGGGTCAAAAAATGATGGAAAAAAGCTTTGTAATGTTAAAACCTGACGCAGTAAAAAGGCGCCTCGCAGGAAGGATAATAGCCAGGTTCGAGGACAGGGGACTCAAGATAGTCGCCTTTAAGATGCTGCAGATCCCGGAAGACCTTGCAATGGAGCACTACCAGGAACACAGGGAAAAGCCCTTCTTCAGGGACCTGGTGGACTACATAACATCAGCACCTGTCATTGCAATGGTCATTGAGGGTAAGGACTGCATATCCCTCATAAGGAAGATGGTTGGCGCAACCAACCCTGCAGAGGCAGACCTCGGGACAATCAGGGGAGACTTCGCCCTTGAAACAGGTAGAAACATAATACACGCTTCAGATTCTCCAGAATCAGCCGAAAGGGAGATTAAACTTTTCTTTGATGAATCGGAAATTTGCAGTTACGAGATGCCTGATAGAGAAATGATATACGAGGAATAAACGCGGAGATTCCAATGAAGATCAGATCACCCATCGTCTCAGTACTCGGACACGTGGATCACGGGAAAACCACACTTCTTGACCATATAAGGGGCAGCGCAGTTGCCTCAAGGGAGGCAGGTGGTATAACCCAGCACATAGGGGCCACAGAGATACCCATGGATGTCATTGAGGGGATCTGCGGAGACTTCCTCAAAAAATTCTCGATCAGGGAAACACTACCAGGACTCTTCTTCATTGATACACCAGGACATGAGGCGTTCACAACCCTCAGAAAACGTGGAGGGGCCCTTGCGGATCTTGCAATACTCATAGTCGATATAAATGAGGGATTCAAGCCCCAGACACAGGAGGCCCTCAACATCCTCAGGATGTACAGGACACCCTTCGTGGTGGCTGCAAACAAGATAGACAGGATCCATGGATGGAGGGTCCACGAGGGACGCCCCTTCATGGAGACCTTCAGCAAACAGGACATCCAGGTCCAGCAGAAACTGGACACAAAGGTCTATGAACTTGTGGGCAAACTCCATGAGGAGGGCTTTGAATCAGAGAGATTCGACAGGGTCACAGACTTCGCCTCACAGGTCAGCATAATACCCATAAGTGCCATAACAGGCGAGGGTATACCTGAACTCCTCACAATGCTCATGGGACTGGCACAGCAGTACCTCAGGGAGCAGCTCAAAATCGAGGAGGATTCCCCTGCCAGGGGCACCATCCTGGAGGTCAAGGAGGAGACAGGCCTCGGCATGACCATAGACGCTGTAATATATGATGGAATACTCAGAAAGGACGACACCATAGCCATGATGACATCAAAGGATGTCATATCCACCAGGATAAGATCACTCCTCAAACCAAGGCCCCTCGAGGAGATGAGGGAATCCAGGAAGAAGTTCCAGAAGGTCGATGAGGTCGTTGCAGCAGCCGGTATAAAGATCGTGGCACCGGGCATCGATGACGTCATGGCCGGCTCACCCCTCAGGGTTGTAACAGACCCCGAGAAGGTGAGGGAGGAGATACTCAGCGAAATCGAGGACATCAAGATAGACACCGATGAGGCAGGCGTCGTTGTGAAGGCAGACACCCTCGGATCACTGGAGGCGGTGGTCAAGATCCTCAGGGACATGGATGTCCCCATAAAGGTGGCAGACATAGGTGACGTCTCAAGGAGGGACGTGGTGAATGCAGGTATAGCCCTCCAGGAGGACAGGGTCTATGGGGCCATAATAGCCTTCAATGTTAAGGTGATACCCTCAGCAGCCCAGGAACTCAAAAACTCAGACATAAAGCTCTTCCAGGGCAACGTCATCTACAGGCTCATGGAGGAATATGAGGAATGGGTCAGGGGCATTGAGGAAGAGAAGAAAAAGAAATGGATGGAAGCCATCATAAAACCTGCAAGCATAAGACTCATACCCAAACTGGTCTTCAGACAGAGCAAGCCAGCCATTGGAGGAGTTGAGGTCCTCACAGGCGTCATCAGGCAGGGCTACCCCCTCATGAATGATGATGGGGAGACGGTGGGTACCGTGGAGAGCATGCAGGACAAGGGTGAAAACCTCAAATCAGCATCACGCGGCCAGAAGGTTGCAATGGCCATAAAGGATGCTGTTTATGGTAAGACGATCCATGAGGGAGATACACTCTACGTTGACATACCCGAAAACCACTACCACATCCTTAAAGAACAGCTCTCAGGGGATCTGACAGACGAGGAACTTGATCTCATGGATAAGATAGCTGAAATCAAGAGGAAGAAGAATCCTGACTGGGGAATGAAGGCACCATTTTAAAATATAAGGAGGAGATATATTGGCATTTAAGGTTGTGATTTCAGACAAGGAGAAGAGCGTCCAGATGGAGGTCGACCCATCAGAGTCCAGGGGCCTCATTGGCCTCACCATAGGCGACGAATTCGATGGATCAATAATAGGCCTCAGCGGATACAAACTGAAGATCACAGGTGGAAGCGATAAGAACGGTTTCCCGATGAAGAAGACAGTGCCAGGTGCAAGGAGGATAAGGAGCCTTGTATCAGGCGGTGTGGGCTATAAACCCAGACGCGATGGCGAAAGAAGAAGAAAAACCTTCAGGGGAAACACAATATCTGATGACATAGTCCAGATAAACACCGTTGTCATTGAGAAGGGTGAGAAACCACTCGAAGAACTCCTTGGCGCCGATGAGGAATAATAAAAGCGTTTATAGGTGTAATCTGTGAAAAATCAATCCGAAATAAACATTGGTCTTGTGGGGCACGTGGACCATGGTAAAACAACCCTTACAAAGGCACTTTCAGGTGTCTGGACCGACACACACAGTGAGGAAACCAAGAGGGGCATCTCCATACGTCTGGGCTATGCCGACATAACCTTCAGGAAGTGCCCGCAGTGCGAAGCCCCAATGTGCTATACAACGGCAGAGATATGTGAGAGGTGCGGCACAGAGACAGAGCTCCTCAGGAAGGTTTCCTTTGTGGATGCCCCGGGCCATGAAACCCTCATGGCTACCATGCTCTCTGGAGCAGCCCTCATGGACGGCGCCATACTCGTGATAGCTGCAAACGAACCATGCCCCCAGCCCCAGACAAAGGAGCACCTCATGGCCCTTGATGTTATAGGGGTGAAGGATGTCATCGTCGTCCAGAACAAGATAGATATCGTTTCGAAGGAGAGGGCGCTTGAAAGCTACAGGGAGATCAAGGAGTTCGTGAAGGGTACCTGCGCTGAGGATGCACCTATAATACCGGTATCTGCTCAACAGGGCGCCAACATTGATATCCTCATTGAAACCATTGAGGAGAGAATCAAAACCCCCAAGAGGGACGTTGATAAACCTGCCAGGATGTACGTGGCCAGGTCCTTTGACATAAACAAACCCGGCGCAGACCCCGAACACCTCGCAGGAGGAGTTATAGGGGGCTCACTGGTCCAGGGCAGGCTCAGGGTTGGAGACGAGATAGAGATAAGACCGGGCATACAGGTCAAAAAGGACGGTAAGCAGACCTGGATGAGTCTGCACTCCACAATCACGGGCCTGGTGGCCGGTGGAGAGGAGATGGAAGAGGTTGGACCCGGCGGACTCGTCGGTGTCGGGACACTCCTGGATCCAGCCCTCACCAAGGCGGACTCACTTTCAGGGTCAGTTGCCGGGGAACCAGGCACACTGCCACCTGTAAGGCACTCATTCACCATGGAGACACACCTCCTGGAGAGGGTTGTCGGTACCAAGGAGGAGACCAAGGTCGAACCCATAAAGACAGGGGAACCCCTGATGATAAACGTCGGTACCACAACCACGGTGGGTGTTGTCAAATCTGCCAGGGCAGATGATGCCGACGTGGTCCTCAAACTCCCTGCATGCGCAGAGGAGGGTCAGAGGATAGCCCTCTCCAGGCGTGTCGGTGCAAGATGGAGGCTGATAGGATATGGTATCATCAAATAGGGTGGTCATAGACACCAATTTTTTATGATACCCTACCAGTTCCGGGTCGACATCGTATCCGAGCTCCGGAGACTCTTCCCAAAAAACGACCTTCTTGTCCCATCCTTCGTCATAGGGGAACTTGAAGGCATAAAGAGACATTCAGGCGGTGATGCGAGGATAGCCGCGTCCATTGGACTCGCACTCGCAAAGAAACCCCCCTTCAGGATTTTTGAGGAGAAACTCCTTGAAGGTGAAACCGTTGACGACGCGCTTCTCCGGATCTCAGATGTCCTCTGCACCAGCGACCGGGAACTCAGAAGAAGGGCAAGGTCGAAGGGAATACCCGTTGTCTACCTGAGACAGAAAAGATATCTTGGAGTGGATGGGCATATATTGGAGTAGGAGGTTTACTCATGAATCTGTGGAAGGATATTGAACCGGGACCATCAGTACCCGAGGTTGTCTATGCGGTTGTTGAAATACCAAAGGGTTCAAGGAACAAGTACGAATACCACAAGGACCTTCAGGCATTCGCCCTTGACAGGGTACTCTACTCAGCAGTATTCTACCCTGCAGAGTACGGTATAATACCAAGGACACTCTACGATGACGGAGACCCCATGGACATCCTCGTACTCATGGATGAACCAACATTCCCGGGCTGCATCATAGAATCAAGACCCATAGGCCTTTTAAGGATGATCGATGGTGGCGACCAGGACGACAAGATCCTGGCGGTGCCTGTGGCAGACCCGCACTTCGCCGATGTAAAGGACATCTCAGACATACCAGAGCACAACCTTAAGGAGATAGCAAACTTCTTTGAAACCTACAAGAAACTTGAAGGTAAAAAAACAGAGACACTCGGATGGGAGGGTGCTGAAAAGGCATTTGAAGCAGTCAACCACTCCATAGAACTCTACAGGAAAAAATATATGGAGTAATTCTTTAATGGGGGATCCCATTGTATTATGTAACAAAGATTGTTGATACCGTCAGAATACCTCCAGACCGCTTTGAAGAGCCACTGGAGGAGGTCGCCGTCGAGGTTCTAAACGAGACCTACGTTGGAAGGATGGATAAGAACCTCGGGCAGCTGATAACCGTCAAAGAGATAGAGGATATAGGGATAGGAAAGGTTATAATGGGTGACGGTGCCGCCTACCATGAGGTGACCTTCACAGCCCTCTTCTTCAAACCTGAACTACATGAAATCGTTGAGGGTGAGGTTATAGAGATAGCAGAGTTCGGAGCCTTCGTGCGCATAGGTCCGGTGGATGGCCTGGTGCACGTTTCACAGGTAACCGACGACTACATAACCTACGACCCCAAGAAGGGCTCCCTCACAGGTAAGGAGTCAGGCAGACGCCTCGACGAGGGCGACCTTGTAAGGGCAAGGATAGTCGCACTCAGCCTCAAGGGCCGAAGAGAGGGCGTAAAGGTGGGCCTCACCATGAGGCAGCCCGGCCTTGGAAAATTCGAATGGATTGAAGAAGAGAAGAGGAAGAGTAAAAAATGACTGAGAAGGCATGCACAAGGTGTAAGAGAATCACCAGTGACGAAAGATGCCCGGTCTGCAATGTCCCGGCATCCACCAACTGGAGCGGACTCCTCATAATAATAGATCCGGATAAATCAGATATAGCCAGGGAGCTCAACATAACACTGCCTGGTGAATACGCGCTGAGGGTCAGATAGTGTACATACTGCCGGAGGAACTGAGGGCGGAGCTCAAAAGGCCACTTGGAGAGCTCCACAGGTCATTCAGTGACGTTGATGTGGGGAACTCATTCCTCATAACGGTTGGTGACGTCACAACCCGCAATGCACTGGAGCATGGCCTTAAACCCGATGTCAGCATAATAGATAACAGGATCCAGAGAAGGGACTCTGACCATGAATTCAGGGACACAGCAACCATTCTCAGATCCAGGAACCCGCCAGGCACAGTAACAGAGAGCCTCTGGAAATCCATCGAAGAGGCCATAGAGGGCGCCACAGAGAGAGGAGAGCGCTTCATGATAGTTGTTGACGGTGAGGAGGACCTCGCCGTTTTACCATCAATACTTCTCGCCCCACCTGACACAGTGATCCTCTACGGACAGCCAGATGAGGGCGTTGTGCTGGTGAGGGCCAGTGAAACATCCAGTAAGGCTGAAGAACTCATGAAAAAATTTGAGGAGGCATAAAATGGAGATTAACATAATCGAGGAAAAGGAAAACCCACTCTTAAACAGGAAGGAGATAAGGTTTGAATGCTTATACGAGGGCGAATCAACCCCAAAGGTCCTTGAAGTTAAGAACAAACTCGTTGCAATGCTTGACGCTGATAAGGATCTTCTCGTGGTTGACAAAATTGACCAGGGTTTCGGTGAGCCAAGGGCGACCGGCTATGCCAAGATCTATGAGTCAGCTGAGAAACTCACCGAGATAGAACCCGAACACGTGATAAAGAAGAACACTGAGGCATCAGAGGAAGAGGAGGAGGAATAGATGAAGAAATTTGAGCTCTACGAGGTCAAGGACGGTAAACTCGTCAGGAAGAACCCCTTCTGTGTCAGGTGCTCAAACGGTGTCTTCATGGCAGACCATGGGGACAGGTACGCCTGCGGTAAATGCGGATACACCGAATGGAAAAACAGGGAATAGGTGGAAACTTGAACCTGAGGGCTGGCAGATTGAATAGCGGGATGGAGGATGAGGCCGCGGAGTTCACATCATCCCTCACATTTGATCACCACATATTTGAGGCCGACATTGAGTGTAACATGGCACATACACGCATGCTGGCCCATGAGGGCATAATCCCTGAGGAAGTGGCCGCTAAAATCATAGATGCCCTTGAAAGCCTCAGGGAGGAGGGTATAGAGGCCCTTGACATGGACCCATCAGTGGAGGATATCCATATGGCCGTTGAGAACTATGTAACGGCCAGGATCGGAGAGGAAGCAGGGTTCATGCACACAGGCAAATCCAGGAACGATCAGGTCGCAACCGATCTCAGACTGGCCCTCAGGGAGAGGATAAGGACAATAAGCCGTGAACTCCTTGATTTTATTGACAGTATCTCAGACCTTGCCCTCGATCACACCGAAACCGTCATGGTGGGCTACACCCACCTTCAGCATGCCCAGCCAACAACCCTAGGCCACCACCTCATGGCCTACGCCAGCTCCCTCAGGAGGGACTATGAGAGGCTCCAGGATACCCTTAAGAGGGTTGACCAGAACCCCCTGGGATCCGCTGCCATGACAACAACCAGCTTCCCCATAAACAGGGAACTCACGACCCGGCTCCTCGGGTTCTCAGATTACATGAAAAATTCCATGGACGCCGTCAGTGCAAGGGACTTCATAGCAGAGACGGTATTCGACCTCTCAATGCTGGCAGTGAACCTCAGCAGGATCTCAGAGGAGATGATACTCTGGAGCACCCACGAGTTCGGTATCGTGGAGATACCTGATGAATTCTCATCAACATCATCCATCATGCCCCAGAAGAAGAACCCTGATGTGGCTGAGATAGCCCGTGCAAAGACATCCACCGTCCAGGGAGAACTTGTAACCATCCTTGGAATCATGAAGGCACTCCCCTACACCTACAACAGGGACCTGCAGGAGGTAACACCCCACCTCTGGAGGGCCGTCGACACGGTACTCTCAATGATCAGGGTTGTCAGGGGAATGCTCCTCGGCATCAGGGTTAACAGGGACCGGGCCCTTGAACTTGCAGGTGCCAACTTCGCAACAGCCACAGACCTTGCAGACATCATAGTACGTGAGCGGGGGATACCCTTCAGGGTGGCCCACAGGATAGTGGGAAGGCTTGTTACAAGGGCCATTGAGGACGGCCTCGCACCCGGTGACGTGGATTCAGTTTACCTTGACGAGGTCAGCCTGGAGGTCACCGGACGGAAACTTGAACTTGACCCTGAACTTGTTGAGAAGGCCCTTGATCCCCTTGAGAACGTCAGGATGAGGAGGATACCTGGAGGACCCGCCCCTGAGATGGTCAGGGTTGCGGTTGAGGAGATGAAGTCCTTCATTGAATCTGAGAGGAAATGAGGAAGTTTCCCTGACGGGATTAAATAACTCTTTTTCATGCTCCCCGCACTTTCAGGCAGGTTATTGACCTTTCCTGGAGGTTCCCGTAAATTGGGGTTAAGGGAATTTCCTGACAGTTTCCCAGAAATTTTTATATATCCTTTTTGATAAATAATTATTACATGGAATCTGAAAACGAAAACAGAATAGTGGGACTTCTTGCAGTGCTGATAGGTATACTGATGATAATCTACCCCCAGCTGGTTGGCTACCTCGTTGGCATCTTCCTCATAATCTACGGGGTACTCAAGATATTTGGCTGAGGGTGAGCGTATTCAGGGACTGCAGATGCTCCAGATAAGGTCAAGGGCCTCGCCCGGTTCAAGGACACCTGCCCTTGTCTCCCGCAGGACCCTCTGTATGGAGTAGCGCCTGAGATGGGGGTGCCTGCGGTGAACCTCCCCCAGTAGTGGACAGCCGAAGTTCATTGAGGACCTCACACCATGAAGAGATGCCACTGATCTAACCTCCTGCTTTGAAGCCGCGAAGAGGGCCGGCAGATTGACCCTAAGAATGCCATCGTCCACATTGACCGACTGATAGCCAGTGGAGAGAAGGTCACCGAATATTACGGTGTCAATTTCCATATTTCTTATTTTATCCATAACAGTACTCTCAATCAGTCCTGAACAGCGCCCACATGGGTGGAACCTCCCATCGAGGGCCCCGCTCTGGATATCGCCCAGCTCTGCACCTATGTACTCGTGTCTCACACCGAGGAGGCTGCAGAGTTCCTCAAGAGACCTCCTGACGTGACCTGGCAGTATTATGGTGCCGGGGTCAACTGTGAGGGCAAAGGGTCTCAGTCCAAGTTTAACCGCGGCTATGAGGGAGAATGAACTGTCCACCCCACCCGATAGTGCCACAGCCACCTCGGGACCATCGGCACCTGATCTGGAAAGCTCAAGGAGAAATTCAAGGCCTGATGGATACTCCATGCGCATTTTAAGGGCTTCCTCAAGTATTTTCAGGACCCTGAAGGATCCTTCAAGTTCACTGATCCTCTCAAGGGCAAGGCCGACCCTGTGTCTCCTTATGATGATGTCGGTCTCTGCTTCAACATGGACCCTCCCTACTCCCAGTTTCTCCCTCAGCCTACCGGCCACCCAGCCGCCCTTACCTATTATGGCCGACTTGTCAGAGCGATCAGGTGCAACGATCAGGAGGCTGTCTCTCTTCTCATCGAGGACAACATCCACTATGCGTATATCCGCATCTCCATGCCCTATATCCTTCCTGATATCCCTTATCATCCCTGCAAGTTCATCTGCATCCATGAGCATACTTCCCGCATTAACAGTATCAGCTGGAGGATTCCAGTTCAACACAAAATATATTATGGGCGCTGTCAATATTAATATAGGGATTGTGCAGTAAGTGACTGGAAACCCGGATGTCGGCTGGTAAAGAAAAAACTGCCACTGAGGCAGCGGATCAACCTGAAAAATCTCGTCGGGGGATGAATGCTGAGATGCCAAACATAAGAAGTCTTCTTTTTGGTGACCAGGAAGAGGAATGGGGCTATAAAAGGGAAAGTGAGAATATAATTGTGGGTTATGGCTATAAGAAGTTCAGCAAACCCCCTGTTATAGGCAAGAACCCCCTGCTCCGCTCAAACACCGTCATATACAATGATGTCACCATAGGCGATAACCTCAGGACGGGGCACAATGTCCTCATAAGGGAGAAAACGACCATAGGCGATGATGTTCTCATAGGTACAAACACGGTCATCGAGGGTCATTCCAAGATAGGTAGCAATGTGAGTATACAGTCGAATGTTTACCTGCCCAAGAACAGTTACATAGAGGACAATGTGTTCATAGGCCCCTGCGCATGCTTCACCAACGACCGCTACCCCATAAGGGTCAAGTACAAGCTGAGGGGCCCAATAATAAGGCAGGGTGCATCCATAGGTGCGAACTCCACCTTCCTGTCAAGGATTGAGGTCGGTGAGGGCGCCATGGTGGCTGCTGGAGCGGTGGTAACAAGAAACGTCCCACCATGGTCCCTTGCAATAGGTGCACCTGCACGTATAAAGGCCCTCCCGGCGAAGCTGAGGGTCCCCAATAACATCTGAGGCCTGTGATTCGATACCATCAGCCCATTAAATGAACTATTTAGAGCTGATGGTTCTTCAGTAAAAAGAAATGTTTACTCTGGATTCTATTTTAAGGTTCATCTGCAGTACTGAAACAGGTCTTGGACTCCTTGTATCTACAGCCACCGTCTCTCTGCAGATTAACCTGAAACTCCATTTAACCACGCCGGTAGAGCCCTATGAGCTTCGCCTCACCCAGCACATGGCCCTCCATGGCCTCCAGGACATCCTCCTTACTGGCCCCGGGCTCCAGGTCAAGGACGGTATCAAGGGCGTATAACCTGAAGAAGTACCTGTGAACACCTGAAGGCGGGCACGGCCCCCTGTATCCGAGGGTCCCTGAATCATTGTAGCCCTGGACTGAACCATCAGGGAGCCTTCCAGCATCCGGGACATTCTCCTCCAGGCCGGTGGAGTCAGGGGGAATGTTGAATATGACCCAGTGGGTCCAGACCTTTGACGGTGCATCCGGGTCGTCACATATCAGTGCAAGGGATTTGGCCTCCCCTGGAACCCCATCCCAGGATAGGGGTGGGGAAATGTTTTCGCCATCGCAGGTGTACCTTGAGGGTATCCTTCCACGGTCATTGAATGCATGGGTCTTGAGGTTCATACCATCACCGTACAGTTATATGTTTGAGGGGGTTAATTATTATTATGGATTACAAGGTTAACTCGGCAGATGATAATAATATATTCATAGAGACGGAACCATACCGGCGCCTCCTGGAGATCATCAGGCAAATGAAGGATGTGCGGGGTGAGATACTCCACGTTGTGGGGGCGCCGGGGACAGGTAAGTCGGCCAACATTTACAGGGCCATAAGGGAGGCAGAGCTGCACGTATATGAGGTTCCATGCAAACTTGAATCCCCGGATCTGAGTGCAGATGACGTTTTCCATCATGTGATGGAGGGGATGAAGGAGGAGCTGGGTGCAGATACCGGGGCTGATCTCTACAGGAGGTTAAAGGAATTTGATGCCGTGCTCTTCGCTGACAGGTTCCATGACAGCCATGAATTCTCCAGCTTCTCCGGTTTCAGCCAGTGGACCAGAAATGGGGGCCTGGAGCCACTCAGGTTTTACCTTAAATGTGCGGGGGAGTACCTCAAAAACAGGAGGATCCTTGCGGAGGTCAACATCATCTTTCAGACAGCATGGAGGTTTTACTTCAGGGGTAAAAAGTATGACCTCTTCACTGATATCCCGGTTATTTCTTCTCTCCTGTTTCATACACTTTCAATCCCCTTCAGGGCGGTGAAAATAGATTACAGCAGAAAGGAAACCTTAAATATTATAAGGGCCCACCTTGATGCTGATGAATCTGAGATCCAGAGACTGATTGACCTCTACGGCTGCAGACCAAGGATCATACTGGAGAAGCTGAGATCATGCTGAGGACACTCCTTCGTTCAACAAGGATGAGCTGGGGCGCCAAGAACATCCACATGTACCTCCTTGCACTCACCTATGCATCGGCTGCAGACCCCTTCAGATTCCTTGCCGGGCTACTCCTTGTCACATTACTCTGGGGGGCCCTTTACTCACTGAATGACCTCACAGACATTGATAATGATAGAAGGGACAGGATGAAGAGGAAGAGGCCCTTCATAGAGAACCATGTTGATCCCCGGAAGGTGCTGCTCTTTGTGGGCATCCTCCTTCTGGTGTCCCTTGCTGGTGCCTGTCTCCTGGACAGGGTATTCTGTCTGATACTCCTTCTGATGGTCCTGAACCAGTTCCTGTACACACTGCCACCTGTAAGGCTTAAGGATACTGTCATCGCCCCCCTTGCAAGCACCGCAACAAACACCGTCCTGAGACTTGCATCTGCCGCTGTACTCCTAGGGGGTCTCCTGATGGTACCTGTACCAGTATATGTGCTCATGTACCTGGCGGGTATGGGGACATACCTCATGTACAAGGAGATGCGTGGCCTCACAACTCTGGTGTCCACGGCATTCTGCATTTTACTCGCCCTCTCTTACCTCTCGGGGTATATCAGCATCCTCCAGATTCTCCTGGTCATAGTACCACCATTCCTTGCAACGGTACCCCTCTATCTCTCAAACTTCCGGGACAGGGAGCGCATGGTTGAGGTGGCCGATGTGATCTATCACAGGGTTCTTGTGACCATATACATAATATGCATACTGGTGCTCCTCTTCCTGAGGTGATCCTCATTATCATTCAGGATTTTCAGGGTTGTGGGCGTTAAAGGTTATCTCTCCAGCCCTCTATTCAGGAAGGTCCTGATTTTTCTGGAGAGGTGATGAAATTCATCTGCAGCCAGATATGCAAAAAAACTAATATTTGGAAGAGTTCAGAACCCTTCATTCAGTGAAATGCGCTCTGAAAATTTCCTTGAGGATCCCCCAGCAGAATTTGCATGCGGGTGTCTGGAGGAACCCTGCAACTCACTCTTATTAAACCTTTGAGATTCCCGGCTCAATCAACTTTTTATTGCCTGAAAAATGCCGAAAATGACCAGCAGGTAAGCTATGATCCGGATTATTATAAGTGCCACCGCACCACTTGGGTATCCTGCCAGCTGGGCCAGGTGTGATACTCCAAATAACCCGAAGGCTATTCCGATGTAAAGGAGCAGCGGACTTTCAAGTTTCCTGAAGCCCAGGTATCCCATTACCAGGATTATCATGCAGAATATAAAATTAATGGTAAGCACCGGTTCCATGATAAATGCCATCTTCAATCACCCCCTTTATTGTTAATAGTAATATTCTCTATTTCCTATTATTTAATATCTGCAGTTTTCATCTCACAGGAGATCCCAGGATCTTAAAAAACGGATTCATGAAAACTGGTCCTCATGGGTATGGGGGTATGGAACCGATCAGTTTATCAGCCAGCGAAATACTAACAGCAGCTCATGTTCCTGTCATTAAATGAAGAAAATTAGAATTTTATTAGAAGAGTTTTCCGAGTTTGAGCAGAGCCTTTGGCGAAACCTTTATGAGCTTCTTCACAAGCTCGGTGGTGCTCACCTTCTCAAATTCAACGTCCTGGAAGGCCTCTGCAATTGAGTCGAGCTCACTGTCACTGAGTGTAAGCAGGTACTCCTTGACCTTGAGATACTTTGATATCTCATCCCCAATCTCTTCACGGCAGAGCCTCTCATACTCACCGAGCCGCCTGGCAGTTACATCACCCTCAGAGACAGCTGCAGCTGCAACCTGGCCTGCGAGCATACCCCCCTTCATACCGCTTATTATACCTCCACCTGTGAGGGGGTTGACCTGACCTGCGGCGTCACCCACAACCATGAGGCTGTCGGCCACCAGTTTCTTTGGCATGCCACCAACCGGGTCACCTCCAATGTTGAGTTCAACCGGCTGCGCATTCCTGGTGGCAGGGCATGATTCAACGAACTCAAGGAGGTGCTCATAGGCGCTCTTATCGGTCTCTGTTGAAAGAACCCCAAGACCAACATTGGCGATGTCATCGCCCTTCGGGAATATCCAGGCATAACCGCCAGGAGCAACGCTTCCAAAGTAGAACTCTATACAGTTGTTGTCCTCCATCTCAACACCGACCATCTCAAACTGGGCCGCTGACTCCATATCCTTCGGCCTTGTGGCTGTGTTGAGGCCGGCCCACCTTGCAACCCTTGATTCGGGTCCATCTGCAGCGATGACTATCCTGGCCTTTATCTCAAATTTCTCTCCCATGCACTCGGCACTTACAAGGTAGCCGTCATCGGTCCTCTCCATGCCGGTTGCAATGGTCTTCACCATTATCCTGGAGCCGGCCCTTGCAGCGTCCATGGCCATGAATTTGTCGAAGACCTTCCTCTCAAGGATGTAACCTGCCTCAGGGAGCTCGACCTTATCGGATGTTAACCATACATCGGTGCCGTTTGGTGAAACCATGCGGACACCGTCAAGTTTCTTTGTGATCCAGCGGGGGTTTGGCTCTATACCCAGGGACTCAAGGCCCCCTATGGACACACCCTCAGCACACCTCTTCGGGGCTCCTATCTCTGATTTCTTGTCTATAAGGAGCACATCGGCTCCTCCAAGGGCTGCATGTTTTGCTGCGGTTGAACCGGCTGGCCCGGCTCCGATTACAAGTACATCCACTTCAGTCACCATGATGATCACCTCTCAAGGGCCCTGACCGGGCACACCTGTATGCATATGTTGCATTCCATGCACTCATCCTCTCTGAATTTGAGGGATGTCTCCCTAACCTCTATGAGGTTCCGTGGGCATACACCTGCACATTCCCCACAGAACATACACCATTCCTTAACCTTCATGGTTATCAACCTAAAATCAATTCTTCAGATCATGAATCTTTTATCATGGGGTTGCTTATACTTTGGGGTTAACCCTTTATAGTTCCTAATCTTTCACTGGAGGAGTATTTATATGTTTATATGTTATGGCTCTGTTTGCGGGAACTGCCTCATCCTATGTTTATATGTCATGTCTCTGATTGGGATATGTCATGTCTCTGATTGGGGGACCGGCATCAGCTACTGCCTTGATAGGACATGGGAGCACTCGTGTTAACCTGCGCGAAAATTATAAATCCAGTCACTGACAACTTAATTATCAAGGAGGTTAATCATGAAGAAGATTTTATTTCTGGTTCTTGTGGCCGCAACGGTGCTTGTATAGGGTTGTGTGAGTGAGGAACCCCAGTATAAGAGTTTCTCTGACGGAACACTGAACTTCACCTATCCTGCGGCATGGGAGACATTTAACCCTGAGAATGCCCAGAGTGCCTTCACAAAGGAACCCGGAATTTCAAAGGATGTTATAGTCTATGTGGGTAACAGCAGTCATGATTTTGCCGCTGCAAAGGTCACGGCACGATCAGGTTACTACCTCAAGGACGTCGAGACAGTAAAAAATCAGATGGCTAAAAATGAGGGTGTTACATCTGCAGAGATACGCAGTATAGCAGGGCGTAACGCTGCAGTGGTAACAGCCACGGACTCAACAACGCGCACCACCTTCGTTTACATGAAGCTCAGCAGGACCAGTGGCTATGCCTTCATGTATGAGGGCCCACTATCTGATACTGCAACCCTTGAGGCCATACTCAGCAGTGTCAGGATAACATAAACCCTCTCTTTTATTTTTTCCGTTTCAGTACCATCATGACCTCCGACATGAATTCATTCTCCCCCAGACGTTTCATTGTGGCTGCAAGCCTCTCCCTCTGGGGCTTATCTGCGTACCTCCCGTACACATCCAGGACGGCATCTATGCAGTCAAGTATTTCACCGGGATCATCAATGCGCATGCTCAGACCCTCCCTGAGTTCTCTTCCAGCTTTACCGCCAATGTAGAGCACATAACCCTTATCCTTAACCTCCCTTGCGCTGTGCGGACATGATCTTATGCACTTCCCGCAGCCCACACAGAGGTCATAGCTGGTGTAGGATGTCTCCCCCCTTACGCTGACTGCCTCAACCTTGCAGACCTCTTCACATCTTCCGCAGCCATTGCAGAGATCCTCAGAGGTTACGGGAAATTCGACACCCACCACTCCAATGTCATGTATCTGGGGCCTCATGCACTTGTTAGGACATCCGCTTACAGCTATCTTGAATTTGTAGGGGGCTGGTCTCTCCCTGAACCTTTCCTCGATTGCGGTGCAGATCTCCTCTGTGTCTATGATCCCGCTTCCACAGTTCTCCTTACCCGGACATGCGAGGGTTGCCCTTACAAGGGGGCCCTCTGAACCTGTGAGGAGCCCTGCGGAGTTCAGTTCATTGACGGCGTCTTCAACGTCAAAGCCATTTATCCCGTGGAGTTCATAGGATCCCCTGTTGGTGATTTTGATCCTTGCACCGTATTTCTCTGCCACCTGAACGATGTCCCTGATTCTGTCGGGGCTGTACCATCCGGCTGGATGTGCCCTTATCCTTATGAAGTATGTTCCATCAGCCCTCTCTGAGACCCCGGGGTGATCTGAGGTCCAGTAGAAGGATATGTAATCACCGTTTTCTCTTCTTTTCTCAATTTCCCTTCTGAATCTTTTTAGCTTCAGTTTCCTCAGCCTTTCGATGGCCTCCCGGTCTGCGCCCTCCAGCAGATCCAGGGCCTCCCTGATTTCAGCACCCCTATCTGTCCTTATTATGACGGTTGAGTACCCATCAGGGCTTCCGGCAGAGCCTATGGAGACGTCTGCAAGTTCAGCATCGAAGTCCCTGCAGAGCCTGCAGCCATCACAGAGCCCTATCCTGCTGAGTTCAATGGTGAGTTCGCCTCCATCGAGATGGACAACCATTTCACCCCTCCTGATGTCGAACTTTTTGACGTCGCTGATATCAATGCCCTCATCCACGAGTGCCTCCCTTAGGTCAGTGTATTCGAATTTCTCTGTGCAGAAGAGGCCTATGAGGTACCTTATCTCGGGGAGCTTCACGGGTCTGCCGCTCCTTCCAAGTTCAGGGTCATGCTTTGCAAGGTATGGGAAGTACTGAAGCTTACGCAGTCCATTGATCTGGCATGGCAGCGCAACAACCGCCACACTCTCAAGGCCAAGTTCTGATGCTGTTTTAAGTGCTTCAAGGGTTGATATGCTGTACTTTGAACCGCTCGTTGCTTCGAGGTCATCTGCGCTCTGGACAACCAGCGATACTGGTTTCCATTTTTCATGACCCACAACTATGGCGCCGTCTATCCGGTCATTCTCCATGAGGTACCTCAGGAAGGAGGTTACCACTCCACCGTCCTGCCCCCTGGCAGTGCCCCTCCCGTAGAGGATCTCCTCCCTGAAGTTTTCCCGTATCCCTATCTGGTATTTGCCTGATGACACCCGGGGGCATACCTCGAAACACATCCCGTGACCATTTCTCAGGCATTCATCTGTTAGTTCGGGTCTGCCATTGAATGTCAGGATGTTGTTGGGACATATCACTGCACAGGTCCCGCACCTTGCACAGATCCCACCATCGACGATTCCCTCCAGTCTCCATTTCCTGATTGATGGGTACATTCTCGCAAGTTTTTCGGGGGATCCCATACGTGAAATGGCCTCCAGGATCACATCCTCATTCACGCCGGTTTTTCTGCTGGCTGCTATCGCCTCTGCGCTGTCAAGTATATGTGTTTCCAGTTCACGTGCAACCTCCTCCCTCTCCTCAGGGGGCATCCTTCTGGTCACAGCTGCTATGAATTCATCAACCTTATTCATTGATCAACCTCCGTAAGGTCTTCAAGGGACCTGTTTATTGATCTGAAGAGTTCAAGCCACTTTTTTCTGACTCTCTTCCCGTAATCTGTCACAGTATAGTATTTCCTTGGTCGTGTGTCGTCTGTGCTCCACCTGCTGCTGAGGATCCCCTCCCCTTCAAGTCTTCTAAGGAGGGGGTATAGGGTTCCTTCCTCGACGCGAAATCCGGATTCTTTGAGTTTTTTAACAATTTCGTATCCGTATCTCTCATTTTCAAGTAGACAGATCACTGCAAGCTGTATTGCGCCACGCCTCAGCTCCCTTTCAAATCTTTCACAGACACTGCTCATTGGATGATCCCTCACATGATATGGCACATCTATGTGCTGCACACAGTACATTGTACCACACAGTATATAAATCTTGTCATGCAGGGAGTGCCTTCACCAGAAACCGGGATCTCAGGGGATGCTGCAGCCTATGGAGCTTCTGCAGAGATCACCGCACCATCAGCTTATTACCGCAGGGACTTTGAGACCCTGAAGAATCAGATGGCCAGGAAGGAGGGCGTTACATCTGCAGATGCTAGCCAATCCAGAAGGTATCAGAAACAGCTGATAGGACACCCGTGTAGGGATCCTGAATCTCATCAGATCCCATTTTTTATTCCTCCAAAGTTCTGGAGGATTTCAATTTCTTCTTCAGATAGTTCAGGGACACCCTTTATGATCACAGGTATTTCGCTGATTGGCTTTGCCCTTGTCACATCATTTTGGAGTTTCTGATATACAGCATCTATGGCCCAGCCATAGTTAAGGTCATCTGCCTCGGTGATCCAGAGGGTGTCGATGTCTGCGTTTCTCGCATTTTTTGTTTTCTCATCCCACATGCTGATGAATAACCTGTCTTCCTGTCTCCATGAGTATTCAGCATCACCGATTATACCCACAACCTCCTTTACACCATCCTCAAGGAACTTTGAGTGACCGCAGACACGGCAGACCACGAACTGGCCCTCCCGGGTGCGGATCTTCTTTGGTCTGAAGAGGTCCCTCCCGCATATCAGTGTCCCGTAATTATCCTTCAGGGGCCTCTGAGCCTTCTTCAGTCTCTCGATGGCCCTCCTGGCAGCTACCCTGACAGTTTCATGGGGGTCGTTGAGGGCTTCCCTCAGTGCATCAAGGACCACGGCGTCCCCTGTCTCTCCAAGGTAATCAGCGGCCCTGGCCCTCACCTCTGGATCAGAGGAGTCCCTGAGGTATCCGGTAATCTTTTTAATTACATCCCCGTATTCAGGGCTCTCAGGGTCAAGCCCGTCCCTCAAGCCATTCAGGGCGATCATATCACCACTTATGGGCGGCACTGTTTTACCGGAAGCATGGGTCCCGGAAGGCTCCTGCTGATCAGAGGAGCCTGAAATACCTACCAAGAACAATAAGAGAACAATGATGGCTATCAGGGCCAGATAACCCCACACACCTATCCATGATATTATTAGATAGGATACAAAAAGGATTACAATCAGAAATAGACAACCAGCGCAGGTATCCTCTCCTTCCATAGACACCACCCTCAACTTTTACAGTGTGATGATTAGATTAAATTTCATTCATCTAATAAAGTTAACTAATCATCATTTTATAAATAAAGTTAAAAACAATTAAAGTATAATCATACCATAATGTGGTTCAGTTAATTTATGGTGATTCTATGAGTGGACTTAAATTCTCGCCGGTTGAGTTTGAAAGGGAGATTCAGGCAAGGGAGATGGCATTATCGGGTATAGCCAGTTCAAGGACCAGGATTGAGGGTCTGAAGTCGGAGATACTGAGAAACCTGGATGAAATTCCTGATGGGGCATGGAAGAGGTCTCCTGAAATTGCAGGGGTGAAATCCTGGATTAATGGGGCCACGGATGTATATATCGACAGCACGATGAACAGCAACGAACTCCAGAAAATTGAGAGTGACCTCAAACGTACTGAGAAGATGGCCAGGGAACTGCTGGGGACCGTGGTCGATATAAAGGTTAAGGCCAGAAGGAAAAGGAGGGTCATGTTAAAACTTGAGAGTATCAATGCAGGATTTAATTGGAAAAAGGACCTTCTTGAGAAGTGGAAATCTTCAGATTCAGAGAGGTTCAGGGAGAAGATTGAGAAGGCCATGGAGGCCGTGAAAAGGGGAGACTTCAGCGGGGGCGAAATCAGGGCCGCTGATCTTGAACATGAATTAAAGAGTCTCATTAAAGAAGCCGAGACCCTTTCAAAGGAAGCAAAGTTAATTTCAGAACTTGAGAGTATCGATGCAGCATTTAAGGGCGCAGGGGAACTCCTTGAGAAGTGGAAGTCTTCGGATTCAGAGAGGTTCAGGGAGAAGATTGAGAAGGCCATGGAGGCCGTGAAAGGAGAGGACTTCAGCGGGGCCGAAACCAGGATTCCAGGTCTTGAAGATGAACTGAGAGACCTCATCGAGGAAGCCGAGAAACTCGAATCAAACGACAGGATGCGCAGGCATGTCCTCTCTTCCGTTAAAGAGGTCGCTGAAAGGATGGGCTGGAAGGAAGTTTCAGAACCATACCTTGAGGATGATAAGGACCCATCCAGCCCCCTCATATATGAGCTGAAATCATATTCCGCGGGAAAGATGCGCTTTTCACTTACCATGGACAGAATAGATGTTGAATCACCATTTTCAGCTGAAGATGGAGCCTGCTATGAACAGTTCGACAAATTCTCAGAGAAACTCCAGGAATATGGTATCCGGACAAAATTCGAAGGGAACCAGGGAGGACCCAGGAATAAACCAGCCTTAAAGGAGAAAAAAGCAAAGAGGCTTCCAGAAAGTCGCATGAGAAGGATATGATGGAGATGTTGATCCATGGCAGTATGGCAGGATAACCTTAAAAGACTGCTGAATCAGAAAGAGGTACTCATAATCCACGGAAACATAAGGGACACCGCATACCTCACCGAGGAAGGAAACCTCGTCAGGGGCCTCACAGACCTTATCAACAGGACCGGCAAGGAACTTGGATACGATAAGACAGTGAGCTGGGGTTCATTCTTTGACCATGAAGGGAGGGGTCACTCTCCCATATGGTCACTTGAAAGGATCACACCACTCAATGGGGACCAGCCAGAGATACGGAAAACCGAAAGCCAGGACAGAGTCAGTGACGTACTCCACAGATGGCTGGAGGACGAAATAACCTCCATTGATGAGAAAAAGATCTTTATTATAAATTACATCGACAAGATCACAGGCTACGCTCCAGATGGAATGTACTCTGAACCCACAGCAGAACTTGTGACGCTCATACAGAAGATAATAGAGAACATATCTGAAAACAACCGCCTCATAATGATCGCCCTCAGGGACACGATGATCCCGGTTGAGTACTATACAAACTCGCCCCGTGTAGCAGTGATGGAGATACCCCTCCCTGACAGAGCAGAGAGACACCTTTACTATTCCACAACACTGGCCTCAGCAAGCATCCCATCCGATCAGATAGACTTACTCTCCAACATCACAGAGGGCCTCTACATGAAGGACCTCGAAAACATCCTCAGCGACGTCCTGGAAGAAATTGATGAGAACCAGGAAGTCTCCTCTTCAATGCTGAGAAAAATAGTTAACAGGTACCGTATAGGTACCGAAGAGGATCCATGGAGCAGGATACCACTCACAGGGCCTCCAAAGGGGCTTCTGGACTCGGCAGAGAACTGGTTTCTGGAGAGGGTTGTCGGACAGGATCATGCAGTCAGGGAGATAGTGAATGCAATAAAGAAGGCACGTTCAGGTGTCGTGGGCCTTTCATCGGGGGGACAATCAAAACCAAAGGCAACGTTCTTCTTCGCAGGGCCTACAGGTGTTGGTAAAACATTCCTGGCCAAAAAACTGGCAGAGTACCTGTTTGATACAGAGGAAGCATTTTTAAGGTTTGACATGAGTGAATTCAAGGAAGAACACACAGTATCAAAGCTCATAGGTTCTCCTCCAGGTTATGTTGGATATGAACAGGGAGGACAGCTCACCAACGCCATAAAGAACAGACCATTCTCGGTCATCCTCTTTGATGAGATCGAAAAGGCTCACCCCAAGATAATGGATATATTCCTTCAGATCCTTGATGATGGACGCCTCACAGACAGCAGGGGACAGACGGTCTTCTTCACAGAGAGCGTGATAATATTCACATCCAACATCGGGACCAGAACCGTGGACAGCAGGGGAAACACCACATCTGAACAGAGGAAACTTGATGAAATAATAAATGACAGCGATCTCTCTGACTCTGAAAGGGAGAGAAGGGTGAGGGAACACTTCACGCGCAGTGTTAGAGAGTTCTTCATGCATGAGATATCAAGAAGAGAACTTCTTAACAGAATAGGTTCACATATAATAGCCTTCAACTACCTGAAAAAATCGGATTACCAGGTGAACATAATTGAAAACAAACTCAAGGACATTTCAGAGAACTTCCGCGACAAATTCGCAGGCAGGGGGCACCGGCTCCACCTCTCCGGAGGATTAACAGGATATTTCCTTGAGAAGTATGGAGATTCAATATCAGAGTTCGGGGGCAGAGGTCTTGTAAATGCCCTTGAAGATGAAATAGGGAACATAGTGGCTGACCAGCTGCTCCTTGCAGAGGAGAGGGGAATGTCAGATATAAATTTCGAAGTATATGTTGATGGGGATGTAATCAGATGCCGGAGATCATGAACCTTTACTGTGAGGTGAACCTGACAACGCCCCTGGTCCTTGTGCTTGAGCCATCACCGGTCCTCTGGGAGGATATAATGAAGGTTTCAGCTGAAATTATCGATTCCTTCCCGGGGAGGGTTAACAGGGTCTACTTCCCTGGCCAGAGGGAACACGAAGCCATCAGAACCTCCGGGGACCTCCGGAGAGATGGTCCGCGATGTCTCAGCAGGGGCAGGAACAGACCCCTTCTAATAAACCCGGTCCTTGAGAAACTCAATGAGGAAAAATTCACAGGTATCATAATCCTTGTTTCATCACGGGTCCCCATTGATATTGAGGACTGGGAGGGTACAGATGTCCCTGAGAGGCTGGTCTTCATCAACATGGGTGATGGGGACATTGAAGGCCCCTACAGGGTTATCGGCAGATCAAACATCAACCTCCAGATAGCTCCCCTCCTAAACAATGAGCCTACCGAGGTTTTTGTTTCCGGTGATGGCTTTGTCCCGTTGCATTACAGTGTTGAGCCATTCAGATCATCAGAGATAGTGTTCAGGGATGGGGACTTCCTCCTGAATATTGAACCATCATCTGAGCCTTTAAAAATCCACCTTGCAGCAATCTGTAAGGACAAAGTTCCAGAACTCAATATAAGACGTCAGAGGGGGTCACTGACAGAGAGGGTAAGTTTTAAGGAGGAAAGGCCCTGGTTTGATCAGAAATGGAATAAGATCCCTGATGATCTGAGGGACATCATCAGATCCGCCACAGAGAAAAGGGACTTCAAATGCCCCAGCTGCGGTGAAAAACACGCCTTTGATACCATGACATGCCCCTCCGGGGACCTGATTTTAAGGGGACTTCCCGCAGGCAGATGCATCCTCTTCAGGGGAGATGAATACATTTCACTGGCAGACGCCCATGCATATCCCCTGGAGGATGGGAAGATAATAACCTCGGAGGGTAAGATTTACCGTCTGAAGGATGATGGTGGATGGGAGTACCTGAAGGACGTGGCACCATACGAGAGGGTTGATGATGATCTATTCGGATTATTCTATAGTATTTGATCGAACAGGATTTCCATTAATCCAGCTGGACAGCTGGGATCATTCCATCGGCCTGTTCCCTGTCAGCAAGTACCAGTTTGAACGTTTCCTTGTGGATGATGAGGGCTCTGACTACACCGATGAGTGGTACAGGGGGGTCCTGGAATTGAATCCCCGCAGGAGCTGGAGGAACCCGGGTGATAGGGTCTGGGAGTTATTCATCACGGGTCTGGATCTTGATGTTATTGAGGACTTCCTCGGCTACCTCGGACCTGAATACAGACTGCCCACCCTGGATGAATGGAAGGCCCTTCTTGAACTATCTGAGGGTATAGCTGAAGTATCCCCTGCTCTTAAAATGATCTGCAATGGTAGATCCCCGGAGCCGGTTCTTCACTGGCTGGAAGCCGGTCTCTGTCCCCTTATGAGGGAGGGAATTTTTGAGAGGATCCATGGAATTGAGAATAGAGTCGCTGGAAAACCCTTTCACGGCCTTCTCCCAAATACATGGGCCCCAGAAGAACTCAAGGAGGTTAAAATGGACATGGTTCAGGGCATGATTGGATTCAGGGTTGTAAGGGGATGATGGTGGTGCATCTCTACGTCATGGTTGAGGAGGTACTGAATCTGTACTGGAATCATGGAGGTATATTATGGGTAAACTGAGGGTTGGCAGGTTTCTTATATCCTCAAGGGTTAATGGTCCTGGAAGAAGGTTTGTCATATGGTTTCAGGGGTGTCCCATTCGCTGCAGGGGGTGTCTGAATCCGGAGTTCCATGATGAGGATGGCGGCCATCTCATTGAAACTGCCCGGCTGGTTGATATGATCAGGGACCTCAGGGATGAAATAGAGGGGGTGACCTTCACCGGTGGCGAACCCCTCGCCCAGGCCATGGAGCTGGTGAAGCTTGCCGGGGCTGTTAAGTCGATGGGCCTCACAGTGGTATGCTTCACAGGATATGAAATGGATGAAATCCTTAAAGGGAACATAGAGGGCGGGCTCGAGCTCCTTGAATTTGTAGATGTGCTCATAGACGGCCCCTACGTTGAGGAAAAGAGTGCGCCGTTGCTCTGGCGTGGAAGCACAAATCAGGATGTTTATTTTCTTACAGAACGCTATGCTGAATTCAGGGACAGGGTGATGGCCTGTTCTGAAATGGAAGCTGAACTCAAAGTAGGTGCAGATGGTGTTTACATGACCGGAATCTTTGATGTTGAATTCTGGGAGGAACTCAGAAGGAGGCTGGGTGATGGATCTTAGATGTCCCTACTGCCTGAATGAGACCAGACCTGAACTCAAACCGGGGATCGGCTACTGCTGCAGGGAATGTCAGGAGGCACTCCCAAAGGATTATGTTGACCCCCTTAACTCAAGGGCCAGGATAGGTCTTGTCGGATTCACGGGTCACGGAAAGACGGTTTATCTTACAAGCCTCTTTTATACCCTGAGGGTCCTTTCAAACAGGGATATATGGAGGAACTTCTCATGGCGCACCTGTGATGACCACACCCATAAAATAAAATATTCAGATGTCAGGAAATTTGAAAACTCAAGGCTTCCAGCGAGCACACCTGAAAATTTTCCCAGACCCGCCCTCATACATCTGCAGAATGTTCCATCCATGGGTGACATCTTCCTCAGCTTCTATGATACGGCGGGAAGGGTTTATGAAAGCGCCGAAAAGATAACCGATATGGGAAGATTCGTTGCCCATGCCGACACGGTGTTCTTTCTCATAAGCCTCAGTGAGAGCGGCCTTGGTGAGTGTGATATGGGTGATGTGAGTTTTGAAATGGAGCGTCTCCTTGATATATACATAAGGGGGGTCTATGAGAAGATGCATGTTGACCTTTCAGATAAGCAGGAAATGGTTGTGCTTCTGACAAAGGCCGATGAGATTGACATCCTCCCTGAGGACCTCCATAAATTTTTAAACGAATCTTCATGTAACTGGTGGATGAATGATGACCTGGAGGCCAGATTCAGTGCCCTTGATAACTATTCTGAGAGGATAAGGGAATGGCTGAGAAGTGAGGGCTGTGGAGGATTTGTTAATCTGGCTGAAAACAATTTTAAAGGTGTTAAGTATACACTGATCTCATCAACAGGTGCCAGTCCAGTGGGGGATACCCTGGTCACGAAACTTGAACCGGAGCACCCAAAGGGGGTCATCAATCCACTCGTCTTTGCAATGAGGAGCGCATGCTCCCGTGAATCAGCACAGGGTGTCAGGAGTTTTATTGGCAAAATCAGGAGGAGGTAGGTGTTCATGGAAATATACCAGTTTGTATACACCAAGGTGCCACCTGAAGAATCTCCATGGAATATAAGGGATTTTCACACAGTCTTCTATCCTGTGGATCTTATTTCAAGGGAAGACCTTTATGAAATGGAGAGAATGATACACAAGCCACAGATAGATGGCTTTAGAGATAAATTAACGGTTTTTTACAGGAAGATAGATGATATGGATTATCTTGCAATCCTTTACCTCACTGACCTTCCTGAGGAGAGGGATGTCTTTGGGAGGGGAGGCCTCTTCCTGTGCCATGGATTTTTATTCCCGCCTGAAATCTGGATGATGGCTCAAACACCCCTTGAACTCTTTGATATCGTGAAAGGCCATGTATTTAATGGGATCGAAGACCTTTTAAACTCAGGAATCGTTGACAGGAATAGCGGTAACATTGAGGCTATAGAGATTTCAGGTTATTCTCCCCCCGGGGATATGCGCCCCCCACTGTCCGATGACCTTAAACTGAAGATAACATCATACCTTTTTAAGATGGCTTCAGGGATCAGGGACTGCCCACCTCTGCTTTTAGCCGGTGAACCCTCTGATGTATCAGAACTGCTGGATGAGGTTCTCTTCTACATCCCGGATGAACTGAAGGTCAACCTTGGATGGGATTCAGCCTTTGATGGGGGCAGCCTCTACCATTATCCCCTTAAAATACTCGGATTCCAGGAGGAAATGCCCTATGGAGGGAACCCTGTTTCTGTTGACCTGTATAACCGAACAGTTGATTGCCCGGGCGAATCAGCAGGGCTTTTACATCCCGTTTCAACCTATGAGAGATGGCTGGAGAACTGTGATGAAAGAGTTTCAAAGGAGGATATCAATGCAGCCTACCGGCTGTCGCTCCTGGTTGATTCCATGGAACCACCCTCCTCAGTTGAGGAGGTAATGCCCCAGCTGGAAAACTTTTCTTACATCAACAGGGACCCCATTGAGGGGCAGTTCAGGAGAAAATTCCAGGAAGTCTTTGGCATGACCCTCACTGATCCTGATTTACCTCCGGCGACCATGCTGGAGTTCCTCATTGAGGGCGCATCATGTGATTCCATGGCAGGTTTCATTGAGTCACTGGTTCTTGATGGTTATCTCACTGAGGAGGACATAAAACTTCCAGGGGAGGTCACAGAGAGGAGCAGGATTCTGAGGATCATTCAGAGGTTATGGGATGGTGCTGATATCAGTGACGAAATCATGGAATCTGATTCTGAGGAACGCCGCCATATATTCGCATATCTAATCGGAACCGGTCTTTTGATGAAAAATGAATCACTTAAAGACTTATTGAGGGATGATGAGGATTTTAAAGCTTTACTGGAGGAGAGGGAGGATCTTTTTGATATTTTAAATAACTCTGGATTCTCTGTATCTGGAAGTGAGTCCGCAGATGATCTTGAAGATGGATCTGACATCATAAATCTGAATAAAGTGAAGATGATGATATCAGGGTTATTCAGGAGGCACTGAGTGTCTTCATAGTCTGAATGGACAATATAAGAAAAATAAAAAAAGGGATATCAGCTCACCATCCATTTCAAGTGCAGAGCTCTCCTGATGGAGTTAACAGGTTACCACGGGCCGTGATACCAAAGAATACCACATCCTCAGGTCCGTAGCCCTCATCGAAGGCCCAGTCTGTTGTTTCAAAATAGGCCCTTTCACCTGGTCCCAGGGTTTCTATGCGGGATGACCCTCTGAATACCTGAGCCCTTCCCATGCCTATGAGATCTCCATCCCTGTTAAATCCCTTGACCCAGACATAATCGATCTGCATGGCTGAGCTGTATCTGTTCTGGATCTCCCCTCTCACAACAGGGTATCCGCTGTAATCTGAGAGGACCGTGTAGTTGAGCACCTCTGCCTGGGCTTTATCGTGGAGGACATCATAGACATCTGACGACCCATTAATATCACCCAACATAAAACTGAGGAATCCCACTATTAGTAAGGGTATTATGATCAGGGTTGCCTTTGTAAAGGTACTCCTTCTACTCCACCATCCACTTGATCTGCCAGTTTTTCCATCATCAACATCTGAAGACATTAAATCACCTTATTAAGTCAATCAAATCTTAAGTCCTCTAAAAAATGTGTGCTTGTGTTTCAAGTCCAACAGTAAAATTTTGGGGATGTTCCTCAAAGATGGTCCCTTTGATTCTGGTCTTCTCACCGGGCTTGAGTACAGGACCCCCAAAAGCCCACCCATACAAAGGATCTTCCCTTGAGTTAAAACCAGTTATGCTGATACCATCAACAGACACGGGTTCTTCATAGTTGTTCTGAATCTCAACGGTGATAGTGCAAAAACCGTCAGGATCAGGACTTATGGTGTAATTTACGATATTCAGCTGAAATCTTTCTTCGTCAAATTCTATGGCAGAGTCCACCCCCTCGCTGTAACCCAGTGAATATGTGAAGTATGCCCAGAGTATTATGCCGAGGATTATGATGCCCTTTCTGCTGTAACTGCTCCTTTTACTCCACCATCCACGTAATCTACCAGTTTTTCCGTCATCATCTGAAGACATATTATATCACCTTATTCATTAACTGTTCTGTTTTATTATTAACTTGCTCTATAATTACAGTATAATTGAATGTCTATATAATTAAAAGTTTCTATTTGAAATTTAGATGTCAATTTAATTAACCCATAATTAATTATTGAATCTGACTAATCCAAAAAAATGTTTTTAACTTATAAATTGAAATTTAAAAAAATAACTTACATTATCTGGAATCATTCTCTCTTCTGTTTCTATCTTTGAGACTTCAGATTCTTTATCCGTTATTTTCCCGCCCGTCCATCTGCAGTAACTTTCTGGTTGCAGTCAGATCACAATTAAATGACCATGAACTCAGGTTTTTTGCTGCTGAACGTGTTTCTTATGTAACCGTGACCTTTGAGTTACATAAGAAGCAGGTACTCGCCGGACATGAAACACCGGATCTCCGCCCGGCAGGCCTTAAAATGGTTATTATCCTGGCAGTTCCCCCAGATATTCCATTTAAAGATTTTTTCGAAAAAATATTTATTATATCATGTTTATAGATCAGAAAGGTGATTGAAATGGGCTCTGCAGCTTTATTAAGACCAGAATCCCTCGATGAAAAGATAACACTTTCAATGAGCATTTCTGTACTCACAATATCTGTCATGGCACTGATTCTATGGTTAACCGGGGCACTCCAGACACCCCAGGTTGGACCCTTCCTTGATAGGGACCCGACCATATTCATAAGCTTCATTCTCCTGGCCGCCGCCATACTCGCCCTGAAGGCTTCCAGGAAAGTAACATCCCTCGTTCTATCACTGATGGTCCTGGCCATTCAGTTCTCTGGAGGTAGCCAACCCCTCCACCCTCAGGCATGGACAGTAACATCCATGATAATCATATCATACTCCACTGCAGTGATCCTTTTTTTCATTGAAAAATACTCAGCTGCCCAGATAATCAGTTACACTGCAGGTACAGTGGCATATGCACTCTTCCTATCAGACATCACAGGGATTACGGAAACAGAGCCACATTTCAGGGCATGCATAACCTCTGCTGCAATGATGGTGTTCCTGGCCATAGGTCTCCTCAGCACCCACCCATCCCATGGTGTTGTGGAGCCACTCTATTCAGGGAGGATCGGGGGCTACACCGGGCGGATGCTGATACCTGTCATGATAGGGTCCCTGACCCTCACGTCATTCATAGTAATCAGCGGCAGCAGCCACATCCCATTCTCTGCTGATGTCTTCCTGGCCACCCTGAACCTGGCACTTTTAATTGTAATAATAACCTTCACAGCCTACAAACTCAACGTGGTGGATTATGAGAGAATAAAAAATCAGAGGAAAAGCCAGAGGATGTGGAGGTTCTTCAGGAAGGTTGTGGATAACCTTGAGGAGGCGGTGGCGGTCCTGGACCGTAACGGGGAAGTCCTGCACAGCAACACCGCGATGAAGAACCTGGAACTGGACCTCAGGAGGCTGTGGAGGGAAAACCTGGATGGTAAGGATCTTCCACAGCCCATAGGAACCATCAGGTCAGGTGGGAGGTACTTCACGGGATGGGCCATACCCCTGGATGATGGTGGGATCATATCCCTGATGGATATAAGCGGGCTTGTGGAGGTACAGGAGGACCTGCGGTCATCCCTCAGGGAGAAGGATGCGCTGCTGAGGGAACTCCAGCACAGGGTCAGGAACAACCTTCAGATAATCACAAGCCTCATAAACATCCAGCTTCAGGATGCAGATGGCCCGGTGAAGGAGGCGCTCCTGGCTACCCAGACCAGGGTGAGGGCCATGACCATAATACAGGAGTCACTCTACAGCACTGATGGCTACAGCAGTGTACACATTGAATCATGCATCTCCCGGATGACAGAGCACCTCAAATCCCTGCTGGGTGCACATGGTGTGGGATTCAATATCAGGGCTGACCTCAGACTCAACCTTGAAACAGCAATGCCCCTCTGCCTCATGGTGAATGAGCTTGTGACAAATGCCATAAAACATGCATTCCCTGAGGGGAAGGGAAAGGTCCACATTGAGATAGATGAGGGGGAATCAGGGTACCACATGCGCTTTGCAGATGATGGCATTGGGTTCAGTGGGGAGGGGGACGGCACCGGCCTGAAACTTGTAAGGATCCTTGTGGAGCAGCTTGAGGGTGACCTGAAGATACTTGTAGATGAGGAGAAAGGGGGGACGGAGATAGTGGTGCCCTTCAGGGAACTCCAGTACAGGGAGAGGACCTAGCAGTTAAATCATGGAGGTGAATGGAATACGGTGGCTGGCATCTGACATGTACTGTAACTGTATCTGAGCGGGGGAAACATTTGATAGGAATGAACTCCATAGAGATCCATATGACCCTTGAGGAGAGAATATCCTCGGCCTTCCGGATGGATGAGGAAACATGGTTGAGGCATGCAAATCCATGGAGTGTCTGGACAAGGCTCACGGCACTGCCCCTTCTTGTTGCAGCGTTCTGGAGCAGGGAGTGGCTGGGCTGGTGGGCTATCATACCGGTAACCCTAGCGGTCCTCTGGACCTATCTGAATCCCAGGATATTTAAAAGACCGGAATCTACGGACAGCTGGGCATCCAGGTCGGTTCTCGGTGAGAGGGTCTGGTTGAACCGTGATAGGATCCCTGTACCAGAGCATCACAGGAGGGTCCCGGTCATACTGAACCTCATAGCAGCCACCGGGACGGTTCCCATTGTTTGGGGTGTCTACCGCCTGGAGGTGTGGCCGCTCTTTCCGGGATTTGCAATGGTCTACCTTGGCAAGCTTTGGTACCTTGACAGGATGGTCTGGCTGTACCAGGACATGAAGGAAACCCCTGAATACAGGGACTGGCTCTATTGATGGTTGCCTGTTCTCCACAACTTTCTGGCTTTTTCTTATATTTCATGAATACGGAGCAGCCAATTTAATAGTTCTCCATGAATCCGGGACAGAAAACTAACCGGAACTCTGAGATCTGGAGTTTAAAAATCTGATATTGGATTAGATGGCTTTAGGAGGTCTTCCCCGATACTTCCTGGCCTCTTCCCGGATTTCCTGCCGGGACTCTTCGTCCCATAGATATATCCGCACATAATCAGTTCCCATGAAAATAATATGCCCGCACTCATATTCCCTGTATCTTTTTTCGTACATTATTCCATCCTTCTCGTACCATGGAACATCATAACTGTACGAGAAGGGAGCCCCACAGTAGGGGCACCTTGATTGATCCACCCAGTTCTCTGGCATTGGCTTGATTCTGTACATGCTTTCGTTATTGGATGAGGTCGGGTTCTTTATTGTGTTACCATCATAACTGAAGGAATTATTCTGTGAATCCACCTCAACGTTGAGCATCATACCCGTCATAAATGAAAGCGCCCCAAAGAGAACAAGACAAACTACAATCAATATTTTTGTGAGTTTATCCACTGATATTCCCCCTGAATCAAAATATTGAAGCACCTCTGATGATAATATAAAAAAACTTTAATATATAGTAATAGTCCATAATCAATACTATATCGAAGGCGCTGAATGAGGATTCTACATACATAAACCAGGTATCAGGACCGTGAATGGATCAGGGGACGTCCTGGTGAAGACAGGGAATCTGCTGGTAGGAATGCGTGGATAAATTGCTCAAACAGCACTGCTCCATGAACCCAGTTTATGTTATACGGGGTGATTTTTTGGATAGGGGAGCGAAGGTTCTTCTTGTGTTATGTTTCATCATGGTGGGGGCTCTGGCCTTCACTGCAGGAATACTTTTCGAAGATGTTCAACACAAAGGGGATTCACCCATATCATCAGATAGTGATACCCTCAATAGGAAACCTGCTGTAGATTATTCGGTGGATATGGGGGAGGATTCCGGGACAGACTCAGCCCGCCCACCGGGGGCTGCACCAGGCCATCGCATACGGGGCCCGGTCTACTATTTATATGATGATGAAATCACCCATGGATGGGTGGCCTGGTACTATGATGTGGATGCAGGACAGTACTTCTCGGAATATGACTCATGGGACCCCAGTGCAGGGTGCTACCATGATTAACCAGAGAATCTGCCGCCAGGTGAATTATTATTTACAGGGATAATCCTGGAGAAACCTTCATTTCAATATTATTAAATGGCGTACCAGGACCACACGTTCGTAATAGAGAACTATTACGAAGTTCATCATCCTCATTAGGCCTCCACCTTCAGGCTTCCCTGAGGCTTAAGCCGGAGGACCCACCGTTAAACCTTTTCCAGATGAGGGTATACATTTATATTGTACAGTGTGCAGAATGACTGCATGGGATCATATAATGGTTCACTTTGGGGATCTGATCCCTGAGCCAGGGGGGTTATACTATGGTTTACTGTCGTGAATGCGGGCAGCTTAATCGTGATGGGGCAAACTACTGTTTTAAATGTGGCAGCCCCCTCAGGGGGACTGAAGGGGAGGATACCAGGCCTCAACCGGCCCGGATGAAGGCGGGTCCCAGGACCATAACACTCACGGCCAGTGACGACACTGAAAACCTGGACAGACTGACCCCTGAGATCCTCAGGATGGACACTGACACACTCATGAAATGCAACGATGAGATAAAGGAGCTCGTGAAGAAAAGGAGGATCAGGAGAGGCGACTTTGAGGGGTCCATGGAGGAACTCATGGCTGAGATAAGATCAAGACTCGAGGCACTGAGTGGGGAGCTCAGGGCACTGAGTCCGCAGCTTCTAAGGGTCACGGTGGAGATCGACAGGAGTAAACCTGATGTGAAGATCACAACATCCCTGGACAACGACCGCATGGAAGGCTACCTTGAGAAGATTAAGAGCAGGCAGCTCTCAGACCGATCCCCGACAACCCCATCATGGAGGGACCTCTGCCCTGTCTGCAGGGAAGCACCATTAACACCATTCCCCAAAAGGAGGATCCCTGGAGGGTCTAAGAGGAATATGCGCTGCAGTAACTGCGGCGCAGTCTTCATGTACAAGGGAAATGGGTACCTTCTCAGCAGGGTCTCAGACAGGAACACCAGGGCCTGGCGCCTGTACGGTGGGAAGACACTCACAGAGGAGGAATGGACCAGGATAGCAAATGGCGGAGTATCCAATGAACTCCAGAGGGAGATCCAGAGAAAGAGGGATATTGAAGAGAGAAAGAGGGACATTGAAGGATGGCTTAAAAGTGCAGCAGAGGGGAATGTCACATTCAGAGAGCCCCAAACTCCCATAATACTCAGGAAGAACGAGAGGGCGGTCCTCGTACTCCACAACATTGACCTCTACGAACCGAGGGCCGTTAGAAGGACTGCCGGTGGATACGGGGGCCCCACCATAAGGGTGTCAAAGAATCTCTCATTCAGGATGGGGGCCCTCAATGCCATAAGCGAATCCCGTGATGAACTCCGGAGGATAGACACCGGCACACTGACCCTGACGACACGGAGGATGATATTCACAGGGACAAAGAGGACAACGAACATAGACCTCAGGAAGGTCCTCGCCATCCAGCCCTACACCAATGGCATAGCGGTCCAGAGGGAGAACAAGAAGAGAACTGAACACTTCCTCAACACGGAAAAAACACTGCTGAATATCACCCACTCCGGGAGGACCCACACAGTCCCCGCAGATGGTGCGGTGATGAAAGCAGTGATTGAGGGACTTATAAGGAAACTCTGACCAAAAAATAACTCAGAGGAGAGAATAACTTGAGAGGAACTCTAAAGAAGATTGGGGGGATAGAATTTGGTCTCATGTCCCCCAAGGATATCAGGAAGATGTCCGTCGCCCAGATCGTCACCCCGGACACCTACAACGAGGACGGGTACCCCATAGAGAACGGACTCATGGATCCCAGGCTCGGTGTGACCGACCCCAGCCTACGCTGCTGGACCTGCGGCGCAAGGGGATGGGAGTGCCCGGGACACTTCGGGAGCATAAACCTTGCAAGGCCGGTCATACACGTGGGATTCGCAGACACCATACACAAGATTCTGCGGTCAACCTGCAGAAAATGTGGGAGGGTCCTCCTCACCGGGACTGAAATCGAGGAATATTATCAGAGGATACTGGAAGCCATGGAGACGGAGGAAAACTTCACGCCACTGGTAAACAGGGTATACTCCCTTGCAAGGAGGGACAGGTGCCCCCACTGTGAGGAAGAACAAGAGGAGATCAAACTTGACAAGCCCGTCTCAATCTTCGAGGGAGACTACAAGCTCACACCCAGTGAAGTGAGGGAGCGTCTTGAGAGGATAAGCGATGACGACGCCCTCATCCTCGGTGTCAACCCAGAGGTTGCAAGGCCAGAATGGATGGTCCTGACAGTCCTCCCGGTCCCCCCCGTAACGATGAGGCCCTCAATCACCCTCAAAAACGGTGAAAGGTCAGAGGACGACCTGACCCACAAACTGGTCGATATACTCAGGATAAACCAGCGCCTCAAGGAGAACATGGAGGCATGGGCTCCCCAGCTGATTGTGAAGGACCTCTGGGAACTGCTCCAGTACCATGTGACCACCTACTTTGATAACGAGGCCTCTGGTGTAACCCCTGCAAGGCAACGATCTGGAAGGCAGCTGCTGACGTTAATGCAGCGCTTAAAGAGCAAAAAGGGGATGTTCAGCAGTGAACTTTCAAAAGGACGGTTTAGGGGCAACCTTTCAGGTAAGAGGGTTAACTTCTCTGCCCGTACTGTCATCTCCCCGGATCCCAACATCAGCATAAACGAGGTGGGTGTCCCTGAAATCATAGCCAGGGAGGTTACCGTACCGGTCTACGTCACAGAATGGAACATAGACCGTATGAGGGAGTACATAGAAAACGGGCCAGACGTCCACCCGGGAGCCAACTACGTCATAAGACCCGACGGACGCAGGATAAGAATCTCCTCTAAAAACACGGAAACTGTCATTGAGAACCTGAAACCTGGATACGTGGTTGAGAGACACCTCAAGGATGGTGACATCGTACTGTTCAACCGTCAACCATCCCTCCACAGGATGTCCCTCATGGCCCACCGGGCCCGTGTACTGCCCTACAAGACCTTCCGCCTCAACCTGTGTGTATGCCCACCCTACAACGCCGACTTTGACGGTGACGAGATGAATATTCATGTACTGCAAACAGAGGAGTCCAGGGCAGAGGCAAAAACCTTAATGCTCGTCCAAGAACACATGATATCCCCCAGATTCGGGGGGCCTATAATAGGTAGTATAAATGACCAGATATCTGGATTGTATCTCCTCACAAGAAAATTTGCAGAATTTGAAGAGGAAGAGGTATTCCAGCTACTTAGAAGCGCTGGAATTTCATTACCATCTAGAAGGGGCACTAAATGGAGTGGTAAAGAAATATTTAGCCTGATACTCCCAGATGACCTCAGCATGACCTACAGGGCAGATGTATGCAGAAGATGTCAGGAATGCATCGAAGATGGATGTGAATATGATGCATATGTAGTAATAGAAAATGGAAGGCTCGAATCAGGCGTTATTGACAAAAAAACATGCGGGGCATTTTCAGGTAGATTGCTGGGACATATAATCAGGGAATATGGTACTGATGAGGCCCGTGAATTCTTGGAATCAGCCAGCAGGCTGGCCATAGCAGTACTCATGAGGACAGGGTTCACGACAAGTATCATGGACTTTGACGTGCCCGAAGAAGCTAGACAAATGATAGATTCAGTGCTTGGAATGGTTATGGATCGTGTGGAAGGGCTCACTGAGGACAAGGAGGATGGGAGAGTCGAACCAGTGCAAGTAATGAGTTCGGAGAAGAACTTTGAGATTACGATAATGAAGGTCCTGGCCGGGGCAAGGGAGAGGGGAGGGGAAATAGCCAGGAAGTACCTTGGGGTGGATGGAAACCAGGGATATATGATAACCCGGACGGGTCTGAAGTGTTCATTGCTTAACTTCACCCAGATAACAGCCTGTTTGGGGCAGCAGTCCGTCAGGGGTGAGCGTATCAGCAGGGGATACGATAACAGGACACTCCCTCACTTCAGGAAGGGAGAGCTCGGGGCAAAGTCCCGGGGATTCGTACAATCAAGTTACAGGGAAGGTCTGGATCCCATTGAATTCTTCTTCCACGCCATGGGTGGAAGGGATGCCCTCGTGGATACAGCCGTCCGCACAGCCCAGAGCGGTTACATGCAGAGGCGTCTCATAAACGCTCTCCAGGACCTCACAGTCGATGAGGATGGCAGGGTAAGGGATAGCTGCGGTAACGTGATTCAGATACTCTACGGCGAGGACGGGGTAAGCCCCTGGAGGGGGAAAAATGGCGAAATAGTGGATCTGGAACAGCTGGTCTATGAGATCAGGAGAAAAAGCCCATGAACTGATCTCTGATTCTGAAGCAGACCATTTAAGAGCCATCAGAGGAAATTCCTTAAAAAATACATACCAGCATCTAAAGACTTTATTTTTTTTGAATTGTTTAAACGGGACCAGCCATCGTTAATTATGAAACCACTGCCATCACTGCCCTTGCAGTGCTTCCAGTTATTCAGTGGCTACCATCCAGGCAACGCAACAAGCGGCTTCGATGGGATTTCATCAGCTGACATAAACTAGATATACCCTGAGATACAGATACATAGCTGGGAATCTATATGAGACGTGCTTTAATTTTGATGGCCATGATATGCTCCACTTTAGCTATCTCTGGCTGTACACAAACAGGTAACAACACCTTATCTGAGAGTACAGGTGTGCCGGTGGCCGAAGTGCCTGAAATAGCCTACAGGGTTTCAGTTGCCAGTGGAACCATAGATTCAATAGAATATAAGGGCCTCAACCTTTCAATGAACCAGTGCCTCTACATATTCGCCCGGGCCATAGTCATGCTGGACAGTAACGATAAGGGTAACATACCGGTAAGGGAATATGGCAACCCTGAGAGTCCTGATGGCCGGTTAAGCTCCGCAACATTAACAAGGGCCGAGTATGTTGACATGGCCGGCAGGACCTACAGGTGGATGGATCAGAATGGAAGGGTCCCGAATCATGTTGGAATAAGGCAGGAGGGGGCAGGGGACCTCTCACCGGATATCCTGCTCAGGGCATTTGTCAGGGTCCTCACAGAGTACAGGTCCACGGGTAAACTCCCTGACAGGGTTACTGTACCATGATAGAAGAGAATATCGGGTAAACTCCCTGACACCATGATAGAAGAGAATACCAGTGATATGCCCACCTTCTGTGCCTTTAAGGGATTCCTCTAACCAGTGACAGACCCGAATAAATTCTGGAAGAACTGTATTATGCTGTTTATGAAGCCCTGGATTGCTTCAAGGACCCCTCCCTGGGCCTCCTCTGTCCCGGTCCCGTTACCGGTATATGTGAGGGGTTTGCCGCCTGAGGATCCTGTTTCAGTCTTCCCATCTATTTTTGCACTTATTATTTTTCCGCTTTCTGCATCAACATAGATGGTCCCGACGATGTTCCCTGAGCTGTCGCGGACCCTCACAACCCATGCATCAGCTATGTACTTGTATTTACCGGTTCCCTCAAATGCATCCTCTTTATATTCCCCGAAGGGTATCCATTTAACCTCCCCGGTCTTATTAACCCTCACCTTCGCCTTCCAGTCACTGTAGGCAGGGGTCATGGCCGTGTAGGGCAGACCCTTTGAGTCCAGGTAGTCCTGTGCCAGTGCCGTTGCCTGGGCCCTCTCAATAATGGGTCCGGAGTCGGCAGAAACCGTTCCAAGAAAAACCAGAACGGTTAATATGGATAGAAGTTTTGCAAAGTTCTTAAGGTACATAAAACACCTCCCTCATAATTTATGTTATGAAAAGCATATAGTTCTTTGCTTTTTTTGGTTGAAGGAGGTCACTGGAGGAGGTCCCACATCCCTCTGACAAGGAAAATGGCTTCAATACTGTACTCGACCATGTCAGCCATGGCATCCATGTGCCCTTCAAGGGCTTCCCTTCCACCTGACTCCTCAATGAGGTTGCTGAAGGTGTCACGGTCTGAGAGGTATCCCGGTATCTCGGTGATGGTGCTGTGGACACCCCCACTGGAGGGGTCCCTCATGGAGACCAGGAAGGTTGAGGGGACACCTGCAACTGAGAATGGGAGGTAAACGTGGCTTATGGCCTGCTCGCCCGCCGGTGTTGAGGCCGCCATGAAATCAACCACATCGGCCCTGATACCGTGAAGGCGGGCGTTGAGGGCAATTAGGCCGACAAGGGCTGGGCTGCTGTCAGCGTAGTAGTCCCTCCTCACAATGCAGGGGCTCCCCATGCCCATGGCCTCCAGGCTGATAACCGCAATGGTTCTGTTCACCTCCTCCTGCCTGTTAAGGACGTGGTGCCTTGCACCTACCAGGTAGGGCAGATAGACTATCTGGTGGTATGCGTCAGGGGAGAGGGACGTCCTTTTCGGGGTTACCAGGGGGAAGGTGAAGCCATCCTCCCCGGCACCGAAGGCGATGAGTTTGATTGTGTATGGTGGCCTCCGGTCATGGTACCTCTCTGCAATTTCAAGGAGCAGTGCAAGTCCGGTTGCATCATCGTTGGCCCCGGATGAGTAGTTCCCGCTCACGGGATCCACAGGAGTGTCCAGATCGGCGCAGATTATGATTTCACGCTCTGAATCACCCTCAATGGTGGCTATAACATTGCATGACCTCCTCACCCCCGGAGAGGTTAATGAGTAGTACCTGAATTCCTCCAGCTCCGTCTTTATCCCCATGGCCTGGAACCGTGAGGCAATGTACTCGGCGGCCATCCTTTCACTGGCTGAACCGGCGGGTCTTGGACCCACATCCTCTGAAAGGTGCTTCACTTCCCCCACCATATCCACGGGGTGAACCGGCTGGATCGAAAAAATCAGAATGATAATGATCAGGGCCTTTAACTTCATACAACCACACTGATATTATGTCGCCCGGGTAATTAAATCATGGCATGATCAGATCTTCTGCCCGCCATACTGGTAAAGTTGTGATCTTTCTGCAGAAACCAGAGGGCTGAAGGATTTCCTGTCCTGAACCTGGCTGATAAAGGTTGGAGCTTAACCGGACGGCTGCATGCCCTGATCCTGTTCCTCATCATTCAATGAGTCAAGGATGGCTTTAATTTTCTCTGTAAACTCACGGAAGTCACTCAGGTGTTCCTGGAGTATTCTGAATGTTATACGGTCGTCTATCTTCCCGTACCGGCGCACCACGATATTCCTGAAGCCCCTCATGGCCTTTATCTTTTTGAATGTGTCCTCATCGATTATGCCTGATCTGAGGAGGTTCTCCAGGACCTCGCCATCGGAACCTGGCACGCCAAGGTTGAGGTCAGAGTTGAGGATTGAACATATGTCATAGACGTTTTCAACTGCAAATTCAAGTCTCTTATACATCCCGTCCCTTATGAGCCCAAGTTCTGAGAATTCACCGAAACTTTCAGGAAGGTTCTCCTCTATGAGTCCCACACTCTCCTCAATTTCGCGTATCTTGGTGAGTACAACGACCTTTCTGACCATCTCACACCCCCTAACCCATCCTTTCAAGGCCAATGTAATCATAGAATCTATGTCTGAAGTCATCGAAGTCCCTGATGGTCTTCCAGGCGGTATCATAGAGGAATCTTTGATCATCACAGTAGATGACCTCACCCCTGAGTACCTCAACCTGGACGTAGAGTGGTAATTGCTGGAAGATCTGGACGTCGAAAATCTCATCAACCTCACTCAGGACCCGGAACCTGTAGTATGATGCCTCATCCTCTTCAGCATCATAGTAAATTGCCAGGTCTATATCAGACCATTCACCGCCCCTGAGGGCGGAACCGTATAGTATTATGAAACGGATCCTCTCTGAGCCCTCAATTTTCCTGATTACCCTCAGGAACCTGTCGACGTGTTTTCTGATAACTTCATCCATACCTTATGTTCTGTCTTTCATTTTTAGTATCCCTTTGCTTTGCAGCAGATATCACAGTAGAGTCATCCATTGTATATGATCATGCTTCTCTGGGGGCTTCTGAATATAATAGTAAATGATAATAATGAATACAGTCAAGATATCTACCGGTGTTTCATGTGCTGGGATCCCTCTATGAAGAAGCGGCCCTCAGGGGGAGGATGCTGAAATCCTCAGCTGAATCCAGGCTCCAGGAACTTCCTGATGTCAGTGAATACTGGATCAGGCATGAGTCCATGGATGACTCACTCTCAACTGCAGCGGCTGATGGGGGCTCGGGTTTTAAGGAATTTTCAGGCCTCATACTCGCAGCCATCAACACCGCCGTGCTCTCAGACTCGGGTGAGATTGTTGAGGGGAGCTTCCTGGACATCCTAGGACCCCAGTCAGGCATAAGGGAGCGGGTGAGGAACCTCACAGCCATATGTGAATTCAAGAACAGCATAATCGCCATGGAGGACCTCCAGCCCGACCTCCTCATCCTGGACGGCTCCCTCATAGGGACCATCCTGAGGCCTGTGAAGTATGATGGGGTTCTGGGGAATGATGTTAAGGGATGGATAAGGAGTCACTGCCTGAGGGAGGTGGCAGCATCAATGGATGGGGTCCATGTACATTCAAGGTCCATGGAGGACACCATCAGGGACGCCCTAAGGTCTGAAAGACCCGTGGTTTACCTTGAGGGCATTGAGAGGATGGTATCCATATGGAAGCTACTCAAGAAGAGCAGGGACATCGTGGCGGTATCTGAGAGGTCAACCATGTCAGACATATTCGGGGATATGTCTGATCTCTCTGTATTCAATACACTCACAGCTGGCCCCGGCCACTCCGTCCCGATTCACAGAGAACTATCAGGTCTCAAGGGCAGGTTCCCTGTCCTTGATGCGTTCTTCAGCAGCCTTGAATTCACGGTGTTCTATGCCAGGCTCGAGGAGAACGGCAGGGTCCTTAAATTCGAGGTACCGCGACGTCTGGGCACCGCTGAAATTGGTGAATACCTTGAGGGTCTCAGGGCATCATCGGCGGACGGCTACCCCCACATCCTCAGAAGGGTGAAGGAGGATGTAAGGATAACAGCCTCTGAGATGGATATCATCGCCGGGATGGTCCTTGAGGGCCTCATCTAAAGATACTGGAGGTTCGGTCTTGGGATTCGTGGGAAGGTGCTATGGTGAGACATCACCCTGGAGGGTGAGTTTCGTATCAAGGGAGATGCCCGGGGTTGGCGAGTACGTTGTGATGGAGTATGATGGACGGAGAATACTGGGGATGGTGGAGTCGCTCCTACGGGGCGTCCCGGGCGTCACCGAGGACCTGAATGACCCTGAGACGGTTGAGAGGATAATCAGGGTCACAGGGGGGAGGCAGTACGTCAGGGGCACCGTCAGGATACTGGGTGATGTTGAAACCCTGGAGATACCAAGGGTGCCGCCAGGTCCAGGGACGGAGGTGAGGTCAGCCGACCCGGAGACCCTCGGGAGGATATTCGGGCGCGGAAACCTGACCCTCGGGAGGCTGCTCACAGCCGACGCACCATTCACTGTTGACATCAACCGCATGGTCACAAGGCACCTGGCGGTCCTTGCAGTCACAGGGGCGGGTAAATCCAACACCGTGGCGGTGATAGTGGACGGGCTCCTCAGGGCAGGGGGTACCGTCATAATCTTCGACATGCACTCAGAGTACGTCAACGCCAGGTTCACAGGTGGAAGGGTTAACAGAATAGGGGCATCCATAAACCCTGCCCACCTCTCACTCAGAGAGATTAAGAGACTCAGCAACGTCAGGGATAACGCCTACGTCCAGGAAAGGTACCTTGCAAGGGCCCACAGGAGGGTAAGGTCCGGGATGAAGGATGGCAGCTCATCACCAGCTGAATTCTTCAGGAGGATGGATGAGAAACTGGATGAGCTTCTCTCAGAGAACAGCAGCGACAGGAGGAGCATAATCGATGTCCAGAACAAGCTGGAGCACATGCGTGAATCCTATGAGGAGATAATAGACCTTGAGTCTGAGGGGATAATTGAGAGGCTCAGATTAAACCATGTCAATGTGATCGACCTCGGCTCAGTGGATGAGACAGGTTCCGATGTCATTGTGAGTCATGTGCTCCAGGAGGTCCTCCAGAGCAGGAAGGAGTATCTCAGGCATGGAACTGGCCTTGAGACACCAGTATTCATGGTCCTTGAGGAGGCCCACATCCTCGCACCCTCTGACCGGCCAACCGAGTCAAGGTACTGGATAGGCAGGGTCGCCAGGGAGGGGAGGAAGTTCGGGGTCGGCCTCTGTCTGGTGAGCCAGAGCCCCAAGTCCCTTGACCATGAGGCCCTCTCCCAGGCCAACAATATGATCGTAATGCGCCTCATTGAACCCAATGACCAGCTGCATGTCCAGAGGGCCAGTGAGGCCCTCAGTGATGACCTCCTCTCACACCTCCCCTCACTGAACATCGGGGAGGCGGTTGTGGTCGGCCTCATGGCACCCTTACCGGCCATTGTGAGGATAGAGGAATTTGAGGGTAAGCTCTCGGGCGGTGACCTTGACGTTGCCGGGATATGGAGTGGTATGCGGGTAGGGGATGAGTAGTTTGCTGCCGCATCTCCATGTCTTTGGGGGTAAAGGATAAGTATCTTGATGTGTAAAGTATTCTACAGTGGTATTCATGACAGAGTCAGATTTTAGGGATTTCTATGATGTGCTTGTTGAAAACCTTGAATCATATAATGGGGAGTACGCATCCTTCATAGATTACGGGCCGAAACTCTTCAAGTTACTCACGGATTTTCTGGGCTATGAGCACCTTAAAGGCCAGCTTAAACTTAAGATTAGCGCTGCAATAGCCTACTACGTTGTTCCCATGGACATCATACCGGAGACAGTATACGGTGCATATGGCTACATCGACGACATATTCATAACAGCATACGTTATAAGGATCCTGGCGGACGTTTACGGCTATGATCTACTCTCAGAGTACTGGGATGGGAAGGATGACCTTGAGGAGGTCGTCGAGCTCTGCTATGAGAGGTCAAAGGATGTCCTGAGGGATAAAACCAGTGATGTTCTGGATTATGTGGGGTTGCTCTGATCAGCTATTCTCAGGAACCCTGTTCTCCCATTTCATATCTTCAAGGACTCCGAGGACGTTTCCAAGGGATTGCTTCTCTACACTGATTTCAATCAGAAGTTCGAAGCACTCATCATCCCTGAGGATCATGCACTTCTTCATTGAGGGTATGAGGTCCCTCAGTTCATTCATGGTCTCAATGACAACGTTACCGCTCACAATACAGTTCATCATGAGGTTGAGGTTTTCGCCGTCAGGGTTTATGTAGAGTATCTCCTTCCTCTGGACACCATTATCTTCAGGTTCTTCCTTTAATGCTTCCTTCTCTGGTTCTATCAGGAGTTCTGTTTCTATGGTCTCTCTTGTGGGTTGTTCTGCCGGGGTTTCTGTTATAGGTTGTTCTGTTTCGAGGGTCTCTGTTGTGGGTTGTTCTGCCGGGGTTTCTTTTTCTGGTTCTGTTTCTAGGGTTTCTGTTATAGTTTGTTCTGTTTCTGTGATTTCTTTTTCTGGTTCTGTTCCCGGTTTCAGGGTTTCCCCTTCTGTTTCAATGTGTCTGAGGTAGAGCTCCTCGATCCCGGGGTTGCGTTTGAGGATGAATCCGTCGGGGGTTTCCTCCAGGAGGTCGTGGTCCTGGAGGGTCCAGATATTGGCGCGGAGGAGCTGAGGGTCATCAAAGGATTCCAGGAGGTCCTCCTCCCGGAAGGGTCCCTTCCCTGCGACTTTCCCGATCTCTGTGAATATCTCCCATGCAACTATTTTAGCATAGCATTCCCGGCATTCCTCCCGCTTCCCATCAGAGTTACTGTGGAACTCTGACCTCTTCAGTGTCCTGCCACATAGGGGGCATGTCCTCATCATCTTGGATTCTGATGGAAGCTCCCCCTCACCGTAGGCGTCATGGAAGGCCCTCAATTCCTCGTCGGGTTTCAACCTGTAGGTTTCAAGGGCAGGGTCGTTCTCAATGAGGTCAAAGTCCTGCAGGATCCAGATGTCAGCCATAACCCCCATCCTTTCATTCTCATCATCTATTATATCATCGACGGTGAATTCCACTCCCGGTTCAACCAGCCTCCTTATCCTTACGAGGGCGTCTGCGGCGCAGCACTTCCTTGAGCATTCCCTGCACCTGGGGTCTTCTCCGTCCTTCAGCTGGAACTCTGTGACCGGTAGGGTCTCCCCACATATTGAGCATTCCAGTTCACCACCCTCAGGAGCCTCCTCCACCCCTGGGGCCACAGGTTCCTCTGTCTCAGGTCTGCACCTTTTTAGCTCCACGTTCTCTATGATGAACCTCTGGAGCTTATCATCCGGTCCCAGCCGGCACATCCCTGATTCATGGTCATAGTCCAGGAGGCCGAACTCATCGAGTATCCAGGTCATGGCGATGAATTTTGTCCTGTCGGGATCATCCATGCCGGATGTGTATTCATTCACGTTGAACTCATCGCCGGGTTTAAAGATTTGCAGGATCTCCTCAAGGGACTCAAGGGCATAGAGGGTCCTTGAGCATTCCCTGCAGATCCCCTGGCACCTTTCGGTTTCTGTCTCAAGTTCCGCCATGCACCCACGGCAGAGCTCAGAGTCACTGCCAGGTTTCAGGGGCGCATTCGGATCATCTTCCAGTTTAACAGGCTCATCCCTGGTTTTTTCTGATTTATGAGATCCCAGTCCAATGTAAGCGTAATAGTCAGTTTCAGGAGCACCCGATTTTTCATTCAGGTTCTCACCATCTTCTTCAGTTGAATATGGTCTGGGGCCTGTTTCTTCAGTTGAATTCAATGATTCCCGGGTGCTTCCTTCCTCTTCTGATCCACTCAGAGGCTCTCCGGGCGTCCCGGATTTCCTGAGGAGTGATTTAACAGCTGAGCCGAAACCCATGTTGAGTTCCATGAATTCTTCACATTTCCCGGTGAGGACATATTTTCTGCCCCTGAGTCCCTTAGATCCATGCCTTTTGATGAACCCCCACCTGAGGAGTTTCCAGAATAGTCCGGTTTCAAGGCCCCTTTCATTGAATTCCTTGAGGCTGAAGGGCCCCATATCCTGCAGTGATTCGATGGCCCTTAAAATCAGGTATCTATCGTAGCATTCACTGCAGACACATATATCATCCACACTGCAGTTTTCGCATGATGAATCAGATGATTCATTGCCACATGAAGGACATATGAGTTCACGGGACTCTCTACGGCAGAGGACACAGTTATTCATACGGCATACTCCCCTCAATACAGTACAATTTAATGTTTTTTCATGTACTTAAAGTATTCACATTCATAGGGTTATAAAAAAATTTATCTATCAATCCTCAGAAATCTTTAAATGTGTTTAATACCGGGAAGGGGGTTTTCAAATAAAACAGAAGAGACTGGTTCCCACAGGGAAGCCAGGATTCTGGCTTCACAGGGTGGATGATGATGTTCTTGAAGATATATCAGAGAACCTGGTGATCGGGTCGGTGAAGAGGAGGGGGAAGCTAATAAACGAAATACGTGCCGGTGACAGGATATTCATCTTCAGGGCCATACCACTGAATGGAAGGAGGACGCTCTCATTCGTCGCCTACACCATGGTGGATGAGGTCTACAGTTCCCCTGAGACCCTCTATGATTACTATGAATCCCCAAGGAAGCTGAAACTCCGGGGGATAAAGTTCTTCAACCCACCATTACCACTGATAAAGTTCAGGGACAAACTTGTTTCTGTTGAACCTAAAAAATGGTCATCCACACTCAAATCAGAGTACAGAAGGATAGATGAGCGTGACTTCAGGATCATACGCTCCCGGGCAAACTTCATAGACAGATTCCCTGCCTACCTTGAGGAGCTATCCTTCAGCATGGACGAATTCCTCATCAACTCCATCATGGGCCTCCACAGCTTACTCAGGAGGACCGATGGCAGGAAGCAGATGGAGATAAGGTCCTTCATAAAACTCCTCGACGAGTTCATCAGAACGTACGGTATCAGGAAGTCCTATGAGGAGCTGGAGGAATTCTACTCAGTAAACGCCTGGAGGACCGGAATCAAACACTACCCTTCAAGGGATCCCGAGAGGATAGTGACACTCTACAACAGCAGAGGGGCTGGAAGAGACTTTGGACTGATATCCCTGGAATAGGAGGCTTAGTATGGATGCAGAAAGGATTATAAACGCCCTTAAAAATGGTAACGTCCCCCCGGATGGTGTGGGTGAGATATGCGTTGGTCGTGAGAGGGAGATTGAGGAGTTCGACAAGATCCTCGGCAAGGTGAAGGAGGGAGCTGCCATAACAAGGTTCCTCAATGGAGAGTTCGGGTCGGGGAAGTCATTCTTCCTGAAATTACTCGAAGAGAGGGCCCTGGCAGATAACTTCGTCGTGGCGAAGGTAACCCTCAGCCGTGACGTTCCCTTCAACAAGTTTGAGGTGGTATACAGGAATATCGTGGCTTCACTCCGCTGCAAGACCGGCGTATCCCTTGAGCATATAATCGAAAAATGGATCACACAGCTCAGGATGATGTCCCTCAGGGAGACCACGGACCCCTACCAGCAGGAGAGGGCTGTGATTGAGAACATCAGCAGTGACCTGAATGAGGTCCGGAAACATTCAACCACCTTCGCAGCTGCAATCGAGAACTACTACAAACTTTCAGCCAGGGGTGACAAGGAGACAGCAAGGTACGCCATGGGCTGGCTCAGCGGAGAGAAGAACATCCCATTCACCATAAAGAGGCAGTTCGGGGTCAAGGGGGACATTGACAGGGAGAACGCCTTCAAGTACCTGGAGGCCCTCTCATCATTCCTCAGGGCACTGAAGTATTCGGGGCTGATTATACTCATCGACGAGGCAGAGCACATAATGACCCTCCACACCAAGAAGCTCAGGGACACCGCCTACGATTACATGAGGTTCATATACGATGAGTGCAGCATCGGAAGATTCCAGAACACCCTCTTCATATTTGCAGGCACACCCGAGTTCTTCGAGGACCCGAAGCTTGGAGTGCCATCCTACACAGCCCTCAATGAGAGGATAGAGGACGCCATCAAAACAGAATTCAAGGACCTCAGAAAACCCATCATCAGACTTGACGGTTTCAGGAGGGAGAACCTCCATGAGCTCTCCGAGAGACTCATAGCCATGCACGAGGAGGTCTATGGATGGGAGGCCACCCCTGTGAGGGAATCCCTCGATGGCATAATCTCAAGGCATGAGGCCAACGCTGAGCTGACAGGTTACATCTCCCCCAGGAACTTTGTCAAGTCATTCATAAGTGTCCTGGATGTTGTACAGCAGAACCCTGAACTCCATGGCGAGGCCGAAATCCTGGATCTCTTCGAGGAGAAGGAGATGGAATTTGAGGAGGATGAGGACTGGGTCTAGTCCCCCCATCCAGTATCTGACCGTGTCAGGCACACGCCGGGAGCATTCTCATGTCTGCAGAATCCCTGAACCCCCGCCTCAGGCACTTCCTCGCAAACAGGCTCGGATGGAGGAGCCTGAGGGATGTGCAGAAATCCGCCCTTGAAGCCATAGGGAGGGGCGAGGACACCCTCATAGTGGCACCCACGGCGTCAGGTAAGACAGAAGCGGCTTTAATCCCGGTATTCAACTCCATACTCAGCGAGGGCCTTCCACCGGTCAGCATGCTCTATGTATCACCCCTCAAGGCCCTAATAAATGACATGCACAGCCGCCTTGAACTGTGGGGCAACCACTTCAACCTGGAGGTCATGAAGTGGCACGGTGACGTACCGGCAAACAGGAAGAGGAGGTTCATTGAGAACCCATCAGACATCCTCCTCATAACACCAGAGTCCCTCGAGGTCATGATGATCAACAGGAGCCGGGCCGAGAAGGAGAGGATCCTCGGAAACCTCCGCTACATCATCGTGGATGAGATACACCAGTTCATAGAGGCTGACAGGGGTGTTCAGCTGAACTCCCTCATGGCAAGGCTTGAGAGGTACACCTGGGTGAGGCCCCAGCGGATAGGTCTCTCTGCAACCGTAGGAAACCCTGAAGAGGTTCTGAACTGGATGAGCCCATCCGGAGCTGTTGTGAGGGATACTGCCGAGAGGAAGCTCCAGTACAGGATATTCGAGTTCACTGACCATAAACTGATTGAGGTGCTGAGGAGGTTCACAGGGAAGAAGGTCCTCATATTTGTACCCTCACGCAGGGACGCCGAGAAGTACTACAACATCATAAGGAAGTGCCTGGATGTTGATGTCTTCATCCACCACTCATCCATTAACCGGGACTCAAGGGAGGAGGCCGAGGAGAGGTTCAGGTCAGTATCAGCGGCCTTCATGGTGAACACCAGCACCCTCGAACTGGGTATAGACGTGGGGGACATCGACGTGGTGATCCACATAAGGAGCCCCACCAGCGTGAACAGGTTCCTCCAGAGGACCGGGAGGAGCGGCAGAAGGAGGGGCCTTCAGAGGACCATAATATTCCAGGAGAATGAGGCTCTAACAGCCCTCTCAGTGGCGTCCCTGGCCCTATCAGGGAGGCTTGAGGATCTGAGGATCCCGGTGAGGCCCCTTGACATATACTTCCACCAGATCCTCAGCTCGGTATTTGAACTTGAGAAGCCCACGCGGGGGGATATCTACAGGGGACTTGGCAGGGCACACGTATTCTCGGATCTGGATGCCGACGACTTCAGGCACCTGGTTGAATTCATGGTGGAGAACGACTTCCTCAGGGTCCATGGCCCCTACCTTCACCATGGATTCAACTTCGAGAAGACCTTCGGTAAGATGAACTTCCTGGAGTTCTACACGGTCTTCCCACCCAACTACGAGTTCACAGTTAAACACCGCACAAAGGTCATAGGCTCCCTTGACTCCTTCTTTGTCGTTACCTACCTCAAGGTGGGCAGGGGATTCATACTGGGGGGTGAGAAGTGGGTGGTGAAGGATATAGACCATGAAAGGTTCATCGTGAGGGTCAAACCCTGCACCAGGGATGCTGAAATACCTGACTGGAGCAGTGGAGGCGCCCCCACCACCTTTGAGGTTGCAAGGCACGTCTATGATATACTCCTCGGGGACTTTGACAGGGGACTTCTGAGCTGGCTCGACCCGGGATCACAGGCCCGGGTCCAGTCGTGCATGGAGATGGCCTCAGCTGAGGGTCTGGACCATGGCATGATCCCGGTGCGTATCGGGGAGAGGATAGAAATCAACACCTTCGCCGGGGAGAGGGTTAACGCCCTCATCTCCGATGTGTTCCGCCTTGAGCACATGGTCCACGGTATCAGTAACAGTGCCTTCACCTCATCCTTCAGGGCCAGACTTGATTACCATGACATTGAATCCACCCTCCGGGATATACCCGCCATCATCTCAGAGGAGGACTTCCCCCTCAGATTGCAGGATAACCTTGACAGGTTTGTTAAGAACAAGTTCATAGAGCACCTCCCCGGGGACTTGGCCGCACATATGAGGTACAGCCTCCTCTACAGGCCCGATGAACTGCTCAGGCTCCTCAGGGATAATGGACCCGTGCAGGTCCATGACTTCAAACTCTAGTCTTTTTTCTGGACTATGTTGCAGATGCAACAGTTGCAATGACAACATTTATATATGTTTTCCCACCAGATAGATCAGCATGGACAGGGACATACCACTCAAGGGACTCCTATCAATAATCCTCAGGAGTCACAGGGTCTTCATCGGGAGGGAGCTGGGACACCTGAACCTCACAGACGCCCAGGTGGCATGCCTCCTGAGGATCCACAGGGAACCGGGGATAAAACAGGATGAACTCGCCACCTTCTTCCACGTGGACAAGGGAACCATAGCAAGGACCCTGAGGCGCCTGGAGGAGAGCGGATTCATTGAAAGAGAGCAGGACCCGGAGAACAGGCGCAGGTACATCCTGGAGGTAACCGGGAGGGGTGAGGAAATCATCCCCCTCATACTGAAGGTTGAGGAGCGCTGGGAGGACCTCCTCTTCAGGAACTTCACAGATGATGAGAGGAGGATCTTCAGGGAGATGTGCAGGAGACTGGCAGAGGAGGGACTGAGGATAAGGGGTGATGAACCATGAGTGAAGGAGTCAGGATCATCAGGGGCGATCCCAGGAGGGCCCTCATCAAACTCTCAGGGCCACTCATAGTGGCGATGCTCCTCACATCCATCTACAACCTGGTGGATGCAGTCTGGGTGGCCGGACTCGGAGGTGAGGCCTTAGCAGCCATAGGGTTCGTAACACCCATCTACATGATCCTGGTGGGACTCTCCAACGGTCTCGGCGCCGGTGCAGCGTCATCGGTATCAAGGTGCCTGGGGGCCGGTGACGAGGAGGGCATGAACAACAGCGCATCACACACCATCCTCATCACACTGACGGTCTCCATAATCCTGACGGTGATAATCGAGATCCTCCTCCGGGACATCCTCCTCTCCCTGGGCGCCGCCGGGGCCCTGAAACCGGCAATTGAGTACGGTAGCGTGGTCTTTGCAGGTACCCTCTTCACCCTCTTCCCGGGGGCGGCCTACGGAATACTGAGGTCAGAGGGTGATGCCAGGAGGCCCATGTATGCCATGGGTTTATCCGCCGTCCTCAACATGGTCCTGGACCCCATCCTCATCTACACGGCAGGCTGGGGGATAGCAGGGGCGGCCTGGGCCACAGTGATATCACAGCTCCTTGTGTCGCTCCTCATAATCTACTGGTTCCTCGCAGGGAGGACCTTCACCTCCATAGGCTGGAGCCACTTCAGGGCCGACCGGAGGGTCGCCTGGTCCATCCTCTCGGTCACCATACCCGCAAGTGCCGAGTTCCTGGTCATGTCCATGGTAACAGCCCTCCTCAACTGGATACTCACATCTGTGGCCGGGACCTCGGCGGTGGCTGTCTACTCTGCAGGGTGGAGGATAGTGATGCTCGCCATAGTCCCTGTGATATCGGTGGCAACAGCCCTTGTGAGCGTATCAGGTGTTGCATACGGGTCAAGGAACTTTGAAAACCTGGAGGTGGCCCACGGCTACTCGATAAGATTGGGCCTCCTGATAGCTGGGGCCACGGCGGCCCTCACATTCGTCCTGGCGCCATGGATAGCCTGGATATTCTCCTACTCCCAGGCCTCATCCCATCTGGCACCGAGGATAACCGGGTTCCTGAGGGTCATATGTCTCTTCTACATCTTCCTGCCCCCGGGTATAATGTCAGGGTCCATATTCCAGGGTGCGGGGCGCGGGATGACGTCCCTCCTGCTCTCGGTGATAAGGCAGGTCCTCCTGGTGGCTGTCTTCGCCTACCTCCTTGCTGTGACCCTGGGCCTCGGTGAGGCCGGTGTCTGGTGGGGTGTCGTTGCAGGTGACATCGGGGGTAGCCTGGTGGCCTACCTGTGGGCCAGACTCTTCATCGGGAGGCTCAGGAGGTACGCTGTCTGATCATCTTAAAGTTCATATGAAGATCTCAGCCACTCTCCTAAGCGGATTATAAATTAGTCTCAGAAGCCTTTTTTCTTCAACGGCAGCGTGTGAGGTTTTTATCAGCTTATGGTGAATACTTATCAATGAGTTTATAAAAAATATATTTATGAATGATCCCCCATTGATTGAGAATTATGTTACCTACTCTGAAATACGTTCTCGGGTGAATGATAATAGAATGCTGGATCTAAGACAGTATTCCTGGTTCTATCCGACTACTCTTCTTCCCCTTTTCCATTTGAAGAAAACAAAATCTTTGAGGTGTGAGTTACATCCACGTGTGAAGCATTATTTTGAGGTTATGGAACAGGGGAATCCTGGCAAAGGAAAAACATACATTCCCTTCGTTGAACTATTACATGACAGATCCGAAAGGGATCCTCTCAAATACGTATATGATTTGTTAGATAAAAGTTATGGTGGGAAGGATGCTTTATGCTTTTTGCTCTCCGAGTTGACCGATAATATTTATCAGCATTCAAAGTTCACCTCAGCTTATATTCTGGCGCAAAAATATCCTAAGAAAGGTTTCATTGAGATATGTTTTCTTGATGATGGTGTAAGCATACCTCAGAATTTTGAGAATCATGATTATTACTTTGAATATGACTCTGAAGCAATAATACAAGCTATAAATGGAAAATCCACTAAAGTTACTTACCCTGGAGATCCTGAAAGAGGTTATGGTCTTAATAACATACTTAAAATATTTGTTGAGGGTGGGAAAGGCGAACTATTAGTGGTGTCTAGAAAGGGGGCTTTTTATAAATCTCAGGATGCTAAGATGTATGAGTTAGGTAATGAGTTTCAAGGGACATTAGTCAGCCTGCGCATACATGAAGGGAAGCTTAACATATATAAATACATTTAACAAAATATAAACATAGGCACTGTTAGCTGAATACCATTTGTGGCTCTCTAGAAAAGTATATATGTATGTTAATGTGGTGGTAATCATCTTACCGTGGGAAAAGGACGGGATGTGGATATGAAAAATAAAATTGAAAAGATACGGCTGGAAAAGCACATCGGTGCACTGCTGGCTTTCAGGGATTATGTGGATGATCTTTTTGAGGAGATAAACAGACTGGATGCGAATGTAATAGAATTAGATTTCGAAGGCGTGGAATTTATGAGTCGATCCTTCGCTCACGAGTACTTGATGCGAAAATCAAAGTCAGAAAAGGATATTTATGAAAAAAATAAGTGTCCTTCAATTCAGAATATGTTAAGTGTTGTTGAAAGGTCCTTTAAGAATCCTCGAAAAATTAGGGTGACGCCTACATCGCATCCTATTAAAATCGCTTAAATTTAGTAAAGAAATCATTTTTTATCTTGTGTGGGCTAACGATACTTTTGAAACTGTGTTTTCACGCTACCCTTTAAGGTTGTCTTCTGCAATACATTTAATTGCCCATTATATTATTCAGCGTTGTGCTGTCTGAAACAGATTAGCTGCAATTCGGTCAAAAAGCAAAATTTGACGTTAAAATGCTCTTATAATCAAAAAAAGAATAAATGGGATTATTTTATCTTGCTACGTCCACTGAGGAGGTAACCTGCACCCATGAGACCCACTATTGCAATGATGCCAATGAGGGCGTAAACTGGCATCTGTGTTGTCTCTGAAGTACCCTCTGTTGATGCTGCTACCTCATAAGCCTTTACATCACCATTTTCAGTGGGTGATGAGGATGCTGAGGTAGATTGTGAAACTCCTGCCGAACCTGAGGTTCCTGAAGATGTCGCTGCACTCATGGCATCGGATTCACCTCGTGATGAACCATCTGACACTGAATGTTCTCCATTGCCCTCGTTTGAGGGTTTATCTGTATCAGTAGCTGGAAGATTCTCTCCCCATGCGGCAGCCATTGTATGTTTGAACTTCTCAATCGCGGCACTGTTCAATGTTGAGAGGCTGACTATCCACTGATTCAGCACTATGTTGGCGCATGTATGATGGCAGCAGACAACACCATACTGATTCACCATGTTGATATACTCATTGGCAAGGGAAGCCTTAACCTGGTCTGATGGGCTCCAGTAGCCCTTACGCACTGTTTCGATGAGCCTTGCAATAATTGAAGCCCTTGCATAGGGATTTGATTTGCTGAAGAATTCATTCAGACCCATACCATAACTGTCCCTCACGTAGATGCTGTTCACCATATCCCATGTCGATTCAGATACCAGTTCTGGATTTGTAACCTGCCACATCCAGAGGTTCTCCACAAAGGAATCAATATACCTTGCACCGTCATAGCCGCCTTTCATCATACCCTCAATCCATCTGGGGTTGAGGTATCTTGTCAGGAGGTCCCTTGTGAGGAACTGGCTCATCGTTTCTATCTTTGCATCACTGCGGAGGTTATTTATGTACATCTCTGGTTTTGAACCTGAAACTCTCTCCACTGCAAGGCTGAGGCCTCCGAAGTAGGCTGCTACCATTGGGTGCTCAAGGGCACCGTAGAGGTTTGAGCTCCTGCTGAACATGGCCACAGTCACATCCATAAGGTTCTCCCTGAAGATGGAGGGAACCTTCAATCCAGTGATATTTTCACCGTAGGCCGATGAGACCCTCTCAAGGTAGAAACTGGCTAGCTGATCACTGTTATTCCAGGTTTCACTTGCAGGTATTGCCTCCTGGAGGCCCGGTGAATAGGCGCCCGGTTCCTCAGAGAATATCCTGAGAAGGGATAATCTCCTTGCATCGGTCTCACTGAAACCTTCTCCCAGTAGTTTCAGGTAGATGGTTTCTGAGTTGTTCCTGATATGGTTGGGGGTGTCGCTGGCTCCAGCAGCGAGTTTAACTGCCCTGTCAATGAGGGTTATTATATCCATGTGAAGGTCCCTGTAGAGTCCTGAGGTAACCACTGTAATGTCGATACGAGGCCTTGTAAGGTTTGTTATGAGTTCAACGTCCTTGACCCTGCCCTTTGAGTCCCATACAGGTTTAACACCCATGAGGTAGAGTATCTCTGCCTCCATTACTCCCTGGTGCCTCATGGTCTCTGAGGCCCACAGGACGAATGCAACCTTTGTGGGATAGGTTCCATGTTTACTCAGGTAATCCTCAAGGAAGCTGTCAACGAGTTTCACTGCAGTTTCCCATGCAGTTCTGGTTGGAATTGTCCTTGAATCCAGTGGATATGGGTTTCTTCCTGTTGGGAGAGCATCAGGGTTCCTTATAGGGTCACCTCTGGGACCGGGTGTTATGTATCCGCCTTCAAGGGCTGTGAGTATGGCTGTTATCTCGCTGGTGCAGTTACGGATTCTCTGTGTATACTCAATGGCAAGCTGGAGGTAGCCTGTTATGGTAGCATTTAAGCTACCAGTGGTTCTGATCTGAGCCTCTTCGGGTGTGAGGTTGTTCAGCACGACATCCCTCAGCAGACTCTCTGTAGCTGTCCCATTGATTGGGGGCAGCATCGCAATTAATAGCTGTATGAGTTCTTCGCCTTCGGGCGCCCTTCCAAGGACATGTGGTCCATAGGGTATGTAGCTTTTTCTGATATCATCAAGGTATGCTGTGACATCTGCGAGGAATTCATCGAAACTGTCGCCTGTGTAGTTGAATCCCACTGTCCGGCTCTGGTTTATGATTTTATCACGGTAAGCATTCTTCAGGGTGTCATCAACGGTTTCCATGTATAGTCTGATGTTATCATAGAGTTCAGAGAGGTTTCCGTAGAGTCCGGAGGGTATAAGTACAGGTGTCATGAAGTTTATGATCAGCATGTTTGCCCTTCGCTTGTCAAAGATTGCGGGGGCGTCCATGGGGAGCACGTGGATTATGGGCATGTCCTGGAGTAAAACAGCGCCCCAGTCCCTGCTTGATAGGCCCTCCTGTTTTCCCGGCATCAGGGGCACGAGACTGAACACTGATAGTATGGCGTCTGCATGGTAGACCTTCCTCATCCACCAGTAGAATGCGAGCAGGTTGTGGGTCGGTGGAAGTTTCCCTGTATTGTAGAGAGTGGTGTTATCCTGCAGCCAGCCCCACACCGGTTCAGGGGCGAGTAGGATGTTTCCGAATTCCAGTTTTGGTATGACAATGTACTTTCCGGTGCTGTTCGTATAGACCATCAGGTTTCCAGGGGCGGGGCCCCATGCATCTGTGACCTCCCTCTGCATATCCGGAGGCAGTTCGCTGAACCAGTTGAGGTATTCATCCTCCGGTATCAGTATGACACTTCCAGATTTCACCCTGTTTTCAAGTTCACCGGGCGCCCATGTGCCCACATTGCTTCCAACTTCTGCCATGAGGTGTGCGAGTTCTGCCTCTCCGGGCAGTGTTCTGTTGCCGACGTTGTATCCCCTCTCCTGCATTGCTTTCAGTATCGCTGCTATGCTTGCCTGGGCATTGAGATAGTAGTCGATGTCTGCACCAACATTCGCCTTCCCCCCACCTTCACTGTAGTAGGTTATCACAATCTTCTTGTCATGGTTGCTGAGTTTTTTGAGGTTCATCCAAGAGATGGTCCTCTTCACTAGCCACTCTATCTGGTACTCTATGGGCCTGTTGTATATGACACCCGTAAGAGGGTCGGTTTCCTTGACGCTTATGACTATGGGCTCTATTATCCCATCCATCTCTGCAAGGGATAACTGGTAGACTTCAGAGCAGGGCACGCCCTGGGCGCTGTTCTCCCAGGATGTGAGGTTCATGCTGGTTGAGAATATTCTGATACCGTTGAGAACCGTGACGTTGAGTTTCTGAAGATCCTCAACACCTCCTGTCCAGTTCTGTGAATTCAGAGTGGCACCCCTTGAGATTAACACCGCGGCATCTATGATGGCCTTTCCATTTAACATGATATATTCCATTGAATTGGCGTCCCTGTAGGTGTAGGTTGAGACTATGACGTTGACATTCTTTGACTCGAAGCTCCTTACAAGTGCATCCAGTAGTGGACCGTCCCTTGCCATGTCCGTGTACTCTGTGCTCAGTATCCCGACGGTTGGGGAGCCTTCATGGTATCTTCCTGTCTCCATGTACCAGTCCAGGTATTCTGGGAGATTACTGAATATCTTTGGTGCATCTGGATGGTATATGCCCCAGAGTGGGCGCTGTTCAGGTTCTCCAGGGGTCACATTGAGGTTGCAGAATGACGCCGCCAGGTAGAGGATGAGGTTCTTCAGGTTCCTCTCGCTGGTATAGTTGAGGTATCTGAGGCTTTCATTGAACCGGGGGTCTGATGTGCTCACTGTCTGGAGGTCCAGGATCGGCGCGTAACTGTTTCTTGCCGAGGGTTCAACGCATATCATTATCGTTGAGCCCCTGTTCCGGGCAGCTCTCAGTTTATCGCTGAGGGCCTCCCATACAGGTGAGGAAAGACCACTCCTTGTGCCGAAGATTATCACGTCGCCGCTTATATTGTAAGTGAGGTTGGTCTCTGTTCTACCGCTCTCTGCCCGTACCTTTATGATATTTCTGATGTCGCTGTCATTGGCCACCCGGTTTATCAGTGCAATTTCATTGGGACTTGAGCTTACTATGAGTATCTCTGGCATGCTCTGGTTCTGCGCTGTGCCGTTCTCTGCGAATGATGTCCCGCTTGCTGCAAATAGACAGATCACAAGTGCAGTGTATAATATATGCTTCTTCACAAGCTCACCTTTTTCAGGTTTATTTTAAAATATTTCAAGTAAAGCTTAAAAAAGGAGGTATATAAAACTTGTTAACAATTTTTTATTTCATATTATTACAAGCTGTGGCCTTGCAGGTAGGTGCATCTCTTCCTTGTGGAATGATCCCCCGTGCTGAAACATGTGGAGCTGTATCTTCCTTTTTTTGCGCACTGAATAACTGCTCTGAGGAGATTAATCTGAATCATTCAGTGAGGAGACTGGAGAGGTCCAGACTTTTCTCTTTATTATATATATCCAATTTAATTCAAAAAATAAAAAATTAAACAGGCTCTTCCTTGATTTTTGGTGGAAGTGAGCTCCTATCAGCTTAATAAGGGATACTCCGTAGAGATTCCACAACACAGAGCATATAAATAAATATTATAAATTATATAATCTGTTGTAGCAGAAAAGACCGCAGGAGCAGGTGATTTTTTGTGGCTATGTACAAATTAGAACTCCCCATATCAATTGAAAGAGAAGGAAACTGGTTCATTGCAATCTGCGAGCCATTTAATGTGGTCAGTCAAGGTAAAAGTGAGGAAAGTGCAGTAGAAAATCTTAAAGAGGCCCTCGAGTTATTTTTAAATGATGAGGATGTTCTGAGACAATATTCTACCGAGATCAAAAAATTCGTGGTGCCAAAAAAGGAGCAGTATGTGAGTGTTGAAATACATGACTGGGAGGATACCGCCCCTATCAGGAGTGGAAGTCTGTAAAGCTCTCCAGAGGGATGGTTTCAAGAATGCAGGTGGAAAAGGAAGTCACAGGAAACTTAAAAAAGTAGATAACGAGGTCCGGGTTGTTATTGTCCCACTTCATGACGAAATTGCACCAAAGACTCTGAATTCTATTCTCAAACAGGCAAAGATAACACGTGAAAGATTTCTGGAGCTTCTAAAATAACGGCTCTGTAGAAATCATAGTTGCGGTTTTCACCTGCCTGAGATGATGTTTGTGTTTATTTTTCTTGCCGTTGAATGTCCCCTACATACTCCACTGTTTATATTTTCCGGTTTATTGGGTATCACATCCCTTAAATCGTGTTTGGGGCTTCATTGAAGACTGAGCAAGTATATTATCCAGGTGTCCACGAGCAGTTGTGTAACTTTTCCCACTATGGCTTTATAAGCGCAGACTTACTGGTCCTTTTCCATATGGTGATCCACTGGACCTCCATGCAGTAAATGCACCGTCCCAGCAGTTCACCCATATTCGATGCATCTGAGAATTTCCTGGTAGTATGAGAATCATAAAGCCAGATCACTGAAGACATTAAACTAATTCACGGTAACTCATGCCTCAGATGGCTCTTCAAGCATAACAGATCTATGTTCAGTCTGCTCCTAGATTTGACATGATATGTGAAAATTAGGCTGATAATCTCAATTTACCGTCCCATGTCATCCGGAAATAGGTCTTATCCTCTAATTTTGTTCCGGGTGTGAAATAATATTGTGGTTTTGATATGGTTGCTCCTGGCCCTGAACCTCCCCTCTGAGTTTCAGGGTCAAAGTAGCCTCTCCCTGCTAATAGTTCAAGGTCCCCCCTGAAATTCAGGTTTTTATCATATTTTAAGTGGCTGATTAAGAACTCACTGGATACTGTAACGCTGTCTTGGACTTTCACTTCAAATGGGGGAGCTATTTTGTTAACTCCATCAAGGAGTACGTGCCCGAAGCCGTATTTTGACTCTCCCCCCAGAATGAGCTCCTGGATGATATTGAAGTTATCGATAAAGATTCCGGCGTCGACATCCACTTCCCTGTTATTTATTTTTGCATCTTCTTTGATCCAGATCCATCCTGTAACTTTAACGTCTTCTGGGGTCCCGGTTTTGTCGCACGATTTGTTATTTATGAATTCAATCTCGTGAAGGCTCTGATCCTTTGCGGTTGAAGAACCGGGCTCAATGGCTGTGGATATCTGACTGCCTATAAATCTATGTTCAAATTCTGCTCTGGTTATCTTAATATCATGACCGTATTTAATCCCTTCATCTGTGTAGGATGGAGAATAGATCGTCTTTCCATCATAGATATAGAAATATGAGAATACAAAATTATTCATGATGTCTTTACCGGTATTCTTATAATGATGGGCAGCAGGTTTTTTGAAGAGATTTTCTGCTGTCCTTTTTGTCACAGCACCCCACAGGTTCCTTCCGGGAATATAATATCTTGTGGGTGAAACCACCGAGCTCTTAGATGGTAGATAGCCAATATGGAGTGGGGTTTTTAACTTAAACACAACATTGATCGTTCTCCACATCCCTCATTCCCCTGCCTTTGCATGATACAGAGAATAAATCAAGGTGCGTTCAATGAGTCTCTTCATGAACAGTAATTTGTAGATATCCCGGGCAACATCTCTTAGTCTTTCACAGAACTCTTTGAAACTGTCGGGAAAACTGGATGAATCCTCCAAGAGGCACTCTCTTATTTCTGGCCTGTTTAACATATCAGTGAGTTCTTTCCTTACCCTCTTCTTTTCTTTGTCCTCTAACCAGAGAAACATTGCATAAACTCCATCTTCCTGCAAAACTCCAAGGGCTTTCCTAAGATGGTTTGCAAGATTTCTGTCGCTTTTTACAGCTATTTTCTGCGCGCACTGCATGCATATATAGTCAAGGTTTAACATCAGTTCCCACCTGTTCATCTTCAGAATGTTCTGCAGCTAATTCAAGCCTGCCGAATCCCCTTGTAACCATTCCACCTATCCCGAGATATTTAAGGTATGGTGAGACAGCATTTAATACTTCCTTTCTCTTTTCATCTTTCTCAGTGGCAATTTCAAATCCAAAGATGGTCCCCCTGGGTATCGCCTCATAAGTGAACAATGCCCCTTCCACTGCCGTTCCGGTTTCGGGATCTATCCGTACGGATGTTCTCACTTCAAGATTATCATTTACAATCGGAGAGAATAAATTTTCAGGTACTATGACAGCCCTTTTTATCCATTCATTTATCTCATCTGGTAAATCAACATCTTCCTTTTTTTCTGAGTTCACTTCGAAAAGTAACCAGCCAAGATTCAATCTTCCGTTCAGCTCCCCTCTGATCGCATAGACCTTATTTTCATCTTCATAGCTTATTTTTTCGTCTTTTACACACCAGTAGTTAAAAAGTTGTTCTGTTGTGATCCATACTGTGCCCCTGACTGAGGAGACAGGGAAGAATAATATCTGTCCATCATAGAATCGTAGAACGCCTTTTTTGTTTTCATCGCCAAAGATAGATTTAGCCTTTTCTTCTGCACGTTTTCTCTTTTCTTCAGCACTTTTATCTCCGAACTCATTCTCCGCCAGGTATGCTGTGTAGAACTCTCTTGTAACTCCTGCAATCGAGGTTCCAGGTATTTTTGGAATATCCGTCGATGGTTCCCTTACAATTGTGTTATCTGCTCTTCCCAGTCTGTAACCACCTGCCCCTATATGGACGGGGTCAAGGGCTCTTGCATATACTTTCTCAGGCTCTAAAGATCTATTCATCTTTCAGGCACCCCGTAACATGAGTGAAGAGATTGATGGTATCAAGTAAAAGCATGTTAATTGAGGAGGATATGAGGAAGAATCTGTTTTCTTCTCTTAATCCATCCCATTTATGTCCAAATGCATCCTTTAATGTTGTTTCTGCGAATATTCTGAATGTATTTTCCTTATTCGCATCTTTAACGTTTTTCCATTCCCTTAATTTTGAGGTGAGCGCCTTTTCAATGAAATTTATTTGAGAATTAGAAAGGTTGCTGGATAATAAATCCCATAATTCAAGTATTTGTGGGATCTGATGGAAGTAAAGGGGTCTTCCTGAAAACAATCTGTGATCCTCATGACCTCTCTTTTTACCCTCATAGCATATGTTGTACCTGTCGGTCGTTGCTGAGAGCAGTTCAAAGTCAAAATAGCCAGGGTAGAGATAGAAAATTTTACTCTTGGATAGTGGTGATAGGTCATCGAGCGTGTACTTTTTTCCATCTATCTTTTTTGTTGGATAAAAACTATAATGTTCATCCAGCCTACCTACATCCCACCAAGGATCCATAGGTGTTTGTTTTTTGAATTCTTCATCTTTGAGCATTCTTTTCTCTGCTTCGAGGAGAATGTAAAGTGGGAACTTTCTTTTTGCCACTAGAAGTCTAAGATTCAATGGCAGTTTTCCCAGCACCTTTTTGAATCTTTCATTGTATAACTCTGCTATCATTTCTATGATTTTCACTGAATCCAGAGCAGGGACTATGAATCGAAGAGATAGGGGGGATCTGTTTATTTCAATTAGTGGATAATATTTTTCGAAATAAAGATTTTCCTCAGTTTTTATTGTTTTTCCGACATCTATCAGGTTTTTTTCTGGTTCATCCTCTAAGGCCAGATGTTTAATACCCTGTTTTAGTGCTTCTTTAACTGCTTCTTCTCCGGTTTTATTGTTGAATTTGAACTTTTCAAGTGATTCTATGGTGTAAAATTTTCCATTTCTGTCGTGAAAAACAAGAAGAGTTTCCGGATCTAACCCACTTATCTTAATGATCAGGGAACTTTTTTCCAGGTTCTTGATATCCTTATATTCTTTCTTTAACCTGCTTTTTAATTCTGGGATATCTATGGAAAATCCTATCCTTTTCCACCGGTAAGCGTAAATTTTGTCAGTTATCTCATTAATTACCAGGTCGAAGAATTCCTCTGTTTCTTTCCAGATCCTGTATAATCGAGCAGGAGACGGGTTCTGTGTGAAAAGATAAGTGGCAAGGTTTTCTTTATTCAGATCAGCTCCTATATTCTCTTCTATATTCTGAAGATGCGTTTCAAGGGAATCTTTATTTAGACCTATTCTTTCTTCGAAGAAGGTATCCAATAATTTGGCTCTATCCTCATTTGAATTTCTATCATTTAATATATCATCCACTATCCTGTAAACAGACTCCCTATTGGGTTCAATTGAACCCCTTAGAACATTATTCGCTTTGTTCCACTTTTTGCTGTCTTTCCAGTCCTTGTATGTCTGTGAATAGATGGTTCCGACCATTGTACCGTCAAACCATTTATCAAGGTCAAAGTTTAAGGCAATTAAGGCAATCCTGTTGTTTTTATCTGCCACCTCATCTATCCAGATAGTGTTTTCTTTTCTGTTAGTCCAGTTTGCCAATCTTCCCTGTATTCTTTCACTGCAAATCTCACATCTCTCTTTCTCAATGGTTTTTGCCCTTAACCTGCAAAGGGGGCAAATATCTTCTCCTTCCTGGGGGGTTGGCATCTCTGGATTATCAGCTATTATCTTTTTTTGTTTTTTATCGATAAAAAGGGCGGGGGTTATTTTCGGGTAAGCACCTCTGGAGGATGCGAATTTAAGTTCACTGGCAAGTACTGTAAGCGTCTTTGAGGGTTTACTCAAAGTGAAAAAAGGCCACAATTCATTTTCACTCTCTTCTAAAACAATCTCACAAGCTTCTTTCGCGCATTGATTTGCGAGTTCTTCCGCCCGCTCAAACTCCGGGAAGGTGAAACAGATCCCGTTTATGTCTTCATAGATTGAATTTCCAACTGGAATCTCATCCTCAAACTTTCCTTTTAGTTTTTCTTTTATCCTCTCAATGATTTCCTTTCTTGCTTTAATTTCTGCAATTTTCCTCCCTTTGTTTATGAATTCTATTCCATTCCAGAATATTCCGAATATCCTCAATTCTGGATCCTTTGTATCTGCTCCGCAAAGCTTTGCTACCAGAAGAGACTTAAACCGAGATGCAGTTGAATATGAATGATCCCATAGAGTGACATCATTGGATGGAATTCTTGTCTCTCCAAGGCCATAAGAAAAGAACACCTGAAGTTCTTTCATTAGGGTCCTTCTAAAATAACTTAAGTCCACCATTCCGGAAATGTAATCTTTGAGGAGTTTTATTAGAATGGTTTGCAGGTCATCGAAGCTTTTTTGCAGGCAATTTAGATCAACTTTTTCTTTTGGATAACCAAATGGTGATGATATAATGGTGTTTTCGAGGGTTTGCTTTTTTCTTACAATACCCTTGTCGTCTGCGGAATCTTTACGGTCACATCCTTGTAAAATGTTATCTCTTTTATGATGCTCGGTGATAATGTTGTATATTCTTATTGATTCACCCTTAATCTTCTGCTCCTCAAACGCTTTTAGAAGTGATATCAGTTCTGTTTTCAAAAAACCATCAATATTTGCATGATGAAATCTCTGAGGGATGTTCTCTATAGAGTTGGTCCCGATAAAACATGGATTAAGTTTGCCGATGTCATGGAGCAGGGCTCCAATCTCGCCTGTTAATATTGCTTCTTTATTCTTTTTTATATTTTTAATGTTGCTCATACCTATAACCATCCAAAATCTCTGATAGCTTATGCAGGTCTGAGAAATTCTTAGAGACACCTCCTCTCATCCACAAATTCCCTTTCAGTTGCTTTTCCACTACTCCAAATCCAGATGTTCTCTTTGCCGAAAACCCGTAGGTATAGAACATTAATTTTAAAGCTTCCGCGATAAGTTTTAGATCCTCTTTAATCTCATCTCTAAAATTTTCTTTCCCTGGATAAGGGACGTAGAGAAGGTAGAAATCTCCTTTGGTGCCGGGTTTCATAACCTCAAGAGGTATTGGCCCCCTCGCCGGAGTCCGGGTCTCTCTTTTTAATGGCGTTATCACATCATTTCCTGCTCTGTCTTTGAAAAAAGTAGGGAAAAAATAAAGTCTGCCTTTTACTGTGTCCTCGCTATCAGGATTTGAACCAAAAAGTCTTATGATAATGGGATTTTTGGGGCCCTTCAATTTTGTGGCTGCGAATCTAAGGTTTCCCTTCCAGGTGGAGGGTCTCACAATGGGTAGGCATGTGAACTTGTCTCTCACAATGGGGTTTGTAGAAAACGCATCTTCACCTCTACTGGTGTAAGGTTTTTTAAGAGTGAACTGGAGCCTGATGAGAACTGAGTTCCGGGGAAGATAATTCAGATCCGCAGGGGATGGATAGAACCTTTCAAAGTCATCTTTATGATCATCACTCACAGCATCCAGAATCTTTCTTTTTATTTCTCCAATGTCACAATCCTTTTCATGAAGATAGAAGTCATATACTCCATCTGAATTCAAATAAGTCCCCCTAAAACTTCTTCCCCAGTCTTTGCTTTTTCACCTGCACATTCAAGTAGTTTGGGATATTCATCTTCAGCTGCATAGGCAAAAAGGCGATTTCCTGGCGGTTTTTTGTAAAAATAACGATTACCCTTATTTTTGGACCCCTTCAGGAAACTGCAATCATTCTTTAGCCCCTTCACAAACCTGGGATCTGGCTTTTTAATAAAAATGAATCGTTTTAAATTGGGATTATCAGTGTGGGAGCCCTGTTTCTTGAGGTAACTCTGCAGCATTGATTTCTCAAGTCTGAAATCATCAAGGTCATTTTCTTTTATATTTATGATGCCATAATCTCTATGCGCAAGTTTAGCTCCGAGGGCACCATAATTTTCTATTATCCTCAAGGTTCTGTTGAGGAGGGCTAACTCCACATCTTCCACTCTTCTAAGTTCAGTGATCTGTATCTTGAGGGTTTCATCTGATTCTTCACAGGATCTGAATATGAATTTTCTGGACCAGCCACGGCATCCGAATAGTTCACAGGCATCACAGTGCCTTATTCCTTCACATTCTGACTCTGAAGGGTCGCAGGCAGTTCCTCCAAGAGCCCTGATAAGGGCCTCATACCACCATCTGAGGCTTCCTATGAGTCCAGTATCCCTTATAACTTCTGATTCTCTTTCAGGGCCCCCCGTGAATATCTTGCTTAGAATTTGTAGTTCAATATTGAATGTTCTGGGTCCACCCATAAACAAACCCCCATTGTATTATTTATTTATCAGTATTTAACATTTTCTATGGAAGAGGTCATGACATGACTTAAGCCGGATGTGGACGGCCTGGAGATCCAGGGGGATGGCAGTATGAGAACCTGACTTATGACCTGGATGGAGTCGTACACTGCAGCCCACCAGCACCAGTGTGGTGAGACAACTGCAGGGCCCCATGAGGATGCAGAGAATCAATTTTGTGCCGCTTTCTGTTCCGGGTCCTTAACGGATTTATACTTAACTTCATGTTGCAAATCTATTTATATTAAATCAACATATCTCGATATATTCATGGAAGTTTAAGTAAAATGGTGGTGATTAACAGTGGGAGAAGAATCACTTGGAATATTCGAAAAATACCTTTCACTCTGGGTAATCATATGCATAGTGGCTGGAGTTGCCCTGGGACACTTCATACCGGCATTCCCCCAGCTCCTTAACAGGTTACAGTATGCCAGCGTCTCATTACCTGTCGCAGTTCTCATATGGCTCATGATATACCCCATGATGCTAAAAATAGACTTCTCAAGTATCCTGAGGGCCACCAGGAACCTGAAGGGCCTTACAGTCACCTGTGGCACCAACTGGCTCATAAAACCGTTCACCATGTACTTAATATCCTCCCTATTCTTCCTGGGTGTCTTTTCACAGCTGGTACCCCCGGACCTTGGAAGGGAGTATCTTGCAGGGGCGGTGCTCCTGGGCGCGGCTCCATGCACAGCCATGGTATTCGTGTGGAGCAGCCTCACAAGGGGTGACCCCGCCTACACCCTCGTCCAGGTGGCTGTAAACGACATCATACTCCTCTTTGCCTACGCACCGATAGTGGCCTTCCTCCTGGGAATAGGTAACATATCCGTGCCCTATGATACCCTCATACTCTCGGTGGTCCTCTTCGTTGTCATACCACTCACAGCGGGTTACCTGACAAGGAGGAGGCTCCTCAGGACGAGGGGGGAGGAGTACTTCAGGGGCTTCCTCAGGAAGTTCGAGAACATAACGGTTATAGGCCTGCTCCTGACCCTCATAATAATATTCTCATTCCAGGGCGCTGTTATAATCGATAACCCCCTCCACATAGGCCTCATAGCGGTGCCGCTCATCATACAGACCTTCCTCATCTTCACCATAGCATACCTCTGGGCAAGGGCCTGGAGACTGAGGCACGATGTCGCCGCACCCGCAGCCATGATCGGGGCCAGCAACTTCTTTGAACTGGCTGTGGCTGTAGCCATATCACTCTTCGGCCTGGAATCAGGGGCGGCCCTTGCAACGGTGGTGGGCGTCCTGGTGGAGGTCCCTGTGATGCTAACCCTTGTGAGGATAGCCAACGCCACACGGGATACTTCACTGAATGATATTAACCTTTTTTTTGAGGGCCGGTATTAACTCCCTGAAAAAAGGATTATATAAACTAGATTCTCTCGGGTATGAGGCCCTTCCTCTTAAGATAACTGTTCCACCTCACTGCAATCATCCTGTAGTGGCTGTCACCGATTGCCTTCCACAGACTGTTTGCAAGCTGGACATGGAGCCTGTGGTATGATACACTGGCAGACCAGGCCGGCCTGTAGGAGTCCCCATCCACTGCATAGTAGGTCCACCGTCCACTATCGAACCTGCGGTGCATCGCCCTGAAGGTTGAAACACCATTCCTGAAGAGCAGGAGGGCCCTTGAATTACCGGTGTAGTTGTAGGCCCTCTGGAAGCCTAGGTGCAGATGAGGTGGGCGTTGAGGATGTAGTGCTTCCTAAGGAAGTTGTAGTGCAGGTAGAAGTTCCCGTACTTCGTTGATTTAACAAGGCCCACTGGTGCCATGAAACTGTTTATGAGTGCATCTGAGATTTCAAGGTATTCACGGTTACCTGTGAGCCTGTATGCCCGGCCGTAGTGGCCTGCCAGGTTTCCCTGGGCGAAGCTGTCAAGCCACCCTGTCCCTGATCCACAGTAGTCAAAGTACATGGGGAAGACAGCGTACCTCATATCCCTGCAGGTCCTGAAGCTCACCATGAGCTTCTGCTCATCCAGAATCTCCAGGAACATGCTCTCATTGACTGCACCTGCAAGGTTTGATGTGAGGACCGGTAGATGTTCCACCCCCTGTACTTGTAGTAACTGAAGGGGAGGCTGCTCCTGTACTCTGAGGGGAAGTTCCTGTAGTATGATGACCTGTTCCCGAATACGATGGCGACGTAACTCTTTTCTGGTGACAGACTCTGTGAATAGTAGGCGTTGTTGGCCTGTATCGTCTTTATCTCGATGATCTTCTCATGGCTACTGAGGGGTCTCCTGGATTTGATCCTCTGGAATAAACCCACAGCGTAGCCGGCATCGACGCAGGAAACATGGTAGCGCCTGTCACCGGTACGCTTGTAGCTTGCATAGAGGCTGCTGCGGATCTCACGGTTCTTACTGAGGGCCTCTTAGAGGAGTTCTCTGTAATTATCGAGGTAGTATGACCTGTTGAGGTGGTTTTCGATGGGCACCGATGCATTCTGGCTGCTGTTCTTCAGTAGCTGGGTGCTGTTTACTCCTGCTGGGTCATCCGCATATGCCGGTGATGTGAGAATAACTGCAAGTATCAGCAGCAAGTGGATTCCTTTTCATATCTCACACTATGTTCGGTCGTCCTAATATTATTCATAGATTCTGTACTACACATGATTTGCATGTGTCATGGGAGATCAATGGAATTTTAAGATTTGGGGTTTATTACATAGGTCTGATGTTCTTATGTAACGGATACTTATTTAAGGGACCTCAAGATAAAAGTTAAATTCACAGTTTAACATCTTTTAAGTGATAATCATGATTATATCCGTTGTCATACCAGCCCTCAATGAGGAGGGTGCTGTTGGTGAAACAGTCAGGTCGGTCCCTGTGGATGAACTCAGGGACATGGGATTTGATGTGGAGATACTAGTCGTGGATAACGCATCCGAGGACAACACCGCCAATGAAGCGATGGAAGCCGGTGCAAGGGTCGTGAGGGAGGATAAGAGGGGTTATGGTAACGCCTATAAGAGGGGCTTCAGGGAGGCCCGGGGCGACATCCTGGTTATGGGTGACGCTGACCTCACATACCCCTTTGAGATGATACCCGAATTTGTGGCTGAGATAGAGAGGGGGTATGACTTTGTGATAGGTGACCTCTTGAACGGCATGATGGAGGATGGTGCAATGCCAGCCCTCCACAAGTACATAGGAAACCCCCTACTTTCAAAAATGCTCAATATATTATTCAAGGGGAATATAAGAGATACGCATTGTGGTATGAGATCCATTAAAAGAGAAGCCTTTGAAAAGTTGGATTTGAAGGCGCCTGGGATGGAATTCGCCATAGAAATGGTCATAGAAGCCCTAGAGAAAAACTTGAAGATCAAACAGATATCTATACCATACAGGAGACGAGAAGGAGAAGCCAAACTTTCCTCATTCAAAGACGGGTGGAGACACATAAAATACATGCTAAAAAGAAAGATTGGTGCTATAGAATGAAAGTAGCGTTTATTTATGATTGTGCATATCCTTGGGTTAAGGGTGGTGCTGAGAAAAGAATTTATGAGATAGTTGAGGTTCCCATAACCTACAGGAAGAGGTCTGATGAACCCAAACTCTCCTCCCTCACTGATGGCTTCAAAATATTCCGGACACTTGTAATTGAAAGGTTACGTTAATGAGGGACTTATAAAAAGGTTATGTGGAGGGGATTGTAGGAATGAATGTTCTGATTTTATCTCATCATTTTTATCCTTTCATAGGAGGGCTGGAAGAAGTTGCATTCCAGCAAGCAAGGCATCTTGCTATGAATGGTCATGATGTGAATGTCATAACGAGTAACATAAGTAATGAACTGGAGGAGTTGCCAAAGGAAGAAGAGATTGATGGTGTGAAAATTTACAGGATATCAGCCATGAATTTTCTCTACAAAAATTTTGACATCCCACAACCAGTTTTTAATATATTTGAACTTAGAAATAAATTGAATAATTTGATTAAAACTGCAGACGTAGTTCACATCCATGATAGACATTACATGACGTCATTCATGGGATCTTTAATGGCTAAAAAGCACAAAAAGCCAGTTGTTCTTACATTGCATACTCCTCGGGTTAAATATGGTAATAAATTATACAATTTTCTTTTCCAATTAAATGAAATGATTTCATCTTACTCAATCAAAAAGGCCGACGCAATTTTATCACTAGGTAGTGAGGTGCATGATTATATACTTGAACGATTTGGGCGTGAATCAGAGATAGTATGGAACGGCGTTGATATAGATACATTTTCACCCGTCAGTGAATATGAAAAAATCAAATTAAGGGCTGACATGAAACTCCCTGAGGAAAAGTTTATAGCACTATTTGTGGGGAGATTGACATTCAAAAAAGGTGCTGATCTCCTTGTAGAAGTGGCTAAAAATTTGAGGGATCATGAGGATGTAGAGATAATAGTTGTAGGGGACGGGCCGAGAAGAAAACTAATCGAAAAAAATATTAAAAACAATGACATTAATAATATAAAATTAATTGGTAATGTGGTTGATAAAAGGATTTTGAGTAAATTCTATCGGTCTGCGGATATCTTATTGTTTACATCAAGGGGTGGCGAAGCGGCGGCGCCTCTCGTCCTTTTGGAGGCAATGGCCTCAAGCCTCCCTATTGTTGCACTTAGAACGGGACCATACGCTGATCTAATTTCAAAGGGTAAAGGGTATGCTGTATCCACAATTAATGAAATGTCAGATAAAATTATTTATTTATCTGGTGAAGCTGATTTGATGAATGAACTTTCTCTGAAGTGCAGAAAATATGCTGAAAAGTATAGCTGGTCCAAAAATGTGGATGAACTACTTGAAATTTATTCAAATCTCACAAAATAAAGGAGAATTAAAATGAATATAATGATTGTCACACCCTATTTTTATCCGAGGAGGGGTGGCGCTGAAAATTATGCTTACAATATTGCAAAAATATTGAGTGAAAGAGGTCATGATATAACAATTTTTACATCGGGTGAGGTTAACTCTGAAGAAAACATTGCAGGTTTGGATATTATAAGACTTAAACCCAATTTTAGGATATCTAACACTCCAGTAAGATACAACATTATATCAAAAATTTCCAGGATAATCAGGGAAAGGAACATTGATATTGTGAATGCCCATACTCCTGTACCTTTCTACGCAGACATGGCTGCACTGGCATCTAAAATGAGTCACAGGCCATTTGTATTAACATATCATAATGATCCCCTGAAATTTTCATCCTATTTAAAATTATTATCTGTGATTTACAGCAAGACACTTCTTCGGTTGACTCTCAAACTTTCCAGTAGGATCATAACACCATCCCCCTATGTTTACAACGAATCATCATTCACAGAGGATTATCATGAAAAGATGACATGGATACCCCCCGCTGTAGATATTGAAACTTACTCTCCTCGCGATGAGGATTCTATCCTGAAAAAAATACTCTTTGTAGGTGCAATGAATAGGGGACATGACCATAAAGGAGTTGACGTTCTTCTAAGGGCATTTAAGCAAGTTTCTGAAACTTATAAAGACGTGCGTCTTGTACTTGTAGGTACGGGGGACATGGTCACCCACTACCAGGGAATGGCCAGGGAACTTGAAATATCAGAAATTGTTACATTCAAAGGATCTGTGGATGAAAAAACACTCATAGATATCTATAGGGACTCATATGCCCTTGTACTTCCAACCAAAACCATTGCAGAAGGTTTTGGGATGGTCCTAATTGAGGCCAATGCATGTGGCAAACCAGTTATAGGTTCAAGGATTGGCGGAATAAAGTATGTTATAAAGGATGGTGAAACCGGGCTTCTCGTGCCACCAGGAGATCCCGGTGCACTTGCAGATGCGATCATGAAGTTGCTAGATGATGAGGAACTTGCCAGAAAACTGGGTTTAAATGGAAGGAAACTGGTAGAAAAAAATTACACTTGGGAAAGGGGCGCTGGAATGACAGAGAATGTTTTTGAAGAGGTTGTTTCATGAGAATCTGTTTACTTGGTGAATTTGATGTTGACTTGGATGAGGCAATGCGCAAGACAGCCTATTACCTCTATAAAAATTTATCCAGAGATCATAATGTCCTTAAACTTAATCTCAGGAATATATTTTCCTTTTCATTTTGGTGTTCGCTAAGAGATTTTAGACCTTCCCTTGTCCATTATGTGAGCGGCTCTTCCCTTAAGAGTTTCATTATACTAAAATTCATAAGCAAATTATTTAATGCTAAGTCTGTAATTTCCATAATGCGACCCACATTTTCAAAATTATCTTTACAGTTCATTAGATTCTTCAAGCCAGACCTTGTAATAGTACAATCCCTAGAAAATCAAAAAAAATTCAAAAGATTAGGACTTAATACACTATTTTTTCCTCTGGTAGGTATTGAGACTGAAAAATTCTGTCCAGCAATAAAACAGAAAAAAGCTATGTTAAGATCTGACTTTAACCTGAGAAATGATGCCTTCATTGCTCTCCATGTAGGGTCAATAAAGGAGGGGAGGAACCTTAAGTGGTTAATTAGATTACAGGAGGAGTTTGATGATGTTCAGATTCTAATTGTTGGGGCTGTTTCACAGGGTATTGAAGAAAAGATTTTAACTGAATTGAAAAATGCTGGTTGCATTATTTGGGATAGCTATTTTAAGAATATAGAGATGATCTATGCTCTTGCTGATTGCTATGTTTTTCCAGTTCTCTCGAAGGAAAATCTGATAGGTAAAAGTAAAGCTGACTGTATAGATATGCCCCTTTCAGTTTTTGAGGCTATGGCTTGCAATCTCCCAGTAGTTTCAACCAAATTCGGAGGTTTACCTGAGATTTTCGAGGGGGGCGATGGTTTAATTTTCGTTGAGGATTTTAATGAGTTTTTAGAAGCCGTTAAGTATCTCAAGGATTCCAATAAAGAAATTAAAACCCATAAAAAGGTTAAAATGTATTCATGGTCTCTAGTATCAAGGAGAATCGAGGATGTCTACAAAAAACTTCAGTAAATTTTTAATATCTTTCAGTGGAATCGATGGCTCTGGTAAAACCACACTGGCTAGGCACGTTACAACTCTACTTAGGAGGCATGGAATTAAGTGTAATTATGTTTATGGAAGATTAGAGCCTCGTCTATTGAAGCCTTTCATTTTTATCGGCAGAAGAATATTTCTTAGAAATAAGGACATGTTTAATGATTATGAGGATTATTCCAATCAGAAACGAAAGGGAATAAAGAAACATTCTTTTTTATTCAAGATATATTTTTATATAATGGTTCTGGATTACTTAATACAGTTGTTTTTGAGGATTAAAATCCAATTATTCCTAGGGAATAGTATAATATGTGATAGATACATTTTTGACACTGTAATAAACGATTTTGCAGTGGACATGGAGTATACTACTAATGACATGAAAAAAAAAATTGACAAGTTTTTTCGTTTCTTCCCAAAACCGGCACTTGCATTTTTCATAGACGTCCCTGAGGATATAGCATTCAAAAGAAAGAATGACACGCCATCATTGAAATATTTGGAAGAAAGGACAGCAAAATATAGATTCTTGGCCTCAGAATATGATATGATAACACTGGATGGTAGTGAGGATCTAGAAAAAATAAAAAAGCTCATTGAAAAAAGAATTTTTAAGGCGGATTCTCAATGAAGGTAATGATAATAGGTATCGATGGATTAGATAATGAACTATTAATCAAATTTGAAAAAGAACTACCTAATTTTAGAAAACTAAGAGAAGAGTCGCCTTACACTAAATTAACTTCAGTTTTTCCCCCTGATTCTCCAACAGCTTGGACATCAATTTACACAGGGAAAACCCCTGCAGAACATGGAATTGTTTATTTTAAGGATCCCTTTAGCGAATCTCGTTATGGAGATTATATGAGTAAAGATATTTCCGGAAAAACTTTTTGGGACGTTGCAGGAAAAAAAGGGAAAAAAACATGTGTTCTATTTCCACATCTTGGATATCCTGTATGGCCTGTAAATGGTATAATGATAGGGAGAACAACAGAAGTTGATATCAAGAAATTCGACATTCAGACCTGGCCTAAAGAGATTTCCACGAAATATGATCTCTCTGGTTTAAAGCCAATGACTTCATACCCTGTCAATATTGGAGATATAATAGATCCAACGAAAGAAGTTATCTTAAATGAAGTTGAATTAGCTGTTCAAATATGCCAGGACTTTAATTGGGACATTTACTTTTTTTATTCTTCTTCACTGGATAATATACAACATCTTTTTTGGATGTATAATGATAAAGAAGATCCTTTCTATGTGGAGGGCAACCCCTATGAAGACGTAATTCTTGATTTTTATAAATTTTATGATGAAAATGTAATAGGGAGATTTCTTGAGCTCATCGATTCTGATACTGTGTTGATCATTTTGAGCGATCATGGACACGCAATGAGGCCCGTCAAAGTTGTTAACATAAATGAAATATTAAGAAAAAAAGGATTTTTAAGAACAGAGGGGGGTAAAAGAAGCATAAAAAATAGTTTCATAGATAAAACCAAAAAGTCGCTCCTGTCAATTATAGATCAACACAGATCAATCGGAAAAATGGCATCTACATTTTTGAGGATATTCCCTAAGGGATTATCAATTTATACTAAAATGACTCCAATAAATAAGGAGAGTATCGCATATCTATCAGATCCCTCTGGAGGTATAAAAGCCTACAGCTATGCAGGAATAAAAATAAACAAAGAAATTATAGATGACTCCTCCTATGAAACTCAAAGAGACAAGATTATTAAAATATTATTGTCGATAAAAGATCCCGAAAACGATGATGATCTTGTTGAATGGGCTAAACGGAGAGAAGAACTTTACAATGGCAAATATATAAATAAATATCCGGATGTAGTTTTTAAATTAAAGGATGGATGGGGTGTTGGAACTGAAATAAACGAAAAAATTTTTTCTTGGAGTAGGTCGCATAAACTACATTCAGGGAATCATAGGGGAGAAACTCCGGTATTAATTGTATATAACAAGAAAATAAAATTTGATCTAAAAAAGAATTTAGAATTAATGGACATATATCCTCTAATATTTAGTTTCCTTGAAATGGAATGATTAATATGAGAGTCTGTTTTATAAGTCGCTTTTACAAGCCCTTTGTAAGAGGAGGAGCGGAGATCTATGTTGGCACAATTGCTGAGAAATTCTCTGAGAAAGGCCATGAAGTATTTGTTATAACACCATCACCAGCTAATCAAAGTTATACAGAAAAGATCAACAATGTAATGGTATATAGAATATCGCCCCTTAACATTTATAATGCTTATGAATCTATTAATAAACCACTGTTGTTGAGAATACTTTATCACTCTTTTGATTTATTTAATTTACATGCATATCTTCTCATAAGAAGTATATTGCAAGATAAAAATCCAGATATTGTACATATAAACAATTATAAAGGTCTGTCACCACTCGCCTTCAAGGCCGCCAGGGACCTTAAAATACCAGTGGTCTTCACAGCACATGACTATTCAACAATGTGTATACGGGCAAATCTCCTCAACGGGAAAGGAGAAATATGTGAGAATCCTCGAATACCCTGTAAAATGTACAACAGGATACAGAAGCACATCATTGATGATAAACCTGACATTGTAACTGCACCATCAGGATTCGTCATGAAACAGCTGGAGAATGCAGGACTTTTCAATGATGCTAGAAAAATTGTTCTTCACAATCCCGTGGAGACCGAGACCCAGCCAGTTGAGAAGTCCTATGATACCCTGGACATCCTCTTTGTGGGTTCACTATCAGGGCACAAGGGACCTGATATACTCATAAGGGCCTTCAGGGAACTTGAAAACGATAATCTCAAACTTCACATCCTCGGTAAGGGCCCTGATGAGGACGAACTCAGGAAACTCGCTGAGGGTGATGATAGGATAATATTCCATGGGTTTTTAAGCGGTGATGAACTTATGGACATGTATCAAAGGGCTAACATGACTGTTCTTCCTTCCATATGGTATGATAATTCACCCATGGTCATATATGAGAGTTTAATGAATTCAACACCAGTCATTGCAAGCAGGATCGGGGGTATACCTGAACTTGTAAGGGATGGATACAATGGCTTCCTCTTTGAACCTGGGAGTGTGGTGGAACTTAGCAGAATCCTTAAAAAGATTTCAGAGGATCCATCCATTCTTAAAGGACTTGAAAGGAATGCATATGAATCTTCACAGAAGTACAGTATCGAGGATCACGTGAAGAGGCTAGAGGAGATCTACAGGGGATTACTATGAGAAAGGACATAATTTATATACTGCTTCTACTGTTAATCACGGACTTATCCATAATTTTAGATATTCCTATTTTAAGGCAGTCATTACCCTTCATATTCTTCACACTTATTCCTGGATACCTTCTTATTGGTATTTTAAGGCTAAGGCTTGAGTTCATTGAGGGTTCTGTTATTGCAGCATCTCTCAGCATATTCCTCTTAATGATAACGGGACTCATCATAAACAGCTTCTATCCCCTCATAAGGAGACCACTTTCACTCCTGCCCATATCTTTAGCCCTCAATATTCTCCTCCTAGTGCTGATGATAATCTATTATTTCAGGGGGGAGGAACCAATACAGTTTAAAACTCAGGGCAATCTATTTCCTGCGCTCTCATCCCTCTTTTTCCCTATCCTAACGGTTACTGGATCCTATCTAATGAATAAATACTCTGTTAACATATTACTCTTACTTGTTCTCCTGTCCATACCAGTCTACATAACCCTTTTAGAAGTTTTCAAGAAAAGGATTGGGCCCGCCACATATCCAGTCGCTTTATTCAGCATCTCTCTCTCCCTGCTCCTGATGAATGGTCTGCCATCAAATTATCTAATTGGGAGGGATATACATGGCGAGTTCGTCCTGTTTAAAATGGCCCTTATGAACCGTCACTGGGACATGCATCTCGGATTATATGATGCATACAATGCCTGTCTCTCCGTCACAGTTCTCCCAGTAGTCTATAAGGTCCTCCTTAAAGTTCCTGCTGTCTACATCTTCAAGTTTTACTATGGTTTCATAGGGACCCTCATGGCACTGGCAGTCTATCTGATATCAGAGAGGATACTCAAAAGGAGTGATTACGGATTCTATGCTGCCCTTCTATTCATCTTCCAGTTTTCATTCATTTATATACTCGGATGGGTCAGGCAGCTCATAGCCCTTGTTTTTTTCGCAGCAGCCATCATGGTCCTCACAGGGGACATGAGGCGGACCCATAAGAAACTACTTTTAGTTATTTTTATGGTTGGAACGATTCTCTCACATTACACAACAGCCTATGTTTTCTTTTTCATTGCAGCCATAACACCACTCCTCGTCAGGGTAATGAAAAGATTTAAAGTTCCTGATAATTCCCGTGAATTCTTCGCAGCATCCCTTGCTGTGCTTTTCTTCGTTATTCTATTTGCATGGTATGCGCAGGTCACAGGTGCACCATTCAAATCAGCGGTCTCGTTTTTCACAGAGACCATAAGGAGCATGTCCGACTTTTTCGCAGCAGATATGCGGAATAACTCTGAACTTGCAGTTGTTGGAATAGGGATTTCCAGTCTCCCTAACCTTCTGAGCACAGTTGTCCATGACATCATCTTTGCCACAATTGGAGTCGGTGCACTTGCAGTTATACTTAAACCTGAATACCGTAAGGGACGGGAATACCTTGCCGCTGTCATTATCTGCATGGTTATTCTTGTATCATTCATTGCTCTCCCCTTTTTATCCCGGGGTTATGGGGGGACACGCCTCTTCACACAGTTACTTGTAATACTTGCGCCACTTTTCATTATTGGTGTTGATGCGTTGACGGGTTTTATAAGAAAAGAGAGATGGAGGATTCCCTCAGTCATTGTCCTGCTCATCCTTCTATTCTCATGCACAAACTACCTCAACTATCATTTCTATGGTATACCCTACTCCTACTCCTATGATGGTTCCGGTGAAAGACACTATGAGACATTCATATATGACAGTGAAGTCGCCGCTTCGAGGTGGCTTAATTACCATTACAATGAAGGTTCAGTTATTCATGGTGATGCCCTGACATTTTCGAGGATAATCTATGGTTTCAATGACATTCCTAAGAGAGATCCACAATTCTTTAATGGGACAAACACCGAGACTGGAGATTACATATATCTAAGACATGTTAATTTATATGAAGGTCTGGTATTCAAGGATTGCCCTACAGAACCTCCAAAGTTTGTTAAAGGGAGCGTCAAAATGCATAATGTGGAACCGATGAAAAAAATTTATTTGATTGATAGTAAAAGCCTTATCTATGATAGTAGGGGTGCTAAAGTTTTTATTGTAATGTGATTATCAAATACTTCATGGAGATTTTATAGTCAAATTACTTTAGTCTATACGGTTTAGAAATCATGTTTTACTTAATATGGTGCTTTTAAGTGCCTGTGAGATAAATGGGTTAGTTTTTGAATTATTGAGGTTTAGTCTGTATCCTGCTGTTATTGTCTCTGAATATTTCTTTTTTTCTGATCTAATGTTCTATTTTTCTAGGGCTGTAATGGTTTTATTGATATATATAGTATTTCAATTCCATATTTGCCTTTCTTTACGTTTTGGCGTTTCATGTTTGCTTTTTAGTTATTTCCATGTATTTCTTCTAGTCGAATTCTTTGTCTATGCAGAATCTTATTGCCTGTTTTTTTGTTTCTTTATGATGGATATTGCGTTCTTTCTGTCGTGTCTGGGGGTCCTAGCTACTTATTATGTTAATATAAACCTATTCATATGGTTCCTCTTCTCCTAGTCCCCGAGCAGTCCTTCATCTACCTTTAATCTTTGATTCAGCTTTGTGGACGTACACTTCAGATTATCATTTCAGTCAGTAATATTCTCTGGAACGTAGTGTGATATGTAACTTCATTCAAGCCGGGTGTTCATGAACAATAAATGCATTAGACGTATTAGTGAAGTGATCCACCCGAGTTCGGAAGGTCTTCAAGCAAATAAAGGGCATTAATTGATGCTGCCTTCACTCCTGTTAGATTTTATGCTTG
>NZ_QREL01000001.1:915049-964201 GCF_003385755.1 Methanothermobacter defluvii | reverse complement strand
CATTAGACGTATTAGTGAAGTGATCCACCCGAGTTCGGAAGGTCTTCAAGCAAATAAAGGGCATTAATTGATGCTGCCTTCACTCCTGTTAGATTTTATGCTTGAATATCGATAGAAAGTAGCCACCGAGTGAACCTGTAAACCTTATTAACTAGTTCTCACCTAAATTACAGTTGGGATAATTGATGACACTCTTTACTGCTGCTGATTAATAATTCTGTGGCCTCCATTTTATATGCTCAGAAACAGTTTATAATTTAATATGGAATTATAGTAAGTTATAGCAGGTGAATCAAATGGAAATAGTTTTTATTTACGAGAATCCACATGCAGTTCATGCAGCATTTGCAAAGACTATAACTAACAAATGGCAGTTTTATGGAAGTAATCTTAAATCTATAATGAAGATTTTTTTAACTTCAATTATTAAAGATAGATACAAGGCGGATGTGGTTTTTTGTGAGGGTGGATTTGGTTTACCTTTAGCGGCGCTTAAGAAAATTAAAAATCCCAGAACAAAGGTTATACTTCTTAATGCAGATCCATTTTTTTATTCTATTCCAAGGCACGTATTTCCTATTAGATTGCTGATGAAATTTTTACTTATTTTTGTTGACAATATAATAGCAATATCCGAAATGAATAAGAACTTATTTTTGTTGACAATATAATAGCAATATCCGAAATGAATAAGAAATTAGCATCTAAATACTTCAAATCTCAAAATATAAGCGTAGTTAACGCTTTTGGCGTTAATGTGGCTTTTGATCTTAATTGTCCACTGCACACATCAAAAATAATGTTCATCGGGATTCGCCCGGATAAGTGTTTCCATAATCTTGTTGAGGCTGTAAGAATTTTAAATGGCTATGATGGAAATTTTCAGCTTTATCTTATTGGATCTTGTTCTGATGTTATTGAAGATGATTATGAATGGTTGCATAAGGTTGGCTTTACTAAGCACCCCGAACAGTACTTCAATAAATGTTCTTTTTATGTTAATCCAGCTGACTTTGATTCATTTCCTGTTTCTGTACTCGAAGCTATGTCAGCCGGCATTATACCTATTATTACAGAGAACACTGGCCAGTCTGATATTCTTAGAGAATATGGTCTTGATTTTTTAATAATAAATAATAATGAACCTGCTACAATAGCTAGGAAAATCCTTGAAATTTATAGTAAACCTTTGGGATGGAAAAAAAGGGTTTCCATGAAGTGTAAAGAGATAAGTAGAATCTTTTCAGAAGAAAATCAAGTGAAAGAATTCAAAAAAGTGTTTAAAGAAATTTTAGAAAAATCTTAAGATTTAATTTGAAAGTGAGCATTTAATTTGTAACATATAACTTAATATAAACCTTAAATATGATGAAAATGTTAAGAATATTCTAAATAAAGATTCTAAATAAAGAACAGCTAAATCAAGCATCTTATCCAGCATCTAGGATCATGTGCATTTGGAAGAATATTTTTTGGAACGTAGTGTGATATGTAACTTCATTCAAGCCGGGTGTTCATGAACAATAAATGCGTTAGACGTATTAGTGAAGTGATCCACCCGAGTTCGGAAGGTCTTCAAGCAAATAAAGGGCATTAATTGATGCTGCCTTCACTCCTGTTAGATTTTATGCTTGAATATCGATAGAAAGTAGCACCGAGTGAACCTGTAAACCTTATTAACTAGTTCTCACCTAAATTACAGTTGGGATCATTGAGTAACTAATCATGATAAAGGAGTTACATCATTTTTCTACGAAACTTGTAGGGAATACAATGAAAGTTTTAAGTGTTAGTCTTGGGCAACCAAAAGAGAGTTCTTGTTGGTTACGAATAAAAAAACAGGCGGAACTTCTGTCTTCAATTGGTCATGAAGTTGAACTACGTTTCTATAGCAGAAAGACTCATTTATCTTTTGAACCTCCATTCAAATACTCCATAATTAGAGTTTCTCCTCTGAATGTTCATCTTAAGCACTTTATTAATACTCCGGTAGATAAGTATGATTTGGTGTTTTGTAATCTGGCACCATCGGCATTTATATGCTCTTTATCGAGAATAAGGGGGATTCATATCGTATTGGATAATCATGGGGATCTAATAAGTGAAATGGAATTATATGGGGTTGGTTTGTTGAGGAAGATTTATTATAGTATCATCTCTTCCTTAACCTTTAAAGCTTCCAGCAGGGTGATCTGTGTCTCCAGGTCGATGATGAAGGATTTGAGGGAGAGGGGGGTCCCGGAAAAAAAGTTGTACTGTGTAACCAATGCCACGGATCTGGATCTCTTCAGGCCCCTCAATGAAGATGAAGCAAATAGGATGAAAAAAGATCTGGGATTAGAGGACAGATTAACCTTCGGATACATAGGCGCTGATGACAAGTGGCAGGGTGTTGATAAACTCATTGAAACAGGCGAGGCTGTTGATTACAGGGATATCTTCTTCCTATACGTGGGATTTTCAGAAAACATGGAAAGGTCCAATAATGCATTGTATATACCCAAGGTCCCCTTTGACAGGGTTAAATATTATTATGGTGCCTGTGATGTCCTGGTCCTCCCCAGACCATCACATAAATCCGCTGAAGTCGCTGCACCCACCAAATTCGCTGAATACGCAGCCATGGGCAAACCCATACTGACAACAGATGTGGGGGATGCAGCTGCCCTGGTCAGAAAATATAAATGCGGAATCGTCATCGATGACAACAGCCCTGAAAACCTCTTAAAGGGGATAAAAGAATTCAGGTCCCTCCCTGAGGATGAACTCCTGAGGATGGGTAAAAACGCCAGGAAAATGGCTGAGAAGGAATTCAGCATGGAAAAGATGAGAGAGGACTTGAGAAAGGTTATTGAATCCTTAGGGTAGTATTAAGAGGCAAAGTTACAAAATTTTTTAGAAAATAGTGCCAATATGTTGAAATCCTATTTCTTTGATGATGCAATATAGTAGAGATCTTTTTTTGCCGGATTTCCATTCATACCTTTAATAGTCTTTTATCGCATGGCGTTGGCTGATATAACGTATGCTGAAAAGTTATAGCAGACAATTTGCTGCTCTTCACATTTTTCTATTTGGTGCTTGAATAAACTGAAAAGCATTATCAATAATGGATATCTGTAAAGATTATTAAACTATTCTCACTTAAATACCTAGGAGATCACAGTGTACACCTTCATCTGTTGAGACATCAGTGAGTATTTCATGATTTCTAGAAAGGCTAAAAACTAACAACTTAGGGGGATAGCATGTTGAAAATCTTACTTACAGGACCTACTGATAGATTAAACAGAGGAACCGAGGCATTAGTTCTGAGCAGGATTACTATTTTAAACAGTTTTTTTGAATCATCGGTATTTTTTATACCATACCTGAACCTTTATTCTATTCCAGATTCAGATCATGAGATAGTCCCCTATAAAAGGATAGGTTTGATATTCCCCACCTTTTTATCTTTAAAAACACCCTTTATCATTCTATCTGCCATCATCTGGTCATTTTTATCACACATTAAAGACTTAAAATTTATTTTAGACTGGAATGAAGGTTTAAATATCCTTAAAAATTCAGACATAGTCCTTACAACTGGTGGGGATGTTTTATCTGAAGACTATGGTATATTTAGTTTCTTAACAGAACTTTGCGGTTTATGTTTAGCTATCCTACTTGGAAAGCCATTCTTCGTTTTCGCGGAATCAGTTGGCCCATTCAAAACACGATTAACATCACTTATGGCAAGGACAATTCTCAACAAGGCCTCTCTTATTACAACAAGAGACGAAATCTCCTTCAACTATCTGAAAGAAATTGGGGTTAACAGGCCTCCAGTCTATTTCACAGCAGATTCAGCATTTGTACTTGATAGAAGAAGGGTTAATAATCCATCCCTGGAGGAATTCCTTAAAAGGGATAATATAATAGGATTCTCCATCAGCAACGCCATATCAGAGTTTGGTGGGGGGGATTATGACGATTATGCTAAGCTAATGGTAAATATAATTGATAAATTAATAGAGGATTATGATGCTAATGTTCTCCTGGTAGCCCATGTAACCGTTGAAGGTTTAAATGATGATAGAATCATAAATGAAAAGGTCTTTGAGATGGTAAAAAACAGGGATCATGTTTTTAATTTGAAGGAAGACTACAATGCAGAGGAACTCAAATACGTTATATCAAAGTGCGACCTCTTTGTAGGTGCACGTATGCATGCCAACATAGCAGCCCTCTCCAGCTGCGTCCCGGCTGTTGCAATATCCTACAGTATAAAAACCCCGGGTTTAATGAAACTCTGCGGTGTTGAAGATTATTACATTGAATTTGAGGATCTATCAGAGGAATTACTCATGTGTAAAATAGCAGATGCATGGGAAAACCGTGAAAAAATAAGAGGACATCTCAAAGAAACAATACCTTTAATAAAAGATAGGGCTATGAGGAATGGTGAACTCGTAAAGAGAATCTGTGATTCAATGGGTATCAGCTGAGAAAATCCCTTCTTGCCTTGAGGGCTACAATGGTCTGATAAATGGTAATGTACTTTAACATGAGCTTCTTTGGGATCCTGAGGTTCTGTGGATATATACGGGCTATTAACCTGTCAATAATATCAATCCTTGGAAAAACGGTTCTGTAGATATTATTACCCATCTGATAAACCTTCTTTTTCATGTAAAGATTGTAGATCTGGGACATGATCACCTTGGAGGGTTGAATAGGTTCTATTTCACATAGATCATCAAATCCTTCAATTATTTCATGATTTTTCCTCTGTATTACAAGTGTTCTTCCCCTTTTTTCGTTTTCAAATTCCTTGAGCCAGGGGTCCGCAAAGGAGATATCTGAAAGTTCCGCCATATGATCTGCGCATAACCTGCACCTCTCAGGCATGAATAGCTGCCCGAACCCTGATCCCCAGTACTCAGGTAGTAGTAGTATTTCACCTGATTCTGTTTCAATCCTCAGGCTTCCAGGCCAACCCTCCCCACGGTACCTTATGGATTTAACATCACCCGGATCAACACCCAGCCCTTCAAGAAGGAATTCTGTTGCTTTGAAAGTTGGCGTATGATTACATACAATCCCCATGTGATAAACTATCCTCTCCCTCAGTTTTCTGCTGACCCTCTCAGCCTTCCGCACACCATGGATGTGGCATGGTAGGCCCACAACAGCGTAACGGCCGGGCCTTTCAAGTATCTCCCGAAGGGCAACGTTTGCAGGTACAGGGCAGTACTTGGACCCCCTGCTCTCAACGATCTCCTGGGGTGTCCTTGCAATGAAGGGTTCAGGTTCAAGGGGTCTCTCAGGATTCATACGGGTCACAAGGGCGCCATCTATGAGGCCCTCCTCCAGGAGATAGATGAGGATCTGACTTATCATACCACCGGAGGATGCACCATACCTGAGTTCCTCATCACGGCTGTGGGCGGTGTAGCATTCCTCATAGTTACCCATAAGGATGTCCTCAGGCTCCCTGCCAAAGACCCTCATGTTAAGGTCGGTGAAGTCGACCCCGATGCCAGGGCATACCTTAAGGCATAGGCCGCATTCATCACACTCACCGTCAACCAGGGGTTCATAGACACCCCTGTCATGGTCTATTCTCATCACAACACTTCCATGGGGACAGATCCCTGCACAGGTTCCGCACCCGGTGCAGAGGTCCCCAACCTCGCTGACATTCCTCATCTATTTCCTCCCAGAACTCCATGCCTGTCGTAGAGCTGCTTCATGTGTTCCTCCCCAGAAGGTTCATTATAATGGCCCTGTCCTCCTCCCCGAACTCACCCAGAAGGAGGAGGGATATGAGGTAGATTATGGCTGCAACACCTACAACGAGGAGCAGATTGATCCCCCGGATCTGGTAAACCATGAGGGCCATCAGGGCCGCTGCAGCAGCGGGTTTGATGAACTCCCGGTTCAGCTCCACATCACCGTAGGATTCACCTATGTAGTAAATGAAGAGGATGTAGAGCAGCAGCTCTGATAGCACAGTTGCAGCTGCTGCACCGATGTAACTGTAGTATGGTATGAGTATCATGTTAAGTACTATATTGAACGCTGCACTTATACCCACACTCAACATCCTGTACCCCTGCCGGTCAATGGAACTCAAAAGGGTCCCGGTTATGGTGCTCACAAGCCTTATGGGGATGAAGAGCGCCAGTATCTGGAATGCCGGAACCGCCCCGACGTATCCCCCTGCATAGAACAGGCCGATGAACCTATCTGCAAGGACGAAGCACCCCGCGGCAACAGGGAAACCAGCGATTGCAAGGTACCTTGCCGATATCCTCGTAAGGCCATGGAGGGATTTAGCGTCCTCCTTGAAGTACCTTGACATGACAGGGTAGACTGCAGCAGACACCATACCAGAGACTATCATGCTGATGGCGAGGAGGGGGTTGTAGGCAGCATTGTAGATACCAACCGCAACGTCATCCCTCAGGAGACCCAGGAGGACAGTGTCAACCCTGAAGAAGAAGACTGCAAATAGGGAGTTAAGCCCGAATGGCAGACCCATGATGAGCATTTTCTTCTGGAGTCCAGTATCGATGGATAGGGATGGCCTTATGAACCTCCTGAAACTGATGGATGCTGCAACAGCGATATCAAGGATACCTGCGAGTACATAGACCCATGCAACAACCATCAGACCGTAGCCCATGAGTAGCACGCCCAGGCCGAGGGTCACTATGAACACCCTCTCTATGATCTGAAATGTTGCAACGTACTCCATCCTCTCCCAGGCCTGGAAGAGTGAGAGGTAGGTGCCTGAAACCGTTAAAAGGATGTTGTAGATTCCAAAAAGGTAGAGGAGGATCGATGCATCACTCCCGGGGTCCATGATCCATGTCAGAACGGCTATGAGAATGAAGGTCATGATCGAGAGGGGGATCTTCAGCAGCACGGCATTGTTAACATAATGTGAGGAAAGATCCCTTTCACGCGCAATCTCCCTCACAATGAGCTGGTTAACCCCAAGATCTGTGAAGGTCACAAGGAGTGTTGTGAGGGAGAATGCGAAGTTGTATTTACCGAAACCGGCCTCCCCCAAGAACCTTGCAAGGTATATCATGAATACAAATGACATGAGGGCTGTTAGTATCTGGGCAGTCCCTGTAACCCCGATGTTCTTGACTATTCTCTGGACCTGGTTCATTAAGTAACACCTGAAGCATGATTAAGTGGATACATCCTGAATTTCCATTTCATTGATATTTTGTGGATCTCCAGCATTAATTTAGTAATCTGGAACTATAAAACTAGCTAATTCATTAGTTTCCAGTGCCGGAAATAATTCACTACCCACTGATCACAGTTACTGATTATCTGAGCCATAAAGTATCCTGCGGGGTTTTTCATTATCGAACCTCCCCCTGAGGCCATCGACATAGGCACTCAATACAAACCTGGCCCTCCTGAAGGGTTTCTCAGTAATTATCCCTGCGATTATCTGAGCTGCAGCTGAAAGCAGGACTGCTCTTATCATGAAGATAAAGAAACGTCCCCTACCCATCTCCTTTCTGCGAAGCCATGTTTGATTTCTAATACCATAATATCGAAGCCACAGCTTATCATAGGGCACCACCGGGATTCTGCTGCCAGGAAGACTCCCTGTGATGTTCCCTGCCGCGGCTTCCTTGTGCAGAATCAGACTCCCGGGTACCAGAATGATCTTACCGGTGCTCCTCAACCTCAGACAGTACTCCACATCATCGTAATGCAGGAAGAATTCCCTCCTCGGGAACCCTATTCTCCTCACTGAATCAGAGTTTATAAGGATCCCCACAAAGGATGCATGATCGATTTCAACTGTCTCACCCCTCAGATCATCATCCTTCACTGGCCTCACAACCCGTCTGAAGCTGTTGAAATCAAAGAAGCCCCTGTGGATGTACTGGGGCCTCCCATCCGGGGAGACCTTGAGGTTTGCAAGGGCCGCGATACCATCACCAGCATATCTGAGCAGACCCTCAAGACTGTCCGGGAGTGGCTCAGCATCATCATCCATGAGCCAGATCCAGTCATATCCATCACTGAAGGCCCTCCTCACACCCTCATGGAATCCACCCGCCCCACCCGTGTTAACGGGCAGTCTAACATACCTGATAATGATTTCCCTCCCATCAAGGGGGCTCTCAACGACTGCACCGTCCTGATAACCCCTACTCTTGAGTAGTTCCGGTGTCCCATCTGTTGAGGCGTTGTCTATGATGTAGATTGCATCTAATGGCCCTGTCTGCCTCCTCAGGGCCTCCAGGCACTCCATGAGTAACTCCTTACGGTTGTATGTGACGACCACTGCACAGACCCTCAATCTATCATCTCCTCACGCTTGAGTCCTTGTATGTTACGACAGACCCTCAATCTATCATCTCCTCAAAGACCCTGAGGGCCCTCAGCACTATATCATCCATGTCATAGTAGCGGTACTCTGCAAGCCTCCCCACCAGTATCAGGTCCTCAAATTCTCTGGCGAGTTCAAGGTACCCTTCATACTTCGCCCGGGTCTCATCTGTGAATACCGGGTAGAAGGGCTCGTTTTCCCCCTCCACGTGTCTGCAGGGGTACTCCCTCAGCAGCGTCGTCCTCCTGGAATCTGCCGGGTGGAGGTGTTTGAACTCTGTGATCCTTGTGAAGTCATAGTCGTTGGGGTAGTTCACAGTAGCGGCCTCCTGGAACCACTCCATGTCAAGGGACTCGAACCTGAGGTCCAGTGACCTGTAGGGTAGCTCACCGTACCTGTAGCCGAAGAGCTCATCTATCTTACCCGTGAATATGAGCTTACCCCTGAACTCAGAGCCCATGAAGTGGATCCTCCCATCCCTCAACTCGAGGACCTCGTCGTGGCTTGTGTTGAGCATCAGCTTTATGCAGGGGTGGTCCAGCATCCTCCCTATCATGGCTGTGTAGCCATCCACTGGCAAGGCCTGGTACCTGTCATTGAAGTAGCGGTCATCCCTTGACAGTACAATGGGGACCCTGGCTGTGACCCCCGGGTCTATATCCCCTGGTTCCAGGCCCCACTGCTTCATGGTGTAGTTGAGGAAGACCTTCCTGTAGACGTAGTCTGCCAGGAACTCTATGTCAGGGTCGCCGCATCCCATGAGCTCCATTATCGGGACCCTTGAACCGAAGCCGTACTCCTCAATCATCTTCTCCTCAAGCCTCTCCGCCAGCGATGGGGGGAAGAGCATCCTCAGCGAGTCCAGGTTGAATGGGAGGGGGACCCTGGTCCCGTCTATGGAGCCAAGGACGCGGTGCTGGTACTCCCTCCACCCGGTGAAAGCTGAGAGGTACTCGAAGACCTCCTCACTGTCTGTGTGGAGGATGTGGGGTCCGTACCTGTGTACCAGTATCCCGTTATCATCCCTCTCATCGTAGCAGTTACCACCTATATGGTTCCTCCTCTCAACCACCAGCACCTTCTCTCCCAGCTGGCTGGCTATCCTCTCGGCCATCACCGACCCTGCAAGTCCTGCGCCAACAATTATGTAATTAAATATTTTACCCCCTCCTTGAAAATACCGCGAATATACTACAGCTAATGCTCTCGGAATTATATATATCCAGAAACCTGAAAGGGTATAGTAGGAGTATTTTAAAGAGGTTTAAGTATCTGTTACTTGGAAAAAATCTGTAATAAAGGTAGCACCCCATATCTGAGAAATGCCCCGTGTTATATGAATAAGTATTAAGTTCGCAGTCTATCCCCTTAAATAGTTTGGAGAGCTGCCTGAGAGTGTAACCATCTCTCAGGTGACCAATACTTTCATGGAAATTTTCTCCAAAGACCTTTTTATAGCGAGGTGTTGGAACCGATACTGCTATTAAGGTATCATCTTTAATTAAATGATCCATATTCTTGAGGAACTTCTCAGGGTCCTGAAGATGTTCCAGTATGTCCATTAAAAGGACAAGATCAAATTTTATATTAAGGGAATCAAAATTTACTCTCTGAGCATCATCACAATAAAATTTCAATCTGTCTTCACAGCCAATTAGGTTTGCGAGAAGCCGGGCTTGACTGATTGCGTCTGGATTTAAATCGAAGCCATGATAAAAAAGCTTTTCATTGTACTTCAGGAGTTCAAATGCGTTTATGCCATTTCCACACCCAATTTCGAGTATTTTTACGTCTCCTTTAAAATTTTTTTTGAAGAAATTGATCAAAGGCTTTATCCTGATATGTGAATGAAGGTCAGGGGTCCCCATAATAGATATCAGCTTTTCAATTACCTTCTTATCATAAAGATATTTGTATGAGTCTCCTATAGGCATGAGTTCACCATATAAAGTATTTTATAAGATGTTCTTTTTTCTGATTATAAAATATTCAAGGAATACTATGAAGGTTTCTGTTAGGATAACTGCAATTGCAGCTCCTATGACTCCTATTAGCATTGTGAATCCTATTAGGATGGGAATATGTAAAAGACCAGCTATTATCACGATTCTTGAGAATATATCTTTATGGCCGAGGGATATCAAGCCTAGCCCCATAACTGTATTGATACCAACAGCAAATAGTAAAAAAACAAGTATTTGCATTAGGGGGACACTGAGTGAGTAAGATGAACCTGCAAGTATCCCCACGATGACCGGTGCAAGCAGGGCGAGTGCAACAGAGAGGATAAAGGTCAGGGCCCCCATGAATACCAGCATCTTCCTGAGCTCATACCTGGCCCTTTCACGGTCATCCCTCTGGATCCTTGAGAAGTAGGGGTAGATGGCCTGACTTATGGGTGATACGATCCCCTGGAGGGCCCTGGTTATATCCTCTGCCACGGCATAGTATCCAAGGGTTGCGCTGCTCACAAGGAGTCCCAGTATGAAACGGTTGGATGTGGTGTAGAGGCTTATGGCCAGGGTTGAAATGAAGAGGTGCCACCCCTCAAGGAGCTGCTCCCTTATATCAGAGGGGGATGGAATCATGAACTTAACACCGAATTCCCTCATGACTATCCTCTGACTGTATAAACCGACGGCTATGAATCCCGCCGAGTTTATGAGGGGCACGTAGAGGTAATCCCCGGGTCCCCGCACAATGATGAAGATGAGGGCTGTGTAGATGAGGGAGCTCACTATCCTCAGGATGCTTATGTACCTCATCCTCTCAACTCCCTGGAAGAACCAGACCGGGAAGAGGAGGTTGCCCACAACGAGGCCGTAGGTGAAGATGTAGAGGAGGTAGTCTGATCTGAACCTGTCAATCAGGAAGACCGTGACGAGCATGGCCATGAATGTCACTGCCAGGAGGATGGTCTTTGTTACCATAACCGAGCTGTAGATCCGGGACACCCTTTCAGTCTCATCACGGTGTATTGAGATCTCCCTGGTGGCTGAGAAGTTGAAGCCATAGTCTGTCAGTATCTGGAAGTAGGTTATGAAGGCAACCGCGAAGGCGACCTTACCGAAGTTGGCAGGACCCAGGACCCTGGTAAGGTAGGGAAATGTGATGAGGGGGAGGAGGTACTGCACAAGCTGTATACCTGTGAGTGAGATTATGTTATCCAGGACACGTCGATGCTCGCTGTTTGATAAGGGTGATGGTATCTTCATTCAATCATCCTTTTTTTCTGATCATGGGGATAGTCAGGGACCTCCAAGAGGGTTAGAATTCTCCCGGTTTCACGGTTTTTCCCCTTTTGAGAGTATATCCCTCCCAAAAAGCCTTTAAGAGGTATCTGAAACCGGATGGTTTATATTTAAGGCATTGATAGGTGAGGATAATGAGGGTCCTCATGGGTCTTAAATACCTCACAAGGATGTTCTCTCCATACTTCCTATCCAGATAGATCACATTCCTCAGATGATAGAAGGTCTTCCAGTTGAAATCTGGCTCTGCAGCCACCTTTTTGATGAGTCTGGCCCCTGATACCATATAAATTGGTCCATAATCCCGCAGCCTGATGGCGTAGTCTGTATCGTCTGCAATTATGAAAAGACTTTCATCAGGGAATCCTATCCTTTCAATGGCTTCTCTCTTTATAAGGGGTCCCTCAAAGGATATGGCTGATATCTTAAAGTATTCCTCTTTAAGATCATCATCACTTATAACATCATATGTGAAGTATTTTAGGGGATTTCTGAAGTTGAAGGTCTTGTCTCACGATTGAAGAGCGAACCCTGGAAGAACCTCACAGGAGCAACTGCGGAAATATCTTCAGGGATTCTTTCAGAGGCTCTGAGAAGTTTTTCAAGGGTATATTCTTCTGGTTCAACGTCATCATCCATGAGCCATATCCAGTCGTATCCATCATGGAAGGCTCTCTTCACGCCCTCATAGAATCCTCCGGCACCTCCAGTATTTTCATTGAGCCGCACATAGACAATTTTCAGTGACCCCCCATGATGGTCCGGCAGATTTTTCACGGAGCCATCCGGGTTATCTATGTAGCCCCCCTCCATGAGTAGATGGGGTGTTCCATCTGTTGAGGCATTGTCTATGATGTAGATTGCATCTAACGGTCCTGTCTGCCTCCTCAGGGCTTCAAGGCACTCCACGAGTAAATCCTTACGGTTGTATGTGACGACAACAGCACATATCTTCATTTTTCATCTCTCCATCCTCGAGGATCTGCATTCACTGTCCACTCCTGGATCTTTTATCAGTCCAGACCATCTATCCTATTCCACCTTAAACCTCCAGCAGTAAAAATCTGTCGCACCCCTACATCATACGAAAAGTTTAAATAATATTACTTATTACTTTATTCCATGGACTTAATAAAAATCGTGTCCTGTCTTGAGGATGGTAACATCATCCACTGCGGCGGGAACATCAGGGACACCTACCATGAACTCAGTGAAAGGGCAGAGGAACTCGACCTCCAGGCCGCCCTGGTCTACCTGGTATCACCCATGCCCCTCAAGGCAGGCCTCCTGGAGATAATGAGGGCCCATGAACCCGGTGCACAGGAGAAACTTACCATCACAGAGATAATGACGGCCATAGCATCCATTGAGAGGGAGACCTGGGTCTTCATGGACCACTTCGAGGACCTCACAGGGAAGGCGGCAGGCAAGTACCTCTGGCTACACACCCACGGGAGGGTGAAGTACATGGCAGGCCTCACCGGGACCTTCAGGGGTGAGGTCCAGTCCTTCTACTCAACCTTCAGGAAGCTCAACCCATCAGGGTGCCTGGATGGGGACTCCATCGACGTCTCTGTCACGGTGATGGCCCTCATATCGGTATTTGCCTCGCTCTGCTACCTGAGGGTGGGTCTGGAGTACGGTCTCCTTGCAACGAGCACAATCTGGTTTGCCCTCATAGTCTTCAGGACAATCAACTACATTGTAAGGTGAAATAGGTGAAGTTAAGGACTCATGTAACAGCTGCAGTCGTTCTCTTCCTCCTGATCAACTTCCTGTACCCTGTAACGTCAATCATCAGAGGGGCCCTCCTCGCCGGGGCTGCGGGTACAGTCCCTGACCTCCTGGATTACCTCACAGGGAGGCACAGGGGCATCGGACACACACTCCTTATTTTACCACCCCTTCTACTCTATTCACTGAAGAGTCCGGAGAATGGGATCCCGCTCCTTGCTGGAATCACATCCCACATCCTCCTGGACCTCTTCACGGTCCATGGATGCCCCCTGCTCTACCCCCTCAAGGACACACCCTACCACTGCCTCCAGAGGAAGAAGAGGATAAAGACGGGGACAGCCGGTGAGTGGGCCCTCCTATCATTCCTCATAGCCGTCACGGTGGTCACATCACTGGTCTCGGTGGGTGCACCCGATGATGCACTCCAACCCCAGGTCCGCAACAGCACCAGGGAGGGTCAGTGCAGGACCATGACCGTGGACATCCAGGTTGATGCGGACAGGGACGTCAATGTGACATCCTATCACACCAATGGCTCAGAGAGCATCTTCGTGGACTTCAAGGATGATTGATGTCTCCAGATGAATATGATTCAACGATGTGAAAAATTAAAGGTTCCATGCTCTGGAACAGGAACCTGATTTTTTTATTTGATATCCTCTGCATTTTAATTCAATTTCTTTTACTTTTTCTCTATCAGTTCCTCATCATCCCTATGCCAGGGAGGGGAGACGATGCAGAGGAATGAGAGCCGGGTCCCATGTCTTCTTAATGTAGTGGTCGTCCACCTATCATTTCTCAGGAAGATATACTACTCCCGTGCTTATTATGGTTGTGAAGACAGTATGAGACATTCATCTATGACAGTGAACTCACCGCTGCTCCATGGCTTAGAAACCATTCAATGAATTCAGTATAAATGGACGCAGTGATTTAGATGATATGGTTTCAGTACTTATCCGAGGGAGATGAAAATTCTTCAATTGGACATATAAGGGAACTGGCGGTTACATATCAGGAACACGTCAGTTTAAGCAGCATCTTAGATACCTCCGCATCATCTTTCCTGATTATGGGCTCTTAAGACGATAATTTTGATTGGTAAGAGAGGCTATCTATGGCATTAAGGCTTTTAATTTAGATCGGCTAAAAACTTTATAGTTATCTCATAAATTAAATAAGATAACCAGGACGACTAATCGACTGTGGAGGAGTGACAATGCTAAAAGCAATCCTAAAATTGACAAAGGAGAAATTCCTCTCATTCTTCACGCTCATTATTAAATTAATAAATTATTTAATACCTAAACGTAATCAGATAATATTTGACAGTAGCCCTGAGTTTTCAGATAATCCCAAGGCATTATATGATTATATAAGTTCCAAAAAAACTGAGTATAGATTGGTGTGGGCTGTAGACGAAATACAGGAAGAGGTTGATGTCCCACAGTATAAAAGATCCACCCTTGGAAGGTTATGGCAGTTTTTAAGATCAAGGTATATTGTAACATCACATGGCAGCCATCCAGCGAGAACAAAAAACCAGGTTTTTGTTAATGTTTGGCATGGCATGCCTTTAAAGGCTATGGGCTATGCTGAGAATAGAGATGTTGCTTTGCCATTTAACTTCGATGATGAGAATTATTATCTTATAGCGACTTCCACCATCATGAGGAATGCTCTTGCAGCCTGTTTCAATCAAGACGCGAGACGCATATTTGTAACTGGTCAGCCAAGGAATGATAAACTTTTTAAGGGCTGTCAAGAGAGAATTCTGGAAATTTTAAAGATTGATCCAGCCAGGTATAACAAGATTATTTTGTTTGCACCCACATTCAGGTCAGCTGATTATAGGGAGGATGGGCAGCTTATATCATATAACTTTAATCTCCCTGATTTTGATATAAATGATTTTCAGGAATTCTTAAAGGATCATGGGGTTCTCTGCCTTGTGAAGTTCCATCGACTGGAGGAAGAGAAGGCTACAGCATACTTTAAGGACGCTGAGAACATTAAACTCATAAATACAGGAACCTTACAAGAAAATCTCATAGATATCTATGATATAATGGGATGCGTCGACATCCTAATAACAGACTACTCATCAGTTTATTTTGATTTCCTGTTACTGGATCGGCCCATTATCTTTATAGTCTCTGATCTTGAAGAATATCGGGAGAAAAGGGGCTTCGTACTGGAACCATTCGAATTCTGGACGCCGGGGCCCAAGGTCAAAAACTTCAAAGAATTCCTGGGAGAACTGGAAAAAAGCATAGAAAACCCGGAATATTATCAAGAAGAAAGAAACGTTATAAACGACCTCGTAAATTACTACAAGGATGATAAATCCTCTGAAAGACTATACAAGCTCGTCTTCGAAGATAAGTTATAACCATTTCATTTTGTAAAGGGGAGGTTTCTAGAAAAGCAGAATGTAGGATATCAAGTAGATGCTGCACACAACATTATAGAAAGAATGGTCATGAACTCATTTTTTATTTGATATCCTCTGCATTTTAATTCAATTTCTTTTACTATTTCTTTATCAGTTCCTCATCGTCCCTATGCCAGGGAGGGGAGACGATGCAGAGGAATGAGAGCTCCGACTCCCCGGTGTTCTCAATGTACTGGATAGCACCGGCGGGTATATGGATGGCGTCGCCCTCCCTCACTGTGAATGACTCATCATCGATGTGCATGGTGGCCTCACCCTCCATGATGTAGTAGACCTCCACCGACTCCCTCAGACGGTGGGGCTCCGAGGCCTCACCTCTCCTGAGGATGGCGTGGGCCAGGCTGAAGCCCATATCCAGGCCCTCATTGTCTGGGTGCAGGAGCTCACAGAGGAGGCTCCCATCAGCGGCCCTGAAATATTCGCAGTCCCTGATATTCCTTCGGGTCATTGCAGATCCTCCTGGAGTTTACATGTAAGAGTCCTTTTTAACCCGGGTCATTGCAGATCCTCCTGGAGTTCACATGTAAAAGTCCTTTTTAACCCTCCGGGCCTCCCATGGCTTTCCCTGGGGGTGGTGGATGTAGTCTGCACTCAGAACTATACGGCCATTCTCTGACCTCAGGGTGAAGTTCCCGCCGAAGAATGTCTCGACCCCGTTTATCCTGAAGTCCCCCTTAAAGATCCTGCCGTCATTGCTGAAGTTCCCGCCACCGTCCCAGGCAGCGCAGGTCATCCTGTAGTGGCCCCTCAGCGGTGTACTGAACATCGCAGACTTCAGGTCACCCCTGAGGAGGAGGTAGATGGTGTCCCAGGTGACGTCGATGTGATCTATGTGTCCGGTGCCGCTCAGACCGCTCTCATTGTAACATATGCGTGTACCGTTGACCTCATGTGTGTCGAAGTTCTCTGCCCCCGGGAGGACTATGCTGAAATTGAAGTCCCTCCCGGTACCGTTTATGGAGTAGTATCCTCCAAGTGAGGCCTCCCCCGCCTTATTTGAGGGTATGGATGTGTAGGATGTGTAACTGTAGGGTATCTGTGAGAATATGGCCTCATCAAAGACCCCAACTGCAAGTACAGGTGCCGCGACGGCCACCACAGCCACGGCAATGATTATGAGCACTTTCCTGTCCATTAAATTCCTCCATTCTGTCATCTCTTCAAGGATCCCCTTGAACACTATCAATTATCTGCCTTCAATGTTAAGTGATTATCTTCATCCTCTTCACCGGTCTCCCATCATCCCAGGTCCCCATCCCTGTTAGTTCATCCATATCTGCAGAGGTGAGGCTGTCACCTTCCAGGTCGATGAGGATGTCAAGGACCTTCCAGTAGCCACTGTAATCAAGGTTATCCACGAGTAGACCGTATTCGTCTGAGACCGCAAGTGGTGAGAGATGATCAGCCACCAGTGTCCTGTCTGACTGTACAAGGAGGAAGATCTTCCTGTCGGGTGGTATCTGGGGGGTCATTCTCATTATACGGTGGGAGTCAGCGGTGCCCGTGATGTTGTCCGCGTCACCGGCCATCACAACCAGGATGACGTCCCCCGGGATTTTTGAGAGGTTCTGGAGTTTCCTTCCACCCTCTGAGTCCCCTGGCTGGATTGAGAGCACCGCCAAGGGTTTGGGGATGTCACCTCTCGCTGCGAGGTTGACCGCTATGATCCCGCCTGCTGAGTGCCCTGCAATGTACAGTCTTCCATTGAATTCACCTTCCAGGTCACCGAGGGCTTTTCTTACAGCGTAGGCGCTGTTCTCTGTGAAGTTCTCTGAGCTGGTATCAAGGAGGTTCTGATAGCGGGGGTAGACCACGATTATACCATCCCCTACAAGGTGCCTTATCCAGGCCATATAGAAGATGGGTTCAGTGGCTGCCCAGCCATGGATGAGGACCACCACAGGGTATCTTCCGGGTGCTGCAGGTTTGAATATCCAGTACCTCTGACTCCCCTCACCATGGACCTCCCTCACCATCCCCTCATAGGGCGGACCATCCATGTTCACCCGGGGAATGGCAACAGGTTCTGCATGGACCGGGACTGAACCGAGGATCAGGGTGATGAGAACCAGTCCCGCTTTAATAAAGGGTTCCATATGATAATATTGACCGCTGATTAATTAATCTTTCATCTGTGTGGAAACTCAGAAATATTGACCGCTGATTAATTAATCTTTCATCTGTGTGAAAAATTCAGATATCTGCTTAAGTGCCATGACGGCTCCCCTCCTCAACACTACTGGAGGAAAATCCTTAAACGGTTGCTGACGGTATACCGGGGCCGGCAGGGTGAAGGATGGGTTAAGGGCGGAGCTCCTGGAAAGCCATCCTCTGACGGGTTCCCTGATCTTGAGACAAAACCGGGAATAACCCACCCACTCCATTATAAAGGAGACTGTGGACTCTGCTGAGATGAGTCATAACATGTGAGATATGACGTCAGGCGTCTCACTGCCCTCCTTCAAGGCATATGCGGGCCCCGCATGATGGACATACAATGTAGTAGAAGTGCGCCCTCTGGCTGCCATAAACCTCGGCCACAACATTGGCCCTGCAAAGCGGGCAGAAAAGGCGTTTCATGGCACCCCCAACCAGACACAATAGTTATAAATTAATTAAAACTTTTATTAATATATACCTTTTTTTGCCTATTTCATCTGTACAGTGATAATTTTCCTTTCAGATGCACAGATCTTAAGAGCGTCCAGGTCCCACCTTACTGAAAATCATGGATCAGCTGTGCTGCAAGTATTCGAAAGATTTTATTACATGATCCCACAGAAATTCTATGGGTGTTAAACTTGGAACCTGATTCTGCAATCCTTGCAAGGAGACTCTCACTTTCATTTGCCATTGCAGTCATAATCCTATCATCCCTCACAATCACGGGCCATCTTATGGGAATCCCCCAGCTCAGGGGAGAGATCCTGGGATCACCACCCACACAGCCGATGACAGCAGCAGTATTCCTGACGCTGGGGTCAACCATAATTCTCCTCTCAAAGCGGATCAGAACCCCAGCACTCTACATTGCAACCTTTCTACTTGTCTTCTACACCCTCACCGTCACCGGGTACCTTCAGACATCCATCACAGGGTACGGTTCAAACTCCCGCTTCATATCATCAATCCTCTTCATCATCTACGCCATCATACTGATCCTCTTCTCGTCCTCAAGGTACACGGCACCCCAGGTACTCGCCTTTTCAGCCGGGACAGTGGCCTACTGCGTGGTCACAGGATACCTTGGAGGTGTCGGGGTCTACAGTCAGTACTTCCAGATGGCATTCTACACCGCCATCCTCCACCTCCTCACATCTGCATCATTCCTTAGCCTCTACCCTGAGGAGGGTATAGTTGCACCAATACACAGGTCCTTCACCGGCGGCCATCTGGCCAGGCTGCTCATCCCCATCATGATAGCCAGCATAACCCTCCTGGGCCTCTTCACCATGAAGATAAGTCAGAGGCTCTTCCCGGGATTCGGGGAGGTGTTCCTCATGGGGATGACGTCCTCCCTGACCATAATAGTTGTTATCCTGGCATCGGATGAACTCAACAGGATAGATGAGAAGAGATCAGAATACCAGAGGGACCTCCTCGAGGCCCAGAAGTTCTTCAGGGATGTTGTTGAAAACCTTGCAGAGGCTGTGGCGGTCTTTGACCATGAGGGGAGCATTATCTACAGGAACTCTGCCATGAAAAAACTGGGGATCATGGATCTTCCACGACCATCATCCAGTGGCGAACCTGTCATGATTGAACGGATGAAGGTGGGTGATGGCCACTACACGGGATGGATGGTTCCAAGGTTCTCTGACGGAAAATTCACTGGATACATCGTGTCACTCACAGATATCACGGACCTTATTGGGATACAGAGGTCCCTCGAGTCCACAGTAGGTGAGAGGGACGCTCTTCTTGCAGAGGTCCACCACAGGGTCAAGAATAACCTCCAGATAATCATGAGTCTCCTCAATATCCAGGCCATGAATGCCAGTGAGGAGGCCCGTGAGGTCCTGAGGGATGCCCAGAGCCGTGTGAGGGCAATGGCTATCCTCCATGAGACAATCTATGATAGCGGAAACTTCACTGGCGTTGATATGGGGTCCTTCATAACAAGGCTCATTGAGAGACTTGTAAGCGCCTATGGGGTCTACGGTATCCACTTCCAGGTGGATGCAGATGTCCGGGTGAACCTTGAAACCGCAATACCCCTGGGGCTCCTCATAAATGAGGCGGTTACCAATTCAATCAGGCATGCCTTCCCCTCAGGGGAGGGCAGCATCACCGTGACGATGGAATCAGATGGGCTCCTCTACCTGCGGGTTGAGGATGATGGTACCGGCATGGAGGGTGTACCTGATGGTACCGTTGGCCTGTCGCTCATGAGGGCCCTTGCAGATCAGCTTGAGGGTGAACTTGAGATAGAATCAGATCATGGTACGGCGGTGTCCCTCAGGTTCAGGGAACTCGAATACATGAAGAGAACCTAGTGGGTACCTGTGCGGGTTTTCAATATAGAGATCAGGTTTGTTGTGGATTTTAAGGGATTAGCCTGTTGAATGGGATCTTCCCGTCAAGGATCCAGTTTTTCAAAAGTAGCTGTTAAATTGGATCTTCTATATCAAAAAAATAAAATAAAAAAAATTTTAAAATGGCAGTTCCGCGTAGTAGCCCTTTATACTGGCGCTATTCCAGTTCTTTATGACTCCAAGGGAGTTCATGTTGCTTGATGCGTCGCCGTTAACCCATGAACCATTGATGTAGAGCTGTGCCCAGACATGGCCATAGGTGTTCCCTGAGACGAATGTGCATGTGGCGTGCACATACCTGGCTGCTATGCCTGAAGCCCTTGAAAGGGCAACCAGGAGGTGTGTTATGTCAACACAGTTTCCTGTCCTGTTTTTGAGTGTGCCCACTGCACCGTACCTGGTGTTGTAGTAAAAGCTGTAGCTTATATTGTCACGCACCCAGTTGAATATCGCTGTCGCCTTGGCAGTCACTGAGGTCAGACCCCTGGTGATGCTTGCTGCAAGGGATCTTATCTCTGTACTTGTAACCTGGCAGTTCGCTGTTGAGGCCAGGTAGCTGCCTGAGAAGATGGAACTGTCAACAGTGACATAGTTGGGGAGCCTTCCATTATCCTCCTGGAATGCCACAACCTTTGACAGGCTGTAAAGGAGGACGTTGAAGCTCAGGGTCCCTGCACTGGATGATATCTGTGATGGCGCAGTGCCTGTTGATGACATGTAGCTCAGGACCTGTGACGCGATCTGCAGGTACTCATCCTTCTGGATTGTCCCTGAAGCCTTAAGGGTTGTGGCTGATGGTTCACTGAAGGATCCGGGTACAGGATCCTTACCGGTGAGGAACTCTGCCAGCAGGTAGAGGAATCCGGCGGGTGTAACCTGACTCTCGCCGAGGCTAACATAGTTGGGGAGCCTGTAATTTGACTCAACGAATGCCTTAACCCTGCTGGCGGCATCCATGATCATCGATGCGGTCAGTGAATTTTCAGCAGACGGCTTTGTTTTTGCGGATGGTATCCCACCTAGAAAGTCTTTATCGATCAACCCGTACCTGAAGAGGGCGTATCCGTCGGCTCCTCCACGGAGGGCTGAATCTATATCTCCAATGAGCTCATCTGCAGGGATGGGCGTCACATCACTGTCGGATCTGTAGGTCTGAAGTCCGGTCCACACCTCTGCACCTGGGCTCTTGGCCTTGATGTAGGCAGTTACATTCTGTATCCAGGAGGAATCCTCCCGGTAGTTACCCTTGTAGACCATCGGCACAAGGACGTCCAGGTACTCTGCAAGCTGGGTGTAGTTCTGACCATAGTAGTAGGCATTTGCTCCCTTCTCTGGCATCAGGGCAGCCGACAGTAGAAGCCCGGGGTTAACAGATCTAACGGCTTCACTGATTCTCCTGACTATCCCTGTTATGGTTGCTGTTGAGTTGGGCACCTGGTATGCGTTTCCAGGGTACCGGATATAGTCGAGGTGGATCCCACCAACCCCTGGAATGCTGGTGTATGATAGCACCCTCCGGGTGAGGTTATTAATGAACTGCTCTGCATAGGTTGTGTTGTAGCCGTATCTTGTCTCTGTACTGGTAACCGTCTTTGTGACTGTCCTGTACTTTATGGTGTAACGCGTCACCTTAACATACCTGTAGTAGGTTTTCTTAACGTAGCGGTACTTCCACTTGTATCTCCATTTGCCCCTGTACTTGTACCATGACTTGTACCACTTCTTCACATAGGTTCTGTAGGCCTTCTTCACCGTTACAGTGTAATAGTACCTGTAGGGTTCCTGGACCGTAACCTTGCTGGTGGTTGTAACATTGTAGGCGTACCTGCCGGTTGGGTCAACCCATTTGCCGTTAGCATCCCTGAGGCAGATGACCCAGGCACTCACCCTTATACCCTGGGCTGAAGCGTTACCAAGGAATGAGGTGAGGTTTGCTCTGAAGCGTTCATCATTGAAGGCCAGCTGCTCAAGGAAAACATCAGATATACCCTTACCTTTGAGTTCACTGAGGTTGACCTTTCCCATGTCATAGGCCTTGACCCAGATGGCGCCGTGTGCCTGTTCTGTTGTTGTGTCTTCCTGTGTTTGTGTTGTGTTCTGTTCTGCTGTGTCTGTCGTGTTCTGTTCTGTTGTTGTGTTTTCCTGTGTTTGTGTTGTGTTCTGGGCTTCCATATCCTCTGTGCTATTGTCTGCCATTTCAACGGCAGACGCCACATTTGAGCCCATGAAGGAAAGCACCAGAACAAGGGCTATTAGAATGTTCAGCTTTCTCGAAATTTTACCGCCTCCACTGGGGCTAAAAACCCCATATAGACTCTTAAAAAGGCCTTTATATATAAACATTGCGGTTTAAAAATTGAAAAAAGACGTTATTAGAACTTTTTAAATCAAATAAGACAATATTAGAGTCTTTCATGGTTTTCATTATGCTACGTGAGTCTGGATAACCGTCCCTACAAAGATAAGAGCATTCGCGCTCCGGATCTGAATTCAGAGCCACCATATAACCGATTTTCAGAGAAGGAGGTCTGTGCATGTCAGATTAAGGGGGTAATACAATGTTTGATCAACTCTCCACATAACTCCCTCACTCCTCAAGCTCACAGACACCACTGTAACAGCTGAATATCTCATCTGAGATCCTCCTGGTAGCCTCACGCTTCTCTGAAACCACCACATCGGCCCCTGCTGTGTAGAGCATCTCAGTATTCTCAAATCCCCTTATCCTCGCTATTATCTTCATACCCTCATTCAGCGCCCTGGCCTCATGGATGGCATGGACCGTGGACCGGTAGTCTGCAATGGCAACCACCATCACCGCAGCCTCCGGGACATTGAAGTGCCTCAGCACGGCCAGGTGCGTCCCATCTCCATAGTATACATTGAGACCCTCCTCACGGGCCCTTTTCACGGCTTCAGGGTTGACATCCAGGCCTATGTAGGGTATAACATGGTCCTCACAGGTATCCGCAAGCCTCCTCCCGGTTATACCCATACCTATGATTATCAGGTGGTCCCTCAGGTCCACCGAGGGCCTCCTGTAGACCCTTCCATTCTTTATCCGGGGGTGGAGGTCTGCGCGGACTATCCTATCTGAGATCCTGGGTGAGAGCGATATGAGGAAGGGGGTGATGGCCATGGTTATCAGTGAAACCGAGAGGAAGGCCTGGAATGTTAAACGGTCCATGAGACCGTAATGCAGCCCGGTCTCAGAGAGTATGAAGGAGAACTCACCGATCTGTGCAAGGACAAGGCCCAGAAGGACCACAACCCTGGCAGAGTAGCCCAGGACGAATCCAACGAGGCTGTTAAGGACCACCTTTATGAGGAGAACCCCGAGCACCGCCAGGACTATGAGGTAGAGATGGCTCAGGAAGAACCTCAGATCCAGCAGCATTCCCAGGGAGACGAAGAAGAAGCTAAGGAAGACCTCCTGGAAGGGGAGCACCGTCCCCTGGGCCCTGTGGGCGTAGTCTGTGTTTGCAACGATGAGGCCCGCCAGGAAGGCCCCCAGGGCTGGTGAGAGCCCCACCTCCCCTGTGAGCCAGGTGACGGATGCACATACAAGTATGACGGTCAGGAGGAATATCTCACGGCTCCCGGTTGCTGCAACCACATCAAAGAGTCCGGGTACAAGCCACCTTGCCGATACCAGGGTCCCCAGGAGCACAGCTCCAGCTGTGAGGAGGGTTCCCAGCGCCGATGAGGGGTCACTCACCACCCCTGCCAGGAAGGGCACTGTGAGGATCATGGGCACGGCTGCAACGTCCTGGAATATGAGGATGGCCAGGGAGGCCTGTCCATGGGGTGCCTCGGTCTCGTGGAAGTCCTGCAGGACCTTGAGGACCACCGCTGTACTGCTGAGGGATATGAGGAAACCCATGAAGACGGCCTTAGCAGGGTCCAGACCCAGCACCAGGGTGAGGATGGCCACCACCGAGACCGTCAGACATATCTGGAGGGTTCCACCTATCAGGGCTGTTCTCCTGAACTCCCCGAACCTTTCAGCTGACATTTCAAGTCCAATTGTGAAGAGGAGCAGTATGACACCAATTTCAGCGAGGCTCTCAATACTCCCTGATGACACAGCCCCGAGGACAGATGGACCGGCTATCACCCCGGTCACAAAGAAGCCCAGAATGGCGGGGATCCTGGCCCGGTTGAGCAGAAGGAGGACCATGAGTGCCAGGCTGAATATTATGACAATCTCCCTCATGAGTGGAACGTCCATGTTAACACCATTTAACTGTCTCTGGCCGGCCTCTAATTAGCTTTTGTATCCGGTGTTCATTATCCTTATTCTGAGTATTGTATATGGTGTTTATTCCGGTGCTCTGATCTGCTGGCAGTGGTCCCTGTTATTCTGGCTTTTATATCTCACAGGGAGAACCATGAAAAAGAAAAAATGAGGTTTATTAACCTCTAAAACGGTAAACTCGCGTATATGCCCTTTATCACTGCGCTGGAAGTGTTCCAGTTGTTCACAACTCCAAGGCTGTTCCTTGAGCTTGTTGCATCTGCAGCGTACCATGTATCGCCAACGAGGAGCTGGGCCCAGACATGTCCATAGACCTTACCTGATGTGAAGTTACAGGTCCCGTGCACATACCTGGCAGGTATCCCTGAAGCCCTGGCCAGGGCAACAAGGAGGTGTGTGTGATCCACACAGTTTCCTGTCCTTTTTTTGAGTGTGCCCACTGCGCCGTACTTCGTGTTGTAGTAGAAGCTGTAGTTTATGTTGTCACGCACCCAGTTGAAGACGGCCTCCGCCCTGGAAAACGTCGAGGTCAGCCCCCTTGTTATCTCAGATGCAAGGGATCTGATATCAGGACTGTCCACGGGACAGCTGGCTGATGAGGCGAGGTACCTTGCGGTGCTCTCACCATTGTAGGGGTCATTCTCTGGCCTGTTCTTCAGGGAGGACGCCAGCCTCGTTACGGTCACGGTGTTCGGAAGTCTCTTGTTGGTGCTGTAGAAGCTCAGGACCCTTGAAATGGAGTATACAAGGCTCTCATACGAGATTCTACCTTTACTTGATCCTGCATAATTTGGGGCCCTATGGTTCTTCTCCATGAACCCCTGAACGCCGGATGCCACCTTGAGGTACTCTGACCTTTTGAGGGTACCCCTGGCATCGCCTGCAGGCTTCGTTGCCTCACCGGCAGTTACCGGTGCTATCGGGGTGTTCTTCCCCAGATTTATCTGGTTGAGGCATTTAACCATTAGATGCAGGAACTGGGCTATACCAAGCCGCTGGTTTGCCACCTGCACATACCCGGGTAGGCTCTGACTCCTGTCAATGTAGTTCTTCAGTGATTTGGCCGCTGCAAGTATCTGTTCCCTGGTGAAACCTGAATTGCCACTGGCAGCATCGCTGCTGCCGGAATTATTACTGGTGGGGGTGGAGGATTTCACAGAGTTGAGTTCGTTGAGTTTGATGTAGTTTGGAAGTCGCTGATTTGTAACTTTAAAATTAATTGCCCTTGCAAATAGCCACACAAGTGATTCGAATCTTATGTTCTGGTCCCTGAAGCCTATGTATCCGGGCGCCCCTCCTGACGAGAGGACCCTGCCTGCAACTTCAAGGTAATCCTTCAGGTAAATTGAGCCTTTGAGCATGGTCCCTGATGTTTTAGCCGGCAACTGAACCTGATTCACTGTGGGTGTCCTGTTGAGGACGTAGTATGATTCAAGCTGCAGGAACTGTGCCATGTTCACCTTAACGCTTCCAACCTCAACTGTGAGGGGGAGGCGTTTGTTCTTTGCTATGAAGGTGTTGACACGGACTGCGGCGTCCTCAACATCGGCCCGTGAAACGGATGGGCCCGCTGCAGAGTCCAGAGTCTTGTTAGCCTCTGCACTCGCATTAACCACTGCAACTGTGGAGTTTGACTCCATCACTGTACTGCAGGTTTTTGCTGTCATGTTATCAGGAAGCAGTGCTTCTTCACCTTGTGTGTTCTGGGCATAGATCTCTCCGGTATTAAGTAACACCATGCATGCAAACAGCACGCACAGCAGTTGCATACCACGGGATATACTATCGCCTCCAGAATGCAGGACGGAATCCTGCAACTATATTTCTGCCCCTGATTTTATTTATAAATTGTGATCTTTTTCTGGTTCTGGGGGTTGCTGTGAAAAGGTTATGGATTGTGATCTTTTTCTGGTTCTGGGGGTTGCTGTGAAAAGGTTATGGATTGTGATCTTTTTCTGGTTTCTGGGGGTTGCAGTAAAATTAGAAGAAACACGCCCCTATTTTGTTGTGTATCCTGTTTTTTCAGGTTCTTAGAATCTCTTTTTGTACTGTACCTCCGAGAACCTCACCCTGAACTCTGTGCCCCCATTGGAGGTGTACTCCAGTTCACCGTTCAGCTGATCGGTCAGGTTCCTCACAAGGAGCATCCCAAGGCTCCTGAGGCTGTCCAGGTTGAAGTCATCAGGGAGTCCCACACCATCATCTGCAACGGTAAGCAGAAACCCATCACCGTCACGGCCCAGTGAAACACGCACCTCACCGCCACCATCAGGGAACGCATACTTGAAGGCGTTTGTCACAAGTTCATTCACTATGAGTCCCAGGGGCATTATGGTGTCAACGTTGAGCTTGATGTCCTCTATTTCAAATCTGAGCTCAACCTGCTGATCAGGCCTCAGGTAGGAGAACATTATGCTCCTTGCAAGGCCCTCAATGTAGCCCCGCACATCCACATCCGCAAGGTTTCCTGAACGGTAGAGCTTCTCATGTATCATTGACATGCTCATGATGCGCCCCTGGCTGTCCCTGAGCACACCGGTGATTCCAGGGTCATCTATGTAGCTGCTCTGAAGGTTAAGGAGGCTTGAGATCACCTGCAGGTTGTTCTTGACACGGTGGTGGATCTCCCTCAATAGCAGCTCCGTCTCCTCAAGGGATTCCACCAGCCTCTTCTCATAGAATATCCTCTTCAGTGTCGAGGCAGCCTCTCCACCCATAGTCTCAAGCAGTTTAAGCTCATATTCATCCGGTTCATGCCCGTTCCTGAAGACCATGAAGCCGAGGGTCTTATCGTCATGTCTCAGTGCCACCGCTATCAGCCCATCCCTCACCAGCACGGCGTCATCCAGTTCTCCAAGGATCTTCTCAGGGTCATCAATGCTGAAGCCGTCTTCCAGGGGACTCAGGACACCATCCCTCAGGAGATAAAGAGCACCATCAGACAGGCCCAGATGCTCATTCAGGAGCCCCATGATGTTCCTGAAGAGCTCATCAGGGCTGTTGCTATGATTTATCCTGATTATGGCTTCATTGAGTGTCCTGAATTCATGGAGACGCATCCTGGTAAGTTTCTCTGACTTCTCTGTTTCCTCTATCCTGTCCCTCAGCCTGAGTGTGTGGCGGAGGTCCTGGGCCACCATGGAGTAGCCCACCACATCGGCACCCTCCCTTATGAGTGATATGAAGAGCTTCACAGGGAGCCGCTCACCATCTGACCTCAGGTACTCAATGGATAGCGGCCTGTGATGATAGTCACCCCTGGAGGATGAAGCCCTCTCCCTGATGTCCTCAAATTCCCTCTCCAGTTTGCCGTGGTGTTCGGGTGCAACGATGTCCCTCCAGTCCCCTGCAGAGTCCACACCCAGTTCACTTTCTGCCCTCTGGTTGAGCTTTGTCACCCCTCCCTCTGCATCCAGGAGGACTACGAGGTCGGTGACCTTATCTATTATGCTCTCACCTGCAAGGGATGGGCTCATGGATGGTGGATGGTAATTGGCCATCCCATGGACGATACCTGCGGCTCCGATCATCCCCACGATCTGTCCCAGGGTGTTCATGTTCTGGGGGCTTGACGGGATGAGGGTGGTCACGATGAGGGCTGCAATGAGGCTGAAGGATGATGTGATGAATATGAGGGTGGTCATATTCCTCTCACGGTGGGATGGTGCCACCCTGGCATGGTTCCATATGAGTGAGACTGCAACGGCAAGATAACCCACCATGTAGGCCTCAAATAATCCCCGGAAGTCTCCGGTCCATGAGAGGAGGTCATGGATGTCCCCCGGTTTAACAAGGGAGGCCACAAGCAGCAGGTAGATGAAGAGGAAGGAGGGTATTATGGGTATAACGGTGAACTTACCGGGTCTTTCATCATCTGCAGAGAGTACCAGGGCAAAGTTCAGGAATAGGGCTGGCAGCAGGATGATGGAGAGGCCCGAGAGCATGTAGAATATCAGACTGTACACGCCTGAGGTGGTGTGGAGGAGTGTGGATGTCAGTGCCCACAGGGCCAGTGCTATGGCTATGAGAAGGAAGCTCCACTCCAGATTACACCTCCTCAGCTTGAGGGGGTACATTCCGGCCTCCAGATAGAATACCGATGCCAGTACCGATAGGGTTATGTAGATGTCCATCCTCCCACATCTCTTAAAGTATACATAAAATGAGGTGGTATACTGGTTATATCCGGGTTACCATTAAATACCTTTACGGTTTCCGGTAAAGTAACACTGACCTTGTGCGTGTTAACATCCACTAAGATGTTATCTCCCGCGTGCAGGTAAACAATGATTGTTACTGAGATGATATTCTCTGCATAGACATTGGATACATGCTTTCCGGATAAGTTCTTAATACAATCGCATGGTATAAAGGAGTAGTCTGATATAAGATCAGTACTCTCTCTTCACAGGACGGATGATTAAGATGGATGTGCTTGTAATCGGATACTATGGCTGGAATAATACCGGTGATGATGCAATGCTCTACTCCCTAATTGATGGCCTCAGGGAGACATTCAGGGATGCAAGATTCAATGTAACGGCAGCATCAGAGCCATTTCTGCCCGGAGGTGTGGATGTGAAAGCCGTACCCCCAGGTATCTCACCTCAACTCCTCATGGCATTTCTGAGGTCGTCCATGGTGATACTGGGTGGAGGGACACACTTTTTTGATTATGGGAGGGTCCCTGCAAGGTTAATGAGGCTGGCCCAGATATTTCTCATGACGCTGATGGCAAGATTAACACGAAAAAGAATATATTTCATGGGAATTGGTATTGAGAGACCATCTCACTGGTGGAGCAGATTCTTAATCAGGAACACCTGCAGAATGGCCCACAGAATAATTGTAAGGGATTCAAATTCCATGAGGGTGCTCTCTGAATTGGGAGTGGATGGGCGGGCTGAACTCTCCCAGGATCTATCATTCTTCCTGGAATATGAAAAACAGGAAAGAAAGAGGGGTTTGCTTGGCGTCTCAGCCATGCCCTACTTCAGGATATACACAGGGGATGAGGGGAAGGATGAACTTCTCGTGAAGGGCTTTGCTGATGCGATACGCAGGTGGCTTGCCCTTGATGATGAAAACAGTGCTAAACTATTCATATTCAATGGGATGCCGCCGCATGATGACAGGAGTATATCGTTAAGAATAGCCGAGGAGGTGGGGAATGAGAGGGTAACCGTGGAGGACTACAACCCGGATCCACGCCATACCCTCGGCGCTGTGGCATCATGTGACGCATTCGTAGCAATGAAGTTCCATGCAGCACTCTTCGCCTATCTTAATGATCTGCCCACGATTATAGTTGAATATGCGGCTAAAAACAGGGCACTTGTGGAGGATGCTGGATTCAGTGGGAATTCACTCCTGGATCTGGATGATGTTTGCAACGGAGAACTCATTAGAAGGGTGGAGGATCTTTACAGGAACCCTGAGGGTTACATGGCAAAGAAGAAGGCGTCAGAGCTCAGGAGGAGTTTTCCTTCATTAGATGATGGTGAAGTTTGTTGATGTAATCGGAGGTGCTTCAATGAGGGTCATCAGTGTTCTCATGCAGAATTATATCGGCGGACCACAGGTCAGGGCTGTCGCGGTAGCTGAGAAACTCCTTGAGAGGGGTGTGAGGACGGTTGTATGCGCACCTTCATCGTCTGACAACCCCCTTGAGGAATACGTTAGGGGTCACGGACTGGAATTTGAGGGTTTCTTCATGCCAGGGCTCAGGGAGTTCAGGGGACTTGGGGATGTGATCAGGAATTTCATATGGGTTTTAAGTATTCCCCTCACAGTCATCCAGATGATGATGATAATAAGGAAAACCGGTGCAGAGGTGGTTCATGTAAATGGTGTTCTCAACTTCCAGGCTGCTGTGGCAGGATTTATCTGCAGAAGAAAGGTCGTGTGGCACCTTATGAGTTCCCTCTACCCGCCACTGGTTATAAGGATCATGATGCCACTTGTAAGGTTTATAGCTGATGAAATTGTTGTGATTGCCAGGGGCCTCGCCACCTACTACCTCCCAGGGGGTGACGGGTACACAATCATATATGAACCCGTCGACCTTGAAAGGTTCAGGCCCTCCCTCTACGCTGATAGACGTGATCAGATCAGAAAAACCCTGGGATTATCACCCTCGGAAACCGTCGCTGCTTGCATCGCCAATATAAACCCGGTTAAAGGTTATGAGCACCTCCTGAAGGCTGTTCCAGCTGTTTTAGAGGCTGTGAGGGATTTCAAACTACTCATAGCTGGTGATATACCTGAAAACCAGCGTGGCTATTACGGTAAACTCCGGGAAATGGTGGAGGAACTTGGAATTGAGGGCGCAGTCACCTTCCTGGGACGGAGGGAGGATATACCTGAGATACTGGCAGCCTCTGACATCTTTGTCCTCCCTTCAATTGCTGAGGGGACCCCGATATCAATACTGGAGGCCATGGCCATGGGTAAACCTGTAATCGCGACAGATGTGGGTGCAGTGGCTGAACAGGTCATGGATGGTGAGAACGGATTCCTGGTGCCTCCAGCCGATCCGGATGAACTGGCTGATAGGATAATCGAGGTCTCCCTTGACAGGGATCTCAGGGAATCCATGGGGAGGGCCTCACTGAAACTGGTGAAAAGGTTTTCACTTGAGCGCTGTGTTGATGAGCACCTCCGCATCTACAGGTCATGAAGATCAGCCTTAAAAAGATGATTTATTATCTGGAATTGTCTTCATCCTTAACAGAGCTGATATTCTGGAACCTTCTGTCTATTGAATGTTACTCATTGAATAGCCTTCGCAGTTGAACAATCTGGCACTACGCGCCTGTAAACTTTATTAACTTGCTTTCCTTATGTCTCATTAGTAATCCTCGTCCATGACGATCAATAAACATCTCAGAGTCCCAAGACTGAGAAAAATCTGTTAAAGTGGTGATATAATGAAAATTTTAAGTGTTATCATCGGAACACCTCCCGAAGATTCTTCTTTATGGTTGAGAATAAAAAAGCAGGCAGAAATTTTGTCTTCACTGGGGCATGAAGTTGAACTGCGTTTTTATGGTTTTTATAGCAGACACAAATTGTCCTTTGAACCACCCTTTAATTACTCGGTGATCAGGGTTTCTCCTCTGAATGTTCATCTTAAGCACTTTATTAATACCTCAAGAGATAGATATGATTTACTGTTCTGTAACCTGGCACCATCCGCATTTATATCCTCTCTATCCAGGCTGAAGGGTATTCCCATCATATTAGATAACCATGGAGATCTAATAAGTGAAAGGGAATTATATGAAACAGGCTTCTTGAGAAAAATTTATTATAATATCATCTCTTTCTTAACATTTAAGGCTTCCAATAGGATAGTCTGTGTCTCCAATTCAATGATGGAGGATTTAAAAGAAAGGGGGATCGAAGAAAAAAAATTGTACTATGTAACTAACGCCACGGATTTAGATCTTTTCAGACCTCTCGATGAACCAGAAAAAGATAAAATGAAAGCAGATCTTGGTTTAATGGATAAACTAACCTTTGGATACATAGGCGCTGATAGTAAATGGCAGGGTGTTGATAATCTCATTGAAACAAGTGAGGGTATTTCTGACAAAGATATTTTCTTTTTATATGCGGGATTTTCAAAAAACAGGAAAAGATCACATAATGCGTTATATCTGCCAAGGGTCCCTTTTGATGAGGTTAAATATTATTATGGTGCTTGTGATGTGCTTGTTCTCCCCAGACCATCACATAAATCTGCCGAAGTTGCTGCACCCACCAAATTCGCTGAATACGCAGCCATGGGCAAGCCCATATTGACAACAGACGTGGGGGATGCAGCGGGTCTGGTTAAAAAATATAAATGTGGAATCGTCATTGATGACAATAGTCCTGAAAACCTTTTAAATGGAATAGAAAAGTTCAGGTCCCTCCCGGAGCATGAACTCCTGAAAATGGGTAAAAACGCCAGAAAAATGGCTGAAAAAGAATTCAGCATGGAAAAAATGCGACAGGACCTGAAAAAAGTAATAGAATCCTTAGATTTTTAGTATTATTAGCACTTAAGATGGTTTTTCATCCACAGTGTATATGTTTAGAAATCCCTTTTCTTTATTTTAGGTGACTTTATAAATTTTGGTTTCTTCGACCATTTCTTGTGGAATGGTTTTCATAGCAGAATATTCTTTTCAGTGCGACTATGAAGATTTCTGTTGTTGTGCTTTGCCGAAGCATATTTTATTGCAATCTATAGGGGAGAAGATGATCGTGAACAGTCTAGTGAACTAGCGACAGGAGGCGGAGTCATCCAGGAGAGTCTATGAACTGGGCTGGGGGGGGTGAAAAAAGGAAAGTTATATATTTGCTGCTGCCTCCTTAATTTTTCTGACAGTTCTCTGTGGGAGTCATCTACCAGAGGTCATGTTTTTTGATCCCGCAGACCCTTATTGCCAGGACTATGGTTTCGGTTATTATCACGAGACATGCAACGATGTATATGTTCATGAATGCCGATACTGCAAGGAGCATTATCAGGTGCACAATTGAACCTATTATCACGCTGCCGTTGGCGTACCTCTGCTGTCCAAGAACGGCGAGGAAGGGGTAGCCCAGGAGTATCGAGGGGATTACCACCATGAGGGCCACGGCAAGTAACCTTAGGACGTTGACACTTGGCATGTACTGCGGGCCAAAGAGTATTCCTATTATGGTGGGCGCGAAGAGGATTATCCCCCCACAGAGGATGGTGTTGAGGATGAGGGAGTAGCGCAGGACCTTCCTGTGGAATGCCCTGTTACGTGTCTTGGCCATATAGGGATAGGTTACCTGCATCAGGGGGCTGTAGAGGCCCTGAGCAGCAGTGTAGAGTTTTTCAGCAGCGGAGTAGTACCCCACTGCGGTGTTACCCGCGAATAAACCGAGGAAGAATGAGTTACTGCTGGTGTAGATCGAAACAGAGACCCTTGACAGGAAGAACTGGGTGCTGTCCCTGAAGGTCTCGTAAACCGTCCTCAGGGGTGGTAGATGGAACCTTACATTGAAGCGGGTCCTTATAATCCACTGAGAAATCACACCGGCGGTCAGGGTCCCCATGGACTGGAGAAGGGGTACGTAGAGGTAATCGGACGGACGTCTTATGAATATGAATATGGCTGCAAGGAATATGAGGTTCGTGAGGACATTAAGGACGGTTATGTACTTCATCCGCTCCATGCCCTGATAGAACCAGGTAGGGAAGATCACATTCCCGATAACAAGTCCAAAGGCAAAGATATAGACCTGCCAGTTAACCGAGAAACGGGGGATGTTAAGGATGACGAGCAGGAGTATGCAGAAACTCAGGGTTGCAAGGATCCCCTTGATTAACATGACGGAACTGAATATCTCGGATACACGGTGCGGGTCCTCCCTGTTCACCGATATCTCCCTCACAGCAGAAAGGTTGAAACCGTAATCGGTGATGATGATGAAGTAGGTGTTGAATGCAATGGCAAAGTTCACAAGGCCATAGTTGTAGACACCCAGAACCCTGGTGAGGTACGGGAGGGTGATGAAGGGTATTATGTAGACAAGCACCTGGAGGGTTGAAAGTGAGAGGAAGTTCTCGGCGAGAACCCTGTACTCCTCTGACCTGATAAGTCCCATGAGATCCCGGATACTCATCGAAATAAACTCCTGATTACCTAAAATTCGGGTCTGGATATCCTGTCCTGGAATTCCCTTATGTAGAGGTTGACGTTTTCAGGTTCCTGCATGGTCTGGTATACCATTTCAAGGACCGGCAGCTCAAGACCCTCTGTCAGCTCCCTTATGGCCCTTATGGACCTGAGGCTCTCTATGGTTATGGTGGAGTCCTCGCTGAGTCTCATCTTCTTACCCAGCATGAGCCCCAGGGTGCGGTTACGGCTCTTATCGGTTGTTGATGTGAGGAGAAAGTCTCCAAATCCACAGAACCTGTCATGGAGTTCACCGTACCCCATCTCATTGAGTATCAGGTTCATCTCCCTGAAGCATAGGGTCAGGAGGGAGTGGCGGTGATTCTCGCCTGTTATCTGTCCGTCGAGTATACCCATGGCCACGGCGTAGACGTTCTTGAGTATCCCGCAGAATTCAACACCCTCAACGTTCTCTGAGTGGTCGAGGATTATGCGGGGAGACTTCAGAAGCCCTGCAATTTCCCTCGCATATCTGGTGCTGGCACCCACTGTTATCCCGGACGTCATGCCCCTTATGAGTTCGTCGGCGAAGTTGGGACCGGATATGCTGAATACTGTCCTGGACCCTGTTTCCTCCCTTATAACAGAGCTCATGGTTTTGAGGCCTGGGTGCTCTATTCCCTTTATACAGGATACTATCTTCTTATCCTCAAGGCTGCTGTTCATTGACCTTACGATGCTCCTGAGGTTCCCTGATGGCACGGCCATGAATACGTACTCGGATTCCTCCAGCACGGAACCGTCCATGAGTGTCGCCTCTATGTTATCCCTCAGTTTCACTCCAGGATGATAAGCGCTGTTTTCGTGCATCCTGTTGATGTTCTCCACAACTTCGGACCTCCGGGCCATGAGGCGGACCCTCTCAGCATTCCATGATAGGACCTGTGCTATCGCTGTTCCGAAGCTCCCTGCTCCAATGACCGTGACCATCATTTATGGTTCTCCATGAAATATTTTCTGGCTTCCACGAGGTCCTCAGGGAAGTCCACCTCTATGCAGAACCTTTCGCCTATGTTGAGTGGTCTGAAGGTTTCCCCGTTCTCTATGAGAATTTCTACTCCCCTCTCAAAGTAGTCCTGATCCTGGCATTCCCTGAGGGCATTCCTCAGCATGGGAATGGTTTCTCTGGAGACCTGATTTATTCCCACAGCCTCCCCGAGGGGGTCCGTGACATTCTTGGACAGTTCCGTTATGAATCCCTGACTGTCGAGGCTGTATTTAACCTCTTCCTCCCCCACCTTCTTGTTGTCAACGCAGATGAGGTTTTCACCCGGGTTCTCACCTATCATCTTGAGGATGGATGGGTCGAAGACCACGTCCCCGTTCATCCAGATCACATCCTCATCCATGTCCTCCAGCCCTATTAGAAGGCTTTTGGAGGTGTTTGTTTCGCTGTAGCGATGGTTGTAGACGAATTCAAGGTCGGGGTACCTCTCCTCTATGAGATGGCCCCTGTAGCCCAGTACGACCCTCACGTTTTCTGTTGACGTTATCTGTGCTATATTTTCGAGCTGTTGATCCATTATCGTTTTTCCATCTCCGAGTTCCACGAGTGCCTTGGGTATTCCATGCCCAAGTCTGCTTCCGGTTCCTGCAGCAAGAATAATAACCCTGATAAGAATCACCTTTAAATGTAGATAAGAACAATTCTAGACCAGATTTATGTTGCATACTATTTAATTGTAATTGGTAAGCGGGCCCCGGAAAAGGTTTATAGGATTGAGGATACTTCATGTAACACCATACTTCAAACCCTCATGGGAGGCAGGTGGTCCTCCCCGTTCAGTCTATGACCTGGCATCGAGGCAGGTGTCTGCTGGACATGAGGTCACGGTCTACACAACAGATGGGTTCAAGAGGCGACTTGACGTCGAGGTTAACAGGCCCCTCGCTGTTGATGGCATAAGGACCTACTATTTCAGGGACCTTTCAATGTACCTGGCAGGGAATATGAACCTCCCGGTACCACTTAAACTCCCATATGTTGCCTGGAGGGAGATCCGGGAATTTGATGTTGTTCATATCCATGAGCACAGAACCTTCCTTGCAGCCGTTGTAGCCACACTGGCATCACGTGCAGGTGTACCCTAATTGTACAGCCCCACGGCTCCGTCCCGACCATGTCGAGGGCTACCCTCAAGGAAGTATTCGATTTAATATCAGAGACATTTGGGGATATTTACCGAAAGGTCACCCATAAGGCTTCCAGACACTGAAACCGGTTGGAGCACCTATGCAGAGGTTTATATGGGTCCAGCCAATTAATGATATGCACTGATGGAAGTTGATTGAAGTTATTTGGTGCAAGGGGTATCGATCATGTCATATGATAGAAGGTTCATTTCAGTTGTTGCCATCTTCTCGGTCTTCATGGCCGTTATCCTTGTCCTTATCCAGAGCAGTATAGGGATCTATTACTGGGACATTTTCCTGTATGTTAACAATGCCATGAAAATGGCCCACCTTGGACCCGGCGACGCCCTCTACCTAGCACCATTCTTCCCTGCGGTACTGGCCTTACTTTTCAGAGTCGGGTTCACAGGTGACATTCTTCCCTGCGGTGCTGGCCTTCCTTTTCAGACTAGGATTCGGAGGTGAAATAACTGTATTTGCAGCGGCATTCTATGTTGCAGGTATCATCGGGATGTACCTCCTCCTCCAGCTGAGATTCAGTGAAATGGAGAGCCTTGCAGGGGCCCTGTCATTCGCATCCTTCAGCCTGGTCCTTTCATGGGCAGCCACAGGGGCCCTGGATGTCCCGGCCATCTCCCTCTCTATATGGGCCGTTTACCTTGCACTCATCGCAAGGAGGCGTGACAGCCGATTCTACTACCTTGCATTTCCGGTTGCAATGGCAGCATTTCTCACAAGATATACATCGGGTCTATGCTGCTCCCACTTGCAGTGATAATACTCACTGACCCATCCCTCAGGTTAAAGCTGCCAGACATAGGCAGGGGAATTGGCCTTGGGGTCCTCCTCTACATCCCATTCGGGTACTTTTTTACAGAAACATCGGAACACCCCTACCCTTCACAAAACAGGTTTCATCCACAGTCACCGGTTCAGCCACATCCATAAATCCTGGCTACAGCACAGACAGCCTCTACTACCTCAAGCACCTTCCAGAGTACATCTCAGCAATGCCTTCACAGGATTACCTCAGGGTACTGAACCCCTCACTTTCAGGACAGACACCAATCGCCTTCATAATACTGGCCCTCATATCAGCAGGTTTACTGATTATTATATGGAGGAACAGGGACCTCATATCAACCGATAACCTCAGGGGAAAGATTATATTCATTGTAATATCTGCAGCACTCATATTCACCTTTGGAAGGATATCCTTTGCACTTAGCGAGGTCCTCATATTCCTCTGGGCACTTTCAATCCTCTGGATAAGGGGAACACTGATAACATTGAGATGAACCTTGCGATGGCTGCCTGGGTCCTGGCCTACCTCTACATGCACAGCTTTCACCCTGTAAAGGCTGACAGGTACATCATAACAGTCCTGCCAGCCCTCGCCTACGCCATATCCCTTTCACTGAACAATTTATCTGCTTTGATGAGATCCAGGAGGGCATCGACGGTTCTGTCCATTGCAGTCACCCTTCTGATGGTCTCTTCGGCAATCCATTACACTGCAGGGATGCCCCAGGAATATGGGATAGTTAAGGGTGAGAGGGAGGCGGCCGCCTGGCTCATGAACCATGATCCCTCCTACAGGGACAGGGTCATAGCTGCTGACAGGGGCCCTGCCTTCACATGGTACCTTGGAGACTATGTATTCACAAGGATAATCCACCCACAGCGTAGGGAGTTAAGCCTCAAGTACTTCTATGAAGTGAACCCTGACTACTATATATTCTGGACGGGTAAAACAGAGTTGCCTGAAGGTTACAGGGTCATATATTCAAGGGATGGGGTTCCATTGCCAGGAAGATTCAGTAGATATGCCGGGATCCTTCCCCTCCGGTACAGGATTCAGTGGATGTTGAGGTGATTCTCTCTGGCGAGGGATGGATTCGCTTAACAGATTGAAACTATTTATATGGCGAGTTCAATAACTAGTTTGAGTTAAACTAGGATATACTCTGAATCGTATATTGTGGGAAGGAAATCTTTATTCATTCATATCATGAATAATGTTACCAGGAAAACCCTTATTCTTACAGGAAATCATCCAAAATAGGGAGTGATGCTAATATGGAAACTCAGAGAATACTCGTGACCGGTGGCGCCGGATTCATAGGTACAAACCTTGTCAATGAACTGAGGAACAGGGGCCATGAGGTCCTTGCGGTTGACCTCATGCACACAGAACGCGAGGACTACATGAGGGCCGATGTCAGGGAGTACAGGCAGGTTGAGAGGATCTTTGAGGAAGATAAATTCGACTACGTATACCACCTGGCCGCAGAGTACGGGAGATGGAACGGTGAGGACTACTATGAGAACCTCTGGAAGACCAACGTCATAGGTACAAAGCACATGCTGAGGATGCAGGAGAAGCTTGGCTTCAGGATGATATTCTTCTCCTCAGCAGAGGTCTACGGGGACTACAGTGGTTTGATGAGTGAGGATGTGATGGTCAAAAACCCCATAAGCGACACCTACCAGATGAATGACTACGCCATAACCAAGTGGGCCGGTGAACTCATGTGCATGAACTCTGCAGAGATGTTCGGCACAGAGACTGTCCGTGTGAGGCCGGTGAACTGTTACGGCCCCCATGAGAAGTACTCACCCTACAAGGGCTTCATACCCATATTCATCTACCATGCACTACACAGGAAGCCCTACACCGTCTATAAGGGCCATAAGAGGATAATCGACTACGTGGAGGACTCCGTGAGGACCTTCGCCAATATCGTGGATAACTTCATCCCCGGGGAGGTCTACAATGTCGGCGGGCGAACCGAGTGGGAGCATGACATCAAGGAGTACTCAGACATGGTCCTTGAGGCTGTGGGGATAGATGACTCCATAGTCACCTACAGGGAGTCAGAGCCCTTCACCACAAAGGTGAAGACCATGGACTTCTCAAAGGCCATAAGGGACCTCAAACATGACCCACAGGTACCCCCCGAGGAGGGTATCAGGCGTACAGTCGAGTGGATGAAGTGGTACTACAGGATAGAGGACTGAAAATGAGGATAGTCGCGGTCATCCCTGCCTTCAACGAGGAGGTTGCCATAGGTTCAGTTGTGCTCCTCACAGGGGAACACGTTGATGAGGTTATCGTTGTTGATGATGGGTCGGCTGACAGGACAGCCCACGTGGCTGAGATGGCAGGCGCAAGGGTTATAAGGCACCACAGGAACCTGGGAAAGGGTGCAGCCCTCAAAACAGGGTTTGAGGCTGCAGATGCAGATGTAATAGTCACCCTTGACGCTGATGCACAGCACAACCCTGCAGAGATACCTAAACTCGTGGAGCCCATACTGAGGGGGGAGGCCGACGTTGTGAACGGGAGCCGCTACCTCCATGGGAGGGACGAGAACACCCCCCGCTACCGCAGGGTGGGCCAGAAGATACTTGACAGGGCCACCAACATATCAACGGGCCTGGACATAACCGATACCCAGAGCGGCTTCAGGGCCTTCTCATCAGCCAGCATACCCCACTTCAGGTTCAGGGACCCGGGCTTCGTGGTTGAAAGCGAGATGCTTGCAGACGCCGCCGAGGCCGGCCTCAGGATAGTGGAGGTGGAGGTCGGAGTGAGGTATGATGTGGATGGGTCCACCAGGAACCCCATAAGCCACGGTGTATCGGTGCTCCTTAGGATCATAGGGGACCTTGAACTCAAGCGCCCCCTCTACTACTTCACACTCCCGGGCCTCATAATAGGGATTACAGGGGCAATCCTAAGTTTAATGTTCATAAGGGACTACATAACGGGTTTAAGTGTGAACATGGGTCCCACCATCGTGGCGGTGATGCTCACACTCTTCGGGACCTTCTTCATATTCACAGGCATCATCCTCGACTCCATGAGGAGGATGATCATCCACTATGGAAGGTGACTGCAGAATCTACTGATGGAAGGTGATTGATTATGGATGAATTCAGGGCTTATGATGGTAAATGTGTTCTTGTAACAGGTGGAGCTGGATGCGTTGGAAGCAATCTCACAGGGAACCTTGCAAAGGCAGGGGCCAATGTGATCATACTGGATAATCTCTCATCAAGCTATGAGTGGAACATCCCGGAATATGAGAACATAGAATTCGTTAAGGGCGACATACTCGACGATGAGGTCCTTAAACGGGTATTCAAGGAGAGGCCGGACTACGTCTTCCACCTCGCAGCCCACTTTGCAAACCAGAACAGTGTTGACAACCCGGAGAAGGACCTCCTGGTCAACGGGCTGGGCATACTGAAGGTCCTTGAGTATGCACAGCTTGTGGGTGTTGAGCGCTTCGTTTACTCATCATCAGGGTGCGGTGTCTACGGCCTGGACTCAAAGATACCCTTTGAGGAACACGACATCTCAATATCACTGCACACCCCCTACCAGGTCACCAAGCTCCTCGGTGAACTGTACACCAACTACTTCCACAACCTCTACGAGATGCCCATAGTCAATGCAAGGTTCTTCAACGTCTTCGGCCCGGGTGAGGTCCCAGGGAAGTACCGTAACGTCATCCCCAACTTCTTCTACTGGGCCATGAACCAGCAACCATTACCCATAACCGGGGACGGCTCAGAGACCAGGGACTGGACCTTCGTGGAGGACATAGTCAGGGGCCTCATGGCCATGGGTGTCAGAAGGGAGGCCATAGGCGAGGCCATCAACCTTGGCTCAGGGACCGAGCACCAGGTCATAGAGATGGCGGGTATCATAAACGAGCTCACAGAAAACCCTGCAGGCGTGGTCTACAGGCCGAGGAGGGACTGGGACGCCAAGACAAGGCTCCTGTCATCAATCGATAAGGCCAGAAGACTCCTGGACTACGAGCCACAGGTATCCTTCAGGGAGGGACTTGAGAGGACCCACAGGTGGTTCACAGAGAACTGGGAGCTCATAAGGAAGAGCGCAGAGTTCTAATCAAAAACCTTCTTTTTCTGATCGCATATGAGGATACTGGTTGTACAGGAATCGGACTGGATAGAAAGGAACCCCCACCAGCAGCACCACCTCTTTGACAGGTTATCTGCGAGGGGTCATGAGGTGAGGGTCATAGACTACCCCATAGACTGGAGGAAGGAGGAGGGGGGAAGCATCCTGAACCCCCGCCGGGTCTACCTGGGGGTCCAGAAGGTCCGGGAGGACGCCGGTGTGGATGTTATAAGGCCCGCCCACCTCAGGGTCCCGGTACTGGATTACCTCTCAATACCCTTCACCCATGGGAGGGAGATAAGGAGGCAGATAAGGGAGTTCAGACCAGACCTTGTGGTCGGATTTGGTCTCATAAACTCCTTCATAGCATCAATCGAAGCAGGGAGGCAGGGCATACCCTTCGTATATTACCTCATCGACGTACTCTACACCCTGATACCAGAGAGGGCCTTTCAGGGTCTGGGGAAGCTGCTCATGAGGAAGACCATCGAGAGGTCAGACCTTGTCCTCACCATCAACAGGAAGCTCGACCAGCTGGCAGCTGAACTGGGGGCCAGGAGGACGGAGGTCATAGACGCGGGCATAGACCTTGCAGAATTCGACCCGGACCTTGACGGTTCACGCATAAGGGAGAGGTACGGTGTCGGGGATGATGACATCCTCCTCTTCTTCATGGGATTCCTCTACAACTTCTCCGGTCTCAGGGAACTTGCAGCAGCAATGGCAGAGAGGCGTGGGGAATACCCGAACATCAAGCTTATGGTTGTAGGGGATGGAGACGCATACGAGGACCTTAAAGGGATAAGGGATGATAACAACCTGGACAGCCTCATACTGACAGGGAGACAGCCCTACAGTGAGATACCTGAATTTGTAGCGGCTTCTGACATCTGCATACTCCCCGCCCACATAGACGAGGAGATAATGCAGGACATAGTCCCCATAAAGCTCTACGAGTACCTTGCAATGGCAAAGCCGGTCATAGCCACAAGGCTGCCAGGCATATACATGGAGTTCGGTGAGGGCAACGGCATCCACTACATAGAGAGACCAGAGGAAACTCTTGATGTAGCAGTGGAACTTGCAGGCAGACTCAGGGAGGAGGGCCAGAAAGGGAGGCGCTTCGTGGAGTCAAATGACTGGGAAAGCATCACCGAAAGATTTGAGGAGACCCTAAGGGAACTTGTGGAGAAGGATGAATGAGCATGATCCCACGAGGGGTGGTGATTACCTCAATGACTGTACCGCTGGAGGTGTCGCGATGAGGGTGGTCACAGTGATACCTGCATTCAATGAGGAGAGGACCGTCGAATCCGTTGTGAGGGGCGCCCTTGAACATGGTGACGTGATCCTGGTGGACGATGGCAGCACAGACAGGACTGCAGCCCTTGGTGAGGAAGCAGGGGCAAGGGTCATCAGCCACCCCAAAAATCTCGGGAAGGGGGCAGCCCTCAAGACAGGTATAAGGGAGGCCCTTGGAGGAGACTACGATGTCATAGTATTCATGGACGCCGATGGCCAGCACGACCCCTCCCTGATACCAGAACTTGCATCCGCGGTTAACGGTGGCGACTTCATCATAGGGTCAAGGTTCATAAGGAATAACCATGATAGCATGCCCCTCCACAGGCAGCTATCAAACCGGATAACCACCTGGATACTCAGACTGGCCACAGGGTACCGGATAACAGATAGTCAGAGCGGCTTCAGGGCAATATCAGCCAGGTACGCCCACCTGATACTCGAAATACCCTACGACGACTATGTGTATGAATCAGAGGCAATATGTGAGACCTCAAGGCACCGGCTGAGGATAGCCGAGGTCCCCATCACCTGCACCTATGGTGATGAGAAGTCCTACATCGGGGTCGGGGACGTCCTCCAGTACATCAGGTTCATAGTTAGGCTCTTCGTCAGAAGGATATCCGGTGTCAGGGGCTGATGTGGGAGCTGCTTCCCATCACCTTCACATCTGAGAGGAGATGGACTCCATGAAAAGGTTTTACTTCTTTGCACTGAGCATCCTTCTCATCCTGGCACTCATAATATGGATGGGACCCTCAAGGATCATCAGGGCAGTCTACATGGCGGACTGGATGATCATAGCCATCGCACTTCTCATCCACATGGGGGTTCTGGCTGTTAGGGGCCTCCGCTGGGGTTTCATTATAGGCCAGCCCTGGAGGATGCGGGTCAACTTCATGGTGAAGACCATCGGCCTCTTTGCCGGTAACCTCAGCCCCATGAGGAGTGCTGGCGAGGTCATGAATGCACTAGCAGGTAAAAAACTGAACGGAATTGAACTCTCAGAGGGTCTCTCAGCTGGTTTAACCGAGAGGTTCTTTGATCTGGGGATAGGAGGGGGTCTGCTTCTCCTTGCAGCCGTGATGGTGCCGGTGATAAGGGTAATAGCCCTCTTCGGGGCGATTCTATCTGTCCTCATAACCTACCTCATCTACCTTGTTAACTGGAGGGAGGAGAAGGGTTTGAGGATCTACCAGAGGATACATAGCATCATTGAGAGACTTCCAGTATCTGAGGAAACACTTGAAAACCTCTATGAACGTTTAACCTCCGGTATAAAGGGCATGATAGGTTACACGAGATCCTACTCCAACTTCACCTCCCTTGGAGTCATATTCATCCTTTCACTCCTCTCCTGGCTCATGGAGTGCCTGAGACTCTACCTGGTATTCATGGCCTTCGGAGTGGAGACCTCCTTCTCTGCAGTTATAATAATATTCCTCCTGGCAAACCTTGTGGGCATACTATCTGCCCTTCCAGGGGGCATGGGCTCAATGGAGGTCTCAATGGCAGGACTGTTTGTAGTATTTGGTGTCCCCGGGTTCCTGGCTGGAAGCATAGCCCTGGTGGACCGTATAATATCATTCTGGATGGTCACAGCACTGGGAGCCATCTTCTCATCCTGCTATGCCGGGGAGATATTTGATGAGGTCAGGTCCTATATCCTTGATATAAGGGCGTGATGAGGGGCTTTGTGATGTATTTCTGATAGTCCTGTTTTTTTGGAGGTCATATATCCTGATGAACTGATTTTTATCTCTGGCCCCTGATGATTGACCTCACCACAGCCCTGTCCACAGAGTCCAGGGCACCTGTCAGGAGGATCCCGGCGATATACGCAACCAGGGCCAGGGGGATCCTTATGAGTATACTGAGGGGGAGCAGGAGTAAGATGATTGAAGCTGCTGCAGGGAGGAGGATCCTCCAGGCAACATGCAGGTCCCTCCATGCAGGACCAAAACCGAGATCGCGCACCGTCCTGAGGAAAAGTAGGGTCATGAGGGCCTCCGTCATTACTGTGGCAGCACTCGCACCCATAAAGTCAAAGCGTGGGATCAGGGCGAGGTTGAGGGTCACATTGAAGAGGGCTGCAACCCCCGTTATCCTGCTGACCGTGATCTGCCTGTTGGTTGACCCCAGGAGGCTGGAGCTCACACCATTTATGAACATGAAGGCGGTTGCGATTATGAGCACCCTGAGGGCGGGGACCGATTCAAGGTACTTCGCAGAGAAAATGAGCTCTATCAGGGGCCCCGCAAGTGTGAACACCGTGAAGATCAGGGGGACAGCTATGATTATGAGATACTTCAGGGACCTCATGTAGGTGAACCTCAGTGAATCTTCACTTTCAAGGTGGAACCTGGACATCACAGGAAATACAGCGGTCAGGTAGACACCGTAAAGTGATGTGATGACCGTTAGGAGCCTGTAGGGTGCATTGTAAAGACCCACCGAGACATCACCCTTCATGAGGGAGAGCATCACGGAGTCTATCCAGAAGTATATCAGAGAGAATACACTCGTTATCCCGAAGGGGAGGGCCTCCCTGATCATGTCGCGGCTGAAACTTAAACCTGGAGTGAAGAAACGACGGGTGAATGTTGTAGCGGAGTATACAAGTGAGAGGGCGGCTGCAATGAGGTAGGCCACTGCAACCTGCACAACACTCCCACCCAGCCAGACAACGGCAATGACACCTACAAGTATGAACAGGCTGTTGAGGATGTTCCATACTGTCTGGTACTCCATCCTCTGGAAACCCTGGAATATGCTGTTGAAGAATGAGCTGAAGGAGGTCAAAAGCATGTACCCTGCTATGAAAACGATGACTGCAGCGGCAGTCCCGCTGTACAGTCCTATGAGGGGGAAGAGGAGTATCAGCACAAATACGATGCATGAGAGGATGATACGGTTACCGAGACCCGCCGCCACAAGTTCCCCGGCCCCTCCAGGGTTCCTTGCAATCTCCCGGGTGATGTAGGTCCCTATACCCAGATCTGCGAGTATGCTGAATATGCCGGTCAGGGCCAGCGCAGTCGAGAGTATACCAAAACCAGCGGTTCCAAGGTACCTTGCGAGGTAGACGTTCCATACAAAGGCCGCAAGGTTTGTGAAGATTGTGGCCACCAGGAGGAATGCCGTGTTCCTTGCAAGGGTTCTTGCATGACTCATTTCAATCACTGATAGGAGGATCCTATCTTCAGTCTTTTCGGAACCACTCAACGGTCCTCACGAGTCAGGGATTTACAGTCCTTTTTCTGAACCACTCAACGGTCCTCATAAGCCCCTCCTCAAGTCCAACCTCTGGCCTGAAACCTGTTGCAGCGAGACGGGACGTGTCTGCAAGGGAGTGCCTCACGTCTCCGGGTCTCTCATCAAGGTATTCTGGTTCTGCATCTGAGTCAAGGATCCCTGAAATTATATCGAAGAGCCTGTTGACTGTAACGGAACTTCCACCGGCCACATTGTAAACCCCTGATCCACGGGACTCTGCCAGGAAGATGTTGGCCCTTACAACGTCACCGACGTATATGAAGTCACGGCTCTGCTCTCCATCCCCGTAGATCTCAGGGGACCCGCCACTGAGGAGGGCGTCGATGAACCTCGGGATGACCGCAGCGTACTGTGAATCAGGCCTCTGGCGGGGTCCGTAGACATTGAAGTACCTCAGGGAGACGGTTTCAAGCCCGTAATCCTCAAATACCTGGCAGTAGTACTCCCCCGTCACCTTGGACACTGCGTAGGGTGATAGGGGCATTGGCCTGGCGTCCTCCCTCAGGGGAATCTCCGGGTTGTTCCCATAGACAGCAGAGGTTGATGCGTTCACAACCTTCCGGACACCTGCCCTGGAGGAGGCCATCAGCACCCTGAGGGTCCCTGTGGCATTGACACGGTGACACCTGAGGGGGTCCCTCACACTCTCGGGGACACTGGCCAGGGCTGCCTGGTGGAAGACGTAGTCCTTGCCCTGAAATACCTTCTCAAGGTCCAGATCATTTATGCTCCCCTCAATTATCTCAAGGTCCTCATGGTGGGGGTCCCTGAGGTTATCCGGGCTCCCGGTTGATAGGTCATCGATTACGGTGACACGGTTTCCACTCTCAAGGAGTTCATCTGTGAGGTGTGAACCTATAAATCCAAGTCCTCCTGTTACAGCTACATCCATATCTCTCATATTATCCCTGTCCGGCTGATGAAGTTTGATCGGTCAGTATTTGATCAGTCTTATCCGTTGATTTGAGCGGTTTTTCACAGTTTTATCTGTTGAGCGGTTTTTCATGCCTACAGATCACCATCTGAAGCATTAACTATGTGACGTTTATGAAGAGACGGAGGGACCTGTAGGGCTTTTCTGTGTCAGGTAACCTGTAGAGAAGGAATTCGAGTTTCTGGTTCTTTCCAGCCTCTGTTACTGTGAAATTCACCCTCTTTTCCCACCTCTCACCATTACCCAGTTTTAGGGTTTCATTCCTTAAAACATCTCCGCCTATTCTCACCACCATCCGGTAGGTTTCGTTACGGTACTCCCTGTTCACCACTCCTACCATTACCTCAACGCGCTCGCCGGCAGTAACATTCTCAGGGTAACCGTAGGCCTTACCACCAGGCCCCAGGATGTAGAACTCGGTGAACCTCTCAGAGGGCACCGGGTTAAGGGTCAGGTAGACCGTGACTGCAACGAGGGCCACGAGTACAGCCGAGAGTATGAGGGATACCTTACCATCCCTTGAGAGACTGCGGGGTGATGGGATACGCCTCACATCAACTGAGTATGCAAGTCCCCCCGCCCTGTAACGCCTTATAAAGGCTGCGGGTGTCATTATCAGGCTTATTGCAGATATGCTCCTTGCAAGAAGCGGCTTGAAGGTAACATGACCACCCATAAGGAGCGCTATCACCGATGATATGATTATGCTTACTGAGAACCCCAGGAAGAGCCTCTCGGGGACGCTTAACTGGTCTCTGAGGGGTGCCACGGCAGCTGTTAGAATGTATCCAGGTATCAGGAGCACCTGAAGGTAGAAGAGGGCTTCCACAACGCCCCGGGGAGATGAATTGATTGCAGCGATGGTAAAGATGCTCAGGAACACCATAACCAGAAGGTCACTGAAACCTGCCAGGTTCCTTCTGGCTTCCTTTTCTATCCAGAACTCATCCCCGGGGAATGCCCTTCTGAGCTCCCCCTCCAGATCCCTCTCTTTACCCATCCTCAGGGCCTTCTTCTTTATCCCTGAAGGGTCAACTGCCCTGAGATCCCTTTCAGGTATCTCCGGGACATGCAGTATTACATCATCCTCGACGAGTCCGTACCTTTCGAGGATGTCCCTCTCTGACATCTGCAGTGACTCTATCTCCCCTATCCTCTGCCTGGTCCTCCTTATGTAGGCCACAAGGGCTGATAGTATACCTGCTGCACCAAGGACCACCACCCCGTATCTGCTTCCTGTGGTTCCAGCTACCAGCGTGAGTAGAAGGGCGAATGGTATGGTTAATGCGGCCCTTCTGAGCCTTCCATAGCCCTGGAGTCTCAGTAGAAGGGCGGCTGCAAGGCCATAGGACGAGGAGGCTATAAGTATAATGATGAGCACAAACCTGACCGGGTTCAGGTGGATGAATGCTATGAGGAGAGGTGTGACACCAGAAAGGACAGCTGAAATCAGGATGTCCCTTAATGGTGCATGTTCTCTCCCACGGGTTTCCTTTAAACTGTTTTTCCTTTCAGAAGAGTCATCCCCGCTTTCCACTGGTTGGTCTCTTTTTGCGAGTTCTCTGGCGGTTTTTATCTGGGTGCTTTCCACCTCAACATCCTTTCTGGAGCGTTTCAGGAGCAGGATGATTGGTATGAGTATGGCGGGGAGGGCGTAGAGGGCCCTTACATTTCTCAGGTATGTATAGTTCAGAATGAATGCGTTGAGGGTCAGTATTAGAAGCCCCGGTATGGGGGTGATCAGGGTATCCCTAAGACAGGTAAGTCTGAGGAAGCTGTAACCTGTTACCAGCACACACAGGATGAGCCCTGCCACCCTGAGGTGAAACTGGGGCGCTGCTATCAGAAGAGCTGAGATTATACCTGTTATGAGGAGTAGGATTTTCGCTTTGAACTTCACATGAGATTCTCCTGTCACTGCAATTGATTAAGTAGATTATTATCAATTCTGGACTGATAAATATTTACCATCAGTGCCCGTGGAACATAATAAAATTAGAATAGATAAGGTTTCGATATATCCGGTCTGGACAGTTCTGGCATGGAATTCAGACAGAATCAGGTACCCGGTGACCTTATGGCTATATGGTAGACCCTCACCCTGTATTCGCCGGGTTCTGTGAATGGTGGCACCGTGAGACTGAGATCAACAGGCACCACAGCATCAATCTCCCGTTTCGCTGCCCAGTTCTTTCTTACCGGTGTGTAGGTTGTTGTTAGTGGTGTTTCGGGGAGTCCGATGCCGTAGTTGGCGTATTTGAGGTTCTGTATGGGTATGGTT
>NZ_QREL01000001.1:719206-914953 GCF_003385755.1 Methanothermobacter defluvii | reverse complement strand
GCCCAGTTCTTTCTTACCGGTGTGTAGGTTGTTGTTAGTGGTGTTTCGGGGAGTCCGATGCCGTAGTTGGCGTATTTGAGGTTCTGTATGGGTATGGTTTCTGGGCCCTGGAGGTCTCCTTCTGCCCTTATGTAGAGGTCGATGGGTACGTTGGATAGGTCCTTTATCTGGAGTCCCTGGGGTCCTCCTGGCCAGTAGTATTCTTTTCCGGGTTCCACTGTGGCTGTGAGTGTGAAGGAGTTTCCGGTTTCCCTTCCCTGCCAGAGGACCATTATTTCAACACTCTCGGGCACCGTAACGGTAACCTCCTGCACCGTATTCATGGTTGCAAATGGCACCGGAAGAAGGAGCAGGATGAAGAGCACACCCATCCATTCGTGGCTGTACATGATATAACCTGTAACTTGTTGCAGTTACTTATTATTTATTAAATCATTTCCTATAAAATTATTACCTATGTCCGGATGAACCACGTGGCTCATGAAAAAATAGTTTTTTTGAAGGGAGTGGCTGCTGTTAAATCATGATTCTGGTGTATCCCTGGCTATTCTCCATGGGGGACCGCTATGTGGTATATGTTAACTGAGTAGACACCGGCAGCGGTTGCTGGGGGTACCGTGAGGTGGAGATCAACCGGTATCAGGGATTCATCCTCTAATTTAACCATCCAGTTCTTTCTTACCGGTGTGTAGGTTGTTGTTAGTGGTGTTTCGGGGAGTCCGATGCCGTAGTTGGCGTATTTGAGGTTCTGTATGGGTATGGTTTCTGGGCCCTGGAGGTCTCCTTCTGCCCTTATGTAGAGGTCGATGGGTACGTTGGATAGGTCCTTTATCTGGAGTCCCTGGGGTCCTCCTGGCCAGTAGTATTCTTTTCCGGGTTCCACTGTGGCTGTGAGTGTGAAGGAGTTTCCGGTTTCCCTTCCCTGCCAGAGGACCATTATTTCAACACTCTCGGGCACCGTAACGGTAACCTCCTGCACCGCGGTGGCTCCTGCTGCAGGTTTTAAAAGCAGAAGGAGGATGACTGCAGTGACCATTCCAGCAGTTTTAAGCATATTCCCACCCCATCATGTCCTGGAGGTTCCTATGGAGTCACATCCACTTACCGGTTTCTGTGAATATTATCACAAAAACGACTATGAAAATCCTTAAAATTTATTACTAAATCTTCTGTAGAGGGACCTTCAGATATCAGTAAAAAAAAGTTTCTGTAGAGAAACCTCCAGATATTAGTAAAAAAGGCCATAATTTTATTAAGAGGTCTTTTTTAGGTCTAACTCACCTTTTTAAAAAGATTTATATATGTTGGATTATCATTCTTTTATCATGATTATTCATGTTACATATCTTTCAGGTTACCTAGCAGCCATTATTTCATCGATAATCATTTCAGCGATACTGGGGCTTCCCCTGACACCTGAAAGGCCGGCCAGGCACTCCTGGACACCATCGGCCATCTTCCCGACACCGGTAATTGCACTGGGACTCACAGCAATATCCATAAAACTGGGTGTCACAGGTATCTATGGGGCCGACCTCGGAGCCGTGGCAGGGGTCCTATCAGCAATAATGACTGCATACTTCCTTGAGGATATATTCCCCAGACCGGAGGACTCATGATGAATGAACTGGTTGGAGTTGCAGCCGCAGCAGCCATATCCTGGCTGAACTTCGTTGTGATAGACACATGGATGGGTCTCCCTGAGAAGCCAGGTGTGAGGGGGGCCGACTACATTGGAAGGGACATAGAGAAGAGGGGAGGCGACCTTGCGGGTGGCTTCTTCCAGGGAAACATTGTATGCTCACCGGACGCATCAGCAGGCACCCTCCTCGGCGCCATCGGATGCTACCTCATGGGCGTGCCTGAGGGAGGCCTCGTGGCAGCCCTCCTGGTGTTCATAGGGAACCGCCTCTGCGCCGACCCGGGGTATGCCGGGACACTCGGAGCCCTCTCCATAACAGTCATAATAGCGCTGGCATCCCTCGCCGGGATGAGCCCCGGGCTCTTCGTCGCCGGGATGGTCATTGCAATAACCACCATACAGGGTGTGAGCCACTCCCGATCATCAAGGCTCCTTGGGGCCATAGCCAGGAGGATGAACAGGTACACTGACCTGAAATAGAAGGTGTTAATCATGTTGATCCAGATAACAGGGATAATAGTGGTGCTCATGGCCGTGAGGACCCTCCTGGCCCAGGACAGGGCTGAGAGGCTCCTCTACCTCAATGCCATGTCCTTCGGAATATCTGCAATGATAGCCCTCTACGTTGGAACCGCCTTTGGCGCTGTCCTTGCAGCGGTATACTTTGTGGCATCAACCATAACATCCAATGCAATCGCCCACACCCTTGACCGTGTTGGAGAGGAAATGGTTATCGAGGATTAGGAATATAATAGATGATTACTGGTGAATGTTTATGAATCCGCTGGACCTCCTTAACATTACAAACGTTGGTGTCTTTGTCATATTCACGGGAGCTGCAGGCATCATACTCCTCTCAAGGCCCCTTGATAAGATAATAATGTTTTCGCTCCTCCAGGGGGGCTTTGTGATGGTCCTTGCAGCTGCAAGGTACCTTGATGTTGCCATGGCAGCAGCCCTCTTTGACCCCATATCAACCATAATACTGCTGATGGCCGTTATGAGGATAAATGATATAAGGACTTCGAGGGGTGAGGAACTTGCCTGAGGCTTCCAGGTTCTCATTCAGGATGATTTACAGGGGTGAGGAACTTGCTTGAGACCCAGATCTGGTTCTATGCAGGGGCAGCCCTTGTGGTGATAGGTTCAATCGCAACCGTGGCAGGTCCGGGTGTCAGGGACCCCATTGTGAGGATCCTCAACACCGAGATACCTGCGGTTGGTGTTTCACTCATATTCCTCACCTACAACCACACCCTCGCCCTCCTGACCTTCATCGCGGCAACAACCATAATGACACTGGTACTCCTCAGGGCGGTTATAAGGCTTGAGGAGATGGGGGTGGAATTATGAGTCTTGGAAGAATCCTGAATGAACTTGCAAACCCTAAGAGGATACCCAGACTCTTTGCCTTCTCCCTGGGCCTGATACTCCTTGTGGGATTCCTTGTACCCATCACGCTGAACCCTGATCAGCTCTACCCGAGGCCACTGCCCCAGGAACAGATAAACAGCAAGGACCCCCTGGCACCCTATGACCGTGGGGGAGTACCCCTGGAGAAGCCAGGCAATGTGAAGTCACAGTACCCCCAGTTTGAGGTTAACCTGGGTAAGATAACAGCCTACCTCTCACCCATTGCAATAGCTGTTAAGGGCCTGACGGTGTACTTCGGCACATCCATATACTCCTCCCCTGGTGGGCTCATAGATGAGATACTCTACTACACCAGGGGCCTTGACACGGTCCTGGAGTCAAGCATACTGATGATGGCCTTCACCATAGCCTCATGGGTCGCCCTTAACTTCACTATGAGGAGGCGCAGGTCATGATGTCAGGGAGATGTCTGGAGAGGTTTGTGATGATCACCCTTTCACTGTTCCAGAGAAGTGTGGAGGCACATTTATGATGGTCCCGGAATTCACCCTTTCACTGTTCCAGCCCGCCATTTACACGGGCCTCATAGCAGGATTCATAGCGCTACTCGGGATATCATTCCAGAAGAATGACTTGAGCGCGCTGATAATCACGGACATAGTTGGAATAGCAATGCTCGTAATCGTTGCAGCCGTTGGAACCGACCTCGCAGAGGCCCTCATACTCCCGGGTCTTGTGGTCGAACTGGCTGAGATAATGGCCATATCAGAGATACTCATATCAAGGGAGATGAGGATACTGGGGGAGGTGCCGGTGGTTGAACACAGACCCATGGAACTTGAGGTGTTCAGGACAGCCCCCAACTTCCTTGCCCTGATACTGATCGCCTACGGTGTTTTCCTCACAGGGTTCACCGGGGGTGCTGTTGCTGGGGCAGGGATACTCTTCTACGTAGCTACCAGGAGGGCCAGGGGCCTTCCCACAGTGGAGTGGGATGGGATTGCAGGTATATCCGGTGTAACATGGTGCCTCTGGCTTGCAGGTTTCCTGATATTCTTCACCGCCCCACAGCTCTGGCTGCCGGCCCTCTTCATGTCAGGATGCGGCATACTCATAAAGGTCGCCAGCAAGATGGGCCTCATCGGGGTCCTTGCAAGGGAGGAGATCAGGGAAGCAGGGGGTGATGAGTGATGGATATAGTGTCCCTGGGAGGTGAACTCCTCGGCCAGATACCCTTCGGTGATATCGTACTCTACCTGACACCCTTCAACCTCTTCATGTTTGCAGCCGTGCTCATATTCACCTTCCTCATAGCCATAAGCAGGACCGAGACCCAGGTTGAAACCGAGTTCGGGACACTGGGCAACAGGCGCGTGGAGGTCGACACCGCCGAGTTCAGGATCAGGCGGTTCCTGGCCATTGTCTGCGGACTTGCAACCGCCGGTGCAATGGTGACAGGTGACCTCTTCAACTTCACCCTCTTCGTGGCACTCATAGGTATCGTGAACATAGGTATAGTTTCGGCGGTGAGACAGGTTGAGGTCCTTGACGCGGCCTTCCAGTATGGACTGATAGCCATGATGGCCTCACTCCCACTGTTCGGGGGCGCAGCCATGGTGCTGGGATCATCAGGTACCCTGAGCCTCCTTGAACTATCAGGGATGGCCGGTAACCCAATGATCGTCTTCGCCGCCCTCCTGCTCCTCATGGGTGTTGTTGGTGAGACCGGTGTCGCACCCTTCTATGCAACCAAGGCCGAGATGTTCCGCACACCGGGTTCACCCTTCATACTTATAATACACCTCAGCTCCCTCCTGGTGATCGTGAGGGCCATAGAGGTTTTGCTGATAGTTTCACTGTAGGTGAGATCAATGAACAGGCTCAGAACAGGAAGTTTAACTGCACTCATACTTTCAGCTGCAGGGATAATCTACGCCCTGATATTCAACCCCCCATCATGGGTTGTATACGGTGTGGCCATATTCCTGATACCTGTCTTCATACTCTCCATTGGTATACTCTCCATGGCCAGGCCAGAGGAGGATGAGGCAGAGGACAGGGTTGATGAACCATTCATAGGATACTGAATCATGATAATGGAATCATTCCGGTGTTAATGGTGATGAGATGAATCTGATGGGAAACATCATAGTGAATGTTCTTATAGCATTTCTCATAGGAAGCCTCCTTCTGGGCTTCCAGAGGAAGGTCATGGCAAGGATACAGAGAAGGCCGGGGCCCCCTGTTATACAGCACCTCCTCCACACCTTGAAGTTCTACATAAAGGAGTCGTCCTTCCCGAGGACCGCTGCCATGCCATTCTACATTGCAATAGCAGCGACACTCTGCGGTATATGGATAAGCGCGGTTATAATCGGGCCGGTGCTTGAGGGTTCCCTCCTATTGTTCTTCGGGATCTACGCCCTCCACAAGATAGTTGAACACAATGCAGGGTCTTCATCAGGGTCACCCTACGGTAAGCTCAGCTGCGTCCGTGCAGTGTTCTCAGCTGCAGCCGAAATGCCGCTCTTCGCTGTCCTTGCAATCATATACCTCCAGACCAGGACAATGATAATATCAGATATCATAGGGTACCAGAGCATCCACGGGCCCCTGCTGCTGAAGCTGCCCCTGGCAGCCATGATGTTCTTTGTCCTCATCCTCTCAAAGGCACCCTACTCACCGTTCTCCATCACCAAGGGGAAGGACATAATATCAGGATATGAGACAGAGCACTTCGGGGTCCTCAGGGGTTACCTGATGATCTCGGAGTCCATAGCATGGTACATGCTGCTCTGGATATTCCTCACGGTCTTCATCGGCGGTCTGAGCCTGCCGCTCTACATACTCGGGATGGTGATAATCACAACCATAACGGCCTTCATAAATGCGACAACACCCATGCTGAACCCGAACCACTCGGTGGCCATACAGGTCATCCTGGCCTTCGTGGGTATAGCGGGTTCAATCGTCCTCATGCTTGTAATGTAGAAGACATGATGTGGAATGAAAATGGAAGGGATTTAATCAGAAAAGAGGGGATTTAATGGAAAGGGATCTTACCTTACTCACCGCACTGGTTGCAGGGGGCGTTATAGCTGTGAGTCTCCTTGCAGCCATCATGCAGAGAATGTCTGTGGCTCTTATAACAATCCTTGGAGTGCTGTTCACGGTTCTTCTGCTCCTGGCGGGCCGTGAAGGGTTCTCCAGGTTCTCAGAGGACCTCGAGAGGGCAGCATTCTTTGCGGTGCTTGCCATGTTTATAGTATCATTCATAATACTTTACAGACCATTATAACTGGAGTTCACTGGTGATAATCTTGTATGAAATATACCTGGTATACACGGTTTCCTTTATCGCGGGCTCGGTGATAGGCCTGCTGCTCAGTTACAGGAAGTACAGGGAGCCCTTCGTGGATGAAAAGATCGATCCACTGGCCCTTGTGGTTGCAGTGGCAGGGTGGACTGTCCTTGTGAATGCAGGGCATCTGCCCCTCACTGATCTCATGAGGACGGCCGGGCTCTTCATGGTGGCCCTGGTTGCAGGGATGAGGCCGGGCTACGGTAGATACGAGACCCTCACAGGGGCTATCCTGGCCCTCCTGATCTGGCTGATTTCAGGGACTCTGGGGTGGTAATCAATGGATGAAGGAGAACTAATGAGGCTGATGAAGAGGAGGATAATTGAGAGTTACCGCTGGCAGGAGGATGTTGTAAAGCCACTATCCAGGGAACTTGAAATTGACGTTGAGGAATTCCAGGACATACTCATGGACAAATTAGACATGTCGAGCCTGGAGGCCCTCCACCCCAGGTTCGAGTCGGCAAGGCCGAGGTGTATCAGGGAGAAGCTCCACAGTGACCTCCAGCTCTGCTGGCTAGTTGATGTCATGGAGATCATAAGTGTGGATGATGCCGAGGCCCTCAAGGATGAGATCACAGAGCTGGTCCTGGCAGGGAGGGAGTACTCCGAGGCCCTCAGTGAGGGCAGGAGGAGGCTCCATGAGATACTGAGATCATGATGAACTTCAATCAATAAAGAGCAAATGCTGAGGTAAAGAAATGTTGGATGCCCTTAAAAGTATTCTGAGGAAAACATCAATCCATGTATGCCTTGTAAATACAGGGGGGTGCAACGGCTGTGATATAGAGGTCCTCGCACTCCTCTCACCAAGATATGACCTTGAACAGTACGGTATATACGTCCACCAGAACCCCAGGGAGGCCGATGTCATACTCGTAACCGGTGCAGTTACAGAGCAGTGGAGGGAGAAACTCCAGAGGATCTACCGCAAGGCACCGGAGCCAAAGATAGTGGTGGTCCTGGGTAACTGTCCAATATCCGGTGACGTATTCAACCAGGAGGGTGGAAGCGTCTATGCACCGGTCTCCGACTTCATACCGGTGGATGCAGAGGTGCCCGGCTGCCCGCCCAGGCCATCAGAGATACTTGAAGCAATACTTTCGGTGGCGCCCGGGGCCATAGCAGAGAGGGGGAAGAAGAGATGATACTGCCACTTGGACCCATGCACCCTGGATACAAGGAGCCCATAAGGCTCAAGGTGAAGACCAGGGGTGAAAAGGTTCTCAAAGCCGAAATAGAATACGGATACGTTCACAGGGGAATAGAGAGGGTTATGAGGAACAAGACCTGGCAGAAGGCCATCTACCTCTCTGAACGCGTCTGCGGGATATGTTCATACATACACACACAGACCTTTGCAGAGGCCTTTGAGGCCATATCAGAGGTCGAGGCACCCCCAAGGGCACAGTTCCTCCGTGCATTAACAAACGAGCTTGACAGGATACAGAGTCACCTCATCGCAAATTCAACCTACTTCAAGGCCCTGGACCATGAGACCATGTTCATGTACATGCTGGCCCTCAGGGAGCCTGTAATGGACGCCATCGAGCTCCTGACAGGTAACCGGGTCAACATGGGCTGGAACGTGGTGGGTGGCGTGAGGATGGACGCCTCAGAGAGCCACCTGTCAAGGATAAGGGAGATCATAGTTGACCTTGAAAGAGAGTTCGACCGCTACGTTGAGATGTTCGAGCACGGCCCACTCATAGGCCTCAGGTCAAGGGAGGTCGGTTACATGAGCCAGGAGGAGGCAGAGAAGGCCAGGGCCGTTGGACCTATAGGGAGGGCCTCGGGTATAAGGTATGACTTCAGGGAGGACCACCCCACCTACAGGGACCACCTGGACTTCAGGACCATCTGGAGGGACGATGGCGACAACTTTGCAAGGGTCATGAACCGTTTCGATGAGATCAGGGTCTCAATTGACCTCATAAAGCAGGTCATAGATAACATGCCGCGGGGACCCGTCAGGACGAAGGTTGACGTGAAGGCGGGTTACGGTGAGTGGAGAAACGAGGCCCCCCGGGGAGAGGTGGCCTACATGATTGAGACCAACGGCAACCTCATAAAGAACATATCCATAAGGACCCCGAGCATAATGAACATTGACGCCTGCGCAAAGTACATGCTGAGGGACGTGGCAACCGTTGCAGACGCCGTTGCAACATATGCAAGCGCTGATCCATGCATAGCATGCGCAGAGAGGGTCATGGTTGTTGATGAAGAGAGGGGGGAGAGGGAGATACTCCTCTAATAAATGCGTGATGTTGATGTCCTATGTCCTCTGTAATATGGTACCTTTACGAGTTTGCCCGTAAGTCCTGGGCAGAGAAATTCGCCAATGCACACACAGAACACGAGATCCTTGAAAAACCAGAGAGATTCAGGGATTTCCCCACAGTTAAGAGGGAGTACTGCATAGGCTGTGGGGCCTGCACAACGGCCTGCCCTGCCCCTGGCGCAATAAAACTGGTCCGTGACACCGACACGGCTGAGGAGGAGGGTCAGACTTACCCTGTCATAGTCAGGGGTGCGTGCATCAGGTGCGGCTTCTGCGCCGAGGTCTGCCCCACCGACCCCAAGACAATTGAATGCGGAGAGAACCACCTCATAAGGGAAGAGTTCACCATAGTACCCTCAGAGAAGCTCTATGTCATAGATGACTACCTATGCATACGCTGCAAGAAGTGCATGAAGGCCTGCCCGGTGAATGCAATAACCGAGAAGGATGGCAGGGTCGAGGTTGACCAGGGCAGGTGCATAGCCTGCGGTGAATGCCTTGAGAAGTGTCCTGTCAAGGGCGCCCTCAAGGTGATACACGTCGCCTACGTCGAGGAACAGAAGATGGTCATAAACCTGGCGGTCAATGAACTGGAGTCAGCCATAGAGGAGAAGAGCGAGGATATAAAGAAACTCGAAGCCGAAGGTGTCTACAGGATGAATTACCCCCTGAAACCCCTCCTCGAGAGGGCCCTTGAGGTCCTCCCGGATGAGGAGATAGTCAGGGACCTCCTCGAGAAGATAACAGACCGCCTCAAGATGCGCATCATAACATGGAGCCCCGAAAAATGTGTGCAGTGCCGTTTATGTGTGGATGAATGCCCATCAGGAGCCATAACCTACTCAGAGGATGAAGGAATCGTGAGGGACCCTGATAAGTGTCTCAGGTGCAGCACATGCTACCAGACATGCCCCTTCGGTGTTGCAGGGTACTACGTTGCAAGGTTCCTCATAGATGAATCCAATGGAGAAGAGATGATAAGGATAACCATAAAACCGGCGGCTCTTCCTGTAAAGCGATGAGGAGATGATAAAATTCCAGCTGCAGCAAAACCCGTGAAGCCCCTGAGGGAAGTTGACGTTGACTATGATATTGACAGTGAGAAGTGCAGGGAATGCCCTGATAAGCCGTGCCTCAGCTCATGCCCGGTGGACGCGATACACCTGGACCCTGACACCGGCGAGGTTGAGATAGACGACAAATGCTTTGGGTGCGTCCTCTGCAGGGAGGCCTGCCCCTACGATGCCATAAAGATGAGGACAACCATGGCAGAGCCTGTCAGGGAGAACGTGCCCGTGATAAACCCCAGGATCTGCAGGGGCTGCGGTGCCTGTGTCTCAGCCTGCAGGACAGGGGCCATACACCTGGTGTCATCGGGTGAAACAGGGGTCCACAGTGAGATAGACGAGGATAAATGTGTCCGTTGCGGTTACTGTGCAAGGGCATGCCCTACAGAGGCCATAAAGTACGGTGAGATCCTCCCCAGGTCAGTGGTGGGGGGTAAGGCCGTGGTGATTAACCAGAGGGACTGCATAGGCTGCATGACCTGCACCAGGGTCTGCCCCTCAAGGGGGGCCATAAAGGTTGGTAAGATCAACAGGTTACCCTACATAGACCCCTCCTACTGTGCAAGGTGCGAGGAATGCATGGACGTATGCCCCTCAGCAGCCATCAAGTACTCCTCAAGGAAGAGGGCCTACGAGAACTTCTCAAAACTCAACAACCTGGAGATAGCAGGGGAGATACTTGAGAGGGAATCAGAGAAACTCGTGAAAAACCTTGGAAGGATGGACTCTGTTCTGAGGGCCGTGAAGAGAAGGTTCTCAGCTGACAGCCCCGAATACAGTGTGGATGTCACCGATGAAATAAGGGATGGCATAGAGGAACTCGTGGACTCCAACCTCCAGATACATGAACTCAACCACATAATAGACTTCACCAAACCCGCGAGGAGAATAAGGGTACTCGAGGACAGGTGTATAGGGTGCGGGCTCTGTGTGGATGAGTGCCCGGTGGGTGTCATAGAACCGGAGGTCCCGGCCCCCGTGAAGATACTTGATGGCTGTGTTTTCTGCGGAAGATGCGGGGGCGTATGCCCGGTCGATGCCATCGAGATCACAGAGGAGGGATTCAGGGCGAGGGATGGCAGGATATACCTTGAGAGGAGGGTCCTGACAGGTCCGAGGAGGGGTTCGGTTGAGGTCGACCACATGGTCTGCCAGAGGTGCGGTGTATGCGTTAACCACTGTCCCGTTGATGCCATGACCCTCAATGCTGAGGTTGAGGTCGACGCTGATAGATGCATACTCTGCGGTGAATGCCAGGACATATGCCCTGTAACAGCGGTCAGGCTGAACCTGGAGGATGATAATGTTGAATAGGGTTTTCGTAACAGACTGCGAGGGTCCCATCTCACTCAACGATAACGCCTTTGAAGCTGCAGCCCACTTCATACCCGACGGTGACAGGTTCTTCAGGAAGGTGAGCGAATTTGATGACATACTGGCCGACGAGATCCGGAGGCCGGGCTACAATGCAGGGGACACCCTCAAACTGATAGTCCCGTTCCTAATAGCCCACGGAGTCACCGATGAGAAGCTGAGGGAGTTCTCAGAGAGGACCCTGAGACTCGTTCCCGGGGCTGATGAAACCCTGAAACTTGCAGGGAGGCTCATGCCATCCTATATCGTAAGCACAAGCTACAGACACTACATCGAGGCCCTCTGCAGGCACCTTGACTTTCCCCTGGAGAACACCAGGCACACCACCCTCAGCCTTGACGTGGAGATCCCAAATGAGGAGAGGGAGGCGCTGGTGAGGCTACGCGAGGATGTCATCGAGGGGGACTTTGAGGACCTGGATGAGATATTCTTCCACCTCATACCTGGCATGGAGGCCGGGAAGATACTCGACGGGGTGAAGACCGTTGGCGGGGACGGTAAGAGGGTTGCCCTCATGGAGATCCTCTCTGAACTTGAACTGCCCCCGGAATCCGCCATGTACGTGGGTGACAGCATAACCGATGTTGAACCACTCAGGGAACTCAATGGGAGGGGCCTTGCGGTGTCCTTCAACGGTAACCGCTACGCCCTCAGGGAGGCAGAGGTGGCGGTCATCTCCACCGACTCAAGGGCCCTCACCCCCCTCATAGACCTTCACTCAAGGTTCGGGAGGGACTACATCCTGGAATTCATCAGGGCCTACTCTGAAAACCCTGAAAGGGCCCTTGAATCATTCAGGATAGACTTCAGGGTGGTGGATGAGTTCAGGAGAGTGTTCAGAGGGGACTACCCGATCATAACGGTTATTGAGGAGGCAGAGGACCTCCTGGACGCAAGCATGGAGGTCAGAAAGAACATCCGGGGAGAGGACGTCGGATCCCTCGGCTGAAGCCCTGGATGTGCTTACATTAAGCATGGTTGTGATGCTCAATGGAGATTAACGGAACACTGATCGAGGATACATTCTCTGAGGCCTTCACAGGGAGATGTGTGAGGGCCACCATAACGGCCCGTGACATGGAGACCGTCAGGAGGGCGGCCCTTGATGCAACCGCAACCCCCGGTGCAGTCATAGGGAGGGTTGAGGGTGGTGTTGAATCCTTCCTGGGAGGCGAGGACACCCCCGACGGCAGACCCGGGGCCGTGGTCCAGTTCTACTATGCCCTGGATGACATGGAGAAATTCCAGGTCGAATTATCCTACCGTATAAGGCAGGACATACTGGTGAAGCCCTTCACAGCACTCTACAGCTCCACCCCCGACCCGGATGGATACCTGGATATGATGAAGCATGTGGGACACTGCGGTGATGGCTATGAGTGGGTGGAGGAGTTCAATGGCCGTGAAATGATCAACGTACCGGTAGCCGTCCCTGACTTCAAAATAGAATCAAGGATGGGCTACAGGGAGGCCATCATGGGGGCCAACTTCTGGTACATGTGCAGGGATCCCGACACAGTACTGGAGGCAGGCAGGGCCGCCATAAGAGCCATAGATGAGGTTGAGGGTGTTGTGACGCCCTTCGATATCTGCTCCGCAGCATCAAAGCCAGAGACAAATTACCCCTGGATAGGCCCCACCACGAACCACCCCTACTGCCCGAGCCTGAAGGAGGTGCTCGGTGACGAGTCCAGGGTCCCGGAGGGCGTCGGGTACATACCAGAGATAGTCATAAACGGCCTTACAATGGAGGCCCTTGAGGAGGCCATGAGGGCCGGGATAGAGGCTGTCTGCAGGTACGATGGGGTCCTGAGGGTATCTGCAGGTAACTATGACGGTAAACTGGGGGACCACAGGATAGACCTACACGGTGTTCTGGGATGAGGTTCGATGCGGTGGGCCTTGGAGCCCTCAACATGGACCAGCTCCACATGGTTGAGAGGATAGCAGGCCCGGATGAGGAGACCTTCGTGAGGGGGCTCGTTGAATCCTGTGGGGGCTCAGCAGCCAACACCATGATAGGGCTCTCAAGGCTCGGTCTCAGGACGGCCCACATAGGTAAGGTCGCCGATGACAGGGAGGGGGGACTCCTCAGGAGGAACCTCTCATCTGAGGGGGTCAAGGATTTCACCGTCGTAGCGGATACAGGTAGAAGCGGCCGTGTGATGGGCTTCGTTGACCCTGACGGTAACAGGGCCCTCTACGTTGACCCCGGTGTCAACGACACACTCAGGGTGGATGAGGTGGCTGATGAGGCCCTTAACACAGAACTGCTGCACCTCACATCCTTCGCAGGTGATGGCATAAATGTCCAGGTGGACGTCATTGAGGCACTGGATGAATCCGTGACCGTCAGCCTGGATCCAGGACACATCTACGCCTCAAGGGGAGTATCTGAGCTGTCAGATATCCTCGAGCGCACCGACATCCTCCTCACAAACCAGAGGGAACTTGAGCTGATGACAGGGTCCGCTGACCCTGAGGAGGCAGCATCACTCCTGGGAATCGGGGTGGTTGTGGTTAAGATGGGCGCCCGAGGCGTCAGGGCATGGGACGGTGAGTCTGTGATGGTGGATGCACTGAGCACCGAATGTGTTGATACGACGGGGGCCGGTGACGCCTTCAATGCTGGCTTCATATATGCCTGGCTCGAAGGCTTTGGCCTTGAGGTTTCATGCCGCTTTGGAAACTACATAGCATCACGGTGTATCGGAGGATACGGTGCCACAGAATCCCTCCCCGGGCCCGGGGCCCTGGATGTCCTCAGGAGGTACGCTGAGGGTTGATCTTTAATGTGCTGGATCCGGGAATCTGGGTGTGCTGAGGCCTGATCTTGATCCCGTGAACCGGAAAAAAATTTAAGTAAATACGTTTAAAAGGTAATAAAGGGTTGTGTTAACTCTTGAAGCTTGAAAGGATGCAGGGGTTGTATCATGGATATCATCTTTAAGAAGAAACTGGAGGACCTCCGGAGGGATGTTGCACTAAAGTCGATGGACCTTGAGGAGAGACCTGAGGACGTTGATGTGGAACTTGCAAGCTGCAGGGTTCTGGACAAATTCATAGACATAACACCGAAGTGTGTAAGGTGCAATCTCTGTTTTGAGGAGTGCCCTGTGGACGCCATATCAGAATCATCAGCATCAAAACCTGCAAGGATACTTGATAACTGTGTTAAATGTGAGATATGCGCCCAGACCTGCCCTGTGAGGTGCATAAACGTTGTTGAGAGCACCGCCACCATCGGTGACGAGGACGTCACCTACAACCTGGAATACGTCAGGATCCCCCACCGTCTGCTCCGGATGAAGAACATAGAGGTCACAGATAGATGCACTGCATGCGGGACCTGCACCAGGTTCTGCCCCACAGGTGCAATTCAGTTAGATAAGGAGATCGCGGTGGTCGATGAATCCATCTGCATTGGCTGCGGGGCCTGCGTCAACGTCTGCCCCTCAGATGCGGTGGAACTTGAGAGGGAACTGGGCCCTGTGATTGAGACCCGTCGGCTCCTGGTTGACCAGGATGCCTGCGTCGAGTGCCTTGTCTGTGAGGAGAACTGTCCCACCGGGGCCATAAGGATTGAGGATGGAGAGGTTGTGGTTGATAAGGATAAATGCATTCTATGTGAGGTTTGTTCCACAAGGTGTCCTGTGGCAGCACTGAAACTGGAGAGGTTGGCAGATGAAAGTTAAGGAGATTATGGATAAGGAGTTTATAGCAGTCTCCCCTGAGGATCGGGTTGTTGATGTCTCACTGAAGATGGAGGAGACACGTAAGTTCACAACACCCGTTGTTGATGGGGATGGGAAGCTCGTTGGATGGGTTACAAGCTTTGACGTGATGCGGGGACTCCGCGATGGACTTGAACTCGTCTCTGACATCATGCAGCCACCGGAGAGGATAGTTCATGTAAATGAAAACGACCCGGCCAGGCTCGCCGTCCTGGAAACAGCCCATCACAAACTGGTGAGCATCCCGGTCCTGGATGACAGTGGAAGGGTTGTGGGGGTTGTGAGGTCATTCGACATCGTTGAGACCCTCTCCCAGCTCTATGAGATCAAGGTGTCCAAGATATTCGAGGCCATGAACGGGGAGCTCAAGGGTGTGAGCTGGGATGAACTCATGGAGGCAGCTGCCATAATAACGAGGAGGCGCACCGGTAAGAGGATAAAACCGAAGGAGTATGAGGAGAGGATCCGGAATTCAACCTTCGGTGAGGCCATATGGGCAACAGGGGGCCTTGAAAAATTCTTTGTCGGTCTGATAGCCATAGGTGAACTTGTCATTGCAAGGAAGATTGCAAGGGCGAGGAAATAATCACCCACCCCTATAACTTTTTGGAGATCATGTTTCTCTTATGATACCCAGTGGCCATGTTCTGTCTGTCTGTTTAGGTGCCTCCACTATTCTTTTAGCCTGCCCTTGCGGAATAGTTCCTCTCTCTTTATTCTTGGTACCCATATTGATCCATGAACTCGAGTCTCTAATCGCGTCTTCAGGATCATCTTGTGGTGCTGAGTTCTATTTAATCCCGGATCTAATGGTTGAATGGATTTTGAAGCCTTCTTAACCACCATGACCCTGTAAGATTTATTACCCTCTTTCACCATAATACTCTTGAGGAACCACTCTCCTGCAGGTATTAGAGTCTGATAATCAAAAAGTTTGTGTTTCAGGGGCAATGGAGATTAAAGTGCTAGAGAAACTTGCGGAATTTTTTGAAGAGAAGGATGAAGTGGATTTAGCCTATCTTTTCGGCTCCACTTCCAGAGGGGATAAGGGGAAACTGGGTGATTTTGACATTGGAGTTCTACTACGGGAGCCCCTGGAAGAACAGGGGATGTTACAGTTTCAACTGAAATTGCTTGATGATCTTGTATCCCTGCTTAAAGCAGATAAGGTTGATTTGATTATCATGAATGATGCGCCACTCTCCTTAAATTATAATATCATAAAAGACGGCATACTCCTGAAAGATGATGAGGAAAAAAGGATAAAGTTTGAGAAAAATATCATGTCAGAGTATCTGGATAGGAGGTATTATATGGACAGGCATGCGAGAATAGCCATCAAAGGGATAGCCCAGCAGGGATTAATATGAAAAATGAGATCTCATCAAAATTAGAGAGATTAGGGGAATACCTGAAAATATTGAGGGGTTATCAATCCCATACCCTGGAAGATTTGAAAAATGACGTCACTTTAAGGGGAGCTGTTGAAAGATACCTGGAGGTTTCCATAGAATCCTGCCTTGATATTGGAGAAATGATCATATCACAGGAAAGGGCCAGAAAAACCAGAAACCTACAGAGAGGTAATAGAGATACTCGGGGAAATAGGAGTTTTACCAGAGGATTTTGTGGATAAATTCGCCCCAGCTGCAGGTTTCAGGAACCTACTGCTTCATATGTACGCAGAAATAGATATTGAAAAGGTCTATGGATACCTGCAAAACAACCTGGATGATATAAACAATTTTGCAAGGTTCATCGCAGAATACCTTAAAAAATCATGAAACAGGGGCCATGGCTGCTTTCCTTTTCTCACAGTATTCCCCTGTAATGATGATTCAATATCATGATGGGGCCTAGCCATCTGATGCCATACCTTTTTATTATCTCCTTCTCACTCTACCTTCTGCCAGAAACCGGCACCCTTTATAACCTGGAGGTCCATGATTCACCAGTTTTCCTGCTCACTGAAAAAACTGGTCTGTGGGTTCAGAGTCTCACCTGGGTCATATCTCAGCACAATATTAAGAAACATTTATATGATATGAACACACATGAATGTGTATTCATATGTTCAGGTGAATCCTATGGGATGTGAATGCAGCTCATGTTCCCCATCAGGGAATGGTAATGAAATACTGGTTATGGCAGCATCGGCAGCACTCCTTGCAGCAGGGATCCTCCTTGACCTCCAGGGAAGCATGATATCAGTTCCCCTCCTCATTGCAGCGGTTGTAGCTGCAGGATACAGGATATTCCCGGCAGCAGTCAGGTCAGTACTCAGGGGCCACTTCACGGTGCACGTGCTCATACTCATCGCAGTCATCGGTGCCATCGCACTGGGTGACTACACTGAAGCGGCCCTCGTGACCGTCCTCTACCACATAGCAGAGTACCTCGAGGAGTATGCCCACAGAAGATCACACAGATCCGTGGAATCCCTCATAAAACTCAGGCCCAGAACCGCGAGGGTCCTTGATGGAGGGGAGAGGATCATGGGGGTCGAGGATGTTGAGGAAGGAAGCACAATAGGGATAAAACCAGGGGAGACGGTACCCCTCGATGGAACCGTTAAATCGGGGACCTCACAGGTTGACCAGTCCAGCATAACAGGTGAGTCCCTCCCTGTTACCGTGGGGGAGGGTGACCAGGTATTTGCAGGTACACAGAACCTTGACGGGTACCTGGAGGTTAAGGTCACAAGGACCTCCGAGGCGACCGTACTCGCAGGTGTCATTGAAACGGTCAGGAGATCTGCTCTCAGGAGGTCCAGGAGGGAGAGATTCATTGAACGCTTCGCATCAATCTACACACCCACGGTAACTGGTCTTGCAGCCCTCACAGCACTCATACCGGTACTCACCGGAGGCGACCCCCTCACATGGATATACAGGGCCCTGGTGCTGCTGGTCATCTCATGCCCATGCGCACTCCTCATATCAACACCGGTCGCCATGGTCTCGGGAATGACAGCTGCGGCCGGGAGGGGAATCCTCATCAAAGGTTCAGAGTTCCTGGAGAAGATGGCCTCCACCGGATGCATCATATTCGATAAGACAGGGACCCTCACCGAGGGAAGACCAGAGGTGATTGCTGTTGAACCGGAGGAGAGGAGGGATGAGATACTCAGAATAGCAGCATCCCTTGAGAGGAAATCCGGACACCCCATCGCAGAGGCCATAGTGAACTCATACAGTGGCAGAACAGTGGACGTGACAGACTTCAGGTCCATCCCGGGGAGGGGTGTCTCAGGTTACATAGAGGGTGTGAGGTACACCCTTGGAAGCCCGGAAACTGGAGGTGGGAATCCAGATAGAGGTACGGAGGTTCAGCTAACAGGACCGGAGGGTGTTATAGGCGTCATAAGACTCAGGGACAGCATCAGGAAATCCGCAGGGAGGATCACAGGGAGGCTCAGGGAGCGGGGTATCGGTACTCTGATGCTCACCGGTGACACTGAGGACTCTGCAGCGGCGGTGGCTGCTGAGATCGGTGCTGAAAGATACCGTGGGGGCCTGCTGCCAGAGGATAAGATGAGGATAATACGTGAACTGAGCTCCAGGAAGATCACGGTGATGGTGGGGGATGGTGTTAACGATGCACCGGCACTTGCAGCGGCGGATGTGGGTATAGCCATGGGTGTCAGGGGATCGGACGTGGCCATTGAAACCGCAGATATAACCCTGGTGGAGGATGACCTTGAAAGGATAGATGAGCTCATTGACATCAGCAGGAGAACCATGGATATCATCAGGGTTAACACAGGGTTAACCGTTGCAGTGAAGCTTTCCCTGGCTGTTCTCTCTGTCGCTGGCCTCGTACCACTATGGGTTGCTGTTGCAGTGGGTGATATGGGCCTTTCCCTTTTTGTTATAACAAACAGTCTGCTCCTTGCGAGGTTCTAGTAACGGTGTTATAACAAACAGTCTGCTCCTTGCGAGGTTCCGGTGTCAGTAAGAACCCCTTAAATTAATTTTAAATCCTAAAAAAAAAAAAATAAAATGGTGGTGCTGGACCACCATTAAAAGGGAAGGCTGGCGTATATTCCCTTGATCTTTGCTGTTGCAGTGTTCCAGCTGTTCACAGCACCGAGGCTATTTTTTGAGCTCGTGGCATCTGCAGCGTACCATGTGTCACCCACAAGCACCTGTGCCCACACATGGCCGTAGGTGTTACCTGATGTGAAGGTGCAGGTTCCATGCACGTACCTGGCGGCAAGACCAGCGGTCCTGAAGAGGGCCACCAGGAGGTGCGAGTGATCCACACAGTTACCTGTCCTGTATTTGAGTGTACCCGTGGCACCGTACCTTGTGTTGTAGTAGAAACTGTAGCTTATCCTGTCACGCACCCAGTTGAATATCGCTGTCGCCTTATCCCATGCACCGGTTAATCCTGCAGTCAGGTTTGCTGCCAGTGATTTAATTGCCGGATCATTAACCTGACAGTTTGCTGTTGCAGCAAGGTACTGGGAGGTGCTCTCACCGGTGAAGGGATCGTTCTCGGCTCTGTTCCTGAGTGATGCTGTGGGTGCTGTTGATGCACTGATCTTTTTGATGGTGACGTAGTTTGGTAGTCTGCTGTTGTCCTTCTGGAATTTGAGGATCCTTGCAACCGCGTAGACAAGGTTGTCACTGGATATCTTCCCTATGTTCGAACTCACGTAATTGGGTGCTCTTCTGTTGCTGTTTATGAATTTAAGTACACTGGATGCCAGTTTGAGATAAGCTGACTTTGAGAGCTGTCCTGTGGCTGAACCTGAAGGGTTCGGTGCGTTGCCAACTGTGCGCAGCGTCAGTGAGACTGTGGACCCTGCAAGTTTCAGAAGGTCCTTCAGCATGAGGTCAAGGAACTGGGCGGTACCCAGCTTCTGACCACCCACTGAAACCGTCGCCGGCAGTTTACCGTAGGTTTCAATGTATTTTACAAGTTCTGCTGCAGATTCCCTGATGGTCACAGACGTTATGCCTGCACTGTCACCTGCAGCCCTCACTGTGCCGGTGGAGTTCTCCGGGTTCACAGCCACTGAACCGGGTGAACCGCTGGTGCCATTAACCTCCAGCAGACCTCCCGATTCTGTGACCGTTTCATCTGCCTCTGGGGTAGAGGGGGATTCATTCTTCCCGGGATCACCGGGGCTGCTCTGTTTCCCTGTATCTACAGATCCTGTTTCACTTTCATTCATGAGTTCACATTGATTGTACTCTGAACACTGTTCCTCCACCATGCATCCAGCCACGGATGCTGTGTTATCAGCTGCCACTGCATAACCTGCTGTATTAATGAGTAGTATGCATGCAAGTAGCATGCACACATATCTCATGCCAACCGAAATTTTACCGCCTCCAATCCACAGTGCCCGGTAGGGTCACTGTGACATTAAAAACTTGAATCTCAAATCATATATAAATATTGCGATTTTTCAGCCCAAAAAAAGACATATATGAGCTTTTTAAATTAAAATAGACCGTCAGAGAGCTTTTTATTTTTGAGATAAATGGATATGCTTGATCAATGCCCCTACTGGACTGATAGACAATCTAAGATCCCAGATCCACTTTCTGGACACACAAAAAATTTTAAATGGCGATAGGATTTCCATCGAATCCCATTTTAAATATAAAGGTCTCTTTAAGGGGATTTAAGGATGGGCCGGGGTGGGGCCAGACCATGGTGGAGTTACATGAATAATTCAGAGTATCCATCAAGGAACCACAGCCCTCTGAACACAAATTTAAGGGTTCTCAGGGGATATAAAGACCTCCAGAACCCACAGGGGCCTCATCACAGAATCATGGATTGAAGGCCAGTTTTCGACAGGATCCCGGCCCAGGTTTTTACAGGCGCATATCTGTATGCAGAGGGTTTGAATTCGCTGTCTTTCTCCTCAGGTTCATGCAGGGATCACCCCCCTGGATTCCGGGTTAAATTTATTACCCCTCCCCGGTAATAGATAAACGGTGATATAATATGATGACACCCGAGATGATGGATGCAATTGAAAAGGAGCTGGTTTTTGTTGCAACTGCAGATGAGGAAGGAACCCCCAATGTTGTTCCAATAGGCTTCGCCAGACCCCTGGATGAGAGGACCATCCTCATCGCAGACAACTACATGAAAAAAACCATAAGGAACCTCCACGAAAACCCCAGAATAGCACTGATACCACAGAACGCAAGGGAATGCCCCTACCAGTTCAAGGGAACAGTTGAAATATTTAAATCCGGAAAATACTTTGACATGGTCGTTGAGTGGGCACAGAACGTAATGACAGAACTTGAACCAAAATCAGCCATACTCATGACCGTGGAGGAGATATACTCAGTAAAACCGGGGCCAGAGGCCGGTGAAAAGGTGGCCTGAGCTCACAGAAGTGACCGCGATGTGCGCCATTGCAGGGTTCAGGGGTGATGACGCCCCGGTAAAGGTACAGGAGATGTTAGATGTCCTCAGACACCGGGGCCCTGATGCCACAGGGATCTACCATGACAGCAGGATAGTGATAAGGACAGCGACGGGGGAGGATGTAAAGGAGGCCCCGCAATCAGCTGAGATTGCAGTGGGCCATAACCTCCTCTCAATCGTGGGAGGTCCTCAGCCAGTATCAGGGGACGGCGTACTGGTATTTAACGGCGAGATATACAATCAGGAGGAACTTAACTGGACCGGCAGCGACTCTGAACTCATCCTGGACCTCATAGAGGGCCACGGCGGGGACCTGGAGGATGCGCTGCGTTTCACGGTTAACAAGATAGACGGTGACTACGCCTTCGCCTACACAGACGGCGAGAACCTTGCAGTCGTCAGGGACCCTGTTGGTGTCAAACCCCTCTACCATTCAGGGGAGGCCTTCGCATCCGAGAGGAAGGCCCTCTGGAGGATAGGTCTGAGGGATGTGGAGACCCTGTCACCGGGCCATGCCATGATAAACGGCGTGAAGGTGAAGCTGAGGGGACTCCCCAGGGTGGAACCCTCAGATGCAGAACCAGAGGAGCTGAGGGAGAATCTCAAATCAGCTCTGAGGGAATCGGTGGAGAGGAGGGTTAGAGGTTTGGATGAGGCTGCCCTGGTATTCTCGGGCGGCGTTGACAGCACACTGCTGGCGGTCCTCCTTGATGAACACATCGATGTGAGGCTCTACACCGTGGGGCTCCCTGGTTCCAGCGACCCTCAGTTTGCATCCAGGGCTGCAGAGGACCTTGGAATGGAACTTGAGGTCCTGGAGGTTACAGAGGATACCATCAGGGAGGCCCTTCCCCATGTCCTGGGGGCTATAGAGGAGTACAATCTCATGAAGATCGGCGTTGCAATGCCCCTCTACCTGGCGTCTGAAGCCGCCTCTGCAGAGGGATACAGGGTCATGTTTTCTGGTCAGGGTGCAGACGAACTTTTCGCAGGATACCACAGGTACAGGCGCCTCCTGGCTGAGGGAAGACTCGAGGACGCCCTCAGGCATGACCTTGAAAACATCCACCATGTTAACCTTGAAAGGGATGACGCGGTTACAATGGCAAACTCGGTGGAGCTGAGGGTCCCCTTCCTCGACCTTCAACTGATAGGGGTGGCCCTGACCATACCAGCAGACCTCAAGATACTGGGCCCGGAGGATGAACTGAGGAAGCGCATACTCAGGGAGGCGGCCCTTGAGATGGGGGTCCCCGAGTACATTGCGATGAGGCCCAAGAAGGCGGCACAGTACGGTTCAGGGATAGATAAGGTCCTTCGGAGGAGGGTTCTCCCGGGCTTTGACCATGAGGCCTTCCTGAGGGGGCTCATGGAACCCTATGAATGATCAGGAGCTGAAGGTGTTTTAACCTATGGTCTGCAGTGCTCATCCTGTCACATAGGATCCATGTTCCCTCTGTTGAATCTGAGGCCATGTTTTTTCTCTCTGTGACCGGTCTCTGTGGCAAGGTTTATATCATTGTAGCACGATAGACTAAGCCTTATATCACTGCAGCACCATAGACTTTATGTGTTTCACATTTATCCATCAAGTTGAGAGGAGTCTGATATGAAGATAGAGAAAGAGGCTGAGAAGATCCTTGAGGAATTCTCAAGGGCCCTTGAGGAGGTCCCTGAACTCGAGGAAACATACTACATAGTGGATAATCTTAACAGGACCAGGGAGGATGAGGAAGAAAAAACAAAACCCGGGAAGATCCTCAGAAACGCCCCGGTCGATGATGATGGCAACATAGTCGTTGAGAGGGGTGAATGGACCCAGTAGGTGTTTCAGATGCGGTTAAACCTGGTTATTGAACTCAGAGACGCCCCGGGGCAGCTGGTGTCAGTGCTTGAACCCCTGGGAAGTACCGGCGTGAATATAGTGACGGTTATACATGAGAGAGACCGTGAATACGGTCCGGTGGTGCCCGTGCAGCTCACGGTGGAGGGTGACAGGGAAACACTTGACGCAGCCATAGGCAGGCTCCAGGAGCAGGGTGTTAACATCATTGAGATGGACGGCGCCCCCCTGAGGGAGAAATTCACCACCATACTCATAGGTGACATTGCAGAGGGCGACCTTCAGGAGACGGTGGAGGCCGTGAACAGCGTCCAGGGCGCCAGTGTACTGGACCTCTCCCTCAGAATGTCAGAGGGCAGATCAGCAGCCAGGATAACCGTTGAAGCAGAACACGGCAGCAGGGATGAGGTCCTGAGGAGGATCAATGAAGCCGCCATGGAGAGGAACCTCCTGCTTGTAAGCGAGGTCTAGGTGAGGGTTATGAGGATATGTCTTGTTGGACTGGGAGCTGTTGGTCAGGGATTCCTCAGGGCCGTTCAGATGAAGGGCGAGTATCTGAGGGAAAGGTATGGCCTCGACATAAGGTTCACAGGAGTCGCGGATTCATCAGGAGCCCTCCACGACCCGGATGGCCTTGACATCAGGGGGATACTCGAGCACAAGAAGCGGGCCGGCCTGGGGTCATATCCCTCAGGATACGAGGGGATGACCGGAGATGAACTCCTTGATGAGGCCGAATATGACTGCCTGGTGGAGGCAACACCAACAAACATAGAGGACGGCGAACCCGGCAGGTCACTGGTCCTGAAGGCCATGGGTGAAGGGAAGCACGTTGTAACATCAAACAAGGGGCACCTGGCCCTTTTCTACTCTGAACTCATGGAGGCGGCCTCTGAGGCAGGTGTTGAGTTCATGTTCGAGGCATCGGTGGGGGGTGCCATGCCCATAATAAACCTTGCAAGGGAGACCCTCGCATCATGCACCATAGAATCGGTGATAGGTATCCTGAACGGTACCACCAACTTCATACTCTCCAGGATGGCCTCTGAGGGATCATCCTACAGGCAGGCCCTCATTGAGGCCCAGGAGCTGGGCATTGCAGAGACAAATCCTGCCCAGGACGTTGAAGGTACTGATGCGGCCTGCAAGGCTGTGATAATCGCCAATTCAATCCTCGGAAGGCCATGCACCCTCAGGGATGTCAGGGTCGAGGGGATCACCGGTATAACCCAGGGGGCCATTGAACTGGCAGCCCAGGAGGGGTACCTCATAAAACTCATTGCAGAGATCTCAGGGGACAGGCTGGAGGTCGGACCCAGGCTGGTGAGAATGGGGTCACCCTACGCCGTGGACGGGACACTGAACATGGCCACCCTCAGGACAGACCTTGCAGGTGAGGTGACAGCTGTTGGACGTGGCGCAGGATCCCTTGAGACGGCCTCGGCCATGCTCACAGACACCATCACAATATGGAGGAAGTCTGGAGGGCGTTAAACGCCTTTACGGTTCTTTTCAGTGATAACCATGAAACATGTTATTCTTGTTGGAGATGGAATGGCGGATTACCCCCTTGATGAACTCGACGGTAAAACACCACTGCAGGTGGCAGATAAGCCCAACATGGACCAGCTTGCAGGGATGGGTGCGTGTGGTCTTCTAAGGACAGTCCCGGAGGGGATGGAGGCGGGTTCAGATGTTGCAAACCTCAGTATAATGGGCTACGACCCCCGCAGGTACTACACCGGGAGGGGCCCCCTTGAGGCTGCGAGCATAGGTGTTGAGCTGGGCGATGATGATGTGGCATTCAGATGCAACCTCATAAACGCTGATGAGAGGATCGTGGACTTCAACGCCGGGCACATAGAAACAGCCGAGGCGTCAAGGCTCATAGATGCCCTCAATCATGAACTTGAAACCAGCGGGATGTTCTATGCCGGTGTGAGCTACAGGAACCTCTTTGTTATAGAGGGGAGGGGCTACACCTCGGTGAGGGTTGAGCCACCCCACGACATAGTGGGGGAGTCTGTGGCCGCACACCTCCCCTCAGGCTCGGAGGAGGCAGACCATATAAGGGAGCTGATGCTGGAATCAGCAGGCGTCCTCAGATCCCATGAGGTGAACCTTAAAAGGGAATCCATGGGTAAGAGGCCGGCCACCATGATCTGGCTCTGGGGACAGGGTTTAAGGCCATCAATGGAGCCCTTCAGTGAAAGGTACGGTATTAAAGGTGCTACAATAACTGCGGTGGACCTGATAAAGGGCCTGGGCGTATATGCGGGTCTTGAAAACATCCATGTCCCGGGGGCCACAGGTTACCTGGACACAGACTACAGGGCCAAGGGCAGATACGCTGCCGGGGCCCTTGAGGAATACGACTTCCTCTACGTCCATGTTGAGGCACCCGATGAGGCAGGGCATGCCGGTGACGCTGAAGAGAAGATAAGGGCCATAGAGAATATAGACCGCTTCGTCCTCGGAAGGTTACTTGATGCGCTCTCAGACCATGAGCACAGGATAGCGGTCCTCCCGGATCACCCCACACCCATTGAGATCAGGACCCATGTACCCGACCCCGTACCATGCATCCTTGCAGGTGACGGAGTGGATGCTGATCAGGTGAAATCCTATGACGAGTTCACAGTCAGGGAGGGGTCCCTGGGCACATGGGAGGCCCACAGGCTCATGGAAATCATGATGGACCCGCCTGCCCGGTTAAGGCAATGAGTTTTTAACATCCTAATCACATATATTGACCCATCAAACTAATCTGAGGAGTTGGTTCATCTGGCCAAGTACATCGTTGTAACGGGAGGAGTTGTAAGCTCTATTGGAAAGGGAATAACAGCAGCATCAATAGGCAGGATACTCAGATCATATGGATTATCTGTGACAGCCATAAAGATAGACCCCTACCTGAACTGGGACTCAGGGACCCTCAACCCCTACCAGCACGGTGAGGTCTTTGTAACCGATGATGGAATGGAGACAGACCTTGACCTGGGCCACTATGAGAGGTTCCTGGACTCTGATCTCCCTGGTGAGGCCAACATAACGACCGGAAAGGTCTACATGTCCGTCATAAATAAGGAGCGGTCAGGGGATTACCTGGGCTCCTGTGTACAGATAATACCACACATAACCGACGAGATCAAGTCAATGATAAGGAAAATCGCTGATAAAAGCGGTGCTGAGGTGGTACTGGTGGAGGTCGGGGGTACGGTGGGTGACATAGAGGGTCAGCCCTTCCTGGAGGCCCTCAGGCAGCTGAGGAACGAGGAGGGTCATGAGAACGTCATGTTCGTCCATGTGACCTACGTCCCATATCTGAGGGCTGCAGGGGAATTTAAGACCAAACCGACACAGCACAGTACAAAGGAGCTCAGGAGTACGGGTATAAACCCTGATATGATCATCTGCCGGAGTGAGATGCCAATAGACTCCTCACTCAAGAGGAAGATAGCCCACTTCTGTGACGTTGAGGAGGAGGCTGTGGTGAACGCCCCCGACGCATCATCAATCTATGAGGTCCCCCTGGTACTTGACAGTGAGAGGGTGGGGGATTACATAGTCCGCAGGATAGAACTGGATGTTGATGGTGAGGCAGACCTCAGTGAATGGGCAGGGATAGTTGAGTCACTCATGATAGATGAGCCGGTGGTTACCGTTGGAATAGTCGGCAAGTACGTGGAGCTTGAGGACTCATACATAAGTATAAGGGAAGCCCTCAAACATGCAGCGGCACACCTACGGGTAAGGGTTGATATTGAGTGGATAAGTGCCGATGATGCAGTAAATGAGGAGGACCTTTCACGTCTTGACTCCATACTCATCCCTGGTGGATTTGGTGAGAGGGGAATCGCAGGAAAACTTGAGGCGGTCAGGTTCGCCCTTGAAAACAGTGTTCCCATCTTCGGCATATGCCTGGGCATGCAGTGCATGGTCATAGAATTCGCAAGGCTCAACGGCATGGAGGGTGCCAACAGCACAGAGTTCGACCCGGAAACCCCCTACCCTGTCATAGATATGATGGAGGAGCAGAAGAGGATAAAGAACATGGGTGGTACCATGCGCCTCGGCTCCTACCAGTGCAGGATAAGGGAGGGTACACTGGCACATGAGGCCTACGGCACCGAACTCGTGGGTGAGAGGCACAGGCACAGGTTTGAACTCAACAACGAATTCAGGGAGGAACTGGAGAGTAAGGGCCTTATAATCTCAGGAACATCTCCGGACGACTTCCTCGTGGAGATGGTTGAGATAGAGGATCACCCATGGTTCCTCGGATGCCAGTTCCACCCAGAGTTCAGGTCAAGACCAAACAGGGCCCATCCACTCTTTGTATCCTTCCTGAGGGCCGCCCTTGAAAAAGGCCGTTAATAAAGCGGTAAAATCTTTTTTTATCTACCGTTACATCTTTAGCAGGAAAAAAGCTCAACTACTTTTTATCAGGTATTCCAATCCCTGATGGGCTCCCATACAGTGACATCCCTGCTCCTCATGACTGCCCTGAAGACGCCTCCACCGTTACCAAGGAGCACCAGCCTGGCGAACATGGAATCCTCATATCCACGCTCCAGGACCACGGTCCGGTTCCTGTCATAGAGTACAAATGCAACGAGGCCCCCCTGGGGGTCGCCCCCCACCTTCCTGACACCACCATCCACGAGGTACAGTTCTGAGACCCTCAAACCATTGAATGAGATCCTCTCACCATCCCAGAGCAGACCGTCACTGGTTCTGAGGGGCCAGCCCTGAACTATACTCCCTGTGGAGTACACCGGCTTCCTGGTTTTTCCTGTGAAGTTCCAGTTACCATAATAGAGTATCCAGTACCCCTTATCAATGAGCCGGTCACAGGTCACAAGGACGTAGCCGGATCTCCTGCTCAGGGTTGAGGCAACCCTCCCCGCAGCAGCAGGGTCAAGTCCCCTATCCTGCAGGTACTCTGCCCTTGAGGACCCATCAACAGCCAGCACATCCCCCAGAATGACTGCAGAGCCAGCCGGATCCCCGGTGGCGTTCAGTACCTCAAGGTAGGCTTCATCACCTGAGGATGCCAGCATGGATAGTATCTCATCTGCCAGGTGGGGGTCCGTCGTTGCAAGGGCCCGGTCCTGCCAGTACTCCCTGTAAACTCCAGGGATACGGGGGTCAAGGGGGTATCCAGGCCCCCTCTTCGCCGCAGTTTCAATGTAGGCCAGTCTGCCATCGAAGTTCACCGGCCTCCTGGCCATGAATGCAAAGAAGTGTCCGTGGACCCAGTTGGAGATCACCACAGTATCAGGCGGGGTTTTGGCTCTTATGTAGTCTGCAGCATCCAGAAGGCTGTCATCCACCCGGGGGTGGAGGGCGCTGTACTGACCCGTAGAGATGATGAGGGATGGAAGGACCACCATGATGGCGACTGCAACCTGAAGCTTCCGCCTGAAACCGGGGGGTACCCTGGAGGCAGTCCCCAGATCTGCAAGGAATAGCGCGGAGGTTATGAGAAGGGGTGCAGTGAGGAGCTCAGAGAACCTTATACCCCAGAGTAGTGAGGCGGCACCTGTGAGGGTCCAGAGGATGATTACCGGAAGCACTATGCTATCCCTCCAGTCACGGAAGAGGGACCTGAAACCAGACAGACCCGCCAGGAGGAGGCCGGGTCCAAGGGCCATCAGCACGTCATCAAAACCTGGCCGCTGGAGCTCTGTTATGTTTGCATAGGGGTCAGGGAATGGATCTGCTCTGGCAACGGGTATCTTCATCAGCCCCAGGGGGATGGATGGAATGGCCCGCGGATCCATCAGCACAATGAGAAGCGTGGAGGTGATGAGGAATATGAGGGGTTCTCTTCTACGATACAGGAGCGAGTGGATTATCACCGACAGGGCCATAATCGAGTAGATGATCTGCCACCCATTCCAGGCTGCGGCGAAGACAGCCATGAGGGCCCCCGAGAGTACGGCCATCCTCCAGTCACCATCCCTGAGAGAAAGGTGGAGTGTTAGGAGGATGGCAAGGGGGAGGACGAGGTTGAACATGTCGGTGTCATAGAAACCAGGGACGGTCCTCATGAAGTAGAAGGGTGCTGCAGTGGCAAGGAGGCCTGCTGTGGTGGCTGATACGTCATCACAGTCAAGGGACCTTGCAACTGCAAAGACAGCGACCCCGGCGAGGGGTGCAATGATGGCTGGAAGCCAGAATGCGGTGTCGGTGAGACCTGGAAGTAACCAGTAAATAGCAGGTAAAGGGTGACGGTGAGGTAGGGGAGCAGAGGGGGGTAATCGAGGGGGACCCCGGGAGGGTAATAGGAGTACCTGTCCCACCCACCCTCTGAGAGTTCACCCTCATTGAGAAGGTTGCTGGCGAGCCTGAGGTTGTAGTAGGAGTCCATATCATACATGAGGGGCTGGGAGTGGGCCTCGCTGTATACCCCGGCCACAGTCACCGTGCCTGCTCTCAGGGCGAAACCTGAAGCGAATATTATGAGCATCAGTAAAACAGCCTTCCTGTCTGCGCCACCAACCCATTCCCTGATACTGAAGGACAGATAATCACATCCTTACTTTCCCTTTACTAAGATAGATCTCTGGTCCCGGGTTAATATGCTTTATTCCCTTTACTCATATCAAGCTGCAGTGTCCCCATGACTGGATGGGGAAGAGGAGGTAGAGGCCCTTCTGCTTTTTACTCATATCATTGTTGCAGTGTCCCGATGAGCATAGATTTTCGGTTAAATGCTGCATATCTCGGTGTCCCTGTCTGCATGGATTTATCTGTCAGTCTGCAGCCCGTAGCGTGTCCCCTCTGATACGGGGATTGCCGGTGCTGCACCCGGAGAAATCAACCACAAAAACTTAAATAGAGATCACTGAGAATTAATTAATAAATCATGATTTTCTGTAATATCCATCTCTAAGCTTCAAGGAGTGATATTAATGGTCATAGAGTTAATCTCGGTATTCATAGCACTTCTGGCCTGTTTCTATGCTTCATACAGTGATATAAAAAGGGGTATAATACCCAACCGCCTGACCTTTCCTGTTATCGGGATCGGTCTTCTCCTGAATGGTGCGAGGGCCCTCATGGAATCGAATCCCTGGATATTCATTTACACAGCCATCTTCACAGCCGGAATATTCGCCCTGGGATACATCCTCTGGAGGATGGGGGCCTGGGCAGGTGGTGATGTGAAGCTCTTCACAGCGGTAACCTCCCTGCTACCATTCCAGCCGTCACTGGTAAGCTACAGCTTCCTAGGAACAGCCTTCCCTGTCACAGCATCCTACCCCTTTCCACTCACGGTCATAATAAACAGTATACTGGCGCTCCTCCCCTTCCTCCTGGTCTATGTCTTCTTTATCATCTACACATCCAGGAGGCACCTCATGGACGAGTTCATGGAGCCCCTGCGCCAGTACAGGACCAGCATGGTCCTGGCCCTGGTTATAACATCCGCAGTTACCCTGACATTCTTCATAACAGACTTCCTCCCATTCCAGATCATAGTACTTTCTCTGATCCTTGTCTACCTCCTCACCATGGTCATATCACGCCTACCGCCAAGGGTTAAGGCGGTTATAGTATCGGTGATCATAGTCTACTCGCTCTACACGAACTTTGAGTTGACCGTGAGTGGAGTTGTAATTCTCTGGGTCTCCATAACGGTTATACAGCTCATAAGGAAGCTCCTCACATCCATCACGAGGGAGGCCCTCCAGGACACCATGGGCGTGGATGAACTGAAGGAGGGCATGATACTCGCAAGCACCCTCTACAGGAAGGGCGATGAATACTACTTCGATGACAGTTCACTCCTTGACAGGTTCCGGACAGCTGCGAGGACCGGCGATGTATCCGCACTGACCTACAGGGGTGAACCCGTGGTATCTGCCATGGCAGCCGGTCTCCGGGAGGAGGAGATTGAGACCCTCAGGGACCTTGTATCCAGGGGCAGGATAAAGGATGAGTTCCGGATAAGACGCGGCATGCCCTTTGCCCCCGCAATCTTCATAGGGCTCCTGGTTTCACTCCTCATAGGAGACCTTGCAATGATACTCTTCAGGTTATTTGACATCATATTCTAGTTCAGGTGGTGAGGGTTACCGGTCTGGTGAGCCAGATAACGGTAAACTGGGGTGGTCACTGCCATGATCTCCCGGATCTTCACCAAATATATAAGTGTAGCCCTACAGAATCTAATACAGAGATGTTTAAAGGTGATCTATATGGATAGCAGGGGACAGGTCTCCCTTGAGTACCTTCTGCTGATACTCGTGGTCCTCCTCATCCTTGGAGGAGTAACGATACCCCTCATAGGAAGTTCAATTGAGGCAAGCACTGATGTTTCAAGGGCATCAGATGCCAAGGTGGCTGTTCAGACCATTGCAAATGCGGCTGACATAGTATACGCCAACGGACCGGGTGCAAAGAGGACGGTGAGCTTCTACATACCTGTTAAAGGAGTCCTCATCACCGGCAATAACAGTGTCATATTCACAGTCACCTACACCAACGGCACGGTATCAAATATAACTGCACCGACACAGTACAACCTGACATCACAGTCCGTGGAGGTGCAGAGGGGATGGTACACAGCTGTGATATACTGGCCACTGAATTCAAACAACGTTGTTGTGACGAATGTGACAAGGAAGTAGGTGATTGAATGGATTTCTTCTCAAGACTCGGCAGTGCAGTGATAGCTCTATTTAACATCATGGGAACCGTCATATTTGAACTGGTAAGGCTCCCCGGGAGGATGAGGAGGGCTGCCTCAGGTCTGCGGGAGGGACTCTCCAGGGTCGAGGTGGATGAAATACGGGATAAAATTCATGACAAAACAAGGACGATAGGGGAGCGAATACCGGTGCAGCGTGATGAGGAGGTCAGGGAGATCCTTGAGGAGGCACGAAACCATGACATCAGGATACCCGAGGACGACGCACCCATAATAATCAGGACCCCGCAATTTGACCCGGCAGAGAAGGAGAATGCTGTCCTCAAACTCCAGATTGCAGCCTCACTCTTCATCATAATATCCATAGTCTACGTCTTCAACTTCATATCCATCCTTGTGTTCCTTCCGGCCGCCCTCCTGCTCCTAGCTCTCCTACTTTACATACTCTACAGACAGATAAGGGTAATGTACCCCGGGGACTTTGAGGCCTACAGGGACTTCTTCCTCATGTACGTGGCCGTGGGTGTGGTTATAATCCTTGTCTCAGGCAACTCGGCCCTGACAATGGCGTTTCCCTTCGTATTCTTCCCTGCCCTCACAACGCTCCTCTTCGCGGTGATCGCGGTTGCAGCGGTCTTCCTGATATTCCGGGTTAGGTATGTGCGTGACTACACCTTCGGTGAGGTTATAGAGGTGGGTGAGAACACCTCCTATGTACGTGTTGACTATGATATAAGGAGCAACGTCAAACCCGATGTTTACATAGTTGAGAATAATGGCTTCCATGTTGATGTCCATGATACTGTGAAGCTTGCAGTTGAGGGCTCGGTCATGAGCATGAGGGGTAACAGGCCGGTGAGGATAATAGGAGTGGAAGGCCTCCGCTGATTAATAACCCTTAATTTTTCAGATTCTATGCGGAACCTTAATGTTGCACTGAAAAATCAAATATCAGGGATATCGCCTATATCTGGACCGTGTATGTCCTGTCCCCAAGTCTGACGGTGGTGCTGTTAACCGGTTTCACACCGCTGACGGTGAGGAGTGACTCCACAGTCCTGTTGATGACCAGGGCACGGTACTCAGGGGGAACCGGCCTTTCAAAGGAGATGCTTATCACCCTGTTGCTCCCGCCGGTGATCTTTATGCCGGTGACCCTCATGGGTTTCATCGATACATTCGTATAGGACATCTCAGATATGGCGCCGGTCGCGCCCTCCCTGGCAGCGGTTGCGATGCTGTTTTCCTGTGACTGGGGGCCTGCGATTGATGAGAAAACAAGTACAATTACCACTATGAATGAAACGATCAAAAGAAACTCGGCTGATATCTGTCCCCTGAAGTCCATAATACATCCCTCACGTTGATATATGGATAAATATATAATAATAGTTACTGTCATAGATTATGTTATAAAATGGAAGGGGATAAGATTGAGGGATTTACTGTCTGATAGAAGGGGATTCGCATTTTCACTTGATGTACTCCTGGCCATAATACCATTAACCATACTGCTCGGTATGCTGGCAGCTGACATGGACAACATCATGTATCTCACCCAGAGCACCGTCTATCAGAGCTCCCTTGACCGTCAGGCATCTGATGTAGCCGACGCCCTGGTGGAATCATCCGGGACCCCACCTGACTGGGAACAGAAGGGAAACCCTGATAGCATAGGACTTGCAAGGTACGACCCGGTCAGAAAAATTCCCCAGAAGAACTATCTCTCCCCTGCCAAGATCGCGGGGATTAACACAACGAATATGGGGGAACTGGTGGGTCCCGAGTATGGATACTACATCAACATAAGCACCACCGAGGGTCTCACAGTGAGGACCCTGGGGACACTCAACACCAGCGCCCCTGACATTGCAAGGGTTGAACGCTACGTCCTCACAACAAAGGTGGAGCGTGTTGGTTCACTGGAGGGCCTCATAAGGGACGCCGGGCAGCCAAGGACATACACAACCAACTTCCCCACCAATGATGCCTATCTGAGGATATATGACTACTGGGTCCTTGTTATAAACAGGGGGTACGATTCTGCCTTCGTGGATGTTAACAACAACCGTGTCGTGCCACCAAATGAGATAAACAGGCATATAACCGAGATAAAGAAGCAGATAAATGAGACCTACCTCTACAATTACACAGAGTTCAGGGACAACATACTGAGTGTCAGGACCCAGAGTAACCCCGGGGCTTCCATGGATGTATACATCCTTGCAGCGCCGAAGGGGACACCCCCAGGGCAGATAACACTGGACAATGTGAGGGTAAGACCCGCAAGGTTCGTCCTGTATCTCTGGTTAAAGTGATTGAAAGGTGATGAAATGATCCGTGGTTTCAATGATGATGAGGGTGGATTCATATTCACAACGGACGCAGTACTGGCACTCATAGTTGTATTCATATTCACAGCGTCAATCGTAACCTACTTCGCCCTGCCCAGTTACATGGGGGCTGACCACCAGCACCTTGAGGCCCTCGCAGCGGATGCACTGGATATTATGAGGCAGGACGGGACCCTCTACTCTGCAGCCGCCATGTACTCACGCAACAACACCGCGGGGGCAGAGAACCTCATAGAGTCCGAGTTACAGTCCCTGCTACCTCCAGGGGTTGGTTATGAGTTCAAGATGGGGCCATATCCGACCCTGAGGAACGATAGCGGCATACTCGTCTCAAGGGACACTGCATCAAGGGCCATCGTTATTTCAGGACCTGAGGAGGGCTGGCTCGGACGCGCATGGTACAAGATGGAGGAGGTCACCCTCGAGGACCAGGAGATAAACTCAACAACAACGGTCTGGAACTTCCATAACTGGCTTAGTAACTACTGGAGCAGTCTCTATTATAGACCATACTGGGGTTACCAGACAGCCCCCAGAAACATCAGCTTCTCTGTCCCATCAACCAGTATCAACTGGGGAAGGTTTCTCCTGGGGTCCTGCAACCGGCGGAACCGGTCATCCTACGGGGCGAATGTTGTTATAAACAATGTGCCGCATATAGTGAGAAACGACAGTTTCACCTTCCTCAACCTCCGTCCCGGGACCACGAGGGAGCTCATGTACAACTATCAGGGTAACATCACATCCCTCACCGGCGGAAGCAACAACTTCTATGTCCAGTTCACAAACATGACCACAACAGGGAGCAGCGACTATGACCTTCCCTGGTTCTCAATAATAGCCAACTACACAACCACCATAAAGGTCCCGAAGGGTATCATCACCCGCACCTTCCAGTTCAATGATGTTGCAGGACTGGCGGTGCCAAGCCTTACAAGGTTAGATACGAATGGGACCATGGGTTACGGTCGTATATATGACCTGAACACGGGCACAGTCACCAACCTCAACACCAGGAGGGTCATAACCTGGAGCAACATGGTCAGACGGAATCATGCCTACTCAGACGGTCTCCCCTTTGTAATTGATAGCGTTAACGGTGGAAGTTCCGATGGTTCCGCGGTGAGCGTCACCCAGGACATACCGATACCTCCCGGTTCAAGGATACTTGACGCCCACACCGTTGTGAACCCCTATGGTGGTGTTGACGATGCCCTGGTGGAGGTCTGGAACGGCACAGCATGGAATGTGGCCTTCTGTTCATTTGATTATGGGGGCGTGGATTACAGTACAGTCAGTGACGGATACGGTAACGTTCCGGGGATAGTCTACATCAGGGACTACCTCCGGGCTGGCCAGACAAACAGGGTCCGCGTAACAATATGGGACAACGTTCCGGGACAGGACTACGACCTCGTGGGTCTTGTTGACTCCTACTCCACGGTATCATACACATCACTCCCGATCCAGTGGCACAACTATCCCTTCAACAGTTACCAGAACTCAACAAATGTATCAGCACCTGTTAGACAGTTCACCATAGGATCAGACGCCAAGAAGGTCCTCCTCTTTGTTGGGGCAGGCCTGGATACTAAGTCGATTAAGGTTGAGGTTAAAAACTCAACCAGTGCCTGGACACAGCTCTACAGCGGGCCGGTGCCATTCTCCCTGGATATCGGGGCCATCGATGTGGCCGGGAGCAGGATATTCACCACAGGCGGAAACCCCGGCAACTACAGCACAAGGCCCGGCACATACAATATCCGTGTAACCATAAACTCAGGTGCTGGATGGGAGTCAGGGGACTCCAACGCCGAGATATACTCCGGTACACGGGTGGCCGTGATCTACCCGAAATTCCTGGCCAACATGTGGGCCACAGAATACGCCAATGATGCATACACGGCCCAGAATCTTGCCAGGCAGGAGCTCATAGCCATGCTCCAGGCATCAGGTTACAGCATTGACCCCTCACTGATAAGGACAGAGGCACTCTACACCGGGGATATACCGAACTCCCTGCCGGTTAGATTAACACTATGGAGGGATTGATTATGGGGATAATTGGCGATGAGGATGGATACGCATTCACACCCCTCGCAGTGCTCCTCTTCATACCGGTCATCATAATAGCCATATCATACGGGGACATCGTCAACGAGGCCAACATGCTGGCAGCGCTCTCAACGGGTGGTGATGTCACCATAACCGTCGTGGGTTCAATATATTCAACTGTGGAGAAGGCTGCGGCTGACGCCGGACGTAACGCGGCCTACAATGCATCAAGGAATGTCATAGACAATGCAGAGTTCTTCCCGCAGGGGACAAGCAAGGCGAATATAACAGAGAACGTTGTGAATGCCCTGAATGACAACATCATAAACACGTCCCTGGAACTTGAAAGGCAGACCGGTCGCCAGATCTACATCAACAATGTACCCATAAACAATTACACCAGCGCCACATTCACAACCTCCGACGTGACCCTTACACAGGACGACCCCTTCGGGTTCAGGGTTGAGATAAGGAGGGGCATACCCCTGAAGATCGTTCAGAGGGACCAGGTCTATGAGTTCACACTCCCGCCGGTCTCATCATATGTGAGCCTTGAGGGTATAGAGGACCCATACATATGGATAAACACGAAGTTCCGTACAAGTAACGTCATATACAAGTACCCCTACTATGCAACTAACGGTACCTACGCCGATTACCGCCTGAATGAGAGTATTGATAATGAGGGCCACCTTCAGAACCTGTGGTACTGTCTTAACGGGACAGATAACCCCAGTAACATCACCCCGAGGCCCTACTACTTTGTGGATCCCAATGGACTCTCCTTCTTTGACCGGCTTGAGAACCGTTCAAGCTCCGCTGATCCTGCCTACGCAAGGATGAGCACCTTCATAATAGGGGATCCACTCCTGGAGGACCACAACGGCAACCAGTACATATCAAAGGTCGACAGGGAGTACTTCCTTGGAATCGCGGGTACAACCATAAAGGTCAGGAATAATGTCATTTACGACCCGCTGGGGGCACCCTTCTGTCTCTCAGCAACCTACAAGAACCTCCTCGGTCTTGCTGCAAACAACTACAATTAATGTTTATGAGTCAGCAGTTAAAGGTGATCCAATGGATGAAGGTGGAGTTTTAAGTATAGATTTCCTCTTTGCAACACTGATAGCCCTCATAATAATTGCGGGGATGGTCAGCATGGTGGACAGTGAACTCTCAAGGACACAGGCCGGTGAACTGGGCCAGGCAAGGATGATGGGTGAACGTGTTGCAGGCGCCGTCAATGCAGCATACACCAATGGTCCAGGGTTTGCCGTTAACCTGACACTACCCTCTGATTTTCCCTACACCGTTGAGGTGAGGAACGGGCAGGTCACCGTGTTCTACAAATCCCAGAGGATCAAACTGAGTATCATACCGAAGGTGAATGTGACCACAACCAACATGACCCCTGGAAAATACACTGTGAGGAACCAGAACGGTACAATAACCGTAACGAAGATAACCTGAGCACTGTGAGGAACCAGTACAATAACGGTAACGAAGATAATGAGATCCTGATACGCCAATGAGCTGACATTATGAAATTTAAGGAGGAAATTCCTTGCTTGATGATCTTAGATGGGAATATAAGGCCCTCATACTTATCGGCATAGTCACAATCTCGATAGTAATCTACTCATACAGCTCCTTCAGTTCAGGTGAAAGGGAGCGGATTTCAGATTCCAGCCCTGTTGAGCCTCAGCCCCAGCCGGTGCCCATCAGCATCCCCAACATGACATCAGAGAACACCAGCAGCAGCACAGAGAATGTAACAGCCGAGGAGGCAAGGCAGATAGCCGGTGAATCGGGTTACACTGCGGGCCAGCCATCGAGGGGTTCAATCACTATAAACGGTACCGATGTTCCTGTGTGGGTTGTTCCGCTTCAGAGGGGTGGCAGGACCGTCAGGGAGGTCTATGTCAGTATTGAGGGCGGCCAGATAGTTGGCAAGAGGGAATTCCAGTGAGCCATAACCTGCTGATCTGATCATAAGATATTTAAGTTCCCATGAAATACTATTGATAAACTGTTAAAAAGCCTTCCATAATGATCTGCGGTGAATACAATGGACGTTCTAGGTGTAACTGTAATGCTGGCCCTCTTTATCCTACTTCTTGCATTCATATTCTCTACAGGCCTCATGACACCAATAATCGGGAAGAAGAACCTGCTATTTGTGGTTTTCATAGGCTTCATTGCAGGGACGGTTGGGGGTGCCTTCTTAATATCCCCTGTCTATGATGAGATCCCCGAGATCGCGAGGGGAGTATACATCTCCACTGAAGGTGGCACAGAGAATGTAACGGCTGATGTTTCAACAGCCACGGATATAATGAAACTCACAGAGGAACTCGCAGCTCAGGAGGGGGTTGTGGATGTCCATTCAGAGGGGGTAGTGATAAGGACTGACAGATTTTCAGAGAACCGTAAAAGGATAATAGAGGAGAAGGTATCGATAATAGACTCCAACATAACATCAGGGAAGGTTTACACAAACGGCACAATAATTTTACAGGTTAAAAAGGGCTACAATCCTGTAAACGCCATTGAAAACCTTGCAGAGTGGTTAATGTACACCGGGGGTATAAAAACAAGGTACAGCACCGTCCACCTGGTGGTGGAGGTGAAGCCCCAGAATGTTGACTCGGTGGTCTCCTACCTCCAGGCAAGGGAGATAGTTGTTACCGGGGTGAAGGGTCCTGCCGAGGAGAAGGTGGCTGCATTGAAGAGATCACTCCCGGATAAATCCAACATAGTACTCTTCTGCGGTGTCCTCGGAATGCTAACGGGACTTGCAGGTGTTTTCATTGACTCCATCCTCGGCTTTGTGAGGGGCATATACCAGAGATACAGGGGTGTCTGATGAGGTCTGCGGTTCTCTATTCAGGTGGTAAGGACAGCACGATGGCCCTTTACCATGCACTACAGGAATCTGAGGTCGAATTTCTGGTATCTGTGATCTCAGATAACCCTGAATCCCACATGTACCATGTGCCCAACATACACCTGACAGCCCTCCTTGCAGAGGCCGTTGGAATACCCCTCATAGAATCCAGGACCGCAGGGGTTGAGGAGGAGGAGGTTGAGGACCTCGCCGGCACACTTAAGACCCTGAGGGAGAGGGGTGTGGAGGCTGTCTACTCCGGGGCTCTCTACTCCGAGTATCAGAAGTCAAGGATAGACGCCATCTGCAGGAGGCTGGGTTTAAGGTCAGTGGCACCCCTCTGGCACAGGGACCCCCTGGATTACATGGAGGAGATAGTTGACCTTGGATTCAGGGTCATGGTGACGGCTGTTGCAGCTGAGGGTCTTGATGAGTCATGGCTTGGGAGGATAGTTGACAGAAAGATGATAGATGAACTGGCGGATCTGAGTGAGAGGTACGGTATAAACCCTGCATTTGAGGGTGGTGAAGCCGAATCACTGGTCCTTGACGGCCCAATATTTAAGAAGCGACTCGAGATACTTGAATACGAAAAGAAGTGGTTCTTTGATAATGGCTTCCTGGACATAAAGAGGGCTGTGCTGGTTGATAAGGATTAGGTTAAGGTCTGACTGTGAGCTCAATCAGCAACGTCTTCAGGGACTGAGACATCGGGTGCCAGCCAGTCTATTAAACCCATTATATCGTCTGATTCAATCTCCACAAGTATGTCACCCAGTGCGGAGATGGACTCCTCAAGGACGTTCACCCGGTTCATAAGGGCGGCCTGTTTGTTAATGTAAAACCATGTTGAATTGCCCCTGAGGTGTTTTTTGAGTATATTCCTTGCCGTGAGCCTTATCCTCCTCTTTTCAAGGGCCTCCTGGAGGTTCCTGAGGCTCCCGCTATCACCGGTGCCCCTCACGGCGTCATCTTCAACCTCAATTTCAAGTTCAGGGAAGACGTTGAGAACAGCCTCCCCAACCTTCTCTGGATCCTCTGTCGCCCTGACCGGGGCTTCAACTTTAACTTTATCCATCCTCTTGTCCTCCTCTGCTGCTCTCCTCACCCTTCTCTGCAAGTTTCCTGAGTATCTGCTTTGCCTGTTTTTTTATCTTCCATATCGGGCCCTCATTGACTATCATATAATCTGAGGTCGCTATGACGTCGCCTATGCCGAATCCAAGTTCTCTTTCGTCTCTTTCAACGAATTCTGCATACCTCTGAGAGTCGTCCTCCCTCTGCCTCTTCCGGAGCCTCCTGAAGCGGGTCTTTCTTGTTGAGAATACTGATATGACCCTGAAGCCAGGGAACCTTTTTCTGAATATCTCGACCTCATGGGGGCTCCTTATTCCCTCTATCAGGAACATTTCTGATTCTGACTCCTGAATCCTTTCAACGCACTTTTCGGCAACCACGTACTTACCGTATTCCTCCCTGAGGCGAACGGCCGTCACACCGGGGTCCTCACCTCGCTTCCGGGCTTCATCCCTTATTACGTCACCCATCCTTATAACCCTGAAACCCATCGACTCAGCTATCCTTGATACAACGCCCTTCCCTGCGCCGGGCATCCCTGTAACTCCAATAACCACCATATTCACACGCTCAGGATTCTTGATCTGCTTGAGGATTCCCCTCTGGTGAAATCCTTCCAGAAATCAGATTCTTTTTTTCTCTGCAGTTATTCTATTGTGCCATACCATATATGGATACTGCGAATACTCTACAACTGCACAGGTTCACAGTTCTGGATTGTATCTCCGGAGGTCTATAAGTTTTAGGGTCTCCCTGATGTTCTCAGGGTTATCGAATTCCTCGACGATAAGCTCAAGTTCATCCCGGGATAGGTCCTCAAGTTCCCTTACCGCTTCTATGAGGGCTGGTATGGCCCTTACAATGTTATCTGTTATGCTTATACTTGCCTTCCGGGATGTCCTTGACAGCGGGTTCAGGTCAATGGTTATAACAGTCTTACCTGACTTACGTAGTATCTCTGTCCTGTCCCCGTCCTCGAGGGGAACCAGGACCACGTCGGCACTGTAGATCCCATCAGGGCTTGCTGTTGCCCTCGGACTCTTTATATCATCGATGTAGAGCAGTTCGTCTGTTCCGAGGACCTCCCTGGCACCATTTTCCAGGAGGACCTCCTCTATTAGTCTGACCCTCTTCTCTGTCCGGTGGAAGAGGTTTATCTCGATCTTTCCCCCGATTGCATCTGCAAGTTCAACCACAGCTCCCGGGACAAGGGCGGCGGTGTTGCCGTTAACCGATATAACAGGGTTTTTTGCAAGGAGGAGTGCTGCAGCAGCAGCTCTTATGGCCCTCGCAGCGGGTTCTGTGGTCCTTTCACCCAGCAGGTAGTCGAAGGCCTCACCCCTGCCATGGGCGATCATGCCTGAATCTGCGAGTATACCCTTACGCCAGGCCTCTGTTATCATCTCTCTCTGTATCAGTGAATGGTAACGTGGATGGTCCCTTGAAATCATGTTAATGTATTGTACCGGATACTTTAATAAGTTTATTTAAGTCCAGGATGTGGGCCTCCTACTGATGTGATCTCTTCAAGTAAGGTTTTATATCCACCTTGAAGATAAATAGAGCCGGAGGAATAAATCATGGAAGATGAAGTGGAAATCAAGCGAAAACCCAGAAGGCCTTCAGATGGAGGGAGGCTCTGGGGGGTCTATCTTGGAGCTATAATGGTGATAATAGGGATGCTGTGGTTTGCCTTCGCTGCAGGGATCATACCCCCACAGTATTCAAGGTTCTGGCCCCAGGCCCTCCTGGTTATTCTCGGAATTCTGATAATCATAAAGTCAGCTAGATGATCCGGTGGTAATCATGAAGGAACTCATGAAGCGTCTTTCAGTTGCAAGTGGAATCTCTGGATTTGAAGGTGAGGTAAGGGATATCATAAGATCTGAACTCGAGGGACATGTCGATGAGATTGAGGAGGACAGCCTCGGTAACATCATCGCCGTGAAGAGGGGGTCCGGTCCCTCAATCATGCTGGCAGCCCACATGGATGAGATAGGCCTCATGGTGAGGCACATCGATAAGAAGGGCTTCATAAGGTTTTCAAAGATAGGCGGAATCAGTGACCAGATGATACTCAACCAGGCGGTCTGGATCCACGGGGAAAACGGACCCGTGATGGGTGTCATCGGCTCAAAGCCACCCCACAGGATGAAGGCCTCTGAGAGGAAGAAGGTCACCACCCATGATAACATGTTCATAGACATAGGCGCCTCTTCAAGGGAGGATGCAGAGGAACTGGTGGCTGTGGGGGACCCCATAACCTTCCATGCGCCCTACAGTGAACTCGCCAACTCCCGCTTCACAGGGAAGGCCCTTGACAACCGTATAGGCTGCCTTGTAATGGTTGAGGTCCTAAAGAGGGTTGAAACCGGTGTAACCGTTTATGGTGTTGGAACGGTCCAGGAGGAGGTTGGTCTCAAGGGTGCCAAGACCTCAGCATTCAGGCTCAACCCGGACATGGCCCTGGCCCTGGATGTTACAATAGCCGGGGATCATCCAGGGATGAAGGAGGAGGAGGCCCCTGCGAAGCTCGACGGCGGACCCGCCATAATCCTCACCGATGCCAGTGGCAGGGGTATAATAACCCATCCACGTGTGAAGGACTGGCTACTTGAGACTGCAAGTGAGGAGGACATACCTGTCCAGATAGAGGTGAGTGAGGGGGGTACAACCGATGCAACCGCCATTCATCTCACAAGGGAGGGGATACCCGCAGGCGTGGTCTCTGTGCCTACAAGGTACATCCATACAACGGTGAGCATGGCAAGCATGAAGGACATCGAGATGACCGTTGATCTCCTTGTTAAGGCAATTGAAAGATTGTAACTCCCCTCAATAATTTTTTTAGCTGGACATCAGCTTCGTTTTTCCGTCGAAGTAGAATATGTAGGGGCTGTCACTCCAGCGGTCATAGACCTCAACAACATATTTAGCCCCATTCCCGAAGTTTTCAGGGTATATAATATCCCTGAGCAGTTCATTGATGTTCTCATCGGAGACCCGTGTTTTCCAAGGAAATTCGCACTCTCTTTTCATTTCGAACACCCTTATTACGACTTTCCTTTTATTCAAGGTTAAAACCTCCATCTAATAATAACCATAAAAATTAATGTAATAATATAATATATAAATTTATCTGATTATTATGAATCTCCTTTAAGATAAGGTAATTAATTCTGTTATTTTTATGTATCTGGGGGTGAATTAGTAAAAGGAATCAATTCTGTTATTTCTATGCATTCGGTGGAACTTAGATCAGTTATTTATTCCCGTGGACCCCTCTCTCCATGAGGGCACCGGCTGAAACCTGTAGAAGATTATTCCTCAGGGTTTTCAATAACTTCAAGGCCGCTGTCTGATATAATGTAGGGTATGAACTCAATCGGTGTTCTTGTACTCCTCATCTTGATGATGTCCATGACCCTCTCTCTCCTTCCCGTGTAGGGGTTCTCCCTCTTTATCAGCCTTATGGCCCCGTAAACCGAGTAGAGGGCTATATCATTGAACTCCTCTGAGGTTGCACTGTCAAGGATTATCATCGCAGTGATGTCCCTCTTTTTGAGTTCATAGATCAGGAGGTCGAACTGATCCCTGAACTCATCCGTTGTGAGCTTCTCTGTGTGGCTGCCTATACTGTCGATTATGAGGACCTCGGTGTCATCTGGAATCTCGGCGAGTATCTTCCTCAGGTTTCCCTTGACGGATTCTATCCCAATAGATATTTCCGCCTCTGTAAGCCGGGCCCTCATTGCGGATAAGCCGATAATACTCAGCTTACCAGATTCAAGGAGATCAGTGATGTCCCACCCAAGGGATGCGCACTGGATCCTGAGGTCAGTTTCATCCTCCTCTGTCGTTATGTATATTGTCTTAAGGCCGCTTCTGGCGCTCTGAATGGCGAACTGGAGTCCCATTATGGTCTTACCGGATCCAGGGTCACCGGTCACAAGAATGCTCCTACCCTGCGGGTAGCCCCCTATTATATCATCAAGCCCCTTAATCCCCGTACCTGTACGCGATATTCTCCTTTCCATGGTTAACCCCCCATTTATGGGAAATGATCTTACCGGTGAGTTCTTCGTCCCCCTGCTTCCGGGTTTTATACCAGGTGAAATTCGAAGGTGAGGTTTTCGTCCCTGCTTCTGAGGCTTGAGGTCTGTATGACGCTACCCTTTATACCTGTCCAGGTGAAGCTCCTCATCAGCATGGCCCTGAATATGAGGGAGAAGATTGGATTCTGCCTTGCCTCATTGATCCATGGAAATGTCTTGAATTCGAGAATGTACCTCGGCTTTTCTCCCCTGAGCTCGGTTTCAATACCAAGGTTCCTGAGGAAGCCTGAAAGCCACTTTATATAGGCATCAAAGACCCTCAGGGATTCCCTCCTGGCCATGATATCATCCAGAACACCCAGTTTTTTCATGGTCCTCTGGAAGTTTGGTTTGAGGTTCTTCTCGAATCTGTCAGCGAAGTTCTTTATTATGGCATTTCTGAGCTGAGGTGGAATTGATGATGCGAATACAGGCACAGCCGAGACAACAAAGCCGTAGAGTTCGGCCTTTGACCTTTCCCTGATCAGTTCCTCCCTGCGCCTCTCAGCCTCCACACGGCCTGTGATGTCGTGGCCTATTATCTGGAGGAGGTTCTTCTCTGAGGTTGTTTCAATCCTGGTCGAATGTATCTCAAGGAAGTGCCTGTCTCCCCTGTGGTCGGTGAATTCAATTTCAAAGACCTCATGCTCTGAATTGAAAAGGTCGAGGATGCTTTTAAGCGCACTCTCAGATATTAAACCCCTCTTCTCGAGGACTGAAAGTTTTTTACCCTTCAAACGCTCCCTTTTGAGTCCTGTGAGTTCCTCGACGGCCCTGTTCACAAAAACTATTCTTGAACTGGAGTCCATGAGGATTATGGGATCCGGGGATGATTCAAGGAGGGCCCTGTATCTTTCCTCACTTTCACGGAGTTTGCTGTCCATCTTGTGTTTGTAAAGGGCGACCTCAATGGCGCTGTGGAGTTCACGGTCCTCGAAGGGCTTTATGATGTAACCGAAGGGCCCGGTGAGCTTGGCACGGCTGAGGGTTTTTTCATCTGAGTAGGCTGTGAGGTAGACCACAGGGATGTCCATCTCCTCCCTTATAACCTCTGCAGCCTCTATACCATCCATTTCGCCCTTCAGGACGATGTCCATGAGGACAAGGTCCGGTTTCTCCTCACGCGCAAGCTTTATAGCGTCTTCACCTGAAGCAGCGATCCCCACAACCCGGTAGCCAAGGCCCTCAGCCCTGTGCTTGATGTCCATGGCCACTATGCTCTCATCCTCAACAACAAGCAAACTTGTAGGCGACATTTAATCCTCCAAACCATCATTTTCACAGATCCCATGGGATCAAAGAGGCGTTAGGACGTTAATCCTCCACATCGGGATATTAAGACCCACACATTATCCAGATATTAATATGTGGCCAGTTGTTATAAATAATTTTCTAAAACCCCCATTCAGTCTTTAGGAAAATTTTAGCTCATTGAAGGATCAGGTGAAGGGATTCAGCCAGCCAGGTCCCCACTGAAGTGCCTGTGTATCCTCTCTGCGACCTCACGGGTCATTCCGGGGATGGAGGCCAGCTCCTCCACACTTGCATCCCTCACACCATCAAGGCTTCCAAAGTGCTCAAGGAGGGCCCTTTTCCTTACCGGACCAACACCCCTTATACCGTCAAGTTCCGATTCAAGGGAATCCCTGTCCCTGATCGTCCTGTGATACTTAACAGCAAACCTGTGGGCCTCGTCGCGGAGGTGCCTGAGGATCTGCAGTGCACCATCATCCACATCCACGGGCTCGGATAGGCCTGGAAGGTAAACCTCCTCCCTCTTCTTGGCTATGCCAACAACCGGCACATGAACCCCGCAGTTTTTGAGGGCCTCGAGGGCCACTCCCAGCTGACCCTTCCCTCCGTCGATGAGCACGAGGTCGGGCTTCCTGAGTTCAGGGCTGGAGTACCTCCTCTCAACCAGTTCCCTCATCATTGCATAGTCGTCGGGCCCCTGGGCTGAAATCCGGTACCTCCGGTAGGATCCAGAGGATGGTTTACCATCGATGAAAACGGCAACCGAGCCGGTTGCAGATTCACCTGCAATGTTTGAGATGTCAAGGCCCTCCATTCTTCGGGGTATTTCGGGGAGCTTGAGGTCATCCTTGAGCTGAAGGAGGGCGTCCCTGACCCTTCCCTTCTGTTTCAGTATCACAGAAGCATTCTTCCAGGCGATGTTGAGGAGCCTGCGTCCGGCGCCCCCCTCAGGTGAGTGTATCTTCACCTCTTCGCCCCTGAGCTCAGAGAGCCACTCTGCTATGACCCCGTCCTCCACAGGGTACTGGGTCAGTATCTCCGATGGCACCCTCCGGGGTATGGCGTAGTACTGCTTGAGGAAGGCCTCAAGGATCTCTGTCCGGGGGGCTGAGCCCCTGAGAATGAAGTCGTCCTTCCCGGTGATCTTGCCGTCACGTATCTGGAGGACCACAACCGCAGATGTATCCCCTCCCCTCTCGAGGGCCACTATATCCTGGTCAATGGAGTCCGTGAAGGATGCGTGCTGTCTCTCCATAACCTCCCGTATGGATTCAATCTGATCCCTTATCCTGGCAGCCCTCTCAAATTCAAGTCTTTCCGAAGCCTCCTTCATCTCCTCCTCAAGCACCTCAATGACTTCCTGGTAGCGTCCCTGGAAGAAGAGGTCAACCTTCTCTATGATCTCCCGGTAATCCTCCCTGCTGATTCTCCCATCACATGGGGCGTAACAGAGGTCTATCTGGCTGTTGAGGCATGGCCCGTCCATCCGCCTGCAGCTCCTTATCCTGAAGAGTGACTTTATGAGTTTCAGTGTCCTGCGCACAGCCCCGGTGTCTGTGAAGGGTCCGTAATACCTTGCACTGTCCCTCCCTATGGTCCTCACTATGAGGACCCGGGGGTACTCCTCATCCGTTATCTTGATGAAGGGGTACCTCTTATCGTCCTTCAGACGGACATTGTATGGGGGTCTGTACCTCTTTATGAGGTTGGACTCAAGGATGAGGGCCTCCTTCTCGTTCTGGGTCAGAATGTACTCTATGCTCTCAAGGTGCCTCATCATGATCCTCAGACGCGGGTTCTCCTGTTCCCTGAAGTAGGACGAGACCCTCTTCCTTATGGAGATGGACTTGCCAACATAGAGGACCCTGTCGTCCCTGTCGCGGAATATGTAGACACCGGTAGCATCAGGAAGCTTCTCTGGATCCTTAACCCTCGTCAATTTATCATTACCATCCTCTGATTTATGTTTAAAACAAGTTCAGTGGGGGTATCATCACAGGATTATGGAACACGTGGGATACCCTGTCAGATATGAGACTCCAGACTCAACTTTATGTATCCTGGCAAAGGTATATATAAGTTGACCCTGAAATATAGTCCCACAATAGAATGAGGTTCTTATTTTAAGTGATTTGTGATGAAGTTTAAACTGGTATCAGATTACAGACCCCTCGGGGATCAGCCAAAGGCGATAAGGTCCCTTGTTAACGGTATAAAGGCCGGGATGAGGGAGCAGACACTCCTGGGGGTCACGGGTTCAGGTAAGACCTTCACAGTGGCCAATGTGATCGCAGAGGTCCAGAAGCCGACGCTGGTAATATCACACAACAAGACCCTGGCTGCACAGCTCTACGAGGAGTTCAGGGAGTTCTTCCCTGAGAACGCCGTGGAGTACTTCGTGAGTTACTATGACTTCTACCAGCCAGAGGCATACATACCCCAGACAGACACCTACATAGACAAGGAGGCATCCATAAACGACGAGATAGACAGGATGAGGCACTCGGCAACCCAGTCCCTCCTCTCCAGGGACGACGTCATCGTGGTATCCAGTGTCTCCTGCATCTACGGTATAGGTGCACCGGCAGACTACGGTGAATTCACCCTCCACCTCGAGGTCGGATCCGGCCCCGGCAGGGAGGAGGTGCTGGAGGGCCTCATAAACATGCAGTATGAGCGAAACGATGTCGAATTCGACAGGGGACAGTTCAGGGTCCGGGGCGACACGGTGGAGATCAACCCCATCCATGGAACACCCCCCATAAGGATAGAATTCTTCGGCGACGAGATAGACTCCATATCAACGGTTCACAGGGTCACCGGCAGGAGGATACAGAAACTGGACCGTGTAACCATATTCCCGGCCAAGCACTTCGTGATACCCGAGGACCGGCTCCAGAGGGCGATAGAGTCAATAGAGGCTGAACTTGAGGAGAGATTAACTGAACTTAGATCCCAGAACAAACTTCTGGAGGCCCAGAGGCTCGAACAGAGGACAAGGTTCGACATGGAGATGCTTAGGGAGATGGGCTACTGCCAGGGCATAGAGAACTACTCAATGCACCTCAGCGGGAGGAAGTGGGGTGAGAAACCAAACACACTCCTGGACTACTTCCCTGAGGACTTCCTCACAGTCATCGACGAATCCCATGTGACGGTACCCCAGATAAGGGGCATGTACAACGGTGACAGGGCAAGGAAGGACACCCTGGTGGAGTACGGCTTCAGATTACCCAGTGCCCGGGAGAACAGGCCCCTCCGTTTCGACGAGTTCCAGGAGAGCGTGAACCAGGTGATCTATGTCTCTGCAACTCCTGGAAGGTATGAACTCTCAAGGAGCCAGAACATCGTTGAACAGATCATAAGGCCCACAGGTCTGGTGGACCCTGAGGTCAGGATAAGGCCGGTGAAGGGCCAGGTGGATGACCTCCTCTCCGAGATAAGGAAGCGGGTTGAGCGGGGTGAGAGGGTCCTTGTAACCACCCTCACAAAGAGGATGGCCGAGGACCTCACAGACTACTACTCGAGGGTCGGCGTGAAGGTCAGGTACCTCCACTCAGAGATAGACACCCTCGAGCGTGTTGAGATCATAGACGACCTCAGGAGGGGAGAATTCGACTGCCTGGTGGGTGTTAACCTCCTCAGGGAGGGCCTCGACCTTCCGGAGGTGTCACTGGTCGCAATACTCGATGCAGACAAGGAGGGTTTCCTGAGGTCAGAGACGTCACTTATACAGACAATCGGGAGGGCCGCCAGGAACGTTAACGGTGAGGTGCTCATATACGCCGACAGGCTCACAGACTCAGTGATGGCGGCGGTTGAGACAACCAACAGGAGAAGGAAGCTGCAGATGGAGTACAACCGCAGGCATGGCATAAAACCAAGGAGTACAAGGAGGACCCTCAGGGAGAAGAAGGACGTTGAGGAGCTGAAGGTGGATGAGATACCGGACCATGAACTTGAACTCATAATAAAGGACCTGGAGGCAGAGATGAGGGACGCTGCAAGGAACCTTGAATTCGAGAGGGCCGCCAGGATCAGGGACAGGATAATGTCCCTTAAGAGCAATTAAACATTTTCCGGGTAATGAGAATTAATGCAGGATTAAAGAGTTTTGGAGACACTGAGGATCATGAGTGGTAAAATAGTCATTAAGGGTGCCAGGGAGCACAACCTCCAGAACGTGGACCTTGAACTTCCACGGGATAAATTCATTGTCATAACCGGCATAAGCGGGTCAGGAAAGTCTTCACTGGCCTTCGACACGATATACGCTGAGGGGCAGCGCAGGTACGTGGAGTCCCTCTCAGCCTATGCAAGGCAGTTCCTGGGACAGATGAAGAAGCCAGAGATGGACTACATAGAGGGGCTGTCACCGGCCATATCCATCGACCAGAAGACGACCCGGGTCAACCCCAGATCAACGGTGGGGACAATAACAGAGATCTATGACTACCTGAGGCTGCTATTTGCAAGGATAGGTAAACCCCACTGCTACCTCTGCGGCAGGGAGATAGAGCAGCAGACCTCGACCCAGATAGTCGACAGGATAATGGATGACGGTGAGGGTGAACGGATAATAATACTCGCCCCTGTGGTCAGGGACCGCAAGGGGGAACACCAGCGTGTATTCGAGAGGCTCAGGGAGCAGGGCTTCGTGAGGGTCAGGGTCGACGGTGAGATACACGACCTTGAAGACGAATTCGACCTTGACAGGAACAGGAAGCACTCAATAGAGGTTGTTGTGGACAGGCTGGTTGTGAGGATGGACACGGAGTTCAGAAAGAGGCTTGCGGACTCCGTTGAAACAGCCCTCCAGCTGGGGGAGGGGACCGTCAGGGTCCTCAACCATGACACAGGCGAGGAGAGGATCTACAGTGAACACTTTGCCTGCCCTGACTGCGGCATAAACTTCGAGGAGATCAGCCCCAGGATGTTCTCATTTAACAGTCCCCATGGGGCCTGCCCTGAGTGTAACGGCCTCGGAAGCAAACTTGAGATCGACCCTGAACTGGTGGTGCCCTACCCTGAACGCTCGATAAACGAGGGCGCCATTGTGCCCTGGAGCAAATCAGGGAAGAAGGACAACTACTACCACCAGATGCTGAGGGCGGTGGCCGAACACTACGGCTTCAGCCTCGACACACCCTTCAGGGACCTGGACGAGGAACACCGGAGGGCCATCCTCTACGGGACCGATGAGAAGATACAGTTCGTATTTCAGAGAAAAAACAGGACCTACCGGGTGAACAGGCGCTTCGAGGGTGTCATACCCCGCATGGAGAGGATATACATGGAGACCAAGTCCAACTACATGAGGACCTACATAGGCAGGTTCATGAGCAACCACGCCTGTCCGGTATGCGGGGGAAGCAGGCTCCGGCCGGAGAGCCTCTCAGTCACCATCAACGGAAGATCAATACATGACGTTGTTGAGATGTCAATCAGGGAGGCCCATGAATTCTTCGACTCCCTCAAGCTCACCGAACGCGAGGAGTACATAGCCAGGGAGGTCCTCAAGGAGATAAGGGAGAGGCTGCGCTTTCTGATCGACGTGGGCCTGGATTACCTCACACTTTCAAGGTCATCAGGAACCCTCTCAGGGGGGGAGGCCCAGAGGATAAGGCTCGCCACCCAGATAGGCTCCGGCCTTGTGGGGGTCCTCTACATCCTGGATGAGCCCAGCATAGGACTCCACCAGCGGGACAACAGGAGGCTCATAGAGACACTAAAGAGACTCAGGGACCTTGGGAACACCCTCATAGTGGTGGAACACGATGAGGAAACAATACTCTCGGCAGACCACGTTGTAGACATCGGACCGGGCGCGGGTGAACACGGGGGATGTGTGGTTGCAGAGGGCACACCTGAGGAGATAATGGAGGACCCGGATTCACTCACAGGGGCCTACCTCTCAGGTAGGGAAACAATACCCCTACCCGAGGTCAGGAGGAGGCCATCAGGAAGGTACCTGACTGTGAGGGGCGCTGCCGAGAACAACCTCAGAGAAATCGACGTCAGGATACCCCTGGGACTGTTCACCTGTGTCACAGGGGTCTCAGGGTCAGGGAAGAGCACACTCGTCAATGACATACTCTACAGGGGTGTCTATGAGAGGCTCAACAACAAGCACATGAACGCCGGGAGGCACACCGACATTGAGGGCCTCCAGCACATCGATAAGGTCGTGATGATAGACCAGTCACCCATAGGTAGAACACCACGCTCAAACCCGGCAACCTACACAGGGGTGTTCACCCACATCAGGGAGCTCTTTGCCCAGACACCTGAGGCCAGGAAGCGTGGATACAGGCCGGGCAGGTTCAGCTTCAACGTCAAGGGCGGGCGCTGCGAGGCCTGTGGCGGGGACGGTATAATCAAGATAGAGATGCACTTCCTGGCAGACGTCTATGTCCCCTGTGAGGTGTGCAGGGGCAGGAGATACAATGAGGAGACCCTTGAGATACGCTACAGGGGCAGGAACATCGCGGAGGTCCTTGACATGACCGTGGAGGAGGCCCTCGAATTCTTTGAGAACATACCCCAGGTGAGGAGGAAGCTCCAGACACTCTATGACGTGGGCCTCGGCTACATAAAACTCGGGCAGCCCGCAACGACCCTCTCGGGTGGTGAGGCCCAGAGGGTGAAACTTGCGAAGGAGCTCAGCAGGAGGAGTACCGGCAGTACACTGTACATCCTTGATGAGCCGACCACGGGTCTCCACTTCGATGACATCAAGAAGCTCCTCAATGTCCTGGGACGGCTTGTGGATGCCGGGAACACCGCCGTTGTCATAGAACACAACCTTGACGTTATAAAGTCCGCGGATCACATCATAGACCTCGGACCCGAGGGTGGTGAGAGGGGTGGCCTCGTCGTTGCAGAGGGAACACCAGAGGAGGTTGCTGCCTCAGGTACACACACCGGCCGCTTCCTCAGGGAGGTCCTGGCGGATGAACGCAGCCAGAAGGTCCCTGTGGGTCAGGATACAGGATGATCCCTGCATCAATGAGGCATCTGATCCACTCTTATCATTTCATGGATAAGAGGTCCATGAAACGCATGGCTCTTCACGGATCTCTGCTCTTCCAGAGGTCCGGCTGATTTTTCTGACTCTCCTCTTCTGGTCATGGAATTTTTTGCTGTTTCTCTGGACTCTCATGTTTTTAGCCATATCAAGGAAATTTTTTTATATAATCATAACCAGAAATTTTATGTGGTTATGATGAAGCATGACGATGTTCTAATGATTCTTGCAGCAGCCGCTCTGATGTTCTCCTTTAGCTGGGTGCATGGCATGTTACTGGTTCTACCACTGCTTGCAATCCCTCAGCTGTCCTCAAGGACCCTTAAATGGGGGGTCCTCGTTCTGGCAGTTTTCGTGGCCCTGCTGATACTCCAGCCGATGACCATGGCAGTTGGCCTTAACATATCAGATGAGCTCTTCAGGCTGGTTCTCCTGTTACTTTTCACGTTCATGGTGGCCCTCCTCATCGAGAGGATTGAAAAGGTCCGCTCTCTGAGGGAACTGAACCTTGAACTGAAGAAACAGGCTGAAAAACTTGAGGATGCAAACAAGGAACTTGAGGCATTCGCATACTCTGTCTCCCATGACCTCAGGGTTCCTCTGAGGGCTATAGACGGCTTTTCAAGGATACTCGTGGAGGACTATGGGGATAAACTCGATGATGAGGGGGTAAGGATCCTCGGGATAATAAGGGATAACACAAGGAAGATGGGTCAGCTCATAGACGACATACTCCTCCTCTCAAGGGCGGGCAGGCAGGAGATGAACCTTGCAATGCTTGACATGAGGGAACTGGCAGAGTCAACCTACAGGGAACTCGCATCCCAGGAGGAGGGGCGTTCAATAGAGTTTTCGGTGGCTGATCTCCCACCTGCAATGGCTGACCGCGCCCTCATGGGGCAGGTCATGGGCAACCTCCTGTCAAACGCCATAAAATTCACAAGGGACCGGGACCCCGCGGTGATAGAGGTCGGCTACATGGATGGTGGTGATGAACACACATACTATGTTAAGGATAACGGCGCCGGCTTTGACATGAAGTATGCCAGTAAACTCTTCGGACTCTTCCAGAGACTGCACAGCCAGGAAGAATTCGAGGGGACAGGAGTCGGACTCTCAATAGTTCAGAGAATCATAAAGAGGCATGGTGGAAGGGTCTGGGGTGAAGGAGAGGTTGATGGTGGTGCAACAATATACTTCACACTTCCAAAGGTGGTGAAATGATGACAGATGCAGATATACTCCTGGTTGAGGATAACCCCACAGACGCGGAACTGACCATAAGGGCCCTGAAGAAGAACAACCTTGCCAACAAGCTCCACTGGGTGAAGGACGGGGCAGAGGCCCTTGACTACATATTTGCATCGGGTTCCTACTCTGATAGGGATCCGGAGAACCTCCCAAAACTGATCCTCCTGGACCTGAGGATGCCCAAGGTTGACGGCCTCGAGGTACTCCAGGAGATCAAGAGGAATGATTCAACCAGCAAGATCCCGGTCGTGGTTCTAACATCCTCCAAGGAGGACCGTGACATAGTGGAAAGCTATAAACTTGGGGTGAACAGCTACGTGAGCAAACCGGTGGAGTTCGATGAATTCATAAGCGCAGTTTCAACCCTTGGCTTCTACTGGATGATCATAAACCAGCCCCCGGAATAGGCATGTCTTGAAGACCAAACACCAGTGAAGAGCCCACAATAAAATTTCCAGGCTTAAGGTGTCTTGAGCTCATTAACCGTAATGAAGAGGAACCGGAATGTCAGAGAAATTGAAGGTACTGATACTTGAGGACGTCCCGCTTGACGCTGAACTTGTCATAAGGGAACTGCAGAGGGATGGTATAGAATTCGAGCACCTCACAGTTGACAGCGAGGACTCATTCAGGAGGGCCCTTGAGGAATTCAGCCCGGATATAATACTTGCAGACCACGCACTTCCCAGCTTCGACGGAGTATCTGCCCTGAGGATTGTGAGGGAGAACTATGATATCCCCTTCATATTTGTCAGTGGAAAGATCGGGGAGGAATTCGCTGTTGACATGCTCAAGGCAGGGGCCACCGATTACGTACTTAAGAATAACCTGTCAAAACTTCCACTTGCCTTCAGGAGGGCGCTGCAGGAGGCTGAAGAAGAGAGAAAGATTAAAAAGGCCAGGAAAGCCCTTGAAGAGAGTGAAAGGAAATACAGGGCACTCTTTGAGAAATCAGGAAACCCGATATTCATCTGTTCAACCGATGGCATCATACTGGACGTTAACCCTGCAGCCGCAGGCTTCCTCAAGTCCTTCAGGGAGGATATAATCGGGAGGGACATCAGGGAGTGGATCCATGAGGAGGACGCTGACAGGATATTCAGGGATGGAGAGGGTGGCCATCTGAAGTTCAGGGTGGGCCTCAGGGGACGCACCCTGGACACATCGGTAACAGCAGTTGAACTGGACCATGAGAAGCTCATATATATCATGGGTAAGGATGTGACCGCCCAGAAACGTATTGAAAAGGAACTCAAATCCAGCAAGGAGGAGTACAGGGTAATCTTCGAAAACACAGGCACACTCACTGTAATCTGCGGCAGCGACATGGTGATTGAACTTGCGAACTCAGCCTTTGAGGAGTTCTCAGGTTACAGCAAGGGCGAGATCCAGGGCTACATGAAGTTCACAGACTTTGTTGACGCCTCTGACGCAACTCGCATCGAGGCATACTACCGCCTTAAGGGTATCAACCCCGATGCCATCCCCCACAACTTCGAGGTGGTCCTCAGGAACCGGCAGGGTGAGGAGAGAAACTTCTTCGCAACCTCCGTTGTGATCCCGGGGAGTGAGAGGTGCCTCATATCCCTCATGGACATAACCCACAGGAAATCCGTTGAGAAACGCCTCAGGCGGTCCCTCAGGGAGAAGGAACTCCTCTTAAGGGAGGTGCACCACAGGGTCAAGAACAACCTCCAGATAATATCAACACTCCTCATGCTCCAGGCATCCACCACCGGCGACAAGAGACTGAGGGACCTCTACAGGGACAGCCAGCACAGGATAGATGCCATATCCCTCATACACGAGAAGCTCTACGAGTCGAGGGACCTCTCAAGGGTTAACCTCAGGGACTACATCAAGACACTCCTCAGCGACCTCCTGGATTCCTATGGAGCAGACAGTAACGGCATCGATGTGAGGGTGAAGGTGGATGATGTGAGGCTCAACATTGAAACAGCCATCCCCTGTGGCCTCATAATCAATGAACTGGTATCAAATTCCCTCAAGTATGCATTCCCTGATGGTACGGGTGAGATCACCGTTGAAGTCCACAGTACCGGTGAGGGATACGAAATGACGGTTTCAGATAATGGAGTTGGCCTCCCGGAGGACCTTGACCTTGAGGGATCCGGCACACTGGGCCTCAGGATCGTCAGGAACCTCGTGGAGCAGATAGACGGGGAACTTGAAATAGAAAGGCCCGCAAGGTTCACAATAAAATTCACTGAGGTTGAGTACAGGAGGAGGTTCTAGTTCCGGTCACGGCGTCACATTAAACCTTATTCTGCAGTGACATCAAAGTATCTGGGGCAATGTTCAGACATTGATCCTCAGTGATAGCGGTTCCATAAAGGATCTGGGGAATGTTCAGACATTGATCCTCAGTGATAGCGGTTCCATAAAGGAGGTTTATCATGGCAAGAATTCTTGTTGTTGAGGACGAGGCCATAGTGGCCATGGGTATAACCCACAAACTTGAATCAATGGGTCACAGGGTTGTGGAGACAGTTTCAACAGGTAAGGACGCCATAATGGCGTGCAAGGTCCATGAACCGGACCTCGTCCTCATGGACATCGTCCTGAAGGGCGAAATGGATGGTATAGAGGCTGCAAGAAGGATCCGGGACCAGTTCAACATCCCGATAATATACCTGACAGCCTATGCCGATGAGGAGATGCTGACACGTGCAAAGGTCACAGAGCCCTACGGGTACATAGTGAAGCCCTTCAAGTCATCTGAACTCAACGCCAACATTGAGATGGCCATCTACCGGCACAGATCCGCAATGAGGGAGAAGGAACTCATGAAGAAGCAGATAATCTCAGACTTCTATAACTTCATCCTCAACGCGATGCCCTCAACCGGAGCCGATGAGGATGCCATCAGGGAACTGCTATCAGGTATATTCAGGGACAGGATCACACAGGAACTCGCCCCCAGATTCAAGGCCCACATGGAGGAGTACCCGGACGATGACCTCCTCGAGGCCTACCTCGCCTGGGTCGCAGACATATTTGAGGGCTTCACTGTGAGGGTGGGTTTCCTTGAGGACGAAGAGAACGTTTATGTTGAATTTGAGAACTGTCCCTGGCTTGAAGATGCCAGGAAGAACCCCGGCTTCTGTCTGAACTGTGAGGCCATCCTGAAGTTAAGTTTTGAATGGAGCGGACTCCCTGGTGACTTCAGGGCCATGGGGCAGATTGCAAGGGGAGATGACAGGTGCCTCTTCCGGTTTGGTGTTAAGTAATTTACCGGGTTTCAGTGTTGAGGGTATCAGAGCAAGTATAAAGGGACGGTCAGGGCTTAAGTTATGATGGTACATGCATGGATGATACAATGAGGAGAACAGGTATTGCAAACCTGCCGCTTCACGGTGGCCATCCCCCGGCCTGGCTCATGAGGAGGATGATTGAACTCTCAGGGGCCATCGCAGAGGTTATAATTGAGGAGTACGGGACCTCAGAGTTCATATCAAGGATATCTGATCCCTTCTGGTTCCAGGCCTTTTCATGTGTGATAGGCTTTGACTGGCACTCATCAGGGACAACCACCACGACCTGCGGGGCCCTGAAGTCTGCCCTTGACCCTGAGGTTCACGGGATAATGGTTGCAGGTGGAAAGGGAAGGAAATCCCGCAGGACACCCTCCGAGCTCCAGGCTGCAGCTGAAATCTTCGACCTGGACGGTGAAGGGCTGGTATACGCAAGCAGGATATCTGCCAGGGTTGATGGTAACTGCATCCAGGACGGCTTCAACCTCTACCAGCACACATTCCTGGTTGACTCCGATGGTGAATGGGCCGTCGTCCAGCAGGGCCTTGACCCCCATGGTGGCTACGCCCGGCGGTACCACTGGCTCGGCTCAGGGGTCGTGGAGTACGTCGAGTCACCCCACAGCGGCATATCCTCTGAGAGGACCCTCAGTGAGGTCCTTGACATGACGTCACCCATCAGCCGGGGGGCACGTGAGGCCAGCGTCGACCTGGTCTGTGATGGCCCGTCTCACATCCGCAGCTATTTAACTGGCCAGAGGACGCTCTTTGACTTCAATGTCCTGGACATGCCAGCCCACCATGAGGTTCTCCCTGTGGACCTCACAGAGAGGGACATGGCTCTACTGGAGAGGGCCTATGAGATCCAGCCAGCGGACTATGAGGAACTCGTAATGCTCTCAGGGTTCGGGGCCAAAAAGGTGAGGGCCCTTGCCCTTGTCGCTGACCTCGTCCATGGGGAGAGGGCAAGCTGGAGGGACCCTGTCAAGTACAGCTACGCCCATGGCGGGAAGGATGGCTATCCATACCCTGTGGACAGGGAGACCTATGACTGTACAGTTGAATACCTCAGATCCGCCGTTGAGGATGCTAAAATCGAGAAAAAGGAACGTCTAAAGGCTCTAGAATCCCTTGAGAGGTTTCTAAGTATAGATTAACTCTAATCTTTAATTAGGGCATGGGGATGCGTATATTTAAATAAAGGAGTAAGTATGATTTCTATTAATACGAAGGTTTATAAGTTCCAGGGATTATAGGATTATTGCATTTTTTGACTTACTGTTATTCACACATGGATGAAGCACACCATCGGAGAGGTGTTATCTTGGTTAAGAGAGTTCTAATGATTTCAAATATGTATCCCGGTGAGGAGAACAGATCATTCGGCAGTTTCATTAAGGTTCACGTAGATACTTTCAGGCGTTATACCGATCTTGAGCAGTTTGTTGTTGTAAACACGGATCAGAGGAAGGGATTGCCACGGCTCATATACAAGTATGGATCCCTTCTTCTGAGATCAATCTGGTGTTCACTTCGGAGAAAATTTGATGTCATCCACGCCCACTACGTCTTTCCAACAGGCTTCATCGGTCTCATCTGTCACTGGTTAACGGGCAGACCACTTGTGATAACGGCCCATGGCAGTGACGTGTATAACCTTGCAAGCAAAAATAAGAGGGTCTTTCGAGTTTCAAGGTTTGTCCTCAGGAGGGCCTCTGCAGTTATTGCTGTCAGCAGGGATATAAGGGACGAACTTGTAGACGAATTCGGTGTTGATGAAGAGAAGATACACATCATTAACATGGGGGTTGATACCAGCATATTCAGACCGATGGATAAGGAAGAATGTCGCAGGAGGCTTGGCCTACCAGTAGATAAGAGGATAGTCCTCTTCGTGGGTAACATAATACCTCGTAAGGGGGTCCTCTACCTCATCGAATCCCTTGAGCATGTTAAATTCGATGATGTCCAGTGCATAATACTCGGAGCCCCCGTCGATAGGGAATACTTTGACACCGTAAAGAACAGACTTAATGAAATCGATGCTGATGTGAGATTCTTTGATGCGGTGCCCTACAGTGAAGTGGCAGTATGGATGAACGCTGCAGATGTCTTTGTATTACCCTCCAATGAGGAGGCCTTTGGGCTTGTTGCACTGGAAGCCCTTGCATGCGGGACTCCAACCATTGCAACTGCTGTTGGTGGTCTGAAGGAATTTATAAGGGACTCTGAGACAGGTTACAGTGTACCTATAGGAGATGCACTTGCCATCGCCGATAAGATAAACCATGTGCTGGATCCTGAAAACAGGGCTGAAGTTGAATCTATAAGGGAGAATGGGCTTCAGGTGGCGGATTCATTCAGCACCGTAAAACAGGTGAAGAGAATACTCAGGGTTTACCAGGATGTTGCATGAGCCGTCCATCTCTTTTTTTATCTATCCAACTGCCTGACCCTATAATGACTTACCCTCCTTTATTTTCTTAAACTTTGGGATCTGGTCAGAGTTCACTCATTTCTTTTTAGCGGTGGCTTCATTTTATCGTCTTTCAGAAGTGGAGCCACGGTGGCAGCTACCCTTAACATGATCTGAGTATTACATTTTTCCCGGATTACCCAAATATGTAATACTATCTTGTTTTTAGAAATTATTAAATAATCCTGACAACAATCACTGAAGCGGTGATAGCTTGGATAATCATTACTTCCCATTCACAGCCATCGTTGGACAGGAACTCCTCAAGAAGGCCCTCATCCTCAACGCCATAAACCCATCAATAGGTGGCGTTCTGATCAGGGGCGATAAGGGGACAGGTAAATCAACTGCAGTGAGATCACTGAGGGATGTACTCCCTGATAGGAAAATGGTGGAGGGTTGCAGGTTCGGATGCGACCCTGATGGAGCAGAAATCTGCATGGAGTGCCGCAGAAAACTTGAGGAACAGGGGTGCCTGCCATCAAGACAGGTCAGGATGGAGGTGGTCGACCTCCCTGTATCCGCAACCGAGGATATGGTTGTGGGTTCACTGGACATAAAGAGGGCCCTCAGGGACGGAATAAAGGCCCTTGAGCCAGGCATACTTGCAAGGGCCAACGGCAACATCCTCTACATCGATGAGGTCAACCTCCTTGATGACTACATAGTGAACGTCCTCCTCGATGCAGCAGCCATGGGCGTGAATATCATTGAAAGGGAGGGCATATCCATCCAGCACCCATCAAGGTTCATACTTGCAGGTACAATGAACCCTGAGGAGGGTGACCTCAGGCCCCAGATACTTGACAGATTCGGCCTCAGTGTTGATGTGGAGGCAATAAAGGACCCTGATGAAAGAGTTGAAGTCATAAAGCGTGCAATGAAGTTCCAGGAGGATCCAGAGTCCTTCCACTCAAGGTTCCGGAGGAAACAGGAGGAGCTCAGGGAGAAAATCATCAGGGCGCGGAGTTTACTTGAGATGGTCGAGTTGGATGATGAGACCCTTGGCCTCATAGTTGAGATAGCAGCAGCCCTTGGCATCAGGACCCACAGGGCCGATATCATAACTGCAAGGACCGCGAGGGCACTGGCGGCATTCAACGGCAGGAGGAGGGTCACAAGGGATGATGTGATGGAGGCTGCGCTCCTTGCCATGAAGCACAGACTCAGACAGCTACCATTCCAGAGACAACAGGAACTCAGCCAGGAGATTATAGAGGACATCATGAATGGCGAATTCGAGGATGACTCAGAGATTGACAGGGAACGGAGGCTGAGGCGTGACCTGAAGATCCCTGACCTGAAGGGATCCCTCCAGGGCCAGAGCAGTTCAACAGTAACCGGGAGGAGGGGTAAATATGTCCGCGCCCGGGAGAACCCTGAACCCTCCAGTGTGGCCGTTGATGCAACCCTGAGGAAGGCTGCTTCAGCTGGAACAGGAACCATAGAACCCGAACACCTCATGGAGAAGGTCCGGATCGGGAAATCCAGGGCACTCTACATAATCGTCCTTGACACCTCGTCATCAATGAGACTTGATAGGAAGATAAAATTTGCAAAGACGGTATCATGGCTGCTCCTGAGGGACTCCTATGAAAAGAGGAACAGGATAGCCCTCATAGCCTTCAGGGGATATGAGGCAAACCTGGTGGTTGATCCCACATCGAATCTTGAGACCGTTGAGGAGGCCCTTGAGGGTCTCAGGTCAGGCGGGAGGACACCCCTCACACCGGCACTCAGACTGGCGGCTGAGGTTGCATCATCATCCAGCGATGAGGCATGCACAGCCGTTGTAATATCGGATGGCCGCTGCAACGTATTCATCAACTCCAACCTCGAGGAGGACATGACCATGCTTGAAACTGAACTGAGGAACCTGAACCTTTTATTCGTTAATGCAGAACCCGAGAAGAGGAGCCTGGGGATACTTGAGGACATGGCGTCACGCTTTGGCTCTGAAATCTTCTACCTTGATGATATACTGATCTAGGACTTTGGGAGTTTATGAAAAAACATGACACGCATGGAGGTGTGATTGTTGTTTAGATTCAGAGATTTCACAACAGCTGATCTGGCCTTCACGGGCCTCATAATAGCCCTGATGTACATCGTTCAGACGGTGACCATCCTTGGTGTTGCAGCCATAACACCTGTGGATGCATTCAAGTCGATTGCATCCGCCTTCTTTGTCTGTATCGTCATAAGCGTTGGACTTGCAAAGGTGGGAAAGATAGGCACCTTCACCCTGATAGGCCTTGTTAACGGGATAATCTGCGGATTCATAATGCCAGCATTCCTGCCCCTACTACCCGCGACCTTCCTGGGAGGCCTTGCAGCGGATGCCGCCGTCGGTTTGACATACGGCGTCTACTCTTCAAGGAATTCCCTTCTAGTGGGCTGTGGTGTTGATAAGTTCATCGAGACCCTCGTCATCCTCACGGTTCCCTTCCTCTTCGGGTTCTCCAGCTTCATGCTGGCACCGGCACTGATAATTGTATCTGCCATAACAGTATCTGTCCTTGGAATGCTGGGTGCCCTTGTGGGTTACGGTATCATAAATGAGCTCAGAAGGGCCGGGGCCCTGGATTAATGTCTCATGGAGGTCTTTCATTGGACCTTAAGGCCGTGTTCTCACCATTCACATCAACCCCTGAGGGGTTCCTTGTGGAGGTAAACCCCCTCTCAAAGCTCACTGTGGTGGTATCCGCCACGCTCCTGTCTGCATTCATATCAGACCTGACCCTCCTGATAATCATGGGAGTCATTTTCACGGCACTGATAGCCCATTCAGGGTCCCTGAGGTTTGCAGCCCCCTTCCTCTCATTCATCATCCTTTTCTGGCTGGTTTCCCTTGCCATTATCATGGTGCTCTCAGGTAACCCGCACACCATGGGATTTCTGAGCCTCTTCTTTGCCCGTTTCTTCATAATATCAGCGGCAGGACTATCCTTTGCCTTCACTACCGAGCCTCAGAAGCTTGCAGAGTCCCTCAGATCCGTCAGAATCCCCGGGGAGATAGTTTTCACACTCACAGTCACCCTCAGATACATACCTGCCCTTGCCGTGGAGGCCTCCTCCATATGGGACTCCCTCAAACTCAGGACCAGTCTTTCAGGATCTTCCATCATCAGGAGGCCTTCCCTCCTCTACAGGGGACTCATAATACCCCTGATAATAAGGACTGTGAAGATTTCAGATGAGGTGGCCATCGCTGCAGAGACCAGGGGCTTTAACCCTCGCGAGGGTCCCGGAGGGAGTCTCAGGTTTAGAGGGAGGGATATCACCTTTTTAGCATTCTTCACTGTTATCTTCGCATCCCTCGTGATAATGGATGGGGCGGTGGTCTGATTGGACGCCATCCTCCTTGATGGTGTGAGCTACCGGTATCCCAATCAGGACCGGCTGGCCCTCAGTGACGTCAGCTTAAGGGTTAAAAGAGGTGAATCGGTCTTCATCACAGGAAGAAGTGGGAGTGGAAAATCAACCCTTGCAAGGGCAGTAACTGCGGTGATACCCTCCATGATGGGAGGGGAGATGGATGGAACAGTCAGGGTGATGGGCAGGGACACAGACTCCCTCACCCCAGGGGACCTTGCAGCGGATGTTGGATACGTCTTCCAGAACCCGGAGTCCCAGTTCTTCACATTGAATGTTAATTCAGAGGTATCCCTGGGGCCAGATACCCTCCAGCTGGATAAACGTGAGGAACTCGTGGAGGATGCGCTCCGGAGGGTTGGTATGGAGCATAAGAGGTATGAAAGCGTTTTCAACCTCTCAGAGGGTGAGAAGCAGAGGGTTGCAATAGCATCACAGCTCTCCATGTCCCCTGAAATCCTCCTCATGGATGAGCCAACATCCAACCTGGATCAGGGATCCACCGATGACCTTTTCAGCGTCCTCAAAAATCTCAGGGATAAAACACTGATCCTGATTGACCACAGAACCTACAGGGTCCCTGAGGTCTTTGACAGGGTCGTGGTGATGGATGAGGGCATGATCGTTGAGGAGACAGACACTGATAACCTCCTGGACCCTGAATTCAGGGAAAGGTACGGTCTGAGGTCTCCATCTCCAGGTTTCAATCAGAGGTCCTGTGGAGGGCGCGGTCTGAGGCCCTCCTCTAAGGTTTCCACCCCTCCTGAAACGAAACAGGACCCGGTACTGAGGGTAATGAACATCTCCCACACCCAGGGAGACTTCAGGCTCGATGGTGTTAACCTGGATCTCTGGAGGGGCGAGGTCCTTGGATTGACAGGCCCGAATGGCTCTGGAAAGACGACCCTTGCAAGGCTGATTGTGGGGCTCATAAAGCCGGAGATGGGTGAGATCAGGGTTGAGGGCACCGCCGGTCTCGTGATGCAGGACCCGGACCATCAGCTGTTCATGGATACTGTGAAGAGGGAGATAACCTTCGGTCTGGATGATTATTCTGATGGGGATGTTGAGGACCTCCTTGAGACCATGAAGCTCCATCAGCTGATGGAGAGACACCCACATTCACTCAGCGGCGGTGAAAAGCAGAGAACACTCATATCTGTTTATCTCTTCAGAAAACCAGATCTCATAATAATGGATGAGCCAACGACGGGCATGGACCTTGATAACATGAAAAGACTTGCAGGGTGGATAGGTAAGCTGAAGGGAATGGGGGTGGCCATGATTCTGATCTCCCATGACATGGAGTTCCTTCAGATGGTTGCAGACCGGACGATCATGATGGATAACGGCGCCCTGGTCCTCCCGGATCATGAGGTAGCGGGCGCTGATTCAGTATCAACATGTTTGAGGTGACTGATAATGAAACTGGTATTCACTGTGGTGATGGGTGGTGGTTACTTATGAAGAGGATACTTGCTGTTACCACTGTGGTGATGGGTGGTGGTTACTTATGAAGAGGATACTTGCTGTTACCACTGTGGTGATGGGTGGTGGTTACTTATGAAGAGGATACTTGCTGTTACCACTGTGGTGATGGGTGGTGGTTACTTATGAAGAGGATACTTGCTGTTACCACTGTGGTGATGTGTGGTGGTTACTTATGAAGAGGATACTTGCTGTTACCACTGTGGTGATGGGTGGTGGTTACTTATGAAGAGGATACTTGCTGTTACCACTGTGGTGATGGGTGGTGGTTACTTATGAAGAGGATACTTGCTGTTACCACCATGAACAACACGGCCTCACTGAAGGAGGCGCTGACAAGGATAAGGGAGGAACATGGGGACATTGTAAGCATAACTAAGGTCTACCTTGAGAAATATGAGGACCCCCGCGTCCCCATGGATGACGTGGCTGAATACATCGATGAATCCGACATAATACTCGTGGATATAAGGGGTAACGAGAGGATAGGGAGGGAACTCCCGGGCATCCTCAGGGACAGGGATAAGACCGTCATATCCCTGGTCTGGGGGAGCAACCACATACTTTCCCTGACATCCATGGGCAAACTTGATCTTGGTGAACTCGTTGCAGCGGCACCTGGAAGGATAGATTCACTTGTAAGAGAGAGGGACCTTGAAGCCATACTCGAACTGCACGGGTCAGATGAGATCAGGGATGACCTCAAGAGATGGTTCCAGGCCATGGACTACTATGGGGCCGGCGACCCCGACAACATCATGAACCTGATACTCTTCCTCCTGGACAGCTACACCGACCTGGAGGTTCCCTTCGAGGACCCGGTGGAGATGCCGCCCTACGGGCTCTACCTCCCCTTCAGGGGATTCTACAGGGACCTGGAGTCCTACAGGCGGGCTTCAAACTTCAACCCGGAGCTCTCAACAGTTGGCATGCTCTTCTATTCAGGGATGCACTTCGATGACACGAGACCCCTGGTTGAGGAACTCTACAGTCGCCTCCATGGAAGTGTGAACTGCACCGTGGTCTTCTCGGACGTCGAGAACAACCTTAGGGCAATCGAGGAGTACATGGGGGACATGGACCTCTTTGTCAACATGCAGTACTTCCAGCTGAACAGGGGCCCCCTGGGCGGCGACCCTGGGGCCACAAGGAGGCTCCTGAGGAGGATAGGCGCCCCATACCTCATCTGCCTGAGGGGCTATGAGACAGACCTCGACGAATGGGAGGCAGGTGGTGAGGGCCTCAACCCGATGGAGATAGTTCTTGGCATAACACTCCCGGAACTTGACGGGGGCTTTGAACCGGTATTCACGGCGGGTATGAGGACCCTCAATGACCCCGACCTGGGGGAGGTGAGGGTTGTTGACGTGGTGCCCGAGCGCATGGACAGATTCGCTGCAAGGATACTCAACTGGCTGAAGCTGAGGACAATGGAGAACCATGAGAAGAGGATAGGGATAATCCTCTATGACTACCCTCCGGGGGAGGCCAACCTTGGAAACGCGGGCTACCTTGACGTATTTGAAAGCCTGGAGGTTTTCCTCAGGAGGCTGAGGGAGAGGGGATACAGTGTAAGGATACCTGATGAACCCATCAAGGATATTCTCATGAGGGAGGGACTCATCAACAGTCCATCCTACCATGAATATGGCGGCCATAGGATCCCCCTCAGCGATTACCTGGAATTTTTCAGTCGTCTGCCAGAGAGGATCCAGGATGATGTGAGGGCAAGGTGGGGCGAACCACCGGGGGAGCTGATGGTTGATGGTGATGACATCATCATCCCGGTGACTGAACTGGGCTCGGTCTACCTGTGCATACAACCCTCCCGCGGAATCATGGAGACCGACAGCTACCATAGCAGGGATAATCCACCCCACCACCAGTACCTGGCCTTCTACGCCTACCTCAATTCAGTGGGACTTGACGCCATCATCCACTTCGGGATGCACGGGACCCTTGAGTTTCTACCTGGAAGGGAGACCGCCCTGGGGGCTGAATGCTACCCTGACCTGCTCCTGGGGGAGCTCCCCAACATATACCTTTACTGGGCAGGTAACACCTCAGAGTCGACCATAGCAAGGAGAAGAACCTACGCCCTCCCGGTGGCGCATGCGTCACCACCTGTGAGGCAGTCTGACCTCTACGGTGACTACCTGGTACTGGAGGAACTCATCGACCAGTGGCATGGGGACCCTGATGATGGGTTGAGGGATGAGATAATTGAGAGGGCCTCACAGCTTAACCTGAGGGGGGATATCCCTGAGATTGAGTCTGAACTCTTCAGGATGAAAAGGCGACTGATACCAAGGGGCCTTCACATAATGGATTCAGAGTGGGACCCCGATGACATGGTCAGCTACCTCCTCGGTGTACTCAGATTTGACAGGGAATACCCCTCCATCCATTCAATGGTGGCAGAGAAGCTTGGACTGGATTACAGGGGTTCAATGGATACATCCACAGGATGGGAGATTGAAAGGCGCGCGGCTGAGGCTTTGAAGAGGATAGTCACAGGGAAATCAGTGGATCTTCCCCCTGAATACGTTGAATGGGTGCGTAGCTTATCTGAGCGTTGTGACTTCAGGGGTGAAAGCAGGGGCCTCCTTGAGGCACTTGAGGGAAGGTATGTGAACCCCTCCAGGGGCGGAGACCCCATCAGGGACCCTGAGGTATACCCGACAGGCTACTCCATGCACGCCTTTGATCCCATGAAGATACCGGCACCCCTGGCCGAATCAAGGGGCAGGCTTGCAGCCAGAAAACTCCTTGAGGACTACCTGGAGGAAAATGGGAGATACCCCGAGACCGTTGCAGTGGTTCTATGGGGATTCGAAACCCTTAAAACAGGTGGAGATACCATTTCAATGATCCTGGAACTCCTGGGGGTGCGCATAAACAGGAAGTATGGTCCATGGGCAAAGAACATAGATGTCATACCCCTCAATGAGCTTGGAAGACCCCGGGTTGATGTCCTGGTGAACATCTGCGGCATATTCAGGGACACACTCGGATCCCAGATTGAGATACTTAACAGGGCCTTCAAAACCGTTGCAGGTCTTGACGAGGACCCGGAGGATAATTACATCCTGAAACATAACCTTGAGGATGGATGGGTGAAGGTCCCCCCGAGGATATTCGGCCCTGGACCAGCGGAGTATGCCAGCAGCATCCCGGATATCATAGGAGGCGGTGCCTGGGATCAGGAGGATGAACTGGCAGCAGCCTACCTTGGGGAGATGTGTTACGCCTATCTCCCTGATTCTGTGAGAGAGGCACCGGACGAATTCAGGAGGAACCTCCAGAGGGTTGAGCTCGTGGCCCAGGAGAGGGATAACGTGGAGTATGAGGTTACAGACCTTGACCACTACTATGAATTCATGGGTGGCCTCACCTCCTCGGTGCGGAGCCTGGGGGGTTCCTGCAGCGTCAGGGTCGTGGATTCAACTGAGGATGAAATCTACGTTGAGGGCCTTGATGAGGTTATAGGGAGGGCTGCAAGGTGCAGAATCCTCAATCCGGTCTGGCTGGATGGGATGCTCGCCCATGACCACCATGGTGCCAAGAACATCAAGGACCGGGTGGAACACCTCCTGGGATTCTCTGCAACGACCGGTGCAGTGGATAACTGGGTCTATGATGATGTCGCAGAAACCCTGATACTTGATGATGAGATGAGGAGGAGGATCTCAGAGAACAACCCCTATGCGGCTGTGAGGATGGGTGAGATACTCCTTGAAACAGCTGAGAGGGGCTACTGGGATGCCCCCGATGAGACCCTTAACAGGATCAGGGAGGTTCTTCTTGGCCTTGAATATGAGCTTGAATAGGAAGTTTGGTAGCTCCGCATTATTAGCCCGGATGGAAATTATACGGTTGTAGCAGAATATGGACCCGGAAAGGATATCCGGGTACAGAACCCGGCACCACTGCACACATAATCAACCACAATGGTTTACAGATATACATTCAACTTTTTTCTTTCAATAAAAAAATTAATATAACAGAAAAAATAATATAATATCCATGCCATCTGCCCTTGTCGTCGAGGACGAGGCTGTAACCTCCCTTGAACTTTTAAGGCTCTTGGAATCTTGGGGGTATGAAACGGTCAGTGTAAAGACCGGGGAGGATGCCATTGAAACCGCGCTGAGGATGAAACCCGACGTCATCCTCATGGACATAGTACTCCCCTCAGATGTGGATGGAGTCACAGCAGCAAGGGCCATAAAGAAGGAGATGGACGTCCCACTGATTTTCATCACAGCCTACTCCAGCAGGGAGGTATTTGAGAGGGCAGCCGAGGTTGAACCTGAGGCCTACCTCCTCAAGCCCTTCAACTCCCGGGAACTTGGCTACGCAATGGAACTTGCAATCTACAAGAACCGGATCCAGAACCTGCTCTCACATACCAGCAGGAGGTACCAGGAGATACTGGAAACCACAGGTGAGGGTGTCTGCGTATTCAATGCTGATGGAAGCATCCAGTACTGCAATGAGAGGATGGCTGACCTCCTCTCCATGAGAAGGGACGAGATTATCGGAAGGAAGATATTTGATTTTATACATCCCTCTGACAGGGAGACCATGGAGCGAATCCTTGATTCATGCAGAAGGGGATCCTCGGGTGAACATGAACTCCGTTTCAGGACGGATGACGGGACAAGGTGGGTGATACTCTCAGGTCACCCCCTCATTGAATCCTCCGGCTTCAGGGGAGGATTCTGCATGTTCAGGGATATAACGCCCCAGAAAATGCTTGAGAGGACGCTGAGGAGGAACAACAGCTGCCTCAGACTTCTAAGCAGGATCAACCGCCAGGCAGCCATCTCAGCCACCCCTCAGGAATTGATGGAAGGGGTTTCCGGGATCCTGATGGAGGCCAGATACTCAGGAGCATCCTTCAGGGAATCTGATGGAACCGTGATTGCAGGGGAGGGTGAAAAAAGAGTATCACCACTCCGGCCAGGCATCATTGCAGGGGAGGATACCTCAACTGCAGTCATTGAACTTGAAGATTGCAGCAAACCCCTTTACCTTGTGGTCTCAGCCCCCAGGATGATTGACGATGAGGAGATGGGCTTCCTCAGGGAGATAGCATCCAGCACAGCCGGTGCCCTCAGGAGGATGGAATCAGAGCGGAGGATGAATGATATTTCCTCAAGGTACCGGGAACTCTTTGAGAATACAGGGGATGCAATATTCCTGATGAAGGACTTCAGGATAATAGGATGTAACAGCAGGGCCCTTGAACTCTTCGGGGGAGATGAGGAAGACATACTGGGCAAAAAACCATGGGAGCTATCACCTGAGTACCAGCACCATGGTGAATCCTCAGAAATTGCCCGAAAACTTATTGAGAGGGCAATGAATGGCGAAAAATGCGAGTTCACATGGATCCACAGAAAGATCAGCGGTGAGACATTCCCGACAAGGGTGGTCCTCAGCAGATCAGGTGACATTGTGATGGGCATTGTCAGGGACATGACTGAACTCTACAGGGCCCACAGGAAGTTAAAGGAGGAGCACAGAAAGTTCAGGGACCTCCTGGAGTCCATACCCGACCCTACCTTCGCCCTGGATACCCGTGGAAGGGTGATAGCCTGGAACCGTGAGATTGAGAGACTCACAGGTGTGAAAAAGAAGGAGATCCTTGGGAGGGGTGACAGGGCCTACGCGGTTCCATTCTATGGCAGGAGGACCCCGGGGCTCCTTGAATTCCTGCTGAACCCTGGAAAGGCCCCTTCAAGGTACCGCAACATCAGCAGGGAGGGTAATGCAATCTATGCAGAGGTCCATGTTGAGCACATGGGCAGGCACTTCCAGCTCAAGGCATCCCCGATCCGTGACGGGGAGGATAGAACCGTGGGGGCCATAGAGATACTGAGGGACGTCACAGATTACATTGAAACCAAGGAGAAACTCAGAAGATCAAAGAACCGTTACAGGGCAATATTTGAGAACAGGGCCACCCCCACAGCCATCACAGACCGGGAGTGGAATATCACAGGGACAAACAGGGTCTTCAGGGAACTCTTCGGTGTTGATGAGGGCTTCAATTTAAGGGACCTGCTGGACCAGGATGAACTTCAGAAACTTGAGAAACTCCGGGACTCCCAGAGGGCGCTGATAAGGATGAAGGGGGTCAGGGGAAACCTCCATGTCATGGTCCACAGGGGTGATCTTCCAGATTCAGATCAGATGATCCTGAGCTTCAATGACATAACAAAACTCAGGGAGTCCCAGCGGAAACTGAGGGATGAACTCCGTGTTAGAAGGGTCCTCAGTGAAATCTACCCACAGGCGGTCTCAACTGATAATCTGGGGGAATTCACAGAGTACATACTCGATGCTACATGCAAACTTACAGGCGCGGATGGAGGAATCATAAGACTGAGAAATGGGGAGACAATCACCATCACAGAAAAGCTGGAACCCACTGAAGAGGTTCCAGACCTTGAGGGACTCTCAGAGGATGGTAAAATGATCCGCATAACCTCCTCCTCTGCAGATATGAGCTCAGAGTTCATACTCAGGGGCAGCAGCTTCAGTAAAGCGGATCTCAGGGCTGTCAGGCACATCTCACAGTACTATATGCTGGCTGTAAATCAGATCAGCTACAGGAGGAGGATGAATGAGCACTGGAACCACCTCAGGCTCATAAATATCATACTCAAACTGGCTGATACAGAAGACCCTGAATTATTCCTCGAGGGAGTCCTTGATTTCATAATCAGATGCCCTGAATTCAATGGGGGATCAGCATACCTTGACCCAGATTTAAAGGTTGAGAGGGGATTGAAGCCTCCAGACAGCATTCCAGATACAGAGGGTGTTCGGGTGGATGGAGAAATCATTGAGATACCCCTGAGTGTGGATGGGGCCTTAAGGGGTGTCTTAAGTCTCCAAGCAGCATACAGTGACGTTAAAGAAAAAACTGAGTTCCTGGAGGTACTTGGAGGGGAAATATCCGATGGTCTGCAGAGGATAACCATGCGCAATCAGCTCAGGGAATCCCTCCGTGAGAAGGAGGTTCTCCTGAGGGAGATACACCACCGGGTCAAGAACAACCTCCAGATAGTGGCAAGCCTGCTGTCCCTCCAGACAGCATACACAGACAACCAGGAGACCCTCAATGTCCTCAGGGATAGCCAGATGAGGGTCAGGGCCATGGCAGTTGCCCATGAGAAGATATACAGGTCAAGCAGCCTCTCCATGATAAATGTTGGAGACTACCTCAGGGCAATTGCAGAGGAGATGACCACCCTGCAGTCCACCGGTGGCCTCCTTGTGGATCTCGATGTCCACTATGATGATATAATGGCTGAGATGGACAGGTGCATCCCCCTGGGCCTGATAACCAATGAGATAATCTCCAATTCAATCAAACACGCCTTCACAGGGGACAGAGGCAGGATAGTGATCTCACTCAAGAGGGAGGATGATCTTGGTATCCTTGAAATATCAGATAACGGCAGGGGGCTCCCTGAGGACTTTAACATTGATGAACTGGAATCACTCGGAATGCAGCTTGTATCAAACCTTGTGATGCAGATTGGGGGTGAACTGGAATATGGAAACAGGGATGGCGCATTCTTCAGGATCACGTTCCCACTTGAATGAACTATTCCACCCTTCCAGCGCCCCTGAGCATCAGGGACCTTTCTATCCTGGCTATGAAGTACTTCATCCTCAGGATCTTGTCCGGGCTTGTGGATACACCGTCAACACCCATCTCAACAAGTCTCCTGACTAGCATGTAACTGGTTGCAGCGTATCCAGCGGCATAGACATTCACACCACCCTCATGACAGGCTCCTATAACATCTCCCACCAGTCCAAGCACTGCAGGGTGTGAGAGGTTAAAGAGGCCGGCCACGCGGGTGCTTCTGCGGTCAACTGCAAGGCTGCACATTGTGAGGTCACTCATGCCAAGGGATATGAAATCAGCGCCAGCGGCCAGGAGTTCATCAATCTGGAGGGCCACCGATGGTGTCTCCACTGATGCCCCGACCACTATATCCCTGTGGGGCGTGATTCCTGACTCCTCCAGGAGTTCAACTGCAGTCACGTACTCATCCATGTCCCTGAGAAATGGGAACTTAAGCTGGAGGTTCCTGTAACCAGAATCCAGGAGGTTCCCAAGGGCCTCGAATTCAGCCATCAGGATCTCAGGTTCCATCAGGTCCCTTGTTATAGCCCTCATTCCAAGGAACGGGTTCCTCTCACAGGCTTCGAAGGAGCCCCTTAGATTTGTGAGCTCATCAACAGGGATATCGAAGGTCCTGAATATGACGGGTTTCGGGTGAAAGGCCTCAAGTATCTCCCTGAGCCCCTTCTCAAGGACTCCTGCCAGTTTTCCCTCTCTCAGGAGGAGGTGGGGGTGTTTCCCGGTCTCTATCACCATATTTTCTATCCTTACTGAGCCGACACCGTCTGCGAATTCAGCCACCTTTGGTGCCAGCCAGGGAAAGTTGAGGTTTACCATGACATCGGTGGCTGTCTCATGGAAACCGGGGGTATCCTCAGCCTTCACCCAGTCCATCACCCCGCGGTAGATCCCCCCTGTTTTTCCATCAACCGTTACTATCATACCTTCACGGAGGACCTCGGTGGCAACCTCTGTTCCAAGGACACAGGGTATGCCAAGCTCCCGGAGGGTTATCGCGGCGTGACTTGTGAGGCCGCCGTAGTTTGCTATGACAGCGCCTGCCCTCCGGATCTCAGGTAGCATGTCCCGGGATATCTTCCTGAAAACAGCCACCTCTCCCCATTCAAGGTTCCTCGCGTCCTCGAGGTTCCGTATTATGCGGACCCTTCCACTGCTCCTGCCTGCACCCGCACCAATACCCCTCAGAATCTGCATGAATATATATCTGTTTCATCACAGTAAAATAATCTTTTCAGTATGGTGAGGTTTCTTCTACTTTTTTGTTCACGTGAGCGCTGACATCTTTGATCCCTGCATGGCAAAGGGTTTCTTCTGATTTTTTCAGAGTGGATTCCTGGATTGATCACTGCCTGATGATGAAGGTGAGGTATGACCACGTGTGCTCTGTTGACATGTATGTTGTCTCCCTTCTGCTGCAGAAATCCCTTTCAGTATTTAAGTGTTTCGGTTTTTTTGGGTGTGTTTGTGTTGTTTTTCTGGTCTTTTTGGGTCTGTGTTTTGTTTTTTGTTATTTTTTGTGTTTGTTTGAGTACTTCGAGTCTTTTCTGGGTCTGTGCGTCTTTGCGGTGGTTTTGTTTGTGTTTCTGGGTTTGTTGGTGGTGTTTGAACTTGTTGTATATAGTGAGGAGAAACAATTCTATCCGAGGTGATTTTATGTGTAATGAAATGGATGATGGTAGAATATATATTATTACGAGGCACCAGAGTACTGTGGACTGGATACTGGCTAAACTGAATGGTAAGGGCCTTGACCGGGACGTCTTCGTGACTGGTCATCTTAGTAATGAGATGATGCTGAGGATGAGAAAAGGCGATATTGTTTACGGTATTCTCCCTATCCACCTGATCCGGAGGTTACTCCGTAAGGGTGTTGAGTACTTCCATGTGGTTCTCCCTCATGTCCCGTATGAGCTTCGTGGTAAGGAGCTGACTCTGAAACAGGTTAAGGAGTTTGGTGGTCAGATCTGGAAGATTGACGATATTAAATGTTTTAAGGTTTGATGAATAATGGTTCGAATTAATGGATTACCTCTTTTTGGAGTTATCGGTGAGTTATGGGATTATTTATGGTTGATGAAGCTTTTGTTTAGGTGGAGCTGTTAAAGATGGTAGATTTAGAAAGACAGAATAAGTTACCTGACGGCGTTTATGTCATGTCAGATATTGATGATGAAACGGCTGATGTACTGGTGGAGCTGGTTAATGAGTATGAATATGAACACCTGTTTGATAAGGAATCAGTTAATGATGGATGGAAACGTTTCACTGAGGCATTCTATGATGATAATAAGGAGAGGCTGTGTGATACGGCATTTAATTATGTTATAGATGGTATGCCCGATGATGGGATTAGAGAGGTTTTTACTAGGACCTACCAGGATAACAGGGAGTACATTATTTCATCCTTCAGGTATGATGAAGACTTTATTGCATATTTTGATGCAGATTATATGGATCTTGATCTGAGTAATGTGGATTTAGGGGATTTTGATCCTCTAATGGTCAGGTCATGGTTTATTGATATGTTGCTACCTGTTGCACTGTATATCACTGAGGTCATGGTTGATTTTTCTTATGATCTGGAGTCATATTGTAGCGTCTACGCCTTTACGGTTGAGGACGGTGAGATTGTTGATGTGGAGTTCAATGAACGGTTTATTGATGGTGAAGGTATGATGGACCTATCAGAGCGCAGCCTCTTAGAGAAACTGGATGAAATAAAGAACCCCTTCGACATGAACAGGAGAATAAGAGAGATCTGCAGCACAGATGTGGGGCGGGAAGAGGCACTCAGAAGGTCTTATTTCTTTGATTGTGTTGATCGTGAGGTCAAGGTGGATATCCTGAAGTACACCTTTGATTTCCTCTGCCGGCTGGCACCCGATGAGACAGCCTCATATTACATATCAAAGGCAAGAGATCACATGTTTGAGATTTACCAGATAGAATGATTCTCTGGCGCTGAAAAAACGCAGATAAATGGAGGTGTTGCAGAATAAGAGGTGGTTGCCAGCATATTCAGGATCTCTAAATTGGATCATCATGATCCTGTTGAAAGGCCTCTCATTCAGATTTTCTGGAGGATCTGGCTTCAATGAAACTTAAAATATACTCTGAATAGAGGTCGAAGTCTTCAAGGCGGTTTGCAAGGAACTCTGCAATTAGGGCAGGGTCAACATCCGTATACATGTGGAGAAGAATGTTTCTCAGACCAGCAGCTTCAGAGAATCGCTCTGCAAATTCATGTGGAAGTATTCTGTGCTTTTCAAGGATCTCAATGATGTCTCTGTAGGTCTCGGGTTTTTCAAGATCCTCCATTGAGATAATAATCTCCCCAGTATCCAGAGCAGATTCAATGGCGAGCTGGAGGTTTCTCTCAATTGCAGATCTCAGGAGGTAGTCCTCTGAAAGTTCTTTTTCTGATGCCCTGTGTTCTTTAAGGAACTCAACATAGGAGTTCATGATCTTTATTCTATTGGCGACCCTCTCAATATCATTCATGGCTGTCATCTCTCCTTTCAATGTACCTGGATACCCATCTCCTGTCATAGTATCTTCTATCCAGGTACCTTGAGAGTATGTAGTGTTCAAAGTCAACCTTCACGGACTTATTTTCAATTAAAGGCTTTCTAGACTTTATTATTTCATAATTAAGATTTACGGGAGCATCATTCATTATTACAAGGTCAATCCTGTCAGATTTGAGCAGAGATGTAAGTTCTGATATTAATTCAAGTTTCACCTTGGACCTTTCAACCCTATCCAGATCATCATCAAGGAGTACTCCGATGTCAATGTCACTTAGAGGTCCTCCACTTTCAGATGCCACCGAACCGAAGAGGTAAGCCATCTTAACCTGAGCCTTATCTTTAAAGTAGCGCCTCAGCATCTCCATGACATCTTTCATGTGATTCCATTAAGGCCGATGCCATATACAATTTTCGTCGTGAGCACCTAGATAGACTCTGTGGCTGCAGTAATCGGATGTTGATATGGCTGTTAATTAGAATAAATGATATGGCTCTTTATTCTCTATTTAAGAAGTTTTTCGTGGAGAAATGTAAACCTCTATCTGCATTCAGTTACTGAAAAAGTAGAACTGGAGGATTCAGTAGTCAATGTAGTCAAAGCGGCTCTCAAGTATCATAACGATTGCAAAGCCAGTGATGGCTATTACAGCCGATATTATGATTGAGTAGGTATCAACCATTGATATCTTGTTGTAGGGCAGCCTGAGGGTGCCTATCATGAGCCCCACAAGGAATGACATGGTGATGGCCTCATGGTTCCTGAGGAGGTAGTCAAGGACCCTCGAGAAGCTCATTATACCTATTGCCGCACCTGCAATGAAGGTCACAATTTCAACTATGGCCAGCCTGTTAAGAACCCCGAGCATGTACTCGTACTGGTTCAGGAGAAGGAGAAGGAAGGCTCCTGATATACCTGGCAGTATCATGGCGCATATCGCCACAAAACCTGATATGAAGATCACTGGCAGGGTATGGTTTGCCTGTATAGGGTTAAGGCCCACAAAGAGGTAGGCGAAGATCAAGCCTGCTCCACCGGCTGCAAGATTCTTAACCGAAAGGCCATTGATCTTCTGGTAGACTATGTATGCCGATGCAAGTATGAGACCTGAGAAGAAGGCGTAGGTGTATGCGACGTAGTTTGTTATGAAGAAGAGTATGATCTTGGACAGCGTCAGCATGGCGAATGCTATACCTGTGAGGAGTGGTATGAAGAGTTCAAAGTCAACCTCATCCCTCATGGATTCCCGGGCACCTGCAAGGTCACCCCTGAGGAGTGGCTTTATGAATCCAAATTTTATGCTGCTTATCGCATGCACCAGCCTCTCATATATACCTGTTATGAGTGCTATGGTCCCTCCTGAGACCCCGGGCATCACATCCGCGCTTCCCATGAAAAGTCCGCGAAGGAATATTGCCAGAAAACTCCTGAATTTTTCATAGTAATCCATCAGAATCCTCCATCCCTGGAATTGAAGAAGATATTTATGACCTTCAAGCATATAAAGATGTGGTATTTCAGTAGTCGGGCCTCAGTCACCAGACCTCTGAGGAGTGCTTCCTCAGAACCTTGACTATACTGTTCACCTTACCCTCACCGAGCATGAGACGGCTTCTTGATATGTGGTCGGGGATCTGGCAGGGCTTCATTATCAGGCAGTATTCGTCATCCTCGATGATGGTGCAGGAGCTGTTGATGAATGCCACAATTGCATTTACCCATGAGACGTAGATGTCCTCTGATTCCAGGAACTCCTTGAGTGTGGCGGCATTTCTCTTTGCCTGGATGGATGGTGATCTTATCTCCTCCTTCCTGAGGTCGTCATCCAGGAACCAGCGGTCACCCCTCACTATATAGTTTCCTGAGTAGGATTTTGTCTCGATCACATAGACCCCTGTGGGCCCCACAACAACGTGATCGATGTTTCCGTGGGCACCTGGAAGGTGAACGTCGTTGAAGATGTGATATCCCTGGGGGAGCCTTCTGAGGCAGCTGGCCACTATGAGTTCACCCACATAACCCTTTGTCCAGCCCATACCCCTCATTTCACCCGTCCTCATGATTGCAAGGGACAGTAACATGATGGTAGGTCCGGCCAGGACCAGGATTATGGCCCATTTAAGGCCCGTGATTAGAAGCAGTATGCCTGAGGCAAAGGTGATGGCAGCCAGAGGGAGGGTCCAGTGCCCCACACCTGAGAGCCTCCAGTACCTCTCAGCCTTCTTCTGGGTGTGGGTCCTCTTAAAGGATTCTGGAACACTCTTTGTCAGGTTACGGTACTCGTTGAGGCTGTTAACGTAGAGTAGAAGTGACCCGCACTCGTCGCACATGTAGAATACCCAGAATTCCTCTTCAGAGTTGATCTGCCAGTAGTGGTTACAGTTCTCACATATGAGGTAGGCCATGATATCACTTAAAGACGATTTCCATTCTTAGTTATCGGAGGAGTTCATTATATCTTTTTCCGTGGGGGCTGTTTTGTGATTACATAACAATATGCTTGATGCATGATAAAGGCGCAGGTTCTAAAGGGTGATACTGGTCATGAAATCTGGGTGAGGATATAGAGAGTTTCTGTTTAATCCTCTGGTTCATGGACTGGTAGTTGTGTACTTGATAGATCTCTATGTAATCTTCAGAGTGAGAACAGCACTGAGAACATTCCGATATACTGATCTTTAGGTAATTCTATGAGAGGTACCCAACCGTGTCATATCGGCTCCATGCAGAATCTCGCCTTTATTTTTTCCTGCGACTATTGCCATCCCATGATTTTGTTTCTCTTTAGCAATCCTGCAGTCATCCTTTAAACCTGGTTTTGCATCAGAACTGGAGAGCAGAAGGGAAAACGGCCCCATATTCTAAAGTTTTATAAGTGCCGGAGACCAAGTTTATGTAAGGGGTGTAATCTTATGGTTGGAAGGAGACCTGGAGGAGGACTTAAAGACACGAAACCCGTTGTTGTCAGACTCTACCCTGATGAAATAGAGGCCCTTAAAAGCAGAGTTCCGGCAAATACAAGCATGAGTGCCTACATCCGCAGGATAATCCTCAATCACCTGGAAGATGATTAACAACTATTTTTTAATTAGTAATATCATAATTCTATCCATCATTTAATTTTATCTGGAGGCATTGCAATCGGTGAAGGTGCTGTAACGTGGTGATGTATATCCTCTGATGGTCCTGACAGGGACTCCAGCACACCATTTCTGATAGGTGTGAACTTAAAGTAAAGTCCGTCATGGATTCGTATCACACCTTCAGTTCGACCTTTTCATCTTTGCAGGGTAAAGTTGTGCGGGAATGGGGTAATTAAACCATTCAGTATATATGGTGCTGGTGATTTACACCCATTTGAGACCATTTTCATTTTTCATGCTAAACTCAGAATAACCTTCGTTAAACGATAATATTACGAAGGTAAATATTTCTTCTCATGTCGCGGAGGTGGAGGGAGTATATGTCTATCAGAACACATTGCTGACCTACCTGTTCACCCTCGCGAGAGGAGTATGTGTCTATCAGAGAATCAGAATGATGAGTTCTGTTTCCTTTAGGGTTCCTTCAGGTGGCAGGGTGGTTTTCTGGTTCTTATGTAACAGGCATCCATGTAACAGTTACATAAGAATTTTTCAGGGCCCAGCAAAACTCAGCAAAAAATCCTGGAGACGCTTTAAGAATTATCCTTCAGTCCTTGCTTTACATGGTTATTAGCCAGAGTATCAGTTCCAGCAGTGCTCCATTTCTTGCTGTACCCTAATGTTCCGCAGGGAAGCTTATCCTGAACTCAGTGCCATGATCCCGTCTGATGGTGAGGGTTCCATCCAGCTGCGCTGTGAGTATACTCACCAGGCTGAGACCCAGGGTATCAGTGTTCTCAGGCTCAATATCCTCAGGTAAACCAACACCATCATCAGCAACCACCAGCGAAACCTCATCATCATGGGATCTGATCCTGACGGTCACAGTGCCTGTCCCGTCAGGGAAGGCGTACTTGACACTGTTTGTCACAAGCTCATTGATTATGAGGCCAAGGGGTATCGCGGTGTCAATATCCGGTTTTATGTCATCAACTTCAATAACCTTCCTTATACCGGTCCCATGGGATATGATTATATCCTCCACAAGCCTCTCTACATAGTCCCTGAAGTTGATGCTGGCAAGGGACTCTGAACGGTAGAGGTGCTCATGTATCATTGCCATCACCTTTATGCGTCCCTGGCTTTCCATCAGCACATCGCGGACCTCTTCACCCTCTGTTCCGAGACTCTGGAGGTTCAGGAGACTTGATATTATCTGTAGGTTGTTCTTGACGCGGTGGTGCACCTCCCTTAAGAGGATCTCCTTCTCACTGAGGGATCTCCGGAGATTCTCCTCAGCCTCCTTAATTTCTGTGATATCCATCATGGAGGTCACGCTTTTCGTGGTACCCGGGATCATGTCCACTATCATCTGCATGTGCCTGACTTCACCCTGCCGGTTTTGAAATCTGAAGGTGTACCTCCTCGGTGCGAGGCTCGGGTCCCTTCTTCGGAGTTTATGATACTCCGTCATCCTTTCAAGGTCCTCGTCCACCACGAACTCGGTCCAGCTCTTCTTCCCCTCTATCTCATCCCCTGAGTAGCCGCTCAGTCTCTCAAATTCTCTGTTGGCAAGGATTATGGTGGTGTCCTCATCCACTATGGTGGTCGCAGCCCCGGTGTTCTCGAATATGGTCCTGTAGAGTTTTTCCTTCTCCTCGAGTTCCTCTTGAAGCTGTTTTTCCTTTGTGCGGTCCTCATAAACTGCTACCACCTCACCTGAGGGTAATCTGTACACGAAGTTTTCCCTCCATCCGCTTATTCTCTCGTCCTGGTACTGTGTGAGGGGGTAGTGCTCAGGATTCCCTGTCCTGTATACTCTCCTGAGGACATCAAGGAGTCCGAACTCCTCCACACCTGGAAACACCTCAGTCACCCTTTTTCCAAGGACCTCCTCCCTCTTAATCATCTCAGTCTCCTCAGCGGCCCTGTTGAAGTCAGTGAATATGAAATCCTCACCATCATCCACGGCCTCGTAGACTGCAACACAGGTATTGATATTCTCAAAGAGTTCTCTGTAGCGTTCCTCCTCCAGAACAAGTCTCCTGATGATAAAGTCCATACACGCCTTAATTTCCTCTGTTCCCGCTGGCTTTTCAAGGAATCCATGGGGGCATGTTACAACAACGTTCTCATCAAGGTCCAGGAGGTACATGAATGGTACCCTGATGTCGCATGAAGCCCACCAGCTGACCCTATCGGGGGTTGTGTATATCAGTACGGCGTCGTCGGCTCCTTCAATGGTGTCAGTGACGGTCACCTCAACTCCAGGGGAGCTGAGCTTCTCAAGGAGATCAGAGACATCAACTTCAGCGTCCCTTACGAGGAGAATCCTGAGCATTCCTCACACGCCCTCCATGGTCTTCAGTGGGATTCACATACCTATTAAGTTAATTGTGATTCTGTGTTCAGGGATGATGGGTTCCCTGTTTTCATCACTCCTCCCTGAAGGACCTCCTGGTTCTCATCTCCTCAAGGTTTGAGACTATCCTTGGAAGGTCGCCTGCTGGTATGCTCACCATGACGTCCTCGTCCCTGATCTCCATGTGCCTCCTTGACCCTGTGTCGCCGAAGCCATAGGTTACCTTACCTGTGAGATATGGGAGTGCAGCCATTGAACTGCATATGGGTCCTGAGTCAGCCCCCAGTCCATGTGAACCGGAATCGTAGGCATTGGCGTGGAGTATCTCCATGGCCTGCCTGGCATTGCAGATTATGAATATGACGTCTGGTTCAAATTCAGCCCTTCCGAGTGGTGCGAATATCAGGGCCCTGAATATGCCAGGTTCAATGTTAAGATTGTTTCTCCAGGAGCGCTGGACTGCAGGTATGTCCCGGTAGACTCCCATGGCCGTGAGGAATGCCCCGCTTCTCATATTGGCTGGGAACTCTTTCGCGTCCCTTAACCCTGTGTATCTTGCACCCCCCATACATTCCTCCTCATCTGCAGTTGCATAGAAAACCTCCCCCTTCATGGCCTTCTCAAGCTTCTTGCAGAACCTCGATTTACCTTCCTCCCTTTCGATGTCCTGTGGCTCCCTCACTGACCACCTTATGGCCACAGGTTCATTCTTGAGCTTCAAAAGTTCTCTGAACCTTTCACCTATCTGAGTGTAGTCCATTAAAGCACCTCCAGATTTATTATTTAATTCTGGATTATAAATTATTATCTGGACACCCTCATTTTTATGAGCATCTGGCTGAGGTGAAGTCTTTAAACCTGGACCCCCACATCATATTCAGATGGTTCAGAGTCTGGCATTAGTTTAAGCTATGAATACTGTTTTCATTTCCATGATTAGTTATTGAGGGATATTCTCATTGTTATATGATTTCTGCAGAAAAGAGAATCTGAATTAATTAAGTGAACCACAAATGATAAGGTTTATAATTTAAAAGGCAAATTATGAATTAGAGTTAAACATTTTTTGGGGAGGTCTCAATGTCCAGAGAAACCACAGATGGTATTTGCTGTCAGAAATGTGGTGAAGAGGTTTCTCCCGGGTTTAAGTTCTGCACCAGCTGCGGCGCCCCTATTAGACAGGGTCCTTCTGATCTAGGATATAAGGGTACTGACAGATATGTGAATAGCGTTTTATGTCCTGAATGTGGTGCTGAGCTATCCCCTCCATCACGTTTCTGCACGGTCTGCGGAAAAAGGATAGGTACGGTCACAGCCTGGAGCTTTGATGAATGCTACTGCTGCGGTGCAAAGCTCACTCCCGGCCAGAGATTCTGCACCCAGTGCGGCGAATCATTTGATAAACCAACATCTGCCCAGATAAGAAAGGCCCTCGAAGCGAAAAGAAGGGAACAGGGAACAGATTATGGTGGTAGAGATACTGAACTCCAGTTTGAAGATTTAAAGAGGAATTTCCATGAGCTGGAGTCAAAGTTTTTCAGTGCAGTCGATAATGCTATTGATTCTGCAGGAAGCGTACTCCTGAGCCCCGGTGGAAATGGCTCACGGGAGGACGGTGGCACCTATCTTGTATGTGATAGGTGCAATGCTCACTACAGGATCAGACCACTGGATGATCTGTCTGATTTTTCAGGGACATGCGAGTGTGGAGGAAAGCTGAGGTTCATTGAAAAGAGTGTGGAGGAAAGCTGAGGTTCATTGAAAAATTCCGGAGATGATAATGTGGGAGAGATAAAGAAACTGGAACTTCTCCATCCCAGTGAATATGAGCATCCTCTTGACCGTAAGGCGCTTCAAGCCCTCGAGGGAACACCCGGTCTTGAAAGCCTGACACGTAAGTTGTTCAAACATGGTGTGGAGAGGGACCTGCGTTTGCAATATACTGGAAGCTACATAAAGGTCAATGAAAGAAGTTTTTCTGAAGTTTACGACATTCTTGTTGACGTGTGCAACACTCTTCATGTCAAAAAGATACCCGACCTCTACATTTCATGGGATTACAGTATTAACGGTTTTACAGCTGGATCGGAAAACCCAATAATAGGCTTAACTTCAGGCGCCATAGACTTACTAACAGACAATGAACTCAGATACGTGCTGGGTCATGAAGTTGGACATATAAAAAGTGGGCATATGCTCTACCAAACAATGGCAGAGGTTATACCCATCATTGGTGACATCCTTGGAACAGCAACACTGGGCATAGGTGGAATTATAGGTACAGGGCTTCAACTTGCTCTGCTCTACTGGTGGCGCATGTCAGAGTTTACAGCTGACCGGGCCGGGCTACTGGCATGCCAGGACGAAGATTCTGTGATAAATGCCCTGATCAAAATGGCGGGTGCTCCAAAAAAATTTTTTGACAGGATTGAAAGGGATGCATTCCTTGAACAGGCAAGGGAATTCAGGGATTATGACTATGACAGCCTTGATAAGGTAGGAAAGGCGCTTCTTGTAATGGATAACACCCATCCATGGACCGTTATGAGGGCATCAGAAATTCTTGAATGGATCGAATCAGGAACATACAGTGAGATCATAGAGAGACGCACCAGAGAGCCGGGAACAGCTTTTAAATGTCCCAAATGTGGAACAACCCTCAATGGTGATGAGAACTTCTGTGGAATGTGCGGATCGAAGTTATGGTGCCGATGAACCATCATTTATTCATTTTCCTGATTGCAGAGTATAAACCTGCAATAAGAACCGATACAAGGAGGCCTGCCAGGAGCCAGGTGTAATCAACCACCTTTTTCTGTCCCCCAGGGACGGCAGTCATGTTGGTGACGCTTTCAGCGATGCTTCCTCCTGCTGAAACAGGTCCGGCACTTAACAGACTCATCTGTTCTATGAATACTCCTCCAGGGGTTACACCGGTCCCTCCAGGTGGAACAGCTGCTCTTATTGTGAATAGTATCAGTGAATAGACGATGTTAACACCATCACTCGCCCTTATTATCATGTAGTATGTTCCGGGTGCAGTTACCGGTCCAGGGCCATCTGGCGGACCATCAGATGCATATACAGATCCAGGGATTATAAAGAGGATCAGGCATGTGAAAAGCAGGGCCCTCATGTTAAAAATTCTGGATACGATTTAAATCCCCCCCACATGAGTTATAGGAATAACCCAGTGGACTTAAGGGCCTGTTATAAAATAAAAACCTGAGTTACAAAAATAACTCGTCCTAATTTAGTGTATTATTCTCTGTATCTCTTCATATATAAAATTGTTCATGAGAGAATGTGATTAAAAGAGCTGAGGGGACGTGCAGCTCATCTGAGACCCGTATACTCAAGGACACTGGACCTCTTATCACCCAGTATCTCAGAGGTCCTGGAGATGCATTCCTCCACCACCGATTCGAGGTCCTCGTCGCCGCTCCAGTACTCCTCAAGGAACCTGTAGCCCATCCTGCCTGCAAGCTCATCAATGACCACGGAGCAGAGGTAGACGTCATCTATGTAGCCATGGGGGCCAAATATCTCCTCGGGTATTATATCATTTGGGGCCACAAGGTAGCCCATGGCTGCGCAGATCATCAGCCGGTCCTCTCTCTGTATATCCCTGCTCTGCAGGAGGTCTGATAGTAGCCTGAAGAGGTCAGGGGCGTAGTCAACAATCCTCTCATACTCTCCCCGGTAACTGTTGAGGTTCTCGCGGAGTATATCATAGAAGTCTGTGAATTCCATATCCATATTATCACCCTGCACCATAGAAATCACTCCCCCACACCACAGAAGGTCCTGAACACGCACCTGCTGCAGAAGGGGTTCTTCCGTGGCTCGAAGCATTCATCCCTTATCCTCGCGACGGTTTCAGCGATCCTCTCCTTAACCCTGAATTCAGGGTCGGAGTCAAAGGATATCCTCATGGAGTCCCTTATAGCATAGGCTGAAAGCCTGTCAAACCTGTACCTCTCCCTTAGTGCGTATTCATAGGTCCGGAGCTGGTACTCCAGGGCCATCCTCTCAACACCGCCGTGCTCACGGGCCTTGAAGTCAACGAGTTCCAGTCCACCATCCCGGGTCCTGATTATCAGGTCTGTTCTTCCCTCGATTATTATGTCATCATCGGGTATAGAGAAGGGCTCCTCCACCGATATGACCTCCTCTGTGTGGTCCCGGCTGTCGTGGTAGTAGTTGAGGAGGTCCCTCTCAAGGCGCCTCTTTTTGACATCATCGTCTCTCCCCATGGGTATCCAGCACCTTTCAACGATTCTCCTTATGAGGGCCCCGTTTATCTCCTCCGAGTTTTTCATGGCCAGGTGGAGCTCCTCAAGGCACCTGTGCAGTATGATCCCATAGCGCTGCATGAAGGTCTCGGGGTAGACGAAGCCGTAGTGGTATATGAGCATGTACCTGAAGGGGCACTCCTCGTAGGTGAAGAGGGCCGAGAAGTTGATCCTGAGGGGCTCCTCACTCCACTCCCTGGTGAGGCATCTGCTGACGGATGTGCAGTCACACTCATAGATGCCGCACTTCTCCCTGAGGTCTGTGATGAAGGGAGATATTCCAACCTTTCTGGTGTTGATCCGGGGGGCCGTTGATATTATGAGGGCGTCCTGGGCCCTGGTCATTGCAACGTAGAAGAGGCGCCGGTCCTCATCAGGTACCTCCCCGGCTGATAGAAGGAGTTCCCTGGGGACGGGTATGGTGTCCCTCTCCTTACGCCTTTTAACAGGGAACCTGCCTTTTATGACCGAACAGATGAAGACAACAGGAAACTCGAGGCCCTTTGCCTGGTGAACCGTCATGATCTTCACCGACGCCGGGTCCTCCAGGGCTGCCTCGTCGTGGTGGAGGTGGGTGGGTAGGAGGTAGAGGTACCATAAGAGGTCCTGTATCCTTGCCCCTGGCTTTATGGCCTCGTATCTGTCTATCAGTGAGCTTAACTTTGCGAGGTTGAATATTTTAGCCCTGCTACTGTCACTCCCATCCTCTATGAGCCTCCTGAGGTACCCTGTAACCTCTAGTATCCTGTAGAATGTCTTGAGAACTGTCAGTGATCCCTCCCCAACCTCATGGCGTATCCTGTTGAGGCCAAGGATCTTCTCTGCATCCTCCCCGTGTACACCGATTTCCTCGAGTTCCCCCCTTGATGTGAAGTCCGAGAGTCTGCAGTTCCTGTCAAGGGACTCGAGGGCCCGGAGGGTTTCAGCGGTGAGGTCCAGGAATTCGCCCCTGAACCTGGATATGTTCCACCAGCCATCCCACTTCCTGAATTTTCCTCCATAGTCCGGTGGGTCCACGTAGGCGAGGAAGTAGAGCATGCTCCTCACCTCATACCTTTTGAGGAAGGAGCCGTCCCCACGCACTATGTAGGGTATGCCCTCCCTCCTGAGCTCTGCAAGGACCTTATCTGCGTGGTTGCGGACGCTCCTGAAGAGGAGTGCGACGTATCCGTATTCAGGTATCTTGCCGGTGGCTTTCAGTTTCTTTATTAGTGATACTATGTTCCTGGCCTCTGAGTTAACGTCCCTGCTCTTCAGTATAACAACGTCGGTCCCGCCGTCCCTTACCGGTTTGATGGTCTTCTCGTAGTGTCTCTCGCCCCTCATGAAGCTGTCTGCAGTCAGGACTATCCCTGCCCGGGACCGGAAGTTGTCCTCCAGGGTGACCACCTCTGCGTCGTACTCTTCACGGAACCTTATGAAGTTCTCTGGTGTGGCTCCCCTGAAGCCATAGATGCTCTGGTCCTCATCCCCCACCACGCAGATGCTGGAGTTTTTCCCTGCTATCTTCCTGAATATCAGCTCCTGTATGGGGCTTGTATCCTGATACTCGTCTATCATTATGTACCTGTACCTCTTCCTTACGGATTCGAGTACCCTCTCGCTGGAGTTCAGGAGGAGGTAAACCTCCTTTTCAAGGCCAGGGAAGTCTATCTTCTTCTGCTCCCTGAGGAGTTCAAGGTAGCGGGCATAGCACCCGGCGATGCCCTGATATTCTTCCCTGTCAGGATATTTCCTTCTCATGGCTTCCATGAGCTCTTCAGGTTCAATGCAGTTTTCGGTGCATCTGTTGAAGAATTCGATGGCCCTGTGCACCTCCCCCATCTTCATGTAGCGGTTCAATCCTATTTTATAGAACACCGTTCTGAGGAAAATGAGCTGGGATTCCTCGTCGAGGATCTCAAATCCAGCTCCGAGTTCATGTTCCTCGGGGTGGTCCCTCAGCACCTTGCTGCAGAATGAGTGTATGGTGGATATCTGCATGAGCTCGGCGTCCAGTCCCACACAGTTTATGAGCCTCGCCTTCAGTTCACCGGCCGCCTTCTCTGTGAAGGTTATGACGAGTATGTTCTCCGGGCTGACACCCCTTCTCTTGACGAGGTATGCGACCCTTTCAACGAGTACACGGGTCTTTCCGGCCCCGGGTCCCGCCACAACCACCAGCGGCCCCTCCGTCTTCTTAACAGCCATCTTCTGCTTCTCTGTACATGCCTCGCCCTTCCTGCAGAGTGAACCCGTCATGATGAACCCCTGAGTGATATCAGTGTGAATAGATTTGATTGATGGGAATATTAATGTTTTGTCTGGTTATTAACCTGTACCGGATTAAAGGGTCTGAACACAAGGAATTATTAAAGAGTCTGTACATAGAATCCACAATGGATCCTGGAAACCCTGTCTTCAATGCATTCCTTGCAACCATCTTCACCTGGCTCATGACCCTTGCAGGGGCGGCCCTGGTTTTTCTACCGCTGCAGGGTGAGAGAAAACTCCTTGACTCATCCCTTGGCTTTGCAGCCGGTATAATGATCGCCGCGAGCTTCTGGTCACTCCTGGTCCCTGCCATTGAACTTTCACCCACCGGGGTGTATGCCTGGTTTCCTCCGGCTGCCGGATTCCTTGCCGGCGGCCTCTTCCTATCAGCCATGGACAGGATCATACCTCACCTTCACCCCGGCTGTGACCCTGAAGGTCTGCCAACGACCTGGCGGAGGAACAGACTCCTTCTCCTTGCAGTTGTGATACACAACCTTCCTGAGGGGCTGGCTATCGGTGTTGCCTTCGGTGCGGCTGCCAGTACCGGTGGACTTGCAGCTCCCCTTGCACTGGCGCTGGGTATAGGTATACAGAACCTCCCGGAGGGAGCAGCGGTATCACTGCCCCTCCTGGGTGAGGGGCTCTCCAGGTGGAGGAGCTTCATCTATGGACAGTTATCCGGTATCATTGAGGTGCTTGGGGGGGTTGGAGGTGCCCTCATGGTCTACTCCTTCTCAGGGATAATGCCCTATGCCCTTGGCTTTGCAGCGGGGGCCATGATATTCGTTGTGATAGAGGACCTGATACCTGAGTGCCAGAGCGGCGGTAACACGGATCTTGCCACGGTCTCAGCCCTCATGGGCTTTGTTCTCATGATGGTACTTGACCTCGCACTTACCTGATCCTCATGATACATCATAGTTCAGCCAATGGCCCCTCTCACTGAAAATTTTTTCATGAATACTCGGATTAGGTGTTTGAATCTCACATTTTATTAGATATGATTCACATAATATTCCACAGGTGATATCATGGCCAGGGTTACCCGTGAGATGGTTGAAAATTCAGGTATAGATGTGGATGAACTTGTGGAACTGCTTGTTAAGAACGCGGCTGCTGAGCTCACAACCTTCTATTATTACACCATACTCAGGGCCAATCTGATTGGACTTGACGGTGAGGGGCTCAAGGAGATCGCCGAGGCTGCAAGGATAGAGGACAGGAACCACTTCGAGGCCCTTGTGCCCAGGATATATGAACTCGGCGGTGAACTTCCAGGGGACATGAAGGAATTCCATGACATCTCAGGATGCCCACCGGCGTACCTGCCGGCTAAGACCAATGACACAATGGAGATCCTTGAGGTGCTGGTGGCAGCAGAGAGGTGCGCTGTCAGACAGTACACCCATATATGTAACATCACCGCCGGGAAGGACCACAGGACCTATGACCTTGCACTCTCAATACTCCATGAGGAGATACAGCACGAATCATGGTTCTCAGAGTTCCTGGGTGAGGGACCATCCGGTCACTTCATGAGGCGCGGTGAGACATCACCCTTCGTGAGGAAGTTCATGGAATAATCAGCGAATTCCGTGGTTCCATGAGAAAATTCACCCTGGAAGAACTCCGGGCATTTGATGGGCGCTCGGGACCTGCGTACATTGCATTTGAGGGAAGGGTCTATGATGTCTCAGGGAGCTTCCTCTGGAGGGACGGGAGACACCAGGCAGGCCACAGTGCAGGATCAGACCTCACAGAGGATATAAAGAAAGCCCCCCACGGTGCTGAACTCCTTGAAAGGTTCCCGGTTGTTGGTGTACTCGCTGAGAGGGGAGGTGCTGATGGCTGACTTCAGGTGCACTGTATGCAACTACATATTCCATGAGGAGACCGATGGGGAATTCGATTCACTCCCCGATGACTGGCGGTGCCCTGTCTGCAATGCGCCACGCACAGCCTTTGTCAGGGTTTCAGCCACTCTGGAGGAGGGCGACAGGACTGTGTCCGAGGTCTTCATCTCCCAGCTTGCAGCGTGGGGTGTTAAATACGTCTTCGGCATCCCGGGCACATCCACCCTGGGACTCGTTGATGCCCTCAGAAGGAACGATGAGATAAGGTACATACAGGTGCGTCATGAGGCCGCGGCGGCCTTCATGGCCTCCAGCTACGGTAAACTTACTGGCCAGCCCGCGGTCTGCATGGCCGTGGCCGGCCCCGGGGCATCGAACCTCATAACAGGTCTCCTTGACGCGGCCCTTGACCGGGCCCCGGTTCTTGCAGTCACAGGACAGGTCGAAACCTACAGGATAGGTACAGGTGCAAGCCAGGAGATAGACCAGCACAGCCTCTTTGAGTCTTTCTCGGTTTACAACATGACCCTTGTGAGCCCGGAGGAGGCAGCTGAGATTGCCAGGGAGGCTGTGAAGCACGCCATCCTTGAGCGGGGTGTTTCACATGTTGATGTCCCCAGGGATGTCCAGACCATGGAGTGCACCGCCCCGGTGAAGCCCCTCAGGGGCATGATGGCGGAGGCTGCAGTCACACCCCCCAGGAACCGGCTGAGGGCTGCAGCTGATCTGATAAACAGGGCAGAGCGGCCCGTAGTAATAGCGGGCTTCGGTGCCCTGGAAGCAGCTGACAGTGTTGTTGAACTTGCAGAGAGGATTGGGGCCGCCATCGTATCCACCTTCCGGGGTAAGGGTATCGTTGATAATGACCACCCCCTCTACATGGGCTGTCACGGTAGCCTGGGCTCGGCTGCTGCGGCCCATGCTGTGAGGAAATCAGATCTCCTCCTGGTCATCGGGTCATCCTTCTCTGACCTCACCCAGATCCCGCCGGGGAGGACCCTCCAGGTCGACCTCGACCCCATGATGGTATCGAGGCGCCACCCGGTTGAGCAGGGCCTCACAGGAAGGTCCTCTCTCATAGTCCCGGAACTTGTATCCATGGTGGAGAAGAAAGAAAGGGAGTCCTACCTGGCAGAACTGGGGGAACTCAGGGATGAATGGCTGGGACTCCTTGAATCAGAGGCGGATCCTTCACTGAGGCCCACCAGGCCCCAGTACATCATATCAGTCCTGAACAGGGAACTGGATGATGATGCCATCATAACCCTTGATGTTGGTGAAAACGGATGGTGGTTCGGCCGGAACTTCCAGATGAAGAGCACCCAGAGGCTTCTCTTCTCAGGTTACCTGGGATCCATGGGCTTCGGTCTTCCTGCGGCCATTGCAGCACAGTTTGAATTCCCGGATAGACAGGTCGTTTGCATCAGTGGTGATGGGGGCTTTTCGATGGTGATGGCCGAGTTTCTCACAGCCGTGAAGTACGGGCTCCCTGTGAGGGTCTTCATAATGAATAACAGGAACCTTGCAATGATAATGCAGGAGCAGCGTGTTGAAGGATTCCCTGTATGGCAGACAGAGCTCCAGGACTGTGACTTCGCAGGTTTTGCAGAGAACTGCGGGGGCAGGGGCCTCAGGGTGGATGATCCAGGTGAACTGGAGGAATCCGTGAGGGAGGCCCTGGGGACTGATGGTCCTGTCCTTGTGGACATTGAAACAGATCCACGGCGCTTCATCTAGCCTTCAAAGGAGCCGGAAGGTCTCATCTGATTACATGAACCGCAGAGGCCTTGAACTCTATCCAGACCCTGGACCCGGTGGTGATCCCCATATCATTGAGGGACTTTCCTGTCAGGTGGACGGTCAGGGTTTCACCGCCACAGCGCACCTCAAGATGTTGCACCGAACCGGCGTCCCGGACAGCCAGAACCCTGCCCTCCAGCTGGTTCAGGGCACTTGAATCCATCCTCCGCCAGGATACAGTTATGTCCTCAGGTCTTATGGTGACTGAAACATCTCCTGTGGCCCTCTCTGATGAGTAGATGCTTATACCATCACATTCGATGATGGATATCCCTTCAGCGGTGATATGGGCCCTCCCCATAAGTATGTTCCTGGCACCAACAAATTCTGCCACGAACCGGCTTGCCGGTTTTTTGAATATCTCCCGGGGCTTACCGGTCTGGAGGATTGACCGGTTGAGGATTGCAATCCTGTCTGCAAGCTTCTGTCCCTGGAGGAGGTCATGGGTCGTGAATATCACGGTAACATCCAGCTCAGCTATCACATCCTCCATCCTTGACCTTGAGATCGGGTCAAGGCTGGATGTCGCCTCATCAAGGAGCACAACGTCTGGCCGGTTTATGAGGACCTGGGCCAAGGCCAGGCGCTGCCGTTCCCCGCCGGAGAGTTCAGTGGTCTTCCTGGACTCATAGCCCTCAAGGCCCACCGTTCCAAGGACATCCTTCATCTCTGACTCATCAGGCCTTTCACCCCTGATTCTGGGACCGTAGAGGATGCTCTCAGCCACGGTGCCCCTGAATACCGGGGTGTTCTGGAACACCATACCCATCCTCCTCCTGACCTCCAGTGGTTTCAGGTCATCAACATTCCTTCCCATGAACAGTATCTCACCCTCATCCGGTCTTTCAAGGAGGTCCATTATCCGCAGGAGGGTGGATTTCCCGGCCCCTGTTGGCCCTATGATGCCCAGGGTCTCCCCCTCCCGCACCTTAAGGTTAACGTCCTCCAGGACCTTAATGTCCCCGTAGCTTTTTGTTATCCCTGAAAGTTCGATTACATGCATCATATCACCTCAGAGGTATTCATTTCTCCTGGAAGTGGTTGAGGGCCGTGTTAACAATCAGGGAGATCAGGAGGAGTATTATTCCAAGGGCTATTGAGAGTTCAATGTTACCCTTCGATGTCTCAAGGGATATGGCTGTTGTTATGACCCTTGTGAATCCCCTTATGTTCCCACCGAGCATTATGGCCACACCCACCTCTGATATGGCCCTCCCGAAGCCCAGGATGATGGCGGCCATGACCGCGTACTTTGCCTCGGCGATGACCTTCATCATAACCTGGTACTCCGTGGCCCCCAGGGACCTTGCAAGATCCCTGAGTTCAGTTTTAACGCTCCTCAGGGCCGTGAGGCTGAATCCTGTTACCAGGGGCAGTATCAGTATGCTCTGGCCCAGTATCATGCCGGCGGGTGTGAAGAGGAGGTTGAATGACCCCAGGGGTCCTGATCGCGATATGAGAAGGAAGACGAAGAGCCCCACAAGTACAGTTGGCATGCTGTAGAGTGTCTGTATGATGTTTATGATGACTCTCTTCCCATGGAATTCCCTGGAGTCAATTACTGAGGCCAGAGGCACCGCAATCACTGATGCGATGATGGTGGATGATAGTGAGATCATCAGCGTGCGTGCGGTTATATCAATGAGTTCCGGGTCAAGTGATGCCATGAGTTCAAGGGCCCTTATGAATCCGGTGACTATCTCGTTCAAGTTCCAGTCTCCATGCAGCATCTTCAGAAAAAGTCCGGGTCTTAAAAATAAAGTAGTATGTTAACTGTTTTTAGCTTTTTGGTTCCTCCCCTCCGAAGAGGGCTGTGAAGAGTGGCTGCCCGTATTCAGCCTTCCCGTACCCGGCTATGATGTTCTGGCATTCTTCGCTCATGAGGAACTCAACGAACTTCTCTGCGGCGTCGCTGTTCACACCCTTCACCCTTGCAGGGTTGATGGTTACTGCTGAGTATACATTGAGCAGTGATTTATCCTCTGTCAGGTAGGCCACGAGGGTTGTTCTGTTCCTGTAGGCGAGGTATGTCCCTGAATCTGTGAGTGTGTAGGCCTTCTTCTCGTTTGCAACCCTCAGGGTGTCCCCCATTCCGCTCCCGGTCTCAATGTACCATGCTGATCCGTTCACGGTGCTGTTGTAGTCTGTTACATTCTTCCATATCTTTATCTCCCTTGAGTTTGTGCCTGAGTTATCGCCCCTTGATACGAACCTGACCTTCTCAGGGTTCTTCTCTGCTCCTTCAAGTATCTTCCTGAAGGCATCCTCCCCTGTTTTCGCATCTTTAATGCCTGCCGGGTCATCTGCGGGTCCAACGATGTAGAAGTAGTTGTAAGCGAAGGGGTATCTCTTCACACCGTATCCATCCTTTATGAATTCCTCTTCCCTCTTCTTATCGTGGACTATCAGGAGGTCTGCATCGCCCCTCTTTCCGCGTTCAAGGGCTATGCCTGTTCCACCTGAAACTATTTGCACATCGATGTTGGGGTATTTCCTCTCGAAGGCTGCCTCAACATCCTCAAGGAGGCCAGTGTCCTCGAGGCTTGTTGTTGTGGATATTCTGAGTATTTCTCTATCTCCATTACCTGATATTGCGTAAAATCCTATTCCTAAGAGGATGACAGCTGCAATGGCTGCCAGTGCAACGTATTTCCTGTCCATGGTCTTTAACCTCCATTAACTCAGAACACCTATATCGACATGAACATATATACATATCGGTTCTGTGAAGGAATGAGAACATGGGATTATCCTGAAAAATAAAGAAGGGCCGCTCTGAGGCAGTTATTCCCAAAGACTACTTCTTGTACTTCTTCTCAAACCTTCTCCAGGACTTTGCAATGTATGGTTCACACCTGTCAAGCTCGGTGAGGAGACACGCCCGTATCGTATCGCTCTTTATCTCCTCTTCAGCCTCTATCTTCTTCTTGACGGTCTCGTAGACCCTCTCGATGATCTCCTTTTTCTCCTCAGGACTGTAACCGGCATCAATGGCTGCCTTCTCCAGTGATGCCCTTATCTTGGATGGTTCATAGGGCTCCCTGAAACCCCTCCTCTTTATCACGTTCATGTTATCACCATTTCATGTATCTCTCTCCTCAATAATGTATTTTTTCCAGTGAACATCAGATTCATGGACAAAGTGATAAAGATATCCGGAAGATGCAACATATAATGTGTTGGGGACCCGATGGAAGAAGATGAGAGATGAGAACCGATCAGATGGTGAGAAGGTCAGAATCCCCGCAGGGCTCCCCTTACTGGTGACGTAATGAGATCTCCAGCAGTATATGATACTGCAGACCTGTCTCCAGTGCATGATGGGAGCATAATTACACTGCGGGTCTCATGGTAATAGAAACTGAGAAGTACCCTATGCGAAGGTGGAAGCATGAATGAATGCCCGGAGAACAGTTCATGGAAGCTGAAACTTCTAACATCAATCAGGATCCTTCTGGTGCTGATGGGTGTTATCATCGTGGTCTTTGGAGCGGGGGGTACCAAGGTCTTCGGACTCATAACCCTCATCGCTGTTGCAGTTGTCTACATCCCTGCCCTGAGGCACCCCCATGGTTTACGGGTCATCCCGGTGGAGATTGAGATACTCTTCCTCACAGTTGTTGCACTGGAGTACATCCTTGGCAACACATTAGGCCTCTACGGGAGGATAGCCTACTATGACAAGTTCATGCACTTCACCGTCCCCTTCATAGTCGCACTGATAGGCATGATGCTCATCTACACGGCCTACGTCTATGGAAAGATAAGGACCAGCCTCCTGATAATGGCCTTCCTCATAGTCTTCGTGACCCTGGGACTCGGCGCCCTCCTGGAGCTTGTTGAGTACGGCTACGACCACTACCTCTACCAGCACATAGAGCATGTCCTGCCGACCGGTCCCACACAGGGGTCCCCGGTAATGGATCCCCTCGCTGATACCATGTTCGACCTCCTCACAGACCTCCTGGGCGGGGTCTTCGGGGCCGTTACCGGCGTTATACTTGTCAGAAGAGCTGAAAGGAAAAACTACTGCCTCGAATGGGTTGATGATGTGGCAAGGTTTGAGGGCATCGACGAAGATCAGAGGTAAGGTAATCAGACGATCCTGACACCTTCATCATCAACCACAATTTCGCCCCTCCTCGCCATGTCCTCCATTACACTCCTTATCCCTGAGGCAGTCTTCCTGCTGGTACTCTTAAAGCCGAACATCCTGGATACACGTGTTATAACCTCATCCATATCAGAGGTTGACCTGAGGGCAATCCTCACAGCCTCCTCGATCTCCATCGGAGATATGAGGGATATGTCGATCCTCCCACTTCTCCTTCGAACCGTAACAGGCATGGAGTCTGAGAGGAGGAGGAAGTCACCGTTTCTCTTTATGTTGCCGTTATTCTCTGCCATCTCAATGGCCGAGTTGATTATGCTCCTGACCCTCCTGCCGGCCCTCCTCAAGCCGCAGGACTCCCTTATACGCCTTATAACCTCCTCCACGTGGACGGGGCCCTCCATGGATACTATCTCACTGACAACAGAGGATATTACCGGTGTGGGGCTCCGGTAGAGATCATCCGGTTCCCTGAGCTTATCGGTTTCATACTCAACGTACTCTGCCGCTCCATCCCTCGGGGGTTCCTGGTCAGGACCCCCGGACTCATCAACCGCAGATTCATCCACCTCATCAGCAGCCTCTTCCATATCACCTGTTTCAGCAACCACAGGTTCCTCCACCTCATCAGCAAACTCCTGTTCAGTTTCAGGAGTCTCAGGTGACTCCCTGGCGGCCCGGGTCTCCTCGACAATCTCCTCGAGTCTAGCAGAGACCTTCCTCTGTGTTTCCTCACGGTTCCTGTACCAGTCAGAGGACCAGAGGTGTATGATGTTCCAGCCGAGGTTCCGCAGGATCTCCTCCCGGAGCCTGTCACGGTCCCTTGCAACCTCGGCCCGGCTGTACATCTCACCATCGGTGAGTATCCCTGCAATGTACCTGCCCGGCTCATCCGGGTCCTTCACCGCGAAGTCAACCCGGAAACCGGCACATCCAACGCCCCTGTCAACCTCGAATCCCTCATCAACCAGGAAGTCATATACTGAGTCCTCAAAGAGTCCCTGTGAGGTGTCGGTGGAGTCTGATTCCAGAACACCCGTCTCGGCGTACCTGAGGAACCTCTTGAGGGCCCTGACACCGAAGGGTGTTCCCGGTCCGGTTCTGAGGTCCGAGGACCTGAAGTTTGTGAAGACCACGCACTTTTCACGGGCCCTGGTTATGAGGACGTTAAGCCTCCTCTCACCCCCCTCCTGGTTGAGGGGTCCGAAGTTGAGGGACATGCGGCCCCTCTCATCGAAACCGTAGCCCACACTTATGAATATCACGTCCCTCTCATCCCCCTGTATGGTCTCCAGGTTTTTTATGAAGAAGGGCTCATCGGTCTCCTGGTTTATGATCCGTTCAAGTTCAGGGTTCTCCCTGAGGCGAGCCTCCAGGGCCTCCAGTATGGCGTTCATCTGGGCCACAGAGAATGTACCGACACCGAGACTCCTTGAGGAACCGTACCTCATGAAGTGGTCCTCTATGGCGTCGACCACCGCCGCGGCCTCCAGGGGGTTGGATGACGTCCTCCCCCGCTCATAGACCGTGTCCGGGAGGTAAACCATGTGGAGTCCAAGCTCTTCGTCCTCCCTTGCAGGGGATGGGTAGACCAGGAGCCTGTTGTCATAGAACTCCTGGTTGGAGACAGCTATGAGGGATTCATGGCGGCTCCTGTAGTGCCACCTGAGCATCCTCACAGGGAAGCTCCTCTTGCAGAGGTGAAGTATGCTCTCAATGTCCGCTGCGGTCGCCACATCCTCTGAGTCCTCCTCCGCTGATATCATCTGGTCAAAGAAGCTGGTGGGTGGGAGCTGGTTGGTGTCACCCATCACCACTGCCGTCCTTGCCCTGAGGAATGCTCCCAGGGCGTCCTCGGGTTTAACCTGTGATGCCTCGTCAAAGATCACGACATCGAACTGGAGCTGGCTGCTCCTGGGGTCAAGGTACTGGGCTATGGAGAGGGGGCTCATCATGAAGCAGGGCTTTATCCTCTTCACAGTGCCGCCTGCAAGTTTCAGGAGCTTCCTTAGGGGCATGTGCCCCCTTTTACGTGTGAACTCCCCGCTGAGGATGCTCTCCTCTGAGTTTGGGGCCGCACCCCCAAATACCGTGGGCATGTTACTGTTGAGCTGGTGTATGAGCCTCTTCCTGTTGAGCTCGATTATCCTGGAGTCCAGCTCCCTGAACTCCCTTATCTTGGCCTCGTGGAGGTCGCCTATGAAGGTGTAGAGTGTGGGTATCTCCCTGAAGGCCCTCTCAAGGAGTGCATCTGCAAGGTTGCCCTCCATGGCAGGCCTTATATCATCCATGCGGATTATACCGGACTCTATTATGGGTATGAAGGCAGCTCCCCGGGTCTTCATGCAGAGCCTCTTCTTCTCGAGGTACTGTGACCAGAGGGGGAGGAGGTTGAGGGCCTCCCTCCAGGCCTTCACCCTTGACCTCCAGGCCCTGAAGGGGACGTCCTCTGGCATGGAGTTGAAGAGGACATGGGCATGGGTGTTTATACCCTTCTGGAGCCTTCCGAGTTTGTCCTCAAGTTCCTCATAGAGTCCCATAATCTCATCAAACTCAGAGAGCAGTTTCTCACCATCAAGGCCCCTGGAGATGCACTCAAGGGTCCTCTCTGATATTAGGCCATCACTGTGGAGGTCCCTGAACCTCACTATCCACTCTGCGGTGGCCCTTAGGTCCTCGAGTGATGGATTCTCTGGGTTCCACATGGGGCCGAAGAACCTCTCAGCCACCTCACTGTACCTCTCAAGCTCCTCCCTCAAGCTCATGACGTCCATGAGGTTCTCAAGGTCCTCAACGACCTCGTAGTCGTTCTCAGGAGCCCTGCCAACGTACAGGGCGTCTATCTCATTCCTTACCTTCCTGTACCTTCCGCTCAGGAACTTTATACGGCTGGAGGACTCCTTCAGGTAGTCCCTGAGGAGGGCCTCCAGGTCCACTCCATGGACAGATTCATGGAACCTGTCCAGTATCTCACGCTTCCTGGTGTAGGACTCCAGTTTATCGAGGAGGGTGAACGCATCAGCCCTGTAGCGGTCCCATATACTGGATTCCAGGACCCCCAGGTCGAAGGGCCTTGACTCTGCAACCACAGAGACAACCTCGGCGAGACTCTCAAGTTCCCTGCCGGTCTTAACCCTCATGAACCCGTATCTTTCCTGGAACTCCTTCAGGGCTTCTGTTAACCTGTCAGAGGTCTTCATTATTGATTCAAGGAGTATTTCAAGTTCCCTGACATCTGAGGGTAGCATCATACCGGGGTCCGTGCCGGACCATGGGTTCTCCTGGAGTGGCGGCAGGAGTTCAGCCAGTTTGGCCAGGTTTCTGAGTTCAACCAGGGCCTCATCCCATTCATCAGGGGTTATGGTTTCAGGGGAGGGTATCCTGACAAAGGGGAGCTCACCGTTGAAGTACTTCTCTGCACGCTCCTTCATCCCGAATAACTGGAAGGGTGAGAGCTGTATGCTGTACAGTGGTTCGTGAAGGGCGCGGCGGTACTCATTGAGTTCATCACGGAGCTTCTCTATCCTCCTGAACTCCCTCTCTGCCTCGGGCCTATCTGCCTCTGCCTCCATGAGGGTGGCCTCCAGTTCATTGAGGACGTCCTTCTTACGGGCCTTGTGGGAGTGGAGTTCAAGGCAGAACCTGCCCAGTCCAATGGAGTCCAGCCTGCTCTTAACAACCTCAAGGGCCGCCATCTTCTCACTCACAAAGAGGACCGTCTTGCCTGAGGCCATCAGCTCCGCTATGAGGTTCACTATGGTCTGGGACTTCCCGGTGCCCGGGGGGCCCTCAACCACAAGGTTCTTACCCGCCTTCACGTCCTCTATGACCGCGATCTGGGATGAGTCGGCATCCACCACATGGTAGAGGTCCCTGTAGGGTATGCTGTCTATGTCCACCTCCTCGCTGTCATCATCCACATCAATGGAGAAGAGGGCCCTCAGGAGGGGTCTCTCAACTATCTCATCCCAGTTGGGATAGGATGAGGGGTCCAGGTCCATGTACATGAGGAACTTGGTGAAGGAGAAGAATCCGAGCTGGACCTCATCGGTGACACCCCACCCCTCCATTGATGAGACTGCGCCCTCGACGCGTTTAAGGTAATCTGATACACCCCCTGGAGAGGAGGGCATGCTGAACTCTGGCAGCTCAACACCCTCCTCCCTGAGCCTCGCCTGGAGGGACATGTTGGTTATGATCTCACTTCCATCCCAGCGGAGGGAGAAGGATGAACCTGCCCTCCTCCTCTCAAGTGACACCGGCACCAGGACCAGGGGTGCTCTTCTGATATCGGGTTCCCCTTCGGTCCTCCACTCCAGGAAGCCCAGGGCGAGGTAGAGTATGTTGTAGCCCTGCTCCTGTATCATGGTCCTGGCCCTCTGGTTGATGTAGAATAGCCTCCTCTGGAGTTCAGCCTCTGTCAGGGCCGTCTGGAGTATGTTCTCGTCCTCCACCTCCATCAGGGTCCCTTCCAGGGGGGTGCTTTCCCCTTCATCTGTGACAGATTCAGCTATGTTTTCATTGTAAGGTGCATCATCATCGTCCAGGGTTTCTTCCTCCTCGATGCGGGGTGCGAGCTTCATCTTCTTCCTGTTGAGGACGAGGTAGCTGTATATGTACTCAGGGTCATGGTTCACCACCTCAACCGTCCTCGACCTTGGCCTGAAGTTGAGGAGCTGGTTCCGCATTGTGAGGTCAAGGAGTTTCTCCCTCAGATTCTCAAATTCCCTTTCGATGATTTCCCTCGCAGATTGGTCCATTCAGATTCTCCTTCAGTTCTGTTACATCTAAGTCTTCAGGATAGTATCTACCAATGATCACATTAAGATTATTCTAGATATCCTTCTCCCGGGGTACTGTCATGGTGGCAACCCTGTAGAAGATGTAGACGAGTACAATGTCAACCAGCCATGTGAGGGCGGCTATGATCTCATCATTCCCGGGGATTGGCCAGAAGAGGTCTATGAGGTCCATCACCCTCGTGGCTGAGAATACTATCATTGAAACTGCGAATACGCTTATCAGGAGGGCTGTTTCATCCAGGCTGGAGAATAGCATGCCAAGGAAGGCCGCATCATATCGCATGTTGTTCAGCAGTACCCTCCCTGAAAAGTAGAGCGTCAGGAGAGGGGGTATCATTATAATCCATTTAAGGTCCATGAGCCATCACCACATGATTTAACTGGATACATCAGATCAGCAGGGAGCAACCCCATAATCAATTCATGAGCCATCAGCATCACCACCCATTAGAGAGGATAGCAGGTACACCGAAAACAGGAGAAAGAGTGCATTGAGGTTCACGAAACACTCAACGACGGCCTCATCCTGTCCCGTGACAAAGGTGAATCCGACCAGTACCGTGAAGATTGATGCCAAGAATATGGATAGACATATGAGCCTCGCGGTGCGTCTGTGGAGGAACAGCATTGAGACTGCAAGTTCCCGCGATCCTATCTGCCTGAGTATCCTGACACAGAACCCTATTATGAGAAGACCTATGATAAGGCCTGCAACCCTGTTTATCAGAACCAGCTGATCCATATAAACACCACTAGGTATTATGTTTAAGGGGATATTTATCTATTCCACTGTGTCTGATTCCATCCACCCCCATCCAGCATGTTCAAGGGGATATTTATCTACCACTGTGTCTGATTACATCCACTCCCATCCGCAACGGTTATTCACGCCCCTCACCCCCTGGTAACATGGGGGATGAGGAGTGCCATGTTGATGATGTCCTCACGGTTGTGTTCAACGATGGGAACCAGTGGTCCGGGGCTGCCAGTTGAGAGGTAGGTGCGGTAGTAGTCAGGGACGTGTGAGCCTGGTATGTCAAGGTCCCTCTCAGCACCCAGGATATGCCTCTCCACCGTTGACAGTTTACAGTCCGGGAGCCTGCGTCCCCAGAGGCGCCTTGAAATATGGTAGAGGTCCACGTGACAGTTTTCAAGCCTGTTTTCAAGGCCATGGATGGCTGACCTTCTCCTTATGTAGGGGATGTCGAAGCTTGCACCGTTGAAGGTTACGATGATGGATCCCTCCGGTATGTGGTGGTAGATCTCAAGGACAGCTCCCTCCATTTCAGGTGCCGGTGCCAGGCGCTGCCTAACATTTATCCTCCCATCCTCGATCCATGCCATCCCGGCCAGTATGACCGGCGCCCCTCCAAGGCCCAGGGTCTCGATGTCAAGGAAGGTGAATCTCTCCTCATCCACAAGACCAAGCGCCCCCAGAACTCTGCTATCAGAGGATGAACAGTTCAGGTAGCCCCGGATCCCGGGGAAGTCCCCTGCCTCAATGAGATCAAGGATGCGTGCCGCCTCCTCCCGGTAGATCTCATGTTCCAGGAGGTCCTCGATGGTATGGTAGCCCTCAGATTTCAGCATCCTCTCGGTCATGGGGCCAATGCCCCTCAGCAGTTTCAGGTCAGAGAGGATGTGGGGTCTGACATCAGACCTCCTCAATTTCACCCTCCTCTCATGGGATATCTCCAGGGCCTCGGAGCCTGCAGCGGTCACCCTGGATGCATCAAAGGTCTCCTCGAGTGATGCACCATCATGTTCTATTACGAGATCCCATTTGAGTTTTTCAAGCACACTATACCTCCAGATTTTTCAGCCCCCTGACTATGAGCCGTTCATGGCCCTCTCATGGAAGTAGGCTGCCATCTCAGTCTCACCCTGCCTTCTGAGTATTTCCCCCATCAGGTAGCATGCCCCTGGATTTCCCGGATCCCTCTCAAGGACCTCATGGAGCCTGAGCTTGGCATCCAGGAGGTTACCCTCACTGCAGAGCTCCTCAACCCCGGCTAGGAGGTCCCCATCAACCTCAGTGGCCTCCCTGACCTCACCGGAGGTCTGCTCCATGAGGTGCTCCAGTATCTTCACCGTGGCGTCCCTGTGCAGGGGCGAGTTCTCGTTGCCGCACTTCGGGGAGTAGATGCATGATGGGCAGCCGTCGGTGCAGCTGCAGGATGATACAAGTTCCAGGGTCGATGCCAGGAGGTCCCCGAAGACCTCAAGGCCCTTCTCTGCAAGTCCGATTCCACCCTCAAACCCATCATATATGAATATGGTGGCCTCCTGTGTGTCAGGGTGCATGGGTGTTGATATCCCACTGATGTCACTCCTGTCGCATAGGACGTGGAGGGGGAAGAGGGCTATCAGGGCATGTTCAGCGCCATGGATCCCCCCATCGAAGGCATCATCCCCGTAACTCTCCTCAATCTCATCCCTGAGGGAGTCTGGGATGGTGAACCAGAGGGCCCTGGTCCTGAACCTGAGGGGTGGGAGGTCAAGTTCCTCTCTACCCTGGACCCTGCTGTAGATCATCACCCTGTAGCCGGTGTAGTGCTCTGTCACCTCGACCTCGCCGAAGTTAACCTCAAGGTCACCCAGCCTCCGCCGCCGGAGCTTCCTTATAATCCTGAGCTCGGTGTCCCTGAGGACGCTGGTATGGTACTCAACGTCCCTCCTCTCAACGGTTATCCTCCTGGCTTCAAGGTCGAAGTTCCTTACAATGTAGGTGTTGCCGTGGTTCATGAGCACAGCCCCCTCATGGGCCTCCCTGTAGGCCTGGGAGCGGCTCATTGTCTCAAGGACGCGGCCCTCACAGATGACAGTGAAGGTGTCCTGGGAGACTTCATTGAGGCCGTACCTGAACTGGGGGTCGCCGCTACAGGTGAGGCCTTCGGGTGAGAGTTCGAGTTCCCCATCAGCGAGCATCTCCCCTGCAACACCCACACTGAAGTCGTATTCCAGGAAGTCATCCAGGGTTAGGGGCAGCTCGGAGGCCGCGCATGCAGTCTGGTTCCTCAGTATCAGCCTGTTCTCCAGGTCTATTATTGCATTCTCATGGGGCCTCTCAAAGATGAATGATGGGTTCTTCATTATGTACTGGTCCAGGGGGTTCTCGAAGGCCACCAGGATCACCATGGAGTCCTTCAGGTTCCTCCCAGCCCTCCCTGCCTGCTGCCAGGTTGATATCATGGTCCCCGGGTACCCTGATATTATGACGGCGTCCAGTGAACCTATGTCTATGCCGAGCTCCAGGGCATTGGTTGCAGTGACACCCAGGAGCCTCCCCTCCTTGAGGTCAGCCTCTATCCTCCTCCGCTGCTCTGCAAGGTAACCCGCCCTGTAGGATGTCACCCTGTCAACGAGTTTGCGGTTCTCCCTGTCAAGCTGCTCCCTGGTCCAGCGGGTTACAAGTTCAGCCATCTTCCTTGAGATGGTGAAGCAGAGTGTCTGCACGCCCCTCAGAACAAGATATGATAGTATGGCTGATGTTTCGAGGTGCGCAGATGGGTCACCCCTCTTCAGGTAGGGGTTGTAGAGTAGGAAGTGCTTCGGGCCTGAGGGTGATGTGTCATCTGAGATCACCCTGAAGTCGAGGCCGGTAAGTTTACGTGAGAACTCATCGGGATTGGCCAGGGTTGCGCTTGCAAGGATGAACTGGGGGTCTGAGCCGTAGTACCTGCAGATCCTCCGCAGCCTCCTCAGGAGGAGGGCCACGTTGGAGCCGAAGACCCCCCTGTACTGGTGGGCCTCGTCGATCACCACGTAGCGCAGGTTACTGTAGAATCGCCGCCACTGGTGGTGCCATGGGAGTATCCGGTGCAGCTGGTGGGGGTTGGTGAGTATCACCCTGGAGTTCTGCCTTATCCAGGGCCTCCTCTCCCTGGGCGTGTCACCATCATAGGTTGAGGGGTTTAACTGGAGTCCGAGTCCTGATTCCATCTCCTCCAGGACCCCGAGCTGGTCCCTTGCCAGGGCCTTGGCAGGGTATATGTAGAGGGCCGTTGCATCAGGTTCGAGGGTGAGGGTCTCCATTATGGGGATGTTGAAGGCCAGTGTCTTCCCGGAGGCCGTGGGGGTTGTTATGAGGATGTTCCTCCCATCCCTTATGGCGTCGAGGGCCTCCCTCTGGTGGCGGTAGAGCCTTATACCATGTGTATCCAGGTAGTCCCTGATGTTATCCGGGAGGTCGTCCGGGTCAGAGTACCTGGCTTCACGGCCCGGGATTGTCTCCACGTGTTCTATGGCATCCCTGAACCGCCAGTCCCTCCTTAACCTCTCAAGAACCCTTTTAACCATAAAAATGAATTATGGTTTAATCTTATTTAATGGTTGTCCAGGGTGCAGAATATCCGTTTATTTAACCCCCAGACTGGCGAGACGGATTCCGGACGTTACACCTTTTTCTGTGATGAAACATAATTAATATACAGTGTGGATGAGGGGGTGTAAATTTGAGGAGATACGTGGCTGTGGCCATCATCATGGCCGTCCTGGTCCTGGTAGCGGCCCAGTTTTCATGGAATGGGACCCCTGTGGAGGGCCGGGTGGCCCTGGTGGTCTTCGAGGGCTACAATCAGCATGAATTTGAAACTCTCCGCTCCACCGCCACCGATGTCACCGTGGTGGGGGCGGGTAACCTGACATCTGGCTACGATGTCCGCATTGAGGATGTGAAGCCATCCGATATCCTGGGCTACGATGCAGTCATATTCATAGGTGGAAGCGGCCTCTACAGGAGGGTGAAGTCCGGTCGGGTGGACCGGGACCTGGAGATGGCGGCCGCTATTGCAGAATCAGCCAGCAGGAGTGGTAAGATCATAGGCGCCATATGCGCTGCCCCGGCCATACCAGCGATGGCCGGACTCCTGAGGGGCAGGAATGCGACCATATACCCTGGCCTTGAGGGTGTGCTCTCAGATAACGGAGCCAGATACGTGAAGGCCGACGTCGTGGTTTCAGGGAGGATTGTAACGGCATCCACCCCTGAATCCGCCGGAAAATTTAGGGATACCCTCAGGGAGATGATCAGGAAGGGATGAGGTGTGTATTCATGAAGAGGTATGTTTTAATTGTGATGCTTGTCCTGATGGTTGCGGGCTGCGTCTCAGGGGATGGTAACTACACCTACAATGAGGGTGTCCAGGACATCAATGTGGATAATCCTGTTAATGATTCATGGGCCAGTGATTCCCAGGATAAGGTTAACGGTACCGGTGAGAAAAGATCAAACTACGAGGCATCAGGGTACTGCTACCATGTGGTTGATGGTGACACCATAGACGTGGAGGGCGTCGGGAGGATACGCCTTGTGGGGGTTAACACACCTGAGCGTGGACAGCCAGGCTACAGGGAGGCGAAGGACTTCGTTAAGTCCATGTGCCTTGGAAGAACAGTCCAGCTGGACATCGATGATGCCAAGAGACATGACAGGTATGGGAGGGTCCTTGCAGTTGTCTATGTTGAGGGTGTCAACCTCAACAGGGAGCTCCTCAGGCGTGGCTATGCCGAGGTAATGTACATACCACCCTCTGAGTTTAACCCCTACGGGTGGACCTGATAAAAGACGTTGATAACTTGCTAAAATTCTTAGATCACTCCTTTATTTTAATTTCAAGGCCCTCTCTTGAAAATTCTGGGTCTATATAACTTATTTGTGTTTTTATTATTTCCCTCATCTTTGATGATATTATTTTTTTCTCCTCGCAATCCCTATTTCATGTTCCATTCTTGGCTGATTTTAACTGTCGGTTATTGATTACTTCGTCAGCGGTATAACGAATTAATCTACTCATTTTCATGTTCTAAAAAGTGCTATAGTACACACTACTACTAAAGTACTACTGTCATTTAGAAAATGATGAGTTTAACGTTATAAGATAAAAAGGGTAGAAAAGGTATTATAAGGTGGTACGCGTTTTATTAATTTTATCCGGTATTGATCTCTTTAGCTGTGTTATATGCGTCATATATCCCATATATCCAAATTATTGGTGTCGTGACCAGACCTATAAAGACGAAAATTAAAACCCATGATATGATATATACCACCATTAGAACAAGTCCTTTGCCGATTTCACCATTATAGATTTGGCCTAAACCAACCCATAGTGCAGATAATACGGCAGCAACTCCTGGATTTTTCTGTCCTATGTATCCAATTTGTCTCACGCCACATTTAGGGCACATATCTCGGCCTTTTCATCTATTTCAGCTCCACAATTCACACAATATTTAGTGCCCATCGTACACAACCCCTTTCCTTTTAATCTTTCTACTTGAAATATAGATTTTTTTATTAAATGTACATACAACCCTCTGAGTTTAACCCCTACGGGTGGACCTGATATGTACTAATCAGAGAAGTTAAAGGTCACTCCCACCCCTCAATGATCCTCTGTTTCAGTACGCGGAACTCCTCGTCCTCAAGCAACCTTCCATCCTTTACCATGTGCCCCCTGAGGGTCCTCAAAATGAATGATACCACAGCATGACCTATCATATCTCCCTTAAGACCATATGGGGGCCTGGAGAGGAACCTCATCTCAGCCACGGGGTCAAGGTCTCCCCTTGAAAATTTTTCAACGGTCACATCGACCATGGTCTTAAGGGGGTGGTAAACCTCTGGAAGGAGGTTAAGGTTCTCATCAACTATCCAGTCACCCCTGGGGCCCCTGAGGATGTGGGCCACGAAACGGAATAATCCACTCCCTGTTTTCCTTTTGAACTCTTCAAGATTCTCAGAGAAGAAGAATATTTCAAAAACCTTCGGGTAATTTCCAGTTTTCCAGAGGTTCCTGTTTCCACGTATCTCAGGCAGGTTTTCAGGGCCAGAGTGGAAGATCCTCCTTGAAAGCTCACTGTTTATCAACTCACTGAGGCCATAAAGCTTATCTTCCCTACCTGATTCACCGTTGAGGTACCACTGGAAACCTGAGTCCATCATATCCCCAACCCATGCCGATATGATCCTCTCTGCAACCTCACCGTGTTCAGAATCACCTGAACTCAGTAAGAGGGTCATGTGGTCGAGGAGGAGCTCATAGGTCTCAGCTGTCATTGAGGCGTCAGGGGATACCATGAGAACGTTGTCCGGTCCTTCGAGGGTTGCGGGGGGCATCCCATCATGGATCCTCAGTATGAGGGCGACCCTGATATCCGGTCCGGAGTCATGAGGGTCATCATATGAAACCTCAGGATTCACTGTGGACGCATACCTTATCCTGAGCTCTCTGAGTGAGAAACCCTTCAGGAACCCCTCAAGGTCATCCCTCCTTTCGCCTAAAAGTTTTTCAGGTTCGCGTATTATTGATTCGTTCAGCTTATCCCGGAATCTGACATCCTCTGGATTCAGATCCGGCCTTTCAGTGCTGTAAGTCCTGAGCGAGGATATATAGCCGTCAAGTATTTCGGTTGAGGATCTTCCATCCAGATGGATGACACCGTCAGTCAGTGTAATTGAGGGGGACTCCTGCAGTTTAAGAGTGAGTGATTCCTCACTGATCCCGAAGAGTCTGAAGGGACCTCCGGGGCAGTCATCACCGTAAAGGTATTCCAGTTCAATCTCCCATGTGTCGATCTCCTCTGCGAGCTTGTAGAGTGCATAGGCCACCACATGGTGGTCCAGATCATCCAGATGTATCCTTTTAATCTGCGTATTTCTGGTCTTACCCATGGAGAGGATGGCGCCTAGACGTGAGTTTTCGAACATGTTGATGAGGGCTGAAACCGGATTTTTAATAGTTGAGTCCTTCAGATCTCCAAGATCCGCCCTTATGGTCTCAATGACACCATTTTTATCGAGGTACTCATCGAAACCCACATGGTCACAGAAGAGCTTAACGATGGGGGATCCATGGTACAGGTTGACCCAGAGGATCTGCCACGCTGCCACGGGTTCCAGGAAGTAGAGCTCCCTGATCCTCCTGAAGAGGGGGGTTACTCTTTTCCCGGCCATGAGACCGGCATCAGCCAGCCAGGACCTGACAGCCTTCACCTGTACCGGACCCAGATTGTTCTTTTCATACCATTTATCCTCATGGGTGAAGATTAATGGCATCCATTCATCCCTGAGGCCAAATGTGGAGTACCTGTCAATTCCCCTTAATTCTCCGGTTTTCATCATAAATTAAATATTGAACCGGGAATAAATAAGGCTGTGGGGTGTGAACTTGATCAGATACGTTAATCTCAGAATAATATCAGACAGGGATGAGATAGAATCCCAGCAGAAAAGGCTGGAAAATATTCTGAAGGAGAGAGCAGACAAGGTCGTTGAGGGGGGAGCCGGTTTTCAGGGGGGTGAGGAGAAGGGTAAGGTATACTGGATGTCTGACCTTGGCATATGGTACATGACCCGATTCATAGAGGGGAGCAGATACTGGAACGGTTTCGGGACAGAGGAGCCAGAGGAGGGGAGGAACAAGCCCAGTGTATGTGAAATAAATATTCCTCCTGAAGGAATAAAACGCAACATAGGAGGAGCATTTGCTCGGGACCCTCTTGGAAACTATTATATTGTACATAGAGGCAAAATTGGAGGCAATTACAGCAAAAAAATATTTGAAGACAACTATACGGGTGAATGGACTCCTGTAATTGATGGTGACAGTGAAAGCAGGGTTGTGGTCATAGGAAAAATTGATGAAACCATCCCTGAGAAGATAAGGGACTTTGTATATGAGGTTCAGAGAATAAAGGGCATGAAAGCTGATTCTAATCTTGAAGAAAATTTTAAAAAAACGGAAACAGACATTTACCAGCACCCTGACAGAGGAAAGGGGACAGACTTTTACCAGTACCTGCAGATTCATGGTTATCATTTCAGACCTGAACTCGTTGAGAACTTCCTCCTCTCCCTCAAGGTCAAACCCTTCGTGATACTGACAGGTAACTCAGGTACAGGTAAGACGAAGCTTGCACAGCTATACGGCCGTTACATCTCCACAGAGGATTATAAAAGGTACCTGGTTGTCCCGGTGGGTGCCAACTGGACCGAGACGAGGCACATCTTCGGCTACCTCAACATCATGACAGGGAAATACCAGAGCACCCCGGCCCTGGACTTCATCATTAGGGCCTCTGAGGACCCTGACAACCCATACATACTGATACTCGACGAGATGAACCTCTCACACGTCGAACGCTACTTCTCTGACTTCCTGTCGGCCATGGAGAGCAAGGAACCAGTCCCCCTCCACGATGACCCTGAATCTGAGTTCCCATCAATGATAGAGATACCTGACAACCTCATGGTCGTGGGAACAGTCAACGTGGATGAGACCACCTACATGTTCTCACCGAAGGTCCTTGACCGTGCCAACACCCTAGAATTCGAGACCCTCAGGCCAGGAGAATACCTTAACGGCACCCCCCATGACCAGGGGCCAGCAGGGGACACAGAATTCCTTGAAGATATCATGGAGTACAACCATGAGAACCTAGAGGACGACCTCCACATGATATGGGAGGAACTTGTGGCTGAACTTGACTTCTTCCATGAAACCCTCACAGCCCCGGGATTCGACTTCGGCTTCAGGGTGACAGATGAGATCCTGAAATTCATGCATGCAGCCTGGATCTACGAGAAAAAACCCCGTAACTGGGAAAACTGGGAGCGCTATCTGGACGCCCAGATCAAACAGAAGATCCTCCCCAAGATCCACGGCCCCGAAAGACTCCTCAGGGATACGCTGGAGGAACTCAGAGAACACTGCAGGGACAGGTTCCCTGAATCAGAGAAGAAGCTTGAGGAGATGCAGAACACACTGAAAACCCAGCGCTACGTCTCCTTCATCAGGTAGTGATCACCGATGGATCAGGAGATAATCATAGAATTCAATGCAGGGAGACTGAGGATAAATGGAGGTCCAGCCCCCATGGAGGTACCCATCAGGACAGTGGATGTCAGCGGCTACCCCGTGAGGCTCATAAATGTCCCCATGGTTGACAGGCCCGGACTGAAGCCCATCGAACACTGCCCCTACTACGACAACCTCAGTGAGATAATGCTCCTGGAGGAGACAGAATACCAGGTACTCTTCGAAGTTGAAGGATCCCTCGAGGATGTGGAGGTCCTCCCCCATGTAGATGAACTCTTCAGGAGGATCCGCTTCAAATTCAGGGACAGGGTGGCGGGTATACTCAACTTCAGGAGCTACGCCGGTAAATCCTTCCTCGACATTGAGACACCGGAGGGCCATGAATCCATACCCATCGAGGTGAGGTCAAAGAAGATAAACTACCATGAACAGTACCCTGCAATGCTGGCAGACCTCTCAGACGAGATATCCTCCCTCATCCTCGAGGCCGACTCATCCATATTCCAGACATTCACCCCCTCAGGTGAGGATGACAGGACACTCTACGAGGACTTCCTTTTACTTGAGTACCTCTTCAGACCCGAGAACCTCCCGGCTGCAGCTGAACACATAAACCACAGTTTCTATTCCGGCCTTAAACGTGAGGTTCAGTTTGTACCGGCAGGGCTGGCCTCTGTGGTGGACCCCAGCGGACTGGTGGATGTAGTCTCAGACCCGGCCAGTGTAGATGCAGAGGGGAACATAGGGAACCTTCCACAGCTGAACCTGCGGGAGACGCCTGACACTCCAGAGAACCGCTTCTACAGGTACTTCCTGGAATCACTGGAGGACAGGATACTCTCCCTCCGTGAATCCGCCCCTGAGGGTTACATAAGGGACTCACTGGAGGGGTTCCTGGGTGAGGTGAACCTCCTTCTCTCTGCAGGGTGGCTGATGGATGTTGGTGAACTCCAGGTCCTTCCCCTGAACTCACAGGTCCTCCAGAAGAGGGAGGGCTACAGGGACATTCTCAGATACTTCTTCATGCTTGACCTCGCACTCAGGTTCACCTGGGAGGAACTTGAGGAGAGTATAAGGGGCTTTGAGAGGAGGCTCAGTGAACTCTATGAGTACTGGTGCTACTTCCGGATCCTCAGGATCCTGGAGGACATAACCGGGCAGAGGGTTGACCCCGGAGACATATTCATCAGGGACGGCTGGAAGGTGAGACTGAAGACCGGGAACTCCATACTCAGGTTCAGGATGGATGACACCGAGATAGCCCTCTCCTACAATGGAAGGTTCACCGGGAACACCCGCTGCAGGTCCTATTCACTTCCCTTCAAACCTGACTACTCCATACTGGTGGCTGTGGATGAGTGCACCTTCTTCATACACCTGGATGCGAAGTACCGGTCCACTGTGAGGCCCGATGACCTCTATGAGAGTATTGATATGAGGGACTCTGAGGAGGAACTTGAGAGGAGGTTCAGGGACGGTGACGTGTACAAGATGCACAGCTACAAGGATGCAATACTGCGCAGTGTGGGAGCCTACATACTTTACCCAGGGGATAAAGAGATAATATTTCAGGAGGATAACTCTGAAGTGCCGTCCGTAGGAGCATTTCCATTAAATCCCGGTGAAAACATTAATGAAGAAAAGAGACTCAGAGATTTCATTGAAACTGTGATTCTTAACATCAAAAATTTAATCTAATTTGTTCTTTAATATTGAATATCTATTATTCACACAATAGGGTGATTTAATGCCAGGCCTAGAATTCAAAAAAGACCCCGTGTTCCTGCCCTATATTGCAGGATACTTTGATGCTAGAGGTTCATTCATCGTTGACAAACAGAATAATATCACAATGAATTTTTATGGGAACGTAGACTTCCTGGAAGAACTTAATTCTCTTTTTAAAGTTGGGAGCATCACATTAACTCCAAGTTCAGCCTGGAAAATCATGAACAGGGACATACCTAAAGTTTTAGATAACATTAACCAGTATATAATAATAAAGAAAGATCAGGCCATGGAGATCATTGAGGCGCTTAAGAACAAAGATCAGTATATTAGTATAAATGAGCCGCCTGAAGATATAGATTTTTTTGATTACGCTGAAGAAGAATGGCTTTATTTCTATATTGTTGGATATTTCGATGGCCTATCCCGCTGGAGTTTAAAGAAACACCCAAAATCAAATGAATATTATCTTCAGATAAGTCTCATATCCCGATACTCAGATCTAGTTATACTCCTCTATGAGTTATTTAATGTAGGGTATATCCTTCCATACAATGATAAGTTTAAGTTTATGGCTGTGTCCCAGGATTCACTGGATCTAATAAAAAAATTGGAACCCTTTTTGCTAAACAAGAAACTTGAATTGGAGATGGCGCTGAAATTCAAAAAGTTTCTAGATTCAGGTAAATACAAAGAGATAGAGAAACTCACTGGTGAATTAAAATCAAGTAAAAAGCAGGATTCAAATACTACAATGATACTTAACTTGTGTGAAAAATTATTTAAAAAGGTTACATCTAAAAGTAAATCCTTTGAAATAAGCAAATCAAGGTTCTGCCAGGAAGCTATTCACTATTCATATGCCAATTTAGATTCATTTAAGATCACTGAAGATTTATGTGGAGAAGAAAAAAAGAATTTTCAGGTAGCGATCAATATCGATGAGTATCTAGAGGAAAAAATAAAGGTTTTGTCCAGCTTCGATGAATACAAAAGTTCTGCAATAAGGAGAGCCTTAACCCTTTATTTAAAGGATCTAGAAATTGAAAAGGAAGATAATGAGTTAAATGAAGATATCGATCCTCTGGATTTACTTGAAGAACTAAAAAAAGGAGGACCTTATTGATTCCCCCAAGACTTCCAGCTTCAAAAAAGTGGAGAAAAGCTTTAGAAAAAGATTTTGGGTTTACTTGCATTTCATCCCAAAACGAAATAGTGGATCCTTATAGTGTCCTATGGACAACTTCTTGCTCAAAGACAAAACAAAAAAAGGTTGGAACGCCTAAAGAGTTCTATAGAGGTCGTTATCATAATTCGTTCTATGAATATGTTGAAAAAAATAAGCTCACGTATGGTATACTTTCTGATAAATATGGAATTCATATGTTTGATGAGGAACTGGAATATTATGATATACATCCACATGAGTTAACCATGGAGAAAAAAGAAGAATTAGGAAATCTTCTTCGAAAAAAGGCAAAAAAATATGGGTTTGAAGAAATACTTTTCTATTATCCGAGTCCCCTGATGTCTAAACCCTACTTTGAAATCCTGTGGTTTTCCAGATTAAAAGTTTATTATACGACTAAATTAAGTTTAACTAGGGAAATAGAACCCTAGTTTAATATAACCCTTTTGAATGAGGCCTTCATGGGCCTTTTCAAAATCTATATCTTTTTCTAAAGCTCTTTCTTTAATTTTCTCATAGTCTATAACACCTTTTCCTTTCATGGAGTCTATTTCTTTTAAAAGCTCCAGTTCATCAGAACTCAGATAATTTTTCATTCCCCTTTCAAATTCATTCCTAACTTCTGATTTTAAACTATCTATCCTTGATGCAGGGACTTCCTGATCTTTAATGTCCTCCTTTAGGGTTTCCTTAAAGTTTCCTATTAAAGACTCAAGTTCGGTTCTCAAATCTTCATCAATCTTAACTAGTTCTAGAACCCTTTCATAGTCATTAATAAATTCTAACTGCATTTCTCGGTAATTTTTCCATATTTCCATTATATCATGCTGGTTGGTCCTCAATTTAAGACCTAACTCCGTTAAATGCTCCAGAACGTCACGAAAAGAACCTCTCTGAAGACTAATACCTTGGTATTCTCCCTTAATAGTCTCAAATTCCATTAAATGTTTACCTAATTCCTTTTTTTCGCCATCATCAAAGACTCTCTTAGCAACATTCAAAATTTGTTCATTCTCATCAATTCTTTCCAATAAGCTCTTTTCTCTTTGCATTAACTCATCAAAATGATATAATAGTTCATCAACCTTTTCTAGCCTATCTCGTAGTTTATAAACACGTTCTTTTACTTTTTCTTTTAGTTCATTTAGATTTCGAGGATTAATTCTCTCTTCAGGTGTATCTACTCCAATTGAATGCAGTTCTTTGAAGAGTTCATTTGTCAGTTCTAATTTGGGTTCCTCTCGAATAGAACTTAATTTTACTAAAACATCTTGTTTTTTTCTTTTAAGTTCTTCAATTTTCTTCAATGATGGTCTTAAACGAGCATCTATCTCAATTTTTTTTGTATTAAATTCCTTTTCTTCTTTTCTAAGGAAGTAAAGCTTTAAATTATAATAATATGCTGATGAAGGAGAATTATTAAATTTAAATTCATCCAGAGCAGCAGCTTCAAGATTCGAAATTGTATTTTCCAGTTCTTCTCTTGAGCATTCTTTTCCATATAATCCCTTCACGCGCTCAAAATGCTGTGAAAGTCTATCGTATTCCTTAATACCTTCAACACCACCATCAATTTTTAAGTGCAGGACCTTTTCACAGTCCCCTAAAATCCTCCTAATATCTCTTTCAATTTCGTTTTTCATGTTTTCAATGTTTTCAAAAGATTTTTTACATTCTTTAGATGCATTTTCAATAAAGGTCTTCAAACAGCGCTGGTTTTTCTTACAGTAAAATATCTCCATTAAAAGCTTTTTACATATGAAAATTTTTGTTAAAACAGCTTCCTTATAATCAGGGTGCGAATAATAATCTTCTATAAACGAATAATTTTCCTGAATAAATTCCTTAAACTCATCTAATGTAATAAGCTTATGACCCCTCTTCTTGGTCATAAAAACGTGGGCAAAACTTTTGTATAAATTATTCTTTCCCTCAAGTTCCTTGTTGAATCTATTTAAGTAATTTTTGAGCTCTTCATATTCTGTTTCTGGGTTTGTAATTTCTATCTCATTTTTATTTATTTTATTTATTTTATTTTTATACTCTAAAATGTTCAGGAAGAGGTCCGAAAAAATGTTTTTGCTCTTTGATTTAAGTATAAAGTAAAGTTTAAGGTCATTAGCTCGAATTTTACCCTTTTTCTTAATGATTTCATATATTCTTTTTTCAACAGGATGCTCAATTGCCTTATATTTATCTCCATTCACCCTCTCCAAAAATCCATGCTCATATAACTCATTAGATATTTCTATAATTTCCTTTGGGGAATCCTCAAGGTCGCTGGCAATAAACCCCTTCTTGGTTCCGTAAAACTTGAATTTTAGTATGCCTTCTAGATTTTTATTTAAAACTTCCTCTGGAGAAAGTGGTTCATTTATATAATTTAAGTATAGTTTAAGTGTATCAGCAAATTTGGGTAAGCTTTTTGTTGCTATCTGTTCTACAACTAATCCTTTCTCTTTTTGGTTTTTAAGCCATTCCTTAATCGTCTCTTTAAGTTTTAATTCATCAAAAATCTTTCCAAATTCTATATCACGTAATGATTCATCGACGGAATCTTTAGGAGCCCTATATGAACATAAAAGGCGCTTAGTCAATGTTTGATGGAGATGAAGTTTAATGACTTTATCTAAATCCTTTTCTGAAAGACTTTCACGGGCTTTTCCTGTAAAGTCTCCACTATATACAAGTAAACAGCCATGAATGCTAAAATCATTCTTTAAAATTTCAGCAATTTCTTGAATATGGTCTTCTTTAACATCTCCCTGCACAAATTTGGTAAGTAATTTAAAATCAACTTCTATATCTGGATCATATAAATTTAATAACGTCTTATCTGAATCATTAATATCTGCCACGGTTATGTTTTCATATTTTTTAAGACCATCAATAAATGCCCTTTCAATATTATTTTTGTATTCTTCTGCAAGGTTAAGGGAGATTCTTCTCCACAGTGATAACCTTTCATCCTTTTTAAGTATGTATCCAAGGAACCGTGGAATGGGAGTAGGATACAAGATATCTAAGAGCGTGTTTGAGATTATGAGGTATCTCCTATTCTCATCTACCATGCCTTTAAAGAGACTCTCCATTTCAAGTAAGTAATCCTTACTTACCTCATTTTTAAATAATTCTCTAAGACCTTCTTCAGTAGCTGGAAGGAATATCCTCTGAGTTAAAGAATCTGAATCAAAGTCAAAAAATGTTATTGAGTCCTCAAATTGATCTAATGGTTCAGAATAATCCCCTATTAGAAGTACCTCTTTTTGTAAGATATCATCCGTTTTTATGTAATCACTCAATTTTTCTTTAATTTTCTCAAAGGTTAAATCTTCTCTGACTGGAAAGACCTCTATAATAGCTTCATCAATGCCATAATCCCTCTTTATTTTTTCGTTGATAATTCGCCTAAATTTATAAACATCTGCCTCATCGACTTTAACAAGTTCTGTGAGCTCTTGAACCGTGAATGGTCTTAAATAAGCAATTAAAATAGTGAATAGTTTCTTTAAAGACTCTATTTTATTTTTATCATCAGACAATTCAGATGTATCCTCAAGATATTCTATGATACTTTTATAGTTCCCTGAATCAATGCAAGGACTTTGGCCGCCAAAAACATATATGTCTGTCTCCTTTAAAAATTCAATAAAATTGTCATATTCAACTACTTCAAAAAAGTCTTCGTCATAATGTGCAAATTTGTTCAAAAGTTTAATTAACAAGCTCTTTAGGTTACCAAGATTTCCTAGACTTAATCTATGGAGAGTATCAAATATTCCTATGTCACCCATGGGGTAAGGGTTGGGTTCTTTTCCATCGTATATTTCAGAGATGTAATTTCTTAAAAATTCTATAGATTCTTGCTTTCTTATGGTTGCTAATTCTACTTGATCAACCCTTCTTCCATAACCTCCTGCAATTAAACTTATTTCCGCATCTGTTTCAAGCCTATATTTAGCATCGGGTGTTAATGATATGAACAGGTGCACAGAACCCGAGAACTCACCATCGACATCTATTTCTTTATAGTTACCATTAATAAGCTCCTTAATTCCAGAAATCAAGCTTTTAATAATTTGAAGATTATTCAAAAGTTCTTCGAATTCATCTATAAATATAAACATCTTCTGTGACCCATCATAGAGCCCTAATATAGAATCAAGAGTATCCTTAATGTAGTCCTCAGGATTATCATAGATTTTTAAGGATGGTAAAAAGTTTTCATTTTCAGCGCTTACACCTTCAAATATGGTTGCAAGTGTCCTTACAGCTGAAAGAGGACTTTTTTTAATAATCTCAACTATTTCTTTGTCTTCTAAGATATTAGAAAGGGTCGATGCAGATACAAGGAATGATTTATGACCCCTATTATCTAATTCCTCTTTAATAAAACCATGATAAAGTTCCGTCTTTCCCTGGCCCCATTCACCTATTATGTTACATGCGTTCAGACCCTTAGAAACCTCACACCTCTTTATAAATGATTCTATCTTATCTATTACATGCTTTCTACTTTCTATTTCTTCAAATCCAATCCCATTACTCCCTTTTGAAACCCAAGAACCCAAATTTTTTTCTTCGAAGATCTTAGTTTTCATATTTAACACCTACCTCAAATGTAATCAAATCCTTCACGCAGTTTCTTCAGTGTTGAAATAACGTCAGTTGTACCCATAGGGTGTGGAACAATCCTATCAGCTTTAGGAATACTGATCATTAGAGGAAATGGTAACTTATTCATCTGCCCTGTTACTATCATATGACCTTGAGTTAAACGTGTCAGGCGAGTTTCAAGTGAAGAGGGCAGACCACCTGTGGCTGTTCTAACATAGGAAACATCGTCAGGAGAAATTCTATGTATGAAAAATGTGTTGCACATTGATAAAACAATTTTATCTATGAACGAAGGTCTTTGCGTTACAATGCAAAGGGATAATCCAAACTTCCTACCTTGTGTTGCAATTAAAGATAATTTATTCTTGGCCAAACTTGAGCTTATTGGGTAACTTTTATCAGGAATAAAGTTCTGAGCCTCTTCTATTAGAAAAATTAAATATCTTGTTCTGTTTTCAATTTTGTATTTGGAGAACTTGTTAAAGAGTAAATTTGCAAGGTAAGTCATTACAAGTTGTTTTACCTGGATATCAACTCCAGTTGCTCCCTCCTCCGAAAAATCAATTATTGCAATTCCACCATTTTCTGTGATATCATCTATAAATTCATCTTGTGTCAGCTCAGATTCTTTTTTTGCTGATAATATCTTATAATTGGATTCTATTTCTCTAAATTTAGCAAATGCTCTTTCAATGGCAGGTTTAGTAGCGGCTGCTATTCTTTTTGTGTCGAAGTTTCTAAGTTTTCCTATTAATTCATCATAGAGGTCATCATCAACAAAGAATTCATGTAGTGAATCGTAACCTTCATTTTCTCTGAGATAATCTAAAAGAGTAACTATGCCACTTATTTGAAGCTCTGCTCCATCTAAACTTCCTTTATGGTACATCACAATTGTTTCAGCTATCTCCTTAACGGAGAGTCTGTCAAGATCAACACCTATCACTGGTTCACCACGTAACTCACTATTTTGATAGGCTATATGAGGAAACACAAACCTTTTAACCCATCCCACAGGTCTTATTTTAGAGTCTATGTCCTGGTATGCTTGTTTAAAATACTTGTCATATTCCAGGTAATCTCCGTTTGCGTCTATAATTATCATGGGAAAGGAGACTGCGCGATTTTCACCAGCACTTATACACATAAATTTTTCAATGAGGACCCCTGTACTGAATGACTTGCCACTACCTGTTGTACCAAAAACTGCCATGTGCATTGGCACTTTTTCAATATCCAGTGGTATGGGTGCGTTTTTGTAACCAAATAAACTTCCAAACCAGACATAGCCGGGTTCATCCCGTGAAATACCGAATATGTCCTCATAGTGACTTTCAAGGTCTATTTTTAAGACTTCATCCCCTGGTTTTGGAGGATAATTGACTTCACTGTTGGGAAGTTGAATTAAAAGATCCAGTTCACAGATCTCATACTTTCTAGCTATATTGTCTGGAATATGCAGACCTTTACGGCGCGCCTCAGACCAGGGATCGTCTTCTGTATAATAAGCATTGAATGGGGTTATTTTAGCCACTCTTGAGAGTATTTTGGCCCCCATTTTGGTAGACACTAATACCATCATACCCTCATAAACATTTCCTGATTCAGAGCTTTCCAATAATTGAAATTTAGCAGTTTTCGTAGTTGCTCCACTTAAAATAGTTCCAATTTTATCTTTAATTTAAACCACCCCTTATCTCGCCTTATTCAGCATATCCATTATAATCATATCATCAACGCCAGATGCACGAGTCCTTACAAGAATCTCTTCATAGATGACCTGAGCAGCGCCTCCCCTTATTTTACACTTTTCATGGGCGATTTCAATTGGTAAAGGTATATTCTGACCTGGAAATGTCCATTCACAGGTTGCACTAACCGCATTCTGTACCCTCAGATTAAAATCACTCTTAAGATACCCCATTGGAATATCAAGACGGACAATGTCTGAGTAAGAATCTTTCTGGAAGAAGACAGAAAATATCCTAACACCATAATTTGAGTATCTTCTACTTATTTCATCGTTCAATTCAAGGGGATGCGTAAAAAGGACATCGTTATAATTGTTATCAATCCGGTATTGTGTGAAAAAATAAGCAAAAAGGCTTTTGTCTACAGAAAAAATCTTGACCAGCTCATTTCTCTTTAATCTCAAAATTTTTTCATATTCCCTTAGAAAGTGCGAATCGAGGCATTTTTTAACGCAGCCTATTAAAAAAGATTCCTCTGGGGCATTTTTTATTGCATTACATCGATATTCCACATATTCTTCGTCTATATAACCTGGAGGATCTACAACGGGTCCATCGATAAATACTATTGATTTTATATTGTTTGCATTCCAATCTTCTAATGCCTTTGTTTCCCCAAGGAGCATTCTTCTTGAAGCGTCACTGTCTACAGACTTGTTTTCATTTTCATCAATTTCCTCTATCCCTGCAGCATATACATCAACAACAGGTTCATCAAAAAAACCTTGTTCAAAGAGAATCCTTACAATCGAATAGGGAGCGTACCATATAGAACCGATACTTCCCACGGTGTAAAAACTTCCATCAATGCCAACTGTACACCATTCTTTAAAGTTATTACGATCTTTAAGATCATCTATTGTGAAAATAATTCTCTTCTGGTTAGATAAATCTTTAAATAACTCTTTTGACCTCTTTTTTATTGAAAGGGATCTCTCTCTCAGTTCAGACCCCTTTTCCATTGCACTATCAATTAGATTTATTAAAACTTCTCCATCGGTTTTATTAAATTCAATTCTTTTTTTTATTTCATCTATGTTCATATATTCACCGAGTCCAGTCTTTGATGAACCACTTCCTGAAGAGCGTAACTAAAATGCTTTGAAAAAAAGCCAGTTTTTAAGCGTTCATTACAGAAATCAAAACAGCTCCCATCAAGCAGTTTCTGATGATATAGATCCCGTTCACATATGAAGACCCAGGCATTGTGTATGGCTCTGCTCTTAAAATCAGAGTCTAATAGCCTTATTCTCTCTTCCAGTGACTTGTCTTCACAGATGGGACATTCACAAACACTTAAAAGTTCCTTATCACTTTCTGTTAATGAAGGTCTGCCGTTATTTTTATTAACGGGATATCTATCGCCAACCCCCGGCAACTGAATACACCCATATGCAGCCTTTAGCCTCCAACCCATGGAGTCTAGGGAATCGACACCCAGTGAATACATTAGATGCATAGACTTGGTACTTCCAATACCAAAAACATGGAGCAGTGAATCTGGGAACTCCTTTCTAACCATCCTTACAGAGTCTATTATAAAGTTCACACTATTCTTAAACTTCTTACTTCCTCTGCATTTGAAAATTAGAGGGACTATACTGCCCAGACCGATAATCGGAGGATTTTCATGGATATTCTTTATGTCATCACAACTTTTTTTAAGATCCTCTAAAGAATAGCCATGTACAACAGGTATTAATGGTATTTTACCGTTTTTTAACATTAAATCTGAATTCTGCAGAGTTTTGAGCCATCTTTCCCTATTTTTCATTTCATCCTCAAGGGGATTGAGAGGATGGTCAAGTACAACACCAAGATCCGGTTTCGAAATTTCATAAAGTTCAAGAATATCTTCCGGATCAACATCTAATTCATCCTTTTTCTGAAAAGAAAAACCGCCGGAATCCATTATTATTAAACCATCAAAACCCAGATATTTATGGATCCCCCTTTCACATACTTCATTGTATACTCTACGATTTCTAATAATTTCATATGCACTAACCATGACGGTTTCAATATCAAAATGATTCCACAAGTGTGGCTCAAGGGAGGGAAGATGTCCAAGCCACAATAGAGGAGTATCAATCTCCTTTTTGTTAATTTTTAACTTTGCAGATCTTACAAGAGGAAAAATGTCATCAACATATTGATCCTCAAATGAAACTTTACCATTCCATAAACTCACATAATCACCCAGATAAACATTATGGATGAAGATGATTAATCCACCCGGTTATTTACTTGCCAGCTAATATATCCTTAATCTTTACTTTTAAAGGTTTTTTATTGGCAAAATTGGAAAACTTAAAAAAGAATTGCGAAGATAGATATAATGTTTAGAACGTTAATATAAGATTTATATTAAAGTATTAATTGATGATGTTAGTACCTCCACAGAACCCCTTCTACATCTAAAAAAAGAATTTACCCGAGAAGGTCACTGACCCTCTCGGAGCTCCTCTTCATCTCTATCCTTATCATACCCAGGTTCACATCAACATCCGTTATGACAACGAGGATCCCCTCCCCTGCATCTATCATGAGGGTCTTACCACGTTTACCCTCAATCATGACCTGCTCGAGGGGCTCATGTTTTATCTCCTCGGCTGACCTCTCGGCTGTACCGAAGACCGCTGATGCCATGGCAGCCACGAGTTCAGCGTCAATGTCACCCGGGACTTCACTCTCTATTATGAGACCATCCTTACCCACAACAAGTGAGCCGTTAACACCGTTGATCCTTCCAAGGTCCTTCAGTATCCTCCCTATCAACCTGAAACCCCCTATTCAAACATCTTCCTCATGCATCTCCTTATGGTACCCTCAGCTGCACGGTCACCCATAACGGTCTTCAGTTCACCTGTAAGGGCCTGTGCAGCCACCAGGTCAGTGTGTTTAACCTCTGCACCCTCAATCCACTTCATGACGTCATCGTTGAGGTCTGAGATCTTCTTGAGGGCTGCGTCGAGTTCCTCCTGCTCATCCAGCAGGTGCATCGACCTTGCACTTTTTACGAGCAGCTCAGGGTTGATGGCGGCTGCCATCCCGTCAACACCTGATGTCTCAACCAGGGACGCCATTGTCTGGAGTGTCATGAGTATCTGCTTCTCAACCATCTCCTCGGGGGCCTTTATGATCTGTGTACCCACATAGTAGTAGTCCAGTACACCTGCAAGTGCCACCGCTGTGACCAGTGACCCCATATCAGCCACCGCTGAGGTCACATCTGCGGGTACAATGTAGGCCTTCTTGCCTGTGCTCTCTGCCAGTTCAGCGCACCTTGATACCTGTTCATCGGTTGCCATGTCCAGTTCAGCTGTGGGTCTCCCGCCGATGACGTAGTGGCCATGCTGTGGTGTCCCTGGCACGGCTGCCGGGTGCATGGAGGATACCCCCACGTCGGTCCTCTCCAGTTTGAGTTCCTTCTCGAGGACGTAGTATAGGACCACCGGTGATACCGTGCATGTGTTGGCTATGACTGAGCCCTCAGGGAGTTCAGGGAGTATCTCCCTGGCTATACTGAAGGTACCCTTACCGAAGGGGGTGAAGAGCACTGCCACTTCAGCCTCACTGGCGGCCTCCTTATCGTTATCTGTTACCGTTACACCGGCCTCCTCGACCATGCTCCACTGCTCATCGTCCAGGACTTCCCTTGAAGGTTCCGCCAGTATAACATCATGTCCGGCCATTGCAAACTCCATGGCCATCCTGCTTCCACCGTAGGGTGCCTCCCCACCATACCTTTCAGGGAGGTTCAGTTCATCGGTATATAACTTCTGATTACCAGCACCGTAGACTGTCACCTTCATTGCTATCACTCTTTTCACATTGGAAATCTACAGAAGAAAAGTTTAGTTCTGGAGCCTCACCCTATTAAAGTTTTTTCCTGATTGGGGATTTTATGGGCCCTGTTATTAACTTCAGGGCCCCTTGAATGCTTCTAGTGTCTGAAAATATTTCAGGCCATCATGGGGTGGTTATAAATAATCATCTCGACAGATAGTAATTCTGGGTCATGATTCCAGAGGTGGGGGTTTTGCCGTGAAAGATCTTCAGTCAGGGCTGAGGGTATTATTTGAGGTGGTATTCCTTGCTGTGCTGGGCCTCGATGGCTTCGCACTCTTTATAAGCGTATTCCTGCCGCTGCAGTCGGGTACCTTCCAGGCGGTGGTCCTCCTTGACCTTGCAGCCAGTGCAATGGTCTTGGTGGCCTACCTCACCCGGCCGGGGGTACGTGACAGGTGGAACGTCCCCCTCGTCGCCGCGCCCTTCTACTTCATAGGCGTGACCATCCTCGGTGTGCCGCAGCACTCACCCATACTTGCAGCCCTGAACCTGGTGAAGGTTGCCGGCATCCTCATAGCCGTCAGGGACCTTGCAGGTTCCGTGGGTGAGTTCATGAAGCGGAGCAGGCTCGGCTACGGGGTGGGACTCTTCATATCCGTTATATTCGTATTCACAATACTCTTCTACATCGTCGAAAGCCCTGTCAATCCCCTGGTGGTGACCTATGAGGACTCCCTCTGGTATGTGCTGCAGACCATAACAACGGTGGGCTACGGGGACATAGTACCTGTAACCTCCCTGGGAAGGTTCACAGGTATGGTCATAATGTTCAGCGCCATCGCATCCACGAGCCTCATAACAGCCTCCGCCACATCCACACTCCTTGAGACCCTCAGGGGGGAGCAGGAGAGGATAGAATCAAGGAGGCGGGATGAGTTCAGGGAAATCGAGGCCAGAATCAGTGGAGTTGAGGAGAGGCTTGAGAGGATAGAGGAGATGCTGGGGGAACTCAGGAAAGGACCATGATACTATTCAATGGCTGTGCCGGTTGCAGTCACAGCCACGAGCTCACCGCCAATCACCGTAACCTTAACTTCGATGTCAACAACTCCCCTGCCACCCATGGACTCTGCATCTGAGAGCATCCTCTCAACCGCCAGCCTCCTGAGTCCATCGAGGTCCCCTGGATCCCCCACGGCCTCACCAGCAGCTATACCTATCCCCACCCCATGGGGCCCATACTCCAGGGCCACGGTACCATCTCCCCCTGATAAACGATCCCCCAAACCCTTACCCAGGAGTCCCAGGGCGTATGTGATGGCAGCTGCAAGGATGAAGTTCACGGTGGTGGGGAATGCTGCCTGGAATGCCATGAGGAGGCCCCCTACCGTGAAGACATTCCACTGGATGGGTTCGGCCGGGAACAGCCAGCCATAGATGTTCACGGCGAAGAATACCAGTATGGCGCTCAGGGCACCTGTGCTGGCCCCGTATTTTCTCCCGGCGACGTATGACTCCATGAAGCCCGCAAGGAGTGGTGATACTATGTACATTATGTTGAAACCGAATATGATAAGCTCTAACTTAACAGATACCGCCGCAGATGCGAGGCCCGCTGCAAGGCCTGCCAGCACAGCCAGTATGGCCCACCTGTAACTCCTCAACTCAGACACCCTCACTCCTCATCCTCAGATTCTGGCTCCATCCAGTTCATACATCCACCCGGACACCCCTCACTCCTCATCCTCAGATTCTGGCTCCATCCAGTTCATACATCCACCCGGACACCCCTCACTCCTCATCTTCGGATTTCAGCCCCATCCAGTTCATACATCCACCCGGACACCCCTCACTCCTCATCCTCAGTGGATACTGCCGTGCCTGTGGCTGATACGAGTATGGTGTTCCCCATGGTCCCCCCGAGGTTGTGGTAGTCCAGGCGCACCCCGATGATGGCGTCTGCACCGAGCCTCTCAGCTGCACTTGCCATGGAGGACAGTGCTAGCTCCCTGGCCCTTGCAAGTTCCCTCTCATAGGCCGAGGTCCTGCCACCCACAACGTCCCTGACACCCGAGAAGATGTCCTTGTATATGTTGGCGCCTATGAGGGCATCACCCGTAACTATACCATGGTACCTGGATATCCTCTTACCATCAATCGTCTGTGAAGTCAGCATCAGCATCCTGAAGTCCTCCACCCACCTCTATGTTTAAGGGGACCCATATATCTACCGGCCTCCGGGTCCATCAGCAGATAGGTGGGAGTTTAAAGATAGGGGTGATGCCACAACGAGATAAGTGGGAGTCCATGACCCTCCCCCTGTATGGGGGTCCCCATTTAGAATTTAATCCCCTCCCGAGGAATCATTAAACAGGTGCCCGAGCTAAATCTGGAGATGGATGATGCTCATTCTTCGAGATACTCATGAAGATTAGGAATAAATAAATAGAAGGTGGGGCAGATACATTACCGTTTTAATGGGGGGAATCTATATGAGAGAACTTATAGCTGTGGGGGTTCTGCTTCTGGCCGTTATGGTTTCAGGCTGCACAACAACCACTGAAACCGGTAACCGTGCCTGACATACCATACAGGACCTACTCTGACAGTGAAATTTCCTTCAGTACCCTGAATCCTGGACCTCTGAAAATCTAACCGTCCAGACACCAAATACCATTGCCGCCGTTGCGGATCCAGCATCTGTGGAGTCATCAGGGAACATCGTAACCCTTGTGATCATACAGAGCATTCCGCTGCCATCAGGTAAGACCCTTAAGGACGTCTATGACGAGACCTACAGGTCCTTTGAACAGGAGTCAGGGTATCAGCTCATATCCGAGAGAACACTGACCATCGATGGCGTTACAGCCTACGAAAACATACACAGGATAAATGTTGATGGTGTCACTAAACAGGAACGTGCAACATGGCTCGAGAAGAACGGTAAGATATACGTCATCCTCTGCGGAACATCACCTGAAAGGTTTGATGCCGAGAACAGGAACTTCGACCTCATAACCTACTCATTCCAGGTGAAATGAAAAAACCTCATAACATGAAGGGGTAAAAATGAAAAAAACGGTATTCCTCATCATGATCTTTTCAGTTGCCGTTTCAGGATGCCTCGGCAACGGCTACAGGGTCTTTGAGAATCAGGAGATCATATTCCACTACCCTGCATCCTGGAGCCAGGTTTCCTTCATACACCCACCCGGTGACGTGGACACCTACTATGAATATGCCGTGACGGTGGCAGAACCAGGAGGAGAACTTGATACGGTTGCCACAGTCGAGAAGCTGAAGGCGAACCGCAGTTATCCAACCCCTGAGGGTGTGGTTGATAAAAGGAACATCAGCCTGAGGGGTTACCCTGGAGTTGAGTTCAGTTACCCTGAGAATGGGAGCATGGTGAGGGTTACCATTATAAGCACACCACTCGGACGCTACGCCATAGTATGCCGTGCAAGTGAAGACTTTGAGGGTGAACTGGAGAACTTTGACCTCATAAAGTACTCCTTCAGGGTGAAGTAATGAGCAGGGTATATTTCAAGGAGTTAAACTGATGGTGATCCCTTCTATCCAATCCTTATCTCCCCAAACCTCTGGAGTATATCAATCTCCTCCTCACCTATCTCAGGGTCTCCCCTTATTATCACGGGTATCTCGCTTAGGGGTTTTGCCCTTGTCACATCGTTTTTGAGTCTCTGATATACAGCATTTATGGCCCACCCGTAGTCCATGTTATCTGAATCTGTGACCCACAGGGTGTCTATGTCTGCGTTTTTCGCCCTCTTCGATTCCTCATCCCACATACTGATGAATAAACGATCTTCCTGTCTCCATGAGTGTTCCTCATCACCTATTATACCCACAACCTCATTTACCCCATCCTCAAGGAACTTTGAGTGACCGCAGACACGGCAGACCACGAACTGGCCCTCCCGGGTGTGGATCTTTTTTGGTCTGAAGAAGTCCCTCCCACATATCAGTGTCTTATAATCCTCCTTCAGAGCTCTCTGAGCCTTTTTTATCCTCTCAATGGCCCTCCTGGCAGCTATCCTCACGCCTTCATTAGGGTCACTGAGGGCCTCCCTCAGCACATCAAGGGCCACCGCATCAGCTGCCTCTCCAAGGTAATCTGCAGCCCTGGCCCTCACATCAGGATCAGAGGAGTCCCTGAGGTATCCAGTGATCCTCTCAATGGCCCCCACATAGCCATCCATGTCCTCAGGGTCAAGAGCCCTGAATGCCCTTCTGAGGTCATCTTCCTCACCGGCTCCTGCCTCCAGTCTTCCGTGGAGGTAGGTGCAGATGGAGTGGAATATGCAGAGACTGCAGAGATTGTTCTCCCTTGGAGGGAATTCCTCACGCCTTATCCTCTCAGCCACATCCTCAAGGAGCCCCTCGATGTCTGCTGCCGGTTCTATCAGGTGCCATTCTGAATCCTCAAAGGTGTAGGCCAGGAAGCCGTCGAAGTCAAGGTCCAGGGCGTGCCTGTAGACTCCCAGCTGGAGTTCAATGTCCCGTGCATGTATACCCGACCCTGACATTGACTTGAAGTCCACCAGCTCCAGGCCGCCTTCACGGTTCCTTATGATGAGGTCTGTCTGACCCGTTATCATGAAGCCGTCCTTCATTATGCTGAAGGGCTTCTCTGCAGAGACTATCTCTGATGCGCGGCCCCTTATCTCCTCAAGGTAGCGTTTTAGTTTTGATATGAAGGCCCTGAATCCATCAGGGGACATTTCGATGTCCCTGAGTGCATGTGATGCCAGTTCCTGAAGGTAATCATCTGTCACCGCCTCGCCACGCATCAGGCGCCTGTTTATCCTCCGGAGGCACTCATGGACCGCTATACCGTAGAGCTGGTCCCTGGTTGAGGGGACGTCGAAGCCGTACTCATAGAGCAGCATGTACCTGAAGGGGCAGGTGAGGTAGGTGTTTAGCTCTGTGAAGCTGATCCTGAAGATCTCCCTGGTTTCAATGTCCTCCACCTGGCAGCTGTTCTTTATGATCTCTATCCTGGCATCCTCGGGGTCTATCCTCCCCAGCCTGTCACTGGTTATCCTTGAAGTTTTGATGAGATCCTCTATGAACTCCGAGTAACCGATCTTGCCCCTGTGGTTTTCGGTTGCTGATACTATGAGCATGTCCTGGGCCCGGGTCATCCCCACATAGAAGAGGCGCCTCTCCTCGATCTCATCAACCCTTATGGTGCTCCTACGGAGTTCCTCGGGTAATTCGAGTTCACTCCTCTCCCGGACCTTCCTGGGGAATTTCCCGTTGAATACAGAGCAGATTATGACCACCGGGAACTCGAGGCCCTTGGCCCTGTGCATTGTCATTATGTTGACTGAGTAGGGGTTCTCCAGGAGTATCTGGTCGTACTTCTTGATCCTGCGGGACATGACCATTCTTATGAACTCCATGAGGCCCTCCACGCTTGGTTCTGAGGATATGCGCTCGTAGTCCTTTATGAGTGAGCTGAACCTTGCCAGGTTGTAGAGTTTCTCCCTGGACTCATCATCACCCCTCTCAAGGAGCCTGTGGGGGTACTCTGTCAGTTCAAGGATCTCGTAGTACCTCTCAAGAACTCCGAGGTCGCTGTCGATGAGGCTGTTGAGGGCCACGAGTTTCCTGATGTCATCGGGGTCTGTGAATCCCGCCCCCCTGAATTCCCTGTGCTCCCTGAGACCCCTTAATTCCTCCTCATCCATTTCCAGGATGAGGTTGACGCTGCCGGGGGTGAGGTCCATGAACTCGCCCTCAAGGTGTTCGTATTTCAGTTTTCTGATTATCTTCCTCCTCTCCCTGCGGGTGTGGTGGAGGAGGTGCATGATGTAGAGTATTTCCTCCCGGTCAAAGAAGCCTCCCTCACCGTATACATTGAAGGGTATGCCCTCCCTGCGTAGTTCATTCATTATCTCCACTGCATCGTGCTTCACGCTTCTGAAGAGGAGGGTCACGTAGCCCTGGTGGGGTATTACACCGTGGTCAACGAGGGCCCTTATTATTCCCACCACATTGGATGGTTCATCCTGGTGTGTGGGGTTGTCCAGGATGAATACCCTGTTCTCTGAGTCCCTCACGGGCCTTATGTCCTTGGGGTACTCTCTGTAACCATCCATGAACCGCTGGGTGACGTCAACTATGCTGGGGACGGACCTGAAGTTCTTCTCAAGCATGACAACCTCGGCACCGTACTTCTTCTGGAAGCCCAGGAAGTTTTCGGGGGTGGATCCCCTGAAACCGTAGATGCTCTGGTCCTCGTCTCCAACAGCGAAGATGTTGCATTCCTCCCCTGCCAGGAGTTCAAGGAACCTCTCCTGTATCTGGTTGGTGTCCTGGTACTCGTCCACCATGAGGAACCTGTACCTTGACCTGAGGTCATCCAGGATCTTACTGTCGTTTTCAAGGAGTCTGACGACCCTCCACTGCATCCCTGCAAAGTCAAGCAGGCCGTTCTCATCCATGAGGTTGAGGTACCTCTGGTAGGCCTCTGCAACGGTCATCTCGAACCTCCCTGCACCCTTATTTCTGTAGTGCTGGATCAGGGTCTCGGGGTCGACCATGTTCTCCTGGCACTCGCTGAAGAAGCCCTGGATGAGGGGGAACCTCTCCCTCTGTACATTGCCAAGTCCCAGCTGTTCCCTGTGTTCGTATATGAACATGAGCTGGTTTTCCTCATCCAGGACATGGAAGTTTGAGCCGAGGGTGTGGTGGTCGGGGTACATGCGGAGTATGCGGTTGCAGAAGGAGTGTATGGTTGATATCTGCATCTCCTCTGCCCTTCCACCCACACGTCTGATTATCCTCTCCTTGAGTTCATCTGCGGCCTTCCTGGTGAAGGTTATCACGACCAGGGATGATGGTTCAGCACCCCTCTCATCTATGAGGTGGGCGACCCTCTCCACTATGATCCTGGTCTTCCCGGCCCCCGGCCCTGCAACAACGAGGAGGGGTCCGGTGAAGTGTTCAACTGCTCTGCGCTGTTCATCTGTGAGCTGAATCTCCCCTGTCATGAATGGCACCCCATAAATGTTATTCTATGGTTTCCATCCACTTTTATAGTTTTTCCATTGAATTCTCATGGCCGGTAGCCTCCCCTGAGATTATTGAAAATACATTAACATTAAAATTAAAGTTATTATGAAGAATTTAATAGGCTGATGAATTCAATAAAAAAATTTATATTCAATAATTTTAATGTACATTATTATGTCATACTCAGACTATAAGGGCTGTGCATCTATAATTTCAGAGGTGATGTTATGAATGAGACCGTCAGGGAGTACCTTAATGGACTTGAGTTCCTGAAGCCCCAGGTTTCAGGACCCATGGAGGTCATACCGGTCCGGGCTCCCGGGGGAAGTCTGAGCTATCTTACATTATCAGAGGCCATGGAAAGGGAAGTGCTCTGGATGGGGGAGGTGGATGAGTCAGGCTCGGTGCCGCAGGTGCGTGCAGTGAACCGCTCCTGCGAACCCGTGCTCTTAATTGATGGTGAGGAACTTGAGGGTGGCAAGCAGAACCGTGTGATCAATGCAACGGTTCTATTACCTGAGGAATCCGAGACAATCATACCTGTGAGCTGTGTTGAACAGGCAAGGTGGTCCTACACCTCAAAGGAGTTCAGGGACCCGGGGAGGGTTGCTGCCCTGAATGTCCGCCTTACAAAGACAAGGACAGTTACAGAGAACCTGGAAGGGATGGCCGGACACATCATTGATTCAGGACCAGAGCAGACACCTGAAGAGAGAGCCATGGAATTCTACCGTTCAAACCAGGGAATGGTATGGGAGGAGGTGAACAGGCTCCACAGGAGGACAGGTACAGAATCAGGGACCGGAGCAATGGGGGATGCCTACCGGAAGGAGGAAGATAAACTCAACAAATTCAGAAAACCATTCAGACCCGTGAAAGACCAGAAAGGTGTTCTTGTAGCTATAAACGGGACGATAGCTGGACTCGAATTTGTTTCAAGAGCTGAGGCCTACATGAGGCTCCATGAGAGGATCATAGGAAGCTATGCCATTGAGGCCATGCTGCATGATAGGGTAGAACATGGCCCCCTGAATGAGGGTAGCTTCATTGAGGAGATAATGGGTGCAGATGAGAAGAGCTACCCATCCCCCGGCTACGGTACAGACCACAGGTACACCTCAGATCACATTACCGGTTCAGCCCTCACACACAGGGGTGAGGTGGTGCACTCTGTTTTCTTCAGCCTGGAGAATGACCGGTTACCTTGCAGGGCCATGGAAATGATGAGGAGCAATCATCACATATCACAGAACCATCAATGAGGAAACACCATCACCCAGTTAATATAAATTTTACCTTATAATAATTAAAGTTAACTTTAAATACTGCCTCCCTTAAAGTAAAGCTGAATAAAATTAAAGGGAGGTGAAATTATCAGGAGATTAATAGCACTGCTTGCAGTGATACTCACAGTTTCACTCACAGGAGCTGTCAGTGCAGCAGAGGTGACAGGACACGTCAGGGAGATATACAATGAAACATCAGGGAGCTACACAACCCTGGAAGGTGCGCTACCAGTCAGAAACGCCACTGTAACCATAATACATAACGGATCTGTTCTCAATGAGACACGTACAGCGCCGGATGGCTCATACAGAATCAACTTCAACGACACATTCCCTGCGGTTGTCCAGATAAAGTATTCCAGCTACAGGACAGCCAGCTACACCATCAACGGCTCATGCACCATCAACCACACCTTCATGCCAGATATAGCCATAATAAGTTCGGTTCCAGAGAAGGGCCGCATCCTCAAATCAATGGAGAACCGGAGGATAATCTACCATGACATGTGGGATCCATCATCATCGGCAAACGACTGGATAATGGAGTACGTGAACTTCGCCTACCTGGACATGGCCATGCCCGGGACAGGATGGGGCGACTCATGGTACCCCTACCTTCTGAGGAGCCCTGCGAACCAGAGGAACATGATAGCAGCGGCCTTCGGTTACCCCACCGATACAGACAGCGACCCATGGGGGGGCACGGGGCTGAACCTCCTCGGAGGGACACCCGGCAATGACACCCCCGATACCATTGAGAACACCTACATTGCAAGCTACTATGCCCTTGCATCAGGAACAGCTGCCAGGGAGAACCTGGAGAACATGGTGAAGTACATCCAGTACCTCATGGGTGAGACCACATCCAACCCAGTGGAGAACGGCCAGGGCCCGGTTATGGCAGCCCCTGACTGGGGACTATACCACCCTGACCGTGGCGTCATGAGCGTCGCAGCAAGCAGGGAGCAGATAAGAACCTGGATAGAGGGCAACCCGGGACTCATCCCACCCTATGACAGCCTCAGGTGGATAGACCAGAACTTCTCATCATGGGCAGAAAACCAGCGAAACGATGTCTACAGAGAATTTGAGAACTGGTACAGTGCAAACAAGAACATCACAGGACCCTTCATCGTCGTTGTAAGCTACAACCCATCAAACACCGTGGATGCCATAATCCGGGAGGCTGAGAGGCAGGGAAGGGCAGCATTCAACCTCTACCAGGGTGCCACCAGCCCCGCAGTGAGTTCCCTCCTCGAGGAGCTCACACTGGGTGTCAACGGTAAGGGGCCCCTGAACCGTAACATAAGCGCCGTCATATCCCTCTACTCCTGGTCCCTCAACTACGCGAACCTGCCATCCGGCGGGGCCCTCAGCGAACTTGAGAGGATCAATCTGCCCGTACTGAAGGCTGTGCAGCTCTACAGCAACTCAAGCCTGACAAACCCCCTGGGTGCACAGTACGAGTGGACCTGGCAGGTCACAATACCCGGATTTGAGGGCGTGTTCTCACCCGTGGTTGTATCATACACCGATTCATCACAGAATGAGGTCGTGATTCAGTCAGGGGTCCGGAAGATGGTCGAACTGGCGAATGCATGGGCCAGACTCAGGGAACTTGAAAATTCAGAGAAGAAAATTGCGGTGATACTCTACAGCTACCCTCCGGGTAAGGATGGATTCACGGCATCATACCTTGACGTCTTCAGAAGCCTCCATGATCTGCTTGTGAAGCTCAATGAAAGCGGCTACAGGGTTGAGAGGATACCATCACCTGAGGAGCTCTACACCATCGTCTCAGAGTTCGGTAATAAGGGCAGCTGGGCCCAGCCACTTCTTGAGAGGTATGTGTCAGAGCACAGGAGGGAGCTGGAAGCCAGCGGTCAGCTGCTCGACATCCAGAGATACCTTGAATGGTTCAACGCCCTCCCGGAGAAACTGCGCTCAGAGGTCATATCCATGTGGGGCCAGCCACCAGGCAGCATAATGGCTGTGAATGGGTCCATCGTCATCCCCGGTCTGATGCTGGGGAACATCTTCATAACGGTCCAGCCGGCACGTGGCTGGGATGAGGTCACAGACTACCATAACCCATATCTGCCACCCCACCACCAGTACATAGCATTCTACCGCTGGATCGATGAGGTCCTCGGCGCCGATGCCATGGTCCACCTTGGAACCCATGGAACCCTCGAATTCCTCCCGGGAAGAATGATAGGGCTCATGGAGGATGACTGGCCCTTCCAGCTCACCAGTCTACCCAACATATACCCCTACATAGTCTCAAACCCTGGTGAGGGCATGGTCGCGAAGGACCGTAGCAGCGCACTCATCATCGACCACATGACACCTGCAATGGTCCAGAGTGGCCTCTACGGTGCACTCATTGAGATCCATGACCTCATCCACCAGTACGAGAACGCCCTGAAGGTCGGTAACAGCCAGATACTCCCTGCCCTGGAATCCCGTATAAAGACGGAAGCCTCAAAGATGGGCTTCAACATGACCGGTAACTTCACAGAGGCCCTTGAGAGGCTCCACCTCAGTCTCCATGAGATAGAGTCAGACATAATACCCCTGGGACTCCACAGCCTCGGCAGGGTTCTTGACGGTGATGAGCTCCTGGAGGAGGTTCTCACAATAGCCTCATCCCGGTCAGATCTCCTTGAAAATATCAGAAAACACCTTTATCCGGGTCTGCCAGCCTACAGTGAAATGTTGAAGGATCCACTGCGCTACAGTGACGAGATAGCCTCAGTGAAGAACCTTGCACGTCTATGGATAGGCAGCATCATAAACGGAACGGTGCCCCAGGGTATTAATGCCACGGACCTTGAGTTCATCAGTGACACCATCATGAAGATACGTGGAAACACCGAATGGCAGAGCATCCTTGCAGCTCTCTCAGGTGGATTCATAAGACCTGGACTTGCAGGGGACCCTGCATGGTGTGACGTCCTTCCCACAGGTGCCAACTTCTACTCAACAAACCCCCGGAAGATGCCGACAAAGGCTGCATGGGATACCGCAGTGAAGATAGTTGATTCACTGCTTGCAGAGTACTACCAGAAGCACGGCAGCTTCCCTGAACTCATAGGTATGGTTATGTGGGGCACTGAACTCCTGAGGACCGACGGGATAGCCATCGCAGAGTTCCTATACCTCCTTGGAGTTAAACCCCAGTGGAACAGCAACGGTGACGTCAACCCGACACCGGTCCTCATGAACGCATCAGAACTCATGATAACAGTGAACGGCACTCAGATCCCAAGGCCACGTATAGACGTCTTTGTAACAGCTGTTACAGGTAACCAGCTCTGGATAGACCTCATGAATAAGGCTGTTGAACTGGCAGCTTCAGCCAGTGACACCAAAAACTATGTGAAAGAACATTACAGTGAATGCGGATCCCTTGACCGTGTATTCGGTCTCAGGGGGCTCGTACTCGAGGGTACAGGCGTATCTGATATGACACCTGCAACCTCAAGGTGGAACACAAGCAGTGAACTCGCAGATGTCTACCTCTCAAGGGTATCCTATGCCTGGAGGTCAACCCCTGGAGGCGTTGATATACAGCAGAACCGTGGCACGTTCCAGTACCTCCTGGGCAAGGTCAACGTGGTGACACAGAACCTCGACAGTACCTGGAGGCTGATGGACACCGACGACTACTATGACTGGTTCGGTGGCATGGTCCTTGCATCAAGGCACCTGGGAGGTAATCCAGATACAGCGCTTATCGATATAAGGAACAAGAACACGGTTACAGTGAGAACTGTGGCTGAGGAGATTGAACTTGAGGTCAGATCCCAGCTACTCAACCCGAAGTACATGGATTCGCTCCTCAATTCACCCAGCGGGTGGCTGGAATACGCTTCAAGGTACAAGAATGTCTTTGGAATTGCAGTTACAACCGGCAGTGTTAGCAATGAACTCTGGGACCAGCTCGCCAGGAACCTTCTCAGTGACCGTTTCAGGGCATCAGAGGGCTATGAGGCAACCGCAACGCAGTCCATGATTGCATGGGTCCTTGAAGCTGCAAGGAGGAACATCTGGAGTGCTGACAGTTCCATGGTCAGGGACCTCGCAAACCGCTACATTGAACTCGCAGGACAGTACGGTGTTGTCTGCTGCCACCACACCTGCGCAAACATGGTCTTCAACAGCTGGGTGGTGAAGGTCTCATCCCTGGACCAGGCATCCCTCAAGAAGTTTGCAGCTGCAGTGGCTGCAGCCACAGGGAAGTCCATTGATGTACCTGGCTCTGATGATTCACAGCCAGGCTCATTGAATGGGGATGGAATCGGTGAGACAGGTAAACCTGCTTCAGGTCCCGCAGGGACCACAGGCAGGACATCAAGCCCATCAGATGCAGTTGCAGGGTCATCATCCAGTGCAGGTGAGGAGGGCGAAACCGGGAAGGCCTATGAGGTTTCAGCCTCAAACAGCAGCGGTTCAGCAGAGAGTCAGGTCCCGATCTATGCACTTCTCGGGGTTGTGACACTTGTCCTGCTGGTCGGATTCGGTTACTTCAGGGGTAAATAACCCCAAATTCTTTTTTTAATGTATTCTAAACTTGATACTCTATTGTATCTAAAAAAATAATCAATATCAGACCTGAAACCCCTTCTTTGAGCACTGCTAGATGCACCCGAACTGTTTCCTGAGTTCCGTCAGGACACGCCTCAGGAGTTCACTTGTGAGGGACCACTCCCCTCCACTGAGCTCCACAAGGCCCCTCAACTCGAGTTTCTCAAGTTCCTCAGCCTCCACATCCCTCTGAGGTATTGGGGCATCAGTTAGATCCTCAAGGATTCTTTTCTCACCCCTACTCAGCTGTGATAGTTCAGCCATCCATGGAAATGCGATCTGCTGGAACTTGGCCCTGAAGTTCTCCTCCAGCAGCAGCGGGCCATATATGATCCCATCTGAGAGGACGTTCAGGAAGCTGTCAATGAAGAGGGGCAGTCCCTCAGTGAATCTATGTATGTACTTCATGCCTGCAGCCGTGGCCCTGAATGTGGGTGCCTTCCTCTGGATGTAGTCCTCTGTTTCCCTCTCTGTGAGGGGTGGTAGGCTGACGACTGCCACGCCCGGTATCTCCTCCTCAAGTTCCTGCAGGAAGCGCCTGCTGTACCTCATGGAGACGGCGCACCTCATGTCGTACATATGATTCATCTTGAAGGCCTCCCTGAAGGCTGATACCGCCGGTGGCATGGAATCCATGAGTATATTCCAGTCAACTGTCCTTGCCATTACCATTATTCTCCTGAAGTCGGGTATCCCCTCATGGGCCTCCCTTATATCGGTGCACCTCATATCGATAAGGGTTGTTCTGCTGGGGTTTTCCTCGTGGAGTTTCCTAAAAATAGCTGTTTTTCCGGACCCCATCCTGCCTGTTACAATAACGAATCCTGGATTATTGAGGCCCTCTCTGATCCTTCTAAGTTCTCTTGCCCTTCCAATAAACACTTCAGTCCTGTTTAAGGGAATTATGGGCATGATGACACTTATTCATGTTTTAGAGCACTGCAAGTTCACCTGCAGATGTTATCTCAAACTCAATTTGTTCTAGAGCACTGCAAGTTCACCTGCAGATGTTATCTCAAGCTTTTCCCGGTCAATGAACCCCATGTCACGGAGTTCCCTTATGTGGTTGTAGGTCATACCCCTGCTTATACCTATCTTGACTGCAAGGTTTTTAACGGATTTTTCGCCGGCTTTGAGCTCCTCAAGGACCTGTTTCTTTGTCTTGGATATGCCGAAGCTCAGTATCGGGAGGTCTATCAGTTCATTGTCCTCCTCGGTCACATAGACTATGCGCTGGACGTCATGGTTCCTTGCGTAGCAGCCGAAGAGTGCTCCGAGTGCCTGGGTCTTCCTGCCACCGCTTATGTTAACAACCACACGCCTTCCATGGGCCCTTTCCTCGTCTATGATCTCCACCATATCCTTTGCAATGCTCACAACATCGTAGAGGCTCGTCTCAAAGGTTGTTATCTCCACGAAGTTACCGAGTGTGTCCCTGAGCACCTGTTCCACCTGTTCCTTTTCCCGTGGAGCCTTGTCCTCCTTGAGTAGAACCACCTTTCGCGGTGAGAACTGTGTTATGCAGAACATCACGGGTTCAATGGAGTATATCGTGGATATCAGTGTGGTATCCATTATTATCACATCCCTCCAGTTTTCCTATCCCAAATTTTTGTTCACGGAAAACAATTCATTACAGTTAAAGGTATATTCTCTGATTATTCTATATATAATTTTCCTACCTTGATTTTACATTCATAAAAACCTCTTTCTTCTATTAAATATCGGATCATTTTTCAGAAATAAATTTAAAGTTACATGGAACCATCGTGTCTATCTTGAATTGTTTCATTCATTTCTGGAGATGCCGGGATTTTTAATGATCATGACATCACATCTGGGGATGGTATACTGAACTTAAGCGGGCTGGTATGTTAATCCTGATGAAAAAACTCCACAGTCAAGGATGGTATAATGAAGTTAACGAAGCTGATATCTTATCCATGAGGTAAATTTCTCTGCTGTGTAAATAAAATAATGTTCTGTCAATAAAAAATGTTAAAATTTAAATATAATGACTCACTAATTAAATTTTAGATCCATTGATACATTTTATACTGTGGTGTTAGATATGAGATTTAAATATATATGTCACAGAAAACCAGAGCGAACATTTTCATTCAGGGGGCACTACTTTCCTGTGTGTTCAAGGTGTACCGGCATATACTTGGGGGCATTCACCTATTTCCTGTATGCATTCCTCATACCTGTGAAGTACACAGCAGCCACTGTGCTTCTGGCATTGCTTCTTGTGATCCCCACATTCATTGACGGATTCACCCAGCTGATGGGCTACAGAGAAAGCAACAATGTTCTGAGATTCTCAACTGGCCTGCCAGCAGGTATTGGACTGGCAGTGCTCACAAAGGTCCTCAAACATCTCATACTCCACCTCTGATACTCAATGGATCAAAAAGAGGAGGTATTTTAAATGAGCTGGTGGAAGGAACAGAGTTCAGCCACCAAGGCCGGCGTCCTCATAGGGGCACTGTGCCTTGGTGTGATACTGGTAGTTGCGATAGCTGGAATGATGGCCCCTGATAATTCTCAGACCGGAGTAGAATCCGTAGATGAGAGTTCTGGGTCCACAGGATACGAGAATTCTGGAGCCACAGGAACTGAATCAGATATCGTGGTTGAGGACCTTCAGGTTGTCTCAGAGGGGTATGGAAGCTACTCTGTGAAGGGAAAGATCACTCCCAGCACTGACTTCTCCTACCTTGAAATGCACCTGAAGTGGTACGACTCAGAGGGGAACCTTCTCTATGATGACCCTCTGGCATGGAACATAAACAATGCCAAGGCAGGGCAGACAGTTAAGTTCAGTGCAGTTGACTTTATTGACACAGGGACCCCCTCCAAGGTTGAAGTTATGATCTTTGACTCCTCCTTTGCAGCGGATGATAGCTCAGCCATCTACAGGACAACAGTGAATGTTTAATGGGAGGTGAATGGATATGACGGACGCTCCAGAAACATCAAGGACACTGGAACTTGTCCTTGGAATAATAGGCGGGATTTTCGGTTTACTGGGAGGACTTTTTGCCATTGTTTTCTCGGTATTTGGACCCGAACTCCTGTACCTGGGTATGAGTGCAATTCTGGCCTCAATTCTGGGTATCATAGGATCTGTGTATGTGAGGAATAACCCCCGCAGGGGTGGTGCTGTACTCATAATAAGTGCAGTATGGCTCCTCATAAGCATATCTGCCTTTGCGATTCCAGGCACAGTTTTCCTTGGTATTGCAGGAGTCCTTGCCCTCATAAGGTAGGGCTCCACCAATTTTTTTATATGGAGGTATCGTGTTGAAAACTTGCTCGAAATGTGGATCAGAAAACAGGGATGGTGCAGCATTCTGTTCAAAATGTGGATCAGAGCTTCCCCATGAAGAGGGGATTAAAGGATGGTGGAAAAGGCAGAACAGATCCTCAAAGTTTCTTATCATCACGCCCTTTGCCATTCTGGTCCTGATTCTACTGTTAGGTGCATTTACAGAGCCGTCCGGTTACAGTGATGTTAATTATGATGATGCAACAGTCTATGATAACGATGCAGCTGACGTTTCAGGCGCATCCAGAACGAACACATTCTCTGAAAACGGAATATCATTCAGCTATCCAGACACATGGGAAATCTACATACCGGATGAGAGTAGTGATGATAACGTTGTTTCCCTCAAGTCATATGAGCAGGGCATGGTTTCAATTCTTTCCGTATATAAGAGGTCAGCCACCGTGGACCTTGAGACCGAGCGCGATACGTGGCTTGGAGCCCTCTATGAAAATGGGGATGATGTAACCTATGTTAAGAAGACCACTGTGGACGGTAACAGCGCCTACATCATAGGATCCTCATACTACTATCAGGGTGATGAAGGTGAACAGGAGTACGTGGTATTCATTGAAGGGGACTATGCCTATGATATCCTCTTCACAACCGATGACCTATCACTTATACAGGATGACATAGACAGCATAATACACAGTTTCAGGGTTGATTGATGTGTCAGATAGGACCATACTGGTAATTGTGGCTGTCATGGTTATCCTCGCCGGGGCGACGGTGGCACTGCAGCTCATGGACACCGGCAGCACTTCAGGCACCGGTGAAGAGGCTGTCATCAAAAAAACAGATGATGGATACTACCTCAACCTCCAGGCCGCCCTGAAGCTTGCAGAGATGGACCCTCGCAATGGAACCGTGAACTACAGGGGCTTCAACTTCACCGGACCACAGCGCCTCTACATCTTCTCAAGGGCCGTGGTAATGATAAGATTCAATGACACTGGCATGATACACGTCAGGGATTACGGGGGACCTGAGGACCCCTACGGCTACCTTGACACCGCCACCCTCACAGAGAGCGAGTACCTTGACATGGCAGAGCGCACCTACACATGGATGGAATCCCATGGCAGAAGCCCCAACCATGTGGGGATCTACGTGAAGGGCTCACCTGATATAACGCCAGAGCTTGCAGAGAAGATCTTCAGGGAGGTCCTCCTTGAATACATGAGGACAGGAATGCTCCCTGAAATCATAAGCCTCTGAAGAACCATTCCATTATTTTTTTAAGAGGGATACCCATAAATCCTGTTACTGACAGATCAGAGAGTATCTGAATAGGGGCGTAGAGCAGAACCAGAAAGAATAACTGTGAACCCCACAGAATCACAGAGGGATGCGATAACTTGAGGAGGAAACTGATCTTAACGCTACTTGTCTTAACCCTGATTACTGCAACATACCACCTTATGGACCCCTTTGCGCCCTCTCAGGGCATCCATGAGTCTCCAGATGATGTCATCGGCTCGGATGAACTTGGCACCGTTGAAAGGCTGGGACCCTATGGTAACCATGATTCATCCATCAGGATAGCCATCATAACCGGCATCCACCCCCTGGAGGCGAAGGCCCACAGTGCCATGATACAGGCTGTGGAGGAGAACTCAGACAGCCTCAGGTACATGTACGTCATCTACCATGTGAATGTAACCAAGACCCCATCAGACTATGAGAAGGGGAGGATGGCTGGCCAGATACTCGCAAGAAGGTACGTGGTCCCTGACATCTCGGCCGGAGACTACGACCTTGCCGTTGATGTGCACTCCAACAGGGGCAACTACGCCATGAGGAGGTTCGTATTCACACCACTCCCAGAGGAGAGGAGCAGAAGGATAGCCCTGGAACTCTCATCGAGGATCAGCTGGCTATCCTACCACTTCCCGGAGTCGCAGACAAGCCCGGCCTATGTGACAGAACCCCTTATAAGGAACGGGACACCTGCAATCCTCTATGAAAACTTCATGTACCAGGACCAATCCATGACACTTGAAAATGCCAGGGAATTCCTGATGACACTCGACTCACTTGACGTGTCCATGTTCAAGTGAGAGAACAGCCACCACCAGATCAATCATGAAGTCACCACCGAAGGTCCCTTGAGAAAACCACCGCCAGATTAATATACGTGGTGGATGAAATATTATAGTCGATGATACACTACAGAATGGACCAGCCAGACAGGGTGAGGTGCAGTGTCTGCGGCGGCATCGCAGAGGAGGTCGATGAGACCTACCCTGAAGAGGGCGACTTCATCCTGGTGATCTACAGGTGCCGTGACTGTGGCCATCTTGAGAAGCGCCAGTACGGTAAACCCGTGAAGATAATTGATTGAGGTGATCCAATGGTTGATGTGTGCGGTGTTAATGGATACGATGAGATCTCAGGAAAACTGAAGGAGCTGCTGGGGCTTGAAAAATCCCCGGTGGCAATTAAACTCGTTCTGAGGGAGGATGACCTCCCTGAGGGTGTTGAAAAGATAGGAAAACCAGCAAGGCACTGTGAAATGGTCCAGATGGCTGCAGCTGGTGAGGTATTCTATGCCACCGCAGAGGCCCAGGCATGCAAGGGAGGTGCCGATGCCCTCGGAATCGATGAGGCCCCTGAGAAGGTCAAAACAGGAGAGTTCTACTATGACCTTGGACGGTTTGCAAGCTTTGCATCAGCCAAGAGGACCTTCGATATGATACCATCCGTTGACCTCAGGTTCTATGCAGCAGTCTACGCTCCCCTCGAGAAGGCCACATTCGACCCTGACGTCATAGTGATAATCTGCAACCCTGCCCAGGCAATGAAGATCTCACAGGCCCTCGTATACACCCTCGGTGGCCGTGTTGAGGCAGACTTCTCAGGTATACAGTCCCTCTGTGCAGATGCCGTTGCAGGGCCATACATGAGGAAGAGACCCAACATAACCATGGGATGCAGCGGATCAAGGCAGTACGCGGGTGTGCGGGACGATGAACTCATCGTCGGTCTCAACGGGGAAAACATAGGATGTGTCCTTAACGCCCTTGAGGCCATAAGTTAGACCATCATGGGGGTGATAAAGTGGTTGAGACGAAGACCTTCAAGATCCTTGAGGACGTTGCCGACCTTGAGGAGAAGATAAAGAAGTATGAGGGTGAGGCAGACCAGGAACTTGTGATCAACTGGATCTACGATACCCTTGAGATCCTCAGGAACGTTGGTAAACTCCTCGAGGAGGTTGAGGACCGTCTGGATCTACTTGAAGAGGAGACCGAGGAAAAGAAATTCTAGGTCTCCACCTTTCTATTTTTTCCGGAAAAATGAATAACTCTATTTTTGCATCAGATCTGCTGTTCTGGTGAAGGATAACCCTACTTTCCATCAGCATTAATCCTGAGAAAATGGTCTCTTATCCTCAGGTAGTCACTGTAATGGTTTATGTTCACAAGCTCAATGGGGCGAGAGGCCTCCACACCATAGAGCCTCACACCGTCCTCCAGCATCATCCAGAGGAGGGGGTTTATGTTGCCATCCCCAAGGGGCAGGTAATCCCTGAGAAGATCGGCACCTGCTGCAAGGGGCATGCCGATCCCCCTGGCATTATCAAGCCAGCCACTCTCACCCCTCGCAAGGATTGAAACCGTGGACCCATCAGCATGTTCAGCTATCCTCCTGAGGGTCGCAGGTGATACAGCAGGCTGATCCCCTGCGGCACAGAGGATTATGTCCCCCCCTGCGGCCCTCACACCCCTCAGTAGTGACGCTGAGAGGGGAACATCCGGTGGTTCGTTTCTCACCACACGGACATCCATGCCTGAGAGGACCTCCTCAACCTCCCCTGCCCTGTGACCTGTCACGACTATGCACTCATCAACCCCCGCCGAGAGGACAGCCTTAACTGTGGCCTCTATGACGGTCACCCCATTGAGGGGGAGCAGGAGTTTGTGGACCGGTTCGAGGCCAAGTTCAGCCATATCCCGCATCATCCTGCTTCCCCTGCCGGCTGCAGCAACAACAGCTGAGATCACATTACACACCTATGCCGGTTCAAGCCTGTATAGCCTGGCGTATATCCTTGTATTGGCACCTGAACCCGTTGTCCACATCTCTATGAGTACCGGGTATTTCCCTGTGTTCCTGACCTTTATACCTGTTGCCGGGTTGAAGCCGAAGAGTACCGCATGGAACTCCCAGGTCATACCCCGCGGGAGGGGCATGCCAGCCGAGGTCACGATGGCCCTCAGGGCCCTTGCAGGTGGGCATGAACCATGGGATGCATAACCCCCGGGGGCTTCGGGGTCCCTTGATGCTGTGAATCTCACGGTCTCCTTGCCGGAGGCCTCACTGCCAGGCGGGATTATGGTCCCGTTCCATGCTGAGGCGAAGGCCCTCGCATTGAAGGCCCTCTTGTTATCATCATACTCAGGGTAGGATCCAAGGTAACTCACTGCACTGGATACAAGGGACCTCCTGCTCTCACCGGTGTAGACCATCACAGGTGAACCTGAGGGGTAGTTCTCCATGTACTCAAGCACAGTATCTCCAAAGAGTTTCTCTATCATCCCTGGAGGTACAGGAAGCCTTCCGTCGCTGAAGTTTGAGAGCTGATAGTCCAGCACAATCCTGTCACCCTCATCGGCCCTCCTGTACCATCTCTTTATCCTCTCAATGGATCTGTACCTGTGGGGGACTGTGCTGTTGCTTATGCTCCCTGCCGGTACAAAACGGACCCTTTTTCCATTTTCAACTATCTCCATACCATCCTTCCTTTTAACCCCATAGGTGTAGGGTGTCTTGTAGGCCCAGAGGAAGGTAGGGGGCTCCTCCACCACGAGCCTCTCCCCCTGCACCCTGAGGGACCCCGGACCGCTGACAGTGGACCTGCCACTTGCATCCACACCCTCTGTCATCTCGGATATGGGGACATGAACAGCTCCCGTCAGTACGGCCTGGAGGAGGTTTGATGGGTTGAGGTAGTTGAATTCGTCAAGGATGTAGTCAGGGTGCAGCACGATGGGCACGCTCCTCACCCTGGACTCGTCGATGACGTCCTGACCCTCAAGTACTGTACTGCCCAGGGGCAGGTCCGCTATCTCCCCAGGGTTCTGGGGTTCAACCGTTCCCTCAAGGTACCTGCCACCGACCGCTGCAGCTGCAACCAGAATTATTAAGATGATGACGTGTTTACCTGATAGACTCCTCAGCATATCTGTATCCCCCCTCTCCTATTATGAGTACCTTGTCATCAGGTCCTGCAAGTTCAAGGGCCTTCCTGACTGCCTCAGCTACCTGCTCCCTGCTGGCACCCAGGGTGCCTCCACCGGCCCTCATCCTGCTGGACCCTATGTGGACTGTTTTATCTCCAAGGATGTCTGAGGCCCTCCTGGCGGCGTAGGATGCCGGTATGACCACATCCGCATCCTTGAGGATCGCTGCGATCTCCCTGTCTCCATCGATCCCGCTCTCAGATGCCACGGTGTTGACCACTATGAGTCTGCCCTTTTCCCTGAGCTCCTGCATCACTGCCCTGACACCTGCAGGGTTGTGGGCGTAGTCCAGGATTATCCTGGGCGAGTCTGAGAGTTCCTGGAACCTCCCCGGGACGCCCTTGAATGATTCGAGACCCCGGACTATGTCATCAATTTCCAGTCCCATGGTCCATGCGGCTGCAGCCGCCGCCAGGGCGTTGTAGACATTGAATATCCCTGGGGTTGCAAGCCTTACCTCCCTCATCTCCTGACCGATTACTAGCTTGAAGCCCCCTGGGGATGCCTCGATGGCCATGACATCCGGCTGGGGTCTCAGGTAACCGCAGATGCACTGGTAGTCGCCGAGGTGTCCCATGGTCCTCCTGGTGTACCTGAGGGGCTTCCCGCACTTGGGGCACTCCCTGCCCTCAGGCACCACGCCACCGGATTCAGAGCTCTGTATGCCATAGAACACAACCCTCTCCCGGGGGAGTCCGTCTGCAAGGGAGGCTACAATGGGGTCATCTGCATTCAGGACAAGGTCCTCTGCAACCTCCACCATTTCACCCTTGCATTCAATGTAGTCAGAGAATCTCCGCCCAGCTGAGAGGTGGTCCCTTGATATGTTTGTTATAACACCCACCGAGACACCTGAGAGCATCGCGGAGCTTCTTATCTCCCCCCTCCTGCCGAAGGTACCTATCTCAACGACGGCGACGTCACCCGGCAGCCTTGCCTGGAGGGCAGGTACAAGTTCAGTGTTTCCCTGGATGTTCAGGTGATGCTCCGGGACCCTCATACCTGCAACCCGCATTATGGATTTGAGCATGCCAGTGGTTGTTGTTTTCCCGTTTGTCCCTGTAACACCCACCACCGGTTTATCCACCGGACACATGTTGAGTACGTCCTCAACACCTATGACTTCAGCGTCAAGGTCACCTATGAGGTCAAGGATCTTCCTGTTATTCTCAAGGGCTGGTGTTATGGCCACCGTCCTCGCCCTCCTGAGTATCTCAGGGTCATGTCCTCCTAGGTCGAGGTGTATGCCCTCCTCCCTCAGCACATCCACCAGGGGCGTGTCCTCCCGCAGATCCGAGACCACGACCCTGTGGCCCCGGGCCCTGAGGTTTCTTGCCATCAGGCTTCCGACGTTCCCCAGGCCCCCAAGGACGACCACACAGTCCTCCATGGATTTCAGGGCCTCCTCGATGTCGGACCTTACATTTTCGTAGGCGTTGACAACCCCTGGGCCTATGTGAAGGATGGTGTCCCCTGGCTCTGCGATCTCAAGGGCCCTCCTTATGCTGTCGTATACGCTTTCAGTCTTTATGGTCCTCTCCTCGCCGGCGCCCCTCGCCACCTCATCGGCGGCCTCCATGTCTGTGACGCCTGTTGTCTCGTTCTTTGCACTTACGATGATGGTGTCGGCCCTCTCAGCCAGCACCCTCCCTATCCTCTCCTTGTCCCTCACCGTGAGGGTGTCAGGGTTGTCGAGGCTCACTATGAGTCTGCCCTGGAACTCCATGCCCTCGAAGAGTTTCTCCATGCTTTCGGGGTTGTGGGCTGCGTCCATGTATACACTGACACCGTCAACCTCGTCTATGAACTCAAATCTGCCCCTTATGCCCCTGAAGTCCTCGATACTCCTCTTAATATCCTCCATGTCGAATCCGAGTATGAGTGCGACGGTTATGGCTGCGAGGGCATTTTCAATGTTGAATATGCCCGGGACCCTGAGGTTTATCCTCTCCCTCAGGGGCCCCACAGAGACGGCCCCATCATGTTCCCTGCAGTTGAGGGCTCCGCAGCTGCTGCAGATGGCTGTCTTTATCTCTGATACATTCAGGGTGAAGGTGGATCCTGCAAGTCCCCTCAGCTCTATATCGGAGGCCCTGACATGGATACTGGCTGAGCCAGTGAATCTCCTTCCCATGAATTCAACGGTCCTCCTCTCGCCCACACCATAGACCACCCTTTGCACTTCAAGGTCGTCCAGGAGGCTCGATATGACCGGGTCATCACCACATAGTGCCAGAACTCCGCCAGGAGCCATGAGGTCCTTTATTGAGAAGTTCCTCTCAATGTACTCATCGTAGTTACTGAATTCGTCCATGTGATCCGGTGTGAGGTTTGTCACAACCCCTGCTGAGAGTTCAAGGCCCTCAGCCATCCTTATCGTCCCGTGGGGGAGTTCAAACACTGCAAGATCCCTGTCGTCGATATCCCCATTTACCACAAGTTCCACGAGGCCCTCTATCACCAGTGAATCCTGGAGTGATGAGAATGATACTGTCCTGTAACGTGAGGAGAGGATGTGGTCTATCATGTTGGTTGTCGTGGTCTTCCCATCGGTTCCCGCAACTCCGACCATTGGGAGCCCTATGAGTTCGTTGAGGGTCCTCCCTATATCAGAGGTTGTTATGTGGACCAGGTCCCCTGCTTCCCTTACCATTTTACGTACCGGTGCGTCCTGGGGGATGTTGGGTGATATGAAAACAGCGTCAGCCCAGAGTATGTCCTCCATGCTGTGACCCCCGAACCTGAACATCACGCCCTCATCCTCCATCTCAGCTATCCTCTTCTGGGCCTTCAGGGGTAGTTCATGGAGTTCCCTGACGTCGTTCACAAGTACCCTGTTGTTCAGGTGGTTGAGCAATCTCGCTGCGGGTCTACCTGCGTTTCCAGCTCCAATCACAAGCACTTTCATGTTCCTGATCAATTAAATGCACCCATAAACGTTTTTATTAAACACGCGTTCCTTCCTGATTAATCTGTAAATAAGAGTCACCTGATGGCACCCGTCCTGACCGAGGTAGTGGGTGTACCTCTCTGATCATCCTGTGGAATATCTACCAGAGGCAGTCTACCCAAAGATTCTCACCCGGGAGGATATGTATCCACCCATAGACACTCTACCTATAAAGATATGTTCCCATCCTATATAGCTATCAGATCCCGGGTCAGGCATCTGGCTCAGCAATCCATGAGCTCCTGGAGAGTCAGAGGTGATCTAGAGACAGGATGCAAGCCCCTCAAGTTCCTCCTGGACCCGGATTATCACATCCTGACCGTTACCGGCCACAAGTATCCTCCTGTACTCCCTGGAGAACTCCCTGACCATTTCAGGGATATCCCCCGGGTCATGGACAGTCAGGATCTCTGATGGAATCCTGAGGCTCTTAAGGTGCTCAAGGGCCATGTCAATGGTATCATCGAGACCGGGGAATAGTACCAGGATTTCGGGTGGAGACTCTGCGATTTCATCAAGAATCCCCAGGCGCCACTCCTCTGATCTTCGTGGTGTGCCGAGGAATATGACATCAAAATTAGATTCCCTGAGCAGTGCCCTCATGGCGTGGGGGTTATCGGTTTTACCTGCAACTACCAGTGCATCGTTTACAGTGAAGGACCTTATACGGCCAGCCACCGGTCTGAATACTGAGAGGTGCCTGGAGATGACGTCTGAGGGTACCCCGAGGAATTTCAGTGCCTCTGCAGCGGCCCCGGCGTTGAGCCTGTTGAACTCCCCTTCCAGGACGAGTTCGCCCCTGTAGGGGGTGTACTCCATGACGCTCCTGGCCCCTGATGTTAGTTCCTCCAGGTGGGGTTCATCTGCGGATATCACCACAGCCCTGCCCTCCAGGAAGCTGGCCATTGATTCCCTGTAGTTCTCCATGGAGCCATGGAAGTTCAGGTGGTCCTCGCCGAGGTTTGTGATGACGGCCAGATCAATATCGAAGCACTCAGATGCGAATTCAAGGGTCATGTCGCAGACCTCAACCACGATGTAATCGAATTCCTCCTCAGCTGCCCTCAGGATTATCTCTGTGTATCCATCAAAGCCTCCCCCGGCGTTTCCACCGAGAAGGACCCTCCAGCCTGAACTCTCCAGTACATGTGCTATCATTGACGCCGTCGTGGTCTTCCCGTTGGTCCCTGTAACTGCAACGGTGACAGGGTCCCTGTGCCCCCTGAGTACCCTGCAGAGGAGCCTGTCACTGAAGCTCTCCCAGAGCCCCGTGCCGAAGATCGATGGGCTCAGCACCACAGCATCGGATGATGCTATCCTTTCGGTGTCATGGAAGCCCAGGTCAACGTCCACACCCTCGAGGTTCAGATCAATGTCTGCCCTTATATCACTGGCGTATACCCTGTGTCCCCTCTTCCTGAGGGATTCAACAGCCTTTAAACCCTCAGCTCCAAGTCCCAGAACCGCAACCTTCATTGATTCACCGTTAAATGCTAGTTTTCATCCTTCTCATCAGATGCTCCCTTCTCCTCCTCATTTTCTTCATCATCGGAGATTCCGTACTCCTCCTTGAGCTGGGCTATTAGATCCTCATTCATGGATACCTCTGGTACCACAGCCTTTTCATCCTCGCTGGCTCCCCTTTTCCTTCCTATGGAAACAATCAGTACAACTACAACTACAATAGCAGCTATAACGGCTGCAACGGTTATCAGAACATCAATGCCTATTGCTGGAGTCTCTGTGCCGGCGCCGGGTCCCATGGTCACACCTCAATTTTATATAAATAATCATACAATATATATCTTACATGATAATCAAGGATTTAAGGGGACAGGGTGGTGCTGAGTACATTCTCCTTTTTGCGGCCATAATAGTGATAGCCGTTGCAGCTCTCTACATATACAGCTCCTACTTCAGGTTTTCAGGAAACGAGGCCGTTGATGTTAAACTCACCATAACAAATATCGGTCCATCCAAGAGCAAGTTCATCTATGAGGCCAACAACACCACCGGCGGCGGAAGCAGACACATAGTATCCGGGGATCCGGGTAACAGGTTCTTCCTTCTCCAGCCCGGTGCAAGCCGTACCTTCAACCTTGGAAGGATGAGTGGAGGTACGAGCTTCACCATAGAGGGAGGAGTCGGAGACCCCAAAGGCGGAACAGATGACCTCAAGGGTATAGGCCAGAGGGGCCGGTGGACGCTGACAATAGGCAACCAGAGCTACTCATGGGTTATAAGCGGACCCTATGATTACCGCAGGAACCCCACCGGTAGCGTGCTGATGTCGTTCTCCATAAGCGGAGGTGGAGGTTCACCCTTCAAATTCACCAGCGACCAGGTCAGGGTGAGGGGAAACGTGTCAGGATGAGCGCCTAAAGTGAAAACCCCTGGCTAAATGTCGCGGGGAATCAGGATGAAAACCTTTAAGGGGTGATGTGTTTGAGCAGGTATGAGAAGGCGACCTTCGGGGCCGGATGCTTCTGGGGAGTCGAGGACGCCTTCAGGAAGGTTGATGGTGTTGTATCAACCCGGGTGGGATACATGGGGGGTCACCTTGAGAACCCCACATATGAGGATGTCTGCACCGGTCTTACAGGACACGCAGAGGTGGTTGAGGTAACCTTTGACCCTGAGGTTGTGGGTTACAGCGACCTACTTGATGTGTTCTGGAGCATACATGACCCGACGACCCTCAACAGGCAGGGCCCGGATGTTGGAGAGCAGTACCGCTCGGTCATATTCTACCACAACGATGAGCAGCGAAGGGCCGCCATTGAGTCAAGAAGGAGACTTGAGGAGTCTGGAAGGTTCAGGGAGAGGATAGTTACAGCCATTGAACCAGCAGGCACCTTCTATGAGGCCGAGGAGTACCACCAGCAGTACCTTGAGAAGAACCCCCGGAGGAGATGCTACCTCATGAGACTACTCTAAAGAGGTGATCCAGTGAAGATCAATGATGATGCTTCAATCGTCCTCTGCGGTGAGGCAGGGCAGGGCATACAGACCGTCGAGGCCCTCCTCATAAGGGCCTTCAAGGCCACCGGCTACCACATATTCTCCTGCAAGGAGTACATGTCCCGTGTGCGTGGAGGGGAGAACTCCACACTGATAAGGGTATCATCCACACCGGTCCGGGCCTTCATAGAAAGGGTGGATGTGCTGTTTGCACTGAGCCCCGGTGCAGTGGAACACATGGGTGGCCGTGTGAAGGATACACTGGTCATTGCAGATGAGGAGTTCCATGAGGAGGGCGCCATCAGCCTCCCGATAATGGGGGAGGCAGAGAAGCTGGGGGGCAGGATATTCGCCAATGTCGTTGCAGCGGGTGCAGCCGCAAACCTCTTCGGTGTCAGAGAGGAAACATTCAATGAAGCCGTGCGGTCCCTATTCGAACGCAAGGGCCCTGACATAGTAGAGGCCGACCTCAGGGCCGGGAGGAAGGGCTATGAACTCGGTGAGGAACTCAGGGAGCACCTTGAGATCAGCATTGAACCCCAGCCATCGGTGAGGGAACACGTTGTCCTCAACGGGACAGAAGCCGTTGGCATAGGGTGCATCGCCGGGGGCTGCCGCTTCATGTCATCATACCCCATGACACCATCAACTCCACTCCAGGTATTCATATCAGAGAACGCCGCTGAATTCGACATGGTATTCGAGCAGGCAGAGGATGAGATTGCAGCCATTAACATGTGCCTGGGGGCCTCCTATGCGGGTGCACGGTCCCTTGTTGCAACCTCAGGTAGCGGATTTGCCCTCATGGAGGAGGCCGTTGGCCTTGCAGGTATGATAGAAACGCCCGTGGTTATATACATAGGCCAGAGGCCGGGGCCGGCTGTTGGTCTTCCCACCAGGACAGCCCAGGAGGACCTCAACCTCGCCCTCTACGCAGGCCCCGGGGAGTTCCCAAGGGCAATTCTGGCTCCAGGGAAACTCGAGGATGCCCCTGAAATCGCGGCCCATGCCTTCAACCTGGCAGACAGGTACCAGATACCTGTATTTCTGCTCTCAGACCAGTACCTGGCAGACCTCTACTACGACCTCCCCGCACCCCTCATCGGTGAGGAACCCTCTTACCATATCACCCGGACATGGGAGGGGTACAGGAGATTCGAGTTCACGGCTGATGGTATATCACCCAGGGGTATTCCAGGCTACGGGTCCGGGACGGTACGGGTGGACTCGGATGAGCACGATGAGGAGGGTCTGATAACAGAGGACCTTGATGTGAGGAGGAGGATGGTTGAGAAGAGGAACCTGCGCCTTGAGATGCTGAGGGATGACGCCCTGAAGCCCGAGGTGTACGGTGATAACTCCTCTGCACTGATATGCTGGGGTTCCGCCTACTGGCCGGTACGGGAGGCCATCGAGTCCTCCGGTGCAGATGTGAGCATGGTGCACTTCAGCCAGGTCTACCCACTCCCCCATGACACCCTGGAGCTCCTGGAATCATTCGACAGGACTGCTGTGGTTGAGAACAATTACCGCGGACAGTTCGCGGACCTCCTCAAGCTTGAGGGATTTGAGGCCGATGCAAGGTTCAGGAGGTACGATGGCATGCCCTTCAGCGTTGAGGGGGTTGCCGGATTCATCGAGGAGGTTCTCCTATGAGGCCAGAGGATTATGACATGAATGTTGACATTGCATGGTGTCCAGGATGCGGTAACTTCTCCATCCTGAGGGCCCTCAAGATGGCCCTTGCAGACCTGGATATACCCCCTGAGAGGCTTGTCCTTGTCTCGGGGATAGGCCAGGCAGGGAAGCTCCCCCAGTACCTGAAGTGCAACCACTTCAATGGACTTCATGGCAGATCCCTCCCGGCTGCAGTGGCCATCAAGGCCACGAACCCCGACCTCACAGTCATCGATGTGAGCGGTGACGGCTGCATGTACGGTGAGGGCGGAAACCACCTCATCCATAACATCCGGAGGAACCCGGACATAACCACCATCGTTCATGACAACATGGTCTACGGCCTCACCAAGGGCCAAGCGTCCCCCACAAGTCAGCCCGGCTTCAAGACTCCTGTGCAGGTTCAGGGGGTCTTTGAGGAACCATTCAACCCATTAGCCGTGGCGGTTGCCCTGGGGGCCACCTTCGTTGCAAGGGCCTTCTCAGGGGATGTTGAGAGGACGCGTGAAATACTGGTCGAGGCCATCAGCCACCATGGTTATGCCCTCGTGGATATATTCCAGCCCTGTGTGACCTTCAACCGTGTTAACACCTTCCAGTGGTTCCGGGAACACACATACTACACCGATCATGATCCTGCAGACAGGTTGCTGGCCCTTGAGAAATCCCTTGAGGGATACGGTGGGGGTAGGTTTCCACTGGGTGTCATATACCGGGTTGAGGGTGAGAGGACCTTCGAGGAGAATCTCAGTGTATACCATGGGGATGCCACTCCCCTCTGGAGGCGGAGCCATGACCCTGATAAACTGAAGCGTCTCATTGAATCAAGGAGGATGGTGTAGCTTCAGTCAAACTGATGTATTTTATTTAATAGGGTGATAGAGTGACAGCTGAAATCAGGCTCTACATAACTGAGGGTGAGGTTGAGGATTACAGGGTGTTTCTGGAGAGGCTCGAACAGTCAGGCCTCGAGTGGAGACCAGCAACCCCTGAGGATGCCGATGCGGTCATAGTACTTGCGGGTCTATGGGGCACCCGGAGGGATGAGATACTGGGTGCTGTGGATCTTGCACGTAAATTATCAAAGCCCATAATAACCGTGAGACCCTACGGCCTTGAGAATGTATCCCCTGAACTGGAAGCCGTGAGTTCCGAGGTCGTCGGCTGGAACCCCCACTGCATAAGGGATGCTATCGAGGATGCCCTGGATGTGATCTAATTCGTTAAATAGTAGTCATACGATCAGTCTGAAACTCTCTACGCACCTCTGCAAGGCCTGCGGAACCATCATTATTCAGGTACCTCAGCTGATAACAGGCCCATAAAAATGATCACAATATTCAGAGGATAATAACTCCTGGTATCAATAAGGTTGCCTGCTTGACTGATGGGAATTCAAAAAAAAGAAAAGGTTAGGGTGGCCATTTTCAGGCCGATGATTTAACCACAAACATGCCGGGCTTGCTTGAGGTCGGGTGGTATATTTTGTTGTAGCCACTGTAGCTGTAGTCAACCCAGCGCCCTCCACTGTACACCTGTACAGTGCGGTGACGTGGTGACATGCTTGTGGCGTACTGTATTATACGCACCTTCTTCCCGGCTGATGTGAGTTTCCTGTATAAATATTCACTCATGGCCCAGCAGTCCCCTATGTTAGGATCATAGCGGTATGTGCTGGTGCTGTAGGCGGCCCGCACCCGCTTCTTCTTGTAGTACTTCTTTGAGTACCTCTTCTTCACACTGGTACGGTATGTCGCCCTGACCTTCTTTCTGTAGGTCTTCTTGTACTTCTTGTACTTCTTGTACTTGTATGCGGCGTCAACCTTTACAGGTTCGGCCTTTATATTTTCAGTTTTTGTTACTATTTTTGCGTTTTCTGTTCCAGTATTTACTGCCTCACTGATGGGCACTGAACCCACAGTGAACATCAGTGCAAAGAGCACTGTGACTGCTTTGAATCGCGTAATTTTATCGCCTCCAATGTCCAATACTAACCCTAAGGTCACTAAGGACACTGAGTCAATGGTTACATCATAATGTTATATAAATGTTTCCATGAAATAAAAGCTCTCTGAGCTTCTCTAATCAAAAAAAGCCACCAGAATCCTTTTCTAATATCTGAATACTCTTTGAGAATCCATGACACGTTATTTAATGAGATGGGTCCTTAGGGAATCCCATTTAAGGTTTGGGGCAAAAAGCACTGGCCAATAGAAAAGCAGTGCAGAAGACAAATCCACTATAAAGAGCCATTCAAATGCCCCATTCGTGTTAAAAGAAGATCCAGAAGGTTTAATGGGTTAAAAACAAGGCCATACTTGAAATTTGAATTTAGAATTCTTCTGGTGGTTTAAATAACCTTAAAACCCGTTTTAAACCATCAAAATTAAAAATAGAATTATTTTAATGGTACTGAAAGCTCAGCCGGCCTTTTCTATGATGGATGTGCCGTCAGACTTTTCAACCCTGTAGATATGGTCTGCAAGGTTTTCAAGTTCCTCCTCATGGGATACCAGGATTATCTGTCTGGATTCAAGTTCATCGAAGATGTCCCTGAGCTTGTAGAGCTGCTCCTTGCTGAATCCATCGGTGGGTTCGTCCAGTATAAGTATGTCCGACCTCACATCGGTGAGACGCTGGACCACCATGTTCAGTGCAAGCCTGTATGCAAGGGCTATGCTGGTCCTTTCACCACCACTGAGGTATTCAAGGTTCTGTTCATAGCCGTCCTGCTCAACGATGGGTGTGAAGTCCTCATCGATCCTCACGGATTTACCTGGGTCATCCACCAGGACCCTGAACCATTTCTGGAATCTCTCATTGAACTCATGGTTTATCTGTGCCATGACGTGGGTCTCGATGTCATCCATTGCAGGGATGAAGTATTCATTGAGCCAGGTCACATAGTTCCCCAGTTCCCGGGCACGTTTCCTGAGTTCTCTCTTTTTAGCAATTTCAGACTCAAGGTTACCAATCTGTCTCTGCTTCTCCTCGATTTTTCCTTCAACTGCAGCCCTTCTGTCTCTTTTTTCATCCCGAAGATTTTCCATTTCACCGATACTCTGGGTTAGCTCATGTATACTGGACTCAACTTCATCCCTGTTTTTGAGTGCCTCTTCGTTTTCCTTGATTTTAGCTTTCTTTTCAGCGATGGTATTCTCATTTTCATCAATTTTCTTGAGGTTATCTCTGTATTCCCTGCTGGTTTCAGGGTTGAGTTCAATGATCCTGGTCCTGAGCTGATCCATCCTCCCGGATGCTGCTGCAAGTTTACTGGAGTATTCCGATTCCATTTCACGGAGGGATTTCAGTTCATGCTCCACCTTATTGAAGTCAGATTCCGCATCCTTCAGTTCTTCAGTGAGCTTCTCACTCTCAGCTTTACCTTCCTCAATCTGCCGGATCCTTTCTCTGATATTATCAAGACTTTCGCGCCTTCTGTGGCATTCCTTAATCCGTTTCTCAAGGTCCTCCCTGAGTAACCTCAGTTCCTCCCGTGACCTTTTATACTCTGCGATGCGTTTCATGAGTTCATTCTTATTCATGATTTCATTTCTGAGATCTGCTATCCTTGATTCAACCGATCCTTTTCTTTCACGGGCCCTGCTGAGTTTATCATTTATGTAGTCTGGATTGACCTCCTGGTCACAGGTTGGACATACGCCCCTCCTTCCGATGGACTCATAGTCCTCTATCTTTCCATGTATCCCCCCGAGTTCCTGCTGGAGATCCGACACCTCAACCTCAAGTTTTCTTATCCCGGCTTCAACTTCATCCTCCGTGTATCCCGGGTCCTCAATGGACTCCATACTCTCTATTTTTGATTTTATCCTGTCAGTATAATCCTCAAGCCCGGATATTTCATCCTCTAAATCCCTTCCTGTCTTAATAAGATTTTCAAGTTCACTGACAAGGTTTGTGTATTGGATTGAAGCCTCCCTGAACTTCCGGGAGTCATCCATGAGGGATTCCCTTTTCAGCTCAAGGGCACTGATCCTTTCTCCCAGTGAATTCAGTTCCTCCTGAAGCTTTTCCCTGATATCACTGCATCTCTGAAGTTCATCAAGGGATCTCTGGTATTCCTCCTCTATACTCCTGTTCCTTTCCATGAGTCTCTCTGAGGATGATCTGAGGGTTTCTATTTCATTTTGAAGCGATTCTATTTCCCTTTCAGCACTCTCAATCCGGTTTTTCTCTCTCTGAAGAACTTCCATCTCTGATTTCAGTTTAGCTATCTCTGCCTCGATTCCTTCAATATCACTGTCAAGCTGCTTCTTCTCTGATTCCAGTTTCTCCTTCTCCCCTAGAAGTCCTTCAAGTTCCCTCTTCTTATCTTCAAGATCATAGGACCTGTCTTCCAGGCTCTCTGATTCTCTCCTTATTCTCCTGGAAACCAGATTTGCATTATCAGCCGCCCTGCTGTACTTTTCAAGGTCAAAGGCCTTCCTGAGCCTTTCAAGCCGGTCATTCTTCGGGGCCTCGATTATGCTCTTCATCTGCTCCTGTGGTGTGAAGACAGCATAACGGTATATCCTGCTCCTGGCCCTTGGATTAAGGGGCTCCCTGTACCCTAGGATCTCAAGTACCTCGGCCTTCAGTTCCTTTGCAGAGAGTTTCTTCACAACCCCCTGTTTTCTGATGTAGAGTTCGCCCTGCTGAACCCCCGAGGATCCCCTTTTGAGTTCCCTGTAAACCGTGTACTCCTCTCCATCAACGGTGAATGTGAGCTTGACTGAACCTGAATTTGATGTGGCCCTCAGGAGGCTGTCACCCCTCTGGTCACCGAGACCGAAAAGGGCGAATTCCACTGCAAGGAGCAGGGTTGTCTTGCCTGAACCTATATCCCCCTCGAAGAGGGTCACTCCATCATCAAACTCAACCCTTCCAGACTCATAGCTCCTTATGTTCTTAAGTTCAAGGGATCTGATGATCAAGTACCATCACCCCCCAGATCAAGACCCAGAACATCAGAATAACCAAAAATCAAGTACCATCACCCCCCAGATCAAGACCCAGAACATCCTCGGCATCCTCGATGATTCTCTTCTCATATTCGCTTTTGTTCTCACCGGGAGCCTTCTCATTCTCAAGTCTTCTGAGGAGTTCAACCGCAATGGAATCCCCCTCCTCCACGAGCTTCCTGTTCCTGATGTCCAGTCCTGCAAGTTTCTCCCTGAAGATCCTCCTCTCCAGTCGGGGCACGTCACTCTCCACCACCCTCACCTTCTGGATCTCACGGGTGCTGAGGCCGTACCTGTTTATCTGGACAACACGGGCCCCCATCGACTCAAGTTTTTCCCTTATACTCGCTGAATCTATGTCAGATGTCCTTCCTGAGCTCAGCTCACCACGGATCTTAAGCATTACAACCTTCCCGGTAACATCATGACCTGCTATCTCCCGCCCTATCTGGTGGTATGCGTCCTGGGAGTTCTTACCTGTGACATCACATTCAATGTACTCGAATTCAGAGGGCCTTATCTCCCGGAATTCAGGTTCCCTGGCCCTATCAGTGAATTTGACCAGGTAGTACCCCCTTGTCTCGCCCCTGGCGTTCTCCTCTAGGTCACCGGCGTATGAACCAAAGAGTGTCCCCGGGTACACTATGGGACCGTAGCCCTCCTCAATATAACACCCCTTCCTGTGTACGTGGCCACCTGCGTAGTACTCGAAGCCCCTGGGGAAGAGGTTGAGGTCCACCGATTCCATATCTGCAAGGTCAACCGGTTTGAACTGGGTTATGGCACTGTGGAATAGGAATATCCTGAATCCGTCCTCGGCCTCAAGGGCCTCCCTGTCAAGCTTCATGAAGTATTCAGCCTCAAGTGTCCTTGATCTGCCTGATAGTCCTGTGATCTTTGCACCGGTCTTCTCATCCACCGTGAACTCAAGTCCAAGCTTCTTACCGGGGATGGGACGTACGACCTTATCTATCACCCCGGCACTTTCAAGGATGTCTATCATTGATGTGTGGGATGGGCTGTAGTCGTGGCTCCCGTAGTTGACGTATATGGGGACCCCCGCCTCCCTTATCCTCCTGAGTTCAAGGGTGGCCCTCTTGACAGTCTCCATGTTGGGGATGTTGGAGTGGAAGAGATCCCCTGCTATTATCATGAAGTCAACATCGTTCTGAAGTGCATCGTCCAGGGCCATCCTGAAGGCCTCAAATTCAAGTTCCCTGAGGTCCGGGTGTTTCTGGGCCCCCAGGTGGCAGTCAGAGAGATGGGCGAATCTGTACATCAGTCAGCCTCCTTTACAGGTTCGGTTGAAACATGATTTCTATTAAAATCCATTAATGGTCCTCCAGTATTCAGGGAGGGAATCATCAAATTCCCAGTTCAAATCCCACACCCATTTTAAGATCAAAAAAGGAACATCATTGAACTCCTATCCCCTGCTGCACCTATACAAATTCAAGTGGTGGTGCATCATCATCCTTCTTCTCTGATTCTATGAACTCCTCAAAGAGGGGTATCTTGACCGGAACAGCGAACTTTGTGAATATGCTGCTCACTATGGCTTCACCCTTATCAAGGCTTGCTATGGTCCTGTTATCATCTGAGAGGTCCTGGGAGGCGCTTGCAATTATCTCAGCCCTCTCCTGGGCCATCTCATTCCCCAGGATTATCTTGGTGTTCATGTTAGCCAGTATGGTCCTGGGGATGAGGCTCACGAGCTGTGTGATGGCCACAAGTCCGATGTTGAATTTACGGCCCTCCCTGGCTATGGTGCTGTAGATGTTGTGTCCCTGGTTTTCGATGACCTCCTTTCCAAGGACGCGGGGAGCCTCCTCTATAATTATCCCTATGACCGGTTTGCGTCTGAGCCTGTTCTCGGCCTTGTATCTCTGGTACCTCCTGAAGATGGCCCCTGCTATGATACTTCCAACGAGGATCTCTGCTTCACCCATGAGTCGGGATGTGTCAATGATGACCGTTTTACCATCCTCAAGGTGGCCTATGATATCCCTTATTGTGGATTCACCCCCTGATTCCCTGAAGACACCTCCCCGGGATTTGAGTTCGCCGTCCTCCATGTAGACACCCAGTATGTTATCGAACTTCCTCTTGAGAACACGGAGGGTTGAATGGTGGACGTTCATTATCTCATCTGACTTGACGATTCCCGCTATCCATTCATCACCGAATCTGTTACGTGCCGCCCTTATGGCCTCTTCCTGGGGGCCTGAGAAATCTATGATCCCGTCGAAGTGTTCCGGCCTCAGGGATTTCAGGTTTATTATGAGGGTGTTGCCGCCCACCGGGGCGTCAGGGGAGTAGTACTCTATCCTTTCACCGGCTGCCGGGTGGCTGCCGAGTCCCTCATCGTTCCTCCCGTAGTACTCGTCGTGGGGGTCCAGGACGAGCATGCCCACACTGTCCATCTCCACGAGGCTCCAGAGCATGACCTTCACAAGGTTACTCTTACCCCTCCCTGTTGTTGCTGGGATGAGGATGTGGTGGGTTATTGCGCTCTCCGCATCAAGGTGTACTGGTGTTTCAAGGACCTTGGACCCGCTCCTCACGTTACCGAGGTAGATGGGCCTTTGAGGTCTTTCAAGGAATTCAAGGTCCCCCTCATGTATCCTGCGGACCGACCTGAAGAAGCCGGGTAGTAGCTTGGGGAGTACTGGCCCCTCATCCTTTACATGGAGTATGGGGCGGGCCTCGGCGATGATGTAGTTTCTGAGTTCAGGTTCAAGGAACTCCACCTCACCCCCCTGTCCTTCAAGTTCAAGGCCCGATGCCAGTTCATGCATCCCCATGGGTATCTGTGACCTGTACTTGAGCTCCTTAACCTGGAGTATTATCCTGCCATCATCCTCCGCAACAAGGAGGTCGCCGATCTCAATCCTGGAGCCTGTCTTCTCCCTTATCAGTATTGTGGCTGTTTCACCACCGATTATCTGCCCTGCAGCTTCCATCAGTATTCACCTGCATACCTGTTGAGTTCATCATGGAAATCAAGGCTCTTGGCCTCATACACTACGTCTTTAAGGATTTCTCTTTCTGGAATCTCAGCCAGGATCCTTCTCCTGTAGATCTCTATCTCATCACGGGAGACGCGCGCCCTCATATCCACGTCCACCAGGCCGTAGGGGTAGCCCGGGAAGCATGCGTCTGCAGAGTTCCTGAGGAGTCCCGATGCCACCCTGATGGGTGATTCATCCGTGTCCTCTCCAAGTATGTCGAGGCGGAATATCCTGCCGGCCGGGTTGAGTTTCACCACTGTTATGACTGTTGGGCGGTCCATCCTCACGGCAACCGGACTGTAGCACCATCTTTCACCGGCACCGTATCTCTCTGCAAGTTTCCTCACTGTTCCGAGGAGTGATGCTGAGGTGGTGGTGTAGAGGCTGCATGTCTTTGAGAAGCCTGCAACGTACACACCCCTCCTCTTACCCTCCTCCATGAGCTCATGTATGTAGGGGTTCTCATTCTCAAAGGATGCCTGGAGCGAACCATCGGTTACGAGTATGTCCCCCTCACCGAGTTCCCCCATGAGTTCCAGGGCCATGGTCCATTCAGCGAAACGCCTTGGGAGTCCCTGGATGTTTGAGGGGTCCATCCCCTCCACCATGGGGATCTCTATCTGTAACCGGTCCTCGTCAGGGAGAATTTCCCTGTATGATGGGTCGAAGGGGTGTAAATTGAAGGTGTACCTGGAGTTCTCTGCATCAAGCCTCATGAGTGAGAGGAACTCGAGCCTTGATGGGAGTTCCATGTTCTCACGCCTTTCTCCCCTGAAGATGCCCGCGGCGACCCTGTTAAGCTGCACCGAGAATGATGGTCCGGTGATTACCGGGCTGTTTCCACCATCAATGAATGCAAGGAGTGGAGTGTCATCCGGCACCCTGAGGGGTCTGAAGTTTTCCCTTCTGAACTCATGGACCTCGTATCTGCTGGACCTGAATACTGGCCTTCCGATTTCACATCTGACGGTGCCCTTCAGGGAATCTGCAATTTCTTCCAGGACATTCAATGAAAAATCCTCCACTGTAAACCTTTAAAGTAGAATAAAAAAAGATGTAGTATAAATAATTTGTGATTTTATTCTTCGGGTTCGATGATAACCGCGGTGCCGTATGCAAGGATCTCCTGCATGATATCGGAGATTGAGTCAGAGTCAAAGCGCACGCTTATAACTGCATTGGCGCCCAGTTCCCTTGCATGGTCCATCATACGGTCAAGGGCCTCCTGACGGGAGTGTTCCATCATCTGAACGTACTCCTTGATCTCACCACCCACAATTGACCTTAAACCGGCCCCTATCTGACCTCCAAGACCCCTGCTCCTCACTGTAAGGCCATAGACGAATCCAAGGACCTCAACAGCCCTGTAGCCCGGGACGTAGTTGCTTGTTACATATATTATGTCCCCGTGTTCATGGACCGCAGGGGTTGCGGTCCTCTCCTCAAGCCTTGTACCGCACTCATCACAGAAGTTTGACCTTGAATCATACTCCCTGCCACAGTTTGGGCAGAACTTCTCTGATGCAGGCGCGGTCTCTCTCCTAACAGTCCCGCCCTTCTTCTCGGCGAGTCTCCTCTTCATCTCTTCACTTGTAACCATATAAACACCGGTTCTATCTTTATACATTAACCAATAAATAGTTTGAATGACTTCCTGGTCTCGGCTTTTTTTCTCCTCACCCCACATCAATAAATCTGAATTAATGTGGGGGTATTCCTGATTCAGCAGCACCATCTATTCAGCTGAAAATTCAGAATAAGGGAATGTTCATCATGCCCTCCTATCCTCTCGCACCCTTATACCCTGTTCATTGAAGAAGTCCTTGATGTTTCTGTATTCTGATTCAGGCATCTCACCATCAGCTGAGCGTATGGTGACATCGAGTTCCACTTGAACATCATTGAAGTACTTCATGAGTACTTTCTTGATCTTCGTTATCTGTATCATTTCCTGGTCGGGGATTCTGAATTCCAGGCTGATGGATCTTATAGCTTTTGTTTTGTCGGGTTCCTGTTTAAACTCCATCTTCTCTGGTTCCTCAGGTTTCTCGACGATTTCGGCACTCTTCATGGGTGCGGGGGGTGCCTCTTCCCCTGCTGGTTTCTCTTCTTCCATGGGTTCCTTCACGCAGAGGTGGGGCTTTATTATTATTTCTCCATCTGAAAGCGATGGGCTGCAGTCCTCCTCAATAAAGGTGCATTCTGGTTTATCATCAACCAGAACCCCCAGACCAAAGGATCCTCTCTTAACACCAAGCTTTATGGCCTTCTTGAGGACATCCTCGCCGGTTATCCTTATCTCCCCAGGTACGCTGTAGAATGATTCCAGTATCCTTGCTGTCTCAGCGTAATCACCCTTAAGGTATCTTGCTGCCAGCACGTCATGGTTGAGCTTATCTACAAGTTTATCCTCCTGTTTCAGGAGGGATTCTATCTCGTACTCCACAGGTGTGTCCACACCATAGGCTGGCCTTCCAAGGTCTAACCTCTCTGTTCCCTCCTTTGCAGGTATGATAACATGACGGTAGAGGTTCCTTGTACGCGTATTTGAATCCTTCTCATTTTCACGGATCCTGTGTTTTATTCCTTTCCTTTCATTCTCATCCATCTGGAGGGTCCTGTCATTGTATATGCTTTTGAGTGCTGCCTGTGTCCTTACAAATTCATTGAATGCGGGTCTTTCGTCGGGGGCTGGTAGGAGGAAGATCAGGGAGTTCCTGTAGACCCTTGGATGTTTACCCTTATTGCTTATGAATTCATCAACCTCTGAGTCATCCCTGAGGACCACCAGTTTGAGTTTCATGGTGTCAGGGATGTCCGATGATTTCCCTGGCCAGATGTGCACCTCTAACTTCTTCTTACCCACTATCTTCTTGATGAAGTCCTCCTCCATTTCCCTGATATCATCCTCTGATACGTTCTCCTTCCGTGTCACTATGAGTCTTTCAAGGTTGGGTTTGCTGCTGAAGTAGTAGAGGCCGTCCCTCTCATGGAGGTAGAAGAGCCTCTTCCTCATCATCTCCAGCGCCTCGGTTACTATGCTCACCGGAAGATTCGGGTCTATGCATGAGAGTTTAATCTCCCTGATACCCGCACCAACCCTTTCACTTCCACCGGCGAAGGAGTGGAGGAATATCGTTGTGGCTATCGATGTGCCGAGCCTGTAGGGCCTGTAGCTCTGCAGTTTATCATCCGTCGCGACTGCACCTGAATCGGGTGATGTGATGTCAGATGCTATTATACTGTCAAACTCGTTGCCTGTGAATTCTATGAACTCCCTCTTTATATCCCCCAGTGAGAGGTCGAAGTCTGCAAGTCTTATGAAGGGCCTCGTTGAGTCGCAGAGTGACCTTACAACAAGTGCCAGTAACCTGAGAACACCCCTGGTCCTCTGGAACTTTGGGAAGGACCCCCACCTCTCATAGAGGACGTCTATGACCTCAGGCTGGAAGGGGTAGCTCTTGAGGAATAACTCCCTGTACTCTGACTTCTCCATGGACTCCGGGAGCAACCCGTTATCATAGGCAATGTCAACTATTTCATGGACTATAGACTTCTTCTCATCCTCATGTATCCTCTTGAAGAGTCTCCTGTTTATGACGTCATAGATCTCATCGTTCTCAACCGGCGCGATTATCTTATGGGTCCTGCCCAGGACCTTTGCGATCTGCTGGTAGAGCCTCTCTGCGGCCTCACCATAGTGTTCAAGGTGGCTTGATGGGAGGGTTACAACCAGTGAAACCTCCCTGAGGGATGAAACCACCTCTGTGAGCTCCTGAATGAAGGGTCCTATCTGCTCTGAAAGGGTGGAGTCACCAACAATGACACCTGCAGCCTTCTGTCCATAAACAAGGACCTCATCCATGAGTATCAGGACGGGACTCGTCTCCTGGAGGAGTCTCTTAAGCTTTTCTGTGCCTGGGGACGTCTCGTTTGTGAATTCCCTGTTCTCCCCCCTCAGCTGCCTCTCGAGTTCTGCCCACAGTGTTGTCTCGGCGGCGTCAAGGGCGTCGCCAGCTATAACAACAACCCTGGCATCCATCTCTGATGCCATGTGGTAGAGGGATATGAGGGTGTGGGTCTTACCCCCACCGAAGGGTGTCTGTAACTGTATTACAGGGTCCCCGGGCCCTCCTTCAAGCCTCCTTTTCACGGTTTCCATTATGTTCTTGAGGCCCCTGGTAGTGTAGGTCTTCTCCCAGAAGACATCGGGGTTCTGGTACTCCTCGGGTGCCTCTCCCCTGTGGACGCTCCAGAGGTTTGCTGCGAAGGTATCCAGGGTTAGTTCCTCTCCAAGTATATCATCATGCGGTTCAGCCACACTAACAAAGGGCTTCATCTTATCATCTCCTTTAGATTTTAAGAATCTTTTATGGGAGTTTCTGCTGCCTCTCTGTCTCTGCTGTTTTTCTCATGAGTTCCTCACGATTTAATGTGAGTCCTTCAAGCCATTTCTTTTCACTGCAGTCGGGCAGTGATTCTATAAGGGCCTGGGCGACCCTGTAGAAGCTGTCCATGGACCCGTAACCTGATTCTGTGAGTACTGATTCCATCCTCCCGGTTTCACCCCTGCTCCAGTGGATACAGGCAAGGTGCAGTACGTCTATAAGGTCCTTGGGTTTTATCTTATCAGGTTTTCTTTCATCAGGTCCAAGGACTGTGACCTTGCTACCGCTTATCCTTATGAACCCATCCTTCTCATTCTGGAGGTCTATTCCAAGGCTGCTTGCAAGTAGTCTTGCATCATCGAAGTCCGCCTTGTTGTTCCCGAAGTTCCACCTATAGAAGAGGTAGAATCTGGTTAAGGGTGAAAGTTCATCGGCGAATCCATTCTCAAGGATCTGCTTTATGGCGAAATCTGCTGCAAGACTCCTTATGTCCTCAAGTAAACGGGAGGCCGTGACCTTCTCACCACTGTAGGTTAATATACTGTCATAGCCGCCTATAACCTCAAGACCCCCTCCTATAGCTGATATGAAGAAGTCAGGGCCTGAAACCCCCTCCATCCAGAAGGATTCAAGTTTTTCATGGAGTTTTTCCTTGAGTTCAGCCTTCACCTCCTCATAGAAGCCGGTCCCCTTCTCCTCATCGGGTTTACGGGCCACTATGTAGATTGATGATCTGAGGGCGGCTGACTTCTGGGCCATCAAACGTGCCCTCATTTCTGTGTTTATGGGCCATGAGGCTGTTACTGTGAGGCCTGATTCAAGGAGGGCGTTTATTACTGTCTCCCAGCCGGCGGCGGTCTTATGGGCATAGACGATGTTGGCTATGCCTCCTGGTTTGAGGACCCTGTGTATCTCCTGGAAGGACTTCCGGATCATGTCCTCAAATTGCTGGTTGGCCTCTGCCTTGGACTTTTCATGGGTGTAGGCAACCATTTCATCAGCCTTGGGGGTGAGGGATGTGAGGAAGAGTTCAGGGTAAAGGTCACCCAGGGCCCTTTTGAGCCATACGTAAAAGTAATCTGAGAGGTATGAATAGGGTACATTATCATAGTATGGTGGATCCGTGAAAATACCATCAAAATAATTATCTGGATATGGGATTGAAGTGGCGGAGGCCTTAACTACATTAGGGGTGTGACCTTTAACTTCAGGGATCATAGAGAGATTATCAAGAACTTTACTGATCGTCTCTGGCCTCATCAACTTCCCCATTAAGGGGTTCCTTTCACCATAATCAAATACCATTGGTATAGCGTTTCTACTAAATACATCCGCATTCCTTTCTTGATCAGGTCTCCAATAACACAAAGCAGAGTTCCAGTCCGCTAATTTGCCAAGTATCATTGCAAGATATGTTGTGATAATCTTTGCATATTCTTCATCGTATCCTTCCCTGATCATCTCTTCATATGCGTTTCGTATCATTTCTATAAATGTGATGAGGCTGAGTTTCTGTCGTGGGTTGAAAAGATCGCCCCATTTTAACATGCCATACCCCGGAAGGTTGACACTTCTTCTATTCTCAGGAGGTATGGGTTCATCTGGTATGGGGTCTATTAGCCACTCATCCATCAGTTTCTCCCTTTTCTTCTCAAGGTGTTTTTCTGCTTCCAGGAATATCTTCATGTCATCCTCTGTGGGGAGTCTGTACTCCTTACCCCTCCTATCAGGGTGGCTTGTTACCACTGCTATGAGCCTCTCACCGGATTTACCCTCCTGGAAGAGTCTTCTGGTGTCATCTGCCTTTATTGTTGAACCACATACTGGGCAGGTTACGATGGCCCTGGATATGGTCCCCTTTCCAGGGTCGAAATCAGGGTCCTTCACAATCTCAAAGTCAATCCTGTCTCCCTCAATCACTGTTTTCAGGGCTATTTTATTTCTTTTATTCGCAAGCCAGAAACGTCTCATTAATGGTATTTCAGCAGCACATGATGGGTTCTGGCAGGGTAGTGTCCTTGCCCATATGTAGGCGACAGGAACCGACCCATCATCATCAGCTGGATAGAACCTTCTGAGTTCCCCGGCAGCCTCCCTGAAGACCCATTCACCCCACCTCTTCACATCTCTTACGAGTCTGTTCTCACCCTCAGACCAGCCGGTGCCTGATCCAGCATACTTCTGGGGATACTCAAGTGTGCACTTCTGTATCAGGACAGCCACTGGGTTGTAGTCCATGCTGTGTGTCTCGCATCCAAGGCGGAGGGCCTCAAGGGGTATGCTGCCGCCTCCACCAAATGGGTCAAGGACCCTGGGGGGGTGGCCGTGCTCATGGAGTATGTCCTTCCGGGCGCGGCTTATGGTGTTCAGGTCATTGGTGTTCTCCCATTTACAGAGCTTCTTTATAAATTCCCGCCTCTTGATCTCCTCCAGTTCATCTCCAGCCCCCACGAGGCTCGCGTATATTGTGGCCCTGCTGCTTGCAAGGGGCCTTCTTGCCCACCAGATGTGGAGTGTTGAGATGTGACCGCTTTTTATATTCTTCTCCCTAGCTGATTCTTCACTCACATCCCTCAGGGGGAATGTCTTCTCTATTAGCGCTTTTTTCATTGACTTGCCTCCTTCCATTGACTGGCCGGTATCACATACCTTACCTCTTCCCTTATTATGGGTTTAAGTTTACTGTGGGGGTCCCTTATGATGTGCAGTCTGGGGCTTGTAGCTGCGCTGCTCACGATATAGAGCCAGTAGGACTCCCTGAATCGTCTGGCCTTCAGCCATTCATTCTGTGTGAGTTCAACGTTACCCTCACCACTCCTTGCCTTGACCTCAATGTACCTTGTCCCATCGGGACCTGATGAGCGGACATCAAAACCCAGGTTTTCCCCTGAGACATCCTCAGGGATTCTTCCATGTTCAAGCTCATACTTCATGGCCATATCCATCCCTATCCTCTCAATGGCAGGGTCCTCTGCCATCTCCCCCCTGACAATGATTGCTCCTATCTGTTTGGGCATGTTTATGCTGAGGGTCTTCTCCCTCTCTATCTCATCAATGAGACTATCCCGGCGTTCCTTGTACTCGCTGAGTCTTTCCTTCTCATTTCTGATTGCTAGTTTAAGGTCCTCTCCGAGTCCAAGACGCCTCTCATAATCAATTAGCTTGCTGTTTGATTCATTTATACTATAGTCAAGTGACCTTACACCATAGTTTCTCTTTATCTCCGCCCTCTTTTCTGCTTCCCTGAGGAGTTCATGTCTGAATCTCTTCATCTCCTCTATTGCGAATTCCATGACCCCTTCACTGTCATATTCAGCTTCAGATGGTCCTGAATCTGGTATGAGGTTCCAGAGGACTGATGGGTCAACTATACTCATCTCCCGGCCGTTGTTGAGGACGCCGAATATCTTCCTGCCCGCTATCTTACCGGAACCATCCCTGACGGCACCCTCAAAGAACCATATCACACCATCATATCTGCCTGTGGGGTCCCTGAAGACGGCGCCACGGTATATGTCCGATGCAAGTTCCTGGCCTATGTAGAGGAGGGTTGCCTCGAAGAGTGGGTGGCCGAAGGATACGAAGTCTACATCATCATCCTCTGTCTTCTCAAAGCTGAAGACAGGGTAGTTCCTCTGCAGGTCACCGTACCTGTTTTTGTATTTGTCTGTCCATACCCTTAGAAGTTCCGGTGGCGTTCTCATACCATAGGTTCCGGTGGACCTCTCCCTAAGTTCCCAGCGGTAGTGCTGGGCTGCCTTCCTGAAGAACTCCTCTATGTACTCCGGTGCAAGTTTGCGTTCCCTGATCCTCTGACTTATCCTGTCTATCTCTGCATAATTAACGGGTGTTGCGAGCTGTTCCTTTAGAACATCATCCAGTATATCCCATGGTGGCTCCAGTCTCCTGTCGATTTCATCAGGGCTTATACCTGCTGAGATGGCTTCCCTTATTATTTCCTGGATGTCCTTTTCATGGTATATTTCACCCACAACGTCGTATACCCTGTCTGAGCCGAGGTCCTTCCTTATCCTTTCAAGTTTTTCAAGGAGCCTTGTGACCACCAGACCCTCCCTCGTGTTTTCAGCTGCAAGGTTATAGACGTAGACGTCCTTACTCTGCTTGTACCTGTGTATACGTCCCATCCGCTGCTCGAGGCGGTTTGGGTTCCATGGTATGTCATAGTTCACCATGAGGTGGCAGAACTGGAGGTTTATACCCTCACCGGCTGCCTCGGTTGCAACCATGATCTGGGTGCTCTCCCTGAACTCCTTTTCGGCTGCTATACGTTCCTCCATGTTCATCTGGCCGTGTATGGTGCTCACGGTGTAGCCCCATTCCTCAAGTTTATCCACAAGGTAGTCGAGGGTGTCCTTGAATTCTGTGAATATGAGGAGCTTCTCATCACCCACCTCATCAAGTATCTTTCTTAGTTCACCCAGCTTTGTGTCCTCGGATGCCGCCAAGATGTCATCTGCCATTTTGATGAGTTCTGTGAGTGTCTGAACCTCCTCGTCAAGCTGATACCTGCTCTTTACAATTATAGTCCCTTCAAGTTTCTCCTCCTCCCTCCACCGTGTCGCCTCATCCTCATCCTCGATTCCACTGATGTTTATCCCTGGTTCTTCCAGGTCATGGGACCTGATCATCTCCTGGCACCGAATCCTCCTCCTTATCAGACTCTCCCTGAGGGCGTAGATGCTTGATGCCATCCTCCTCTGGAGGAGCATGAGTGCGAATATGTATATCCTGCCATCACTACCTTCCGCCCTTCTGTACTCCTTTCTTATGTACTCTGATAGTCGATTGTAGAGTTCAATCTCCTTTTCAGAGAGTCTGAAGCTGTGGGTGTAGGTGAACCTCTTCCTGAAGATGGGGTTGCCCTGGAAGTCCCTGAGCTCCTCCTTGGTCCTCCTTATGAAGAGGGGATTTTCATCCTTTCTCCTAGCCTCCTCTATGAGTCCCTTGTTTGCAAAGAAGCCAGGTTCAAGTAGATCCAGGAGGAGTCTGAAGCTTTCAGGGTTCCCGCTGTGGGGTGTTGCTGTGAGGAAGAGCATATTATCCGATGTCCCTGATAGGACCTCACCCAGCCTGTACCTCTCTGTCCTCTTCTTAATCTTCCCAGAGAATGTGGCTGATAGTTTGTGGGCCTCGTCTACTATCACGAGATCCCATCGCACGGCTCCCAGTGACCTGAGGATGTCGTCCTGCTTTGCGAAGTCCATTGATGTTATGAACTGGTTGCCGGTGAGCCATGGGTTTTCCCCACGCCGGGAATTGAAGAATCCCCTGTCAGCCATGATGAATCTCTCATCAAACTTTTCAGCCATCTCCCTCCTCCACTGTTCCCTCAGATGGCCCGGTGAGACTATCAGGATCCTTGTCGCAACGCCCCTGAGTTTAAGTTCCCTTATTATGATGCCTGCCATTATGGTTTTACCGGCCCCCGGGTCGTCTGCAATCATGTAGCGGAGCCTTGGCATTTTGAGGGCGTGAAGATAAACAGCGTCAAGCTGAAAGGGTAGGGGGTCTATTCTGGAACTGTTCATTGCAAGGAATGGATCGAAGATCGACGCGTTCCTGTAACGGTATGATTCAAGGGCAAGGAAGAACTCCTCCCCGGAGGCTGAAAAATCAAGTTTCACCTCACCGCCCCTGATCCTCCTGCATTCATCAGGGGTGAGTATCTGGTCTATGTGCTCGTTTGAGTTTATAAGGGCGCCTATGATACGTAAGTTTTCACCTATCCTTGAAACACTCTTTATCTCCACCGGTTCTGGCCATAAAGGACCCTCAATCACTGTTCCATTCCTTATCAAAGAACTCACCACTGTCCAGAGTTTCCATGTGAATATATCCCCATTTCATAGATTGATAGGGGCACTATTTAAAGGTTGACTTTTATCTTCACATTCATGGATAATCTGATGGATCCAAGCCCCTCCATTCACTTCAGGGATTGTGTTAAGCTGCATATCCTCAGTCAGGTGATGCAACCTATTACAGGGCACTGTATGAATGCTATCACTGGGGCGCCACGTCCTTATGTTAGTGATGAACTGCCTTACTCACAATAATTAACATACCCTGTGGAATCTTCATTTAAAAGAAATGTGAAAACAGACCGTGAATGTTATAGGTTTCTGAAATAATAACTGAGACATAATTATATAAAAACAACCCGACCCGTGGAATGATGGATGGTTATATGATGAGTGAAGGTCTTAGAAGGGAGCTCACATTCTTTGATGCCGTGAGCCTCGTCATCGGAACCATTGTGGGCGCGGATATCTACATAGTTGCAGCCTACGGTGCAGGGAGCCTTGGACCCGCATCCATACTCTCATGGATAATTGGGGGTCTAATGGCAATGGTCCTCGCCCTTGTATTCTCAGAGGCATCGGCCATAATGCCAAGGACAGGGGGCCCCTACTCCTATGCAAGGGAAGCCCTTGGAGAATTCGCGGGTTTTATAACCGGCTGGTCCCTCTGGGTATCATCCTGGATAGCCATAGCCGTCTTCCCGGTGGCCTTCGTCTACTACATCTCCCAGTTCATCGGCCTCAGCCCCACTGCAGAGGCCCTCATCAAGGTCATCTTCATCCTTTCACTGACAGCCATAAACATTTCAGGTGTGGGGAGGGCCGGTAAGGTTAATGACGTCCTCACAGTCCTCAAGGTAGCCCCCCTGATCCTGCTGGTTGTCACTGGCATCCTGAGATTCATATGGGACCCCTCCGGCCTTCTATCCGGTTACACTCCCTTCGCACCCATGGGCCTCGGTGCCCTGGGCAGCGTGACGGTCCTGGTCTTCTGGGCCTATGTGGGCTTTGAACTTGTAACGGTCCCTGCCGGTGAGGTTAAGAATCCCGGGAGGATCATACCCCTTGCAATAATCATTGGGATGGTCTTCGTCATGGTCTTCTATCTCCTGACAAATTTCGTGATACTTGGACTTGTCCCATGGGGGGGTCCTCGCATCCTCCCCTGCACCACTCACACTTGCAGGTTACAGTGCCCTGGGGGGTGCGGGTGCTCTTATACTGACCCTCGGGGCCCTCATATCCATCGCGGGCTCTGAGGAGGCCGGTATGCTCACAACCGCCAGACTTCTGCATGTCATGTCCCTTGACGGGTTCCTCCCGGGGTGGCTGTCACGGATCCATCCAAGGTTCAGAACTCCTCACCTGAGCATACTGGTCCAGAACCTGACGGCGCTCGTGGCAGCCCTAACAGGAACCGCGGCGGGTCTTATTGAACTCTCTGTCCTTACACTGCTCCTTGCCTACATGTCAACCTGTGTTTCACTTCCTGTGCTCAGGAGGAGGCGCTACCGGGATGCCGGGGTACCCCTGAAGAGCATCCTCGGTGTCCTGATATGCCTGTATCTACTTGCAAATACAGGTACAGGCACCATACTTGCAGGCTCCCTCCTTATAGTCGCAGGGGTGCCGATCTACCTCAGGTACAGGAGAAGGAATCAGAACCTATAGACCCTAAAGGTCATGCTCATGGGTAAATTACCCTAACATGAATCAATGATCACCCCATGACGTTTTACTATTGGTTGTTAGTTGGATACCATTTAACGTGAATCAACGATCACCCCATGACCCCCTCGAAGTCAGAAGCTACCCTGAATCCCCATGGATAACCATCAGCTAGATTTCAAGCCACCTCTTAAGTCCCCTGAAGCTAAGGGTGTTTATCACATCATCAGAGCTGGCCCATCCGCGCCTTGCAGTCAGCACTCCCCACCTGATGTTTTCAAGGCCTCCCCTTGAGTGGGCGTCACTGTTTATTGCAAGTTTACAGCCGGCCTCTATGGCCATCCTGATGTGTGTGTCCCGCAGGTCCAGTCTGAGGGGGTTTGAGTTCACCTCAAGGGCCACCCCTGCCTCGGCCGCCCTTTCGGTAACCCTTTCAATGTCAACCACCGGCTCCCTGGTCCCCAGCACACGTCCAGTGGGGTGTCCTATTATATCAACCACGTCATGGTCCATGGCCCCCAGGAGCCTCTCGGTAACATTGAAGCCGTCGTGCACGCTTGCAACCACAAGGTCAAAGTCTTCAAGGACGTCCCCAGGGACTTCAAGGCTGCCATCGGCAAGTATGCTGACCTCAACACCCGCCAGGACAGGGATCTCATCCACCCCTTCAATGGACCTCAAGTAGGAGTCAGGGTCAGATATGTAGCGTGCATGGTCCGTTACAGCTATGTACTCCCTTCCAAGGGTTTCTGCATAGGATGCAAGGTCGGCTATGGAGTCGATTCCGTCACTGTGGAGGCTGTGCATATGGAGATCTCCCCTGACATCCTCGGAGGATACCAGTTCAGGGAGCCTTCTCTCCCTGGCGGCCTCTATCTCTCCACGGTTCTCCCTGAGCTCCGGTTCAATGTAGGTGAGTCCCAGGGCCTCCAGGACCTCCTCCTCGGTCCTACCGGCCACCCTCTCATCGCCCCTGAAGAGGCCGTATTCACTGAGCTTCATCCCCATGGACTGGGCTATCCTGCGCAGTTCAACATTGAACTCCCATGAACCCGTGAAGTAAAGTAGGGCCGAGCCGAAGACCCCATCATCAAATACTCGGAGGTCACAGTCCAGGTCCTCCACAAGGCGGACGGTGGACTTCCTCGGCCCCCTGACAACAACCTCCCTGACGGTCTCCATGGATGTGAAGTAATCCATGACCATCTCAGGGTCCCTGGCGGTTACAAGGATATCAATGTCCCCTACGGTTTCCCTTCCACGCCTTATGGAACCTGCAACCTCAACCCTCTGGACACCCTCCAGGTCCATTATCTCAGACTTTATCCTCTGGGCCAGGGGCACTATGTAGGCCAGGGGCTTCCTTGTTATCCTGCTTCTTGCAAGTTCTATGTTCCTGAGTATGGCCTTCTCCTTCTTCTCACCCATACCCCTGAGGCGTCTTATCCTGTGCCTTTTTGCCTGGTATTCAAGGTCGTCAAGGGTCTTTATCCCGAGTTCCTCATAGAGGAGCTTCACGGTCCTCGGACCCACACCTTCAACCGAGAGCAGGGCGTCGAAGTCAACAGGGTACTCCTCCATGAGCTCATGCAGTAGGTGGAGGGAACCGGTGTCAAGTATCTCCCTGATCTTGGATGCGATGTTCCTGCCCACCCCTGGGAGTTCCTGGAGTCTGTCCTGGGCTGCGACTTCCTCTATGTCCTCACCGAGTAATTCTATGGTCCTTGCAGCTCGCCTGTAGGCCTTTGAGCGGAACTCATCCCCCTTGAGGTCCATGAAGTCGGCAACCCTGTTAAGTATCTGGGCCACAAGCCTGTTTTTCATATTATTAATTATGTCCCCATGCATATATCACTTGTTCATCCGGGTACCGTTTATTTTACAGGTTACCACACCACTACATGCAGAGACAGAGAACCTGCTGAGAACTGGATTTTCAGTTAATGAGTAAAAAACGGTGAGCAGGTCTTTCCCTGCCTCAGGACGTTCACCTGAATCCTTAAGGTAAAACCTGAAGGGGTGTATCAGTTTCAAATAAGCTCTTTACGGTGCGCTAGTAGCTTGAAAGGATTATTATCTGCTTCAGATGGATAAAGATACATTTTATGGGCTCAGGACATTCTGGGATCTGGTATTCCTTAACACAGGTGAAAGATACTCTGAATCTGGCCTGAAACTCGTGGAGGAGGGCTGGCCGGATGTGAATTCAGCGACTGACCCCTTCAAAGGATAAAGTCCACTCCTGGAAGAATAAAAATTTTAATTTGAGTAGTCCCGGCCCCGCCCAGAAATCAATCAGCCATTAAATGTTTATAAAAAAGGATAAATGATCAGATACCGTTCTATCTTCAGGCTTATCCTCATTAGTCTCCCATACCTTCCCCTGAGGATGTAGATGGCAAGTAAAAGCACCAGGAGCACGATTATCTCTGCAAGTGATCACTATATATTTTTTTAAAATATCATCAGAAAAAAGAAGAAAATCCTGAACTAAGTAAAAGATCCAATTGAAATAAGTGAATTAAGAGGATTAATAAATAAAGAACGATTAAAAAAGAATAGTAACAGGATGAGACAGATTAAGACATAAAACCGGTTAAAATAAGAAAAGTGAAGTCATAGGGACCCGTTGATACCCTCAACGATCTCCCTGATCTTGTCCTCCACGTTGTCACTGTTCTCAACCACGGTACCGGTGACTATTACATCAGCACCGGCCCCTGCAACCCTTGCAGCATCCTCACCTGTCCTTATACCCCCACCAACGATGAGTATATGGTCCGTGCAGCTCTTAACAAGGGATATCATCTCCTCTGGCACGTGTTCAGGTGCCCCTGAACCCGCTTCAAGGTAGAAGAGCCTCATACCCAGGAACTCCGCTGCCATTGCATAGGCCGCTGCAATATCGGGTTTTCCTCGTGGAACAGCCTTAACATCACCCACCCATCCAACGGTTCCGCCAGGTTCAACAACAAGGTAGCCCATTGGAAGGGCCTCGATACCCATCTTCCTGACCGCCCCGGCTCCAAGGGCCTGGGCACCTATTATCCAGTAGGGGTTGGTGGAGTTAAGAAGACTCATGAAGAAGATAGCATCGGCGTAACGGCTGACACCCGTGGTGTTGCCCGGGAAGAGTATTATTGGTACATCTATCCTCTCACTGAGTGCCCTGGCTGTTTCATCAAGTTCATGGGAATCTGTGGTTGATCCTCCAAGCATTATGCCGTCGGTACCTCCCCTTATGGCTGCCTCCGCAATCCTGACAGCCTCCTCAGGGCTCTGCTCCTGGGGGTCGATGAGTGTCAGGTGCATCTTCCTCTCCCTGAGGACGTCGTGGAAGTATTCTTCAACCTTCATTCTGAACACTCAAAAAAATAGTGGGTAGGGGCTGTTTTAACCCCTTGGTTCCTTTGCCTTGTATCTTAATCCCTTGTAACCGCACTTCCTGCATGTCCTTGCAGTTGGTGGGTTTCTTGCGTTACATTTAAGGCAGATCTTGATATTGAACAGTCTGTTCTCTGCTTCTTCAAACCTTGCCATAATTAGCCTCCTATGAATTTTTTCTGAATCTCTACAACCTCAGAGCTGTCAGATGCCCTGGAGTAAGCTTCAAGCAGTTCACGATTGAGGTCTATAAAATGAGGACCCCACTTGAAGTATGACATTATGTCAGAGGCTATATCTTTCAGTCCAACTATATAAAGGGTTGCTGCCACAGCCTCTGCAGTTGAAAGTATGCATGGTCTGCCATAGTTTGTGGGGTTTGCAGCCACAAGGAAGGGGAGGGCCCTGTGGTTACGTGCTGTCTGGAATATGACAGAAGACTTCCTGACCCTCTTCCATGAACAGTCAAGTGCTGCGATACCCCTCCTGAGTACCATGTCCCTGTCCTCTGGTGAGACAGCCTTCTCTGCGAAGGGGTTGAGTACAAGGGCACCCCTCGGTATCTGGTTTAGACTGTTAACTATTTTAAATTTTCCCTTCCTGCCAAGCTTGAGGCTTGTGCATTTCTTCCTGTCGCATTCCTCTGCATGGTAGACCACAATCTTCATCAGGCTGATATTGTCTGTCCAGCTATAAATAATTTGGATTCAGCGGGCCTGGAAGACAGCCCTCTCATGTTCCATTATACTCTCAATGGCTGTTGATGGGTCTTTAAGGTTTTCAAGGTCATAGTAGCTCCCACCGGATGCGAGGGCCACCTCCATGTTGAAGTCCCTTCCGCCCCTGACACCCCTCTCAAAGTTTATCACGATTGATGGTATATCCTCATCCCTGAGTCTTGATGCGGCATCAAGGGCCTCCCTCCTGGGGTTCCTGTTAAGGCCGACGTTGGGCATTCCATCACTGAGTATGACCATGAGGGGGACGTATTCCTTCCTTCTCTTCTCGGCCCTGAGTATCTCAAGGCCCCTCTCTATCCCCTGGGCCATGGGGGTGGTGCCCCCCACCCTTATACCGTCAACCACCTCCCTGAAGGATGCGCCGTGGGAGGTTGATGGTATTATAACCTCGGCGTCCCGCCCCCGGAATCCAACGACGCTTATCCTGTCATGGTGCCGCTGGGCGTCCTCTATGAACCTCTCTATAAGGCCCTTGACCATGGAGGCCTTCCTCTCTGAGAACATTGAACCGCTTATATCCACCACCAGGACTATGGATGCCCTTGCACCGTGCTTCCTTATCTTCTGGCGGATGTCCTCATCCCTGACCCTTATGTCACCCCTGGAGTGGGCGGCAGCTGCCCTTATGGTTGCATCGATGGCCACATCAGTATGGTCTCCCCTGGGGAACCTGCTCCTGACGTATTTTCCCCTGCGGGTCTTCGATTCAACCCTGCTACCGTACAGCCTCTCCTTCTTCTTACCCTTCAGTTTAAGGAGTTTCTTTATGTCAACATCCACATCCTGAGTTTCAGGGGTTCTCCCTGACTCCGTGGTGAGGGCCATGCCCCTTCCGCCGGTTCCGGTACTCCCTGTGTCCCCTTCTTCAGGGGTATCATCAGGTGGTGTCCCGGGTTCACCCAGGCCCTGATCCTCAGCCTCCGGGGGTGACCCTGATTCATCACCTTCAGGGGAGGAATCTGATTCATCCCCTCTGGAATCATCATCAGAACCCCCATCATCCTCTGACTCCTTCTCCATCTCCTCCCTGGCCCTCTGCATTTCTCTTCGTGTGTTCTCACGGTTGTATGTCTTACCCGGGATCCTCTCCCCCAGGACAAGGATTATTGCCTCCTCAACATCCTCCTCATGCACCCTCCTTCTTCCACTGAAGGCTGCAAGGGCCCTGGCGGTGCGTACGATTGCAATGTCCGACCTGTGGCCGTCAACACCGGCATCCACACAGACCCTTGCTATGAGTTCAAGGAGGTAGTCATCTATGGTGACTGCAGGAAGGAGTTTTCTTGCACCCATTATCCTCTCAAGGAGTTCCCTCTGGCTGTCCCTGAACCTCTCAATGAAGCCCTCAGGGTCCTGCTCGAATTCATCACGCCTCTTCATGATAAGGACGCGTTTTTTTATGTCGCTGATTGTGCCCACATTTATATGTATACCTATCCTGTCCGAGAGCTGGGGCCTGAGTTCACCCTCAGCCGGGTTCATGGTCCCCACCAGTATGAACCTGGAGGGGTGCTGGAGTGATATGCCCTCCCTTTCAACCGTGTTCACACCGTAGGCTGCTGCGTCAAGGAGGACGTCGACGAGGTGGTCGTCCAGGAGGTTTATCTCATCCACGTAGAGTATGTTCCTGTTCGCCTCTGCAAGTATCCCTGGCTCAAGGGCCTTTATACCCTCCCTTATGGCCTTCCTGATGTCAAGGGATCCGACAACCCTGTCCTCGGTTGAGCCGAGGGGGAGTTCAACCACCCTCATCTTCCGGTATTCAACCTCAAAGTCGCCTTCACGGCACAGATCACATGCTGATTCAGGTTCATCCGGGTCGCAGTTGAAGGGACAGCCCTTCACCGTCCGGATGGATGGCAGGAGATCCGCAAGTGCCCTTACAGCCGTCGTCTTACCGGTACCCTTATCCCCCTTTATAAGAACCCCGCCGATGGCAGGGTTTATAGCGTTAAGTACAAGGGCCTTTTTCACCTTTTCCTGTCCTACTATTGCTGTGAATGGAAAAACAAGGTTCTTCATTAACTCACCCGGTCATATGGACCTGTAATATTCTATACCGGTTCTGAATAATAAGTTTTTACGGTCCCCTGTATTACAGTATTCTCCACGGGTAATCCATGAGCACGAACTCAACACTGAAGACCAGTAAATATCCCTCAGCCAGGAGTACATCCGGGTAAAGTAGATAAATGATGCAAGATATAGAATTCAAAGGTGGTAGATATGTGTACCGTTGGAGGTCCAATGGCCGATATAGACATCAAGAAGATGAAGACACGTAAATGCAGGTGCCTTGACTGTGGAAACGAATTCAAGGGTGTTGGAAGGCGGGTTATCTGCCCATCATGCCAGTCAGATAATGTTGAATGCGAAGGCTAGGTGGTACCCTGGAATTCAAAATCAATGAGGACGAGATACTCTTTGTCGAGGCCGGGGGGCTCCTTGGAGTCATACCATCACGTAGAGAGCGGACCATATTCATGAACACAGCAGAGGATGAGGTGGCCCTCTTCCTCGAACCCCGGGACCTCATAGTCATATCCGCCTTCAGGGCCGATGATAAGATGAAGAGGGGTATAAAGGCCCTTGCATACCTCCTCCTTGAGACCGGGAACCCCCTCGTGGTCCTGCCGGAGGACCATCCAGGGTCACGGAGGCTGAAGATGGTTGTCTCAGCCGCAGACAGGGTGAGGCTCAGCTGTGACATAACACCGGGGACACACCCCGACCACCACCTCCTCTGCTCTGCACCGGCACTCTCAGGCATGGAGATCGTGTCGGTGGATGGCGGTGTTGAACTCCTGAATGCACCCCCCGGTATCAGGGTGTGGAGGGAGGTACTTGACTGGTGATGTGGGAAACTATTTTTAAGGCAGGGCCACATAAACCATCACAGTGAATGACCATGATCAGTGAATTCTATCAGATATTTGGACAGCTGGTATTCCTTGCAGGGGTGGGCATACTGGTTATGCTGGCTTCAAGCCTCTTCCTTGGAAGGCTCCTCCTGAATGAGGACAGACTTATATTCCCCAGGCTCCTCCTCATCACGGTCGACATGTTCTATGGGCCATTCAAGAAGTTCTCAGAGACCCTTGGCCTCAACAGCCGCATAGTGGACCAGATAGGTGTTGAGGTCAGGAACAAGATCAACGAGAAGCGGTTCAAATCCATAGACCCCCATGATAAGGCCCTTGTACTGCCACACTGCCTCAGAAATCCTGAGTGCGAGGCCAGACTCGAAAGGACAGGGCTGATCTGCACCGGATGCAACAGGTGCATCATAGGGAAGATCAAGGAGAGGGCTGAGGCCATCGGATACACCGTCTTCGTGATACCAGGGTCAACCTTCATAAAGAAGATCGTGGAGGAGCACAGGTTCAAGGCGGTCCTTGGGGTTGCCTGCTACCAGGACCTGAACCTCGCCATGATGAAGCTGTCGAGGTTCTCGCCCCAGGGTGTACCCCTCCTGAGGGACGGCTGCTTCAAGACAAAGGTGGACTTCAGGGCCGTCCTGGAGAAGATGGGCCTTGAGGGTGAAATCAGAAGACCTAAGACCTGCATGAGCCAGGTCCCCGGGAAGACACCGGAGCAGTGATAGGATGGACATCCCCATCACCGATAACCACATACACGTTGACCCTGTTAACGGTGAGGGCCCCGTTGCAGTTGCAGAGAAATTCTACAGGGCCGGTGGAAGGAGGATGATAATCCCGAATAAACCCTCCTGGACCATAAATGCAGGGACCGACTACCGTAAAACCATGGACACGGTCCTGGGCTACGTTGAGATGATCAACAGGGAGACTGAAGTTGAGGCCCATGCGGTTGTGGGACTGCACCCTGCAGAGCTATCAAGGCTCCTTGAGGCGGGCCGTGAGATTGAGAAGGCCGAGGAGATGATCAGGAATGGACTGGAATATGCCCAGTCCCTGGTACTGGATGGGATGGCTGTGGCCATCGGTGAGGTAGGAAGGCCCCACTACCCGGTCAGTGACGAGGAGCTCGCAGCCCATAACAGGCTCATGGTATATGCCATGGAGCTTGCAGCCGAGGCTTCATGCCCTGTTCAGCTACACACCGAGAGCTCGGGTCCGGAGGAGTTCAGGGAATTCGCAGGGATGGCTAAAAGGGCTGGGATAAGGAAATATATGGTTATAAAGCACTTCTCAGGGCCCCTTACAGCCCCTGAGGAGAACCATGGGTTAACTCCATCACTAATTGCCTCAAGGGACGTTGTGAGGGATGGTATCAGGAAGGGGGGTCATTTCCTGATGGAGACAGACTACCTTGATGATATCAGAAGACCCGGCGCCGTCCTCGGTCCAAAAACAGTGCCGAGGAGGACCCTTGAATTCATCAATAAGGGGATCTTCACCGAGGAGGACGCCTACCGGATCCACGAGGAGACCGTTGAGAGGGTCTACGGGATCTGAATGACTCCCTCCTCATCTTAAAAACAGGATCTCAGGGGCTACCCCTGAGTAACAGAGCCCTGGATAAAGTTTTTTTGAGATCCCTGATATGCTTCAACCTTTACAGTTATTCCGACATTTTTTTAGTGATGCCTTAACCATGCCCTCACATTAACGGCAGGTCAGCTCCACGGCGTTACTGTTCCAGAATATGATTCAGATACAGTCCGGGGCATTCAGTGAAAACTGGACATTAAAAACAGAATCAGAGAGGGGGCGTCAGTGTGAACCCCCGAGAAGCAGGCTGACCACTCCTATAAGTACACCTATAACCACAACCTCAAGGCTCGTCCTCAGGATGTTCTCCCTTGAAACCCTCCCGAGGTATACTCCCAGGATCAGGAGTGCGATGAGGCATAAGAGGACCGTTACGATGGTTGCAGTCATCCTGTCAGCTATCACAAGGAAGGGCAGGACCGGTACAAAGGATCCCATGAAGCTGGAGAACCCATGGGTGAACATGCTCATGTACACCCTCCTCCTGGCCTGCTGGTGGATGATGGTGTCATCGAGCTTACCCTCATCCATCATCATCTTCCTCTCAAGTTCACGCATGGTCCGGGTCTCCTCAGCCCTCTCACCAATGAATGACCCGAAGGCATTGGACATTGCAAGGGCCACACCACCACTGAGGCCGGTGAGGGCTATGAGGTAGTTATCCACACTGAGGCCTCCGGCACCTGCAACCCCGCTCGCCGTCAGGGTGACACCCATAACAGCCAGTATACCGTCAAGTGTGCCCAGGGCCACGTACCTGCTCATGTTTATGTACTCATGAAGAAATCCGCGTATATCCATCCCTGATCATCCATCCCATTAAATGTATCCTCAGCATGATCCTGGTCAGCCACGGCCGAGTTCACTGTGTGCACGTGCAAGGTGACCCGCTGCAAGGGCCCCCATCAGGGACAGCTCACCAGCAAGGACGGCCCCTCCGACTATCTCTGCAAAGGCGTGTACCCTGCCGCCTCCCCTGGCACCCAGGATATCAAGGCACTCAGATGCTGTTTCAAGTCCGGTACCTCCGCCAACGGTTGCCAGCGGGACATCGGGGAGGTTCACCGCGAAGTAGAGGTCCCCGTTTCTCTCCTCTGCAATGGTAACCCCCAGACTTCCCTCGACTATGTGGGCCTCGTCCTGTCCTGTTGCAAGGAATATGGCCCCTATTATGTTGGCGTAATGTGCATTGAAACCCATGCTACCTGCTGCTGCTGAACCGATGAGGTTCTTGGCTGTGTTAACCTCGACCACTGCCTCAGGCGTTGTTTTAAGGACAGACTCGACCATCTCGCCGGGTACCGTGATCTCGGCTGTTATGCTCTTACCCCTCCCCTCTATGAGGTTAACGGCGGCGGGCTTCTTGTCGGTGCAGAGGTTACCGCTCAGTGCTATCACATGGGCCCCGGTCTCCCTGGTGAGGAGTTCAAGGGCCCTCTCGGTTGCAATGGTGACCATGTTCATCCCCATGCTGTCACCGGTTGTGTAGACGAAGCGTGGGTATACATAGGACCCAGCCACGATGACAGGGTCTATCTTCACGAGCTTCCCGTGTCTGGTTGTGGATTCTGCCTCCTCCCTGAGGGCATCCATGTTATCGTAGATCCATTCCCTCAGCTGTAGGGCCTCAACCACGGACCCTGTCCTTATGACCGGTGCGCGGGTCATGGAGTCACCGGTCACCCTGACGGTGGCGCCGCCGGCCCGTGTGATCACCGAGCATCCCCTGTTCACCGATGCGACGAGGGCGCCCTCAGAGGTTGCCAGGGGCACATAGTACTCTCCGTCTGCGTGTTCACCCCTCACAGTGAGTGGCCCCGCAACTCCCAGGGGGATCTGCACAGCCCCTATGGGGTTCTCTATGTTCCTCCTTGAGGCCCGCTCCATGTCAATGCTGTAGTTTGAGACGTGTTCAAGTTTAACCCCGCAGGTCCTCTCAATGAATTCCCTTCTTATCCCGACGGCCTCATCCACCGGGACGTGCCTTTCAATCTCATAGAGCTTGATCCTTCCCTCCATGAGGTCATCCATGATTGACATCAGCGCACCCCCAGCTGGGTCCTTATCTCATCGACTATGGCTGATGGCCTGTCAACAACCACGGCCCCGGCCGCCTCCAGGGCCTCCCTCTTGCTGCTGGCGGTACCTGTTCCGCCCTCAATTATTGCCCCCGCATGTCCCATCCGCTTACCTGGGGGTGCAGTTGCACCTGATATGAAGGCGAAAACAGGCTTTGACATCTGCTCTATGTAACTGGCAGCCCTCTCCTCTGCGTCTCCGCCTATCTCACCTATCAGGACGACGGCTTCTGTATCGGGGTCATCCTCGAATCTTTCAAGTACATCCACGAATCCGAGTCCTGTTACAGGGTCTCCCCCGATACCAACGCAGGTGCTCTGGCCGAATCCTGCCTCTGTGAGCTGGGCTGCGAATTCATAGGTCAGTGTGCCGCTCCTTGAGACTATGCCTATGCTTCCCTCAGTGAATATGTGGGTGGGCATTATGCCAAGCTTCCCGACACCCGGAGTGATTATGCCGGGGGTGTTGGGACCTATAACCGTTTTCCCCATCCTAGAGGCGTACTCCATTATCTGCATGGAGTCATGGACAGGTATGTGCTCGGTTATTATAACCACAAGGTCGAGGTGTTTTATTGATTCAAAGGCCGCGTCCTTGGCGAAGGGTGCAGGTACAAATATTATGGATGCATTGACATCGGTCTCCTCGGTGACCTCCTCCACCGAGTTGTAGACATCCACGCCAAGGAACTCCTGGCCGCCCTTACCGGGCGTAACACCCGCCACTATGCGGGTTCCATAGTCGAGCATCTGTTTAGTGTGGAATGATCCCTGTTTACCTGTTATGCCCTGAACAAGGCACCTGGTATCCTCATCAAGCAGTATCATGATTGATCCCCTCATCCTTTCTTTTGTGGTCTGAAATATTTAATTATGCTCATGAAGAGCCGTTCAGGAGAAGTGTTTAATTTAGAGTTCTGAAGAGCCCTTCACATATTAAGGATAATATGACTCCACATCGGTGGAGGTCACTGAAAAAATCATAAAACCCTCAGTATCCTCGTCCTCTCCTCAAAGGGTACTGCGAGGTCTATGAGGTTACCGTTGAGGAAGGCTGTGGCTGAAACTATGACGCTGCCGGGTATTACATGTGATGGTGAGCCCCTCCTTACAAGGTGGACGTTCTTATGGCCGAGTGCAGCGCCGAGCATCGCCCCTGCTGCAACGCCAACACTCTCAATGTCCTCTATGGTCGCAGCGACCACCGGGTCGTCGGTCTTATCAGATACATAGCCCACCCCGGGGATTTCACGGACACCCGGCCTTATCTCCTGGCTCACATCGGTAACCCCATCCATGCCCCTGGCTGCGGCTATGGCAGAATTTGCAACGTCAGCCACGAAGTCTTCACCACCATAGGTGTCAAATGCCAGTATAACTGCATCCGGGTACCTGTCCTGCCGTACAGCTGCCTCTGCATATGATATGCCCTCCCCCGCGCCGTCTGGTTCATCTGATATCCCCTCAAGGTCTCCCAGGCTCTCTGATGAATCCCTGAGTATCTCAACTATGGCCCTGTTCACGGTCTCAAGCATGTCATCCTCCACGAAGGCACTTATAACAACGTCGTCGCCTGTTATGTTTGTCAGTGCCGCGCTCTCTGCACCCGCATCAAGAAGTCCCGGTATGGAGGCCTCAAGGGATGCTATAAGTTCCCTGCTGCAGCTCGTATCGTTATCTGATATATCTGCACCTATGGAAGTTATCTTCAAAACGATCACCTATACCTAATTTGAGCTGCCTGAATAAATAGTTTAGAGGGGACCTCATCTCATGGGAATGGGGAACTGGAGGGGGCATGTGAAATATATGGGAGGGCTGGCCTCAGAGGGTATCAGCGCTCCCCTCAAAAAATTATTTTATATCAAAAGGGACATAAAGAATCACACTAAAATCTTTAGTTCTCTGAAGACTCCAAAAAAGTGTGGGAGAAATATTTCACATGAACACAAAGATCTGTGTCCCTGTATTTGAGAAGACAGCCCCGGAGGTTACTGAGTCAGCCGGGAGGGCCATTGATGCAGGTGCGGATATCCTTGAAATAAGAATTGATGGCCTCCAGAATCCTGGAGAAGTTAATATCAGGGAACTCATAGAGGATATAGGGTTCCCTGTGATTGCAACCAACCGATCACCTGTCGAGGGTGGTCATTTCAGTGGCAGCGAGGATGAAAGAATAAAGCTGCTGATGGCTGCCGCTGAGGTCGCCGACTTCGTGGATATTGAACTCAGCAGTGCCCGTGAGGACATAGAGCGGGTCACAGGCAGTGCCAGGAGAAGCATCGTATCCTACCATAACTTCAGGGAGACGCCCTCACTGGAGGCCCTCCTGAGGATCGTCAGGATGGCTAAGGAGATGGGCGACATCGCCAAGGTAGCTGTGATGCCAGAGAACCTGGCAGACACCCTGGTGGTACTCCAGCTCCTCACATTTGAGGAGGACACTGTGGCAATATCCATGGGGGAACTCGGTAAATACACGAGGGTTGCAGCCGCCCTCTTTGGCTCACCCATCACCTTCGCATCAATGGGGAGGGGGACAGCCCCGGGACAGATGGATGTTGATGTAACCCGGAAAATGATTAGAGAACTCATGCCGGAGGATTGACCATGAAGAAGGTTCTGATTGCCATTGCAGTGCTTGCTATCATCGCCGTTTCAGGTGCATTTTACTACCTTGATCATGTGGATTCTGTTGACATAACCATAAAGACTGATGGTGTTAACATCACCGTTGAGGCCGACACCATCTTCTTCCAGAAGGTCCCCGCAGGGATGGAGCAGAAGATAGGGGACTACATGGCGGATGTCATCAATGACCCTGACAGCACCGTTGAATCAATAAAAAAGGACGTTACTGACATAGCAGAGAGGTACGGTTACAGGGAGGTTAACGTCAGGATAGAGTCACAGTTCGGTGTTGACCAGCTCCCAATGCCGGCCGTTGTGAGCGGTGACTCAATGTATCCAACACTGAAGGACGGCCAGGACCTCATAGTCCTCAAGACAGACAGGTACAGCGTGGGGGACATAGTAATAGCAAGGCACCCTGAATACGGCCTCATTGTGAAGAGGGTCGGCAAGATCGAACCTGAAAGGGTCTACCTGATGAGTGATAACAAGAAGGTTGAACGCATCTACACTCCGACCTCCGTTATTGTGAGAACACCCCTGAACACCTGGGTTCCAAGGTCAGCCATTGTGGGTGTTGTGAAGGAGTACTGAAACCCTTTCTGGACCTCCAGAATCAGAGATTCCCAGCAACATTATTTTTTGATGACACCATCTTCCTTTTTGAGGACATACCTTCTCTGTCTCAACACCATGGTGACTCACTCTATGGATCTGCAGCTAATCTAGATCCAGGTACTGAAAAACCGTTTCAAAGAACTCAAATTCAAAAAAAAAATTGATGAACTCAGACAACTACCTCAGAAAAAGGTAAAAAAGAATCAGGTGAATTTGGACAGCCTCTCAACCCTCTTAAGCATGTTCGGGTGTGTTGATAACAGTTCAAGGATCCTTGCACCCATTCCGACCTTAACTCCACCGTATTTTATCCTCTGGAGTTCAGCGAGGTCTATGGTCCCATCCATGTTCATGTCAAGCTGGCGGAGGTCCTCTATCTCACCGTACGCCGCTGACACATCATTCAGGAAGAAGGCCTTGACACCCTCGACCTGTTTCAGGTCGTCCCTGTTGAACTGGGCTGAGCCGTAGACAAGCTTGTAGAGTGCGCTTGCAAGTTTGTGTGGCTGACCACCAATCTCCACACTACCCTGGTCAGCGTAGTACTCCCTTGTCCTTGATATGAAGAGCACTATGAGCTGGCCTATGAAGTATGCAATGAGGGCTGCAATACCCACCAGATTTGCCTCATCATCCCTGCTGAAGACCGTGCTCCAGAATATGTAGTAACATATGAGGGGGACGGCGCTCACCAGGGTCATGACTATCATGTCGCTGTGCTTTATATGGGATATCTCATGTCCGAGGACTGCCCTCAGTTCCTCCTCATCAAGGAGGTTGAGTATCCCCCGGGTCACGCAAACCCTTCCATCAGCCTTTGTTCTTCCGAAGGCGAATGCGTTGGGCAATGCGATCTCCGCTATTCCGACCCTTGGTTTGGGTATGCCGGCCCTTCGTGCAAGTTCATCGACCATTGCATGCAGTCGGGGTGCCTCGGCTTCGCTCACGTAGTGGACGTTCATTGTGAGTTCCACTATCTTCGGGGAGATGAGGTACTGCAGGAATATCACTCCGAAACCCAGGAGGGCATAGAAGAGTGGTCCTCCAAGTCCCAGGATGGATCCTACGACCATGAGTATCGCATAGATCAATCCGAATAAAAGTACTGTCGCCAGGAACATTCTGAGCTTCAGTTTCCATGTGCTGAGTCTTCTCATTTTGGCTTTTTCCTCCATCGAGCCATTAGTTACAAAGTGTTATTTTATTATGTGATGATATAAATCTTTTGTTATTAAGTTTACAAGAACCTGAATTCCAAAGTCCTGGATTGAGAAGCCAGTGACACGGACATGGTTCAGTAGAGAGAGGCATCTGCGGGTCAGAGAACCATCTTGCCCTAAACTTTTATATATAATTTTAAGAGAATTTAATACTAAAATTTAATACTAAGGAGATGGTAGCATCAAAAACTTCTGGAAATTCTTAATTTTAGTGGTTATCTTTGTCCTTATTGGATCCAGTCAGGCTGTCCAGATAGGTAATACAAGTTACGGCTATGTTGAGAAGGACTACTACGGTAACCAGAGCTCCAATGAGACCATAGGACTCATAATAGGGGTTCATCCCCGTGAGTCAGGTATACATGAAGCCGTGAGGAAGACCCTCCAGACCTCAAACCTCACAAAGAGATACGTCCTCTACAGCGTCCATGTGACATCCAATGCCTACGACTACTCGAAGGGTCGTATGAACGGCCAGCTACTTGCAAGGAACTTCATTGTACCCGATGTAAAGAATGAGAAACCTTTGCTGGTCATTGACTGCCATGAAAACCTTTACCGCCAGAGTGGATACGCATACCCCCGCTTCCTCTATGTGATCTCAGAGAACCTTGCAACCATAAATTACACGGAACAGATAGTATCCAGGATGGGCTTCCTGAGGGTATATACACCCCCTAAGGCAACAAGTCCTCAGTATGTGACAGTGCCGATAGCCTCACAGGGATACAGCACCATAATATATGAGACCTATAAATATGACAGCCAGTCAAGAAAGCTCAGCGACGCAGGTATGTTCATATCATGCCTTGAAAGCCTCAGAACCTACATTTCAAAGGGTATAAACATCACTTCAAGTAGCCCGGCTGCGGGAGCTGTAACCTCAAGGAGGCCGATAATAAGGGTCACCTTCTCAAAGACAATAGAACCTGGAAGGTACTGGAGCAGGGTAACCCTCAAAAACAGGTCTGGTAAATCTGTGAGGGTCAGGGCATGGGTTTCCGGTAACACCCTCTATGTGAAACCAGTCTACAGGCTATCACGGAACAGCTGGTACACCCTCACCATACCTTCCGGTGCACTGGTTGACGCCCCAGAGAATAAATGGACACTGAGGTTCAGGACAGGGAGAAGATAAGACCAGAAATTTCTTTATTTTATTTTTAAGGTTATTTTTAAGGAATCTTCAAGGATGTCTTTTAAAGACCACGTGTTCTCCCTGTTTGATAGAAATTCGTGGCTTTTCCGATTCATCGAAATTTGGTTTCATTCGCGGGTCTCCCCTTTTTCATACATCCATGCTAAAGGATCCTTGCCATCCGGGAACATTGCACCGTAGGGTTCAAATTTATTGATATCGCTAACAGTGCAGAAATGCATTCCACGATCCGATTCTACCATCATTAAAGGGTTAGCCTTATCTATGTCCCATGAACCATCTTCTGGGTTGTAGATATCATCGTCCACTTCAAGATGCACAACTTTACCGAGGATCAATAAATAAGGAAAGCCTTCATACTCATCTTCATAAATGTTATGCAGTTTACATTCCATCCATGCATAACACCCTTCAATTCCAGGCGCGTTGATCTCTTTTGAGGGTTTTTCCTTTAAATCCGCCAGTTCAAATTCATTAACATCAAAAGGAACATGCGAAGCTGTTGGTATCACTTTATCAACCATTTCAACCCCTGGCATATTAATAACAAATTCCCCAGTGTCTTTGATCTGATTTGTGTGTCTCTCATCTTTGCTGAAGCCACACAAATCAGATCAAAGGGGCGTAAAACTGGCATAACACATGAATAAGGTGCTATGTTTCTAATTCCATCTTTACTTGTCGTTGAGATAAATGCCACTGGCAGCGGTATCAGAGATTCTCTCTTAAAATTTTCAAGTATCATATTATCACCAATCCATTTTTTCTCTTCTTGTATATATAAATATTAGTTCTAAATCAAAAAGTATTATTATTTTGCCGTATATTCTTTAATGCTTATTACTACTTCCTGTAGTGGTGGTTTAAAGTTGAGGGAACTCGTGGAGTATGTATTATCACATCCTCCAAAGAAAAGCAAAAACAACAATCACTCAAAATAATTCGCTGGAAGTTCAGATAACCTATACGAGAATCTTATGGATTTAGTGCCGGATTAGCTAATTAAACTGAGTTAAAAAATGAAATGGGGATTCTAACAGTATCATGGATCAAAATACGAGTATAAGATAAAAATTATATAAGGAACACATTAAAGATCCCGAACACTTTCAAAGGATTATTATGAGAGCTGCGGATTATATAAGATATTCTATCTGAATCAGCAGCAGAACCGAAGAAAAAAGAAGGATAGAATTCCACAGCAGCTGAAGCCGCCTTAAATCCGCTGAATCCATTTCAAGTTTCAGAGGATACCATTCCTTTTAAGGAGCCTCCTGGGGTTCCTCACAAGTGCCTCCTCCACTCCGGACTCGGTTAGACCGGCCCCGAGGCCTATCCTCCGTGCCATCTCATAGTCGATCAGATCCCCCGGTGCATGGGTATCCGTGTCAATCACGATGGGGACACCAACCTCCCCTGCAATGGCTGCCACGTGACCATTACCAAGGCAGTGCCCCTTCCTGGCACTTATCTCAAGGGTCACATCATTCTCACGGGCCAGTTCAACGTCCTCAATCGTTATCAGGCCCGGATGGGCCAGTATATCAACCTCCGGGCAGCTTACCGCTGCATGGTTGGTGCCGGGGATCACCGGCTCCACCAGGGTTTCGCCGTGTACAACAATCACCTCGGCCCCGAGCCTCCTTGCCCTCACTGCAAGTTTCTCAATTATCTCAACGGGCGCATGTGTGATCTCAGCCCCCGGGATAACCGTGATGTCCCAGTTATCACCTATGTCCTCCACGGCGTCGATGAGGTTTGTTATGGTGTTTATGTTCGAGGCGTCTATGTGGTCAGTGATGGCTATTGCCTCATGTCCAAGTACACAGGCCCTCCTTGCAAGTTCGGATGGCAAGAGCTCACCGTCACTCAGGAGGCTGTGGGTGTGAAGATCTATCCTCTTTCTAATTTCAGGCCCTCCATGAAATCATTACAGTCTGTACCGGGAGGGTCGCAACAATTCTCTCCTCCCTGAAAATCATTATATTGCTGTTGATACACATCAAAGATTAAGGTATGTTCAGGGAAGTATTTAAAATGAAGCCCAGGGTCTTTGTACCAGCACACATAACAGGATTCTTCGAGGTTGTAATGCAGAGGGACCCCCTGAGGTCAGGGTCCAGGGGGGCCGGTGTCGTCCTGGACAGGGGTGTTAAAACCGGGGTGAAGCTCAGGGGTTCAGATGACACCACGAAGGTGAGGGTGAACGGAAGGAGAGATGATGATGGAGTTAGCATTAGGGCCGTTGAAATCCTGAGGGAGCTCACAGGGTTCAGTGAGGGGGTGAGTATCCACCACGAGGTGGAGGTGCCCATAGGGTGTGGTTTCGGGACATCAGCCGCCTGCGCTCTCGGGAGCGTCCTTGCAATTGCATCTGAACTGGAACTTCCCATCACCTTCAACAGGGCAGGTGAGGTGGCACACCGTGCAGAGGTTGAACTCGGAACCGGTCTCGGGGACCTCATAGCTGAGGTAACAGGTGGAATGGTCATCAGGACCCGGGAGGGACCGCCAGGGTACGGGAGGGTTGACAGGATCATCCAGGACGGCCTCCACGTTATAACCCGGACGCTGGGGGAACTTGACACCGCATCGGTGATACATGATGATGCCCATGTGAGGGCCATCAACAGGATGGGGGGTGGTATGATAGACCGCCTGCTTGAGAGACCAGCTCCGGCCCGGTTCATGGAACTCTCCCGGGAGTTTGCAGAGGGGGCAGCCCTCATCCCCCAGGAGCTCAGGGAACCCCTGGAGGAACTCTCAGAGGGTACGCTGGGTGCCTCCATGGCCATGCTTGGGAACACAGTATTCGCCCTATCAGAGGACCCTGACGCCGGTGGCGCTGGCACCAGTACCTACGGTATCGACCAGCTGGGTGCAAGGTTCATATGAAAAACATACCCCGCCACAGGCCCCCTGAAGTACTCAGAACTCCAAACTCAGTTCATATGAAAAACATACCCTGCCACAGGCCCTGACCCTGATCCGACAGCCACTCGACCGTAGACTCTGAAAACTCCAGCACCGCTGGATTATGCCTTATATGACCCTTCCCTTACATCTGAGGTTCATAATGAACAGATATGTGGATTTGTGGGGAAAATACTTTAAATTAAAAGGATATATTAATTGATGTTAGCAGAAGCAGCTTCGTGATCAGATGATAAGGATAGTGTATGATATCAACATCTACCGTGAGGTCCTCAGGGAGGTCCTTGAACCATCCCACACCGTCGTGGAGCTTGGCTGCCACGTGGGTAACTCAACGCGCATAATCTCGGACCTTGTACCTGAGGGGAGGGTTGTGGCCGTCGACAACAGCCCCGAGGCTGTCGAGGTAATGGAGTCCCTCAGCAGGGAACGTGACAACGTTGAATTCATCTCAGGGGATGTACGGCTCCATGAAACCCTCGAGAAGGTCTGCACCATGATAGACAGCTGTGATGTTCTCAGCGTGGACCTTGGAGGTGGCTACCACCCGGATACAACCTTCAAGGTCTACTTCATCTGGTCATCCACACTCAAACCAGGGGTCTCCATCATAAGGAACCGGGGGCTCCTGGACTTTGTATGCTCATCCATCACCGAAGAGTCATTCACCTCCAGGTATGGATGGCTTGAGTCAAGTGGGGACGCTGGAATCCCCCCACGACTCAGGGAATTTAAGCTCTGGTCCAGCAAGATATACAAGGAGGGTGCCCATGATAGGCAAAAGGATTAGGATTGAGAGGATAATCAACAGGAAGACGGACAGGACTGTCATAGTACCCCTCGATCACGGAGTCTCCATTGGACCCGTTCGCGGGATAATCGACATGGCAGGCACCATAGATGAGGTTGCAAGTGGCGGTGCAAACGCCGTTCTCATGCACAAGGGAATGGTCAGGAGTGGACACAGGGGATACGGGAGGGATATAGGACTTATAATACACCTCTCGGCCAGCACAGGCCTCGGCCCCGACCCAAACCATAAGGTCCTTGTGACCTCAGTTGAGAAGGCCCTCAAGCTGGGTGCCGACGCGGTATCCGTCCATGTGAATGTGGGATCCGAAAGGGAACCCGAGATGCTGATAAAACTCGGAACCGTTGCAGAGATCTGTGATGACTGGGGCATGCCCCTCATTGCCATGATGTACCCCAGGGGTAAGAAGATAGATGATGAGCACGACCCGGAGGTTGTGAAGCTGGCAGCCCGTGCAGGCGCAGAGCTCGGTGCAGACATAATAAAGACCAACTACACCGGTGACCCTGACACCTTCAGGGACGTTGTGAAGGGGTGCCCGGTCCCTGTGGTGATAGCTGGCGGACCAAAGATAGAGACAGAGGAGGAGCTACTCCAGATGGTCAGTGACTCTGTGGAGGCAGGGGGCGCAGGGGTCGCCATTGGAAGGAACATATTCCAGGCCGATTCACCTGCAAACATGACAGGGGCCATAGCAGGCATAGTCCATGATGGCCTGAGTGTCGAGGAGGCCGTCAGGATACTGAAGGGTGGCGAGTGAGATGAAGTTCGCATGGCTCCTGGCCCCCGACACCTACTGGGATGAGAAGAAGACCTTCATAACGGCGGCCCTGGAATCAGGGATAGACCATATAGTGGACACCGCCGATTCCGGGAGGATAAAGAAGCTGGGTAACCTGACCCTCATCTCCCCTGATGAGGACGCGGATATAGTACTTGTAGGTAGGGATGGTGAGGGTGACGGGACCCTTGAACTCCCGGAGACCCTTGAGTACTCAAGGGACCTTGAAATGGCATCAGAACTCAGTGAAAGTGGAAGACAGGTTGCAGCCTACGTGGAGATAAGGAGCAAGGCCCATGAGGAGCTTGCCAGGAGGCTCGGGCGCGTCGTTGACTACCTCATACTGGTGGGTGAGGACTGGAAGATCATCCCCCTGGAGAACATAATCGCAGACCTGCAGGAAGAGGATGTTAAACTCATCGCCGCGGTGGCTGACGTGGACGAGGCCCGGGTTGCCCTTGAAACCCTTGAACACGGCACCGACGGTGTCCTCATAGAACCGGCAGACATATCCCAGATAAAGGACATTGCAGCCCTCCTTGAGAATATTGAAAGCGAGACTTACGAACTTAAACCCGCCACCATAACCCGCATCGAGCCCATCGGATCAGGTGACAGGGTCTGCGTGGACACATGCTCCATAATGGGGATAGGCGAGGGCATGCTTGTGGGTAGCTACTCCCAGGGACTGTTCCTGGTGCACAGTGAATCCCTGGAAAGTGAGTATGTGGCATCAAGGCCCTTCCGTGTCAATGCGGGTCCTGTCCAGGCCTACGTCATGGTGCCCGGTGGCAGGACCAGGTACCTCTCGGAACTTGAAACCGGCGACGAGGTCATCATAGTTGACAGGGATGGCAGATCACGCTCCGCGATTGTGGGGAGGGTGAAGATCGAAAAGAGGCCCCTGATGCTCGTTGAGGCAGAGTATGAAGGCATGAAGGTCAGGACACTCCTCCAGAACGCCGAGACAATAAGGCTCGTGAATGATAAGGGTGAACCGGTATCTGTAAGTGAACTGGGTGAGGGTGACAGGGTCCTGGTCTACTTCGACGAATCCGCCAGGCACTTCGGGATGGCCATAAAGGAGACCATAATCGAGAAATGATGGTGTGTGAAGTAAGCCATGCCCCGCTACATAAAGGGATAACATGTACCATGTGAAGTTGATAGGGCCCTCCGAGAAGGATGAAGTACTCGCTGAACTCTCAGATCTGAGGTTATTTGAGAGGAAGGCTAACCTGCACGGTGCCTGTGTCAAGCTACTGACCGATAACATCTCATTCAAGGAGGAATGGGAGGATAACTTCAAATTCATGAGCGACGATGTGAGGCCCCATGCGAAGGTATTCGCAATCTCAGATGGCGGGGACCTTGAGGTGCTCTACGAGCCGGTATCAAAAACCGTGATAATCAGGAACTGCGACTACTATGGCTGGGTTAAGAGCATAGCCCTTGCAGCGGTCTCAGACTTCTTCGAGGAGTATCACTCAGAACATCGCCGCTACTCTGTCCACGGTTCAGCCATTGACAGGAAGGGGGAGGGTCTGGCCATCATCGGCCCACCCGGGACAGGGAAGACAACCCTCACCTACGGCCTCCTCCTTGATAGGGACTACAGCTACATATCAGATGACTGGTTCTTCACCCGCCTCTTTGAGAACGGCGTCCTGGTATACGCCTCAGAGAAGAACTCCTACATAAGGGATGACATCGGGGATGTCTGGGGCGAGTACTCGGATATCATAAGCTCTGTTAAACTTGACAGCATGGGGAGGGGCGTCGCAGATGTGGGCATGCTCTTCAGGGACAGGATAAGGGACTCCACCAGCCTCAAAAGGGTCGTCCTCCTTGAGAGAAACCCTGCAAACCCTCCAGTCAGGAGGCTGAATGCCATGGAGGGCCTGGAGTACATGGCCGGGAACGACTTCTGCAACCCCCACCAGCTCATACGGGATGAAAGGAAAACAGAACTCAGGAGGGACTTCTTCATGGAACTCTTCAGCAGGGTGGAGCTGTACATCCTCAACACCATCGAAACGCCCAGGGAGAGCCTTGAAAGGCTCAGAAGCCTTGAACATAGTGGGGAGGTTAAGCAATGAAGGTCAGAGCATTCCTTGCAGTTGACCTCGATGAGGGACTGCGGGACCATGTATCCAGGATACAGGATACCCTCAAATCTGCGGATGCCCAGGTCAAATTCGTTGAACCAGAGAACCTGCACTTCACCCTCAAGTTCTTCGGTGATGTTGGTGAGGGTAAGCTCAGGAGGATAGAGAATGTGGTGAGGGACACCCTCCGTGGGTATGAGCCCTTTGAAATCAGCATAAGGGGGGCTGGTGTCTTCCCGAACCCCAGATACATACGTGTGGTCTGGCTAGGAGTTGAAAACCCTGAAACCTTCTCAGATCTTCAGAGGAGCCTTGACATGGAATTCGTGAAGATGGGGTTCCGTCCTGAGAGGGACTACGTACCCCACCTCACAGTAGGGAGGGTTAAGGGACCGAGAAACAGGGATAAACTCGCTGAGCTCATAGGGGAACTTGAGGACGTTGAGGTCGGATCAATGAGGGTCAGTGAGGTGTCCCTCAAGAGGAGTGAACTCACACCTGCAGGGCCAATCTACACTGATATGGAGGTCTTCAGACTTTGAGGTTCTGATCCGACCCCATGAGTGGCAGAAAAGTTTTGATTCATGACCACTGATATGGATAGCCGGTGCACTCTCACTCCGGTCCCTATCCCGGATTTAGTTTATCTGCAGTTTACCTCAATTCTTTATGGTGATGATTTATGACCACAGACTGCAGCAACATACTCAAAACCATAAAACCCGACGGTGATGATGATTTATGACCACAGACTACAGCAACATACTCAAAACCATAAAACCCGACGGTGATGATGATTTATGACCACAGACTACAGCAACATACTCAAAACCATAAAACCCGACGGTGAT
>NZ_QREL01000001.1:97500-719200 GCF_003385755.1 Methanothermobacter defluvii | reverse complement strand
CTGCAGCAACATACTCAAAACCATAAAACCCGACGGTGATGATGATTTATGACCACAGACTACAGCAACATACTCAAAACCATAAAACCCGACGGTGATGAATACCGGAGGGTCATGGAACTATCAGATAGTCTCGTTGAGTGCCTGAATGGACTCGCAGAGGAACAGGGAATAGACGCCGAGGCCGTCCTCGTGGGTTCAGTTGCCAAGGGGACCTGGCTTTCAGGTGCTGCAGACATTGACATATTCATACACTTTCCCCTCACGACCTCCGAGGATGAGCTCAAGGAGAAGGGCCTCAGACTCGGCTATGGATGCATAGAGAGGTTCGGTGGGGAAGCCGAGGAGAGATACGCATCCCACCCCTATGTAACAGGTTACATTGACGGCTATGAGGTGGACTTTGTCCCCTGCTACCGGATAGATGATGCATCCATGCTAAGGTCGGCCGTTGATCGGACCATACTCCACACAAGGTACATACAGGAGAACCTCAGGGATGAGCAGAAGGATGATGTGCTCCTCCTTAAGCAGTTCATGAAGTCAACAGGGACCTATGGTTCAGAGTTCCGTGTTGGTGGCTTCGCAGGCTACCTTGCCGAGCTGCTGGTGCTCTGCTACGGCGACTTTGAGGGAGTCCTCGAGGGCGCCCTTCAGTGGAGACCCGGATACATAATAGACCTTGAGGGCCACGGGACAGGCAAGGGATTCGAGGATCCCCTGGTGGTGGTTGACCCTGTTGATAAAAAAAGAAACGTTGCAGCGGCCCTGACACTCCAGAGGATGGCTGAATTTGTAACCGCATCCCTGAACTTCCTGGGAAACCCGGGCCCAGAGTATTTTCAACCCCCCAGCTACTCCACAGATGCCGCTGAAATAACCGGGACCCTCAGATGCAGGGGTTCCAGGGTCATCGTCATCTCAACGGGAGTCCCGGATGTACCCTCAGATGCCCTCTACCCCCAGCTGAGGAAGACCCTTGATTCTGTGGTTAAGAACCTTGAGGCGGAGGGTTTCTCTGTCCTGGGAGCTGACTACTGGAGTGATGAGAGCAGGTCGGCATTTATGGTCCTTGAGATGGATGTATGGGAGCTCCCCTCCTACCGGAAGAGGTATGGTCCCCCTGTATGGTCCCGGCGCCACAGGGAAAGATTCCTCAGGAAGCATGAGAGGGTCTGGGTTGAGGGATCCAGGCTCACCATCGAATCCCCCAGGAGGCACAGATCCGCAGTTTCATATCTGAGGGACCTGCTTTCAAATCCGGACAGGCTGAGGATGGGTAAACACATAGGGGTGGAGATCAGGAGGGGCTTCAGTGTTGATCTCCTTGATGATTTAATCGGAGAAGCTGAAAAGGAATTTCTGGAGTTCATGGATGCATTCCTGAACCCCTGGAAGGCCCTTGAAAGATGATCCCTTAACCACCTATTATCTACTGACCTATCCCCTCTCCTCCACAAACCTTGGGACAGCGCTCTTAAGGGGGTCAAAGGTCTCGGGATTTTTAACCTCCATGCAGATCATGCTGACCTTTGAGTGCAGTGATGTTGGGAGTCTCAGTATCCTCTTGAGGTCAATGGTCACCTTGGCATCAAGCATCCTCATGTTAATCTTCGATATCCCCTTAACAAGTCTCGGGTAAACCCTGGGACCGATCACTGACCTGAACTCCCCCCACCTGTCCTCAAGGATGAGGTCCCTGTTCCTGACTGCAGTCTTAACTGTCCTCGCGGTGACATCCTCGATATCCTCATCACCCCTCAGGTGAAGAAGCACATGTCTTGCCCTCTCCGTGAATACCCTGTGATATCCCAGTGGTATGGAGAAGTGCTCCATTTCATAGGATGATACCCCATCGGTAAACTTCCTCCGCGGCTCCCTTGCACCCGCGGTGTACCTCAGTATCTCAGCCCTCACCTCCGAGCCGAGTTCCATGACCTCAGGGTCGAGGACCCTAACATGGTAGCCCCTCCCAGAGTATATGACATGGATGTCGTCCAGGCCCAGGTCCCCCCTCAGGGTGTCAACCATCATGAGGACCAGTTCCCTTGCCTCATCAAGGCATGTGGGGCATACCCCCTCACAGTCACATGACCTCACAGGAAGGTCCTTGGCATCAACATCGAATATGAGTTCGGACCGCTGCCACCCCTTCCTCTTTCCAGGTTCCCTGTAGAACGCCACCGAGGAGTAGGCTGCGAATGGGTAACGGACCCTCATGAACCTTGACAGGCTCCTCTCATCCCTGAAGGTCCTGTACCTGTCACTGGGTCCCCTTCCATTGTGGTCGAACCCGAATTCCCTCATATGGAGGTTATCAGCTATGAAGTCAGGGAGGTCCCTGACATTCCATTCCTCACGGTAGTACCTCTTCCTCTCAAGGGGTGTTGCCGGTTCGAACATGCATCATTCCTCCTTCTCCCCCCTTGATCTGAGCTTCCACCTCTTCCTGTTGTAGTAGGTCAGTGGATTGGAGATGCTGCTGCAGAGTTTATCAGGTCTGCAGAGGTCCGGGAGGTGTATTTTGATCTTCTCACAGCTCATGGGTGTGTACCATTTGCTTTCGCCCTCATTTTCCAGTTCAGGCATGTCATGGACACCGAAGCCCAGCTTTGCAGTTATGTTCAGTTTCTCCTGTGGATCGTCCTCAAAGAGGGGTGGTTCGCATCTATCAGCAGCATCATAGATCACCGGCAGGATCTCCCCCAGGGTTATCCTGAGGTCGGGGTCAAGGTCAGAGACCTTCATGGGGGTCCTGTCCCTGAAGACCGATGGGTATAGGCGTGCATAGGATATGAAGGAAGTTAGAAGGAGCACTATGGCGTCGTTCCTGTTACCGGACTTAACCCCATCCAGTGTCCCCCTTATGCATGGCGGGAAGGCCTCCGGGACAAGCTTACCGGGTCTTGCAGATTTAACAGGACCCCCTGTGAATGACATTATCCTCTCAACGGTCTCCCTTATCCTTTCTGCTGTTTCAAGTATGATGGGGTGGACCTCCACCGTTGAACTCATCTCCCTGACCCTCCCTATGTACTCCTCTGTCCTCTGCATTATCATGCGGGATATCATCGTCTCCCTGACCTCAAGACCTACGAGGATGTCGTAGAGCCTGTCAGGACTCCTGTCCCTTATAATGTCCTGGAAGCTCGTTATGAATTCGTCCCGGTCTATTATGACCCTCCCCCTGTTGAGGATGAGGTCTGTGAGCTTCAGTTTCCCTGAACCCAGGAGGTCGGCCAGCTCCGTCCACCTGAGGCCCTCTGAGCCCAGTTCATAGAGAACATCAGCTATGATATCCTCCCTTTCACTCCCGAGGACGTTGAGGCGGTCCTCCACCATGGCCCCTGCAGACTCAACCACCAGCCTCGCCTCCCTTGAGGCCTTCATGAATCCAGCACCTGCTGCCTGGGCAAGGATATAGAAGGCCAGCACATCGTACTCCTCAATCTCAGGGTTCATCAGGTAGGCGTAGTCCCTGTGGTTGAAGTCCTTCCTCTGTCTCCTGAGGTACCATTCCAGGCGTTTAACTGCAAGTTCAGCTATGCTGCCCGGGAGGAGAGAATTGTCTGCAAGGTTCTGTCCGCGTGTGCGCCTCCCTATCTCAAGGAGCTCATCCCTTGTATCGGCTATGGTGTCCAGTGATCCGTATTTCCTCACGATTTCCCTGGCATCCTCTGAGAAGGGGTTTATGAAGAGTGAAGATACCATGTTTAAATCTTATACCGGTTGACCCATAAAGGTATCGAAGTGTCCCATCACATCGAAGCGCAGTTTTGGGCATGCTGATCTGGCCTTGAGGTTGCAGTTCCCCTGAATCCAGTACCTCAGGGGCATGTTGCCCTGATTATGACCGCAAGACATGGACTCAAATAAATTTATATAGAAGTAAACCGTAAATTAAACTGGATTTAATTGCCTTAAATCGACCCGTCTTATTCTGATCTGGTTCATGATTCAAGGAGGAGTTTGAGTTGAGTAAAGTATTTATCACCTGCGCACTTCCATATGCCAACGGCCCCACGCATCTCGGTCATCTGAGGTCAACCTACATACCTGCAGACATATATGCGAGGTACCGGAGACTCAGGGGCGATGACGTCCTCTTCGTCTGCGCCACCGATGAACACGGGACTCCCATAGCCGTGAAGGCAGAGGCCGAGGGCAGGACCCCCCTGGAGGTCGCCACCCGCTACCATGAGATGATAAGGGGGGACCTTGAGAGGTGTGACATATCCTTTGACAGCTTCACCAGGACCACAGATGAGCTCCACCACGAGATAGCCCAGAAATTCTTCCTTAAACTCTACGAGAAGGGCTTCATATATGAGAAGGACATAAAACAGCTCTACTGTGGGGACTGCCAGCGATTCCTCCCGGACAGGTACGTTGAGGGCACATGCCCCTACTGTGGAAGTGAGGGCGCACGTGGAGACCACTGCGAGGGCTGCGGAAGGCACCTTGAGCCGCTCCAGCTTGAGGATCCGCGCTGCATGGTCTGCGGGTCAGAGCCAGAGGTCAGGGACTCCCGGCACTATTTCTTCCGCCTGAGCCAGTTCCAGGATGAAATCAGGGAGTGGATCGAGGGCTCAGAGATGCCATCAAATGTGAGGAACTACGCCATCCAGTGGCTCCGCGAGGGCCTGAAGGACTGGATACTCACAAGGGACATGGATTGGGGTGTCCCGGTACCCCTGGAGGGGAACGATGGTAAGATCATATACGTGTGGGGTGAGGCCTTCCTTGGCTACATCTCATCTGCAGCCGCCTGGAGCAAAAAAACCGGGAGGGACTGGAGGGAATACTGGGACTCCGGCGCCCTCCACTTCATCGGAAAGGACATAATATACCACCACGCCATATTCTGGCCAGCCCTCCTCATGGCCTATGGCTGCAGGACCCCTGAAAACATAATAGCCGGTGAATACCTCTCACTTGAGGGCCAGAAGATGTCCACCAGTAAAAACTGGGTGGTCTGGACATCAGACTTCCTTGAAAGGTTTGACAGGGACCTCCTCAGGTACTACCTCACCGTCAACGCACCACTCACCAGGGACACTGACTTCTCATGGGATGACTTCCAGAGGAGGGTCAACGATGAACTGGCCGATGTCCTCGGGAACTTCCTCCACAGGACCTTCTCATTCACGGGTAGGTTCTTTGACGGGAGGGTCCCGGCTGCATGTGAACTTACAGCTGAGGACCGTGAATTCCTTGAATCAATCAGGACCGCCCATGACACCGTCGGTGAACTCCTGGATAAATTCCAGTTCAGGGATGCCCTGATGCACATAATCAAACTTGCCAAGATGGGTAACAAGTACTTCAATGACCAGGAACCCTGGAAGGCCGTTAAGGAGTCACCCGCCAGGGCCTCAACCTGCCTCCACCTCTGCAATCTCCTGGCAGCCAACCTCGGGAAACTCCTGAGGCCCTTCATGCCATCAGCAGCAGGCAGGATACTCTCCATCATGAACCTGGAGGATGAACCCTGGGGATTCCATGAACTCGAAGAGGGACAGGTGATAGAGAGGGCGAAGCCCCTCTTCTCCAAGATACCTGATGAGGCAATTGAGGATGAGAAAGCAAAACTCATTGAGGAGGATGATGAAGTGGAAACCGTGACAATCGACGACTTCGCAAGTATGGACATAAGGGTTGGCGTGGTAAGGTCAGCCGAACGAATAGAGGGATCAGACAAACTCCTGAAGCTCATGATAGACGTGGGTGAGAGGGAGATGCAGGTTGTTGCAGGACTTGCAGAGAAATACAGCCCTGAAGACCTTGTTGAGAGGAAGGTTACAGTGCTTGTGAACCTCAAACCTGCGAAACTCTTCGGTGTGAAGTCAGAGGGCATGGTCCTTGCAACAGGAGAATCCCTCAACCTGCTCGACCCCGGGGACGCCGAAGTCGGGGAAAGGATAAGGTGAGTGGAAGGCCCTGTACCCTGTGTCTGGAGAATGATAAATGAATGAATCAGGTCTCATTGCAAGGTCAGAGAGGTTCCTTGAGAGCATAAAGGACAGGAAGGTTTCACTGGATGATTTAAAGTCCGTGGAAGGATTCATTGACCTGTACACCTACCTGAGAGGGAACCTCGAGGAACTTCAGGATCTCAAGGAGGCCATGGAGCTGAGGGGATTTAAGTATCCCTTCAGGTCAATATCAGGGTACAGCAGTCAGTACTCCCCTGAAATCGCTGAGGACGTCCATGATATTAAAAGGCACGCCCAGTACTTCCGGATGAAGGCCTCTACAAAGAAGAACCTCCTTGACAGGGTGAACTCCGCCATCTCATCTCACAGGATAGCCCTCGGAAACCTTGAGGAGTACGCCCTCCTGCGGTGCCCTGACTGCTCAAGGTCCCTCCGGCTTTCTGAGGTTGAATACCAGGACGTCCTGGATGGTGTGATGTGCCCCTGTGGCTCAGGTATGATGGAGATTGAATTCAGCGGATCTGCCATCTGCAGGCCTGAAATAATACCCCACCTCCCCCTCTCAGGTGACTACATGGTCAAGATGTCAGAGCTGAGCCTCTGGGCCAGGAAGGCCTTCAAGAAGATAATGAGGCTCTTCAAGAACGAGAAGAAGGGGGCTGTGAGATCAGCCACCCTCGTGATAAAGGTCCTTGAGGATGGGAGGTGGATAAGAAGGCGCATAACCATTGACAGTGACGATGACGACTATGAGAGGATGCTGAGGCAGAGGTACGGTCCAAACGTGAGGATAGAACTGATACAGTTCCACAGGAAGAAATCCAGCATAATAAATGATCGCTACACCAGGACTGCCCTGGCCCTGGGATACGCCGGCCTGTCACATGACATAATAATGGATATAAAGGAGAGGGTCTACACTGAGAAGCTGCGGGACTATGATGCCGTGAAGAGATACAGGAGGATACTTTTCGAGGCCAGGACCTATTCACCTGATCTGAGGCTCTCAGAGGAGGAACTGCAGGAGGTGAGGGTCCAGAAGATGCACGCTCTGCTTCATGAGGCAGGTCTCGGGGACGCCAGGGGCAGGTTGAACCGGGAACTCAGGGAGGACCTTGAGGTGATGGAGGAGGTTAAGCGGGAGCTCTTCAGGGATGTTCCCGTGAACCTCGTCCTCTGGGACGTTGCCCTCTACTACCTAGGCACATCACTGGACAGAAGGTCAAAGCACTCAGGACCCTTCCCGAACCTGCGGCCGGTCCTTGACAGGAGCCAGGTGAGGACCTTCGATGAGCTCAGCAGGGACGCTGTGGATCTGCTCAATACATGCTGGGAGGGGGGAATGGTCTACATCGATAAACTCGGGGATGTTCTCCTTAAGAAGTTTGAGATCGAGGATAAGATGAAGGGGCTGCACATGAAACCGAACCCACTCGCCTTCGGTGCCGCTGTGCTCCACATGGAGGGTGAAGCTGACATTGAAACCTGCGCTGAGATCTTCCATGTCAGTGTGGATGAGGTTGTTGAGGAGAAGAGGAACATAGAGAACCTTGGTAAACCCTCAACGGACCGTGCAAAGATGTTCCTAAATCTCATAAAAGGTGATTGATCACATGGCAGAGAAAATTCACGTGAATCAGCCGCTGACCTCAAGGAGGATAATAGAACTCCTTGAGAAGAACTCTGACCTCAAGGAGATCACCTGCCCAATAAGTATCTATCACCGGACCTCAAGAAGGTACCTTGATGCCCTTGAGGAACTTGGAGTTAATGTGAGACCTGTGAAGAGAATAGGAAGACCGCGGAAGTACACAGATAAGGATGTTAAGCTGGTTCAGAGCCTCCTGAAGGAGGGTAAAACTCCAAAGCAGATTTCCGGGATTACGAACATACCCCTCAAAACGGTATACTACCTCAAGGGTGACATCAAACTCAAGAGGGGTAAGAAGAGGAAGTATGACAGGAACACCCGTCTCAGGGTCCGTGAGATGGCCAGGAATGGTATGCCTGCAAGGAAGATCTCAAAGGACCTTGGTATACCCCTCAGAACAGTCTACTACATTCTGAAGAACGGCTGACTAAAGAGCAAATGTTACGTTAAAATGGATCACCTTATGATCCTCTGAAGAACGGCTGATGAAAACCAAAAATGTATAAACCATATGGTTTTAATGAAAAACTATAATCCGCCACATCACATGCCAGATTATGTTTATGGTGATTTCCATGGTTCTGAAACTTACCCTTGAATATTCATCTGTGCTACTCGTGTCACTGATATGCTGCATAATAGCCTTCACATCCACCTACACGGTGATGCCACGCCTCATAAATAAGCTGAAGGAGGCCAATGTTGTCGGTAATGACATACACAAAATCTCAAAGCCCATAGTGGCTGAGATGGGTGGTATCGGGATACTCTTCGGCTTCACGATAGGGATGTTCATAGGTATGTGCTGCTTCCCTGAACTCCAGTACGAGCTCATGGTGACACTCCTTGTCATACTCCTTGTCGGCGTTGTTGGAATGGTGGACGACCTTGTGAGGCTCTCGTCACGTGAAAAACTCTTCCTGCTCTTCCTTGCGGGTCTTCCCATAATCTGGGTTGCCCCTCCGAAGGTCGGGATACTCTACATGATCATGATGCCGGTAGCCGTTTCAATAGCTTCAAACCTGACCAACATGCTGGCGGGGCTGAATGGTATCGAATCAGGGCTCGGTTCAATTGCAATGACAGCCCTCACAGCCTCATGTATAATAATGGGCAAGTATGATGTCTCAATAATAACCATGGCCATGCTGGGGGCCCTCCTGGCATTCCTCATGTACAACAGGTACCCCTCAAGGGTGTTCCCTGGTGATGTTGGAACACTGATAATAGGTGCCTGCATAGCATCGGTTGCATTCATAGGGAGGGTTAAGATAATAGCCCTCATAGTCCTTCTGCCGAACATCATAGATGGGATTCTGAAATTCTACAGTGCCGGTGTCGTTGAGAGGCACAGACACAGGCCCACAGAAATTGCAGAGGATGGTAAACTCATAGCACCCCCGGAGGGCTTCAACTCACTTATAAGGTGGATACTGAGAAGGCCGATGACCGAGAAGAAGGTCGTCATGATAGTGTGGTCCATAGGGATGTTCTTCGGGTTCCTTGGAGTCCTCCTGGCATTTATACTTCCACTTGACCCCTTCTAACATCAGGGCCACTAAAAACTGTATAATGTGTTCAGAAGTTCAAGGGTAACTGACTCCAGTTCCTTCTCATCGAGCTTCTGGAGTATCTCAACTGCGGCCCTGAAACTGGATGCAACACCATCAGCATTATTCCCTATGAAGTCAAGGGTTCCAAGGAGTACCAGGGTTACTGCAAGGCCAAGCTCATTATTTGTTTTCCTGAAGAGCGCCTCAGCCTTTTTAAGGTATCTCCGGGACTCATCAAAGTCCTCATTTTTAAGGGAATAAAGGCCAAGGACTAGCTGGAGTGATGCCTCAGTGGATGTGTCACCTATATCCCTGGCAATCTGGTAGGCCTCCCTTATCTGTGAGATTGAGTCCTCATAGGAACCTGACTCATAGAGTGTTAGGGACTGGACACTGTCAACCAGCCTGTTAAGCAGGGGTTCAATGACCTCAAGGTCAACCTCCGGCATCCCGGATTCGGACTCCTCCTGGAGCCTGTTGATGCTGGCTATATCCATGGCCTCCCTGATCTTTTCAACCTCCTTGATCTTCTCCCTTAGATCTGCCCTTAGAGGTGAGTTAACTGATGTGTAGATTCTGAGGGCCTCCATGAAGTATTCCATGGCGGTCTTAACCTTTCTATCACTGAGGTAGACATCACCCATGGAGTCAAGGGCAAAGGCCATGAGTTCCTCGTCATTCATTTCAGAGGCCACCCTGTAGGCCCTTTCAAGGTAATCAAGGGCCTCGCGGGTATCACCCTCCTCGGCGTAGAATCCTGCTATCCTTACAAGGGTGTCAAATTCTTCCTCCAGAAGATCCTCAAGTTTTCGAAGATACTTCTCAAGTGATTCGCCCTCATCTTCACCCCTGAGAAAATCAAAGATTCCCAGAACAGCAAATATCATCATCATAGCCCCGGAGATTTATATAATAGTATTATTTCGGTCCAGATTTAAATACCTATTTCCCGGCGGATGTAATAGCCAGTCCAGATTTAAATACTCCCCGGGAGACAGAAAACCCCGGTATTTCCTGATATGGGTGATTATAAAGATGGGTTCAGTTGCCCTTCATGTGATCAGCCCACTGTAATGCCCTGATCCGTTATCCTGTAGGGTGCCTCCATCCTTTCACCATCCATTACAGCGGATATCACGGATCCATCCATCTGGATGTGCACATCAAAGAGGCCGGGTATCTCCTCCTCTATATCCTCATCAGCAACACCCTCTGTGTATGTCACAAGTGCGATGCCGCCCGCGTCCCTCACACGGTCATTGTAGGCCTTCAGGACCCTCAGAACAAGTTTTGGGGGGTTGAATGCCAGTAGAATGGATGCTGAGTCAAACACAGATACCATGGTGCCCTCCTCCTGGTAGAGGCTCCTCGTCGATATCCCCACCTTCACCATGAGGTCAGTTGTGTTCTGGAGGGCTGAGTACCTCACGTTTCCAGAGTCCTGGGGTTTACCACCTGCAAGACCTGTCGGGAGGTCTATCACATGAAGTTTATCTGCGAGGGACTGGATGAACCAGTTGAAGGCCATGGTGTTCCTCTGAAGATCCCTGTAACCGTATTCAGCCGCTATGAAAAGGCAGGGGTTCCCTCTCTGGAGTGCCCGGTAGGTGAACTCTGTTGCAAGTACTGTCTTACCAACCTTGGGGGGGCCTGTTAACAGCATCAGGTGCCCTGGCTCAAGTTCGCCGAGAACAGCGTCAAGACCCACTATACCTGTGCTGTAGTTTTCGCTCATGTTATCCCTCGTGGACCACCTTAATGCCTGAATCGTCTATGGTGTAGGGGGCGCTGACCCTGCCTGTTCCCACCATCGCCTCAACTGTAAGTTCGGATCCATCGAGGTGTATTATGTTATCAACAACAGCCTTGAGCATGGTCTCCACCTTCGGATCAGCCGAACCCTCGGTGTAGGTCACCACAGCTGTTCCACCGGCTTCCTTGATCCTCATTATGTAGGCTGTAAGAACACGGACTATTAGCATCTCATCATTGAAGGCCATGAGGGTTGTGAGGGAGTCAAGGACCGACCTGAACATGCTGTAACGGTTCGTGATGTTCCTTATGGCAACCCCGAGCTTCACCATAATATCTGTGGGGTTGTGGACCGATGAGGAGAAGTATGTGCTGCCCTCATCAGCTGAAGGACCTGATATGCTGGATATGGCGTCTATCACATAGAGGAGTTCCTTCTCCATGTATGATTCAGGGTCCATGCCAAGTACAGCCATATTCCTTTTCAGGTCGGATAATCCGTAATCTGCAGATATGTAGAGGCACGGTTCATCCATCTCAGCCCCGCCGGCTGCAAACCCGTAGGCGAATATTGATTTACCTACCTTCGGTGGACCGTAAACCATGGTAACCGTGTTCTCAGGTATTGAAGCGCCCCCCATGAGTTCATCGAGGCCCCTTATCCCGGAAGGAATTCTGACAATCATTCAACCACCATATAGAAGTCCTAGGAGAGTGTCGAGGGCCTCCCTTACACCCCACCCCTCTGTCACCGAGGCGGGTACTATGGGGACGTCCTCTCCGAGTTTCATCCTCGCCCTTATCTCCTCAGGTGAAAGGGCTCCCGGAAGGTCCTGCTTGTTTGCAACAACGACCTTGGGTATGGCTTCGGCCCTTGTCTTCCTTATCATCTCCTTGGCCCTTGCGAAGCTCTCTGGTGCAGTTGAATCAATGAGTATGAATGCGCCCACAGCCTCCCTTGAGAGTACGTCAAGTATCATGTCAAATCTCTCCTGGCCCGGGGTCCCGAAGATATCCGCCATGAAGCCCTTATATTCAAGGTGGCCTATGTCCATTGCAATGGTTGTGGGAAATGCCGAGAGGGCCTTCCTGTCCACCGAGACCGACTTCGTGGCTATTGCCCTGACGAAGCTTGATTTCCCGGAGTTGTAGGGGCCTGTTACAAGTATCTTCGGTACATAGACCTTAACGCCTCCTGGCTGGACAACAAAGAAGAGTACCATGGTTGATGGGGGCTCTGACCACGCTGAATTGGCCACCATGAAGCCCTGCCCGATGATGACCCTCTCCTCGATGGTCCTGAGATTCACGACACAGTCCATGCTCTCCCTGAGGTTATCAATGAGTTCAGGTTCATAGTCCCACTCAGTGAAGAGGTAGACGAGGTTCACATCCAGTTCAGAGGCCTTCCTGTTCCAGGCTTCAACTATCTCAAGGGTGTCACCGTTGCCAAGGTAGTCTATAATGACTGAGAGATTGTTTATTATCCCAACACCGCCAGGTATATCATTTATGGCGTTAAGAACAACATCCTTTATCTCAGAGTAGTCATTAACAGTATAACGCTGATCTGATGGCATCCCGAGGAATGGTGAGCTACCATCTACAAAGAAAAGGTTCCCATTTTCAATATGTGACTCTATATCCCAGCCATAGGATCTGAATTCATATATTATACTCTCAGGTTCCTCAACATTTGTGAATATGAAACCGCTGGTCCCCTCATCCAGGCGGCCGTTTAGCATCTGGTAACCGAATGCCTCATAGTCAACACCCGGGGATGCTGAGAACATGATGGAGGCTCCCTCCTTCACCCCGCCGCCCAGAAGGTCGTCGAGCTTCGGAATGTATGTCTTATGCATGTTCACATCTCCCTGAGGATTTCATCCACCTGTGCTGCACGTGAATCCATCTCAAATAGCAGAAGCCCGAGCTGGGCCTCTGGTTCTGCCAGGGCCGTGAATATGGCCTTCTCCCCTGCAGGTTTGAGTATGATTATCCCCTTCTCGGTCCTCACGGTTATCTCAGAAACAGTTCCTGTGTTCATCTGACCTGAAGCTGCCTCTGCAGCACCCATTATCGTTGAACAGAGGGCTGAGAATATCCTTGCATCAACATCCGGAGGTGTCCTTGCATTTATGAGCAGCCCCTCCTTTGAAACAATACCCGCAGCCCTTATCTGACCCACCTGCATAAAGGCAGATAGAACATCATCCAGCTTTTCCTTCTTTGTCTTGGTCATCAATACACCCCAGTAACCCTGTGACCGGTTATCATAAGCCGCAACCCCGGTGAGGAGTATTACAGATTAATTATGTTACTGGCCACTTATATCCCTTTAGATTTGTCCTCTCAGTTACTGACCACTTATATCCTATTCAGTCATCTCACTACACCCAGATGGCCTCTGATGTTGTGAACACATAGTGATCTGAAAAGGCAGGGTTATGGTAGGTGTTTGTGAGGTTCTCTGTGCCGAAGGTCCTTGAAATGGATCTCCTGATGCAGAAGTTAACACGGTCAGAGATGGACTCCCTCAGTGATGGTTTCATGGGTGGACCCGATAGCCAGGCCCTTAAACGGAATTTTCTCCTCCCATAGGTGCTGCTGTAGCCATCTTCAATCAGTTCAACCCTCACAACCCTCACACTGGATGGTTCAAGGAGTTCCGGCTTCAGGGACTGGTACTCATCAAAGGTGACACCCGGGTACACAGCGATGGTGTCGGTGAAGGCACCCTCAGATGCCCCGGTCCTTGCAGCTGAGTGTGCCTCCAGCAGTTCAAGCTGTAACTGTATCTGTCCTGCGAATATCAGTGCCAGGAGCAGTGAGAAGCCGGCCAGCATCATATACTCTGCTGCAGCCTGACCCCTGCCGGACCCCGGATCATTAAATATGAAAGTATGCACCTGGCACCCTCCTCAGCTCGCTCCTGAGACCATGATAACCGTCCGGTTATTCCGGGGCGTGTTCCTGATGGAGTACCTCCCACCGGGTTCAAGGTAAACCAGGGTCCTGCCATAACCATCAGCAACAAGCACCGGGTAAATGCTGGAGAAGGCCCTCTGGCCGTCTGCCCAGCCATAGACCCCGCTTGAGTTGACCAGCACCCTGTAGTCATCAGTGTGGTTGAGGCGCTCTGGCAGTTCCACCACCACCTCATGACCCGGTCCGCCTGCAGTGGCAAGGTTAACGGCCTCTGCCACATCGTCCAGGAGTATCCTCATCTCAAGGAGCCTCTCATCTGAGTAAACACCTTCAAGCCTTGCACCGGCAATCGATACCATCACGGATGCCAGCAGGAGTGTGAAGAAGAGCCAGGTTACTGTATCTGCTGTCACAACACCTTCTGAATCCATGGAAATTATTAATAAGTTTTATTATATAAATATTACTAACGCTGGTGTATTATAGGTTGATCTACATAGAGTGTAACATGTACTCCCTCGTGGTCTTCACTGGAGGCCCCCACAACTTCCATGAACTTGAGGAGTTCATTGAGGATGCAGGCGGTATCATAATACAGAGGGACACATTCAGTGTCCACCGCGGTCAGTATTTCCTGAGGAACGAGGTCAGGGTTCTCTGCATAATTCCCCGCTGCGATGAGGATGCCCTCACTGAAACAGCCCGCAGAATAAAGGGTGAGGTGGAGGGTCTTGATGCCGATGATGAAACCAGAGATATGATTGAGTCCCTCATGGGGGTCTATGACCAGCTTGCAGGTGAAGCATCCTGGACAGCTGAAGATGAAATTGGAGTGGATGGGGGACTTCTCCATGAGATGGTGGAGATGGAGCTTCTGGAGGTAAGAAGCAGGAACGGGGTGAACGAGTACCGTCTTTCAGTACAGAAATGAACTGACTAAAACAGGCTAACCAGGAAGATGAAGTGCCCCTCCATGAACCTTATCCAGAGGATTCACCATACCCTTATAGTGGAGGACTTGAAATGACAGATGAAATAAAACAGCTCGTGATAGGTATAAGCAGGGAAGGAGAAATAATTGTAAGGAGCAACCGGGGCCGTATATACCCTGTTAAGGTGTCGGATGACCTTGATTTCAGCTGTGAGGACCTCTTCAGGAACCCTGATATGGAACTCTACGCCACCATCAACACCGAAACCCAGCCCTGGGAATGCGTATCCCTGGAATACGTTAAGCCATGATTCTAACCCCATAAATTTAATTCTTTTTTTATTTTGCACATGATATCCTGCTATTCTCATCTTCAGATCCCTGATTTAATCTCCTTACCTGATACCTGTCGCCTGTGCCGCGGAATTGGTGATGCATAAACAGATAGGCCCCCGGAACTGCAGCACACAAGTCAAGATCATAGGAAAAATTTAAATAAAAGTATGAACAACTCATGGATCCATGTACAGCATAATAGTATTCTGTGGAGGGTATTACAGGTTCGATGAGTTCAGGGAGTACATTGAAGACATTGGTGGTCTTGTGATCCGCAGAGACAGTTTAACAATTAGAAGAGGAATATTTTTCCTCAGAAATGAGCTGAGAGCCCTCTGCGTAGTTCCTGAAGATGAAGTGGAGAACGTCACCCGTGAGGCCTCAAGGATAAAGGGTGAAATTGAGATACCCGTGGTTGCGGCGGATGCAGGGGAGAGAATACTATCCTGCTTCAGGATACACCATATGCTTGCAGGGAGTGACTGGAAATCCGCTGATGAAATAGAAAGCCTCACAGGAATCCCTGCTGATGGAATCCTCGATACGATGGTTGAAATGGAACTGCTCGAAAGAAGACATGAAGGAGAATATGAATACCGGATTCCAGTCACTGAAGACTGATAGGTTGAAAGGTGGGTGAACACATCAGCAATAAATACAACCTCCCACAGATAATGCTGTGGAGGATAAGATGAGAGGAGAAGTCTTCATAACAGCCGGAGTAATTCTGATAGTAGCGGGTATACTTTTAACCTTCATCGGAGGGGCCATAACAGCTGGCTCCCAGTCAAAGGATAAGGGTGAGGTGAAGACCGCCGGCGTTGTCATGATAGGCCCCATACCCATAATCTTTGGAAGCGACAGGAACATGGCAATAACCGGCGTGGTCCTGGCACTGATCCTCATGGTCGTGGCCTATCTCCTCTTCTACAGGTAGAGGTATCATGATGAGGATCATAATGGTAACCGCAGGGAATTACGGTGCCAGGGTGGTCAACACCATGGCAGTTCACGGCCTCGCCCCGCAGATTGTGGCCGTCTTCGACTACACAGGGGAGGGCGGGGATTTCCTCGATGACCCATCATCCCTCCTACCGTCCAGGACCCCTGATGCAGATCTAACAGTTGCAGCTGGACTTGGGGGTGACCTGAACCTTGTTGCAGCTGAGATAGCAGCTGAATCAGGGTCAGGAGGTATCATAGTGGAATCACATGCCCCCGGCCAGCTACCTGATGGTCTGAGATCAGAGATAGACTCCCTGGTGGATTGTGCGATCTTTCCCACACCCTTCTGTTCCCTTGAACCCGTCGGGGACCCACACATCGATGCCTTCGCATCCAGGTTCGGTAAACCTGAAGTTGAAATGGAGGGAAATGAGAGGGTGGTGTCGGTGAAGGTTAAAAGAAGCGCACCCTGTGGCTCCACCTTCTATGTCGCAGAGAACATAAGGGGGGTCCCCCTGGATGAGGTGGACGTGGCTGCAGGAGAGAAATTCCACAACTACCCCTGCCTGGCATCCATGGAGGTGGATCCACGCTTCGGGGATACACATCTGCATGTGGCAGGTTACCTCACAAGGGAGGCCTTCAAGAGGGCCGCGGGGGTGCCGGGTGCCCATGCAGAGGTTGATCCGGAGGTCTGCAGGGGAGCTGAATGCGGATTCATATGCATGGATGTCTGCCCCCTCGTGAGGTTATCCATGGGGACGATAAGGAGGGGTGTGACTGCAGAGGTTGACCCATTCTCCTGCGGTGCCTGTGAGAAGTGCATGAGGGAATGCCCCTCAGGGGCCAAAAAAATGATGGGCCCTGGAAAAAGATAATCAGGAGATGATAATCTGAGTGGAAAGGGAACTCCAGATAAAACAGGAAGTGTCATATTCATGGGGGCAGGGCCAGGCGACCCTGAACTCATAACACTGAAGGCTGTGCGCGCCCTCAGAAGGGCTGATGTTGTAATATACGCAGGTTCACTTGTAAACAGGGATATACTTGAATATGCGCCTGAAGATGCGGAGGTCCACAACAGCGCACACATGGACCTGGAGGAGATAACAGATATAATGGTGGAGGCCTGCAGGGCCGGTAAGACCGTTGCAAGGGTTCACACCGGTGACCCCTCAATCTACGGGGCCATAAAGGAACAGATAAGGGTTCTTGAAAAAAACAGCATACCCTACACCATCATACCTGGTGTGAGTTCTGTCTTTGCAGCTGCAGCCGCACTGAACACTGAGCTGACCCTCCCTGAGGTCTCCCAGACTGTCATAATCACAAGGCCCGCTGGAAGGACACCGGTACCTCCAGGTGAGGATCTTGAGGAGCTTGCAGTCCACGGGTCAACCATGTGCATCTTCCTGGGTGTTCATATGATAGGGGATGTTGCAGAAAAACTCATGACCCACTACCCGCCGGATACTCCCGTGGCCGTTGTGAAGAGGGCATCCTGGCCGGATGAGGAGGTTGTGAGGGGTACACTCTCTGATATAGCTGAAAGGGTGAGGGCTGCGGGTATAAGCAAGACAGCCATGATCATTGTAGGAAGGGTGCTTGAACCAGGAGACTTCAAAGCATCGAAGCTCTATGATGCCGGATTCAGCCATGAATACCGGCCCTGAAATCTCCCTTTAGATCAGAAGTTGAAGGCCTTATATGCTCAAAAAAGCTGAATAATCCGGACAGATCACATCAGAAGGTAACAAGCTTTATGTGTTTCATTTTACCGCAGGCAAGGAATCTCTCTGCAAGTTCCCTGACCCTTACGGATTCACCCTCAATTATGAAGAGCTCGAGGCAGTTCCCATCCTTGAGGTGGCTGTGGAGCTGGGTGCCTATTATATCCTCATAGTCGTGCTTTATTTTAGTGACCAGATCCTCCACCCTCCTCGGGTGGATGAGGAATAGCACAGCATTTATTTCACCATTAAATTCACGTAGATTCCTTTTCTCATCTATAAGCATCCTTGCAGCTACCCTTATTACGTCTGACCTCCCTGAAAATCCCAGCTCATCCCTCAGGGCGTCTATCTCCTCCAGGAGCTTTTCACTGAGTGAAACACTGACAACCACCATGGAAGATCCTATCTTAATAAATGTTTATATATTTTATGTTAAAATTTATTAAATTTTATCGTCTATATTAACAATTATTATATGGTGGCGTGGACATAACTTAACAGGGTGGTTGGATGGAGAGGTGGAAGCCAGGTCTAATCGCAGTTATAACCGTCGTCTCGGTGGCCGCCATGTACCTCATAACCTCCACAACATCACCCTGGAGCAGTGGAGATAACATCACAGTCGCTGTGACCATAATGCCCCAGAAGGAATTCGTGGAGGCCATCGCCGGTGACCGTGCAGAGGTGGTTGTACTCGTACCTGAGGGGGCCGACCCACACACCTATGAGCCAGAACCCGAAACCCTCAGGAAGGTTTCAGAGGCCAGGGCCTACTTCATAGTGGGATCAGGAATCGAGTTCGAAAACCACTACCTCAACAAGATAATGAGCATGAACCCCCGGATGAGGATAATAAACACCTCACGGGGTATAGAATTAATCCCAAACCAGGGAGAAAACCATCATGCAGCCGAAAGCCCCTATGACCCCCACGTATGGACATCCCCCAGGAACGCCATGATAATGGTTAACAACACCCTGAGGGGCCTGCAGGAAATCGACCCCCCTGGCAGCAGATACTACCAGGAAAACGCAGGCCTCTACACTGAAAAGCTCAGGGGCCTCGACTTCAGGATCAGGAAGGCCCTTGAAAAGAGGAGAGGAGAGAGCATCCTTGTTTACCATCCCGCATGGGGTTACTTCTGCAGGGACTACGGATTAAAACAGGTGGCGATTGAGAGAGAGGGGAAGGAACCGGGACCAGGAACACTCTCCATGATAATCCAGGAGGCCAGAAAAGGTGGTGTGAGTGTCATACTGGTATCACCCCAGTTCAGCAGAAAGAACGCCGAGCTGATTGCCAGTGAGATAGACGCAGAGGTCGTTGTGGTGGATCCCCTCGGTGGAAACTACATGAAAAACATTGAGGCGATAGCAGAGGCCCTCAGGAGGGAATGAGATGTTCACATGGGGCAAAGGGCTTAACTGGAGGAGATGAAGGTGTTCGCCATTGAAATGGAGGATCTGAGCTACTGTATCAATGGCAGGGAGATACTCAGGAACATAAACTTCAGGGTACCAGTGGGTGAACTACTTGCAGTTATCGGACCAAACGGTGGCGGTAAAACAACCCTCCTCAAACTCGTAACAGGACAGATCAAACCAAGCAGAGGGAGAGTCAGGGTTCTTGGAATGAAGCCAGAGGAGGCGAGGTCAAGGATTGGCTACCTCCCCCAGAGGAGCCACTTTGAAACCGACTTCCCCATCGACGTCCTCCAGACGGTTCTGATTGGAACCTACAGGAGATTCGAGGCACCCACAGATGATGACAGAAAAAAGGCCCTCAGGGCCCTTGAAATGGTCGGAATGCTGGAATACAGGGACCGGAAGATAGGCGAACTCTCAGGCGGGGAACTCCAGAGGGTATTCCTTGCAAGGGCCCTCGTAAGGGAACCGGACCTCCTGCTGCTTGATGAACCAACAGCAAGCGTAGACCCTGCATTCAGGGGTTCGTTCTACAGGATAATCGATGAGCTGAGGGGTGAAATGACCATAGTTATAGTGTCCCATGACATAGGAACCGTGGCCCGGCATGTGGACAGTGTTGCCTGCCTCAACCACCGGCTTTTCGTGCATGGAACCGTTGAGGAGGCCCTTAAATGCATTGATGATGCTTACGGATGTCCCGTGGAGTTACTTGCACATGGAATACCCCATAGAGTTCTTGAAGAACATCCAGATGAATAATCCCCGGCATCTGTGAGTACAATGAGAAGATGACAACATCAGCTGAATCACAGATACTGAATCCTTATGACGTGAACGATCCAATAAAGGAGTGATGGGCTTGCTGGAGTTGCTGCAGTACCAGTTCATGAGGAACGCGGCCGTCGCAGCCATACTTGTAAGTATAGCCTGCGGTACAGTTGGGAGCTACGTTGTAACAAAGAGGATAGTGTCAATAAGCGGCGGCATATCCCATGCAGCCTTTGGTGGCGTGGGCCTCGGCTACCTCCTCGGGGTGAACCCGGTCACATCAGCCATACCCTTCACGGTGGCTGCAGCCCTTACGATGGGTGCAGTGACACGGAGGACCCGTATAAGTGAGGACACTGCAATAGGGGTGCTCTGGTCCGCAGGGATGGCCCTGGGTATACTGTTCATAAACCTCAGCCCGGGCTATGCACCGGACCTCTTCAGCTACCTCTTCGGTAACATACTCATGGTAGATAACGGGGACCTCTGGACCATGCTGGTGCTTGACCTCATCATAATATCAAGTGCCCTCCTGTTCAACAGGGAGTTCGTTGCCATCTGCTTTGATGAGGAGTACGCCGAGGTTCTGGGTGTCCCTGTCGACGCCTTCTACCTGTACCTCCTTGTCCTTGTTGCCATAAGCGTTGTGGTTCTCATAAAGGCCGCCGGGATAATACTTGTGATGGCCCTCCTAACGATCCCTGCAGCACTTGCAAAGGATTTCAGTTCAGATATGGCTGATATAATGGTTAAGGCATCGGCTATAGGTATAATCACGGCCCTTGCAGGCCTCTGGATCTCATATATATTCAACGTATCTTCAGGTGCAGTTATAGTGCTGGTCCTCACAGCCCTCTTTGGTGCTGTTCAGCTCATAAAAAGACGTTTTTGATTACATGAACTGATCGGCCTTAAGGGGATGATCATCTAAGACCTCTTTTTTTCTTGATGTATTCAATCATCATACCCATTATGCAAGAAATAATTAAGACGTAAGCTATGATAAACAGGAAAGCAACTAAAATTTCTAACATTCAACCCACCTATGATCAAATACTCAATAACTTCAATCTCATTTTGGTCTGATTTTAACCATCATAGGAGGACTATACCACCTCAAAACACCCAAATTTCAATCCCATTTTGGTCTGATTTTAACCATCATAGGAGGACTATACCACCTCAAAACACCCAAATTTCAATCCCATTTTGGTCTGATTTTAACGGATTACTGGTTCAGGACTCCGTTCCTGCCAGAAGGATTTCAATCCCATTTTGGTCTGATTTTAACGCATTGGTGGAAATAATAGAAAATTATATATATGAATTTCAATCCCATTTTGGTCTGATTTTAACCAAAGGTATCATGATGAGCTACATCAGTACTTTTTAGTGATTTCAATCCCATTTTGGTCTGATTTTAACAAAGAAAAAAGTCTTGTAGTGTATGAGCACTACTATAAATTTCAATCCCATTTTGGTCTGATTTTAACTAGAGGTGATCGAAGTGGTGGAGAATAAACAGAAAATATTTCAATCCCATTTTGGTCTGATTTTAACGGTACCGTGAATTAGCGGCTGCTGCGGCCGCTATGGGATTTCAATCCCATTTTGGTCTGATTTTAACAAAGCTTCTAAAAATCTGGATTGAGTAGGTGATGAAAAATTTCAATCCCATTTTGGTCTGATTTTAACCCTATCCGGGGCGTGGCATAGCCTGGCACCATACCAATTTCAATCCCATTTTGGTCTGATTTTAACCTGGCACCTTTAAACGCACCACAATACGTTTACAATTTCAATCCCATTTTGGTCTGATTTTAACAAAAGGCTATTATTCCGTTTTGGATAAGTGTAAGTATAATTTCAATCCCATTTTGGTCTGATTTTAACATCTCCGCCTAAAAAATCATATTCTACCTCTATGCCGTATTTCAATCCCATTTTGGTCTGATTTTAACCAGTTATTCCAGGGTGACTTCCAGGGTGACTTCCAATTTCAATCCCATTTTGGTCTGATTTTAACGGAAGAACTACGGGGGGTCTGGGAGTGAAATCCCATTTCAATCCCATTTTGGTCTGATTTTAACTTTTATCCCCATATATTCAGATTCTTCTATCCTTATATTTCAATCCCATTTTGGTCTGATTTTAACTATATCTCCGACATACCCACGGACGAATATGATCCGATTTCAATCCCATTTTGGTCTGATTTTAACAAAAGAACAGAAATATGTCAGTAACGTTGTACATAAAATTTCAATCCCATTTTGGTCTGATTTTAACGCGGCGATAACGAGACGTGCGGCCTACATATCCATGTATTTCAATCCCATTTTGGTCTGATTTTAACCCTTGTGTTTCCCTTGTCATTCTCCCTCCCCCCTATAATTTCAATCCCATTTTGGTCTGATTTTAACCCCCGTCGTGGCGGATAACTTCCAGGACGCCTCAATATTTCAATCCCATTTTGGTCTGATTTTAACCGACGATCGAGGCTTGTGGCCTCCTGGGGAGCATCACATTTCAATCCCATTTTGGTCTGATTTTAACGGATTGATATCCTCCCCTGCCTGTCAGGTTTTGCTGATTTCAATCCCATTTTGGTCTGATTTTAACCGGCGTGGCACAAAGTAGCCGACGTAATCGACCGCTAATTTCAATCCCATTTTGGTCTGATTTTAACTCAGGAATCGGTAAGATTGAATGGGATACTGACTATGACATTTCAATCCCATTTTGGTCTGATTTTAACTCCCAATTCTGGGACGATATGGCCGCTATTTCATTTCAATCCCATTTTGGTCTGATTTTAACCCATACCTAACCGCCATACCTAACCGAGATCCATTTCAATCCCATTTTGGTCTGATTTTAACCGAAAAGAGTTTCTCAAAAGAGTTATCTAAAATAGCTTTATTTCAATCCCATTTTGGTCTGATTTTAACTCTATAGAAGGAAAAAAGGAAGGTGAGAGACGTGAAAATAATTTCAATCCCATTTTGGTCTGATTTTAACCTGGTTGTACTGGTACGGTATGCTGCGAATCCTTTTATTTCAATCCCATTTTGGTCTGATTTTAACCCCTTAAAGCTTTAATGCTTGACAGATTCTTTTCAGTAATTTCAATCCCATTTTGGTCTGATTTTAACAGTTAGCTGCAGTGGGTTCTGATTCTATAAATGATTATTTCAATCCCATTTTGGTCTGATTTTAACGACTTGACCTGGGACTGGGAGTTCGTGCCAGGATCTATTTCAATCCCATTTTGGTCTGATTTTAACATTCTATTGAATGACTTTGAACGGTGGTTAAATGATATTTCAATCCCATTTTGGTCTGATTTTAACAAAAATAAGAAGGTCAAAGTGTTCGTCTTAGATGAATTTCAATCCCATTTTGGTCTGATTTTAACTCTGTGGAACTTCGAATGAATGGAGTTCTACAGACAAGATTTCAATCCCATTTTGGTCTGATTTTAACCTGAAGTCCGCTCTGTTTCAAAACCTTCAGGTATTTCAATCCCATTTTGGTCTGATTTTAACCTCGTGGCCAAAATAAAAGGTCTATTTATAAGACCTGATTTCAATCCCATTTTGGTCTGATTTTAACTCGTCGCTACTGTGATAATTGTAAGTTGTTCAGAATAATTTCAATCCCATTTTGGTCTGATTTTAACAAAGAATGAAAAAGTACCTACGCCAATTAGGTACATTTCAATCCCATTTTGGTCTGATTTTAACAACAGGGTAATAGCCATAGCAAAGATGCTAGGGCTAATTTCAATCCCATTTTGGTCTGATTTTAACCATCTGGTCCATCGGAGATCTTGCAGACAACGAGACAGATTTCAATCCCATTTTGGTCTGATTTTAACGCAATTTAATGACTTCTGGCTGGGTAAGTGATAGTCAATTTCAATCCCATTTTGGTCTGATTTTAACTTACACCATACAGTCATCATCAACAAGTAGTGATGAATTTCAATCCCATTTTGGTCTGATTTTAACCGACGATGTAGCGATGATATCTGCAGCAGTCCCCAAGATTTCAATCCCATTTTGGTCTGATTTTAACGAGTATCTCCTCGCCCTGGTCAAGAGCCTCTTCGTGATTTCAATCCCATTTTGGTCTGATTTTAACACTGGGATAAACAGTGGGGAATCCAGATTGCACGTATAAGATTTCAATCCCATTTTGGTCTGATTTTAACTGTGATGTTCAACAGGGAGTACCAGAACGACCCCACATTTCAATCCCATTTTGGTCTGATTTTAACCCTGAGGTGGAAAAATGAGATTGAAAATTAGGAGGGATTTCAATCCCATTTTGGTCTGATTTTAACCCTTCACGTAGACTCCACGGATGTACTCTGTGAGGTTGCATTTCAATCCCATTTTGGTCTGATTTTAACTTGGCCCTCCTCATCCAGGGAGAATCCACGGAGATTTCAATCCCATTTTGGTCTGATTTTAACTACGCCATGAAACCCGAAAGGCTCAGAGCGATCTTCATTTCAATCCCATTTTGGTCTGATTTTAACCGGTACGGTCTGAGCAGGACAGAATACAACAGGATCAATTTCAATCCCATTTTGGTCTGATTTTAACCCGATTAGCTATCTTTTTTTTGAATTAGAGAATTTTTATTTCAATCCCATTTTGGTCTGATTTTAACATGGCGGATTTTTTCTTTATTTGGCCTCTATCGCTCTGAAATTTCTCCTTTCAGACATATAAATTTGTCGATCCCTGATAATGCACTCCATTTATATGGATAGACGACTTAACAGAAGGCCTTAAAATCCATGAATAAGAGATTTAAACTATTTAAAGTAATCTAAAAAGAATTTTAGCAAGATAAAAGATTTTTAAGTTGATATTAAAACCTCTAATCCTTAAAGAAGCTTAAAATAACATTAGGTTATTATAATAAGAGGCTGAAAAATGGCTCATAAACGACTCTACCAGAGGGCTCCGATTGAGCCTATAAATTATTTAATGAACTTAAATTGAATTTTAAGATTTTTTAGTGTGATAGGATATTAAAAATTAGTCTATGTACCTTTTATATTGTTTATTAGTAAACTGGTCATGTTATTCAACATAATAAGCTTTTAAATTTGTTTTTTGAGCGAACCTGATGAATTTAAATTGAAGGTCCATGGATGAGTCCCCCCAATCAGTAATACTATGTAAAGGCCTCACCACTTCATAACATCTACAAATTATGCCATTTCCCATAGACTTGAAGCGGCAAGTACTGAATAAGGAAACCAGAGAACACCCCTCTCCTTAATTCATGAAAAGAACATGATTTCAGACAAGCCAATAAATACATTAAAGATGGTGCAGAACACTAGAACATGAAGTGCGGATCTGACCTCAGGGATACACTTAAATCGGCGATCGGTGATTACCTCAGCATAACCCTCATAACCGGTAAAACATATTATGGTGAGGTCAAAAGGGTGGAAACAGATTACATTAGCCTTGAATTAAAATTAAGGGGTGGTAAAACCACCACCACTGTCATAATACCACTTGCACATATCGTGACCATAACCCTCTGATCACCTTAAAAACAGTGAAAGATATGGTAGTATCCACTGCCTTCCCACCACAGCCTTAAAACCAGTAAAGGTCACCTGAGAATCTTAAGACCCTCAGAGGTACCTGCTATAACCATATCCGCAATTCCAGCGAATATGCCGTTCTCAACAACACCCGGTATGTTATTCAGCCGGGACTCCATGGCTCCGGGATCATCAATAACACCAAAGGATGCGTCAAGGACAAAGTTACCATTATCAGTAACAACGGGACCGTCCTTGCCCTCAGAGGACCTTATATCCACTGAAGCCCCCATTGACTCGAGTTTGAGCTTCACAGGTCTGCAGGCTGCAGGTATGACCTCAACAGGTAGTGGGAAGGCACCCAGTCTTTCAACAAGCTTTGATTCGTCCACAATAACTATGAAACTCCCGGCGGATGAGTCAACTATCTTCTCAAGGGTGTGGGCAGCCCCACCACCCTTTATAAGGTTGAGGTCCGGGTCAACCTCATCTGCACCGTCAACAGCCACATCAACATCATGCTCAGCAAGACTTGTAACCTTTATTCCTGACTCCGCTGCAAGGAACATTGACTGGTAGGATGTAGGTACACCCATAACCTCCAGTCCCTCCTCCCTGACACGTCTTCCAAGCTCCTCTATGAAGTAATGGGTTGTTGAACCTGTTCCAAGACCTACAACATCCCCATCACCTATTTCGTCAACCGCCCTCAAAGCAGCCATCTTCTTGAGATTCATAAATACCTCCATCTCATTTTTTATCCAGAGGTCTTAAAAGGACCTTTCTCAGTTCATTCCCTGCAGGGCACTGTTTTCCAGGTTTTCCCAGATTTTTTACAATCCTGCACCTGTCACCCTCCATGACACCCTCCGGGAAGCAGAGGTCCCTCATACTGCACTCAACATCACAGTCAGGGAACTCAAAGGAGATCACTGAACCCTCAAAGGCCCTCTTGGAGTCTATGAGGGCCTCTATATTGGCCTTCTCAACATCAACTACGCGTACCCTCTCACCGAGGTGTATGGGGCACCTCTGGTACCTGTCCTTAACCTCATTGATGCGGTAGACTCTCCCCTCCTCAAGGGGTGCTATACATGTCGGCTGGAACCTGCAGTCTCTGCACTCCTCAGCCGGTCCGCAGAAGAGGAACGTTGACCCCTTCCTGGCAAGTTTTTCACCGATAAGAGTTATCAATCATATCACTTCCGTTATCTTTGCAAGCCTTTCGGCGGCTTCACGGGTTAAACCCCTGTCTCCAAGGATGGTGTAGCGTTCCTTCCGGATGGTGTGGGCCATCGTGAGGGCCTCAATGATGTACTCAGGATCTATACCAAGCTCAGCTGCAGTCGTGGGGGCGTTTATACGGGCAAGGGCGTCCCTTATGAACTGCCAGTCCCCACCATGGAGGTGCATCATCATTATGGTTCCCACACCGCACTGTTCACCGTGAAGGGCCGGTTTGGGTGCTATCATGTCAAGGGCGTGGCTGAACTTGTGCTCAGAGCCACTGGCGGGTCGGCTGCTCCCGGCTATACTTATGGCTATGCCGCTGCTTATGAGGGATTTGACTGCCAGCCTGGCGCTCTCCTCAAGGCCCTCCTTTATTGCGTCGGCAGACTTTATTATCATCTTGGCTGTCATCAGGGAAAGGGCCGCTGCAGATTCACTGTACCTCTCATTGAGGAGCCTGTGGGCAAGTTTCCAGTCCATTATGGCCGTGTAATTCGATATTATGTCGGCGCAGCCAGATGCCAGGAGCCTGAATGGTGCCCTGCTTATTATCTCGGTATCAGCTATTACACCTATTGGTGATGAAGCCTCAAGGGATGCTGTACCCTCGCCATTCCTTATGGATGCCCGTGGAGATGCTATGCCATCATGGGATGCTGCAGTCGGGACACTTATGAAATGGAGGCCCTCAAGGGTGGCGGACATCTTCGCAACATCTATGACCTTACCTCCCCCAACCCCAAGGACAACCGAAACGCCGTCAAGGCCATCCTGGACATTCCTCACAGATGCCATGGTGGCATCATCGACGGTTACCTGGTCAACCTCAAATCCCTCGGCCTGGAGGCTCTCAATGGCAGCCTCCCCTGCGATCTGAAGGGTCCTTGGTCCGGTTACAACCATGGCCCTGCCCTCAAATCTCAGGTCCCTGCATATCCTCCCTGTGTCCTCGATAACACCTGGCCCTGTGTATATCTCCCTTGGTAGCTGAATTTTCCTTGGATCCATGTTAACCCTCTAATGGAGTATATTTTAAGTAGGAGTAATAAAATAATTTTTGATTAGTGTTTATCTCCAGGGAAAAATATATTTTTGCAGAAACCTATCAAAAAAGAGCCTAACCGTTATCATGGTGAAAAAATGACAGAGTTCAGTGAATGGTTCCATAACATTTTAGAGGAAGCCGAAATTATCGATCAGAGGTACCCCGTTAAGGGCATGCACGTCTGGATGCCCCACGGATTCATGATAAGGAAGAATACCCTGAAAATCCTCAGGAGGATACTTGACAGGGACCATGAAGAGGTACTGTTCCCGCTTCTCGTACCGGAGGATGAACTGGCAAAGGAGGCCATACACGTAAAGGGATTCGAGGACGAGGTCTACTGGGTGACCCACGGTGGCCTCAGCCAGCTCCAGAGAAAACTTGCCCTGAGGCCCACAAGTGAAACCGTGATGTACCCCATGTTCGCCCTCTGGGTCAGGTCACACACGGACCTCCCCATGAGGTTCTACCAGGTGGTCAACACCTTCAGGTATGAAACAAAACACACGAGGCCCCTGATAAGGGTCCGTGAGATAACAACCTTCAAGGAGGCCCATACCATACATGCGACTGCCTCTGAAGCAGAGGAGCAGGTTGAAAGGGCCGTGGAGATCTATAAAGAATTCTTTGACTCCCTTGGGATCCCCTACCTGATAACCAGGAGACCGCCATGGGACAAATTCCCGGGGTCAGAGTACACTGTTGCCTTCGACACCCTCATGCCCGATGGTAAGACCCTCCAGATAGGAACCGTCCACAACCTCGGCCAGACCTTCGCGAGGACCTTCGAGATAAAATTTGAAACCCCTGATGGGGACCATGAATACGTCCACCAGACATGCTACGGACTATCCGACAGGGTCATAGCCTCGGTGATAGCCATCCACGGTGACGAATCCGGGCTCTGCCTCCCCCCTGAGGTGGCAGCCCACCAGGTGGTGATAGTGCCCATAATATTCAAGAAGGCCGCGGAGGAGGTTATGGAGGCCTGCAGGGATCTCAGATCCAGGCTTGAGGCGGCCGGCTTCAGGGTGCACCTTGATGACCGTGACATCAGGGCAGGAAGGAAGTACTATGAGTGGGAGATGCGCGGAGTACCTCTGAGGGTCGAGATCGGGCCAAGGGACCTTGAGAAGGGCGCGGCCGTGATATCGCGGAGGGATACAGGTGAGAAGGTAACCGCCGACCTCCAGGGCATTGAGGAAACCCTCAGGGAACTCATGGACGACATCCTGGAAAACCTCAGAACAGGGGCATGGGAGAGGATGGAGTCAGAGATCCGGGAGGCTGAGACCCTCGAGGAGGCCTCAAGGATAATAGATGAAAAGAGGGGTATCATATCATTCATGTGGTGCGGTGAAGAGGAATGCGGTATGGACGTTGAGGAGAAGGTCCGCGTGGACATCCTGGGAATACAGGAGGGAGGAAGCGGAACCTGCATAAACTGTGGCCGCGAGGCCCCCTACAGGGCTTACCTTGCCAGAACATATTAGAGGATGAATAAAATAATTCCGGGTCACGGTACATCATATGAGATGGGAGATTGAATGAAAGGAAGAATAATCCTGGTCATCGGAACAATATTCCTGTTCGCATTCCTCAGCGGACTTCTTGGGTACGTCACCATGGGCGGCCCCGACCTTGAAACAGCCTACCATGAGGGCAACGTGGAGATCACCCAGAAGAGCAGCGCCGGTGAGGTGCCCCACACCATTGAGGTTAAGAACCCCGGTCAGAGGCCGGTACGGGTTAAAACAGGGACCATCCTCAGATCTGAAACATCAGGAGACCTGGTGACAGCAGAAGACGCTGAGGTGGCACCGGAGTCATCTGCAGAGGTCCTCGCATACTCCCTGGAACCCGAGAGGAGGACCATGAAAGGTTTTGACCTTGAACCGGCAGGGACGGTACCTTCACTCATGCAGGATGTGATCTCATCATCAAACCCTGAAAACCCCCAGGAGGCCTTCAGGACACAGCTAATGATCTGGGTCCTTGCAAGGGGAGACGACCTCAACATATACCGGGGAGAGGTCTACGCCACGGTGAAGGGGAGGGATATGAGGTTCTACCAGCTCAGGGACAACATAACAGCTGTTAAATCTGAACTTGCATCAGAATATGGGCTCACAGAGGACCAGTTAAATGAGGTGAACCTCAACAGTTCACTTCTTAACAGGAGCCAGAGCCCATTCAAGATTTTCTCCATGCTCGAGGGCCTTAAAAACAGGTTTGGAGCGATACCATGAAGACATGCGCCATAATACCTGTCTCACGATTCACACATGCAAAGACCAGGCTCTCACCCACCCTTTCACCATCAGAGAGGGAGGGACTGCTGAAGGCCATGCTCATGGATGTATCGGGGGCCCTCGCCAGACACGTGGACAGGGTCCTGGTTATAAGTGCAGATGAGGATGTCCTGGAATACGCCTACAGCCTTGGACTTAAAATACTTGAGGAGGAGGGTGAGAGGGACCTCAACGGTGCCCTTGAACAGGCAATGGACTTCTGCGCCCCGGAATTTGACAGGGTGATCATAACCCCCTCAGACATACCACTGATAGGGAAAGCAGACGTCAGCAACCTCCTGGACCATGCATCCCGTTCAGATGTTGTTATAGCGCCGGCGAAGGGTGGCGGGACAAACACCCTCATATTAAGGCCCTCTGCAATGAGTCTCAGGTTCGGTGACTGCAGCTTCTTTGAACACATACGTGAGGCCAGGGAGCGGGGACTCAGCGTATCGGTGTATGACTCATTCTACCTATCCCTCGATGTAAACACTGCGGAGGACCTCGGTGAGATAATACTCCACGGTGAGGGGACCCACGCAAGGGAGTACCTCAGAAAACTCCGCTTCACAGTTAAACCCTCCCGGGGTTCGGACAGGCTGGAGGTTTCAAGGTCACCCTGAAGGAGGTGAAATCATGCTGGCACTCTCAATCGCAGGCTTCGACCCATCAGGAGGGGCGGGTATACTTGCAGATATAAAGACCTTCTCTGCCCTGGGGGTGTACGGTGCAGGCGTCATAACCGCCCTGACAGCCCAGAACGTGGGGAGGGTCTCCGGCATAATGCCGGTACCCCCCGGATTTGTGAAGGAACAGCTCGACCTTGTGATGGAGGACCTTCCAGTTGTTCATGCAAAGACAGGAATGCTCTACAGTGCAGAGATAGTCGAGGCCGTTGCAGAGAAGGTGCGTGAGTACGGTCTGAGGGTGATTGTTGACCCGGTCATGGTGGCTGCATCCGGGGGTGAACTCTCAGAGGGGAACTTTGTGAGGGCACTGAGGAGGCACCTCCTCCCTGAGGCCCTTATCGTGACACCCAATGTCGCTGAGGCGGAGAGGCTCTCAGATGTCCCCATAGGGACCGTGGATGATGCAATTAGGGCTGCCAGGGTCATAGGTGAACTCTGCGATGTCATAATCACGGGGGGCCACCTTGGCGGGAGGAGTGTGATCCAGATCGACGGTGATGTGGAGGTTCTTGAGGGGGAACTTCTTGATAGCCGGAACACCCATGGGAGTGGCTGCTCCTTCTCAGCTGCAACGGCAGCCTACCTTGAGAGGGGACTTGACCTGGGGGAGGCCCTGAGGATGGCCGACAGCTTTGTGAGGGAGGCCATAAGGCACGGGCACCACGGTACCCTCAATCAGTTCTGGATGCACAGCCGGTACCCTGACTAATCCATTAACTGAAAAAATTCTGATTTTATTCCGGCCTTACCGGATCATATCCTGATGAGTTTTTTTGTAGCTGTAAGAGTCAGATGTTTGAATTTGATTCATTGCATACAGCTTAACCCCTATGGTTTTGTAGCTGTAAGAGTCAGATGTTTGAATTTGATTCATTGCATACATCTTAACCAGTATGGTCTGCAGAATTGATAGTTTGATAAAAGGTTCACTGGGATCTGGAAAGCTTAAACAAAAACTTCAGTCAGTGGAATAAAAAAATTATATCGTCTAGAGGAGTTCATCCCGGAGGTCGATCGTATCCTCAAGTGATGGTCCCGTGGATATTATAGTAACCGGGACCCCTGTTGCGGATTCTATATCCTCAATGAAACGTTTAACCTCAGCGGAAAGGTCCGAATACTCCCTGACACGTTCACATTCAGGGTAAAGCCTGTCGACACAGGTTACAGCGATCTGCGTGGCTCCATTGATCATGCATGATTCACGGGCCATCTCCATGTCAAAGAGGCCTATCCTCCTCCTTCTACCTGTGACGGTACCGTACTCCTCAAGGCCCATCTCCTCAGCCTCCTCCTGGCTGATCTCGGTTGGGAATGGACCCTCACCCACCCTTGTGATGTAGGATTTGAAGACGGCTATGACCTCATCAACCCTTGTGGGTCCTATGCCGACATCTGCAGCCGCGGTGCTTGCAGTTGTGTCCTTACTCGTAACGTAGGGGTAGGTCCCGTAGTAGAGGGAGAGGCCGAAGCCCTGTGAGCCCTCAACAAATACGTCCTCGCCCTCATCGAGTGCCTCATTGACCTCAAGGGGGACGTCAGTCAGGAAGTCCCCAAGTTCCTCCACTTCACGGGCGAGCTTCGCAGTCCGCATCACGCGCTCAGCATTGGCCGGGCCGCATCCGGTCCCTGTGCTCCCTATCTTCTTTGAGAGGTAACTGGAGGACTGGTCCTGCTCCTTGTGCTTCCTCTCTATTATGGCGCACCTGTAGTCAACCCCTGTCCTGTCAGCTACGCTGTACTTTGAGAGGTACTCCATCTCATGGAGGAAGACCTCCGGGTCGACCAGGACCCCGGCCCCTATGAGGAGCCTTGCATCCTCATGGAAGAAGCCTGATGGGGTTAACCTGAGCCCGTACTTATCTCCCCTGAACTCAACGGAGTGGCCAGCGTTTGGCCCCACACCGGCCCTTGCGATTATTGATGGTTTGTCATTGTAACAGAGATATGTGATACATTTGCCTTTACCTTCGTCACCCCATCCTCCTCCAACTAAAACGGTGCATGTCATGGTGATTCTCCCTAAAATTTCTGCCTCTCATATATTAAGGGGTATCCAATAAAAGTTTTTCCCACCTCATGAATGGACTCAGCCACTTTTAATTATCCCTCTGAGTTTTCTAGCATTTGATGAAGAGGCCACATCTTCCTCCATGAATTCTCCGATGAAGAGGCCACATCTTCCTCCATGAATTCTCCGATGAAGAGGTCATGTCTTCTTCCTTATTATGCGATCAAATAGCATGGGAGTCAGTTTCCTCTGGAGCGCTATCAGTACGTGCTGCTGCAGTGCCTCCTCCATGGTCTGGACGGTTATCCTGTCCTCACCCTTCCTTATTCTCACTGCCTGGGCTATCTGGGCGAGGTCCCTTGCATGGGCGAAGGTTGGCTGCATACCCTCTCCCCCCTCACCTATGGGTCTGTATACGTGTGCAAACCTCTCAAGTACCTCAGGTTCATATTCCTCTCCCATTGATTCGAGGTTGCGCCTGAAGACCTCGACGATTTCCTCAACAGTCGGCTTTTCCAGCTGCACATGGAGTGGTGCCCTCCTCAGGTGGGCCTCATCCATTATGGTTATGTCAAGGTTTGTTGAGAATGCGGGTATGAAGTGGGTGTGGACGACTATGGGTGACCCCTTAACGTAGATCATGTCCTTCTTGTTCTCGAGGGGGACTATCAGACGGTTCAGGAGGGCGTTATGGTCCTCCTTCTGTCTCCCAAGGTCGTCGATGAGGAGCACTCCCCCGTTGGCCTTTATTATGGGTGATGTTTCGTAGACGCCCTTGTTGGGGTCGTATCTGCTCTCAAGTTTATCGCTGGTGAGTTCGGAACCTGTGAATACGAATGGTGCGTATATCTTAACCCATCTTGGGTCCTCTGGCTGTTCAGGGCACATCCTGTGGAAGTCAGGGTCATAGAACTGTATTACCTGTTCACTGAACTCAACGTATCTGGGGATGACCACCGGTGGCAGGAGATCCGACATCCTGCTTGTTATGAAGGTCTTACCTGTACCTGGGGGTCCATAGATGAAGAGCCCCTTGCCTCCTATGGCGCCCTCTATGAGGGTCCTCTTTGCACTCTCATTGCCGACCACATCCCTGAATGCCTTATCTATAACCTCCTGGGGGATCTTTATGGGGAACCTGCCCTCAAGCTGTCGTCCCATGATCTCAAAGTAGGAGTTATAGCTCACAGGGGCCATGCCGATGTAGGGGTTCTCCTTCATGAGTTTATCGGCCTGTTTCTGGCCCTGTTTCTTGATTGTGTAGGTTACGCTCGGGAAGAGGAATCCTCCACCTGTTGGTGCGCAGAGTTCATCCTTCTCCATGTCCTTGAGGCATTCCTCCAGTATGTCTACATGGAGCCCTGTTATCTCATGGATCCTGTTGACCTGTATGCTCCCATAGGTTGCTATGATCTTCAGAAGCAGATTTTTTATAAAGTTTGCAGATAGGTCTATCTCATCGAGTGTCTTTGGCTGTTTTAGCAGCTCAAAGAGGTCCTGCATTTTCTCATCATGATAGTAATCCATTCAACCACTCCTCACATAGAAATCTGTCTCTTGGATAATATAATAGGTTGGATAACTTAAGTTTTGGTCCCTATGGTCAGCGGGTGCAGGCGGAGGTGACTGCTGAAAATTAACTGCGTTAAACTTCCATATTACGAAGTTATCAGCTGCAAAGGTTCCCCGGAGGAGTGCTGTGGACCATGCAGTACCGCGCTACCCACTACGAAAAGGTATTTTAGGGACCTGTTAATATAAATAATTGTGCCAGGTGGTCCAGATGCCCAAAAGAAAGCTGAGAACCCGCATGGACCCTGAAAGGCCCGATACTATCAGAGGAAAAGAGCAAAATGTCAAAACCTCGGACCATGTACCATCCACAGGTAGAGAGGGTCTCAGCGCCCCTGAGTTCATTCTGATCCTCCTTTTCTCTCCACTTGCCGGTGTAATAGGGTTCCTTATCTGGCACGGTGAAAAACCAAGGAAGGCAAAACAATCCATAACCATAGCTGCCGTCATGTTCCTGTTCTACATGATAATCTTCCTGTTCTGACCAGGACACCAAGGACACCAGCAATACTCTCCATGATAATCTTTCCATTCTATTGGCCATCTAAAGAAACTCCTTCCATCTCAAGAAGCCTCTTTTTGAGTTTAATACCTCCCTGATAACCCCCGGCGTTCCCATCGCTTCTTATGACACGGTGACATGGTATTACAAGCGGGAATGGGTTTCTTGAAAGTGCGCCGGCAGCGCTGCGTGGACTCCCACCTGCCCTCGCTGCGACCTCAGAGTAGGTGAGGGTCGAGCCCCTGGGAATTGATGAGACCACATCAAGGACCCGCCGCTGATATTCTGTGCAGCCCCCAAAATCAAGGACTGATAAATCAAAGTCCACTTCACATCCATCCAGGAACATTCTAATTGAATCCAGGAGTTTTTTAATGGCCCCTGGAGGATAAGGGTCATTTGAATACTTCTTAACCCCCTCAAGAAAGATTATGGCAGTTACACCATCATCGCCCCATACAACACCGATATCTGTCAGAGGATGCATCAAGGTGTACATACACTTAAATGTTTCAGCTTCATGAATATATTAATGAAGGTGTTCATACACTCAAATTGTTTCATGAATTATTAAATGGGGAGTCATGATGGATAGGAACCTCAAGATATTCATAACGGTGATGTTAATTCTTTCAGTCATATCCCAGTTCCTGCCCTTTAAAAATGATGCTATCTCACTTATAAACGTCATAACAAACCTTGCAGCCTTCATGGGACTTTCATATGCCTGCATATACTCCAGGAAGGTTTACCCGCACCTTTACCTCACGTTGCTCCTTCTATCCGCTGCCCAGTTCTTTTCATTCCTCGGAGACTTCACCTGGTTCATACTTGAGAGCATACTGTCCCTGAATCCCTTCCCATCAGTTGCTGACCTGTTCTACCTCCTCTATTACCCCATCTTCGCGGCCGGCATATTCACAATACCCATCAGGAGATACTCTGATCTTAGATCCATCACAGACCTCCTGATAATCCTCGTGGCCTCTGCATCTGCCGCCTGGGTCTTCCTCTTTGAGCCCACGGTTTTTGCAGGAGGAGATTTCACAGAGGTCCTGGTATCAACACTGTATGTGCTGGGCGATCTCCTCATAGTCTTCATGATAATGGACCTCATAATAAACAAGCTGGGGCACCTCAGATCAAGGACCCTCCACGTGTTCCTTGCAAGCATAATCATCCTCCTTGCAGCAGATATATCCTTCACATACCAGAGCCTTACCGGAATTTATGCTGAAGGAACACCACAGGACCTCCTCTGGGCATTCAGTTACATTCTCCTCCTCATTGCAGTGAATGAATTCTTTAAGGAGGACTGGTCAAAGCCCTTATATGTTGAAAAAAAGGTCACAGCTGTCACATACACCCCGTATATCTTTATAATACTGTTCTATCTCTTAACGGCCTACAGCGTGATTAAGGGTGGTGCTGAAAAATCCGCCGTGCTCTTAGTGTCCCTTGGATTCATAATAGTCCTCTTCATCCTGAGGCAGCAACTTTCCCTGAAGGAAAACATGGCCCTCCTCAATGATGTTGAGAATGAAAGGAGAAGGGCTGAAAATTACCTGGAGGTGGCGGGGTCCCTCATAATGGTTCTCGATGAGAAAACCCGTGTGAAGCTCATAAATAGGAGGGGCCTTGAAATCCTTGAATGTGACGCAGGGGAAGTCGCAGGGAAAAACTGGTTCATGACCTTCGTACCCCCTGAAGACAGGGGATGGCGGGAAAAGTTATACACCGAAAAGATCAGCTCCGGGAGTAAGGGTTATCATCTGACCGGTGAGATACTAACATGTAATGGTAACAGAAAAACCGTCGCATGGCACGTTGTATTCCTCAGGGAGGATGGTGAATTCAGGGGCAGCATAATCTCAGGGGACGACATCACAGAACTCCAGAGAGCCACAAGGGCCCTCGAAATGAGTGAGATGAGGTACAGGGAGATATTTGAACTCGCCCCTAGCCCGATAATATCGGTTGGTGATGACCTGCTCATAAGGGACTGTAACAGGAGGGCCGAATCCGTTCTGGGCTACCAGAGAGGGGAGCTGATTGGAAGGAACCTGATGGACCTCATACACCCCGAGGATGCAGGAGAGGACTTTGAAGGGGAAAGAAGGCTCCTGAGATCAAATGGAGATGTCATATACGCAGATATAGGAGTCACCCAGGTTGGGGATGAACGTATAATCATAATCGAGGACCAGACAGAGATACGCAGGTCCCTCCAGGAGAAGGAACTCCTCCTGAGGGAGATACACCACCGGGTCAAGAACAACCTCCAGATAATATCGAGCTTGCTGAGCATACAGGAGCGTCAGCTGGAGTCAGAGGAACTTTCAGAGGTCCTGAGAGAGAGCCGTGAGCGTATAAGGTCCATAGCCCTTGTCCATGAGCACCTCTACAGATCAACAGACCTCAGAACAATAAGGATCAGGGATTACCTCAACAACATCCTCTCAAAGCTGAGCCAGGGACAGACCCATGGGAAGGATGTGAGGATCAGCTCCAGCATAGAGGACCTTGAATTCAACCTTGAGACAAGTCTCCCCATTGGTCTCATGGTCAATGAACTTGTGAGTAACTCCCTCAAGCACTCAGGGGCAGATAACATAACCGTTGAGCTCAGATCCCTCAACGGGACCCTTGAACTTACCGTGAAGGATGATGGGATAGGCCTTGAATCACCGAAGGTCCTGGAGAAATCCGGAAGCATGGGCTGGTACCTTATACGGGCCCTGACAGACCAGCTTGATGGTGAACTGAAAATAGAAACAGAGGATGGCCTATCTGTAAGTTTAAGGTTCAGGGAACTTGGATACAGAGAAAGGTACTGAGGGGATGGTTATGGAGTTCCGGATAACAGAGCGAGTACCGACTGCATCGCCTGGAATGTCCAGCCAGGATGCCCTCGAGATGATAAGAAGGAAGATGGGCGAATATGACAGCATAGACTATGTTTACATCCTTGACAGTGATACTCTGGCCGGTGTCGTATCAATCCGTGAGATCCTATCCCACCATGAAATCCTCGGGGACTTCATGCACCGCGACATAATATGCTTCACCCCCGAAGATGAGCCATTTGATATACCCTACCTGGCACTTTCACATGGAATTAAGGCCATTCCGGTTGTTGACAGTGGGGGCAGATTCAGGGGTGTTGTGCCCTATGATGAAATCATAAGGATACTGAAGGTTGAGGCTGACAGGAACATGCTGCACTTTGGTGGTGTCTTCCACCGCGTGGTTGATGAGAAGAGAAGCCCCGGGTCCATGGTGAAGTCAAGGGTTCCCTGGCTCATCATAGGGGTGGTGGGTGGTACCGTTACCGCCTCAATGATAGGCAGATTTGAGGACCTGCTCTCAGGGTTCATAGCCCTGGCATCATTCATACCCGTGATGGTCTACATGAGCGACGCCGTGGGGACCCAGTCGGAGGCCCTCATAATAAGGAAGATAGCTGTTGATCCATCAATGAATCACCTCAAGTACATAAAGGGAGAGGTCCTGGTCGCAGCTGCAATAGGCGCCCTATCCTCTGCCTTCGCCGGGCTGATGGCCGGGGTCACCCGCATGAACCCTTTACTTGGACTGATAGTCTTTGTATCCATGTTCTTCAGCATAATAGCAGCGGTTTTAATATCCACGGTCTCACCCCTCCTCTTCAGGAGGATAGGCTATGACCCTGCGGTTGCAACCGGACCCCTGGCAACCATACTCAGTGACTTCACAACCACGCTGATATACCTTACCGTCGCCTCGTCACTCCTTTGAAGACCCATGATTTCATATTTAATGTAAGGAGACAGACACATGGATCCTGAAGAGAAAATTGAGGAACTTGAGAACCAGATAGCTGAAAGGGACAGGAAGATCAGGGAACTTGAACTCAAGCTCGCCGATTGCATGGGACGGGTCGATGAGATCAGATCCGAAAAATCCGGGCTGCAGGAGGAGGTTAACAGACTGCAGGTTATGAGACTTGACCTCAAGCTAAGGGACTTCCAGGAACTGGAGGATGAAAATAACCGCCTGAAGCACCGCATAGAGATAACCAAGGACCTCCTCGATGAGGCAAGGGAGAGGCTCGAGATACTTGAGGGTGTGGTGGAGGGGTTCCTGAACCAGAGCCTGCCTGAAAGGATCACAGGAAAGAAACCCGATGCCCTCATACACTACAGAGAAAGGTTCAGGGATAGCAGGTTCAACAATTTATAACATTTTCAACCGATCTCTTTAATTATTTCTTATTTTCATGCTTCCATCGAAAAATGTATATCTATCGATGACATACTTATTACATAATATGTTAGGAGTGATTCCATGGAACCATATGGTAAGGGGGACGGCCGTGTCAGGTGGGTGACGCCTGCATGGCTGATGGAGAATATGGAGGATGTTGCCATAATAGACTGTCAGCCAAACATCCACGACTACATACTTGAACACATACCCGGAGCAGTTTACCTCAACGAGGGCCTCTTCAGGGAGCCCCGTGGGAAGGCGCCTGCGATGTACATCCCTGAGGGAGCAGTCGAGCTGATATTCCAGCAGGCAGGGATCGAAAACAGGCCCACCGTTGTATACACAGGTACCGGCGGAGTCAAGGGCTGGGGTGATGGTCTCGAGCAGACCATGGTGGCCTACACCCTTGCAAGGTTTGGCCATGAGAACATCCTCGTACTCAATGGCGGACTCGCAGAGTGGAAGAGGGCCGGTGGAGAATTAACAAAGGTATTCCCTGAGGTTGAGGAATCCGGTTTCTCTGCTGTGACAAAGGAGGACTTCTATATAGAGTACCCTGAATTCAAAAGGATAAAGGACGATGAAGACGTTCTGCTCCTCGATGCAAGACCGGCCGAGGTCTATGAGGGGCAGGGCCCCTGGATAAAACCCGGGCACATACCGGGCGCAGTTAACCTCCCCTGGGCTGACCTCATGGACCCGGAAAACAAGACCCTGCTGAAGCCAGAGGATGAGATACTTGAACTCGTAAATTCAGTGGGTGCAACACCCGACAGAAAGATAATCTGCAGCTGCGGCACCGGCAGGGAGGCGACGAACGAGTTCCTCCTCTTCAAGTGGTACCTTGGGTACCCTGATGTCAGGATATATGAGGGATCATTCACCGAGTGGACCCAGGTGGAGGACAACCCCACAGTCACGGGTCCTGACCCACGCTGATGAACCCTCAAATTATTTTTTTATCCATGAAAATTCAGTGCCCCTGACCACCGAAGTCTGTTTTAAGTTCTGATCCCGCAAATAACATCACAGCAAGGGCTGCAGCCACGTTCAGAATCATCAGGAATATTCCTCCAGCAAGGGTGCCCTGGACCGGGAAGAGGAAGTATGAGAGGTTTCCTGTTGTGTGGATTATCATGGTGGCCAGTATACTGCCTGTGGAGTTGTAGACCCAGGTATATATCACCGAGGCAGAGATTATAAGGATCATGAAACTCCAGAAGGGAACCTGGGACTGTATACTACCCCCAATGAAGAATAGGGGTATGTGCCAGAGCCCCCATATGAACCCTATTATCAGAGTCGCGTAGATTGGCGAGTACCTCCTCTGAAGCCGTGGAAGGGCATAGCCCCTCCACCCGAATTCCTCCTGCAGTGGCCCTCCGAGGAAGAATATGTAAATGAACACCATTATGACCATGAGGGGCTGGGAGGTCCAGTAGAGGTACGGCTGGGGGTCACCCCACAGGACACCCAGGTAGAGTGCCACTGCAGTTAGCACAGGAAAGAATAAGAGGATTACAGGCCACCAGAGCCTGTGAAAGTCGTAATTAACACCTTTCCTGAGGAGTGCCAGCAGTTCATCCCGGCCGCCATACCTGTAGCTCAGGAGAACAGCTGCAAGTGTTGGGCCGAAGGCTGCAGGGTTGTAGGGGCTTTCAAGGAATGCCTGCAGGGGCTGGGGGAAACTGAAGCCCGCAGAGACCATTGCTACAGGTATCCAGAGTACCCATGAAAATATGAATGCCACAATGAAAAAGTCTGATATGCGATCATTCTCCATCATAACCACCAGAATCCTATCAGTGCAACTTAGAGGGTATGAGGGTCACAGGGACCCTGAAGGGATACGATGTACCTCATCTCACCCTCCATCACGATACACAGTATAGGTTTCAGTGAGACTGCATTTATACCCTTTTCTGTGAGGATGAAGCTGACCCTGAAGACGGGTATTAAAAGCCTGCCACCGGCATCCACAGCTGCAGCGGGACATGCCCCCTCAATTATCCTCATTAAAACACACCAGCATCATAAGAGTCATGAGAAACTCCGGAGACCTGAGATGAATTCCCTGAAGGTTCTCCTCCTGAGAAGCATGAGAAATGTTAGAAGTGGCTTGAGGGGTGTCACCCTTAAGCTGAGTTCAAGGACCCCATTCACCTCATCACCTGAAAAGTCAGGTCTGACCATTATTTCAACATTCCTCACCCCTGCAGTCAATGCTGAAATGGTCCAGAGGTAACCTGATAGCTCTGCGGTCCCTGCCACGTCATCCGAGCCCACATCAACAGTCAGTTCCAGTCTCTGAAGGTTAATTGAAGATAGAACGCTCCCTGCAAGATCCATAATATCCCTTCTGGCAATTATAGCCCTGCGTGCCAGTTCAATCAGCCTTTTAAACTCAAATTCCTCACCCTTTTCTTTATCAGCACCTTTAAATCTTTTTCTGAATATTCCAAGTCTCCAGAGCAGGATCTGAAGCCTGAAATCCATATTCTGCCCCTTCTTAGTACCCCTGATGACCAGGGTGTAGGGTGAGATGAGCAGCACAGCCAGCAGCCCCGCTGGAACCGCCAGGATGAGGAATTTCATGAAACCTTTATTCTCCCCGCTTTACCTCAGAATCACCCTTATCTGAGATCTCCCTTATTATATCGGTGACTGCGGATCCAAGTTCCCCTATAACTCTCCCCCTGCCTGAAGTTAAATCTATGACCCTGACACCCCCGGGTCCCTCAACGCCCTTCAGCAGAACGATGACCGCCACGGGTTCAACTCCTGCCCCGGCAGCTGCGCCGCTTCCGGCGCCAGTATCCGATGTTGAAGCCCTTCCTTCACCCATACCGGCCCCGAATCCAACCCCCATCTTCATCAGGGGTATCAGTATTTTGTCCTCGCTTTCAATGGCCTCACCTACAAGGTTCTTCACGTCGAGGAGTTTGCGAAGCTCCTCAACGGTCGTTTTAATCGGCTCTTCAATTTTCATTTAAACCACATTGATATTATGTGATCGTTCAGGTATATGCACTTTCCCATTAAACATCCAAAAACATTTATAATGAAAGGACCCATATCCTCTATTAAATCTGGAGGCGGTAACCATGAATTTAAAACTGGTTTCTTTAATTGTGGTGCTTCTTATTGCAGGCGCCGCTGGAGTCTACATCCTAAATGGAAATGGCAGTGCAGATGGTAACACCAGCCCGGAAACTCTGGGAACCAATAAAACAGAAAACCATAAATCAGGCTCAGCCAGGATTGTCGCAACTCAGGCAGGACCTGAAACTGCAAAACCAGGCACAAATATCACGCTGAAGTGTAAACTGAGAAATGATGGTGAGGGTCCCGCCAAAAACGTTAAGGTTTCTTCACAGGACTTCGAAAGGAGCTTCTCTGTTATAGGACCCGGTGAACAGGTGGAATTCCAGGTCCAGATTTACATACCCACAGAGGAGGAGGTCAAGAGGGAATTCGGAGATGACGCAACGCTGTCAAACCCCTACTTTATAGGGGGCTTCGGTGTAACCTACACGGATATGACCGGAAAACACAGCACAAACTCAAATAACCTGGAAATACCTCTGAAAACCTAAGACAAAAAACACTGATTGTGCTAAAAATGGTTTTAAAGTTTGAGGGGGATCTTTAGATCCCTCAAAATTATTATTCTAACCTTTTAACAGGGATCTGGACCTCTGTAAGGAGCTCAGATTCGTCAACTTCCAGTGGACTGTTGAGGTAAACCTCTGTTATGGGCCCTGTAATCTCATAGCCATTCTCCATCGCATATTCGATGAGGGCATGTATAACCGGTCCCACCTCAGTGTATGGTCCCTCATGTAACGCTGCAATGACCCTGTGGGATGGTAGGTTCTTTATCTTAACCCTTTCATCCGCTTCGGCCTCACCTGCAATGGAAACACCTATCTCGTAGAGGAGTTCCTCCTCATCAACCTCCTCTGGAGTGTTGTAGTATGTCCCATATACACGACCTGTCATCTGCAGACCGTTCTTAATCACCCATCCCGCAACCTCAGAGATGTACTCCGGTATACGTTCATAGCTTCCCCTGCACTCAATGTAGGCCACACGAATCCCTTCAACCATCTTCTCAGTTATCTCCATAAAAACCTCCCCATTAATCTTATCAACCTCAAGTGATAAAAATTTATCTAAATTTCGCAAAAAACTGTGTTAGATCACATTCTAACAAGGATCACACCAGCAACAACCATCATAAGGCCGACAAGCCTTGTCGCCGTTATGCTCTCATCCAGAAGTAGTGCCGCAACCATCACCGTGAAGATGGGGAAGGCTGCAACCACCGGGACAACCACAGAGGCATCCCCCGATTTGAGGGCGTAGTAGTAGAATAGCTGTCCCAGGAGGGCCGCTGATATCCCATCAAGAGCCAGAAAGAACCATCCCCTGGGACCTGCCTCTGAAAGCGCCTCCGCACCCCCATTGAACATGACCCATATGAGCATGATCATGGTTATCACCGAACTCCTTATGGTTAGGGCAACACCGGGGTTAAGCCCCTCAAGACCAATCTTGCTGAAGACCGGGGCAAGACCGAACATGAGAGCTGCAAGTAGCGCGAAGACAAAGTAGTTCAAAACATCACCTCAGATTAATATATGAAATCAGACCATTAAATCTATGCAAAGGCAGACCACAAAGACATACCCACAAAAACAGGCCACCAAACCTTATTTACATGTTAACAGAAATATAGACAGAATCATATCTGTGTGATAAAATGATACTCATCGTTGGCGGAGCAGGATACATCGGGTCACATGTCAATAAATTTCTATCAGAGAGGGGATACGAAACCCTCATCCTTGATAACCTCACAAGGGGCCACAGGGATTTTGTTAAGTGGGGTGAATTCATAGAGGGTAACCTGGGTGATAGGAGACTCCTTGACAGGACCTTTGAAACCCATGACGTGGATGCGGTCATGCACTTCGCAGCATTCACAGATGTCGGTGAATCGGTCCTCAAACCAGGAAGGTACTACCATAACAACGTCGTGAACACCATAAACCTCCTGGATTCCATGGTGGACCATGGCGTCAGGGAATTCATATTTTCATCCACCTGTGCAGTCTACGGGAACCCCATGGAGATACCAATAAGCGAGGAACACCCCCTCAACCCCATAAGCCCCTATGGCAGATCCAAGCTCATGGTTGAGGAGATACTGAAGGACTACAGGGATGCCTATGGCCTCAACTATGTCTCGCTCCGCTACTTCAATGCAGCCGGAGCAGACCCTGAAGGGGAGGTGGGAGAGCTTCATAACCCTGAAACGCACCTTATACCCATCATTCTGGATGTTGCCCTGGGTCTGCGGGACGCCGTGCGGATATTCGGCACAGATTACCCCACACCCGACGGAACATGTGTGAGGGACTACATCCACGTTATGGACCTGGCAGATGCCCACTGGAGGGCGCTCAGATACCTTGAGGGTGGAGAAAGCGGGGTTTTCAACCTTGGAAACGGGAACGGCTTCTCAGTCAGAGAGGTTATAGAGACCTGCAGGGAGGTCACAGGTGCCAGTATAAATGCTGTTGAGGATGACAGAAGACCAGGTGATCCGCCGGAACTCGTGGGCAGTGCCGGTAGGGCCAGGAAGGTCCTTGGCTGGAGGCCGGAATTCACAGAACTCGAGGATATAATAGAAACCGCATGGAACTGGCATTCAAGGATCAAAGGGGGGGTTTCATGATAACCGTCACTGGAGATATAACCGTTGACTGGATACAGTGGCCTGTCAAGGGAGATTCCGAGGTCTCAGAGTTCAACTGGAAGAACCACCTTGGATTCAAGAGGAAGGCCCTTGAGGGCGGCGCACTCCTCACAGCAAGGATGCTGAAGAACTTTACGGAGGTTAATCACCCATCAATAGGGGATGAGCCAGGTAACACTGACCCCTCAGAGTTCATACACTCCTTCGCGGAACTCAAAGCCACAGGCGATGGTTATCACGTCAAGAAGTTCATGGGTTACACCGGCCCGGACAGCGGTCTTCCATCAATGCCATTCAGTTTAAAGGAACATGAATCCCCCATCATAGTGATCGATGACGCTGGGAACGGGTTCAGGGAGATGGAGGATCGGTGGCCGTCCCAGCTCATGGGTGGAGACCCCCTCATTGTGCTTAAGATGTCATCACCACTATTCAGAGGCAGCCTCTGGGAGCACCTCCTGGAAGAACATCCAGAGAAGCTAATAGTCATAATAACCGCAGATGACCTCAGGGAGCACGGTGCCAGCATAACAAGGAGGCTTTCATGGGAGAGGACCGCAGAGGACTTCATCTGGCAGATGGAGAACAACAGATCACTCGAAGATCTCAGGGACCTCAACGTGGTGGTCCGCATAGGCCTCGAGGGCGCCATACATTACAACAGGGGGGATGCCAGGCTGTTCTACCACCCGAAGCTCTTTGAGGGCAACCTTACAGAGAGAGCACCGGGGAAAATGCAGGGATGTGGCTCTGCATTCACTGCAGGATTCACTGCGGCCCTTTCAGAGGGTCATGGGATGGATGAATGCATAAGAAGGGGTATGGCAGCCGCTGCCAGACTCCTTGAAAGGGGGTTCTCATCCGCGCCAGACTACCCTGTAGATGAGATATTCCAGAGTGCCGGTGAGGAGATAGGGGCTGTTGAAATACCCAAGCACCCTCGGGGGCTCTGGACAATCGCCGACTCACCCCCAATATTCGACATAGAGGCGGTTTCAAGGTACATTGTGATAAACGGTTACAGCAGACGGAAATGTCCGCTACCTGTTGCCCACTTCGGTAAACTCATAACAGCAGACCGAAGGGAGATTGAGGGTTATCAGAGCATAAGGAACCTGATGGTGGAGTACATGAAAAATGATAATCCTGAGAGGCCCCTGTGCATCGGGGTGTTCGGGCCCCCCGGTGCCGGCAAATCCTTTGCAGTGAGCCAGCTTGCTGCAAGTGTTGACCCTGAGAGAATAAAGCCCCTCAACTTCAACATATCCCAGTTCAGGTGCGAGGATGATCTTATAGACGCCTTCCACCAGATAAGAGACGCTGTACTTGAGGGTATGGTTCCCCAGGCATTCTTTGATGAATTTGACTCCCCCCTCGGAGAGAAGAGACTTGGCTGGGTTAAGTACTTCCTTGCACCGATGCAGGACGGTGAGTTCAGGGAAGGTGACAGCATGCATCCCCTGGGCAAATCCATCCTGGTATTTGCAGGGGGTACGAGCAGCACATTCCAGGAGTTTGAGTCACAGGACCCTGAAGTTCTGAGGGAGGCCAAGGTCAGGGACTTCATAAGCCGCCTCAGGGGATACGTGAACATCATAGGTCCGGACCCACAGCACAGACGGGATAAGTTTTTCATGCTACGCAGGGCAATACTCCTCAGGTCCATGTTTGAGAGGAAGACTCCCCACCTCTTTGATACCAGCGGACGCCTCAGAATCGATGAGGGAGTGCTCAATGCCTTCCTCATGATACCTGAATACAGGCATGGAGTGAGGTCAATGGAGGCCATACTTGATATGAGCATCCTGCAGGACGTCAAGAAGTTTGAGAAGGCGTCACTTCCCTCTGCAGGTCAGCTTGACCTCCACGTGGATGGTGAGCTATTCCACAGGATGGCAATGGATTAGGTGAGTGCTGAGAGGCTACCGCACTGGTCAGCTTCAACGAAACCATCCATTAATGGATTAGGTGATATATTGGAGAGAAGAAGAATACTAAGACCAGAGGACTACATTGACAGACTTAAATATCTTAACAGGGTTGCTGATGAATACGCCGAGTCAGGTGATCTGAAGAAGACCGCTGACACACTCTTCAGAATCGGAAGAGAGTACCACAAGATCAACAGGACCGAACTTGCCATTGAGAGTTACAGGAACGCCCTCGAACTCTACAGGGAGGTGGATGACCCCCATGAGGCCGATGTATCACTCTGCATGGGGAGGGCCTATGAGGGTAAGGGCAAACTGAAGAGGGCCGCATGGTTCTACAACCTTGCGGCATCGGGTTTCCGTAAAACAGGGAATCTTAAAAGGGAATCAGATGCCGTTCTCTACAGTGCAAGGATCCTTGAGAAGATGGGGAAACACGATGAGGCCCTTGAGGCATACAGAAAGTACAATGAGATCTGCATGAAGAACCAGGATAAGATCAAGGTCCTTGTCGCATATTCAAAGATGAAGGAACTGGAGGCGGAACTCAGGGAAGAAATTTTAAGGTACAACGCCTCCGTGCTGCTCCTTTACCTTGCAATTCTCATCATCGCCGAGTATTCGACGACATTCATAAGCATGAAGCTTGGCCTCGTGATTCATGCGTCTCTCCTTTTCGCCCTCTTTATCCATTCGGCCCTATCAAAGAAGAAGATGAAGGTCCTCCTCGCTGCCATGATGATGCTGCCACTCATAAGGATCGTGGGGCTCTCAATGCCCCTTGCTGTTATAAAACACCTTTACTGGTATGTTATAATAGCCCTGCCCCTCTTTGCTGCATCCGCTGCCCTCATGCGGATCCAGAAACTTGGATGGGATGCTGTTGGACTGAACCTTAAAAATCTGAAGTGGCAGGTGGCTGTTGCACTTACCGGTTTCCCCATGGGTTACATCGAGTACCAGATACTCCGACCTGAAGCACTGATACCCTCACCCTCAGTTTCAAATCTACTGGTGGGCTTTCTGGTCATGCTTGTAGGGACTGGATTGGCAGAGGAGCTCCTCTTCAGGGGGATCCTTCAGAGAAATGCGGAGGACGTTATGGGAAAACTTCCAGGACTTCTGTATGCTTCACTCCTCTTTACAGCCCTTCACGTTGGCTGGAAATCTGGTTACGACCTTATATTTGTTTTCAGTGTCGCCATGATCTATGGTCTGGCGTTTCAGAGAACAAGGAGCATTTCAGGTATAACCATATCCCACGGGATATCAAATTCCATTCTCTTCCTGGTAATGCCCTTCCTCTAATTTATTTAAAAAAATAGAGATTAATCAGAGGGAACCATTGAATGCCAAGAGGGTTATCAGTAATTATCGATGAGATTCTTGAGATATTCAATTAATTCGGGCCTTATCTCATCATCATTCATTGCAAATTCAAGGGATGTTTTAAGCCAGTCAAGCCGGTTGCCAATATCATAGGTTCTTCCCCTGAAAACGCAACCATAGACCTCCTCAAGGCACCTCATGGCATCTGTGAGCTGTATCTCACCACCGAATCCAGGTGGCACCTCCCTTATGTGGTCAAATATTTCACTCTCAAGGACGTACCTGCCCATTATGGCAAGGTTTGAAGGCGCCTCAGTTACAGGTGGCTTCTCAACCATATCCTTTATGCTGTAGATTCCCTCTGAGACCTCTTCGCCATCTATGATACCGTATCGTTCCACCTTATCCAGGGGGACCTCCTCCACTGCAATTGCAGATGCCCCGTACCTCTCATATATATCCATTAACTGGCGCGTGCATGGGACCTCTGATGAGGTTATGGTATCCCCCAGGAGAACAGCGAAGGCGTCCTCACCGTCTATGTGCTTTCTTGCACAGTATATTGCATCCCCGAGGCCCTTCTGTTCCTTCTGCCTCACGAAGTAGATGTCGGCAAGGTCTGATATGGCCTCAACCTCGTCAAGGTAATCCATCTTGTTGTTCTTCCTCAGGAAGTATTCAAGTTCAAAGGAACGGTCAAAGTGGTCCTCAATTGACCTCTTACCCTTACCTGTTATTATGAGTATATCATCTATGCCCGAGGCCACTGCCTCCTCAACAACGTACTGTATTGTTGGCTTGTCAAAGACCGGTAACATCTCTTTGGGCTGTGCCTTGGTTGCAGGCAGGAAACGGGTCCCAAGGCCAGCTGCTGGTATAACTGCCTTCATGAAAAACCTCCATTAACTTAAAAAATAAAAAAAGTTTAACCACCCGCTGCGAGAGTACATAGAACTGGAGGTGCGAGCTGTGTTATGGTAACCGTCCCATCTGCATTCACGGTTATAAGAAGCTCAACATATACTGATTTTATACCCTTGAGGAACTCAGCTCCCCTACTGGGGTCCTGTGTAATGTTGATCTGGTTTGAAGTTATGGTAGATGCGGGGTAAAATGCGTGTGAGGCTGTAAGAATGTATGCATTTGCCTCGTCATCGATTTTATCCTGGTTACCTCCATGTACAGTCATGTTGATGGTTGCGTTTCCTGTTTTGTTAGCATGTGGATCAATCCACATCTTCAGTGTAAAGGTTGTTCCGGCAGGTAATGATCCATTGTAGCCGAGTTCCTTTGAGAGGTCCACTGTAACCCTTCCATTTGGCTGTTCCCATGAATCCATGTATATGTTCGTTAGTGAGCCATCAGCCTTTGATACGTTCTCTATAACCGCAACCGCATGCACCTGATGGTCAGCAGCATGGTTGTCCAATGCAAGGAGTGTTGTGCCTGCTGCAGGGGGTGTAACTGTCTGTTTCCCCATCATGAGGGCCAGAGCCCCCGCTATGATGATTATAACCACTATGGCCAGTATTAAAGCATTTCTGTTCATCCTTTACCCCCTTCAGACAATTGTAAGGACCCTGTATATCACTATCGCTGCAAACACTATCAGTAGCGGTAGAATTGCCACGTTGGAACCGGATACCAGTGCCTTTAATGTTTCGTTTCCTGTTTCATCAGAGCTGAGCACCTCCTTCACCGCCAGGAAACCAATAAGTGCAATCACTGCTATTATGCTGTATGTCATGACATCCGCAGTTGTCACCGTGGTGGTAGTTGTTGTTGTGACTGTCGAAATCATTTCTAACCTCCAGTTGTTTTTTCTAATCTTGATGACTAATAAACTTTTCTATACATTTAATAACAGAGCTTAACATATTCATGGAATCTCAAGGCCAAATTTTTCTGAGACTAGCTTCAGGAAGAGATCCCTTCCCATGCCCTGAATCCTGATTGTCTTCTGACGGCTCTTCTGCCCTGACACTATCTCAACATCCCTTCCAAAGGTTTCTGAGAATTCCCTTATTATCTCCCTGTTTGCCTTCCCCTTCTGTGGGGGTGAACGGATCTTCACCTCAATCCTCTTCCTCCATTCATTGTAGGTTGAGATCCTAAATTTTCCTGATGCAGGTGATACCTCAATGTTCACAAGAAGGTCATCACCCACCTCCCTAAGACAGTCCATAGTGATCACCCGTCAGGTCATTAAGTCAATAATAACTGAGAATGCAGCTTTCAGCCTATCAGTATATCCTTTCATCTGCATAAATATGATGGCACCAGCATGTTCTGTTTCATTGCAGAAGTCTGAACCACCGCAAACTTTAAATAGTAAAATGTAGATACTTTGTTTCACTCCCCGATCAGCACTGATTTTTCCCATGCAGGGGTGGTCGAGCGGTCAAAGGCGCTAGGTTGAGGGCCTAGTGGGGGAGTCCCTTCGCGGGTTCGAATCCCGTCCCCTGCACTTCTATTTCATCAATTTTCAGTAGGCAATACTGGACTTCAAAATTTTTTTAATAGTAAGAACTCCAGAAAGAGTACTGAATCTCAGGTTCTCAATGGCTTCCAAGTATATATAGCACAGAATTAATATTCGACTATTATCTCAACCGTGAGTTCCCTGCCCTCCCTCAGATCCCTCACAAGATTCTCATCAAGATCACAGGCAGCCTTATCAGCCCCTATCATCAGCGTCCTGCTGCAGATGTAATCACTCTTCCTGCACACTATATCAGTTGGATGGTCAAGGGTAAGTTCAGGGTGCCCGTAGCCCCTTATCTCATCATAGCCATTCTCTGTCCTCAGTATAACCCTCACCCGTGATGATTCCCCTGCTATGGCCCTCTTCATCTCATCGGGAAGTGTTGATATGGAATCAGACGATGAAACGCCTATTATGCAGTCTGCTGTTTCACCTATCTCCGGGTCCACAGTGACCTCAAAGGTTGTCCTGTGGCCTGCTGTGACATTGGGATGTCCCCTTGCCCTCAGAGTATATCTCAACACTCCCATTGGATCACCATGGAAAAATTGGGTTTCTGCAGGGCCCAGAAAAAAGAGTTCAACTGGCAAAAAATCTACTCTGCCTTCGTACCTCCCCAGAGGGCTACAAGCCCGATAATTATTTTAAGGGCAGCGTGCCATGCCGGGTCCTTGAGAGCCGGATACGGAATCCCAAGGTAACCCAGTATACCCATCAGTACCAGTATTATACCTATTTATGTAAAGCAACCATTTTGCCACTGCCATGGTATCACCCCCACTGGTAATGGTGCCCTGCAGAAACCAGAATTATATTAAAATTGTGATGGATATAAATTTTACTAAAAGTTTCTTGCTGTGATAATAACCATTCAATTTATTACCTGAAATGAGTGTACATCCTCTTAAATTAGTAAATGTTCAGCTAAGATTATTATATAAAGGGGTGTCCCCTTAATGTATATACGGAAGGAATGCACCTATGAAAACGCCCAGTTAAATCCAGGGGATGATGCTATGAAGGGAACATACTGTCTCATTATAAACTGCAGAGGGACTGAGAGGAGGATCGGAAGCCTTGGAACCGTAAGTTTCCCTCCGGGATTCTATGTCTATGTGGGTTCAGGATTCAACTCCCTTGAGGCAAGGATAAAAAGACATCTCAGCTCCGAGAAAAGGAGGAGGTGGCACATAGACCACTTCCTAGACGAGGCGGACGTTGAATGTGTCCTCTACACAACAGACAAAAGAAAACTCGAATGTAAAGTTTCAGAGAAGCTCCATGGAGATGGATCCATTGATAAATTCGGCTGTTCAGACTGCAGTTGCACCTCCCACCTGCACCACTTCAAAAATAAAAATGATGCCACCGAATCTGTAAGGAGGGCCTTCATGGAACTGGGAGCTGAGGTCCATGAATGGGTGATATGACTATCCCCTCAGTAGTTTAACCCCAGCACCCATCATCAGAGCCCCGAAGATTAACTTAAGGGCTGCATGCCATTGGGGCTCAGTTCCAAGGGCACCTGATGGGTCGAATGCCCATACCGCCATAATCACTATCAGAAATCCAGCTGCAAGATGGAATGCTCCAAGCTGCTCAAACCTCTCCATAACCATATCCTCCATCAAAAACCCATGAAAGACCACCTGGGATCAAGGATGAATCTCAGGAGGCACCATCATTACCCTCAACCCTGAATTTTCTGAAGAATTCCTCAAACTCCTCCTGATCCATTGGCTCTGGTACCGTGAATTCTGTGTTCCTGTAGATATCCTCCGCGAGTTTCCTGTAAACAGAGGCCTGTTCAGACTCAGGAAACCGTTCTATGACAGTCCTGGCCTCAAGCTCACTCTCCTGGACAAGATGGCTTCTTGGAACAGCTCCAATCAGCCTTGAACCTATCCTTGAAGCAAATTCAGATACGATCTCCACCTCGTCCCGGATGCCCCTGCAGTTACATATGACACCTCCAAGTTTACCCTTGAGCTTCCTTATGCCCCGTGCAATGTTGTTGGCCGCGTAAAGGGACATGTACTCCCCGGATGTAACTATGTAGATCTCATCTGCAAAGTCCTCCCTCAGGGGAACTGCAAAGCCTCCACAGACAACGTCACCAAGGACATCATAGATTATGACATCAATATCCTCCCTGAATACTCCAAGCCTTTCCAGGAGGTTCATTGCAACTATGACGCCCCTCCCGGCACACCCCACACCTGGTTCAGGGCCACCTGATTCAACGCACCTTACACCACCAAATCCGGTGTGTATTACCTCAGAAACATCGGGTTTTCTGTTCTCCTTCAGTACATCCAGAACCGCAGGGAGCCTCTCACCGTAGAGTGTCCTTGTGGTATCTGCCTTGGGGTCACAGCCTATCACAAGGACCCTGTGTTCCGATGAGTAAGCTGCCGCCATGTTTGAGACGATGGTGGATTTACCTATACCTCCCTTCCCATAGATGGCTATCCTCTTCATTGAGACACCACTGAGCGCTCACTTAACAAAGGCCCCTATTATGTCGCCCCTTGTTATTATCCCGACCAGCCTGCCATCCTCATCAACAACCGGGAGCCTCTTGATGTCATGCCTCTCCATGAGCTCAGCTGCATCTGAGACCGAAGCGTCCGGGGGCACGGTTATAACCTTACGGGTCATTATCTCCTCCACGAGCATGACAGCGGCCTTCCTTATACCCCTGGCTATCTCATCATATTCGTGTTTCATGCGGAGGGGGAGTTCAAGGAGGTCCAGTGGTGATGGCATGAGGAGGTTAAGGCTTGGGGAGTGGACCTCTATGAGCCTCATTATATCCCCCTCACTGATGATACCCACAAGGTTCCCATCCTCGTCCACAACCGGGGCACCGCTTATCCTGTTCTCCCTGAGTACCCTTGCCGCGTCATGTATACTGCTGTTTCTCTTAACGGTTATAACATCGCTCTGCATAGCATCCTTTACCCTTATCATCTATTCACCCATCTTTAATATGTGGACCATCACTTTTAAAAATAACAGTCCCCCACCACATACCAGCCAGTAATAGGAGGCCAGAAAAAAAGGAATAACTGAAACATCGAGGGTGGGTTTTCAGAAACCGGGTTCTCAGGAATCAGTCCTCTTAAGCCTCCTGTAGACAAGATCTCCTGGCCGCACCCTGTCCTCAACAAGGAGCCCGACCTCCCCACCTTCGGCCATCTCCACAGGTGATCCATCTATCTGGAGGGACCTAACACGCTGTATGAGGGCCCCGGTGGTTTTTCCCTGGATTATAACCTCATCACCCACCTTGAGGGGTCTCCATAGTCGTATCCTTGCTGCACCGGCCTTCCTGTAGTAATTTACTACCTCCCCAATGTCCTCCTTGATGTATTCAGATATGTTTCCGCTGCTACCATTCTCGGGTTCACTGAAATAGAATCCTGTGCTGAAGCCCCTGTTGAAGACCTTTCGAAGTTCACTGAGCCAGCGCTCCTCAAATCTCCACTCACCACTGAGGTATCTGTCCATTGCCTCCCTGTAGACACCTGTCACCGTTGCAACGTAATCAGCGGGGCGCCCTCGACCCTCAATTTTAAATGCATGGACCCCCGCATCAATAAGTTCAGGTATGTGCTCGATCATGCAGAGATCCGCGGGACTCAGGAGGTAGCTCCTTACAGCCTCTGAAGCTGACACCTCAAGGTCGAATTCACCGTCCTCGGATACCAGTCTCCAGCTCTTCCTGCAGGGCTGCAGGCAGTCACCACAGTTTGCACTTCTGCCATAGAGGTAGGAACTCAGGTAGCACCTCCCTGAGATGGCGGTGCAGAGGGCTCCGTGAACAAAGACCTCAACCTCAACCGGTGAAGCCGACGCAATCCCTGCGATTTCTCTGAGGGACAGTTCCCTTGAGAGTATAGCCCTTGAGACCCCCATGTCCCTGAGTATGGTGAGTGTACGGGTGTTTGTAATGTTTGCCTGTACACTTACATGGACATCCAGCCCGCATTCAGCTGCAAGGTCCACCGCTGCAAGGTCAGAGGCTATGACAGCATCAACACCTGCGGAGTGGAGTTCTGGAAAGATATTCTTGAGCCTCTCAACATCATCATCCCTGAGGGCCGTGTTGGTGCAGACATATAGTCTTGAGCCGTGGTCGTGGGCCCTCTCCACCGCCTCTGCAACCTCACTTACCCTAAAGTTATCTGCCCGGGCCCTCATGTTGCAGCCCTCGAGTCCAATGTAGACTGCATCCGCCCCTGACCTGAGGGCTGCCATGAGGGAAGAAAAGTCTCCGGCCGGTGATAGGAGTTCAGGCATCTCAATCACTGAAAAACAATCCTTAATTTTATACAACAATGAAAATCAGCAGTCAGGGTCCCATCATCTGGAGCAGGACCTCATGGCCTCATATTCACTTATGTCAGATGGTAGGGGTGTGGGGTAGTCCCCGTCAAGGCATCCCGTGCACAGGAATCCCTTCTTTATACCTATGCACTCCACCAGGGACTCGATGCTGAGGTAGCCCAGGGAATCAACACCTATTATCCTCCTTATCTCCTCAACGTTCCTGGTGGATGCTATGAGCTCCTTCTTCGTTGCCATTGCTATGCCATAGTAGCACGGGGACTTTATGGGTGGGCAGCCTATCCTCAGATGTATCTCCTCTGCCCCGGCATCCCTTATGATGTCAATGAGTGCCCTTGAGGTTGTCCCCCTCACTATACTGTCATCGATGAGTACTATGCGTTTACCCTCAAGTTCGGACCTTATGGGGTTCATCTTGAGTTTAACCGCTGTTTCACGTTCCTCCTGGGTCGGCATTATAAATGTACGACCCACGTACCTGTTCTTTATCAGGCCCTCACCGTAGGGTATCCCTGAGGCCCTTGAGTATCCTATGGCCGCCGGGATGGATGAGTCAGGTACGGGTACAACCACGTCTGCGTTGGCCGGGTGCTCCCTGTAGAGGGCCTCCCCAATATTGAGGCGGACCCTGTATACGTTGCGCCCGTCGATTACACTGTCCGGCCTTGCGAAGTAGACGTACTCAAACATGCAGTGGGCCCTCCTGGTGTTGGGGGCGTTTGCAACCCAGTAGGATTTGCCCCGGTTCAGGTGGAGTATCTCACCGGGCTGGACGTCCCTTACATGCTCGGCACCTATGACATCAAAGGCCACGGTCTCCGAGGCCACGATCTGGGTGCTGCCCTTCCTTGCAAAGGCCAGTGGTTTTATACCCACAGGGTCCCTGACGACATAGAGGTCCTGGTTCAGAAGCACCACCAGGGAATATGATCCCACCAGCTGCTCTGAAACCCTCTTTATGGAGTATATCATGTTCGGTTTCTCATCGTATTCCCTGCTGAGGAGGTGGCAGATGACCTCTGAGTCCGTCGTTGAGACAAAGTTGTGACCCTCCTCCTCGAGTTCCTCCCGGAGTTCCATGGAGTTTATGATGTCTCCATTGTGGGCTATTGCAATTTTACCTCCCTGAAATTCGCTCCAGAATGGCTGAGAATTCTCAATCCTTGATTCGCCTGTGGTTGAGTAGCGCACGTGTCCTATCCCGACGTTCCCCTTAAGTTCCTCTAGCTTCTCAGGATTGAAGACGTCGCAGACCAGCCCCATTCCCCTGTGTGTCAGTATATCGTTCCCATTGAATGTTGAGATCCCTGCAGACTCCTGTCCCCTGTGCTGCAGTGCGTAGAGCGCATAATATATCTGGGAGGCCACACCGGTTTTCTTATCCTGTGAGTAAATCCCTACAATACCGCATTTATCTCTCACTTCAGATTCTCCCAACAAGAAGGTTTATCCACGTTAGGACGATTCTTCATCTTTTTCAGTGAATACCAGGGCCGATTTTATTATCCGGAGCCACTCCACCGCATCTTCCCGTGAAGGCGCCGCTATTGAGCCCTGTCCAAGGATTATACCCTCGGGTTTAATGTGATCGGTTACAAAATAAATCCTCTCAAGGTCATCGGGTTCCTCTCCAAAGGTTTCCCTCCAGAGGTCCGTGATTGAGAAGGTCTCAAGAAGTTCCTTATCTTCAAGTTCAGAAAAACGAGTTTCGAGTTTGGAGTACTCTCCCTCCAGGAGGCGGAATTTCTCCTCAAGCTGACTCAGCTCCCCCCTGAGGGATTCTATCCTTTCATTACCTGCCTCAACTTCACCCTGCAGCCGGGTATTCTCATCCCTCAGTGCAGTGTTTTCGGCAACTGTCTCATCCAGCTTCTCCCGGCACTCTTCAAGCCTCTCCTTCATGTCACTGAGGCTCCTTATGCCTGTGAGTGTCTGGAGTCCGGCCCTTATGATGGCGTTTTCTATTTCCTCCCTTATGAGGTCCGGGTCAAGGTATTCCACGTCATGACCATAGGGGAGTTTCATCCGTTCAATGTGCCCAACATGGCCCCTGAGTGCTTCCCTGAACTTATCTGCAAGTTCCCTGCCTGTCTGGTCAACATCCGTTGCTATCAGGACAATGTCAGCACCCTCAACGGCCCTGAGGGCGATCTCAAGGCTTGTTGTTGGGACTATGGATGATATGGTTATGTGGTATTTGGCGCCGAGGGACACCCTCTGAAGCGCCCTCGAGACGCTTTCAACATCAGAGGCTCCCTCAACAATTATCCGCACATCAACAGGGCCTTTATTATCCATTTATTTCAACCTTTGGCCTGTAATTTTTTTGTTCTGCCAGCTGTAGCGCCTTATTCTGCGGGATCTGCCGAAACCGCATGCAGCGCAGACCTTTTTACGTACATGATACGAGTTTTTACCGCATCTCCTGCATCTTATATGGAGATTCTTGTTACGCTTACCAAATGATGGAGTACCTTTCATGTTCTAATCCTCCTTAAAATCAGTTAATCTGTAAAGTTGATCCACCCTTCCCCTTACAATTAAATCTACGGGGATATGTACACTATGTTATCTCCACGTATAAGGACGGTTCCAAGTCTTCTTGTGACCTCTCCATCCTCCAGCTCCTCTGCATCATTCAGCACGAGGTTCATGTGGAGATCGAAGCTCTTTAGAACTCCCCTGAACTCCCTGTCACCCTTGAGTTTTATGATCACAGGGGAATTCAGTGAATTTCCAAGGGCATCGAGTGGTCTCTGTACGTTAACTCTCTGTGAACTCACATCTATCACCTATCCTAGATTAAAATTTAGCCGGATTATATTTAAATCTAACTAACGAGCTGAAAATCTTCCAATCAGATACTTCATTTTTCTATTCTACTAATATATAAGTTTTCTTGCACTGCAGTACCTCTTCAAATCCATTCCAGGGTCCGCCCTGGGATCCCCCCATCCATGAGAGATGCATGTGGTGCACGTAAAGTAGTTTAGAAATGAGCTATAGATATACTTGCAGAAGAGTTTAAATGAGTCAATGATGGTAAAGCAGATTAAGGAACAGACTGCAGACCATTCATAAAATGAACAGGGTGTGACTGTGAAGATCAGGAAGAGGTACCATATAAAGAAGAAGAAGCTCAGGGAGATACGGGGGCAGATTGGAGACTACTCCTCCCTGATACCTGAAAAGGCCACGGTTGAAATCATTGAGACTGATGATAACAACATCATACTGGTTAATGGGGAGCCACTCCTCATGTTCATTGACGACAGGGTTGTCCCGACCCTGAGGGGCGCCCTGAAGATGGAAATAGATAGGGGATATGTGGTCGTTGACATGGGGGCCGTCAGGTTCCTTGCAAACGGGGCCGATGTCATGAGCCCCGGTATAGTTGACGCCGACCCTGAGATATCTGAGAACGACACCGTCGTTGTGGTGGATGAGAGAAACCGCAGACCCCTTGCAGTGGGTATAAGCCTCATAAGTGGACCTGAAATGGTTGAAAGAGATTCAGGAAAGGCTGTTAAGACCATCCACCACATCGGAGATGCCATCTGGGAACTGGAGGTCTAGTGTTGGTTGAGCTGAACCTCGACGCCGGGAACATAATCTCAGAGGATGTCCACAGGATCGGGATACTGGCAGTGGGGTCACACCTCGAGAACCATGGCCCGGCACTCCCCATCGACACCGATGCAAAGATAGCATCCTACGTGGCCCTTGAGGCAGCCCTGAGGACCGGGGCCAGGTTCCTGGGGGTGCTCTATGCCGCCTCAGAGTTTCCCTACGTTAAACACGGCATACACATGGACAGGGATGAACTTGTTGAGAGGGAACTGAAACCTGTCCTGAGGAAGGCCAGAAGGCTTCTAAACCTTGAGGCCGCTGTAATTGTAAACGGTCACGGAGGGAACAAACTGGAGGACTGTATGGACGACCTCGAAGAGGAACTGGGCCTTGAAATCGCCTGGAACAACCGGATAGTTGAGATTGAGGGACCGCACGCAGGTAGCGGTGAACTATCCGCAGGTCTCATACTCGGTATCGCGGATCTGAGGCGCCTTGATGAATGCATACCTGAACTCTACCCTGAAATTGGAATGATAGGTCTGAAGGAGGCCCGTGAAGCCAACAGAGAAATAGATAAGGCTGCAAGGATATGTGAAAGGGATGGTGTGAACCCCGACCCTGTTCTGGGCCAGAGAATACTTGATGATGCCGTTGAAAGTGTTATATCAGATGTGAAAGAGCTCCTGAAGATTATACAGGAATTTTAGCATAAAGATGATCAGTTTAAGCACAACAGCCCTGAAGGTGCTTGAGGAGAGATACCTTCTCAGGGGTGAGGGTGGTGAGGTTGTAGAGACACCAGAGGAGATGTTCAGGAGGGTTGCGCGGGCCGTTGCATCTGCAGATGAGGCCTACGGTGATGACCCTGCAGTTGCGGAGGAGGCCTTCTACTCGGTTATGGGTAACCTTGAGTTCCTCCCAAATTCCCCGACCCTCATGAATGCAGGCACGCCCATCAACCAGCTCTCCGCCTGTTTTGTACTCCCTGTTGAGGACTCAATTGATAGTATATTCAGCTCCCTGAGGGATATGGCCATCATCCACAAATCCGGTGGGGGTGTTGGCTTCTCATTTTCAAGGTTAAGACCCAGAGGGGACATCGTCGCGTCCACAATGGGTGTTGCCTCGGGGCCGGTGTCCTTCATGAGGATATTCGATGTTGCGGTTGACGTTATAAAGCAGGGCGGGCGAAGAAGGGGCGCCAATATGGGTGTCCTCCATGTGAGCCACCCCGACATATTCAGCTTCATAGACGCCAAGTCAAGGGAGGGTCCCCTGCGGAACTTCAACCTCTCAGTCGCCGTACCTGATGAGTTCATGGATGACCGCCCGGTGGATCTGATAAACCCCAGGAACGGTGAGGTGGTTGACTCGGTAGAATCCAGGGTGATACTTAAGAGGATCGTGGAGGCAGCCTGGAGGTCTGGAGATCCCGGGATCCTCTTTGAGGACCGTATAAACCGCTACAACCCCACTCCACAACTCGGGAGGATAGAGGCAACCAACCCCTGTGTATCCGGTGACACCATTGTAATGACATCCGGGGGTCCGCGGACAGTGGCTGAACTGGAGGGCAAGCCCTTCACCGCACTTATCAGGGGCTCAGGGTACCCCTGCCCCTCAGGTTTCTTCAGGACCTGTGAACGGGACGTATATGATCTTAGAACCAGGGAGGGTCATTGCTTAAGGTTGACCCATGATCACAGGGTCCTTGTAATGGATGGTGGTCTGGAATGGCGTGCCGCCGGTGAACTTGAAAGGGGAGACCGCCTTGTGATGGATGATGCTGCAGGGGAGTTTCCGGCACTTGCAACCTTCAGAGGCCTCAGGGGCGCCGGCCGCCAGGATGTCTATGACGCCACTGTCTACGGTGCCAGTGCATTCACAGCCAATGGATTCATAGTCCACAACTGTGGGGAGCAGCCACTCCTCCCCCATGAATCATGCAATCTGGGGTCAGTTAATCTCAGCCTCATGGTAGGCCCCTCCGGTATTAACTGGGAGAAGCTCCGGAGGACCATCCATGTGGCAGTGCACTTCCTTGACAATGTGATAGACGTTAACAGCTACCCCCTCCGTCCCGTGGAGGAGATGACACTGAGAACCCGTAAGATAGGGCTGGGTGTCATGGGCTTTGCTGATATGCTGATAAAACTTGGAATACCCTACAATTCAGTGGCTGCCCTTGAGGTGGCCGGAAGGGTAATGTCATTCATATCATCTGAGGCCAGGAGGGCCTCCATGGAACTTGCCAGAGAGAGGGGATCATTCCCTGAATTTAAGGGCAGCATATGGGATATCCAGGGATTTGAGTGCATGAGGAACGCCACATTAACCACCATAGCCCCAACTGGTTCCCTGAGTATAATAGCAGGCACCAGCAGTGGAATTGAGCCCCTATTTGCCGTGTCCTTCACAAGGAACATCCTGGGAAGGAGCTTCCATGAGCTGCACCCCCTCTTTAAGACGATGGCGGGAAGACTTGATAAGAGATCCCTTGAGGCCATAGAATCCCGGGGGAGTCTGAGGGGTGTCCCCGGGGTGCCTGCGAGGATAAGGAGGCTCTTTGTGACTGCACATGAAATAGACCCTGTATTCCATGTTAAAATGCAGGCCGCCTTCCAGCGGTACGTGGACAATGCTGTATCAAAAACAGTGAATCTGCCAGCTGATTCATCACCTGCTGACGTTGAAAGGGTGTTCAGGGCCGCCCATGAGCTTGGCTGCAAAGGTGTTACTGTTTACAGGTATGGCAGTAAGGTGGATGAGGTCCTGAGGTTCCCTGAATATGCGGGTTCATGCCGTGATATGACCTGTCCTAATTAATAGAAGATTTAAAGCAGGTCCTTCATGATCACCAGTTTTTTCAAGAGCATTTCTAATTAAATTAATAGAAGATTTAAAGGTGATAAAATGGACACCAGACCTTTAAATCTTCTAAGGAGCTTCATAAGGACGCTGTACGTTGTCTCATGAAGCTCAAAATGTTACCCATCATAATATGGGCACATTTTTCATGTTTTGCATTCGCCTTATTTAAAGCTTTATCAAAATCTCCTGTAGAGCAGCATGCATGCTAATCTTTTCCCTGGCTTGAAACATCGATCTTATCGATGCTGTACTTCTCTTTGGAATATTCAACACCCCCTACAATACCCTGTATACAACGAAGTCCTGATTCTCATAGATTTTCTGAAGGTAGGGATACTCCAGATCGCTTATATTGATGCGGTTTGGGTTGTAGAATAGGAAACTGCTGGAGGCGTTGAATTTAAAATCTCCACTCGCTTTAAGTCTTTTATCAAATACAAGATAACTGATTTCCCTTTCAGTCAGCTCATCCCTTGAAGGGATCTCAGATTTCTCATATAACAGGGAATCCACAGGTCTGTTTGTATATGCCATTACAAATCCCCCAGTGAAGTAATTTGATAGGGAGATCTTACCATCTTCATTTTGACTGTTGAACCATTTTGCAAGTTCAAATTCTGAATCAGTAGGAGGAGCAATGTTTATCCTTCCATAAGCAGTCATTGCACCGTAATCGGCTACCTTTGAGCTTGAAAGGTTGTTGAAGGCCTGGAAAACGGCAAATATGAAGAGGGCTATCAGGAGAATTCTTGCAATATCCTTATTTTTATTTTTGATTGCCTCCACGACGGATATCAAGCCTGAGGATGCCAGGATTGTGAGGGGAATCATTATGTATATGAGTACCCTGTAGGTTATGACGTTAATTCCAAAGTAGTAGGACTTTGAGAGAATAAACATTGAAATTATCCATAAAAGTATGAGGCGATCCCTTAACTCAAATCTTCTGATGGCAGGTATGATGCCTGCGACAGCCAGTACCAGAACAAAATATCCAAGGGCATCGGGATATTTAAGGATACTGAGACTCCTGGAAACAGAAAGAGATGTGGCGACACCACCATGTCCAAGACTCTTAAAGTAAAATGCTGGTAGCCACCATACTGATGCAATTAATCCTGCTGTTCCAATAAGGATGGCATACCCCTTCAAAGCCCTTTTTATAACTCCAGTGTCCCTTTCAAAGTAGAATTCAGTTATCACCAGACCCGCGGTGATGAATGTGATTGCAAAAACCAGACAGAATGTTGCGGCAGGATGTATAAGTGCGACCAAACCTGTTAAACATCCTGATATGAATGATGCTATAATTTTATCATCCTTAAAAAATTCATAGAAGAAGAAAATGCTCAGAGGAAGGAATATGAGAGCCATGTTCTCAGGCAGTGATGAACCAAGCCTCATGGCAATTGAGCCAGAGAAAAGGATTAAACCAGCAAAGATGCCAACGTACTTATCTTCATATAACCTTGAAGCGACCACAGTAACTGATAAAGCAACCAGAGCTGCTAAAAATGGTTGCATTAGCCTTGCCACATCAAAGAGGTCCATTCTGAGAACATAACCTAAAACTAGAATTACTAGGTGAAAAACTGGGGGATAATTAATAATGGTTCCCGGAGCGTTGTATATAGGGTCAAAAAATGTTAAACCATTTGCCATGTAAACCTTTGAAAGGTGAATATGATAGAATATATCCCACCCTATGGGCCAAGAATACTTAAGAGTCACTGAAAGAGTTATTAAAAATATTATAATGGACGGTATGAGGTAAATAAATTTTTGATACAGATCTTTCATGGAACATCCTCCTATCGTGTCATGTACACCTTGTTAGGGCTATGTTCCACTTGAATTTAAGTTTTTTTCTGCATTCAAATTAGTCACAGAAAAACATCTGCAGAACCAAAGCGTGGTTACCACGGTAACAATAAAAGATACTCCATAAGATTAAATAGGATGATGTTAATGACCTCATTATGATAGGAGCATGTAGAGTACTGGTATTCCTTAAAAAATGAGAAAATGTTAACATGATGCTGCTCATGTCTGAAATTAAGTTCTGAAAAAGAACTTGGAGAGATAGAAATGAAAATCGGTCGATTAACAATAATAGACATTTTGATAATCCTTTTCCTGGCCTCGCTAGTTTTATATGGCTTTTTCAAAACCTCAGACATCGATTCAAACATTCAATCATTCACATTCGATTCCTCTGAAATGACTAAGGTCCAGATAAAGTACAATGATCTTTACAGTAAGGGAAAAATCATAAACAGCAAAATCCATGGATTTAATTCCTTAAAGCAGAAGAGAGAAGAAATCTATGGTGAAGTTATATGGGTGGGAACCGTTAACGGAAAGGTGGAAGTCCTCCTTGACGTTAATGGAAAGAAAATTCTTGCCGGAGGATATGATGATAAATTTGCAGATTATTACATTGATTCCATCACACTGGAAGCTGCAGGTAGTAAGAACGCCACTGACATCATTATAGAACCCCTTAAAATTAACAGAATGTCCGATTTAATTCTGGATATTCCCGGGCTAAAATATGAGCTAACAACAAATATACCCATCAGCGATGTGGATGCATCCAGATTCCAGGAACTTACAAAGGAACTGTACAGCAGAGAAAGATACGTGCCGATCACATTAAATTCCCCTAACAGCAGGATAGAAGTATTTCAGGCCACACCCGAAGCCTTGAAGGTATCTGATGAAGTCCTCGGAGATCTAAATGGTCAGACAGATTTCATCACGATAAGGGTATACAACGCCAATGAGGACGTAATAGAGAAAATAAAAGGTAAGTACTCCGTCATAAAGGTCGTTAATCTCAACAACCTATAAAATTTTGAAGGTACCGATTATTATGAGCCAGATTTATGATACAACAAGAAGACTGTGTAAAAGCTTTGAATGGAAGTTTAAGGAAGCATTTATCTTCAATTTACTCCTGGCCCTCTTCATGGGTATTGAAGAGAAATGGTTAAATAGCTTTATAAAGAGTATGTATCCTGGACATAATTTTCTCAGCTCCCTCAAAAGGAGCAGGGTACTGAAAAACCATATCTTTTCACCTCCTTCATTTATCGTGTTCTTCTCAATGTTCATGGCCCTTGCTGCCATTCCAGTCCAGAAAACATTACAGATCAATATACTGATCGGTTTTTCATGTTTTCTTCTTTTTTCAGTGATTATGCCAGGGGTGATTCTAAGGGGTGATAGGTACCTGAGATTCAGTATTGATGACATCAGATCAATGGGTTTCACTTTATTCATTATTGGATCTGCCTTTCTGGCCATAACACTAACAGACGTTGGTGGCATCCCCCTCCTGAAACCTTCCCTCAGATACCTCCTCAATCCGAAGCTAACTATCCCGGTTTATCTTATGATTCCAGGGACAGCTTTCATGTTAGCTTACATAACCGATAAGATGCAAAAAAGCGTTATAGACAGATCAACTGCAAGGTTCCGGGCCATTACTGTTTCACTGACCTGTCTTGTTATGCTGGCCCTCCTGGGATACCGGACACCCCTGGTTGCTGTAATACTCATAACCTTTATCATGGGTTATTACAGTGGATTATTCGAAATATGGGAGGTCCTGGGATCCTTCGCGGTAGCCTTAATGATAATTATGGGCATAGGTTACTTCAGATCCGTTGAGGAGTACTCATTAAGCAACCTGGGTCCGCTTACAGTTCTAAAAATGAGGGCATCATTTACAATGAGCATACTCAACAGATTATCCGCACTTGCAGGGATGACAGGTGTTATGCATGGTGATTTAACCCTCAGCATGATTCCAGGTGCAGGTAGTGGTCCGCGAGCATTGATAGGGAAGCTGGTCCTCTGGAGAACAGGTGTTACAATCACTCCAACCCTGTTCGGTCAGATGCTTGTGGAGTTTGGTACCATCGGAGTGGCATTCGGTATGAGCATCCTTGGTCTTATCCTGGGAATTGGATACAGGATAATGCAAAAAACACGAGATTCGTTTTATATCATGCTCTACTCAATCGTGATGGCATACTGTCTCATCTCAATCGAAACTGGAATCCTTGATCAGCTCGTGGTTATCTACATTTTATGTGCATTTATTATATACATCTACAACATATACCTTAACATATGATTTTCTATGCCCCCCTACCTTTTTCAATGGCCCGCACAATCCCTGAACATTCCTTCAGGTACCTCCTCCTTTTAAATGCGCTGGCGATCCTCCCTATGGATTCAAGGGCCCTGACGGTGGTATCAAGCCAGCTGAAGATATCCCCTGGGTAGGCCTGAATCTGGTATCTGGACAGAAGTCCCCTGCTTATCTCCACCGGGTCCCTGCCACTGATACGCTCTGCTATAATATGTTCAGATAATCTGCGCTGTATGCATCCACAGAATGGTCTGTCCCTGCATTCACAGGATAGGAAATCCATCTGCAAATTGAGAACAGCCTCCTGAAGTTTACTGTCAAGCTTCACAAGGTTATCCCCATCTGAGAGTATGTCGAGGGTTGAATCCGCCATCAGATTCATTGAGAACCTTGCTCCAGCTGCCCTGCTGAGGGCACGGTGCAGCCTCCCTGATAGATATGCTCCCTCAAAGGGTTCGAGCTCCAGTGCTATGTCCAGGGGTCTCCTTGAAGCCCCCTTAAGGTGGCCCCTTATGTACTCGGCATCGGTCACACCTATGAATGACTTTGAGACTGCCACCCCATAACCGGTGGCGCGGAGTCCACCATCCCTGACTATCATGCCATGGGATTCAAGGATGTCAAGGGCTCCTTCAGGGTCCAGGGGCCATGAGGGGTCTGGAGAGATTTCAGATTCAGATTTTATAGCACCTGAGGTTATATCTGCCAGGATGTTCTCAAGGACATCCTCCTCTGTGTAATTTACATCCACAGGGTCAGGTCCGCTTTCAAGGAGTTTGAGCGCCATGGCCTCCTCTGACTCGCCATCAAACTCCATTCCAACCTCTGCAAGGACATATACAACGCCACGGTCATGGTAGGAGGGTCTGCCCGCCCTTCCAAGCATCTGTGCAAATTCGTTGGGCATGAGCCACCTGTTTCCCATGAGAAGCGTTTCAAAGACTACCTGTGATGCCGGGAAATCCACTCCAGCGGCAAGTGCGGCAGTTGTAACTATTGCTGCGAGTTCCTGTGATGCGAAGGCCCTTTCTATGCGCTGCCTTTCCCTGTAGGATAAACCTGCATGGTAGGCCGCCGCCCTCACACCCCTCCGTGTCAGATAATCTGCAATGAGCCTCGTCTTTCTACGGGAATTGGTGAAGACTATCGTCTGGCCCCGGAACCCCTTTTCTGATTCTGTGGAGAACTCCCTCTCAGCAAGCCTGAGTATGAGGTTCTTCTTATCCTCCTCCCCCCTGGAGAATACGAGGTGCCTCTCAAGGGGGACAGGTCTCCTGTCATACTCAACCAGTCTAAGCCCGAACTCAGAGGCCACCTCAAGGTTGTTCTTCACGGTTGCAGAGAGTGCGATTATCTGGGCATCAGGAAAGAGTCTTCTTATGCGCTTTATCATTCCCTTGAGCCTTGAACCCCTCTCCTCATCCTCAAGGGTGTGGATCTCATCAATGACAACCACACCAACATCCCCCAGGATGCCAGACCTCCCTGCCCTCAGGATGTAGTCCATCCCCTCATAGGTTCCGACCACTATATCGGCTTTGCTAACATCTGTCTCCGGAATTCTGAGTTCATCTCTTGCCCTTATGCGACTCATACCGACCTTTATGGCTGTTTTGAGTTTTAGGGGTGAGTACCTCCTTCTGAAGTCCCGGTACTTCTGGTTCGCAAGGGCCACCAGTGGCGTGAGGTATATGAATTTTTCACCACCCAGGGCCCTGGGTATGCCTGCAAGTTCAGCTATGAGGGTCTTTCCGCTAGCAGTTGCAGATACAACCATGAGGTCCTCCCCCTCCAGGAGCCCCGCATCCACTGCAAGGACCTGTACAGGTCTGAGAACCGTGTTACCCTCCCTTTTAAGCATCCTCTTAAATTTTTCCGGTACTGCAAGTTTATCAAGAGGGACGCGGGGGGTCCTCTCTGATTCCGATGTCACGGTGTCATAGCGGGTCAGTTCATGGTTCTCGAGAGGGTCAAAGCGGGGGGACATCATCTCCAGTATCTTATCAAGGCTTACACCACGCCTTATAAGTCTCCTGAAGTTTCTGAATGTTGATCCGTCCATGCCTGCAAATTTAAGCTCCCTCTTTATGAGCTCATCAACGCATCTTGAACATATGATCTGACCTGCGTGCACCGTCGATGACCTTGAACTTACAACTGTCAGATAGCCCTCATGGAGGCAGTGCTGGCATACCCTTGCATACCTGTAGCTGATGCCGTAGGATGAGAGTAGATCCTCAATTTCCGGGTCACGTCCTGTTAAAATAACAGCCTGCTTCTTCAGTATCTTAAGGGCCTCTGATGGTTTCCTGAGGGTTTCACGTTCACCCTTCTCAACCGTGAACCTTGATATCCTCGGTCCTGCTTCTGTGCTCCTGATTTTTAGTCTGCCCCAGTAAGCAGGTTTTCTGCGTGTGTTGAGGATCTTCTTTGGGTTTCCTGCCGGTATAAAATCAACGGACCTTTTCCTTCTGTTTAAAACTATCATTATATCTCTCAAAAAAATTAAAAAATCAGGGCTGCTCCTTCTTCTTGAGGAGCTCAACCGCCATCTCCCTCAATTTGAACTTCTGGACCTTCCCGCTTGCAGTGAGGGGGAACTCGTCCACAAAGAAGACGTGCTTTGGAACCTTGTATCTTGCTATTCTCTGGATGGCATAGTCCCTCACGTCCTCCTCCAGGATATCTGCACCGTCCTCCCTTATGATGAAGGCTCCTACTATCTCCCCGTACTTCTCGTCGGGTATACCCACCACCTGCACGTCCTTTACACCCGGCATTGTGTGGAGGAACTCCTCGATCTCCCTGGGGTAGATGTTCTCACCTCCCCTTATGATCATGTCCTTTATTCTGCCCACGATGGAGTAGTAGCCGTCCTCATCCATAACCGCCAGGTCACCGCTGTGGAGCCATCCATCCTCATCGATGGCCTCTGCTGTCATCTCAGGCATCTTGTAGTATCCCTTCATGACGTTGTAGCCGCGGCAGCATATCTCACCGGGTTCTCCGGGTCCGAGTTCCTCTCCTGTTTCAGGGTCGACTATCTTGACCTCAATGTGGGGGAGGGGTGTCCCAACGGTCTCGACGCGCTTCTCGATGGGGTCGTCCACACTGGTCTGTGTGAAGACAGGTGATGCCTCTGTGAGGCCGTAGGCTATTGTGACCTCCTTCATGTTCATGTCATTCATGACACGCTTCATGGCCTCTATCGGGCAGGGTGACCCTGCCATGATACCCGTGCGCAGTGAGGAGAGGTCGAACATGTCAAACATTGGGTGGGTGAACTCTGCTATGAACATTGTTGGAACTCCGTAGAGTGCGGTGCACCTCTCCTTTTCAACAGCTGCAAGGACGAGGAGGGGGTCGAAGAGCTCTATCATCACCAGTGTGCCCCCGTGGGTGAGGAGGGCAAGGACACCCAGGACTATGCCGAAGCAGTGAAAGAGGGGTACCGGCAGGCATAGCCTGTCCTCCTCTGTGAACCTCTGTCTTTCCCCTATGTAGTAACCGTTGTTGAGTATGTTCCTGTGGGTGAGCATTACCCCCTTGGGGAATCCTGTGGTGCCTGAGGTGTACTGCATGTTGATAACATCGGTGTTTTTGAGGGTTGACATCACCGTCCTTAGCTCGGTGTCAGGGACGTGTTTTCCGAGGAGCATCAGTTCATTGGTGTTGTACATACCCCTGTGCTTCTGAGCACCGATGTATATTACGCTTCGAAGTTCAGGGAACCTTTCACTCCTGAGGTGGCCCCTCTCATGGGTCTTGAGTTCAGGTACCAGTTCATAGAGTGTCTGTACATAGTCAACATCCCTGAAGCCGTCTATTATGGCTAGGGCCTTCATATCGGACTGTTTCATGACGTATTCCAGTTCATGACTCTTATATGCTGTGTTGACCGTTACAAGGACCGCCCCTATCTTTGCAGTTGCGAACAGGAAGGTGAGCCAGTCAGGTACATTGGTTGCCCAGATACCAACGTGGTCCCCCTTCCCGATGCCAATAGATAGGAGGCCCTTCGCAAGGAGGTTGACCCTTTCATTGAATTCTCTGTAGGTGAAACGCAGGTCCCTGTCGGGGTATACTATGAATTCCTTATCAGCGTACCTTTCAACCTGTTTCTCGAAGAATTCCCCTATTGTATCTTCAGTGAAAACCATAAATCCACCCTTATAAGTTAATCTTCCTCCACGAGGTGCTCCTCAAGCTGCTTCCTTATCTCGGGAGGTATAGGCTTCTTTCTCTGCTCTATGAAGTCATAGTGGACAAGGACGGCCTTGCCCCGTGCCTTGAGTTCCCCATCCTGCCATGCCTCATGCCCTATTGTGAAGGAGGAGTTTCCGATGTGGGTTATGTAACTCCTTATCTCAACGTCACTTCCATAGTACATCTGGGCCAGGAAGTCGAACTCCGTCCTCACGAGTATGAGCTTCCACTTCTCATAGCTGAGGTCGAGGTCGGGCGTGAACATCCTGAATATCGGGTTCCTGCCCTTTTCGAACCAGACCGCGAGAACTGTGTTGTTGACATGCCTGAGACCGTCTATATCCCCGAAGCGGGGTGTTACTGTGATTTTGAACATTCTATCATCAACTAGAATGGTGTGTAGACGACTGCAAGTATCCTTGCATTTTCCTCGCCGGCTGCATGGAGGTGGTGGGGTACCACGGAGTCATAGTAGATGCTGTCACCCTCTGATAGAAGGTAGCGGTCCTGTCCATAGATAACCTCTATTTCACCCTCAAGGACGTATATGAACTCCTCACCCTCATGGGATGATAGTTTGAAGTCATCGGTGTGGAGTTCCACGTCGATTATGAAGGGTTCCATGTGCCTGTCACCTTTACCTGCGCCGAGGGAGTGGAAGCTGAGGTTGCTGGTGTCTGTCTTCTCCTCATAGCCTGAGAAGTGTATCACCCTCTGGGTTTTACCCTTCCTCACTATGACCGGTTCGTCCTGGACCCTGTCATCAAGGAGGGTGCCGAGCCTCACACCAAGGGTTCTTGAGATCTTTATGAGGGGTGTGAGTGATGGTATAATGTCCCCTTCCTCTATTTTCTTTATGAGTTCCGCATTAACCCCGCTTCTTTCTGCGAGCTCATCTACTGTTATGTTCTGGTTATCTCTGAGCTGTTTTATTCTCTCTCCCACTGTGTTTTCCGGCACGTGATCACCTTAACATTATGGTAAGCTGTATCTATTATCTAAAATCTCAGTTTAAAAAAATTGCTGTTTAAAAATGTGCAGAGCATCAGCATATGCATGACGAACTGTTAAGTAATCTCCTAAATGATCTCCGGTTATCTGAAAATATGTCAATGTTCACATCCCTGCAGAGATGCAACCATTCCATGTAATATCTGAGGGGGTAATGGATTCGTATCAATCCTGGTTACGGTTAAATGGCGTGGAGGACCGGTTGGTTCTATTGTCAATGTAGACAGTGACATCGCTGGTGTTGGTTATATTGGTTGTGTTATTCAGCACATGCTTCCTGAGGGTTACCGGTTCAAAGCCAGGGTTTCCCATGGTCTGTATCTTTTCTTCGGAGGGAAGGATGTCAGTGGGTAGCTCAACTGCAAAGGATGGCTTTAGAAGTATACACATGGTCGATGAAAACCCGTAGGCAATTAAAGCTATCATGAGGATCGCGAAAAGCCTTCCCTTCTTTGTTGAGTTCAATGGTAACACCTCTCTACTTTTTTTATTCTCATGATATTTATAATGTTGGTAGATTTTCGGAAGTAGGTTACCGGCATCCTTATATTGGTGATTGCAGATATGTTAGGCACATCCAAAAGGAGAGTGATATGATGCTAAATTCAGGTGATACAGCATGGATGTTGATCTCAACTGCACTCGTGATACTAATGACGGTGCCAGGGGTTGCTATGTTCTATTCTGGTTTAACAAAACGTGAGAATGTTCTGAACACCATCTTTCTATCATTTGTTTCCCTTGGCATTGTGAGTCTGCTCTGGTTTCTGTTTGGATATGGTCTAATATTCGGCGGGGATGTTTCAGGGATCATAGGATCCCATCAGGTGGGCATCAGCCTTATTAATTTAGGGTCTGCTTCAAAATATGCTCCAACAATCCCCGAAGGACTCTTTGCAATTTTTCAGATGACCTTTGCTGCAATAACAGTTGCCCTGATTTCTGGCGCTGTGGTGGAAAGGATCAAATTCTCGTCATGGATACTGTTCATCCCCCTCTGGTTTGCACTCGTATATGTACCCGTGGCCCACTGGGTATGGGGCGGAGGATTCCTGCAGAACCTTGGTGTTCATGATTTCGCAGGGGGAATTGTGGTGCACATCACCAGTGGCATAGCCGCCCTTGCCCTTGCCCTTGTTACTGGTCCAAGATATGACCAGAAACTGATGCCACATCACCTTGGATATTCTGTTATAGGTACCGGTCTTCTCTGGTTTGGCTGGTTTGGATTCAACGCCGGTTCAGCCCTCTCTGCCGGATCCCTTGCAGCTAACGCCATGATAGTGACAAACACCTCTGCAGCGGCGGGTATGATAGGATGGATCCTCATGGATAGACTTAAAACCGGAAAACCAACACTTCTTGGCGCTCTTTCTGGAGCAGTTGCAGGCCTGGCATCAATAACACCTGCAGCAGGTTTTGTGGATATAGGTGCCTCCATTGTCACCGGACTTGTGGCAGCTGTTATATGTTATCTTGCAGTTTCATGGCTGAAGCCAGCTGCTGGATATGATGATGCGCTTGATGTATTTGGGATTCACGGTGTTTCAGGGATCATAGGAACCCTTGGAGTTGGTTTATTTGCAGTTCCAGCCCTAAACCCATCTTTGACCTCAGGAGGTCTTTTAACTGGAAGCACATCCCTTCTTGTCAGTCAGCTGATTGGTGTTGTCACCGTCACTGTCTACACCTTCGTCGTTACATATATCCTTGCGATGCTGCTGATGAAATTTAAGGGGCTCCGTGTTGAAAGGGAAGAGGAAATTCAGGGACTTGACATAAATCTCCATGAGGAAACAGGTTACAGACTGACATGAACACAGATTTAAACATGGTTCACAGAAGTACTTATAAGAAATCCGGTTAAGGATATTTAAGGTGAAGACCATGAGGAAAATCACAGCAATTATCAGAAGGGAGAAACTTGAGGATGTTAAGGATGCTCTGGAGCTTATGGGAATCCACGGGATGACGGTTTCAGATGTGAAGGGAAGGGGTCAGCAGATGGGTATCCGGGAGAGCTACCGTGGAATGGACTACTGTGTTGATCTCCTCCCAAAGGTTCAGCTTGAGATCGTGGTTGATTCAGAGGACCTTGAAAGGACTGTTGAGGCGATATCTGAAAATGCCAGGACCGGGGATGTGGGTGATGGAAAAATCTTTGTAACCGATGTAATTGATGTTGTTAGGATAAGGACAGGTGAACACGGCAGAGATGCCATCTAGGAAATTAAACAATTATTTTTATTTAACATATTTCAGTAATTGAGGTTATTATCTAAACTTGTTTTACTCAGCATACATTTATCTGAAACTATATCCGAAAGATTTATATATCAGCATCATCTTACTCTCATTGTCGGAAGTTACCTTCCTATTTCCGACTATGATATAAATTGTTGGAGAGAAAAAATATAATTAAGAACAATATATGGAGATGACTCTGATGGATGCGGTCTTAAACTCCGGTGACACTGCCTGGATGCTGGTATCAACAGCCCTGGTAATGCTGATGACGGTTCCAGGCGTGGCACTATTCTACGGGGGTTTAACAAAAAAGGAAAACGTGCTGAACACCATGTTCCTATCCCTGATAGCCTTCGCAGTGACGAGCATAATATGGGTACTCTACGGCTATCAGTTCGCCTTTGGAGCTGACATAATGGGGTTCATAGGAAGTCCAGTGAACCTGCTGATGAACGGGGTCGGTGTTAACACTGCTGCTGCACTGGCACCAACAATACCAGACTTCCTCTACATAGCATTCCAGTTAACATTCGCAGCAATAACGGTTGCACTCATATCCGGTGCCGTCGTTGAAAGGATGAAGTTCTCAGCCTGGCTGGCATTCATTGTGCTCTGGGTGAGCCTGGTCTACGTGCCGGTGGCCCACTGGGTATGGGGCGGAGGATTCCTGGCGCAGCTCGGTGCCCTGGACTTCGCAGGCGGTACTGTGGTTCACATCAACTCAGGTGTTGCAGCACTCGCACTCGTCTACCTCCTCGGTAAGAGAAAGGACACGAGACTTCTGCCACACAACCTGGGATACTCAGTGATAGGTGCTTCACTGCTCTGGTTCGGCTGGTTTGGATTCAACGCCGGTTCAGCACTCACGGCAGGTGGACTTGCAGCATCAGCCTTCCTGGTGACCAACACTGCGGCGGCTGCTGGTATGGTATCATGGGTTATAATGGACTACCTCAAGGTGGGTAAACCCACAGTACTCGGCGGAATATCCGGTGCAGTTGCTGGCCTCGTCGCCATAACACCTGCAGCAGGTTTCGTAACTGTACCTGCAGCCCTCATCATAGGCCTTGTCACGAGCGTAATATCATACCTTGCAGTATCATACCTCAAACCAAGGCTTGGATACGACGATGCCCTGGACGTCTTCGGAATACACGGCATGTCAGGTATATGGGGCTCAGTGGCAACAGGCCTCTTTGCAGCGCCATTCATCAACGAACTGGGAACAGGCCTCATATACGGAAACCCTGGACAGCTGACAGCACAGGTGATAGCCGTGGCAGTTGTGGCTGCCTACTCCTTCGTGGTGACACTGATCATCGGCAAACTCCTGGACTTCACCGTTGGTCTGAGGGTGAGCGGTAAGGAGGAGATGGAGGGCCTTGACACCCACCTGCATGAGGAGACAGGCTACAGGATCTGAGGTGATTTTCATGAAGGAAATAGTGGCCATAATAAGACCTGAAAAACTGGAGGAAGTTAAAAACGCCCTTGAAGCTGCAGGGTGCCACGGTATGACTGTGACAGAGGTCAGAGGACGGGGGAGACAGCTCGGTATAACAGAAAGTTACCGTGGGAGGGACTACAGGATAGACCTCCTCCCCAAGACAAAGATCGAGATAGTGGTGAATGATGAGGACGTGGACACCGTGGTTGAAACAATAGTTAAAAGCGCCCAGACCGGAGACATAGGGGACGGAAAAATATTCATATCAGGGGTAGATGAGGTTGTGAGAATAAGAACCGGTGAAAGTGGAAAAAAAGCTGTTTAATTTTTTAATTCATTGCTTTCATTTTTTAAAAACTACTTAATCCCACCCTATTTTTCTTTTCAGGTTTTAAATTAAAGAACTATTTAATTACATATAAATACATGGAAACCCCAAGTAAGTATCAGATCTGGGGTGGGGATTTGAAGGGACATGTTATGTTTATTACAGTAATAGCATCTGTTTTTTTACTTGGAGTTGTATCTGCGGACACAGGGAATAACACGACAAACACTACTACTTCACTGAATACAACTGCAGTAGAACCCCTTGCGAGTGGTATCCAGATTTCTGTAACACCCACAGCCCTCAACCTTGGCACCGTGGACCCCGATGGTCTTGAGAGAGCATATTACTCCATAACAGATGTATCTATAAGAACAAGCGGCGGGATCCTGAGGGTCTCTGTAAGGGCCAGTGGCGACCTCATAAGTATCAACAACAGCTCAAACAGAATACCACTCTTAAACCTCAAATACAGCATAAAATATGATGGCCCCTACGGGCCCATAGATGTTCCAAAGAGAAGCTTCACAACAAGATACTACACTTTCTGGACCTACAGAGGCTCAGTTAATATAAAAATCCCTGTAAATTATTATCTGACTGTGCCGCCCTATACAGACCCCGGAACATACAGGGTAACTGTCACCTACAGGGCCCTTTAAAGATTAAAAATAATAAAGGATGGATTTACCATCCTCTATCCTGCATTCTGCCCTCTTCAGGGATTTCGCTGATTTCCAGCCCCCTCATTGCTGTTCCAAGTCCCCTTGAAACCTCTGCTATAACCTCAGGGTCATCATAGTGGGCTGTGGCCTCAACTATGGCTCGGGCATACCCCTCAGGGTTGTCTGATTTGAATATACCTGAACCAACAAAGACACCGTCGGCTCCAAGCTGCATCATGAGGGCCGCATCTGCAGGTGTTGCAACCCCCCCGGCTGCAAAGTTAACCACAGGAAGCTTTCCAAGTTTCGCTGTTTCCCTGACAAGTTCAAGGGGGGCCTCAATCTTTCTTGAAACCTCCCAGAGCTCCTCTTCCTCCTTGTTCTGGATCTCCCTGATCTCACTCATCATTATCCTCATGTGCCTAACTGCCTCAACGATGTTGCCTGTTCCTGGTTCCCCCTTGGTCCTTATCATGGCGGCCCCCTCATCTATCCTTCTGAGGGCCTCTCCAAGGTTCCTTGCACCGCAGACAAATGGTACAGTGAATTTCTTCTTGTCTATGTGGAACCTCTCATCAGCAGGTGTCAGGACCTCACTCTCATCTATCATGTCAACTCCTAGGGCCTCGAGGACCTGGGCCTCCACGAAGTGTCCTATCCTGACCTTGGCCATGACCGGTATGGACACCGCATCCATTATCTCCTGGACCTTGTTTGGATCAGCCATCCTTGCAACTCCACCTGAAGCCCTTATATCAGCAGGTACCTTTTCAAGGGCCATGACAGCGACTGCTCCTGAATCCTCTGCAATTGCTGCCTGTTCAGCGTTGACAACGTCCATTATAACGCCGCCCTTGGTCATCTTTGCAAATCCCTTCTTGAGTACTTCTGTACCATGCAGCATGATAAATCTCCTCCATCAGAATGATCATTATTATCTTTGAAAATAAAGGGTTAAATATCTATTGCAGCAGTTCATGGCACCGGTATGCACAAGGTATTTAAGAATCCCCACCATATAATTCACAGTTAAAAAAAGCGTGTTAGTGATTCAAATGGTTGCTGGAACATTCACCGGATCTGTGATCTACTCCCATGCAATACCTGCACTTATGGGATTCCTGAGCATGATTCTGATATGTAATGGTGTTATGGATGATAACCGGGACCAGGTCCTTGCAGGTGTGGGCATATTCTTTGCAGCCGGACTCTTACCCTTCATCATCCTGCCCTTCATCCTGGGAATCTAGTCAGATTTCACCCTCAAGTTTTCTTGTGGCCATTAGGGATGCAAACCTTCCAGCCGCCTCCGGCCCCACCATTCTTCTGGCATGTACATAGGCTGCCATGTAGGTATCCCCCAGGCCCGTGGGGTCAAGTTCTCTCACAGCCCTCACAGCCCTTATCCTTGTTCTGGAGCCGCCATGGCAGATGACTGAACCCCTCCTGCCGCATGTTACCACCGCCTCAGGGGTATGCTCAGCCAGCATACGCAGAGCCCTCAGAGGGTTATCTGAGATTGTCCCGAGTTCATTCACATCAAGGAATACACCATCCCCTGCCTCCATGACCCTCCATATGTGCCCTGCATGTTTCAGTATTACACTCCTTCCCTGAGGGTGCCTGAGGTAACCCTGGAGTCCTGTGTAGAGCCTGTACCTTTCACCCAGGAATTCCAGGGTCCTGAGGGGTATGTCTGATGGGAGGAGGGGTCCTGCGAGCACTGCAGTCCAGTCCAGTGATGCAAGGCCTTCAAGGTCCTCCACCTCTATGGGGTTTTCAGCAAAGTTTGACCTCTGAGTCCTTCCTGCAGTATCCCCGTTGGAGTAGATATTTTCAAATTCAACTGTACGGTCATGGTATACAGGCACAATCCTTGTTTTATCCGGGAATTCCTCAAGAAGTTCGGAGTCATCCTCTGAGATGGTCACAAGGGCTGTGTGACGGACTCCAAGGTGGGACAGGAGTCTTGAGTAGTAGTAGACCGCACCACCAGCCTTCACCTCATGGGAGTCCCCTCTCACTATATGGTCCCTGCTTACCGGACCGATAAGGAGGTAACCTTCCCCTGAGCTCACCCGGGCCTCACCATCCCTTCATGGAGTGCCCTTCCAACAAGAGCCGCCCTGACACCCATAGCCTCAAGTTCAGGTATCTCCTCAGGGAGAACACCACCCCCGGGTATTACACGCTCGATAAGGGGTCTGAAGAGTTCAAGGAGTTCCCTGTTGAAACCAGAGGATGTACCGACGGACCCGATATCCAAGAGGATTATGTCTACTTCATATCCCATCAGGAGGTCCCTTAATTCCTCAAGTCCAATCTCAAGGTTTCTTGAGTGGAGCCTCATGTCCTTAACGTCCACGCTGACAACGGTCCTCTCAGGAGGATAGTTCCTGAGGATCTCCTCCAGCTCCTCTGTGCTCTCAAGGGTCTCCGTTGCAACAACGACCCTTGATGCGAATTCAAGCATGAAGTGGAAGGTTTCGAGATCCCTGACACCGGCATCAAGGATCACGGGGAGGACATGGTTCACCCTCCTCACTGCCTCAAGGTTTGATCCTGTGCCCTCGATGGCATCGAGGTCCGCTATGTAGATTGACCTTGCACCTGCTGCCCTGAGGGATAGTGCAATGTTAACTGGATCCGGTGACGGTGAATATACTGACTCCAGGGGCCTGTATTTTTCACGTTCACCGGATTTGCCGGATACCGCGATACCATCCATTAAATCAATAACAGGTATGATCTCAAGCATCGGTATAACTCCTGACTAGCTCAATTCTGAATATTTTATGTGTATGGAATACTTAAAGCTTCATGTAAATAGCAGGGATCTAAAAAATAGGGGTCTACAATAAAAAGAGCAGTACTTGCTGTGGAAATAAGTGAAAGGCGGTCCATTATCCCTGGACCATTATGAGTTTACCTGTCTTGGGGTCACGGTAGACTGTTCCCATCTCAACGTATCCCTGACCCGAACCCGAAGTGGTCTGTGGAGTGTCGTTAAGTTCCTGACCCTTCTGGACCTCAACAGCCTTTTTCATGGCCTCCATGGTCTCCTGTCTCTCCTGGGGAGTCATATCTGCAAATACAACGTTCTGCATGTTCCATGAGAGTACCAGGAATATCAGGAAACCGACTGAGAGTACCAGCATGGCGTCAACCAGGTTGGCGCTTCCAGCCATGGGGTCCTCTTCATTTTGATCCGAGAGGAGCCTTCGCCGGCGTCTGAGTGGCATTATCCATCACCTCCAGCACTGCCTCGGCCATTGTCTCAAGATTTGAGAGGTACTCCTCATACCATCTTCTCCTGACCTTGGAGATGATGTATGCTATACCCCCTGATGCAAGTCCCACAACTGTTGTATCGAAGGCTATGATGATGGCCTGGGCCAGTGTATTGATGTCACCTGCCCCGAGGGCTGCGAGTCCTGGACCCATGGGTATGAGTGTCCCCATCAGTCCAAGGGTTGGGCCGAGTCTGGTTACAATGTCTGTCTTCTCAAGGCTCTTGGCAGCCCTGAGTTCCTCATTCTCTATCAACTTCCTTGCGAGGGCCTCCCTTGATTTTGGTCCGAGTTCAGCTGTCCCTGCGATATCAGTGAGCACGGCCTTCTGGCTCTGTGGTATGTCCATCGAATCGACGACCTCAATTATCTTTTCAGGGGTTCCTGGGTTTGAAATTGATTTTATTGCCGATTCAAGTTCCTTAACATCAGTCCTTATCCTTCCAGAGTACTCTGATATGAGCCCTCCGAGGGTCACTATGGCGTATACCATGAATAACAGTAGACCTGCTATAACCGGTATGAGGAGGCTCTGGGAGACAACGTGTAGTGCACCGCTCAGTATCTCACTGCCGGGTACTGCAACCATATCATATCACCTCTTTCTATTCTATGAATGTGCTTTTTCTCTTGTTAAGGTATATTCCAAGCCCCATCAGCGCGAGGGTTCCAAGGACGACGTATATTATTGTGTCTATCCCCGGCACCGTGAGGGGTGTCATCTTCATGCTCATGACGCTGTTCACGTTGGGGAGCACGATGGCAGCTGTCAGGAAGTATAGACCAGCGAAGAGCATGAAGTTTCCAAGTAGAACCGGGTATGGTTTCTTGATGGCGGCTGCGATCCCGTTGGCAAATACATAGAAGAAACCTATGAATGCTGCAAGGATTATTCCTGAGTACTTGCCAAGTGTAACCGCAGATACTCCTATTATCGGTGATACCAGAATTATGCTGACGATGACCGCCCCGAAACAGCAGGGGCAGGGTGCAACCATAGCCACACATGCAGTCTTTGCTGTGTCACGCCTGTGTTCTTTCCACTCACGGAGAGTGTGGACACCTGCGAATATGAGAATGGCTGCCATTATGATTGTTATGAGCGAACTGTAGGTGTTGAAGAAGCCCTGAACCGAGTTCATGTAGGCATTTGCCAGTGCTGAAAGGGCATAAATCCCTAGACCGTAACCTGCGGTTATTAGGGCCGCCATCTTCCTTGATAGGCCTGCAAAGCCCATTGCCAGTCCAATCTTCACACCGAATATCAGGAGAACCGATAGGATTCCTGCCTGCCACAGTAGATTTGCAATGTCCATGATCCACACCTTCCACCTTCAAGTTTTGTGATAATTAGTATATAAATTAAATTATTACAGTTCCCTAAATTAAACGCCAATTTTTATTACTACATTTTTTATTACTGAGATCCGGATCCAGATAATAATTCATTCAAATAAATTTTATTTAAATTAAAGTTAATGTGATATTTAAGTTTTTTCAAAAGAAAAAATAATTGGGGAAGGGGTTATTTCCTTCCAGGTCCCATGAAGTAGCCCACTCCAACCAGGGCAACCAGTGCTATGACACCCAATATGGCGTACACAGGCATTCCAGTATCTGATGAACCGGAGGAACCAGATGCTGTAACCTCATATGATTTTCCTGCACCCTGTGATGATTCAGAGCCTGCTCCCACATTCTGTGAGGAGCTCTGAGTACCTGGACTTGCCGCTGAAACACCTTCAGATCCTCCTGAGGTTCCACTACTTCCATCATGAGGCTGCCCTCCGGGTGTTGAACCTGATTCTCCACCCTGGTTTGGGTTCTCAGATGGTGCAAAGGCTGCGGCCCCTGTGGCTTCGTATATCTTTGACTTAACCCTGGCAAGTAGATCAGGGTTAACATACTGCATTGCCCACTCCATCATTGCAAGGTTGCCGCAGCTGCAGTCACAGCATGCCACACCGTACTCAGCAACAGTGCTTGCCCATGTATTTGCAACCAGCCTCAGAGTGGCCTCATCAGCCTTCCAGAAGCCCTTATGTGCTGCTGTTAATAGCGTCCCTGTTATACTGATCATAGAATATGCCCTGTTACCTGTGGAGAGCCATCTGTTCACACCTAGATTGTATTTGTCTTTAATGTATATGTCTGTGATCTCATTCCAGTCATAGTCATCAACAAGCTGTGGTGCGGTAACCTGCCATCCCCAGAGGTATGCGACGAACTTGTTTGAGATGGTCCTTGCACCGCTATATCCCTCGTTCATCATTGACTTTATCCATTCAGGGTTGTAGTAGCGTGTCCTCATTTCACGTCTCATGAACTCCTGCAGTGAGACAACTTCAGGCCTTGATGGGTTGGCGTAGTAGAGCACATTGAGTGAAGGTGCCACCCCACCGTTGACCTTCTCAATTGCCATTGAGAGGCCCCCATAGTAGTCGTAGTAGTCATCGTTGTCAATTACACCATAAAGGTTGGTGCTCCTGCTGTGGTATGCCACTGTTACACCCTTCAGGAGATTCTCAAAGAGACCTTCCATTGATGCTCCCCAGCGCGTGTTTGAGTATGCGTGACTCATCCTTCTGAGGTATACATCGGCAAGTTCTGACCTGTTATCCCATGTCCATGCCTCTTCAACACCATGGTTAACCCCTGCGCCATAGTCACCGACAGGTGGAGCGAATATACGTGTTATGGCAGTATCACCGTCATAACCTGCGAGTACCAGCTCTACCCAGTGCTTTGCAATGTAATTGACGTTAAGTGAATCATTTTTGTCTATGATTTTAAGAAGATCTGCCATTGTCTTAGCCTGTTTGAACTGTCCTGTGAGCAGTGGATCTAGGGCAAGGTCAAGCTGTGTCTTGAGTTCGGGGTAAGCTTGAAGGATCTTTGAGTATGATGCTCCGAGTGCAACCCTGTATGCTACGTCCATTTTGGCCAGAAGGTTGGGGAATAGATCCCTGAAGAGGCCACTGGTGGTTACTATGACATCAATCCTTGGCCTTGATGTGAGGTTTGAAAGGCCCATGCTGCTTCTCACATTATTGAGGTCTGATAGAAGCTCTGTTAAATTTGTTGGAACTATGTAGGATAGTTTTCCGCCTCCGAGCCAGGTCTTATCGTCCATCTTTGGCTGCACACCCAGCATTCTCAGGACGAATGAAACCATTGCACCGTCGTCTCTTGCCGTCTCAACGCACCAGACCACCGCAGCCATCTTTTCAGGAATTGTATCGAGCTGGGCCAGGGCCATATCTGCGAGCCTCTTACCAAGATCCCACGCCACCTTTGTTGGTAGTGTGTTGTCGTCCTGGGCATAGAAGTTTCTTCCTGTTGGAAGGGCGTATGGGGCCTTAACTGGATCTCCTCCCTTTGCAGGAGTTATGTAGTGTCCGGATAGACCCTCCATAAGTGCATCCATTTCACTGGAAGGACTGTCCTTAAGGAGTGATGCATACTGGAGTGCCAGCTCAAGCTTTGAGTGGAGTGTTGCCTTGAGAGATGGATCCGTGATGTTTTCAAGTAGTGTGTCGATCGATGTTCCCCTTAAAAGTTCCATTATCATCTCTACAGTGGCATTGTTAAGTGCTTCAGCCTGTTCAAAGGTGAGGTTGCTGAAATTCCATCCATTCATCATAGATATGAGTCTCTGTAGTGATGGGTCCACGTCGCTGTCTGGTGAGAGCATCCCTGATACCATGAGGGCCACTTCACTGTCAGTCCAGTTGAGACCAAATGTGTCAAGTCCATAGGGCATCAGTGTACTGGTAATGCTCAGAAGGTAGTCATGCACCCTGTCTATGTCATCGTCCGTCATGTTGGTTGCGTTAATCCCAAGATCCCTTGCAAGGTCAAGTTTGATTATGGTTTCCCTGATCTGCTTTGCATATTCGTCTCTCATGGGGTTTCCAGTTGGTGTAGCCTCGTAACTTGACACGAGCCCTGCAAGTTCCTGAAGGTCACCGTAGAGCTTTGTTCTTGTCAGCGGTGGTGTTAAATGATCTATGATCACTGCAAGTCCTCTTCTCTTGGCTTGCAGACCCTCTCCAACACCATCCATTATGTAGATGTATAGTGATGGTGTATCTCCTATGCATATATCAGGGTAATCAAAGGATGAGAGGGCATACTGTTTCCTTGGTGTCCACTCGTAGGTTGCGTGTCTTCCAACGTGTATCTGCGCATTTGCACCGAAAACCGTGTTTACCCATGCATACCATGCAAGGTAGCAGTGAGGTGGTGGAACTATTGTGCTGTGGTAGAGGTTTGCAGCGTCGGCTTCCCATCCCCTCTGTGGTTCCGGGCCTATGAAGACATTTCCAAACATGAGCCCCGGGATCACTACGTACTTCCTTCCATTTCTTGTTACAACCATGACGTTTCCTGGTGGTTCACCCCAGCCAGTCATCCCTGAAACATTGAGGGCCATGAACTGGTTTTTGTAGATGTAGAAGAGATCCCATGCCGTTGTGTTGGATGTGTTCCAGATGACTGCTGTCAGGGCAGCGCTCATTTTGTTTATAAGATCAATTGCTGTTCCTGCGATCTGAGGGTGTGTATTCGCATTTGAGATCATCTCCTGGGTCCAGCGGTTGAGTGTCTTGAGCATTTCATCCCTGACCCTGCAGTCTCCTTCATTGATACACTGCACCGCAACCCTTGTGAGTTCCTCTATGTATCCAACGGGACCTTCAACCATCTCCTTGCGGGCAACAGGATCAAGTGTATTGAACCATGCAAGGTAGTCCTCGTATGGCCACAGTATTGCATTTGAACTGTTTGCAAGTTTCTCAAGTTCACCGGGGGCCCAGTTGGCAACATTTATACCGTTTTTGATCATCATCTCAACCAGTGCATCAGCGTCCTGCGGTATTTCACCAACACTGTAGCCCTCTGCCTTCATGCGCTTGAGTATCTCAATGATACTTTCGGGGACATTAAGGTAACTTGCACCTATGTTCTGCTTACCCGGCGGGTAGTTGTAGTATACAATTGCCACCTTTTTGTCACTATTTGCCATGGTCTGGAGTCTGATCCAGTTGAAGGCCCTGCTGACAAGTTTCTCTATCCTCTCTGGAATGGTCACTGTTATGTCCCACTGTGCACCTGTTTCAGGATCTGAACCTATCTCACCCACACCTATGGCAAGTGGTTCTATCTGACCCTGCATCTCTGGCTGTGCACACTGCCAGTAAACTGACATCCAGCTGAATCCCTCCTCTGAGACAATCCACTGACCAATTGTTCTGTATGTAGAACTGGTTATCATTGCCCTCAGAACAGGGATATTTGATCTATCAAAGAACTTGGTAACACTGGCACCGGATGTTGTTGACCCGGTTATAAACGTCAGCATATCTATGATAACGTTTGCCTTGACAGGGTATTTTTCAGGGTTGGCCTCGTACTGAACAACGTTTGATGCATCTGTGAGAAACTTTACTAGGGCTGAATATACGTTCACCGGCTGTACTGTGCTGATCTTGAGACTCCTTATTAGGTTACCATTATCAAGTATCTGAACCTCATAAACATTCGCACTTGAGACGCTGGTAACACCAAGGATTGATGTGAGGTCAGTGTAGTTCCCTATTCCCCTGATGGCAGTTATGTTGTAGGTCTGGTTTGGCATGCATAGCGTCTGGATAATGTTCTGCATACCAGTCTGGTTGAGGATGACATAATTTGACCATGTACCTATAACTGGTATGACGTTGAGTCCCCTTGAGACGAGTGCATCGATTATCTGCTGCATCGCATCAGCGTAGGTGACCTCCCCTGTGGATCCAACATAGCTCAGGACAGCCACTGTGGGTTTAGCTGGATCCAGAGGATATCTTGTGAAGTAATCCTCCTTTGTAAACCTCTGACCATCACGGTAGAGGAATTCTGATGACAATGGAGAAGCTGGTTCAACAGTCGCAGGCTCCCAGCTGCTGTTCCATGGTATTCCGCGCATGTTATAGTACATCTTTAGTGCGAGTTTGAACTGATTTTCAAGGTTTGTTTTGCCCGCTGCTGCATAGTACAGGGCGCAATCTATCCACTGATGCAGTGCTGTGTTTCCAGGGTATTTCTGTTTATATGCTATAAGAGATGTAAGGTCTCCGTCGTGACATGCGCCTATTAAAGTACCTGGTCTATCGTATGTTCCAATATCACTGTCGTTAACACCAGTGAAGACCTCTGTATTGTTTATTCTGCTCAATTTGACGAGAGTTGGTCCGCTTTCAAATGCAAAAAACAGTTTGTTTTCTAATATTGATGGATGGGCTCTTATAACAGCTTCAAAGGAACCGTTACCGGCGAGCTGTGTGCCCCATTCAGCAATTATAATACTGGAACTGTTGATGAGTGACAGTATCTCATCGCCTGTCATGTTACCTATCTGTGTGGTGGATCTTATCTGGAAATTCACCCTCTTCGCATCCCTGTTTGTGAGGTTCATTACAGTGTATGCAACTTCATTGTAACTCTTTGTGGCTGTAGATGACCCTATAACCAGTACAGTAGTTGAATTATCCTCCGTGCTGTTGTCTGCTGCTGCCACGCTCTGGCAGAACATTAACATGAGAAGAACTGCTGTTACTGTAATCAGATGTTTTCTCATGATCTTTTCACCTCCTTTGAATTTTTCAATATCCATTTATTGTGAAGACAATATAAATTATTGTTATTACTATTTTGAGGCAATCGAAAAATAGAGTATTAATAAACCGTTAACTATTACTCATTTTATATGTGTATCAAGAAAACGTAATACCAAATGTTAATAAAAAGAGAAAAAATTGGGGTTTATTTTCCTGCTCCGCCCCTGAGGAATCCGAAGGCCACGAGACCAGCGGCAACAAGGACACCCACGATACCGTAGACGTACCATGAGGAGTCACCACCACTGGAACCTGAGGTCACATTCTTAACCTCATAGGCCTTTGAAGGGGTTGATGCAGGCTCCTCTGACACTGAAGATGCAGCGCCCACCTCTGCAGGTGAAGCAGCCGTATCCACACCCGGTGAATAACCTGCATGTCCGCCGCTGATACCATCAGCTGAACCTGAGGGAACACCACCAGGAACACCACCAGGAACACCACCAGGAACACCGCCCTGGTTTCCGTTCTGTGATCCTCCGTTGTTCACCGGAATGAGGTCAGCAAGGGTCCTGTTTGCAGGTATGCCCTTAACGTATGCAATGGGGTTCTGACCGTTTGCACCGGAGAGGATCATCTGAAGTTCACTCTCTGTGATGAGCCTCTCAGCATCGTAGGTCACAACCGGTGGAGCTGTCATGTAACTTGGTATCTCACCCTTGTAGAGGCTTATGAAGCCAGCTATCTGCTTCTCCCTTTTAGCATCATTGGTCGCACAGTCACTGGTATCGAATTGTGGCCATTTGAAGTCAATGACAACAGCCCTTCCAACCTTGTTCTTGTTGTCCCAGATAACAAGGATATCCTCAATGTTTCCGCCATAGGCGTATTCATTTTCAGGGTCGTTCTCTGTTCCGGGTACTCGAAGGTTGAAGTAGGTTCCCTGCCCGGGGGATACCCCCAGTCGGTAGACTATGGCGTCGTCCTTGCAGTAGATGGTGTTACCGAGGTAGATGTAGTTCTCATCCTCCTTGAGGGGATAGTTGTTGAATATGTACTCTGTTATCAGGTAGCCTGGTGATACACCTGGACATGCATGGTCATGGAAGAGGAATGTCAGCACCTGATCGTAGGGTGGGTCGTTCCTCCATGCATTTGCTATGCTCTGTATGTTGAACCATCCATCCTTTGCAAAGACCTTTGATATCTTGTTGCTCAGCTGTGTGCTGTTCAGGGTCCTTGGGCCTATGTCATTCACGAATTTACCGTCTGAGGCATTGCTTGCAACAAGCTGACCTGTTGTCGGGTCATAGTAGATGTAGACTGCATCCATTGTCATGCCATCGTAGCCTCTGAGGGCAAATGTGAACCATAGTGGCTTCCAGAGTGGCCTGTGTACCGGCAGGAGGGTTGCCCTGCTGAGCCTTGATCCCAGGACATCGAATACTCCGTCCCAGGCTGCGCTCATATCCTGTCCATTCACCCTTGAGTAACCAGCAGATGTTAACACCACAAGGTCCCTGTCATCCTTCTCAAGGTTTATACCCTTCTCTGTGAGGAATAACTGTTTTGCGAGGTTTGCAGCGTCAATTCCTATCTGTTTTATCTGGTTGTATGTGAGGTTACCCCATGATAATGTGTTGTTTTCACGGGTTGCATTGGAGAGTCCAAGACTGTCTATGTATGCCATGTCAAGGCCATGGGCAATCTGGGCAGGTATCTGGTATGTGATGTTGTTTACCTTATCTGTGGCGTTCACAGGGTTTTCTGTACCCAGCAGATAGTAGTAGTGTGTAACATTGAGGTCCTTAAGTTCCCTGACGATTGTAATAAGTGATGTTGGGTCCTGTTTCAGTTTAGCTATGAGCCATGCATTGAATTCAAGCTCTGTGTTCTTTCCGGTCTGCTGCTGGAACTGCCTCCTGAGTGCCTCCTTGTCAAACTTCATCACTATGAGGTCACCCTTGAGGGTGTTGGGGTTCCATCTTATGAAGCCAACAAGGTTGGTGTCTGCACCGGTGGCTGTTGTGTTGAATCCACTGTAGGATCCGCCCTTACCCGGTGTTGTGTCGAGGAACATTAGGAGTGAATCATCATCTGAGTCGCCCGGTACACCCACTGTCACGTAGCTTGTTATCTCACCGGGTGATCCTGGATTTGTAAAGTCCATGACTGGTGGATAGTACTTGAGGAGTGTCAGACTCATTGCATATCCGCTGATGGTACCCAGGCACATGTGCCCATGGAATGCAGCTGCCCTGAGAAGGTCTGATGGAGCTCCCTGGACCCAGGCATTGGCAAGGCTTGCAACAGGGAAAGCATGGTTCCCATATTTGCTTACCAGAAGGTTCCAGTTTGCCTCTGTCATGTTCTTTGTGAGGTCGATGGTGTATACCGCTTTACCGTTAACTGTTTTAATGACGACCGGTGATGTGCTTGCATTCTTGAAGTAGACTCCAAGGAGCGTTGCTCCTCTCTGGATTATGAAAAATGTGTCCAGTGGATCCACAGGGCTTTTCCTTATGACAAGAAGGTTGCCCTTACCATAGGTCACCCTTCCACCAGCCTGGTTGAGTATGCCCTCAATGACATCCTCTGATGTGTCGTTTCTGTATTTGACTATTCCTGCCGTTGTTATAACAAGCACGTTGCCGCTTGAGAAGTTGAGGATCTGGTCTGCCTTCTTTGTTATTTCCCTTCCCAGTTTGTAGGCGTCTGTGGCGTTCATTCGGAGCTGAAGTTTTGCGTAGTATTTTGTGTCCAGTGGATTTAGCGGGTTGGTTGAGATGGTGAATTCATGTAGAAGATCCCTGTAGCCGGGTGCTGTGACCTTGATCTTGAATTTTGTGGTGTTCGTGATGTTCTGGTAGTTGAATATGAGCTTTGTTATGTTTGCCGCCGGATCAAAGGTCTTTGTGAAGTTTATCTTTGTCCCGTTACTGTCAGTGATGTAGTTTATGTCAGGGTTTATACGGGAGTTATCGTCGGCGTATTCATATTTGACGTCAACCCCCACCTCACAGTTTGTATCAGCTGCACTCACAGAACCCGTAAGTGCCACAGCAACGAGAAGAACCATGAAAACCATGAAATACTGTCTTCCCATACCTTTTCACCTCCTTTTAAGTTCTTTAATGGTTAATAATGTACGGATCTTCCTTGGAGTAATAAGATATATAATGCTTTTGTTAATACTTTAAGGCCTTAAACTGGAAAAAATGTAATACTCAATTTTTTCAGAAAGAGGGAATTCATGGGGAAACCCCATGAACTGATTGCTGGAGGGAAAATTTAATATCAAACACCATTCTGGTGTTACATGTTACTCTTGAATGTCCCTACTATTTAACAATTTCTATTTTAAAATTAATAATAACCATCTGCTGTCATTCTCCCTGATGGTAATAAGTATAAGCGAGTGAATTCCTTTATCATGGGAAGTCAATCAGGACATTTAAAAACAAGTACCGAAGTGTTGTTAACCTTCCCTGATGGCAGGACAACTCCTGCCCTCCTGAATCCGGTGATATCATCATCACTGACAGGTGCGTAGAGGATAGCCCTCATACCTGTGTATGTCCTGTAGATAATCCGCGTTTCTGTATCAACATATCTGTGTATGTTCCTGAAAACCCTTCTCTTTGGCTCTGCAAGGGCCGCCACCATTAACACATCAAATTCAAGACCATCAATGACGGTTTCATCTCCAGTTATGACATTCACACCATCAACTCCAAGGCCTTCGATGACCTTTCTTGAGAGCTCAGCGATGTCTGGTTCGATTTCAACAACATTAACTCTCATACCATAGACGTGTGAGAGAAGAATACCTGTAAGGGGTAGGGGACCACCTCCAATAAAAACTGCTCTCTCCCCTCTCCTGAATCTTCCAAGGGCAGCCTCATTCTTAAGTAGTTCAAGGTACCTTGGGTAGAAGTAGAATGACCTGAGGGTCTCCCAGGGTGAGTCTGACTCTATGACCTCCTGTGCCTTTTCCATTTCAAGCTTCATCCCGAGATTCACGTAGAACTTCCTTATCAGGCTGAGTGCATGATTCATTTCAGCATCATCGAGGATGTGCTTTGCTGATTCAAAGTCAATGGTTGAGTCATGGGCTATCTCCTCGATTTCATCAAGAAGTGGCATGACCCCGCTGGTGTCCATCTCATCGAAGTGATAATTCATTCCCTCGAGTCTTGAGGCTATCCTCTTTATCTTATCCCAGTAGATGTAGCAGCTCATAGCGGTTCTCCTTAGGTCATGGTAATGTTATTGAACAGCACACTTTATAAGACTTGAGCACATATGTCATATATGAAGACAATCATGTATTACTTTATCTGGATTTAACACAGAATAATTATTACTTACTGGTGATGGATGTTATCGCTGGTTGAATGAGGGGGCAAAAAACACTGAAAAACAAAAGGTGATGGAAATTATCACTGTGGCTGAACCCATGAGTGAATCTGAACTTGAATCCATAAGAAACTTCCTCTTCAGGATAATCAGGAGGGAGTTTGGATTCGGATACATACCCGAGTACCACAGGGACATAATCAACCTTGAGGAGTACTACCTCAAACCCCCAAGGAACATCTTCCTCTTCGCCTCCCAGGGTGGTAGGGTAATAGGGACACTGGGACTCCGTGCCTATGACCGTGAATTTGAGGGCCTGAACTATGATCCAGAGACAACGGCCAGCCTGTGGAGGGTTTTTGTAGATGAGGATCACCGGAGGATGGGTGTTGCATCCAGACTTGTTGAAATCGCCGAGAAGGAAGCAGCATCACTGGGCTACCAGAGGATCTACCTGCACACACATAAATACGTCGGTGGTGCCCTCGAATTCTGGCTTTCAAGGGGATACCGTGTAACGGTGGACACAGGGAATGAACTCGGGACGGTCCACATGGAGAAGACCCTCTCATGCAATTCAAATGCAATTACCAGGATCCCTGAGAAAACCTCTGAACTCTCACATTCACTCCCCAGGACCCAGAAGGTTTAATTCCATGTTGGTTAAAAAGGAATCAGATGGCATTTGAACTGAATCATTAAAAAGAGGAGGAACAGGGCATCAGATGACATTTTTTTTGAGCGAAAGGATTGTTGCTGGATGCCCTGTTGAGCTGGCTTCCGTTTTAAGCTAGGAGGAATTCATGCTCACTAAAGTGGTTGTCACACGACATATAAATACTTTTTGAAAAAAAGTTATTACATGCTTTTAAATGAAAACTGGTTAAGTATTAATACATGATGATAATTACATAATATCTGTTTTAATCCAGAGGCGGCAGTGATTATTCCCTGAATCCATCAAGGAAGGATTCAAGGCTCCTGTAGGCTGCATCCACTGCCTCATCAACAATCCCGGGATCTGCATCTGAAAGCTCATCAAGGTACAGTTCAGCGCTGATATCAACCTTCAGTTCATCGGTGTACTCCACCAGCACAGTTATGTCAATATCAACTATTTCCTTGGCAGACACCCTCTTCAGTATAAAATCAGAAATGGTATTGTGGAGGAAACTGGATATCTCATCCAGATCCCCTTCAGTGAGTTTTCTGAGACTCAATTAGTTACCCATCCCAGGATTGATACCCGCGCCCTTCATTGCTTCCTGGATGTTGACCTGCATCTCCTGCAGTTTCTTCATGACGCGTTCTTCCTGTCTCTCAATTGTCTTCTCCCTGAGCTGGAGTGTTTCAAGTTTTTCCTGAAGTTCCTCTGTAAGTTCATCCTTGGCAACCCTGATGAGAATGTTACCTGAGCTCTTATATACTTCAGCGTCATCGGCAGCCCTTGAGAGTTCTTCAAGGGCCTTCTGTGTCTCATTAATCTGCATTTCAACCGTCTGTTTCTGCACAGATATTGCCTGTGCCTGCTGCTGCAGCTGCTGGAACTGAGCTAACTGGTGCTGTACATTCTGTGGAAGTTCCATATTATCACCTTCAAAATATCCAATTATGTTGATCCCATCAATTCAAGAATCTCCATGGAAAGCTTCACCCAGCGCAGTGACGAATTGAGAGCCGCCCTGAAGGATGCTGAATCCCCTGCGCTTATGACAATGGTTATCCTGCCATCATCAAGTTCCATGGACATGGAAGACCTCTGGGAGGGCGAATCCATGACCTCAGGTTTGATGGCCCTGTAGATCACAGATGCTGATTCAGGGTCCGTCCTGATATCTATTACGCCCTGAATTCTCCTGAGACCCAACTCACTCACCGACCCTGAAATCACGTATCAGGAGCTTAAAACCAGCGGGCGTCCCCCTGGCATCCATGAGCTCCATCACCCAGGCGTACTCTTCATCAGTCCTTATACTCCAGGCATCCCTGGATGAGGATTCATCCACCTCAAGGCCCATTAGATTGCAGAGGCCCTCAGATCCGGGAGGGCAGCTACTGACCCTTACCGCTTTATCTGCCAGTTCAGGTTTTTTCATTTCAAAGGACGGGTTGAAGAGGATGTAACCCCTCTCCCCTCCCCTTTCATCGAGGAAGGTTATCCTTGCAGGGTTACCGTGCCTCTCAGAGACCACAGCCACCGGGCCCCTGGCCTCGATGAGCACATCCCGCAGGCTCATCTTTCCCCTGTTAATGTACCTCCAGCCCATGATCCTGGAGAGCCTCTGGGAAAAGGACCTTGTGCGCTGGGATGGCTTTCTGGATGTTGTGAGGAGCATCCTACCGTGCCCTCAGGGTCCTCTTAACCGGAGGCACCTCCTTGAAGAGGATCCTGTACCTGCACCTTGGGCACTTGTTCTCCATGTACTTCTTGGGGTCTATGAGTGTCCCGCACTGGGCGCAGCGGTACAATCTACTTACCTCCAACTATCCTCTTGATGTTACGGGCTGCTGTCTTACCCATTGGGGTCACCGGGAGGTATGCTCCACCTGTGAACACAGCACCGCATTTTCTGCACTTCCATATGCCCCTGCTCTCCCTCTTAACACCGGGACGGTCACAGCTCGGGCATACGTGCTTCCTCTTCATCTCTTCTTCAATCTTTTTAACAGCTCTTTTAGCTTTACGACCGTAACGTGGACCGAAACGTCCTGTGATACCTACTTTCTTTGTTCTTGCCATATTATCACTCCAGTAAATATGATGTTATAGATATTGTCTGGTCAGTATTTAAGATTTAGGGAGTCATTGACTTGTCAAGGTACTCAATGAGCTGGGGCACCTTCTCCACTGCAATTGAGACTGCCTTAAGGACATCATCCCTTGTGAGTGGCCCCTCACCACCCTTCTGCATGGCGCATATGGAGCCCTCCTCAGTAACACCTATGGATATCCTTGCTGTGAGTATGTCCTCCTCCTCGAGGGAGGGGTCGAGCACGATCTCGTTTCCTATCTTGGCGAAGGTGCACATGAGGGCCTTCCTGTTGACAGGGAGTGGCTGCATCTTCTCCCTGTTGATAACGACCTCACCATCCTCAACCTCGGCTGCAGGTATCCTTGTATCCAGCAGGGCTGCCACGGTTGCAAGGACCGCTGCGTCAAAGAGGTTGCCATCATAGTCTATGATGTGCAGGTCCAGGAACAGCATCCAGACCTTGCTGCCCTCTATGATGCAGAGCTTCTCAAGGTCTATCATCCGGCTCTCCCTTATGCATCTGTCCACAACCCTTGACAGCTCCACTGACCTCTCATCAGGGGGTCCAGGCTCAAAGGTCGGTGATGCCATTGGAAGGAGCTCGGAGTTGGTGAGTATTACACCCATCTCAGGTGTGTCAGGGAAGGGTTCGCCTATCTGGGGCTTCACACCCACAATTATCTGGGTGTTTCCAAGTTTCACCCTTGAGGAACCCTCAGCCTTGGATATCACCCCTGTTTCGATGGATATGTCCCTGAACTCATGAAGTGACCTTCCATCAATGCGTTCCTTATTATTTATAAGGTCCGTTATACTCTTTCTTGTAATTTCAGGTATTATATCCATTTTATTCACCATACCTCTTTCTGAGGGCCTCCTTCTGCACCTCATGTATCCGGAGGCATCCCTCCACTGCAAGGTCAAGTGCCCTTTCAAATTCCTCGGGTGTGAGGTTTCCATCACTCTGGAGCAGTGTGATTTCACGTGTCCTCGGGAGTATCGCCACCGGTACGTCTGCCTGGCCCTCCTTGTCCTCCTCCTCAGAGAGGTCAAGGACCACCTGATCACCGACCTTACCTGCTGCACAGGCAACAACCATGTCCCTCATGGGTATTCCTGCATCTGCAAGGGCGACTGAAGCCGCTGTTATGCCAGCACACCTCGTACCTCCCTCAGCCTCAAGCACCTCTATGAATACATCGATGACTGATCTGGGGAATTTTTCAAGTATCAGTGCCGGTCTGAGGGCCTCTGCAGTTATCTTGGAGATCTCAACGGAACGCCTGTCAGGGCCCGGTCTCTTTCGCTCCTCAACTGAGAATGGTGCCATATTGTACCTGCACCTTATGACGGCCCTGTCAGGTCTCTGCAGCTTTCTTATCTGAGCCTCCCTTGGACCGTATACAGCCACCAGTATCTTGTTACCGCCAAATTCAAGGTAAGATGAACCATCTGCCCTTTCAAGTATCCCTGCCTCGATTTTTAAGGGCCTGAGTTCATCAAACGCCCTTCCATCCTCCCTGACGCTGGGGGAGGTCTTCAATTGATCCTGTGTGATGATAGTAATCACCTCTCGGAATTATTCTCATCCTTAACTTCTGCATCCCCGGCTTCCCCATCATCCTCTTCAGCAGCAGGGGTGTCTGTTCCTTCTTCCACATCTTCAGATTCCACTTCAAGGTCTTCAGACTCATCAGATACTTCCTCAATGTCCTCAGACTCCGGAGACACCTCCACATCCTCAGAATAATCAGATGCTTCCTCAAAATCCTCAGACTCCGGGGTTTCAGGTTTTTCTGTCCCTTCAGACTCCTCAACCTGAATCTCAGGTTCCACTCCTGTAAGCCTGTCGAGGAGTTCCCTCACACGGTCGGTGAGTCCTGAGGTGTGGGCCTCACGGTCTATCATGAGGACCACCTTCTCGGCTATCCTCTCCATGTCGGGTTCACCCTTGATCCAGACAACACCGTTCTGGCCAACCACGATATCGCAGTGGGTCTTCTCCTTGACCATGTTTATCATTGATCCCCTTTTGCCTATCAGCCTTGGCACCTTTGTGGGTGTTATGTAAACCAGGATGCCGTCCCTGAACTTTCCAAGGCCACGACCCTTGAGGCCAAGCTTCACCTTCTTAACCTCATCAACATCCACAACCCTCAAAAGCAGAACGTCCCCTATATCGAAGACACTTTCAAGTTCCCTTTTATCCTTGCCAAAGACCTCAGAGGCCGGTAAGAGACCTGTGTAGGGCGAGTTTATGTCAAGTCCCCACATTGAGAATCTGATGTCAGTTATCTCCCCGATCACCACATCCCCCCTCTTGGGGATGTACTTGCTCTGAAGTGGTATCACATTTATCTTCTTGTTTCTAACAGAAACGAGTCCCACAAAGGATGAACATATCCTGTTATCCTCTTTGAAGGTTCCCCTTCCAGGGAAATATTCGTTCTCTGCCAGAACCTGACCTGGAACAACCAGGTCCTTTTCATTTACAAGTAGCACGTTATGCCTCCCTGTTTTTTGAAGGCTAAAAGGAGAGGAGGATTATTTTATTAGCCTGGTTTCAACGTTACCGCCTGTGAGTTCACTGAGCTTCTGATAGAAGCTGTCCTGAAGGCCTCCGGGTATTTCAACCACTGCTATCCATGATCCGTCGTTCTGCCATTCCTCGTTGGTTATTTTCCCGAAATTTGATATTACACCGTAGGCTGACCCCGCCCTTTCACCGGGTATCTTGATGGCCACCCTGACCTTCTCAAATTTAATGGGAATCTTGGTTCTGATGGCTTTCAGGACGATGTTGACCTGCTCATCAACGGTCTTGAATGGATCAACATGAACCCTGGCTTCCTCCATGGCCTTTTCAATCCTCTTTGGAGGGTGAGGAAGTCCGTTCTGGGGGTTTATGGCCTCGCGTGCAATTTTATTGATGATCTTCAGGCGTTTATCCTCTATCATCTGCCTTCTCTGCTCTGCGGTGAGCTGTATTGTCCCCCTTCTTAGTATTACTGGTGTTACCTCAAGTGGGTCCGCTGTTTCAAAGACCTTCCTCATGGCCTCCTCAGATGCCTTATCACCCTTCCTGGCGTCCCTGAAGACCTCCTGAACCGCGAGGACATCCTCCACACTTACATCTGAGTCTTCCCTGCGGAATTCAGCTGCCAGGTCAGGGTCCACAAGGACCTCGAATCTCTCGCCATGGGATTCAAGCCGGGCGATAACTGCATCTTCAAGGCTGACCATTTTTTACTCCTCTTCCTCCTTTTCCTTCCTGATCAGGAGCTCCTCAACATGGTCCCTGATCTCATCATCAGGAAGCCTTCTGTATTTCTTATCTGCGGCTTCTATAACAGCTATCTCAACACTTTCAGGTGTTGTTTTACCCTCAGTGGCCTCATAAACCGCGTCAAGTGCCAGTTCTATGGCCTGGTTGAGGTTCATGTCGTCGCTGTACTTCTTCTCAAATTCCTCCATCGCCGCCGGCCTTCCAGCCCCTATGGCCGTGGCCTTGTACTCTATGAGGGCACCGCTCGGGTCGGTTTCAAAGAGTCTGCAACCCCTGCCATTGACACCACCAATTATGAGGGCCGTTCCAAAGGGTCTGACACCTCCATGCTGGGTGTACATCTGTTTCATGTCACATATCTTCTTGGCCAGGCTTTCAACCCTTATTGGTTCGTTGTAGGTTATCCTGTTTATCTGGGCCTCAAGCCTTGCCTTCTCAATTATTGCACGTGCATCCGCCACCAGTCCGGATGTTGCAGCCCCGATGTGTTCATCTATCTGGAAGATCTTCTCTATGGATTTCGGTTCAACCAGCTTGCTTGTGGGCCTCTTGTCCACAACAAGAACTATTCCTTCCTTTGATTTTACTCCAAGAGAAGTGGTTCCTCTTTTAACAGCTTCCCTTGCATATTCCACCTGGAATAGTCTGCCATCCGGGCTGAATACTGTGATGGCCCTATCATATCCTGCACTCTGAAGTGGTTGCATTTTTCTAACCTCTCTTTATTGATGGATAATTTATGTAATCATGAGTCATGTGATGAAGATTTTAATCAGTATTTATCTTTCTTGGAAGGTTTAATAAACTTTTGTGTTGCCGAGCGTATCGTCCCTGAAAGGCCGAGGATGTGGATGGCGACCCTCACCCCGCTGTGGTGGTGGGCGCATGTGAGGGCCATCATGACCCTCCTCTCATAGCCCCTCTGGCACTGGAGTATGCCCCTCACCCTGACGGCGTCTGGAAAATCGAACCTCCAGAGCTTCATGAGCCATAAACGGAAATTTGATGTTTCACACTCCCCATGCAGCTTGAGGCAGCTATCCCATATGAGGGAGACAAGTTCCTCCCTTGAGAGCTCCCTCTCACTGATCACCTCAAAGGCTATGTACCTCCTGGGGACCCTCAGTGTTGGTGGCAGTATCTTCATCCTCATGGACTCACCTTTAACTCTCAGGGAGGAGCCTCACACCCTCTGCAATCAGGAGGTGACGGTTCCCTGAGTCCTCAAGTATCGATGCGGGGGTTGATGTGAGGGATTCCTCTGCCTCACTGGACTCCATACCGAAGCATTCTGCGAGGTTCATGATATCGCCGGGAGTCCTCAGGTCATATATGGAGGAGGCCCTGCTGGTGAGGAGCAGTGGAAAACCGAACTTTCTGTGGAGTTTCAGGATCTCCCTGAACTGTTCAAGGACCCTTGCCCGTACCTTGAGCCAGGACCCGATGACGTCCGCCAGGGGGAGTTCAACAGCCACATTGTTTCTTGCAGCCTCCCTTGCGAGGACATGGTTGATGCCAGGGTCCCTCCTTGAAGTGTAGGGTGCTGAGAGGACATCAACCCGCCTGCTCTCACATGCGGCCCTGTTAACCTTGAGGTTGCCCCCTGAGACATAGATCACGTCAGCCTTTTTCCTGAATTTATTCACGGATCTCCTCATATCACGGGGGTCAGATGCATTTATCATTACACCCCTGGCTATCTCAAAGTCCCGGAGTTCAGGGTTCTCCCTGAGGGATTCAAGGTCTGATTTGAGGGCAGGGTATCTATCAGAGGGGTATACCAGAACTCCGCCCTGATAGCCGAGACGTGATGCCTCAAGGAGGAGTCTCAGGCTGGAATCATGGTCCCTGCCCTGTATGTGGAAGTCAAAGAATTTCATCAGAATCCTTTGGAGAATCAATCATTCAAGTATCTTCCTGATGTTCTCTACCGCAACTTCCCTCTTTGCGGGGTAGGCCTCCACCTTGATCTTCAGGTGGATTGCATCACCGTGCCTCACGGGTTCCCAGACCCCCTCAAGGGCCTTCTGCTTGTCCAGTCGAAGGAAAAGGTTGCCGTTCTCATCGAATCTGTCCTCAAGTTCGTCCATGCGGCCCCTGAAGACCTCTGTGAATTTCTCCATGAATTCCCTGAGTGACCTTCTGCGGTCCAGCCTTCCCCTGAGGACCGTTATGGGGTTTCCATGGTAGCCCTCGGCGCTCTCCCTTTCAGGTGTGGCCCCCGGGATTACGTTTCTTAGGGCCTCAATGACCTTTTCCTCGTCCTCTGTACCGTATACCATGAGGCGGTAGGAGATGTTGTGTATCATTTCCCTCTAAAAAAAGTTAACGGGGGGCTTTACCTTACCTTCTCAGCCCCTTTACCCCTGTTTCGGAGGCCCCTGTTCTTTTTACCTTCACTTGTGAGGCCCCTGAAGACGCGTCCCCTGTGCTGTTTTTCACAGATCCAGTTTATCTTGGGGTCGTTCTTGATTGCTGGGTGGTTTGGATCCACGAGGATGACCTCATAGAACTTGTATTTTCCATCTTCCCATACCCAGTAGGAGTTGAGGACCTCCATGTTCGGGTATTTTCTTGCAACCCTCTCCTCTGCGATCCTCTTGATACTCTTTGCGGTGGTTATCTTCTTCACACCCATCCTCTTGGGCCTTCTACCTGCCTTGAACCTGGTTTTCCTCTGGCTTCCGCGTCTTACACGTGTCCTTACAACTATGTATCCAGGTTTTGCCCTGTAACCCAGTGCCCTTGCACGGTCTATTCTGGTTGGTCTTTCTATCCTCTTGATTACGGGATCCCTTCTCCACTTTGGAGCCCTCTCCCACATTAGCTCCCTTACATAGGAGTCCTTTGGATTCTTCCATGCATCTTTAACGTATCTGTACATCATTTACACCTCTATTCTGTTCGGCTTTACGCCACATCCATGGGAACGTATCCCTGAAAAATAGCGGTTTAGGTGCTACTACATCTGGTGTGATCACTTAAAAAGTTTACTGTCAGTCACATCAATGAAATGTCAGTGAAGGTCCGTTTAATGGAAAAATCAAAGGTGTTGTTTCAGTCCTCGAGGACCTCGTAGAGTATTCTCATAGCCTTGACAAAGGGTGGATTGCCTGAGGTGAGGAGAACAACACGCAGGACATCAACTATCTCATCCCTTGTGACTCCGAACTCGTTTATGGCACTCTGTATCTGTTTTTTAACTGCACGGTCATCGGAGTTTGCTGCTGTTATCCCGAGGGCTATGAGTTTCTGTGTCCTGTAATCAAGGACCTTACCTGTGTAGGCGGCCTCATTCAGTTTAACAACTGCCTCATATATGTCAGGGTAGTCCTCCTTCACGTGCACCATGCCCTTCCCATAGAAAACATCCTCTTTCATATTTAGCACCTCCATTCTAATTATGTTCAAGGCGATATTTATAAGTAACATGAGCCCTGATCTGGTGCTTTACAGAGAATAAACACATTAAAGGATGATAAATATAGCGCCTTTTTACAGAAAAGGTAAGGAGAATAAACGGCAAAAAAATGTAATTAAAAATGAATCAATGCTTTTCAGGTTTTTCAGCCGGCTGTGATTCTGTCTCGACCTCTGAAACCCCTTTATCTTCGGGATCTGAGAGCATCTCTGAGATTCCTGCAATGGATCCAAGTATGCCTGTGGCCTCCACGGGTAGCAGAATCTTTGTTGCCCTTCCATCTGCAACCTTTTCAAGGGCCTCAAGGTACTTCAGTGCTATTATATCATTTGTCGGGTCACCCTCGTGCATGGCCCTGAAAACTGACAGTATGGCCTTGGCCTGTCCCTCTGCTATGGCTATTTCCCTGTACTTGTTGGCATCTGCGACCTTCTTTATGGCCTCTGCCTTACCCTCTGCCTCCAGGATGGCTGCCTGCTTATCACCCTCAGCCCTCTTTATTTCTGACTGCTTGTAGCCCTCAGCCTCGAGGATAGCCGCCCTCTTCATACGTTCGGCCTTCATCTGCTTTGACATGGCCTCAACGATGTCACCCGGAGGCTCTATGCGCTGTATCTCAACACGGACGACCCGGGTCCCCCACTTGTCTGTGGCCTCGTCAAGCACCTCACGTAGCTGTGTGTTTATCATCTCCCTTGATGTTAGGGTCTGGTCGAGTTCAAGGTCCCCTATTATGTTCCTGAGGTTGGTCTGGGCAAGTTTGGTTATGGCCTGGTAGAAGTCAACGACGTTGTAGACAGCGTTGAAGGGGTCAACCACCTCATAGAATATCACGCAGTCCACCACAACAACTGTGTTGTCCTTGGTTATGACCTCCTGTGGGGGGACATCAACCACCTGTTCCCTCATGTCGACCTTCTTTATGGCCTCTATGAATGGTATTATGACCACGAGTCCGCTCTCCACGGTCCTCTGGTATTTACCCAGCCTCTCGACAACACCCTTCTCATAGGGTCTGAGTATCTTAAGGCTCTTGAATGCCAGTACAAGCAGTACCAGTACTATTATCAGCTCAAGTATCATTTCTGTTCCTCCAGTTTTTCAACAACGAGTTTAACGCCCTCAATGGCCTTCACACTTACCTCTTCACCCACATCAAGCACTGTGCCTGATGTGGCCCTCCATGTTTCACCATCAACCTTCACGAGGCCAGAGTTCTGGGGGCTGATTGCCTCCATCACAACTCCCTTTCTCCCTATCAGTCTATCGGATACTGCCTTTTTTGATGGTTCGCCGGTTATGCGTGCTGCGAATGGCCTTGAAACTCCAAGGAGGACAACTGAAACAGCGGCGAATGTTATGAACTGCGCTGTAGTGTCGAATCCAAGGTATCCGAGGGCCGCTGCTGCCAGTGCTCCAAAGGCAAACCATAGGAGGAAGAAGCCCGTTGTGAGCATCTCACCTATGAGGCATATGGCCGCTATTATTATCCATGACTCCGGTCCCATTAAACCCACCACATTTCATAATTCACTGAGTGTTTATATTATTTTCTATGGCTCCCCTCAGTTATTATCATATATGTGTCGATACCATGGATATAGTAATTTGTAATATAATTTATAAATTTATTAATATTTATATTCTGTTTGTTGTAGTTATTGTAATAATTTTTTCTGGAAAGATATTTATAGGGGTGGTGTCCATATTCTACCTCAAGGAGGTGGAGATCATATGATCGAAGATGAACTCAAATTTCTGGTTCTGGGTTACAGGGTGTACACCGGTAAGACCCAGAGGGAACTTGCAGACGAACTCGGTGTCCCCCTGGACATCGTAATAGCCATGGAGGAAGGGACCTACAGGCACCCCACAAGGAAGCTGATGAGGAAAATAAATGAACTCACCGGTGAATATGAGGTGAACCGCAGGCAGTTCATAAACACCGGGAAGGGCTACAGGCTCAGGGAGAGGCTCGGATCACAGTTCAGGTACTTTGTCAGGGGCCTTGACAGGATGAAGTACATAAGCCAGAAGGACCTTGAGAAGATGCCTGAATCTGAATGCTACAGCACCATTGGTTCAGTTGACCTTGACGCGTTTGAGGTCCTCAAAGCAGGTAAAATGTCCTGAAACTCCCTTTTTCATTAAATTATTTTTAAGCTCCAGATGACTCTCAGGTCCTTCATTAGAATCTAAGTGTTCTCCTTTTCCAGTCCTTCAGCTTCCCTTTCTAAGTGGCTATGAAAAGCTGGTTAAAATGACAATCTCTGCTCTTTATGCTCCATTCCGTTAAAGATCCATAAAAGTCAACCGCTACCATCAGATGTGATTTCCACAGGGCTTAAGTTATAATAGGAACCTCCATCATATAATCATCCATGAGGTTCATAACACTCGTTCTGAAGAATCCATTCAGAAGCCGTGCAAGGAGTCTCCTTGCAATTACAGGTATTGCAATAGGGATTGCAACCATAGTAACCCTTGGCGTTATAACAGAGGGTCTGAAGACGTCCACAGAGGACACACTGAAGGCCGGAGGCGCTGACTTCACCATAGTGGAGTCCAATGTCTCGGACATGTTCTTTAGCAAGATAGATGAGGAATACGTTGATAGGGTCAGGAATGTGAGCGGGGTGGAGGACGCTGTGGGGATCCTCATGGCGGTCCAGCCGCTGGATGACAACCCCTACTTCGTTTTAATAGGTATAGACCCTGCGAAGATCAATATGAGCCAGATAAAGATAACAGAGGGGAGAACACTCCAGGACCCTGATGCAGATGAGGTCATAATGGGCAAGGTTGCATCTGAGAACCATGGAAAGAAAGTCGGTGACACCATAAAGATAAAGAACCGTGAGTACAGGGTCGTGGGCATATTCGAGTCAGGTGATATGCAGCAGGACTCAGGTGCGTTCATCTCACTTAAGAAACTCCAGAGGATAGAGGATAAGGAGGGCAAGCTCACCATGATATATGTGAAAATGACCCGAAATTCAGCTGTGGAGGATGTCACCGATAGAATCGAGAAGAGGTACAGTGACCTCACAACCATAGCCTCCCTGGAGGACCTCCAGAGCGTCGACCAGGGACTTCAGACCATCGACACTGCTACATGGGCCATTTCACTCCTCGCCATAATAATAGGAGGTATAGGAGTAATAAATACCATGATAATGTCCGTTTTTGAGAGGACAAGGGAGATCGGAGTTCTCAAGGCTGTTGGCTGGAGGGACAGGAGGATACTCGCCATGATCCTTGGAGAATCTGTGGTCCTCACCGCCATTGCGGGTGCTGCTGGTTCAGTGCTCGGAGTCGCAGCGATACAGGTCCTCCTCGCCCTCGGGATGAAGGGATTCATAGAGCCAGTCTACAGTCCTGAAATCTTCATGAGGGCCTTTGCGGTGGCATTCACAGTGGGTATACTAGGAGGGCTCTACCCTGCCTACCGGGCCTCAAGGCTTGCCCCCACCGAGGCCCTCAGGTACGAGTAGGTGATAGCATGAAGGCCATAGAAGTCAGGGACCTCAGAAAGAGTTTTGATAGCGGGAGGATAAGGGCCCTTAACGGGGTCAACCTTGAGGTCGATGGTGGAGAGTTCATATCAATAATGGGACCATCAGGTTCCGGTAAATCAACCCTCCTTAACATGATAGGCGCCCTTGACGTTCCTGACTCCGGCACGATCTGTGTAGCCGGCAGGGACCTCTCAAGGGAAAGGGATCTTAGCCGGCTGAGGGCCGAGGAGATAGGTTTCGTGTTCCAGCTGCACAACCTCATACCCAACCTTACGGCCCTTGAGAACGTGGAGATACCCATGTTTGCGGTTAAACATGAGAACATGGAGGAACGTGCCATGGAGCTCCTTGAATATGTTGATCTCGCTGATAAGGCCCACAGGAAGCCCACGGAACTATCTGGTGGTGAACGCCAGAGGGTTGCCATTGCACGTGCCCTCGCCAATGATCCATCCATAATACTTGCAGATGAGCCAACAGGGTCCCTTGATTCAAGGACCAGCCAGAGAGTCCTCAGAAAGCTGAGGGAGCTCCAGGAGGACGAGGGGGTGACCCTGGTTGTTGTGACCCATGAACCAGACGTGGCTGCCATGGCCTCAAGGACCATCAGGATACTGGATGGCGTTATTGTGGACGACGGGTATTGAATACCTGCCCTGGACCTCTGTTGAGGGGGCAGATACCTCTTTCTTCTGAAGCCCCATCACCTGTAATAACAGGCCTCATGCAGTAGCTGATCACACCAACACCCAAATTTTGATTAATAACTTCCAACATAGTACTGTACATGACAGAAAAACTCAGCGTGGCCTGGTGCATAACCGGGGCCGGGGAGAAACTGACGGAAACCTACGCCATAATGAAGGATGTTAAGAAGATATACGGGGACCGTGTTAAAATAGACGTCTTCATATCGAAGGCAGGGGACCAGGTTGTGAAGTACTATGGACTCTACAGGGACCTGGAGACAAGCTTTGACAGGAAATGGGTTGAAATAAACGCAAATTCGCCATTCCTTGCAGGTCAGGTCCAGCTGGGAAAGTATGACTTCATACTTGTTGCGCCGTGCACATCCAACAGCACCGCCAAGATATCCCTGAGGATAGGGGATACACTCGTGACCAACGCCGTTATAATGGCACAGAAGGCCTCAGTACCTGTCTACATCATGCCATCTGACTACAGTGAGGGGAAGGTAGTAACAACACTCCCCAACGGTAAAAAACTGGAACTGCGGATAACAAAGGAGGATGTTGAGCACGTGAAGAAGATATCAAAGATGGATAGGACAGAGGTCTTCAGTGACCCACAGAAGATATACAAGATATTTGAGGAGTGGACATACCCCAAGGATCAGTAGGTTCCTGAATTTAGAGACCCTCACCCAAAAAAATAAAAATGAGGGATTATTCCTGCAGTTCCTGGATGGTCACACCGTAGGTGTAGACCGTCATACCTTCCTCTTCCATCTGACTGAAGGGTGCTGTGCCCTTGAAGTAGGCCCTTATCTCACCAGTATCTGCAATGTCCATTGTGAGTGGTTCCATATCCGTCATTGACTCAAAGAAGGCCATGGCAGCGTCTATGTCCCCCTTATCCGGACTTTCAAATGTTATTGACAGTGTGCCCTTCTGTTTCTCCTTCATCCTCACCCGGGTCTGATTTATTTCAAAAACATTCTCCCCTCTGTTCCTGTTCCCGCTCTCCTTAACAAAAACAACTTTGTCGGACATTATACAACCACCATAATAATATTGGCTGTTCTGTTTAATATATGTGGTGTTCAGTGAACATAAAACATAACTCTGCGGTGTCTGGAGGACAGTCATGGGCATGAAGACCCAATACCCCATGAAAATAGGACATATGTCCACCGGACCCCAGCGTATCTCAGGGATAAAAAAACAGCTGAAGAACAATGAACATAGGACACATGTCCACGGTGCCCACTGAACATAGAACCTTCAGGGCCCAGCCAGTGATGTCACCTGAAAAGAGAGACTGAAGGACGAACCCTCAGCTTCAAAAGAATGTGAAGATCCCTCTAAAACTTGTAACCTATAACACGGAGGAATTTCTTCCTTGCAGCTATATCCTCATCACCCTCTATCTCCCCGGGACTGTTACCATCAATGACGCCCAGAATACCCCTGCCCTGATCCGTCTCCGCTATGATAACCTCAACTGGATTCGCTGTTGCACAGTAGATGTTGACAACCTCAGGGACGTCCTTTATGCGCTGTAGGACGTTTATCGGGAATGCATCCTTCAGGAACACTATGAAGGAGTGTCCTGCTGCAATCTCAAGCATGGTCTCTGCAGCCAGTTCCTCGAGCTCCTCATCATTTCCCGCGCGCCTCACCAGGCAGTCCCCTGATGCCTCAGCAAATGCGATCCCAAATTTCGCCTGGGGAACCGTGTTCACAATTGCCTCATAGATGTCCTCGACCGTCTTTATGAAGTGGCTCTGTCCCAGTATGAGGTTGATATCCTCCCGGGACTCTATCTTAACCTTCTTTAACTCCATTGGAAAGACCCTCCCTAGATACATATTTAATTATGTGGAACTTAAACATTTAAGATGAGAAACTTTATTAAGGGAAGAGACATTTATCATTAATAATCATTATTAATTTTTCCTGACACTGATGAGGTGTAATCATGAAAGAGAAAAGCAAGGAGATAGGTTCCCGTGTAAGGGAACTCAGGGAACTCTCAGAAATCACGGAAGAAGAAATGGCCGATTACCTGAAAATCGACGTTGAAACGTACCGCCGCTATGAGACAGGAGAGGATGATATCCCTGCAAGCATACTCTTCGAGATAGCCCACAGGCTGGGTGTGGACATGGGACTGCTCCTCACAGGAGAGGAGACCCGCATGCACATCTTCACCGTAACCAGGAAGGGCAAGGGTGTGGAGGTTGAAAGAAGAAAACAGTACCGCTATGAGAACCTTGCAGAGAAGTTCATACACAAGAAGGCTGAACCCTTCATAGTCACAGTCGAACCCCGGGAGGAGAAACCAAAAACCAACAGCCACCCTGGCCAGGAATTCAACTACGTCCTTGAGGGGCGCATAAAGTTCTACATACACGACAATGAGATAATACTCAACGAGGGGGACTCCATATTCTTTGACTCATCCTATGAACACGCCATGGAGGCCCTTGACGGCAAAGAGGCAAGGTTCCTGGCAATAATAATGTAGAGGTGTACCTATGACTGCTCTCATCAACGAATTCGTGAACCGTGTTGAATTTGATTCATACGAGGATTTCCGTGACAACTTCAGAATAAATGTCCCCGAAAACTTCAACTTCGCATACGATGTGGTTGACAGATACGCTGAAATTGAACCTGATAAGGTGGCCCTGGTCTGGTGCAACGACCATGGCGAGGAGAAAAGGATAACCTTCGGTGAACTCCGGGACCTATCCAGCAGGGCCGCGAATTTCTTCACCCGGGAGGGTATACAGAAGGGTGACACAGTCATGCTGACCCTCAAGGCAAGGTATGACTTCTGGTACGCCCTCCTGGGGCTCCACAGGATAGGGGCCATAGCAATCCCGGCCACACACATGCTCAAGGAGAAGGACATCGTCTACCGTATAAGGGAGGCGGACATAAAGATGGTTGTCTGCATAGCAGAGGACGGTGTCCCTGAAGTATTTGAGGGAGCCATCGCTGAACTGGGCTCAGATACCCGGAGGGTCCTGGTTGGTGACACTGATAGGGACGGCTGGATAAATCTCAGGAAAGAAATCATGAAACTTCCAGCCGACTTCGAAAGGCCAGAGGACTGTGCCGGTGGGGATGACACCCTCATCGTCTACTTCTCATCGGGCACAACAGGGATGCCCAAGATGATAGAACACGACCACACCTATCCCCTGGGCCATATAATAACAGCGAAGTACTGGCAGAACGTCAGGGAGGACGGCCTCCACTACACGGTTGCAGACACCGGCTGGGCAAAGGCCATGTGGGGCCAGATCTACGGTCAGTGGATAGCTGGAAGCGCTGTCTTCGTCTATGACTATGACCGCTTTGACCCTGAGAAGATGCTGGAGAAACTTGAAAAATACGAGATAACCACATTCTGCGCCCCTCCAACGATATACAGGTTCCTCATAAAGGAGGACCTGTCAAGATATGACCTCTCAGGAATCGAATATGCTGTTACAGCTGGGGAGCCCCTGAACCCTGAGGTATTTGAGAGGTTCCGGGAACACACCGGCCTCCAGCTAATGGAGGGATTCGGGCAGACAGAATGCGTTGTGTGCATAGCAAACTTCCCGTGGATGGAGCCAAAACCTGGTTCAATGGGCAAGCCATCCCCCTGCTACCCTGTTGAACTGGTGGACAGGAACGGCGACCCTGTGGACGTCGGTGAGGAGGGTGAGATAGTCATAAGAACCGCTGAGGGCAAACCCCTCGGTCTCTTCAACGGATACTACAGGAACCCTGACAAGACCTCAGAGGTATGGCACGACGGATACTACCACACAGGGGACACCGCCTGGATGGATGAAGACGGCTACATGTGGTTCGTTGGGAGAACAGATGACATCATAAAGAGTTCCGGTTACCGTATAGGGCCCTTCGAGGTTGAAAGTGCCATCATATCCCACCCATCGGTCCTGGAGTGTGCAGTAACAGGATACCCTGACCCCATAAGGGGACAGGTTGTGAAGGCCACCATCGTCCTTGCCAGGGGCTATGAACCCTCAGAGGAGCTGAAAAAGGAGATCCAGGACCATGTTAAGCGTGTGACCGCGCCCTACAAGTACCCGAGGATAGTTGAATTCGTTGATGAGCTGCCCAAGACCATAAGCGGTAAGATAAGGCGTGTCGAGATCCGTGAACATGACCTCGAAGGAGACGGTGAAAACCCATGAAGAAGGCCTATCCTGTAATAAACAGTGTGGAGTGCAAGGCATGTGAACGCTGCATAATCGCATGCCCCAGGAAGGTCCTCCACATGAGCAGCAAAATCAATGAGAGGGGCTACCACTACGTTGAGTACCAGGGGGAGGGGTGCAATGGATGTGGAAACTGCTACTACACCTGCCCCGAGATAAACGCCATTGAGGTCCACATAGAGAGGTGTGAAGATGGCAACACAGATGGTTAAGGGAAACACTGCAGTGATAATAGGGGCAATGTATGCTGGCTGCGACTGCTACTTCGGCTACCCCATAACACCAGCAAGCGAGATACTCCATGAGGCCTCAAGGTACTTCCCGATGGTGGGAAGGAAATTCGTGCAGGCAGAATCAGAGGAGGCAGCCATAAACATGGTATACGGTGCAGCCGCAGCAGGGCACAGGGTAATGACAGCATCATCCGGGCCCGGCATAAGTCTGAAACAGGAGGGTATATCCTTCCTTGCCGGTGCAGAGCTCCCTGCAGTCATAGTGGATGTGATGAGGGCCGGTCCGGGCCTCGGAAATATCGGACCGGAGCAGGGAGACTACAACCAGATTGTGAGGGGTGGAGGGCACGGAAACTACCGTAACATAGTGCTGGCACCCAGCAGCGTCCAGGAGATGTGCGACCTCACAATGGAGGCCTTTGAACTGGCAGATAAGTACAGGAACCCTGTGGTTGTCCTCACAGATGCCGTGCTCGGTCAGATGGCTGAACCACTGCGCTTCCCCGAGGAGGCAGTTGAGCACAGACCAGACACCTCATGGGCTGTCTGCGGTAACAGGGAGACAATGAAAAACCTTGTAACCTCAATATTCCTTGACTTTGATGAGCTTGAGGAGTTCAACTTCTACCTCCAGGAGAAGTATGCCAGGATAGAGGAGAACGAGGTGAGATACGAGGAGTATCTGGTGGATGATGCAGAGATCGTCCTTGTGGCCTATGGTATAAGCAGCAGGGTGGCCAGGAGCGCCGTTGAAACTGCAAGGGCAGAGGGTATAAATGTGGGCCTCCTCAGACCCATAACACTCTTCCCGTTCCCATCAGACAGAATCAGAGAACTTGCAGATGGTGGCTGCAGGTTAATATCAGTTGAGATGAGCAGCGGACAGATGAGGGAGGATATAAGGATGGCCTCAGGCTGCAGGGACGTTGAACTCGTTAACAGGATGGGTGGAAACCTTATAGAACTCAGGGATGTTCTTGAGAAGATCAGAGAAGTTGCGGGGGATTCCAGTGACTAAGAAGGTGATCAGAAAGCCGGATTCACTCCACGATGTATTTGAGAGGAAGGGTGGAAGCGCACCCACAGCAACACACTACTGTGCAGGATGCGGGCACGGTATACTGCACAAGCTGATAGGGGAAGCCATGGATGAACTCGGGATACAGGAAAGGGCTGTCATGATAAGTCCGGTGGGCTGCGCGGTATTCGCCTACTACTACTTTGACTGTGGAAACGTCCAGGTGGCCCATGGCCGCGCCCCTGCCGTTGGAACAGGGATATCCCGTGCAGAGGACGACGCGGTTGTCATACTCTACCAGGGCGACGGGGACCTTGCATCAATCGGCCTCAACGAGACCATACAGGCAGCCAACCGTGGGGAGAAACTGGCGGTGTTCTTCGTAAACAACACCGTCTACGGTATGACCGGAGGCCAGATGGCACCAACAACCCTTGTAGGTGAGGTGACTGTCACCTGCCCCACCGGCAGGGATCCCAGGTACGCAGGTTACCCCCTCCACATGTGCGAACTTCTGGACAACCTTCAGGCCCCTGTATTCATAGAAAGGGTGTCACTGGCAGACCCCAAGCGGATAAGAAGGGCCAGAAGGGCCATTAAGAGGGCACTGGAGATTCAGAGAGATGGTAAAGGATACGCATTCGTTGAGGTACTGTCCCCCTGCCCCACAAATCTCAGACAGGACGCTGAAGGTGCAGAAAGGTTCATCAAGGAGGAGATGGAGAAGGAATTCCCTGTAAAGAACTTCAGGGACCGCTCAGCCGAAACAGAGCCGCTGATAAGGTCAGAGAGTGACTTCTCAGGGGAGAGTCTTGACAGGATATTCCAGATCAGGGAGGACTCCGTCCCGGACCCTGTGGATGACCCTGAATTCCCTGAGGTGAGGGTGAAGATTGCAGGTTTCGGAGGTCAGGGTGTCCTGAGCATGGGACTGACACTCGCCCAGGCAGCCTGCAGCGAGGGCAGACACACATCCTGGTACCCTGCCTATGGCCCCGAACAGAGGGGGGGCACCTCAAGCTGCGGCGTTGTTATATCCGGTGAAAGGGTGGGTTCACCTGCAGTTGACACACCCGACGTCCTGGTGGCCCTCAACCAGCCATCACTCGATGAATTCGCAGATGACGTGGCCGATGGGGGAATCATACTCTATGACTCCACAACAGCCAGCTTCAGTGGTGGTGCCGTGAGGGCCGTGGGTGTGCCCGCCCTTGAGATCGCAAGGAAGCATGGAACAGCAAGGGCCGCCAACACGGTCATGCTGGGGGTTATGATGGCCCTCGGACTCACAGGCCTTGATGAGGAATCATTCAGGGAGGCCATAAAATTCACCTTCGCAGGTAAGGAAAAGATCATAGATATGAACCTGAGGATCCTTGAGGCAGGTGCAGAGTGGGCAAGAGAAAACATTGAGGGGGAATTATAATGTCCTACCGGGGAAGAGCAAGGAAATTCCTGGAATCAGCCTCCATAGATGTGGGGGACATGGTGAGGGTTGAGAAACCAGACGTCACCTATGAGGGCATGGTCCTTGACCGTGCAGACGATGCAGATGACAGACACATAGTCCTGAAACTTGAAAACGGTTACAATATCGGAGTTGAAATCAGCGATGCGATGATAGAGCTCCTTGAGAAGGGATCCGAGCCAAGGATAAAACTCCCACCAGTTGAAGCCGCTGAAGATCCAGAATTACCTGATGTATCAATAATATCCACAGGTGGTACCGTTGCATCCATAATAGATTACCGCACAGGGGCTGTTCACCCTGCATTCACAGCAGATGACCTTCTCCGTGCAAACCCCGAACTCCTGGACATTGCAAATATAAGGGGGCGTGCAGTTTTCAACATACTCAGCGAGAACATGAAACCAGAATACTGGGTCGAAACAGCCAGGGCAGTTTACGGTGAGATAAAGGATGGTGCAGATGGGGTGGTGGTGGCCCATGGAACAGACACCATGCACTACACCTCAGCCGCCCTCAGTTTCATGCTCAGGACCCCGGTACCTGTGGTATTCACCGGCGCCCAGAGGAGCTCAGACAGACCCTCCTCAGATGCAAGCCTCAACATACAGTGCTCTGTCAGGGCAGCGACCTCAGAAATCGCAGAGGTCACAGTCTGCATGCACGCGACCATGGACGACCTCAGCTGCCACCTCCACCGGGGCGTGAAGGTGAGGAAGATGCACACATCCAGGAGGGACACCTTCAGAAGCATGAACGCCCTTCCCCTTGCAGAGGTGACACCCGATGGCATTAAAATCCTCGAGGAAAACTACAGAAAAAGGGGCTCAGATGAACTGGAACTCAGCGACCGCGTGGAGGAGAGGGTTGCCTTCATAAAGAGCTACCCTGGAATATCCCCTGATATCATAAAATGGCACCTCGATGAGGGCTACAGGGGTATCGTCATTGAGGGCACAGGCCTCGGTCACTGCCCTGACACCCTGATACCGGTCATAAGGGAGGCCCATGATATGGGAGTCCCTGTGGCAATGACGTCCCAGTGCCTCAACGGAAGGGTGAACATGAACGTCTACAGTACAGGGCGAAGACTGCTGCAGGCAGGTGTCATACCCTGCGATGACATGCTCCCGGAGGTTGCCTACGTGAAGATGTGCTGGGTCCTGGGACAGACAGATGACCCTGAAATGGCCTGTGAGATGATGAGGGAGAACATTGCAGGTGAGATCAATGAGAGGACATCGATAGCATACTTCAGGGGATGATACAATGGACTGGGAAAAAGTAGGACTCAAAATGGGCCTTGAAATACACCAGCAGCTTGATACAGAGAGCAAACTCTTCTGTCCCTGCAGAACAGAACTCACTGACTCTGAACCCGACCATGATATTGTGAGGAACCTCAGGCCAACCCAGAGCGAGCTCGGAAAATTCGACAGAGCAGCCTTCGAGGAGGCCATGAGGAAGCTCCACTTCCACTACGAGAACTACCACGAGGAAACATGCCTCGTTGAGGCTGATGAGGAGCCACCGCACCCCCTGAACCCTGAGGCACTTGAAATCGCAGTTACAATCGCACTCCTCCTCAATATGAAGGTTGTTGATGAGTTCCACACCATGAGGAAGCAGGTGATCGATGGAAGTAACACCGGAGGATTCCAGAGGACAGGTCTTGTTGCAACCGACGGACACCTCGAAACCCCCCAGGGAACAGTTAAAATAGAGAACCTCTGCCTTGAGGAGGACGCCGCCAGGAGGATCAGGGAGACAGGGGACGGCGTGGTCTTCAGACTGGACCGCCTGGGCATACCCCTCGTTGAGATAACCACCGACCCATCAATGAGCGACCCACAGCAGCTGAGGGAGGTTGCCTACCAGATAGGGCAGATCCTGAGGAGCACCAGGGTCAAGAGGGGCCTTGGAACCATAAGGCAGGACCTCAACATATCCATACGTGATGGTGCCCGGGTGGAGGTTAAGGGGGTCCAGGACCTTGACCTCATACCCGAGATAGTTGAGAGGGAGGTTAAGAGGCAGCTCAGTCTGGTTGAGATAAGGGACACCCTCCAGGAGAGGGGTGCTGTGGTTGAGGATAAGATATTCGATGTGTCAGAGGTCTTCGCAGATACAGAATCCAGGATAATCTCCTCGGCGGAGTCTGTACTCGCAGTTAAACTGAGTGGCTTTGATGGTCTCATAGGGGTTGAAATCCAGCCAGGAAGGCGTCTCGGCACCGAGATGGCTGATTATGCTAAAAAGCGGGGTGTGAGTGGCATATTCCACACCGATGAACTCCCTGCCTACGGTATAACAGAGGAAGAGGTTCGGGGCCTCAGGGAGGCCGTGGGTGCCTCCCAGGGTGATGCGGTTGTCATGGTTGCCCATGAAAGGGTCACCGCCGAGAATGCCCTCAGGGAGGTTATAAGGCGTGCGGAGATGGCAATCCAGGGTGTGCCTGAGGAGACAAGGAAGGCGCTGCCTGACGGTAACACACAGTACCTCAGGCCGCTGCCAACCTCAAGCAGGATGTACCTTGAAACAGACATACCCTTATTCCGGATAGAGGATGACCTCCTGGAGGGCATCAGGAGGAACCTCCCTGAACTCCCCTCAGAGAAGAAGGAGAGGATAATGAGGGACTACGGTCTGAGTGAGGACCTGGCATCACAGCTCGTTAAGCGTAACCTTGTTGATGAATTTGAGGCCCTTACAGAATTCAGGGTCGATACCACTGTCATAGCATCACTCCTGGCCTACACCCTGAGGGAGCTCAGGAGGGAGGGCCATGATGTGGACGGGCTGGGCCTTGATGAACTGAGAGATGCCATTAAACTCCTTGAGGCCGGTAAGATATCAAAGGATGCTCTCAGGGACATAGTGGCCTGCATGGCTGATGAGAGCCTTGCAGCGGAGGATGCTGCTGGTAAGCTCAACCTACTGCTCCTCGCTGAGGATGAGATCGAGTCCATAATCCGGGAGATCGTTGAGGGTAACCTTGATATGATCTCTGAGAGGGGTATGGGTGCCATGGGTCCTCTGATGGGGCAGGCCATGGGCAGGCTCCGTGGAAGGGCAGATGGTAAGGTTGTAAACAGAATTCTCCGGGAGAAGATCCAGGAGAGGCTCTGAAAAAACCAGCCCCCTTTTATTATTGAGGGTGCTCAGCAGACCCTGAAAAGCTCCACACCCTTTTTAATATGAACCGGTTAACTGAATGTGAAATCTTTATCTCCACCGGTGACCAAGATAATGATTAAGGTGGTATGATGACTGATTATGACATGATAGTTATAGGGGCTGGCCCTGCAGGGCTCACAGCCGGTATCTATGGTGGAAGGCAGGGAAGCAGCGTCCTGATGCTGGATAAGGGCCCGGCCGGTGGACTGGGCCTCGAGGTGCCCATGATGGAGAACTACCCTGGATTCGAGATGATCGCGGGAATGAGCCTCGTTACAAAGATGAAGAAACAGGCCACCGCTGTTGCAGAGCTGAGGGAAATGGAGGAGGTTAAGGAGATAGTGAAAGGTGATGTGTTCACGGTCAAGACATCAAGGGACACCTACACCGCCTCGGCAATCATCTTTGCAACCGGGAGCAAACACAGGCAGCTTGGAGTCCCAGGTGAGAACGACCTTCTGGGACGGGGTGTCTGCTACTGTGCAACCTGCGATGGCCCCCTATACAAGGGTCGAAAGGTCCTGATGGTTGGGGGTGGTAACAGCGCAGCCCAGGAGGCCGTTTTCCTAAAGAACATAGGCTGTGATGTGAGTATAGTCCATCGGAGGGATGAGCTGAGGGCTGATAAGTACCTCCAGGACAAGCTTCGTGAGATGGAGATCCCCGTGATCTGGAACTCTGTGGTTAAGGAGATAGGGGGTGATGAGAGGGTTGAGGAGGTCATCATCCACAACCGTGTAACCGGTAGGGACGAGACCCTCAAGGTTGACGGTGTGTTCATATCAATCGGCGAAGAGCCCCTCAACCAGCTTGCAGTTGACCTCGGTGTTGAGGTGGATAACGGAGGCTACATCATAACAGACAAATCCCAGCGGACAAACGTGCCCCTCGTTTATGCCGCAGGGGATATAACAGGGGGTCTGAACCAGTGGGTAACCGCATGTGCAGAGGGTGCCATCGCAGCAACCTACGCCTACCGTGAAATACAGAGCTACTGAAAGTCACTTACCTACTAATTCTTTTTATTAAATGAGTTTAAATCAGGTTGCGCATCTGCTACTCTCCAGATATGATTATTCAGAATAGCATCAGCTTGAGTATCAAACACTCCTTCCCCGGAGGAAGATGTATATGATGTATGCAATTATAAGGACCACTACCACGGGTAGCAGCCATACCAGAACATAGAAAGCGACAACTGCAAGGACGAGTGCAACCAGAATGTAAATTATATCCACGGCCTCCATAATATTTAATTATCCGGTGAAATATAAATAGCTTTTCAGAATCAGAAGAGGAGAATGTTTATGATACTCATCATCAACAATCACGGGCAGTACAATCACAGGATACACAGGACACTCAGGTACCTTCAGATACCCTCCGAGCTTGTACCCAACACCACACCACTTGATGATCTCATCTCAAGGGACCCCGAGGGCCTCATACTCGGTGGTGGACCATCACTTGAGAGGTCCGGTAACTGTGTGGAGTACATACAGAAGCTTGAAATACCCATCCTCGGCATATGCCTGGGCCACCAGCTGATAGCAAAGGCCTACGGTGGAGAAGTTGCAACGGCAGAGGCGGAGAGCTACGCCCAGATCGAACTCGAGATACTCGACGAGGACGACATATTCAGGGGACTCGGGCCAAGGATGAGTGTATGGGCCTCCCACAAGGACGAGGTTAAGAAGCTACCTGACGAGTTTGACGTCCTCGCAACATCAAGCATATGTGAAGTGGAGGCCATGAAACACCATGATAAACCTGTGTATGGTATACAGTTCCACCCAGAGGTCCACCATACGAGGGATGGCCACAGGGTATTCGAGAACTTCTATGATGTCTGCAGGTCATGAACTGGGACCCGAAGGTACCCACCCTAACACGGGTCAGAACACCATCCATCCTTAACATTAAATAGATGTCCCGCAAGATAATAAATCAATCATTTTTATTCGGTGATGCTTATGCTGAATCCATCTGATTTTATTGAAGAAGCAGTTGAAGAGATAAGAAGTACCGTTGGTGACGAAAAGGCCATAATAGCACTATCAGGAGGAGTTGACAGTTCCGTGGCATCTGTTCTTGCCGGTAGGGCCATCGGAGATAACCTCACAGCGGTATTTGTTGACCATGGACTCCTCAGGGAGGGGGAAGCAGAGTACGTGAGAAAAACATTCAGTGAACGCCTGAACTTCCGCTACATTGACGCCTCAGAGGAGTTCCTGAAGGAACTTGAGGGTGTCACAGACCCTGAGGAGAAGCGTAAGATAATCGGAAGGGTGTTCATTGAGGTCTTTGAAAGGGTAGCCGAGGAGATAGGTGCCAGGTACCTGGTGCAGGGCACAATAGCCCCTGACTGGATTGAGAGTGAGGGTCAGATAAAGTCCCACCACAACGTCGCACTCCCACACGGACTTGTACTCGAGATAGTTGAACCCATAAGGGAGCTCTACAAGGATGAGGTACGTGAAATTGGCCTTGAACTTGGCCTTCCACGTGAGATGATCCAGAGGCAGCCCTTCCCGGGTCCAGGACTTGCAGTGAGGATAGTCGGGGAGATAACCCGGGAGAAGATTGAGATATGCCGAAGGGCCAACGCCATCGTCGAGGAGGAGGTCGTTGAAAGCGGCCTCCATGAGAGTCTCTGGCAGTACTTCGCTGTACTTACTGACACCATGGTCACCGGGGTCAAGGGGGACGTGAGGGACTTCGGATACCTCGTGGTTATAAGGATGGTTGAATCCCTTGACGCAATGACAGCAAGTGTCCCTGAACTTCCATGGGATCTCATAAAGAGGATATCAAAGCGCATAACCGCCGAGATACCTGAGGTAACCCACGTGGCTCTTTCTGTAAGTGATAAGCCACCAAGCACCATTGAATTTGCCTGAAAAATAGTGAAAAGCCACAAATTCTCTTTTCTGAATATCAGACCACAGAAAAAAAACAAAACCCTTTTTTTCTTAAGATGCTTGAAAAAACACCAGCAGTTCCCCTTCAAGAGATGGAGATTATGAAAGTGAATCCCTCATTAACTAAATAAGTTATGAGTCACATAATTTGACGTATGAAAGACAGAATCCCGATATTCTCTGTTGCAAAAAACCGTGTTGAAATGGTTGAGAGGATTGAACTCTCAGATGATGAGTGGCGGGAGATACTTGACCCTGAGGCCTTTCGTGTTGCAAGGAAAGCCGGCACAGAGCCACCATTCACAGGTAAATATCATGACCTCCACGATGACGGCATATACCGCTGCATATGCTGTGGTACAGACCTCTTTGACTCAGAAACCAAATTCGATTCAGGGACAGGGTGGCCGAGCTTCTATGATGTGGTATCAGAACACAACATTAAACTGAGGGAGGACCGCAGTCTCGGGATGGTACGCTGTGAGGTCCTCTGTGCCAGGTGCGACGCCCACCTTGGCCATGTATTCGATGATGGTCCTAGGCCCACAGGGAAGAGGTACTGCATGAACTCAGCGGCACTGAAGTTCATCCCGAGGGATCAGATAGGGTGAAATGCAGGAAGGTGCTGGAATGGCTGAGGACTTTGGAAGGTACTGGGTGGCTGGACTCATAATGGCAGTTGCAACAGGGTTCATCAACACCCTGACATACATCATCGGAACATGGAGACCCAATTTTTATCCTGAATGGATCCTCGGTCTCCTTACAGGGATCGCCGGTATTGCAATGTTCATACTGGTCCCATGGATCTACGGACGCCTCGTGGAGCTCGTCTACATCCACTTCATCAGTGGTGAGGGCTGATCAGAGGCCGTTAAACATTGCAGCAGCCTGGTTCATTAACTCGTTGGCCTCGTTTATCATGAGCCCAGAGTGAACGAAGTGATCATCATAGAATCACAGGAAATACCCTATGATCTCAAGGTAGTCCCGGCGACTCTAACTATCAAAATTGTGAAGATCAGCAAAAAACCCGGACCTTGGATTTCACCTGATATGTCCCTGAACACTCTGCTGAGGAGCTATATAACCAAAAAAATATTAAAAAAAGGTTTAGATTGTGACGTAGTTTGGTAGCCGCTTATTGGTTCCATAAAATTTTATGATTTCACTGTACACGTAAACCAGACGTTGGAATGGTATTCTTCCAAGGCCAGTGATGGTGTAATTTGGTGCTCGAGCATACCTGTCAATGAATGAAAGGATATTCTTTGCAACCCCCACATAACTTGACCTGTAAAGTCTGCCATGCCTATACCATCCACCAGGAGCTGTCGGACTTGCAACACTCTTCACAGAAATCGGAGCCACGTTACCAGCATTTATATTAACCGTTGCCCTGCAAAGCAGGTAAAGGAACTGCGCCATACTATACCCCTGCCCACTGATTGTCACTTTACCTGGCAATCTACCATAACGCCCATAATAAGCTCTAACCCAAGAAGCAGCGTCAGTGAGCTGTCTAACACTAATTTTAACACTCACAAAGGCTGTCAGATTATTTATTGCCAGGGTATAATTACCCGCTGAAGTCAAGGTGTAATTGAAGCTCACAACCACCACACCACCAGCAGGAACCTCCACCGTCTTTGTAGCTACTCTCCGACCATTCACTATAAGTCCAGCTGTATAATTTCCTGGCAAGTCGCCAGTATTTGTCAAATCAGCAGACACTTTAATGTTCAGTGGCGCCACTCCACTCCTTGGAGTCACCTTAAGGTTCCCTGCTGTTATGTTGATGTTTTTGATGTTGTTGCTGGTGTTAGCGTCTCTTATGGTTGTAGTTTCCAGGTAGTGTGTTGTTTCGTTGTATAGTATTGTTGTTATGATTTGATAGTTTCCTGCTGGGACGATATTCAGTGTGATTGTCTGTGTTCCTCCGCCTGGTAGTGGATCTATGTCTCGTGTGAATTCCTGGCTGTTATATTGTATTGTGATCGGGACTTGTGCGTTCGGATCTATCCTTGTTATATCTGCTTTCCCATTATTTTTAACCCTTACCTGTATACCGCCTCTTGTGCTGATATTTTCAATCATTAAGTCAACGATTAATGGTTTCTGATCCAAATTGTATGGTGTGTCACCTATACCATCACCATCGAGATCGTCTCCAGCATAATCTGACCAGTAATTACCCACTTCTGTCCCATTCCAATAATTGCCACTTAAATCTCCTGCTGTCTGGTTTGTGTTGTTAATGAAATAATTCCCAACAATAGTATTACCTGATCCATATAGTAAGATTCCATAGCTGCTGTTGGTAATGGTATTGTTACAGATGGTGTTGTTGGATCCATATAGGTAGATTCCATTGCTGTTGTTGATGATTGTGTTGTTACAGATAGTATTATTACTTGATTCATATAGGTAGATTCCCCATTGGTTGTTGGTGACGGTATTGTTACAAATAGTATTATTATCTGATCCAAGTAGGTAGATTCCCTCGTAGCTGTTGCTGGCGATGGTATTGTTACAAATAATATTATCTGATCCACCATATAGGCCGATTCCATAGCTGTTGTTGGTGATGGTATTGTTACAGATGGTATTATTACCTGATCCACTATCTAGGAAGATTCCCTCCTCGCCGTTGCTGGTGATGATATTGTTACAGATGGTATTATTACCTGATCCACTATCTAGGAAGATTCCCTCCTCGCCGTTGCTGGTGATGATATTGTTACAGATGGTGTTGTTGGATCCGGATAGGTAGATTCCGGGTTTGCCACCTGTTATTGTGAATCCTTTGACCTGTGTGTTGTTGGCTGTGACATTGAATACTGGCATGGTAGTATTGCCTGCGGATACAGTTACTGTTCCGTTAGCCTCTAATGTCAAAGCTTTGTTAACGAGCACATTTTCATTGTAGGTTCCTGAATTGACGATTAAATGATGTCCATCTGTACTGTTATCTATGGCTGCCTGGATTGTGCTGAATTCTTCAGTTGTATTTAAGTTAACTACGGTTGCTGATACCCCATTTACAAGCAGGAACGCCACTGCTAAAACTAGCACTAGAAATGAGATCCTCGACATTATTTTCACCACCTAATTATATTATTAAATCATTATTTAACATTACCTAAACCAAAAAATAGCATCATCTTAGCGGCGAATAAAAACATATAAAAAGATTTGAAGTGGGACAATTAGAAGAACTGCTTCATAAAAAAGATATAACCCCTGGATGAAATTCTTATATGATGATAAGGTCAAAGTACGCCTTCCTCCAGAGGCTCACAAGGGACCTCAAAATGAAATCAATAAGCATAGGAGAGGAACTGGAGGGAGCAACACCCCCATCGGTATTCATAGGTAGCTGGAATTACCCTAAGGTTTATGCGGGCCCCATGATAGCCCCTGTACAGGAGGAAGTGGAAATATTTGACTCCCCCGAGCGATGGATACCAGAGAGAAAGACACAGGAAGAGATCATAGACTACCGTCTCAATCTTGTAAGGGGAAAACAGCTGGTGGGCGTCCGCGACCTGGACAATCACCTCGTGGAAAAACTCCAGGAGATATCCCTCTCATCAGGGGCCATTGAAAGCGAGGCCCAGTTCAGAAGGAAACCGCGAGGACTCTTTTTCAGCGAAGAACAGACACCCCACGGTCCCAGTGCAGTTCTTGAGAACTTTGAGATAGAAAACGTGAAATGGGACCGTGAACTTGAGAGGGCCTACCACGACACTGACCTCAGGGCACGGGAGGCCATAGTCGAGCTCCACAGGAGGGGTACACCCTTCTCAGCCGTACAGAAGGCACTTTCAGTCGGTGCCCTCGGCGAAGGGAAAAGGAGAAAACTTGTACCGACAAGGTGGTCAATAACAGCCTGTGACAGCACCCTCGCCGACCACTTCCTCGAAAGGGTCCTTGAATATGAGCCCATAGACACCTTCAGGGTCCATGAGTTTGAGAGCCTCAAAAACCACTACCTGATACTCCTGACACCCTCAGAGTGGCAGTATGAATGGATGGAGGCCTTCATGAAGAGGGACGGCCGTGCAATGATATTCTCAGACCATGAGACCGGTAAGGGTAAGAGGGAATATTCAAGGGTGGGTGGCTGCTACTACAGCGCCAAGATGGCTGTCCTCGATGCCCTGGACCGGGAGGAAAAACAGGCCGGGGCAATCATCCTGAGGGAGGCCTACCCTGGCTACGTGCCCCTCGGAGTATTCAATGTGAGGGAGAACGTGAAAAATGCCATGGATACAGAACCCACCATGTTCAATGACCTGAGGGGTGCACTTGAATTCATTGACAGTAAGCTTAAACTTGGACTTGAGGCCTTCAGGGTGAGGAGCAACCTCCTGAAGGAACTTGAAATATCCAGACAGACAACCCTTGACTCGTTCTTCAGGTGATAGTATGAAGCTGAAATTCAGAGAACCCTCTGCAGGGGCGAGGAGGGCCGTGTGCCGCTCTGCACTCTACGGTGAGAAACATGACCCTGAGGCCCTGATCAGGAAGGTGACCGGACACAGATACGCCAGATTACTCAACAGCGGAAATGCAGCCATACTTCTCCTGGCCCACCGCCTTGAGGGGCCCCTCCTTGTACCAGACCAGGGCGGCTGGAGAGGATTCATGAGGATCCCTGAAATAACCGGAAGGGAGGTCCTGACCGTGAAGACAGACCTTGGGCTCCTGGACCCGGAGGTCCTCGATGCGAGACTGACTGAGACAGGTGCCAGTGCACTCCTTGTAACGAGCTTTGCAGGTTACACGGCAGAACAGCCCATCAGGGAACTTGCAGATGTCTGCAGATCCCACGGGGCTCTTCTGGTTGAGGACGCCTCAGGGAGCGTATCAGACCCCCTTGAGAGACTCTGCAATGGCAAAATCAGTGACATCATAATAGCATCCACAGGTGCCCCGAAGACCGTGAACGCAGGTGGTGGGGGATTCATATCAACATCAGTCCCGCAAATCGTGCAGCAGGACATGCTCCTCTCCGCCCTCAAAGCTGACCCATACGTGAGGGCGGCTGTGGCCCTTGAGCTGGAAGCTGCGGAGAGGAACCTTACAGAGACCCTCAGAGCCTGTAGCTACCTCAAGGAGAACCTTGAAGGGGTCCTGCACCCCGATGAGAGGGGTATAAACGTCATAATACCATCCAGTGATCCCCGTGGTGATGTGAAGCGCCTCAGAAAGGTTATAAACGCCGACGGTAGAAGCATATTCACTCCCTGTCCCTCCTATGACCGGGTCCTTGAGAATGCAGTTGCAGTTGAGGTTAAAAACCTTGATGTGGGTTCTCTGACCCCTGAAAACCTTGAGGCGATGGCCGAGTTAATCTCTTCAACCATGGGCAACTAGGCCACGGTGAGCATCGTGGTCCTCTCCATGAGGGCCTCTCCAACACCGACTGTCTCAGCCTCCCCTCCAAGGTCGTAGATCCTCCTCAGATATTCCTCATCAGGTTCGAGGACCCCATCATCCCTTTCAAAAATTGAATCCAGAAATTTAATCACTTCATCCCCACAGTCAACAAGGACGGCACAGATCTCCATCTCACCCTCTTTGATGCCCAGGAGCTCAATGGCCCTGCTTATCTGCCTCATACCTGCAACGCGGAGGCATATCTCTATCCCCATGTCACTGGAGATGTTCTGGCTCCTCTCAAAGGCCTTCAGTGCATGGATTGCCCCATGGATGGCATGTTCCCTGCCTGCAACTGCCCTGGCATCCATAAGCTGAACCGTGCATGGAAAACCTTTCATCTCATCAAGGAGCCCCGTGAGGTCTCTGACAACTCCACGGTAGCCTCTAACGTCTAAATTCATATTAGCACCCTCAATGAGTCCCTTCAGATTTTTCATTTGCCAGGAGCCTGTTAACACCGCTGAGGAAGGCCTCGACACTGGCCATTATGATGTCTGGCTGTGTGCTCCTTGCACTTATTATCCTGTCCCCGTGTCTGAGTTTTATGACAACGTCTATGAGGGCATCTGTACCCCCCGTGATGGCATCCACGTGGTACTCCTCAAGTGTTATGTCTGCAAAGTCCTCGAGGCTCTTCTTTATGGCAACTATGGCTGCGTCCACGGGACCAACACCGGTACCTGCCTCAAGTACCTCCCTGTCATCGACCCGGAGCTTGACGGATGCTGTGGGCGTCACCCGGTTACCTGAGACGATGGTGACCTCCTGGAGGTCAACCACCTTGTCCTCCATGACCCCGAGGACATCCTCGGCTATTGCCTGGAGATCCACATCGGTAACGCATTTACCCATATCCCCCAGTGTCTTGACCCTCCTGAATATCTCCATGAGTTTATCATCGGCGACCTTCATTCCGAGTTCATCAAGTCGCTTCCTGAGGGCATGGGTGCCTATATGTTTGCCCATCACGAACCTTCTCCTGTGACCAACCATCTCCGGTGTTATTGGCTCATAGGTTTCAGCCTTCTTGAGGACACCGTCGGCGTGTATCCCTGATTCATGGGCGAAGGCATTTTCTCCCACTATGGCCTTGTTTGGCTGGAGGTATACACCGGTCATCCTTGCAACCATCCTCGATGTCTCATAGAGCATCTCTATGTTGATACTGGTGTCCACATCATAGAGGGATTTAAGGGCCACGACAACCTCCTCAAGGGCTGCATTACCTGCCCTTTCACCTATACCGTTTATTGTTGCATGGACCTCCGATGCCCCCGCCCTTAGACCTGCAAGGGAGTTTGCGACTGCCAGGCCGAAGTCGTTGTGGCAGTGCACACTCAGTGGTGCCCCGAGTTCTGAGAGTCCCCTGTAGAACTCATAGGAACGTTCTGGTGTGAGTATGCCGACAGTGTCACAGGCGCATATCCTCTCTGCACCGGCCTCTATACCCTCCCTGAAGATGGTCCGGAGGAAGTCCATGTCACTTCTTGTTGAGTCCTCTGCTGAGAGTTCGACCAGAATACCATGGTCCACTGCATACTCTGTGCAGTCCACCGCCTGCTCGAGGACCTCCTCCCTTGTCTTTCGGAGTTTGTGTTCAAGGTGCAGGTCAGATGTTGGGACCACCAGGTGCACACTGTCAACGTCACATGAGATTGCAGCGTCTATGTCCTCCCGCACAGCCCTTGCGAAGCTGCAGATCTCTGCCCTCAAACCCTCGGATGTGATTTTCCTGATACCTTCCCTTTCACCCTCTGATGTGATTGCTGAGCCTGCCTCAATGATGTCTGCGCCCAGTGCATCGATTTTGAGTGCTATTCTCAGTTTTTCCTCAGGGGTGAGTGAAACCCCTGGTGTCTGTTCTCCATCCCTCAGTGTGGTATCAAGTACTCTAACCTGCAATTTAATCCCCTTTAAGGTGTTCGGAAAATAGTCATGTAGAGTTTGGTTTTAAATGGTATATATGGTTAAGTGCCCATTTATGTGCAGTGGATACTGGTGATTTCATCGTCTGTGGGTACCGGTGTCAGATACAAGCTCCACCTGACGTACTAAACCCTCTCAATGACCCTTATAACCCTTGTGAGGCTCCTGTGCATCCTCATTGAGTACCTCTCCCTGATGCTGAATCTTTCATCAATGAGGCTCTCCAGGTCGAGGTAGTGGGGTGCTGCCATGCAGATCATGCCCTCCTCTGCAAGGTTTGAGTGTGCAGAGTCCAGGAATTCCCTGTAAAGCTTCTCACTCTTCTCACCTGCAGTTGAAGCTGATATACCGTAGGGGGGATCGGTCACTATGGCGTCGACCTTCTCGTCGAGCCTCAGATCCCTTGCATCAGACCTTATAACCTCGAAGTCGGTTATACCGTAATGCTGAAGGTTTTCACGGGTGCCCTCAACCATCCTCCAGTCTATATCGGCCCCCACAACCCTCACACCCATGAGGCCCGCCTCTATGGGTATCCCGCCTGTACCGCAGAAGGGGTCAAGGAGCCTGTCACCTGCCTTCACCCCTGAGAGGTTGACCATGCACCTTGCGAGTTTGGGGCTCATTGAACCAGGGTAGAAGAAGGGTCTCTTGTGGGGTCTGGCCTGGTTGAAGTGTTCCTTGCTTATGACTGCGAGCCTCCTTGTGAGGATGAACCTGTCATCAATGAGTACCGGTCTTATCAGGGTCCAGGGCTTCTCAAGGTCAACCTTCAGTCCCGTATCCTCCTTTATGATCGCTCCGATGGTCCTCTCGAGTGTCCTGGAATCCACATCGCCGCACAGTTTTTTTATCCTCACCGCGAAGCTTTCCCTGACGTATTTACTCCAGTCAATTTCCGCTGCAGCATCATCCAGATCATCGGCAGCCGCATATCCTATGACCTCAGAGATCTCATGGGCATAGGCTAACCTTTTTTTAAGGATCTTCCATGTGCTCCTGGGAGCATCTATGACCTCATATCCACTTCCGGATTCAATAACATTGAAATCTATCCCTTCCGACCTCAAAACAGATCTTAGTTCCGCCGATGGGAGTTCCGGGTGCTCCTGTGAGAGTAACACCATCATTTCCATATTCTTGCCACCTTAGACGTGAGGATGGATGGTATTATCCTGAACATGATTCCCCTCTTCAGGAACTCCCTGATGAGGGGTGTCTGTCTGTCCATGTCCCCGTATTCTGATATTATATCCTCTGCACCGTACTCCTTCATCTTAAGGAATATGTGGTCAAGGTCCTTGTCTGAGAGTAGTCTGAATGTCTTCTGAACCCTCATCTGGTTCTTCATCTCTGACATGTGGAGCTTCCTGCAGGCATCCTCATATTTTTCGACGTCTGCATCTCCCTCAAGGACCCCCTGGATGACCTCTGCCGCCACCCCTGCAGCACGGGAAGCCAGGACTATGCCCCCACCAGTTGTGGGTTTAACCTGCCCGGCAGCATCTCCAAGAAGAATGCATCTCCCCCTTACGAGTCTCAAATCCAGGTCTGGTCTGGGGATGAACCCATGGTGGGACTCAAGGATCTCAAAGTCGCTGCTGAGGTCTGAGAGGAAGCCTTTAAGGAATTCCTTCAGGTTCTGCTGGGGTCCGAAGACACCCACCCTCGCCGTCTGTTCATCTATGGGTATCCTCCACATAAAGCCCGGAGAGAGGCGGGAGTCAACCTTGAGGTCCACGAAGTCAGTGTCCATCTCACTGTCCCTGAACCTCACAAGGTACTGTCTCGCAGGGTACCTGCTGGGTGCAGCGGACTGCCCCCTTGCATCCACAAGAACATCCGCACTGAGTTCATCGCCATTTACCCTGACATGACCTGTTTTCTCATTGAAATCCCTCACCGCAGTTCCCTTCTTCAACTCTGCGCCTGCTTCCCTCGCGAGTTCTGCCAGGTGCTGGTCATAGGCTGTCCTGTCAATTACATGGGCCTCTGGTCTGTCCTTAGAAACCCTGAGTTTTATGCCTGATGGTGAATGGAGAACAGCGCCCCTCACACTGTTCAGTATAAATTCATCAGGGAGCACGTTAACCTCCATTATTCTGTGTGATACGAGTCCTGCACACTGAAGTGGCAGACCGATTATCTTCTTCCTCTCAAAGAGACCAACCCTGAATCCTTTACTGGCTGTGAGCCTTGCAAGTGTTGAACCGGCAGGCCCGGCCCCCATTATGAGAACATCGTAATCAGTCATCCCTGCCCTCCCTTCTGTATCTCTTAAATTTCCTTGAGTGTCTCTCCATTATGGATTCATCACCGCACCTATCCACCGCAAACTTACCGTCAGATTCCTTCTCATCCTCAGGGGTCTCCCAGAATTCCGGGTCTGCAAATCCTGGCTCTCTCCTTCTACTGGATGATAGTTCCCTGAGGATCTCCTCTGCATCATCATATCCCCTCTCTGTGAACCTGCTGATATGGTACTCGATCTTTGAGGGGGATGGTGCATCCCTGAGTATTATGTTGGTGCCCTCGTGGCCCCCATGGATCTCCAGATCCGCAGAGTCAAGGAGCCTCTCTGTTATGCTCTGTGAGAAGGATACGTCCACTATCTTCCTGTGGTTTATGTAGTACCTCCTCTTCCAGAGGACCCCCTCCTCAACCATGACCCTCTGGTCGGTGATTATGTAGCGCCTGTTCCTCCAGGAGATCACATCCCAGAGGATGGAGAGGAGGATTATGATTATTATACCCGTAAGAAGCCATGCGACCTTCTCAGCTACTGTGACACCATAATTTGCAATCAGGACATTGTCAAGTGCCCCGGCTCCCTCAACTATCCCCTGGAAGAGGTATAGTATTATCACGGCTGACAGGGCCTTTATTATGGTTGATTTTGAGTTGAGGATGAACCGCGGCCTTGTCTCATATAAAATTCTCTCACCTGGATGTAACCTGTCCCTGCCAAACATGTTATCACAGAACTGACATATAGTTGTTAAAAGAAGTTAACTACAATGAGGATTAATTTGTTGTATATGTTTTTATATGTAATGGTCGGAGATTGATCCCCTCTGATGTCTCATTTAATGTATGTTAGATAGCTGGTGTGGAACCATGGAAAGGATAGTTATCGGTGAGACCCGCATAAATCTCAGGACAGAAATAAGGAACCATGGACTCTCTGGATTCGTTCTGGGAGAGAGGATGAAGCTCATGGATTATATCCGGAGAAATCCCGAGTTTTTAACATCCCTTGAACCCATAGTGGTGTCTGAGGGCCCTCTCATCGTCAGGATGATGTCCCGGGCCTCACGGAAGGCTGAGGTTGGACCCATGGCAGCGGTTGCAGGGACAATATCCCAGCTCTCACTCATGCACCTCATGGGTAAGGGTTCGCGGTGCAGCATAATCGACAACGGCGGTGACATCGCCCTTGTTAACAACCGCAAAATCACTGTGGGTCTCTATGCTGGATCTTCATCACTCTCAGGGACTGTGGGCTTCCTTCTGAAGCCAGGCGGTCCCAGGGGTGTATGCACATCCTCGGGGACTGTGGGGCACTCCATAAGCTTCGGGAGGGCAGATTCTGTGACAGTTTTTGCATCTGAGGCCAGCACAGCAGACGCCCTTGCAACCTCAATAGCAAACAGTGCTGATGGCCCTGATGACATATCAGCCGTTGAGAATGCCCTTGAAAGGGCTGATGACTTCAGGGAGCATTTCCGGGGTGTTATGGTTGTGGTGGGTGAACATGCAGGTACCGTCGGCAGAATACCTCGACTTGTAATGACTGATAGAAAGGCTGTTCTTGGTGACCTCTGGGATGAGGTATAGGAATAACTGAAAGGGCTTTAACCAGATACAATGACACCAGACAGAATAAGTAAATAAGTAATCCCTAACACTGCAAAATTAGAAGAGCACCTGATTCTAAGACAGAATTTAATGCGATCTAGTTAACCACTTTAAAAAGAAGTGGGGTTATAGGATTACAGCCTCAGATCGCCCATCAGTCATCACTTCTCAGAGCTCATAGGGTTCATCACAGGCCATAATCAGTATTAACCGAACATCACGCCGGTTTCCTGTTTGTATTCCTCCTCCTTCTCAACACCCATTATCTTATCAACGGCATCCATGAAGTCAGCCATTGTGACCTCATCACGCTCCTCCCTGATTGCAAACATACCTGCCTCGGTACATATTGCCTTTAGGTCTGCGCCTGATGCCCCATCGGTTATCCTTGCAAGGAGTTCAATATCGACCTCCTCTGCAAGGGCCATTCCTGAGGTGTGTATCTTGAGTATCTCCCTTCTACCATCCTCATTTGGTAGAGGTACCTCAATGAACCTGTCAAATCTTCCTGGACGGAGGAGTGCCGGGTCAAGTATGTCCGGTCTGTTGGTTGCTGCAACTATACCGACGTTACCCCTTGATTCGAATCCATCAAGCTCTGCAAGGAGCTGCATGAGTGTCCTCTGAACCTCCCTGTCACCGCTTGTTGAACTCTTAAGCCTCTTGGCTGCCACGGCGTCAATTTCGTCTATGAATATTATGCTCGGGGATTTCTCCTTGGCCAGCTCAAAGACTCCCCTCACGAGCCTTGCGCCCTCACCTATGTATTTCCTGACGAACTCGGATGCAACTATCTTTATGAATGTTGCATTGGTCTCATGGGCGACGGCCTTTGCCAGGAGTGTTTTACCTGTACCAGGTGGTCCATAGAGGAGTACGCCCTTGGGTGGCTCTATACCTATCTTTTCAAAGAGTTCCGGTTTTTTGAGCGGTAATTCAACTGTCTCCTTGACCTCGCGTACCTGTTCCTCAAGGCCACCTATCTGCTCATAGGAGACATCTGGTTTTTCCTCGACTTCCATGCCCGTCACAACGGGGTCCTTCTCAGATGGAAGTACATCCACTATGCTGAAGGTCTGCTGGTTCAGTGCAACCCTTGCACCGGGCTCCAGCTGCTTTCTATCTATGAATCTTGAATAATTTATTACGAAGTGGGGTCCGGTTGTACTCTTAACTGCGACCCTGTGATCATCAAGAACCTCTGTTACTGTGGCTATGACCAGTGGAGGGGTTCTGAACCTTTCGATTTCACCACGAAGGGATTTAACTTCCCTGTCAAGCCTTGTCTTCTCATTTTCAATTAAAAGTTTGTCCTTCTCAAGTTTTCTGATTTTCCACATCAGATTTCTTTTTGTCTTGGAGTTTTCCTCTTTAAGCATTCTAACTTCTTTTTTGAGGTCCTCAATCTTTTTTAATACATTCTGGGAGTTATTTTCCATGATTTTAGAACACTCCTATTTAAATTTTGTTGTATACTATCTTGTTTCTAGTAATATTTAAATATTGGGGTGGGATAAATCTAGTATAAAATAAAAAGGGATCTTCATGAGATGCGAGATTTGCGGTAAAAAGATTGTTGGAAAACCTTTAAAGACAAAAATCGACAGTTCAGTCATGGAAGTATGCAGGGAATGCTCAAAGTTCGGTAAAATCATCAGAGAACCCACAACACCCCGTAAAAAAAGTTTCAGGAAGCCCCAGAAAAGGTCCAGGAGACCTATGGATACCGTGTACGAGGTCGTTGAGGACTACGGAAGGATCATAAGAAGTGAAAGGGAGAAGAGGGACTGGTCAAGGGAGGATCTCGCTGAGAGGATCAACGAGAAGGTATCCGTCATAAACAGGATTGAATCCGAGAGGATGGAACCCGATATTAAGCTCGCAAGGAAGCTTGAAAGGCTCCTCAAAATAAAACTCCTTGAAAAATTTGAGGCCGATGATCTGGAGAAATCAGAGGGTGGCGGGTTCCGCGGAGCCACGATAGGTGACATTGCAAGAATAAAGAGGGGTTAAAGTCCCAAAAAATTATTTCTAAAAATTATTTTAGACACCCACGGAGGATATTGCAGGAATAAAAATGGATTAAAGTCCATTTCTAAAAATTATTTTAGAATCCCATTTCATCCGAATTTTCTCTTCAACTACCCTTATGGGAGTAGTATCCCCTGAGGACCCTCAGACCGCCGAACATCTCCCTGAGGTCATTGTATTCATCGTATTCACTGCTAACCACTATCACATGTGCTGGGGGGTGTATCCTTCTGATGGCCATTATGCTTCTGGTGTCATCATCTTCCACCTCAACGGCTGCCGCCACAGAGGACTTCATGCGGAGTTCCCCGAGTATGGATGATGCCATCCTGTCTGCAATATCATTCCTCAGAATCCTGGGTTTTCCACGGACCTTAAGGCCGGCATGCCTTTCAAGGTCCGCTATGGCGTTCAGAATCTTCTTCCTGCTATCTGCCCTCAGAATTATTAGAGACACGTTTTAACCCCTTCTGAATGAACTTATAAGGCTGCTCCTGAAGAGGACGAGGAGCACCATGATGAATCCCAGTGCCGTCTGGATGTTACCAAGTATCTCAAGGAGCCCTGAACTAACGGGCAGTTCCATCGGAGGGGCTGTCCTATCATCTGGTAGGGGTGTGTAGTAGACACCTACAGCCCTTGAACTTGGCTTCACATTTATGTCCTTTGGCTCCACATAGTTGACTCCCACAAGGAACCCGTTCTTTATGGCCCTGTTTATAGATCTGGCTATTGCCTCTGCACTGTAACCGTTCTTCTTCACCGATGCCCTCACAATCTCCTGGGTTGTCTGAACAACACCGGCCTCCTCTGTCCCGTAGACCGAGACAGATACAGAGCCGTTGGTCACGGTTATGGCGTCCTTGAGAGCCTCATATGCATAGATAACCTTTAACTTACTGCCATCCACCGGACAGGTCTGGTAGTTCTCTGCAGCAGGGTACCCTATGCTCCAGCCACACTCATCGCATACCTTGACGTAGGGTTCATCCATGGGGTAACCGGTCTCATTGAGGTCCGCTGGTGTGAACATGTCCCCTGTGGATACCCCTGAGACAAGGTTAACTGCACCACCACCATACTTTTCACCGGCGTCCTTTGAAACCTCCTCAAAGACCTTTCCCACGATGTAAGTGGCAGAGTAGCCGTCCCTTATCATCTTACCTATGTTAACGGCTGTCTCCTGACGTACACGGGTTGCTGTACCATACTTGGGGTTTCCATGCGTGTTCCTCAGGTGTATTATGGCTCCCCTCTTACCTGGAGGAAGAACCGCAAGACCCCCAGAGTAGGGTGTAACTGTTATGGTACCGTCATCCTCCACGATAACCACGTAGGCATCGAAGGAACCACCCACAGCTGCACCTATGCTGGGACCTCCGCACATGACCCTGATTCCCTGGTAACTGTTGGCTGCTGATGCCGCCTCAGCCGCTGTTGCACCATTCTCCAGGCGGTTTATAACGTCCATTATTGCCATGAGCCTCGGTGTTGATGCACCTTCACCACCTGAGAGGACAGCGAACCTCTTCTCCTTGGACATGAGGAAGGTTGACTGGAACATGTTCTGGGCGAAGGACATACTCCCGGCTGCAGCACCATTAGGATCCGCTCCTGTGGGGTCTGTGATTACAATAACGTTCATTGTGGCGGATACCGGACCTATAAGCAGGTTGAAGATGAATATGAGAGCTAACAGTCTACCGAGCCTGTTCATCAGCCCACTCCCCCTGTTCTGTTGGTAACTTTAACCGTGGCGAAGTCCTCGATAACATTAACAGTGACTATGCCTGTTCTGGTGTCCACCTTCACATCAGCGGCTGCTATGGGCGTTACACGGGTGCCGGGAATTGTTGTCATCTTAACAAACTTCTCGGCATTCTCCATCGCCTCTGAAAGGGGAACCTTTCTCTTGGAGGTTACAAGCACCTCTCCCTTTATGTAGCTTCCGGGCCGGAAACCCGCAGCATATACATTTGCTTTTATGGAGGACAGTGGAACTATATCGTTACCCTTAACTATGACACCTGCTATTGGAACTCCACCTGTATCCTCCATTGATGATGCGTAGGCAAGATAGGTCATAGCACGACCTGAGAGGATCAGGATGAATGCCAGCAGGAGTATCACGAGGGTATCCCTTCTGATCTTTATGAGCATAACAGTTCACCTTTAACTGCGTTTCATCACAGTTACTGAATAGTTAGTTCTCTGACTCCATCTTTATAAAGATTGACCACAGAAATGAACATCCATCCAATGCAGAGCTGAAACCGGACCCCCTGAATCCACCGCAGAGATGGACTCCCGATCACGGCTGAGACCAGGAACCGTTACAAGCTGCGATACAGTAGTCACATCCTGATCTCATCTATTATCCCTGCAGCCGGGTCCATTCCCTGGGCTCCGAGGAGGAGGATGGTATCATGGGGTTTCGCGGCATCCAGCACCATCCTCAGGGCGTCCCTGAGTTTCTCCACGTGGATGTAGGATGCACCCCTCTCATCAAGGACCCCAAGGAATGCTCTTCTCTCATTTTCAAGTACCCTGTTCTGTTCATCAACAACGTCACTGCTTGAGGTTACTATGAGTTCTGCATTGAGGCCCCTGAGGGAATCTGCAAGGGCGGCTGCGTTCATCACATTTATATCCTCTCCACGGGAGCCCCTGATGGCATTCACCACCCACAGCCTCCCCCTGAGATTCGCTGCAGCGCTCCTCACGGTGGACCTGATACCTGAGGGGTTGTGGGCGAAGTCGTCTATGACAAGGGGCTCAGCCATGAGGACCGAAAACCTCCTCTTGAGGGGCCTGTATGTTTTAACACCCATCCTTATGTCCTCGGGGGAGAAGCCCAGTTCCAGACATGCTGCAGCGGCAGCCAGGGTGTTCTGTATGAAGTGCTCACTCCTGAAGGGGAGTTCCTCTGCAGGGATTATGAGGTCCCCTCCAATGTGGATGCCCTCCCCATCATACCTCACAGGGGAGTCCGAGCCGTAAAAGACCACACTGAGACCCGGGTTCACATGGGCCATTGCCCTCACACGTTCATCGTCGGCATTGAGTACAGCCACCCCAGATTCGATGGCCCTCAGGGCCCCTGCTACCTCCCTGAAGACATCTTCCACAGATTCAACGAGCCCTATATGGTCCATTGCAACGTTTGTTATGACGACCACCTCAGGCCCTATGGCCGCGGTCATCATGCGGGCGTGGTCCCTCATGACCCTTCCAAGCCACCCCTGCACCTCTGAGACCTCTATAACCATGAATTCAGGTGCCCCATCAGATGAGGCCTCGGCTATCTGCTGTGACACCACCGGGTCTATGAGGGTGTTGAACTCTGACCTTGAATCTGTGTTTGTGTAGGATGAAGCACCGGTGGTCTCTATTATATGATGGATCATGTGGGTTGTGGTGGACTTCCCATTGGTACCCGTGACCACAACCCTTCTGGAGGAGGGGGCGAATCGCTCTATTGCCCAGGAGAGTGCAAGGGCATTTGCATTCTCAATCCTGTCAACGAGGATAACCGGGAGCCCGTGCTCTTCGGCTAGCCTGGAAGACTTTCCCCGGAGATCCTGGGTTATGATGGCGGATACACCCCTTTCTGAGGCGATTTCAATGCCCTTCTCATCGATCCAGTGTCTTATAACAATGTCACCTGCTTCAGCAGCTCCAAGGGTCGTGAATATCCCCCGAAATGCTCTATCTGGACCTTTGAGTCTTCCTGAAATCTTATCTGCGATTTCATGGAGATACATGACCTTCACCCATCAGAGGATACTCCCTGTCATGTAGAGTCCCAGTGCACAGACAATCAGTGTTATGAGCCAGTAGAGGAGCACTATCCTCCTCTCGGACATCCCACGGTAGTGGAGTGTGTGGTGCAGCGGTTCAACCGGGAGTCTTATAACCCCTGCACGGTGGAGGAGACTCACGATAACCGAGACCACAGGCACTGCTATTGCAAGGACACCGAAGTAAACCGTGTCTGTGAGCATCACTGCAGTTGCATAGCCTGCCCCCAGGGCAAATGAACCGGTATCACCCATGAATATGCTCGCGGGGTGTCTGTTGAATACGAGGAACCCGGCACACATCCCGGCCAGTGCCAGGAAGGGCAGGGCCTGACCCGCTAGGCCAAGGAAAATTGCGCAGGATAAGGATGCTATGAGCATTATCCCGGCTGCCATCCCATCCATTCCATCTATGAGGTTAACTGCGTTTATGGCCCCTACCATACCTGCTATGACGATGGGTGCGGCTGCAAGACCCAGGTAGAACCCTCCGAGCTTACCAACAGCTCCTGAGAGTACAAGGAAGACACCTATCAGTAGCTGGGCCAGTATCTTCTCACCCTCACTCACCTCATTCTTTATTGGAGCCTCACCAACCACCTCAACAAGTCCCTCAGAGAGCAGAGCCTCAACATCCCTCTTTGCCTTGTCTGTTGCCGCCCTTGCCTCCTCTCCGGGCTTCAGTACAAGCTGGCCAACCTCCAGGGGCCCTTCAGATACGTTCCTTATTATCCTCTGGACCTCCTTCACCTTGAGGCCCAGAAGGTCATCCAGAAGGCCTACAATTGCTGCTGTGAGGACTATGAGTGATGTCAGGACGAGGTAGGGGTTGTTTCGATAGAGTACCGTTACAAGGAGGAGAGCCAGTAGCATCCCAAGCCCCCCCATTGTAGGTGTTCCTGCCTTGTGGCTGTGCTCAGTGACTATTGGTTTATCACCGATATCCGCACTCCTCAGAATGTTCCTTATAAAGAGCGTGAATACTGCAGCTGAAACAGCGCTTATAATGAAAACCATCAAAAACTCCATCATATCACCTGCCTTCTGTGTACATCAAGATCACCAAGTTTTTTAATGACCAGTTCAAGCAGTTCAGGATCATTGGCCCCCACAGTTACCCTCATATGGTTCCTCGGGCCGTGAAGCACCCATCTTGTCCCATCTGGCATGACGGACTCCAGGTCCACAGGGTTACCTATGGGTATCTCAACAGCATAATGGTTCTTCCTCCTGATTTCGGCCGGTTTCCAGTTTCCTGCTGCCATGTCCACAAGGCAGTGCATGGGATTTATCCCTGTTGCCGCCTCTGAGATGTACCTGGTCCCGCTTGGGCGTGTGTTGACCTCTATGGCATAGAGTTTTCCATCCTCTGAGACTATCATGTCAACATCGGTGTTACCCTCCGCACCAAGGAGTTCGGTGACTTCTGAAGCCATTGCAAGGGCCTCCATTCCATCGAATCCCCTGATAATAGCGGGGGCCCTCTTCACCTTCTTCAGGGGGTGCAGTCCGTCCATCCTTGTGTCTCCCTTATCAACGGCCACCAGGGGGAGGGTTTCATCATTCCATCGGAGTACCTCAACGGATATTTCACGGCCCTGTATGTATTCCTCCATGAGGGCATGGTCATGGGCGTGGAGATACTCCCTGACATCAGAAGGGGTGGCTGCGACCATCACACCTGAACCGCCCTGTCCCTCCCTCTGCTTGAGAACCACCGGCATTTCAGTTACATCCTCCGGTGAATCGATTAAACCGTATTCCGGCGTTCTTATCCTGTTTCTGGAGAAGAACTCCTTGGTTTTAAATTTATCTGTGGATATCTCAGCAGCCTCCGGCCCTGATGCAACCACCGGCACTCCGTAGTCAGCCTCAAGTTTCTCCTTGAGCCAGGCCACATCCCTGAGGGGTCCGTCGACACCTATCAGGGGTACCACCGCATCAACGTCCTCCCTGAGCGCTATTTCCAGAGGGCCCTCCATGCCCCTGGGTACTATGTGGTATGAATCGGCTAGTTCAAGGTTTGGGGCGTCCGGATTTGACTCGGAGAGGATGGTGGTCACGCCCATCGCTGAGGCGTACTCTGCAACGTCATTGAAGAGTCTTGAACCTATGAACAGAATCCTCATGATGATCACTCAAAAAAATCAAGGACTGGTTTACTCTTTGGTGGGATCTTATAAAAACTTAATCTTGACCTGTTGAGTTCAGGTAAAATTCATCCAGAATTCTCAATACCCCCAAAATACAGGGCTGATTGAATTCAACCCTAAAAATCATCCGCAGCTTCCAAAGTCATCAAGGGCAGAGATTATCATCCCTGCGAGGTCATGTACAGCGTCTTCAACCGGGGGTGAGAGTCCAGTCCCAAATTCAAGGTTTTCTGGCTGTACACCCATGAGGGCAATCCTGTAATCACCCTGATCCTCAAGGTACCTCACAAGGAAGGATAGGGGCATGGCATGGGTGGATATGCTGTACTCTGATATATTATCCCTCTCAATGAGCCTTACGGTTCCCGGCTCCTCTCTCATCTCAACAGCGTCCACAATCAGTATGTGGCTCGGTCTTTCGGAGCGTATTTTTCCTGTGAAGTTTTCAGGCACCGTGCCTGCATTGATAAGTAGATGTCCCCTCTCCTCCATTGCCTCCTGGATGAGGGACGCCAGGTATGGGCCAAGGCCATCATCGGACCTCAATTCATTCCCGACTGTGAGGACGAGGAGCCTTCTGCAGTCAGTGAGAAAATCACTCAGAAGCCGCTTCAACGTGATAGAAACCACCAGAAATAATCAGATTTTAGATAAATCATATGATGGATGCTTCGACCGAATCAAGGCCGCCACCCATCCTGTATGAAAGTTTTATCTCGACCTCACCTTTATCTCCGGTCTCCCCGAGGGGTATGATGAGCGGGGGGTTCATCATGGGTGTGGGGCCGCATATGATTCCAGGAGCCGTCAGGGTAAAGGATATTATTCTGATGGCGTTGAAGGGACTCGATGCCTGCAGCTTCAATGAACCCCTGAAAATCTCAGGGAGGTTCCCCCTGAACTCGACCCGGTCATAAACCCTCATCGGACCTGAGGAGGGTTGTGAAAGATTTTCATCATACATGATGTTTTCAAAGTTCACGGTGACGGGTTCTGCTGCATTGAAGACTGCCTGTGGTATTACAGTCCCATCATCCCTCAGGAACTTTAGGGCCCTCCTTAGAACCGGGACCTGCTCCTCATCTATGAGTGCTGTGTCAAGCATCTCACATATGATCGTGTCAGCCAGAGTGAATTCATAGTGCAGGGCGTCCTCGTTGACAACACTGACGTTATCCAGACCTGATAGGTTCTCCCTTGCACATGCAGCTATCTTTGGGTCCCTTTCAATTGCAATGACACGATCAGCATGCTCTGACGCAAAGAATGAGAGGATCCCACTGCCTGCCCCGAGGTCATAGGTAAGGCCCCTGGCCCTGGATGATATGGCCTCACGGAAGGCTGCGAGGCGTTCATGATCCCCCAGAAGGTTTCCGTGATACGGTGTGACCCTGAATCTCATTTAGTTACTGAAGGCCTTGCTGGATCAGTGTTCATGTTCTATTTTCTGTTCGGTTGATGTGCTGGTGAGCCTCACGTGTTCAACGCCCTTGAGCCTCATCATCTTCTCGGTGAGTTCCCTTATCTTTGCAACATCTCCCTTAACCACTATGACCTCAAGGCAGTGTCTTTCGGTCATGTGTACGTGCATAACAGCGTTGATGTATTCACGGTAGTCGTGCTGTATGTCTGCAAGGTCCTCCATGACCCCTGTGTAGTGGTGGTCATAGATCACAGCAATAATACCGATTCGCTCACCTTCCATTTCATTCATCCACTGGTACCTTACAATGTAGTCCTTAAGGGCGTCTCTTATGCCCTTTGATCTTGACTGGTAGCCACGATCCCTTAGAACTTCATCAAATTCATTTAAGAGCTTTTTTGGCAGAGACATGCTTATTCTCATCATAACTATTACCCCACAAGTGGTTTGATATGAATTTATTATATTATTATTCTAAAGTCATATTTAAACTTTTTTTACCTTGCAGTATTGTCTGCAGAAAACAACAAGTTATTACATGAATAATTAACACGACTATTTAAATGCATCGCAGACACCATGGCTGTCCCCGAGGATAAAAGATACAGTGATATCGGCACCGGCAGAATTGAATAACAATGCCCTCAGGATAACAAAGCATAAAAAGATACAGTGATATATTAATTAGAAGTATGACTTTGAGGGATTTCAATGAAGGTTAAAGAAGCCATGAACCCTGAGATAATAACTGTAAGCCCCGAAACAAGGCCCCTCGAGGCCTTCGAGAAGATGTACAAACATGGAGTCCGGAGGCTCTTCGTACTCGAAGATGATGGTAAACCTGTGGGTGTGGTATCCTACACTGACCTAATAGGAGTTCTTGGAACCATAAAACCCGACAGTGAACACCCTGAGAGGGACCTTAAGGTGAGGGACATAATGGTGGATGAGGTGATAACCATCTCCGCAGATGACAACATAGAGGACGCCGCCAACCTCATGCTGAGGGCTGATATATCAGGACTCCTTGTAATGGATGATGAAAGACCAGTGGGAGTCATAACAAAAACTGACATATGCCGGCTGGTTGCAGCTGAGATACTGGTTCCCTCCTGATGTCCAGGAGTGAGTGACCACAAGTAACTGGAGGTCCCCATTGAAGATTATAACCAGAAAGGAAAACATGGTCTACAGGGAAATCAGGTACATGCAGCTTGACCTTAACGCCCCCGTATCTGAGGATATGCTCAAAAGGAACCTTGACCTGCCAGAACACGAATACCATGACACCATCACAGCTCTTGAGAATAAGGGACTTATTTCACGGGAAAATGGCCGTATAGTGGCCGAAAACCTCGATGAAGAGGTCAGGGTGATGGAGACCCAGGAAGATGTCAGGGTCGCTGAACTCAACCAGATCGAAGAGGAGGCCCTCAGGATCCTCAGGGAAATCGGGAGTGGAGCTCCAATCCCACGCTACCTCCTTGAGGGCCACCTCCTCTACGGTCCTCTTAAACTTGGGACCAGAAGGATGTACAACATCATCCTCTCCCTTGAAAACAGGGGACTCATTGAAAGGGTCCTCCTTGAGGATGGTGAGTACTACCGTCCAATCATGGAGAAGACAGAAAATTGATCCAGGGATTTAAAGTCCCTGCCAGGTAAAAACAGGGACTAGAGCTCCAGGTCCCCGGTTACAGGGAGACCTCTGAGCCATCCGAGGTCGCTCTGGTAGAGCATCCTTATATCCTTTATATCAAATCTTATCATGGCAAGCCTCTCTATACCGAGACCAAAGGCGGCTACAGGTGTTTCAACTCCCAGAGGTTCCAGGACCTCGGGCCTGAACATGCCGGCCCCACCAAGCTCTATCCAGCTTTTTTTCTCAGGGAGATAGATTTCACATTCGGTTGATAGGTATGTGTATGGGAAGTAGGCCGGTCTGAACCTGACCTCAAATCCAAGTTTCCTGTAGAACTCCCTCAGTATACCCAGAAGATTCCTGAAGTTAACCTCATCCCCTGCAACGATCCCCTCAACCTGATGAAACTCAGGGAGGTGCTTGTAGGTGATGGTCTCCCTCCTGAAAACACGTCCAACAGAAAACATCTTGAGGGGCGGTTTGTTCTCACTGAGGAACCTTGCAGAGACGCAGGTCGTATGGGTCCTGAGCACGCTCTGTCTTGCAACATCTCTGTCCCATTCGTACTGCCAGCCCTCTGATCCTGTTGAACCGCCGGTTTCATGTGCGTCCTGCACAGCCCTTACAAGGTCCTCACAGGGGAGATCCGTGACGGCGGGGTTTTTAACATAGAAGGTGTCCTGCATCTCCCTTGCAGCGTGGTCCTGGGGCTGGAAGAGGCAGTCAAAGTTCCAGAAGGCAGACTCGACGATGGGGCCCCTTGACTCTGTGAATCCAAGTTTAAGGAATATTGACCTTATCTCATCGATTATGCGCCTCAGAGGGTGCATCTTTCCCGGGTAGACCAGAGGGTACTCTGCATCAATGTTGTATCCCCTGTAGTGGAGTTTTCTCCAGGCCCCGCTCTTGAGGTGTTCATGGGTGACCTGTGTTGCCTCCTCAACTATCTCGATTCCCCTTTCAAGGAGTTTCCTGCCCTCTGTGGTGAGTTCAATGGTATGCCTCTTAATTTTCCTTATATCAACTATTCCCTTTCGTCCCTTAAGATCCTTCAGTGCACCCCTGAGTTCATCAGGGAGTTCTCTGATCCTCACGGATCCCCTTTCAAGTAAGAGTTCCAGCAGCCTCTCATCCGCACCCCTTTCAGGTGCTTCATCGCTCACCGCTGAGACCATCCCCTGGCTTATCCTACCCCATCCCTTCCTCATGAGCCAGCCAATACCAATACCTGCCTCTTTCTTATCAAGACCCGCTCTCCTGGAAAGTTCTGACATTTCAAGCTCTTCTTCACCTTTAAGGGCCTCAATGAGTCTGCGCTCAGGAAGTCCCTCCCTGGCACAGGACTCTCCATCCTCTGTGAGGGATACAACCTCATCCGCGTCCTTCATAACCCTCACAAATCCCCTTGATTCAAGTGCGCCTGACGCACTCATGACAGATTTTATATCAATTTTCTGGGATTCTGCTATTTCTTCAGGCTTTAATGGTTTATCTGAGCCTTCGAATGCTTTCAGAACCTTCTTCTCGTAAATGTGAAGCTGGTCAATGATCCTGTCAAGATCCATCATAATAATTCTCCTCCAGTTTACTCAAATAAGCGTTTCAAGCCAGTTCTGAGTAGTAATCAAGTAATCCAACCATGACAGAGGAAGCTGTGAGATCCGCGGTTGTCCCGGGGTTCCATCCCATCCGGTAGAGCTTCCTGTCAAATTTCTCAACCCTCCTGAGACCCGCTGCAGTGAGCACACCTCCCCTATCAACGATGTCTGAGGCTTCCTCTGAAACCTCCACGGCGATCTCCTCGCCATACTTCCTGGATATCAGTGTGTCGGGGAATCTTGAAAGTATGGTCAGGAATGTCTGGACCACGGCCCGGTTCATGCCATGCTCCTCCACGGTTCCCTTAAATACCGGGAAGCCGACGTTGAATGTGACAGGCATGCTGGACGTTAACTCCCTTGCAATGAGGTCCCAGTCAGCTGACATCTTGAGGGTGTCAAAGAGGGTGATGTTCTCATTGATTATCCTCTGCTGTGAAGCAGGGTCATTAACGTCTAGGGTGTCATGTTCACCCATTCCACCGGCCTCCGCAGTTGAAATGGCCCTGTAGAGGTTAACAGCGTCCTCTGATGTTGTCTGAAGTATAAGACGGTTTACCTGCTCCCTGAGTCCCTGGAGATCCCCGCTGTCAACCATCCCTGCGGCTGCTGAGAGGGGTGTGAGCAGCATTATGATACCAAGGTTCGTATTGGTTGAAACCCACCTCCTGGTGTCCTCAACCGCCCTGAGTATGAGCTCTCCCAGCCCGAGGGTCGAAAGGTCAAGAGTATCCCTCAGTTTCTCCCCCCTCTCTGCGGCCAGTCTCATGGTATCACCTGTGACTATCCCGCTCACAAGGAAGTCCTCGTAGACCATATCATCGAAGTCACGGGTCCTGTGGACATTGCCTGGTTTCGGGTATCCGCTAACCTCAAGGACAGAGGCCAGCTCTGCTATCCTTGAAACATGGAGGGGATCCATCTAGATCACCCCCAGGAGATCAGGTGCGAAGTGTGATATTATAAGATCTGCACCTGCACGTTTTATTGATAATATGGATTCATATATGGCTTCATCAGTGAGGTATCCGCTCTTTATGGCCGCCTTCAGCATTGAGTACTCGCCGCTGACGTTGTATGCTGCAAGTGGCACCCTGAACCTCTCCCTGACCTTACCTATAACATCAAGGTATGCCAGGGCCGGTTTCACCATGAGTATATCAGCACCCTCCCTGAGGTCCAGTTCAGCCTCAATGAGGGCCTCGTCAATGTTGGCAGGGTCCATCTGATAGGATCTCCTGTCACCGAAGGCAGGGGCCGATGATACGGCGTCCCGGAATGGTGCATAGAATGCTGAAGCATATTTAACCGCGTAGGACATTATCAGGGTGTCCTGGAAGCCTGCATCATCAAGGCTCCTCCTTATGGCTGCCACCCTACCATCCATCATATCCGATGGGGCCACCACGTCTGCCCCGGCCTCGGCATGGGATAGGGCTATCCTTGAAAGGACCTCCAGGGTCTCATCGTTGACGATTTCGCCATCCACGACGATACCGCAGTGCCCATGGCTGGTGTACTGGCATAGGCAGACATCAGTCATGACCACAAGGTCTGTTTCCTCCTTGAGCCTCCTCACAGTCCTCTGCACAACACCGTGGGGGTCATGGGCTGCTGAGGCGAGCTCATCCTTGGCTGATGGCATTCCGAATATGAGTACGGATGATAGTCCCTCATCCTCAAGTCTGGATGCCTCGGAAACCGCATCATCCACAGAGTACCTGAACTGGCCGGGCATTGTATCTATGGCCTCCACATCACCCCTCTCAAGTTTTTCACTCACAAACATGGGGTATATGAGATCCGATGGGTGCAGCCGTGTCTCTCTAAGGATATTCCTTATCTGTGGACTCTTACGTAACCTTCGCATCCTTTTTGTGGGAAACTCCATATTATCACTCACAGGTAACTGTTGGATTCATTGTGATATTTCTTATTACATCCTCAAGGGTAAAAAACATAACCATGTCCCGCGCAGAAGATAAATTCCGGACCCTTCATGAACACCGCGGTTGATGTATGGAGATCATGACTCAACATCCACAAGGACCTCAACACGTTTTATGGCCTCGTCAACAGCATCAGGGTCCATAATTATCTTTATGGCACCTTCAGGACACCTCTCAGCGCACCTGCCGCATATGAGGCATTTTCTGGCGTCATGCACCAGTTCCTTCCCCACACCTATGGCACCAGTGAAGCAGGCCTCCTCACAGCGACCGCATAGAACACAGCTGGACTCCTCCCTTTTCAGTTCCACGCCTTCCATTGGTGTTATGGAGGATGCTATGTCCTCAGAGAGGAGTGGCGTCATCTTCCAGAGACAGCAGCATTCACAGCAGCTACAGACCGAGAGGAGTTCATCATGGGGCCCGGAGTTAAGCCAGACAGAGTCTATCCTGTTCCTCCCTATTATATGGACCAGTCCTGCCTCCTGGCATCTTTCAATGTGTTCAAGTGCCTCCTCAGCAGATATGAGTCTTCCGACCTTCTCTGAGATCCTCAGGGCTCCGGGGCCCAGGAAGAGACAGCCAAGGTCATGGGGGTAGCTGCTGCAGCCCGATGAGGCCCTGCATATGCAGAAGTCCATCCGGAAGATGTACCTGGACCGGAGTATCATCCTCCTCAGGACCTCCGAGGGGAGGGCAACATTCTCAGGCAACTGGATGCGCTGGTTTATCTCGATGGATGAGTTCCTTGGTATGACCTGTATATCGTCCCCCTCAAAAAAGAGTCTCCTTACGAGGTTCCTGAATATCACAGACCTTTCTGTGAGGGATGCGAGTTTAAATCGGGACCTGAATGTCCTCCTTATTATCTCAACACTTATATCTGTGAAGTCAATCACATGAACCACCCAGTTTTTCGGTGAGGGGATCGCCCTCCCCATGGACCCTTCCTCTGTAGTAGGACTTGCCGTGCCTGACTATAAGGGCATGGTACTCCTGGAAGACCCTGAAATCGGGTTCAATGGACCTTTCGAAGAGTTCCTTTATTCTGTGGTAGCTCTCATCACCGGCTATGAGTCCCAGATGGGTCAGGATCCTCCTTGTGTATGCATCAACCACGAACTCCGGTTTTCTGTAGGCATATAGCAGCACTGAATCCGCGGTTTCAGGACCGACACCCCTTACCTTCAGGAGCTCCTTCCGGGATGGTGTTGAGCCCTCAAGGGATATGAAGAACCCTGCCATTTCGCGGAGGTATGATGCCTTCTGTCTGTAGAAACCAGCACACCTTATGGCCGCCTCAAGTTCAGCGTCGTCCAGGGAGAGTATCCTCTGGGGTTTAAGGGCGTCCATTGCCGCAAGGTTTCTGAGTGCAGATGCAGCAGAGTCCCAGGACGTGTTCTGTGTGAGTATGGAACCTGTGATGACCTCAAAGACCTCCCCATCATCTGATGGTGGGGTGTAATCGCCGGGGTGGTACCTGAGTGTCATTGTATCCCTATCAAGGAGTGGCCACCATCCCTGGGGCCCATAGAGTTCCATGAGGAAACGGTAGATATGCCTGAGCACCTTCATGTTTAATAGGTAAATAAACACCACGGTTAAACATTTAGGTCCGGCGTGAAAACCCTGATTGTGAGGAATCCGCATCAACCGCCATCCTCATGATCACAGAACATAAAAAGCAGCACAATCAGTAAACCAGCAATACCCCGATGATATATTAATTAAAAGTTACACAGTAAATCCATGAGATATGAAATTTTACACAGACCAAGTTTTAGTATGGCTCACATCGAGCTTGAAAGCGGTGAAGCAATAAAGGCTGAGACAGGTGCAATGGTGAGCATGAGCTCAAACATAGAACTTCAGACGGAGACAGGGGGTCTTCTTGGGGCTTTTAAGAGATCCATTGGAGGGGAAAGCCTTTTCCTTAACACCTTCAGGGCACAGGGTAGGGGGGATGTGCAGCTCGCACCGGCCTACCCTGGTGATGTTGAGGTCCTTGAGACCACGGAGGCCATCTATGCCCAGAGTGGCGCATTCATGGCCGGACCGGAGGATGTGGAGATAGAAACGAAACTGGGAGGTTTCAAGACCTTCTTTGCGAGGGAGGGATTATTCCTTCTTAAAATCCAGTCCTCAGGACCGGTGTTCCTTTCAAGTTTCGGGGCAATTTACAGCAGGGAACTTGTAAATGAGAGGTTCATAGTGGACACAGGCCACATTGTAGCCTTCACAGAGGGTCTTGATTTCAGTGTGAGAAAGGTTGGTGGACTTAAAAGTACTTTTCTGAGTGGCGAAGGCCTGGTTGCAGAATTTGAAGGTACAGGAACCGTATACATGCAGAGCCGGAGCATTGATAGCTTCGTTGGATGGTTAACACCCATGCTCCCCTCAAGGAGTTAGATTGATACTGTGTGGTGATTCGGTGGCCGGGAACAGTACCGGTGAAATGTTCAGAGTAACGACCTTCGGATCCAGCCATGGTCCTGCACTGGGTGCCGTTATCGACGGCTGCCCCGCAGGTCTCGAGCTGAGTGAGGATGACATACAGCAGGAACTTAACAGGAGGAGGCCTGGAACCGGCGCCCTGACCACTCCACGGGCTGAATCCGACAGGGTCGAGATACTCTCAGGTATATTCAGGGGAAGAACAGATGGCACTCCAATAGCTGGAATCGTCAGAAACCTGGACGCCGACTCAAAAAGTTACAGTAACATTAAGAATACACCAAGGCCGGGGCACGGTGACTACACCTGGAGGGCGAGGTTCAGGAACTACGACTACCGTGGCGGTGGCCGTGGAAGTGGAAGGGTTACCATTGGGCACGTAATCGGTGGGGCCGTTGCAAAGAAACTCATCGGTAAATATGGTTTGACCGTAACAGGCCACGTTGTGCAGGTGGGTGATGTTAAGGCAGACACTGTAAGCCTTAAAAGGATAGGCGAGTATGCTGAGAGCAATCCTGTTCGCTGTGCAGATCCCAGGGCGGCCAGACAGATGGAGGAGGTTATACTCGATGCCCGCAGCAGGGGAGACTCCGTTGGTGGGGTTGTTGAGGTTGTTGTCCTGGGTGCGCCCGCTGGACTCGGCGATCCGGTATTCAGTAAACTCGATGCAGATATGGCCAGGGCCCTCATGGGTATCGGGTCTGTGAAGGGTGTTGAGATCGGGATGGGATTCGAGGTTGCAGAACACCGTGCAAGTGAGATAAACGATGAGTTCTACCTGGATGATGATGGTAAGGTGAGGACAACAACAAACACCTCTGGAGGCATACTTGGAGGGATATCAAGCGGCATGCCAATAACTGCAAGGATAGCAGTAAAGCCCACACCATCCATATCAGTCCCCCAGAAGACAGTTGACCTTGAAAGGATGGAGGAAACAACCATTGAGGTTCGTGGAAGACATGATCCCTGCATCTGCCCCAGGGTTGTGCCTGTTGCAGAGGCTGCGGTTGCAATCGTCCTTGCCGACCATATGATAAGGGCCGGCTTCATCCACCCCACATACATTGGAAAAGAATGAAAGAATCCCTATCTGACCAGAGAGATGACAGCAGAGCTGCTCGAATTCCTTGAGGAGCTGAGCCGCGCCCTCATAGCCTCAGGGAATTCTGTTACAGATACCGAGAGGATCCTGCGGAGTGTCGCCGAGTCCCAGGGCGTGGAGGTTGAGGTCTCGGTCCTCCCAACCATGATCATAATAAAGGCGGAGGGAGAGGTTTCAAGGATGGGCCTTGCAGCCCAGTCCCCCGGGATGATGCCCCTTCACCAGGTCACAGAAATATACAGACTCACCGATGATGTGACAGCCGGGAGGATGGAGGTGGGTGAGGCCCTGGGTGAGCTCAGGGGGATATTGAGGGGATCCCACAGGTTCGGCCGCTACGGGATCCTTCTGGGTTATCTTATTCTCTCAATAGGTATAGCACTGCTTATACAGCCAGACCCTGATCTTGTAGTTTACTCATCATTTCTCAGCCTTATAGCAGGCTCCCTGATAGTGGTGGGTTACGGTAACAGGAGGCTCTCCCTCATCATGCCTGTACTGGCATCCTTCACGGTTTCTGGTGTTGCCTTCTTCCTGATCAATACGGGTGCCGTGAGCGGGAACCTCACACTCCTTGTACCGCCGCTGATATACTTTATCCCCGGTGTAACCCTAACCACAGGAATCTATGAACTTGCAAGTGGTGAACTGGTTTCAGGGTCAAGCAGGGTGATATACGGCTGCATGGTTCTTCTCCTCCTCCTGTTTGGTGTCCTGATGGGTATGCAGCTTAACAGGTTTCCGCAGGAGGAATTTGCAGCCATAAAAATATCAGCCATGAGCTACAGCCCGTATCTGGGGGCATTCATATTTGCCGTTGGTATATATCTCTTCCTCTCTGTCTACCGGAGTGATTTTCCATGGATACTTCTTGTGCTCTACAGTGCACTCATGGGACAGCAGCTGGGAAATGTAGCTGGAGGAGGACTCCTCGGGGCATTTCTGGGGGCCCTGTCAATGACACTGGTTGCCAGGGGCATTGAGCTTGCAGGTAAGACTCCGCACTTCGTCACCCTCTACCCGGCCTTCTGGTTCCTTGCTCCCGGGTCCCTGGGTTTCATAGGACTCGCAAATCTCCTGGGGAGGAACTATCTGACATCCGTGGCTGAGATAACACTCTTCGCAATGACTGTGGTTGCAATAGCCCTTGGACTGCTTGTTGGCGCACTGCTCACGGAACCATTCAGTGATAAAATAAGAGCCCCGGGCGGGGATTGAACCCGCGACCTCGGGATTACGAATCCCGCGCTCTCCCACCTAAGCTACCGAGGCCTGAAGTAATTTTTTATGACTTATTGAAACTGAAGCCTTAAATAATTAATGGTCCGCATGTATGATCCTGAACCCTGCCTTGATGTTTGAAAACTCCCATCTGGTCCCTGTTCTAAGGTTTATATGTGTTATGAAGCCCTATCATGATCGAACCCTATCCTAAATGGGAATTTCGGAGGATGTTCATCTCTGACCAGGTAATCATCATCGTTAACGTTTTCATGGCTTTTTTCTAAGTTCTGGTCTGTTTTTGAGGAGTCCCTTTAAATTTCTGTCCTGGCTTTCCACTCTTTCCATCAGGTAAATACTTTGCAGATCCGTAGTATATATGAGTTTTTTGTATAATTCAAAACCTGAAGGTTTTTTGAAGGAACCTGTGTGTGGATGAAGAGAGCCTTCAGGAAATGGTCGGGCTGTCTCCATCCAGGTCAAGTTTCATGCCATCCCTCGCTGCCAGTGTCCTGATACCCGTTGCCTCCTGGACCCTGAATGCCTCCATCTCAGGGTCGTTGAGTATCATCTTCATTCCAAGGTGGGTCATCACTGCAATACCCGGTTTCACATCCTCCACAAGTTTTATGAAATCATCCGTACACATGTGGCCCCTTATATGCTCATCCCCGGGTCTTATGACGCTTGATATGAGGACATCCGCCCCCCGGTGGTAATCTGCAAGTCCATCGAAGTACTCTGTATCCGAGGTATAGGACACTGAAAGATCATCAGCCCTTAACCTGAACCCCACACCTGTCGGGTCCCCATGGACGGTGCCTGTACCTGTAACCTCAAGATCCCCTATATCCACTGTCTCACCGGCTGATAGTGTTATGCATCGTGATCTTCTCATGTGGTACTCTGATATGCATGGCCCCCAGTCCCTGTAACCCTCCATTACACTTAAACTTCCCAGGATGGTGCCCCTCTGGCGCGTCATGCCCCTGGTCATTGCCTCTATGAGTACCTCTGCATCAGTGTAGTGGTCAGTGTGTGAGTGGGAGACCATCACAGCATCCAGCTTCCTGGGGTCAGAGTCAAACTGATAGGACCTCACAAGCGCCCCTGGACCCGGGTCGATGTGGATGTTCATGCCGGCGATTCCATCAATCCTCAGCCCGCCGGTCATCCTTTTCTGTGTTATGGTGGCGAAATCGTCCGCCACCACTCCCTAGAAACGTTAACCTCATTCAATCACCCATCCTATCTTTCTCCGCCGCCAATAAAAATTTATTCCTCCCTGCGACAGATTATGACGTCACAGTCGACCTTTATATCTCTCCCCTCCACGCAGAGGTTCTCATCCCTTACAGCTATTTTCTCGCCGGGTGAAAGGGTGCCGCCATCTGATATCCTCATGAGTACCATGTCCCCTGGACCTGCAACCTTCTTCCAGCGGGTGTCATAGGCCTCAACGTCACCGGCAAGTTTAACCTCCACGTGTCTCCCATCCTGCCTCATAACCCTGCCGACCTCACCCTCTGTGAGGATCCTTGAGGCCAGTTTTATCTCCTCCCGCCGGTCTAGCATCTCCTGTTTGAGTTTGGCCCTCCATTTCTGGAGGAGGCGGACATCCCTCACGATGGTATCACTCAGAAGCCTGTGGGCGCTCTTCTTATCCAGTGAGGGGCTCTTTATGAACAGATCATATTCGCTACCAACAGATGGTGTCTGTGAGGATACATGGTCCATGAGTTCCCTGAAGAGGTCAGCAACATCCTTGAGGCTTGTCTTTGTCTTCCACCTCTTTTTAAGGAACCTGTTTGTGATCTCCTTGGCTATCTTATTCCCGAAGACTATTATTGCAGTATCACCCTTTTCCATGCTGGTTATCCTTGAACCTGTGAGTTCAATTATCTGATAGGCCCCTGTTGTTGCATATATCCTTCTTCTTCTTGTCTCAAAGGGTGTTTTCTGGCTTATTTCACCCACAACAACGTCGCCAAGGCTTCTGACCTTGCATGTGTCATCTGTGACCTTTATATTTACGCCAAGCTCCGACGCCCTCCTCTGGAGTTCCTCATCACTTTTTATCTTGCCTGTGTACAGCTCCTCCTCAAGTACCTCTCTACTTGATTTATCACCAAAATAGGCTATTCTCCGTTTATCTCCAGCTATGACGCATCCCTTGCTACTTATGTAGGTTATGATGAGACTCATTGTGGATCACCCGATCATCTATACACATGAATTTGATGGGACAGTTAATTAAAGGATTCGAATTTTATGATCGCGTCCCCTATTAGCAGGGACCCATTCATGAAAAACTGGCATGCATCCTCAGATGAATGAGGTGCAGAGATGAGCCAGCTCGTGGTTGCCGTCTTCTTAGTGCTGAATCCAGAGGAAGTATCAAACAGGGGATGAAGCAGAATGTGACTGAAGAAATGAGGTACAGTCAACCCCTCAATTAATAAAGCGCCATCAACATAAATAATGACGAGGGGGAACCAATGAAAGATGAGTACACCAATTCTCTCATAAAGGAGAAGAGTCCCTATTTACTGCAGCATGCACACAACCCTGTGAACTGGTATCCATGGGGTGATGATGCCTTCAGAAAGGCCCTGGCAGAGAGGAAACCCATATTTTTATCGATAGGATACTCCACATGTCACTGGTGCCATGTGATGGCAAGGGAATCCTTTGAGGACCCTGAAATCGCAGATATACTCAATCGAGACTTTGTTTCTGTTAAGGTGGACCGGGAGGAGCGCCCGGATATTGATGCCATCTACATGAGGGTCTGCCAGATGATGACAGGTGGCGGGGGATGGCCCCTGACTATCATCATGACGCCCGAGGGTGAACCCTTCTTTGCAGGGACCTATTTCCCTCCAGAGGATAGGGGTGGAGTCCCGGGCCTTAAGACGATCCTTGAGAGGGTTGTTATGCTCTGGAAGAATGACCCGAAGGGGATAGTTGAGACCGCGCGGAAGGTCGTGGAGGCCCTGAAGGAAAAGCCTGCTTCATACCAGATTAAACCTGAAACCGTGGATATGGCCTACGAGTACCTCAGGAGGAATTTTGACAGGAAAAATGGTGGTTTCGGGTCTCAGCAAAAATTTCCCACTCCCCACAACATCCACTTCCTGCTCACCTACCACCTCCGGAGGGGTGAGGGGGAGGCCCTTGAGATGGTTAGACTCACCCTGGAGAAGATGAGGTACGGTGGAATATATGACCAGCTGGGTTACGGTTTCCATAGATACGCTGTTGAACCAACATGGACGATACCCCACTTTGAGAAGATGCTCTATGACCAGGCCCTCACAATGACGGCCTACCTTGAGGCCTTCCAGGTGACGGGTGATGAGCTCCACCAGAGGACCGCCCTTGAGATTTCAGAGTATGTCCTCAGGGACCTCAAGTCCCCGGAGGGTGGATTCTACTCGGCCGTGGATGCTGAAAGCGGTGGTGTTGAGGGTGGTTACTACCTCTGGAGGGCATCAGAGATACTGGAGGCCCTCGGTGATGATGCAGACCTTGTAATGCGCTACTTCAATGTTCTTGAGGATGGCAACTTCAGGGGCGAGGTGAGGGGTGAGAACATACTCCATGTGGATTCCCCGGAGAAGGTGGCAGAGGAGTTCAATCTGACCCTCGATGAACTTAATGAGAGGATAGAGGAGGCAAGGAGGGTCCTTCTTGAAAGAAGACTTGAACGTGAGGCCCCCTCTGTGGATGATAAGGTGCTCACAGACTGGAATGGCCTGATGATCGGTGCCCTTGCACGCTGCAGCAGGGTTCTTGACCATGATGAACCCCTCAGGGCAGCTGAAGGGTGCCTTGAATTCATTGAGGACAGGTTAATGTCCGATGGAAGGCTACTTCACAGGTACAGGGATGGCGAGGCAGCCATAAACGGGAAACTGGATGACTACGCATTCCTGATATGGGGTCTCCTTGAAATGTATGATGCGACCCTCCGGGAGGGGTACATCAGAAAAGCCCTTGAACTCACAGAGACCCTCAGGGATAACTTCAGGGACTCTGATGGTGGTTTTTATCTCACAGATGATCCGGATGTTATTGTGAGGCCAAAGGAATCAATGGATGGGGCGATTCCATCAGGTAACTCTGTTCACATGCAGAACCTTCTGAGGCTCGGTGGTCTCCTCGAGGATGAAGAACTGATAGAGGAAGCCAGGGGGATACTGAAAGCCTTCTCCAGGAGGGTTGAATCGTCTCCAGGGGCTCACACATTCCTCCTGTCCTCTGCAGAGTGGGCAGTTTATGGTGGAAGGTCCCTGGTGGTTGTCTGCAGTGGAGAACCAGAAATACCTGCGGTTCTCAGGAAAACCCTGATCCCTGATTTCACCCTCACAGTTATGGGGGGATCAGGTGACTGGTCCTTTGCCCCGGCACACCTCAATGAGAAGGTGGCCCTGGGTGATGGCTGCACCTACTACCTCTGTGATGGCAGCAAATGCCACCCGCCAGCAGAGGACCCTGAAAGGGTCATGGAGTACCTGGGGGTGAAATAGATGGGCAGACAGAAAGACCATGAGAAGGGTCCCGGTGAAATTATGGAGAGCCACAGGCACCATGAGAATAAGGGTAAGATGATGGACAGCCACAGGCACCACGAGGAGGAGTACCGGAGGAGGTTCATCATATGCCTCCTCATGACCATACCCGTGATCCTTTTAGGGGAGCTTCCAACTGGCAACGTCCTGTTAAGTTTTGAGGGCAGCGAATTTCTGGTGCTCATTCTATCATCAGCAATATTCCTGTATGGGGGATACCCCTTCCTCAGGGGGTCCCTTCGTGAGCTATCATCACGCACCCCCGGTATGATGACACTCATTGCAGTTGCAATAACAGTTGCATACACCTACAGCCTCGGGGTGATTCTGGGCCTCGAGGGAATGGTATTCTTTGTTGAACTCGTCACACTGATAGATGTTATGCTCCTGGGTCACTGGATCGAGATGAGATCCATAAGGAGTGCATCAGGGGCTGTTGAGAGGCTTGCAGGACTGCTGCCCAGGAGGGCCCACCTGGTGGTTGACGGCAAGGTTGAGGACGTTGATGTGAGCACCCTCAAACCAGGTGACATTGTGGTTGTGAGGTCCGGTGAGAGGGTACCCTCAGATGGGACCGTCATCAGGGGGGAGTCCCATGTCAATGAATCACTGCTGACAGGGGAATCAAGACCCATAAAGAAGGTGCCGGGGGATGGTGTCATCGGGGGCTCCATAAACACTGGGGGGTCCCTCACGGTGGAGGTTGAACGTGTGGGTGAGGAGTCCTTCATCTCCCAGATCATTGAACTCGTTGGCAGAGCCCAGGAGGGCAGGACAAGGACACAGGTCCTTGCGGACAGAGCCGCCTTCTGGTTAACCTCCATCGCCCTCCTCGGTGGGCTTCTAACCTTCATCGCCTGGTCCTGGCTGGGGATGGACGTATTCTTCTCCCTTGAAAGGGCCGTCACCCTCATGGTCACCGCCTGCCCCCATGCACTGGGACTTGCAATACCCCTCGTTATAGCCGTCTCAACAGCCATCTCCGCAGGGCGGGGTATACTCATAAGGAACCGTGAATCCTTTGAGAATGCCCGGGACCCCGATGTGGTTGTATTTGACAAGACAGGGACACTCACCATGGGTGAGCTTGGAATAACCGATGTTATATCCTTTGACCCTGAAATGGATGAGGGAGAAATATTATCCTACGCCGCGGCCGTTGAATCAGGATCAAGCCACCCCATAGCAAGGGGGATAGTTGAAGCCGTTGCTGAGGTCCTCCCGGTGGAGAACTTCAACTCAATTGAGGGCAGGGGTGTGATGGGGCATGTTAACGGCTCAGTGGTGAAGGTACTCAGTTACGGCTACACAGAGGAGCTTGGTTTCAGCATCAGTGACCCCCGGGTTGATGAACTGATAGGTCAGGCCAAGACCACCGTATTTGTGATTGTGGATGATGAACTAAGGGGCTGCATCGCCCTTGCAGACATGATAAGGCCCGAGGCCCGGGAGGCTGTGGGGATCCTCAGATCAAGGGGTGTCAGGTGCCTCATGTTAACAGGTGACAGCAGTGCAGTGGCTGGGTGGGTGGCCTCAGAGGTTGGTATAGACGATTACATGGCTGAGCTCATACCCATTGAGAAGTATGATGAAATAAGGAAGCTTCAGGAGGATGGGCTGAGGGTTGTAATGGTCGGTGATGGTGTCAACGATGCCCCGGCCCTTGTACAGGCAGACATTGGTGTTGCAATAGGGGCCGGAACGGATGTTGCAATCGAGAGTGCCGATGTTGTCCTTGTGAGGAGCAACCCCCTTGACGTTGTGGACCTGATGGATCTTGCAGCAGCCACCTACAGCAAGATGAAGGAGAACCTCATCTGGGCCACAGGATACAATGTCATAGCCCTCCCTCTGGCGGCAGGAGTCCTCTACGGGCAGGGTATCATCCTCAGTCCCGCCATGGGAGCCATCCTGATGTCACTGAGCACCGTCATAGTCGCCCTGAACGCAAGGACCTTCAGCTTCAGTGGGCAGAGCGGCCGTTAAATCATGCCTCAGCAACAAAAATGGGCTTAGAAATTTCATTCACTCAACCACGTACCATCAAAATCCATGCCTCAGCAGCTGCCAGACATAAAATGAAAGGATTTAATATGATGTTCTACATAGTATCCTATGTAAAAAAGGATGGGTGAAGAAAATGAAAAGAACCCTTGAAAACCTTACAAAGGCCTTTATTGGTGAGAGCCAGGCAAGGAACAGGTACACCTTCTATGCCAAAATCGCCAAGAAGGAAGGATTTGAGCAGATATCCGAGATATTCCTGACCACGGCGGATAATGAGAGGGAGCATGCCAAGTGGCTCTTCCGCCTGATAAATGACCTCAAAAAGGAGGCCGCTGAGGACCTCAGCTCAATCGTGGTAGATGCGGAGGCTCCCCTCACACTTGGAACCACAGATGAGAACCTCATAGCAGCCATTGAGGGTGAGCACTATGAGAACAGCGAGATGTACCCTGAATTTGCTGATGTGGCAGAGGAGGAGGGATACCCTGAAATTGCAAAGAGGCTCAGAGCAATAGCCGAGGCAGAGAAACACCACGAGGAACGCTACAGAAAGCTCCTCAAGCTGGTTGAGACAGGTAAGGTTTACAGGAAGGATGAACCCGTGACCTGGGTCTGCAGAAAATGCGGCTACGTCCATGAGGGAACAGAACCACCTGAGAAGTGTCCATCATGTGACCATCCGTCCAGGTACTTCCAGGTGAAATGTGAGGACTACTGAAGGGTCACCAATGACAGAAACCAACCAGATATTCAGATGCAACGTCTGCGGAAATATCGTTGAAGTCCTTAACCCCGGAGCTGGACAGCTTGTATGCTGTAATCAGCCCATGGAACTACTGGTTGCAAGAAGAACCGATGTTGGACCAGAGAAGCATGTCCCGGTGGTCGAAGAAACCGGTACTGGCATCAGGGTTAAGGTGGGTGAGGTTCCACACCCCATGGAGGAGAACCACCACATCCAGTGGATAGAGTTTATTGCCGGAGACATGGTCTACAGGAAGGACCTGAACCCTGGAGACAGTCCAGAGGCAGAGTTCCCTGTTGAGATGGCTTCAGACTTCATGGTGAGGATCTACTGCAATATACATGGTCTCTGGTACTGAGACACAGATTACCCTTTTTAGCCAGGAGGTCCCGGTGTGAAGATTAAGTATGCCACCATAATAGTTGACGAGATGGAGGAGTCTGTTAAGTTCTACAGGGATGTGATGGGGTTCACTGTAGACAGCCATTACGATCTTGGAGCCAGCGGAGAGATAACAATCCTGAGGGGTGAAGGAGAAGCCATGGTGGAGCTGATCAAAAACCCCACCGATAAACCCGGATTTTTTTCAATAGGAATGGAGGTCGATGACCTCGAAACCACCCTGAATGATCTGAGATCGCGGGGAGCAAGGGTCCTTATGGAACCGACACCAATAACGGTGGGGCTCCTGGCATTCATAGAGGACCCGAATGGAGTCCGTATAGCCCTGATTGAGCACCGTTGATCAATAAATAAATCGTCACACTGAAACATCCTGAACCCCAAAACTTTTATTTTCCAGAATATAAAGAAATCCAACATGAAGCGTATCCATTTTATTAGCCTTTTAATTCTCGTTGTGGCTGTGAGTGGTTGTATAAACTCGGGAAACGGCAGCATAAACCAGCTGGTGCCCGAGATAAACGACCATATAAAGAAGGGTGACTCCTATTTCAATGAATCCGCCATTGCAGCCAACAGCTTCAAACTCGATGAGGCACTATCAAAGTGTGAAGTCGCAGCTTCAGAGTACAGGTCCGCCAGGGACCTTGCATCGGAGGCCCTGGGCTATGCCAGGAACAGTGCAGACCCGGTAATTGTTAATTACCTCGAAATCCTTGTATCTGAACTTGAGGCCAAGATAAATGCAACCATTGAACTTAAAAATGCCATCCAGATGCTCAGTATCAATGAAACGGAAAACGGTAACTCCAACATTGAAATGGCAAACAGCTACATGAGGACAGCAAAGGAGCTTGAAAGTGAAAGGATGGAAATTGTGAAAAAAAATCCGGAAAAATTCAGCTAAACGATCAGACTCATCCAGGTCATTTTTAATCCCCCCTTTCAACCTCCAGGAACCTCTCACCTGTCCATTTCACAGCCAGGGATCCGAGGGGTGCTGTGAAGAGGATGGCAAGTACAGCCATTGCGAGTATTGTTTCACCGGCATCCACTCCAGCAGCAAGGGGTATTGCTCCTATAGCTGCCTGGACTGTGGCCTTTGGTATGTATGCTGCTATGCAGAACACCTTCTCCTTCAGGTTAAGATCCGTTCCCCTGAGGGAGAGCAGGACACCGAGGCTCCTCACCATCAGTCCAACGGTGATCACTGTAAGTCCCAGAAGGCCAACATGGAATATGAGCCTCACATCCACCTGTGCACCTACAAGGACGAAGAGGAGTATCTCCGCGAATATCCAGACCTTGTTGAACTTCTCAGATAATTTGAGTCCAGTCTCGGGCATCCTCTCGAGGATGACAAGTCCCACCACCATGACACCCACAAGGGCGGCTATCGGGAGATATGTGCTAATAAGGTCCCCCATGTTCTTGAGGAGGATGGCTGCACCCAGGATTATGAGGGTTTTCTCGGTGTTCCTTATCTCAAACCTCCTGAAGAGATATACCAGGGCAAGACCAAGTGCAAGGCCTCCAGTTATCCCCGTCAGGATTGATAGTGGAACTCCAATGGCCTCGACAAGGAGGTTAACCTGCTGTCCCTGATATATTCCGAGGAATACAGAGAACAGCGTTATTGAAACAACATCATCAACTGATGCCCCCGTCAGTATAATCGTGGGTATGCCCTTGGCTGTTCCCATCCTCCTCTCAATGAATGAGAGCATCTGGGGAACTATGACTGCCGGTGAGACTGCGGCTATAACAAAACCCAGTATACCCGCCTCAATGATGGGAAGTTCAAGTATGTAGTGTGAGGCCACCATCACCGCAAGGCCCTCAAAGACGTCCGGGATGAAGCTCATCTTGACTGCAGTCATTCCCACCTTCCTGAGGCTCTCGAAGTTTATACCAAACCCTGCCCTCAGAAGGATTATTATGAGGGCTATAACCCTGAGGTCGGGGGATATATCCATTATGCTCTTTGATATGAGGTTCAATCCGTGGGGGCCTATAAGGATACCCAGTATCAGCATCCCAAGGATTCCCGGAAGCCTTGCCCTGGTGAAAACCCTGTTGAATAGAAGACCAAGTAGTATGATAACAGCTACGCTAAATGCAACGTACTCCAAATTCATACCTCCACTTTGAGGAAAGTTTCTCCCACATTCTTATGCAGGAGTCATCAGCCAGAAAAAGCGGTTAAAGGTGGACTCCATCACCTGCAGGATGTAATTTATCTCCATATTTATCCATTATATACTTTATGATGATAGTACTGAACATGTTCCTTTGAGTTAGTATAAGAAAGTGGAAAATCTCCGGGACCAGGGAATTCATGTTCCAGGAGAAGGCATTTAACCAGCAGACCTGAATCCTTCAAGTCCAAGAAGAATGACCAGAGCTGCGGACTGTGTGATGATCGAGAATGCCACAAGTCCCGGTACAGAGAGTCCATAGAGGTAACCCATGATGAGGCTTCCTGAAAACCATGCCACACCGAAGATGGTGTTAAATGTACCGTAGGCAGAGCCCCTCCTCTCCGGAGATGAGAATACAGAAACAGCCGCCCTCATAACAGACTCCTGGGCCCCCATGCCCACACCCCAGAGTACAGCACCCATAACTGCAGCCCATGAACCTCCAAGGAAGGAGAGGGGTGCATAGAACATTGAAACGAGAACCGCGAGGGCCATCACCCTGAAACCGTACCTGTCGAAGTATCTGCCAGATACCAGGGCTGAAAGGGCATCGGTGAGCATTGCGAGTGCATATATAAGGGGGATGTTTGAGGGATCCAGAACACTCCTGACTCCAAGGTGATATCCGATCAGTGGGAAATCAGCATACCCCAGGGCAACGAAGCATACCGAAGCAAGGTAAAGCCAGTAAGCCCCCCTGAAATCTCTGTAATCAATTTCTCCTGATGCTTCAAGTTCAGAGGGCCTCGGGAACAGGAGGTAACCGGTGACAAGTACTGCAATGGCAATAATGGCAGGTGCCAGGAGAACCAGGAAGCCCTCCCTGTAGCCTCCACCGGATGCGAGAACAATAAAGACTATTAAGGGACCTGCAACTGCACCTATCTGATCCAGGGCCTCATGCAACCCAAATCCGGCTCCATGACCCATATCAGAGGAGGCGTATGATAGCATTGCATCCCTTGGTGGTGTCCTGAGGCCCTTACCGAGCCTCTCAAGTATGATCAGCAAAACCGCAACCTGCCAGTTACCTGCAAATGCAAGGAGGGGAACTGCAAGCAGGTTTATGAGGTACCCGGCAAAGGTTATGAGCCAGTACCTCCCGGTTCTATCAGAGATGTAGCCAGAGAGAAACCTCACAAGGTATCCAGATAGCTCCCCGAAACCGGCTGCAAATCCAACCATGAATGCGCTTGCACCCAGAAAAGCCAGAAATGGACCCGTTATACCCCTACCACCCTCATAGGTCATATCAGCGAAGAGGCTCACGATTCCAAGGATTACAATGAATACCGTTGATTTCCTCATGATGGTACCCCCTTGAACATGATTTCCTCAGCATGCGAGCAGTGTTTCACCATCCATGAATACTGGCCAGCATGTAAATTGCCCTGTAGGTGTACTCCGGTTCAGATATCCCCATATAAACGGACCTCCTGAACCCGCCATCGGGATTCCTTATTTTCATTATAAACCCTGTGACATCACTCACCTTACCCCTCAGGATCTCATTGATGCGGAACCCCGAATGGACGGTTTCAATGTATGGTGGATATGATATGGGTGTGAAGTTCCAGGCACCATCCGAGAAGCAGGAGTCTGTGAACTGAAGGACATCATCGCCCGGAATTTTCATGCCATGGCCATTGAGTATCTCAAGGGCAAAGCGGGTGTTGATTATATCTGAACCATAGGCACCGAATCCCCCATCCTCATTCTGAATTGAGAGGACCCATTCTGGTATTTCATCAAGGTATTCCCCATGCATCCTGAGGACGGAGTCCATGTAGAAGGTTATCTCAAGGCTTGATTTCCTGTATGATGTCCTCAGCATCTCAGTGAATTTCTCAGGTATTTCAAAGTCCCTGCCATAATCCCTGAGAATACTGCACCTGTAGAAGAGTCCCTGGGCAGCGAAGGTACCTCCCCTGTGGACATCCTCGAGCCAGTCCAGGGTCTCCTCAAGCCGGGGAGGCTCATGGTCAAGGACCTCGAAGGACCTGATGGCATAGTAGGTGTTCTTTGAATCTGGCAGTCCCTCATAGAGTGTGTAACCGCCGCTGGAATGTCTCCTTTTATTGAGAAAACTTATGACCGAATTTTTCAGTGGTGGGGGATCAAACATTCATAACCTCCCTCTCAGGGCACACAAATATATATGGATTCCAGTTTAATATAATAAACCTAACATTTATCATTTAAATAAATCGTTTCTATGAGGAATACCATGATTCAGTCATGTAGTGAATGTAAGGGTAAAGGTTACCGTGTTAAGAGTTACAAGATATGCAGCGCATGCCATGGAACAGGTTTCAGATCAACAGAGGATATAAAGGATCATTTCAAGGGTGTTTCAAACAGTGCAAGGCAGAGGTTCGACCTCGAGGACTCCCATGAGGTCCCCTGTGAGGTATGCAGGGGTAAGGGTGAGGTGGAGGTGAGGGAAACCTGCCCCACCTGTGGCGGTAAGGGTGAGGTTAACATCTGCCCATCATGTGGAAGGATGATAAAGGGTAGGGATGAGTACTGCCCGGAATGTCAGAAGAAGGAGAAGGTCTACATCCTCCACCCTGCATGCACAATGGACGACCTTGAGGTTGGAAGCATATACCGTGGGAAGATAACCCGGGTGGAAAAATATGGGGTCTTTGTGAGCCTCAACAGCCACGTCTGGGGACTTATGAGGGGATTGTTCCCTGACTACAAGGTAGGGGATGAACTGTTCGTGAGGGTATCCCAGGTGAAACCCTACAAGGGCGAGGTGGACATGATCCCGGCCAGTATAAAGGGTCCCTACGAGGTTATCAAATTAAAGAAGGACCTGCCAAGGACGAGGATAGCAGACATAGATACAAAGAGCCTTGGTAAAACCGTGCGGATAGTGGGGGAGGTCATTCAGATCCAGCAGACATCCGGTCCAACCATATTCACGGTATCCGATGAAACCGGGACCACATGGGCTGCGGCCTTCGATGAGCCAGGTATAAGGGTCTACCCCCACATACAGATCGGCCACATAGTTGAGGTTATAGGAGAGGTTAACCAGCACACAGGAAAGATTCAGATAGAATCCGAGTCAATTGAACGCCTTATAGGTAAGGAAGCTGCTGAAGCCAGGCGCCTCATCGATGAGGCCATAGACAGGAGGGCTGAACCAGAAAGAAAGGACCTGTTAATTGAAAGCGAAACCCTGGAAAAATTAAGACCAAAACTTGTGGAGGCGGCCAAGGCAATAAGGAGGGCCGTCTATGATGGAAGATCCATCCTTGTGAGACACCATGCAGACGCTGATGGTATCTGTGCCGGTGTTGCCATTGAAAAGGCTGTTTTACCCCTCCTCCGTGATCTCAACCCCAGCACGGATGCTGAGTGGCACTACTTCAAGAGGGCCCCCAGCAAGGCACCCTTCTATGAACTCGAGGACGTTGTGAAGGACCTCTCATATGCCCTGGAGGACCTCGAGAGGCACGGGCAAAAACTGCCGCTCCTTGTCCTGCTTGATAACGGGTCGACAGAAGAGGATATACTTGCCCTCATGAAGGCCAAGATATATGACATTGAAATCGTGGTTGTGGACCACCACTACCCTGGCGAGGTCCGGGATGGACGTGTTGAGGTTGATGAATATGTTGACACCCACGTGAATCCATATCTGGTCGGTGGCGACTCCCAGATAACTGCGGGGGCGCTTTCAGTGGAGATAGCCAAGATGATAAACCCTGAAATTGCAGAGAGGATTCTCCATCTCCCTGGTATCGCTGCGGTTGGTGACCATGCGAACTCCCCTGAGGCCGAGGCCTACATTGAACTTGCAGCCGAGCGCGGCTATGAAAGGGAGGACCTTGAAAAGATCGCCGCATGTATAGACTTCGAGGCCTTCTACCTCAGGTTCATGAATGGCAGGGGCATCATCGACACCATACTTGGGCTTGGAAGTCTTGATAAACACAAGAAACTGGTTGATGCGCTCTACAGGGAATACGAGAGGAAGGTTGACACCCAGCTCAGGGCAGCCATACCCAACCTCAAATCCACAAGGCTGCCCAACGGGATACTCTTCAATGTCCTGGATGTTGAGAAGTACTCACACCGCTTCACATTCCCGGCCCCGGGGAAGACCTGTGGATTCGTCCATGATTACATGGTCCAGAAGCATGGTGAGGACACACCCATAATCACCCTGGCCTACGGACCTGACTTCGGTGTTATAAGGGCCACTGATGCTGTCAATGAGAAATTTGGATTCAACCTCAACGAGATAGTCTGGGAACTCGCAGAGGAGATCCCCGAGGCAGTGATAGATGGTGGTGGCCATGAATGTGCCGGTTCACTCAAGTATATTGAGGGACTCTCAAAGAAGGTGCTATCAGCCTTTGCAGAGAAGGTTGCAGCCCTTAAAGGGTGATCCCTCTGACCACTAAGATTGCAAACAGGGCATGGAGCCATGAGTGGCGTTAAATTTTCTGGAGCATGACCTAAACTTTCTTTTTGCCCTCCTCCTTAATCCTGAAGTAATAGTCGCAGTGATCTGCTATGGGGCACTCCTCATGACGTGGACCCAGAGGCCTGCATATGTCCTGACCGAACTGTACCATGAGGTCATTGAGCTCTATCCAGTATTCTCTGGGAATCACCTTCATCAGTGCCCTCTCGGTCTCCTCGGGGGTCCTGGTATCCACAAGTCCTATCCTGTTGGATATCCTATGGACATGGGTATCCACCGGTATGGCTGGCCTGCCAAAGGCATAGACCAGGACACAGTTGGCTGTCTTTCTGCCCACCCCGGGGAGTTTCAGAAGCTCGTTGATGTCATCCGGCACCTTACCATCATATTCCTCGAGGATTATCCTGGAAACCTCCCTTACCCTCCCGGCCTTCACATGATAGAAGCCCGCCTTCCTGATGAGGGCTTCGATTTCCTCGAGGGGTGCATAGGCCACATCCTCAATGGAGGGGTACCTCTCAAAGAGACTGGCTGTGGCCTCATCGGTGTTCTCATCCCTTGTCCTCTGTGACAGGATGGTCCTTATAAGTACGCGGTAGGGGTCACGGTCCTCAAAGACCCTCATGGAGTATACACTCCTCAGACCCCCAATTATGGCATCAATATCCTTGATGAGATCACCAGAAAAAACTTATCCTGAGAAAAAAGATGAAATCAGTTGAGCTTTTCAAGTAGAACTTCAAGGCCCTCCATGAGCCCACTGCCTTCCGTTGCAACTGTAGGGAATACCTCCACTTCGGAGTCTATCTCCAGTTCAGAATCATCGAGGTCCTGTTTATTTGAGAATACAACGTAGGGTATGTTTTTCTCATCAAGTTCAGCCATTATCTCCTTCTCCGCCAGGGTGACGCCCCTTGAGTTATCAACAACTATTATTGCAGCGTCAAGGCCGTTTGATATTATCTCAAGCATGAACTTGAATCTCTCATGGCCGGGTGTTGCAAAGAGGTGTATCTTCTCACCATTAACAATGCAGTTACCATAATCAAGTGCAAGTGTTGTGCCCTTGTATTCAACCTTGGTTATCTTATCACAGAGCTGTTCAAGGGTTGTTGTTTTACCGGTATCATAATCTCCAAAGATTACAACCTTTGTCTCCTTGGCTTTCTTCATATAATCAACTCACAGTCATTCAGTTAGTCTAACATTTGAATATGGGTTAACCCTATTTTATATATTTTAGGATAAATTCATTCTGCAACCAATCTGCATCATCCTCTCTGGGAAATCAGGGAATGATACGCTGAAAACCTCTGCATCCCTTATAGTTATACCCTCCCTGAGGCCTATGAGTGTGAAGGCCATTGCAAGTCTGTGGTCACCATGGGACCAGACAGTCCCCCCGGAGGCACCTCCCTCTATGATCATCCCATCGGGAAGTTCGGTGACATCCACTCCAAGTCTTCTGAGCTCAGCTGCGCATGTGCTTATCCTGTCTGTTTCCTTGTACCTTGCATGTTCAACACCCCCTATCTCGGTCCGGCCAGTTGCAAGGGCCCCGAGGACAGCCACCGTTGGCAGGAGGTCGGGGGCGTCGTGGAGGTTGACTGAGACCCCGGAGAGCTCACCGGTGGAGGCTATCCTGACGTGGTCCTCCCCCCTCCTTACCTCGGCCCCCATATCACTGATTATTTCCAGTATGATGCGGTCTCCCTGCCTCGAATCCCTGAAGAGGTTTTCGATGAGGACATCCCCACCTGCAGCAGCCACCGCCCCTGCAAGGTAGGATGCTGATGAGTAGTCACCCTCAACCGTGTAGTCCAATCCCCTGTAAACTGCTGGTTCAACCCTGAATATACCTTCTGAGTAATCAACAGGAACAGAGAACCTCTCCATCACATCAACTGTCATGTCAACATAGGGCCTTGAGATGAAGTCGCCCTCCACCATCAACTCAACACCGTCGGTGAGGGGTGCTGCGATGAGGATGGATGATATGAACTGTGAACTGACATCCCCCCTGATGGATGTGCTGCCACCCCTTAAACCGCCCCTTACGATAATCGGTGGAAGTCCATTCATCCGTGATGACAGTGCCTCGACACCGAGGGGTCTCAGGGCATCAAGGAGTGGCTGCATTGGCCTTTTTCTGAGGGATTCATCCCCCGTGAGTACCGTGTAGTTTTCTGCAAGGCCAGCCACAGAGGTCATGAGGCGGAGGGTTGTGCCAGAGTTCCCCAGATAGATAACGTCATCAGGGGTTTCAAGTTCCCCTCCGCTTCCATGCACGGTCCAGGCATCCCCCTCATCAACCCTTACACCGAAGGCCCTGCAGGCGTTCAGGGACGAAAGGGTGTCCTCTGCTATGAGGGGGTCCCTTATCTCTGATACCCCCTCTGCCAGTGCTGCGATTATGACTGCCCGGTGGGTGTAGCTCTTCGATGGGGGTGCCTTAACGGCTCCTTCAAGGTTACCTGATTTTTCAACTGTGAGATCCATAAAAACACCTGCAGATACCTTCAGATGGATCAGCGCACTATTTCAATTATGACCTCTGGTTCGTCCAGGTTTAGAACATCGACCCTCTCGCCTGCTGTTCCGATGACCTCCTTCCTGAAGCTTATATGATCCATGGTGAGCCTGTTACCCTCAACCTCGATTTCACCGTTCCTCTGGATCTCCTCGTAGACCTCATGGGGATCAGCACCTGTGAGCCAGGATATTATGGCAGGGGCATCTGATCTGAACTCAGGACCTATTTTTTCCATCCTTGGCTCAAGTTCCACGGCCCTCTCGGTTATCTCGGGTTTGCCAGCCACGAGGCTGATATCATCTATGTTCATTGTACCTGCAATATCGTCCAGGAAGGGTTTTATCATTTCTGCGGATTCATTATCGGTGTGGATGGTGGCTGCTTTGAGTGGTGCGTTCAGGGGCATCTTGGAGGAGGACTTGAACCTCCTGATCTCTCCTATAATTTCAACTGCAAGGTCTCCGCTCCTCTCGATTTCAGGGTCAACGATTTCAGGTATGTGCTCTGGCCAGGCCCTCAGGTGTATGGATCCCTCTCCCACGTGCTGGTGTACCTCCTCTGTGAAGTGGGGTGCCACCGGGGCCAGGAGCCTCAGGCATGTGTCAAGTACCATTCTGAGGGTGTTCTGGGCCGCCATCCTTGATTCGGGATCCTCATCTGAGTAGAGCCTGTATTTCACTGCCTCAATGTATTCGTCGCAGAAGTCATGCCAGATGAAGGTCTGGACACGGTTAACCGCTGCTGCGAAGTTGTAATCATCCAGGCTCTCTGTCACCTCAGCCACCAGGTTCATGAGCCTGGAGAGTATCCAGCGGTCCATGGGTCTGGCTTCAACCTCAGGGTTCTCTGTGAGGTGTATGCTTATGAATCTGAAGGCGTTCCAGAATTTTCTCAGGAACTTATAGCCATACTTCACGTCCTTCCATGCGAAGGGGACATCTGATCCCGGCACGCTCCCTGCCGCCCATAACCTAAGGGCATCGGCACCGTAATCCTCCAGGACCTCCTCTGGTGCTATCACGTTCCCACGGGACTTGCTCATCTTGTGGCCGTCCTCTCCGAATACCATACCATTTATAACTATTTCACTGAATGGTTTCTCGCCTGTGAGGGCCATGCATCTGAGTATCGTGTAGAAGGCCCAGGTACGGATTATGTCATGGCCCTGTGGTCTCAGGTCGGCTGGGAAGAGTTCCCTGTAGGACTCATCGGGCCATCCTGCAACTGAGAGGGGTGATATCGAGCTGTCCATCCATGTGTCAAGGACGTCCTCCTCTCCTATGAATTCTGTGCTCCCGCATTCACATGTTATCCCGGGTCCATCCCTTGTGGGGTCTACTGGCAGCATTTCCTCATCGGCCACGTGGACCCTGCCACATTCACTGCAGTACCAGACGGGTATGGGTGTTGCGAATATCCTCTGACGTGATATGCACCAGTCCCAGTCCATTGAACCTGTCCAGTTGAGGAGCCTTGTCTTCATATGCCCTGGTACCCATTTCATCTCCTCTGCAGCTTCCCTAACCTGTGGTATGAGTTTCTTGACAGCCACAAACCACTGCTTCTTAACAAGGATCTCGATGGGTGTCTTGCACCTCCAGCATGTCCCAACGTTCTGTCTGACAGGCTCCTTCTTTAAGAGGAAGCCTTCATTCTCAAGGTCCTCCACTATCTTCTCCTTGCACTCTGCTATGGTAAGCCCCTGGTATTTACCTGCGGCCTCTGTCATGTAACCCCTTTCGTCTATTGCCTCTATCACGTCAAGTCCATGGCGGTTGACCCAGCTCACGTCAGTTTTATCACCGAATGTGCATACCATAACGGCCCCTGTACCGAATTCAGGGTCCACTTCAGGGTCCTTTATGAGTTTAACCTTCTGTCCAAAGAGGGGCACCTCTATGAGTTTGTCCTCAAATTCCCTGAACCGCTCATCATCGGGGTGCACAACAACGGCCACGCAGGCAGCCATGAGCTCTGGCCTTGTTGTTGCTATTGTGATGTGCTCATCTGCACCCTCAACAGGGAACCTGACGTAGTTGAGGTTTGTCTCATTCTCAATGTATTCAACCTCTGCGAAGGCTATTGCAGTCTCACACCTCGGGCACCAGTTCACAGGGTGCACACCCTGGTATATGAGTCCATCCCTGTACATGCGGAGGAATGATAGCTGCGTCCTCCTCATGTACTCGGGGGTCATGGTTACAAATTCATGGTTCCAGTCCTGGCTGAAGCCAAGGCGCTGCATCTGCTCCTTCATCATCCTTATATTTTCCTGTGTGAGCTCCACGCAGAGGCGCCTGAATTCTTCACGTGAAACATCGCTCTTCTTGATGTTATGGGTCTCCTCGACCTTAACCTCCGTTGGGAGGCCGTGGCAGTCCCATCCCTGTGGGAAGAGAACATCGAAACCTCTCATCCTCTTGAAACGGGCTATTATGTCCATGTAGACCCAGTTGAGCACGTGGCCCATGTGTATTGAGCCTGTGGGGTAGGGTGGTGGTGTGTCTATAATGTACCTTGGCTTTGTCCCTGACCCTATGAAGCGGTATATGTCCTCTTCCTGCCATTTTTTCTGCCATTTAACCTCGTTTTTATGGTTGTAATCCTTCGGGATCTGATTATCGGTCATCTTATTCTCTCCCTGATAGAAGCTGTGATTAGTGCTGCGGTAGTTATAGATAATATTCACTACCCAATCTTTATAAAGATGTTTGAATACTCTAACCTTGTAGGAGAAATAAGGGGAAGCAAGTTCTCATATGGTGAATACCGATGGAGTTAATCTGGTTCTACATAGCACTTTTCCTTGCAATAAGTGATGAGATACATACAAAGATACTCTGGAATGTGTTCTTTGACTTTTACATACTCCTGGCCGGGATTCTCAAGGAGACATTCTCATCGAATATACAGCTCTGGCTGGTCCACGAGTGTCTGGAGGCCCTTTTCCACTTTGTGATCCTGTCGGTCGTGTTTTTATCCCTCGAGATCGGGTTCCTTGCAGCCACAATACACCTGGTTGTTGATCTGTACCACCAGCTGAGCGGGGTTGATCATGGATGGCTGTACCACAGGGCGCTTCACTTCACGGTTGAATCCCTCTTCTTTATAATGATCTTCTCAGCAGCCTGAACCTATCATGAAATGAAAAAGACACCATTTACGAGCTGATACGTGATATAGGTGATTACAGGCATAAAAAATAAAAATAAAGGAAGGTCCATCTGAAGTCCCTTGATACCCTTTTAATCAGTTAATCCTTCTTGCAAGGGTTACAGTTCCAAGGAACCTTGTTTTGGGTATTCTGGGAATTGATGATGCTGAAATGTATTTTCCAAGGAACAGTATGTTATCAGCCCTTCCCCTGTATCTTCCTATGAGCCTTCCTCCATCGAAGGTTACATGGACCTTCACAGATGTTGAGTTTTTCTCTGAACGTGTCTCATAGAGCAGTATGTTTCTCCTGTTAATACCCCACCTGTCTGTTCCTGCCGCATAAACAGCGGCCTTCAGTGGGTCCCTGCTCCACCTGGAATAGTAGCCCCTCCGGTAGTATGAAGGGCTGTTCGGGACACTCAGGTATTCACCACTTTTCAACCTGAAGACTGAGAGCCTTGAATATCCCCTCCGGTAAATTGAAACTCCTGCCTGTCCACCTGGACCTCTTATAACAAAGTGACCGAGTCCCAGTCTTCTCACAAGGCTGTGGGCCCTCTTCATATCATAGGAGGTCACATTACCCCTTCTGATAATGTCACCGCCAATGGACTCAAGTGCCCGGTTTATCCATACAATATCGGGCCCCCCGGCACCCATCATCCAGCCGCCCTCTGAGATTACTGTGTGGAAGAAGTAACCGTTGGTTGTCTTGTATTCCTTGAGGGTCTCCCTGCCATTCCATACCGTCCTCTGGATTTTGAGGGTCGCTGCGTAGGTCGAATCCCTCCGGTAGGCGAAGACCGCGCATGTATCATTTACGTTGACGATGACTGAACAGCAATTAGAGGTGGCTTTAATATGGGAGTGGTTACCTTTGGACCCCCATCTACTCCATGTATCATTTTCAGTGGCTGCTGAAGCCGTTCCAAGGGAGATTGCAAGGAAAATCAGAAAAGCAACCCCCCAGTATTTATTCATACTACACCCCCCAGGAAATCTCTAATATTTAATTGTATTTTGATGCATATATAACTGGGTGTGTGCCGGAGGAATGGAAAAACCAACCCCTGGAAATCCTTAAGATAATTTATTTGCCTGTGGACTCGTTGATGCAGCCCACACCCACGGACTCGCTGGTGGCGGTTAATTATTTATTTGATACCATGATAACATTCAAACATCACATTTACTGGAGGATCACCATGCCTGTTATAACGTTTGATTACGATGACCTGAAGGAACTGGGCATTGATATTGATAGGGAGAAGCTCCTTGACGTTCTGCCGATGATGGGAAGCGATATAGAGGACTTTGATGACGAAAGCATTAAGGTGGAGTTCTTTCCCAACCGTCCTGACCTGCTCTCGGTTGAGGGTGTTGCAAGGAGCCTCCGCGGATTCCTTGGAATTGAAAAGGGTATGCCATCCTATGATGTCCATGACTCCGGGGTGGAGGTCACAGTAGATGAGTCTGTACTTGATGTGAGGCCCTACCTTGGAATGGCCGTCATAGAGGACGTTCAGTTCACCGATAAAAAGCTTAAACAGGTCATGGAGTTCCAGGAGGACCTGCACTGGGTCATAGGCAGGGACCGCAGGAAGGTGGCCATAGGTATCCATGACCTTGACCGTGTCGAGCCACCCTTCCTCTACAGTGGCGTTGAACCGGAGGGGGTCACATTCACACCCCTTGACAGTGTATGTGAGATGACACCCCATGAAATACTCGAGGAGCACCCCAAGGGTGTCAGTTACGCCCACCTCCTCAGGGACCATGACCGCTACCCACTGATAACAGATAAGAATGGGGACGTTCTCTCCATGCCCCCCATAATAAATGGGGAGCTCACCAAGTTAACCGTGAACACCCGCAGAATACTTGTGGATGTCACGGGAACCGATGATAGGGCTGTCAGACAGGCCCTGAATATCATATGCACATCCTTTGCAGAGGCGGGTGGAAGGATAGGCTCGGTGAGGGTTAAGCGTCCTGATGGGGAGCTGCATCTACCAGACCTCACACCACGTGAGATGAGGGTATCTGTCTCAGAAGCCTCACGGATAACCGGACTTGAACTCAGTGCAGATGAGGTCATGGATCTCCTCATGAAGGCCCGGATGGACGCCCGGAGGACCTCAGATGATGAGGTGGTTGCGGTTATACCCGCCTACCGGGTGGATATACTCCACGAGGTTGACCTTGTTGAGAACATAGCTGTGCAGCACTGCATCGGGAGGATTGAACCAGAACTTCCTGATGTAGCGACCATTGCAGAGGAGGACACCTGGAGCAGGGCAGACGCGTCTATAAGGGAGGTCATGGTGGGCCTCGGATTCCAGGAGGTTATGAGCCTCATGTTAACCAGTGAGGAGAGCCACTACAGGAGGATGAGGCTTGAGGAGGATGAAAGGGTTGAGGTTGCCCAGCCCATTTCCCAGGACAGGACCATGATCCGCAAGAGTCTGCTCAACGGCCTCCTTGAGTTCTTCGAGGACAACAAGCACGAGGATCTTCCACAGAAGATATTCGAGGTCGGGGATGTGGTGTACATTGACCCTGAATCTGAGACCCGTAGCAGGGTGGTTAAGAAGCTTGCATGCGCAGTCACGCACTCCAGTGCAGGTTTCACCGAGATAAAGTCCCTTGCAGCGGCTGTGGTTGAGAACCTCGGTTACGAGTTCAGGATAGAGCCCCTTGAACACCCATCCTTCATAGAGGGAAGATGTGCAGCCATAGAATCTGAGGGCAAATCCTCAGCCATAGGTGGATTCTTCGGTGAGGTCCATCCTGAGGTTGTAACAAACTTCAACCTGGAATATCCTGTTATTGCACTTGAAATCGAATTTAAGGAGAAATAAATGGAATATGGACTTTCAGGGCTTTCCAGCCACTGATACCCTTATCCTTCTGTTTCTGGGTCCGTCGAGTTCTGCGAAGAAGATGCTCTGCCAGGTCCCAAGGTCCATTGATCCGTTGATAACCGGAACCGTCTGACTTCCCCCGAGGAGCACGGCCCTCAGATGGGAGTCGGCATTGTTGTCAATGGCGTTGTGTCCATAGGATGCATCCACCGGTACGGTGCCCTCAAGCATGGATTCAATGTCGCTGAGGAGTCTGCTTTCATTTTCATTTATGAATATCGCTGATGTTGAATGCCTTGAGAAGACATTCAGTATGCCGTTCCTTATCCCTGAGGACTCAAGAACACCCGAGACCATGGAGGTTATGTCAATGAGCTCAACCCTTCGGGATGTCCTCAGGGGGAGTTCCTGTGTATAGACTTCCATAAAAACACCACATTTCATTTATGTCCCTCATTTTAATAAAAGCTTCACCCGGGAAAGTGTGGAGTGAAGGGAGTCCTGCGGGATTCTGATGGGACGGGAGCTGGATAATTGATGGATCAGCCTGAAGCGAATACTCGCCGCATTGCTGGCTACTTCAGCACCCCTGAAAATAGGCCTGTGAACCTGTAAAGGAGACTCCTGTCCTGATAGAATGCTGCGTGTGGACATACCTCCATGCAGCAGAGACAGTTGATGCAGCGGGAATAATCGAACTCCGGTATGACTGCACCCGCCTTCAGAGCCTCAACCGGGCAGCTCTCAACACAGACATTGCAGTTCCTGCACCTCTCCGGGTCTATGGCAGGTCTCGACCACCAGAGCTTCATGATGGCGCGTGCAAGGCCCGATGGTAGGAGGTCAAGGGTGTAATAGATGTTTGAGGGCCACCTGAAGTCATTCACCCTTTCAGGTTCATACCCTGCAATTTCAAGTTCAGCAGGATCCTGGGCGAGTCCCTCTCTCCTGGCGGCCTCATTAACAGGGACCCTGAAGGGGTCCATGCCCAGCAGCCAGGGGATGTATACGTCAAGTGCAATGGCATCCTCTGATGCCAGGATGATTCCAAGTTCCCTGGGGTCTCCACCCGATGGACCGTTTCCCTCCATCCCGACAACCCCATCAACCAGGTGAGGGCTGGTTCTGTAAGGAGGTAAATTTCAAGGAGCCTCCTGGCGAACTCGGATGGTCTGGGGTGCTCCCTGTGGTAATCCGCCTTCCTGAATCCAGGCACTGCACCGTACATGTTCTTAACGGCACATGTGAATATGGTCATGCTGTGGGTCTTCAGCTTGGGGAGGTTAACGACAAGGTCACTGTCCACCACCGGCCTTGAAATGGGATATCCTGAACCCATAATGTATGATCCAGAGGCCTCAAAATTCACGGGTTCAATATCCAGTCTCCTGCACACATCAAGTATGCCTGTGGCCCTCCAGAATCTTTCTATATTCCTGAATGAACCACCGGGGCTGTCACCTATGGATACCTCAGCCCCAAGGTCCAGAAATACCTCTGCCACAGCCTCGATGACTGATGGATGGGTTGTGACGTGCCTATCCGGTGATGCTGCCATGAGCATGTTCGGTTTGAGGAGAACCCTATCCCCACTGGATGCGAACCTTCTGGCTCCTCCCAGAAGTTCAATACACTCAGTGACCGACTCCCTTACCTCCTCAGGGTCATAGGAATGGCACTCTGATACCGCTATCCCTTTCATCTTTCAGGTGCTCCAGAAAAAATAGAAGTGTTCAGGGATGTTTAAAGTCCGAAGGATTTCATGAGGAGCTCTTCATTGACAAATCCTGCCCTGAAGACATTTCCTGTCCTGAGGTCATTTATAACGACCTCTGCAGGTGCAAACATTCCCTTATCTATCTTGTAGAAGTCATACTCGGCCTCCCTGAAGACATCATAGAAGGGTTTACCATAACCCTCAGATGCAGATGATGGGAGGTTCTCTGCCAGGGATTTTATGTCGTCTCCTTCCTCGGATTCTATGTAATAGTAGGTTCTTCCGCCGAAGAGGACTGCATCATTGGTTTTACCCATGGCCTTAAGACTGTCAGGGTCAACCGGGGCTATTGGTGCTATACCTGCAGCATATTTGACCTTGTTAACATCGAAGTGGAGTGCCTCAAGCATCTTGTAGGTACCGTTTTCAACCACACGGCCTGAGATCTGTATTGAACCAACCAGGGATGATGTTGGGGCCACCAGGACGTATACGTTCTCTGCTGCCACGTCACACTCCTCTGCAATCATGTCTGTGACATCCTCACCAGGGAGTTTATCTGCCTCAAGGGTGAGTATTGCAACATCTGCCTCATCCTGGTATCCTATCTCCTCATAGGTCTCTGCAGGTTTCAGGGAGAGGGCCCTTGCAGGTCCGGAACCCAGTGCAAAGAAGTCGCCCACACTGACTGACCATCCAGCCTTCTGTGCTCCCAGTGTTGATATGGCAGGGAAGTCTGTCTTTATCTTAACGGATGGAAGTGCGAACCTCTCTGAAAGGTCGCCGGGTATGGAGATCCCAACATCTGCAAGTCCTCCCAGGCAGACCCCTGTGTAGAGTTCACCTGCCTTGATGCTGCCGTCAACGTTAACTCCGCAGTCGATGACTGTTGAACCATTTTCAAGTTTATCAACCCTTATTTTAAGGTCGTCTGCCTTTTCAATCATTCTGTCAACTATCTTCTTTGCCTCAAGGTTTACACTTACCATTTGATCACCTCTTCTGCTTCTTTGAAGTTAACCTCATATATATGAGCGCTAATTGAGTGGATGGTTATGTGACCCACTTCAACACCCACCTCTGCTGCGACGTGATCAGCAAGATAGGCAAGGCCCACAGCATTTGGGAACCATGCCCCGTAGATGTCATGGCTGCGCCAGAGGGCCGTTGTGAAGAGCCTCCCATCCCTTATCTTGAAGTCAACGAGGATCATGCAGGGAACCTCATCACTCGCAGTGTCCTCAGGAGGATCCCAGGTTACCATGGTGGCCCTTCTTGATTCTGTGCAGTTTTTAAGTCTCCTTATGGCCTCATCCAGCTGGTCCACTCCGAAGTGTGCCCTCAGGCGGTTGCCGTAGGTGTAGACAAATCCCTTCCTGTCCCCTGAGAGGAACTGTTCAGAGTACTTCTCAAGTTTTTCACCGCTCCAGAAGTAGCCCTCAGGGACCTTTATGTTGAGCAGCGAACCCCTCCTGATATGGTAAAAGTCATCTGATTTACCGAGGGGCTTCTTTATGGTCACAACGGTGTTCATGACCTCCCTTGTAAGGGATCCCCTTTCATCCCTTATCTCCCGCCCATCACGCATTATCTTCTCAACGAGTTTCTTCCAGCCATCTGCAATTTCATTGACTTCTATACTGTAGGCCATCATGAACACCCTCAATTACCTGCTGCCATCACCATGTTGCGGAGTTTGCTGAAGGCCGCCTTCCTCGGGAGTTTCCTCATTCCGCAGTCAGGGTCGATGTAGAGGTTCTCCTCTCCAACTATATCAGCACCCCTTTTAATAAGGTTTCTTATCTCCTCCATGGATTCAACCCTCTCGGTTGTGGTATCCACACATCCGAATCCTACCCCCTTATCACCCCTCCATTTCTCCTCAAGGACCTCCAGGTTGGATGGTCTTCCCGCGAATTCAAGGTCCAGGACATCAACCTTAAATCTGAGCAGATCAGAGAGCACATTCCTTATGTCTCCACACACATGCAGTGAGACCTCAATGTCCAGGCCGGCTGCAATGTGATCTATGGCCCTCCCCGCTGTTTTCATGTCAACAATTCCCGTTGAGAGGAAGGGTTCATCTATCTGTATCATTGCAGCCCCTGCATCCTGGAGGTGCTTTGCCTCTATTTTAAGAACTCCTGCCATGTCCATGACAGCCCGATCCCTCTTCTGGGGGTCGTAGAACCCCTCTATCCTGGATGCGTAGATCATGGTGGATGGTCCGGTTATTATGCCCTTAACACCCCTTGATTCATCATCTGTGAGGCCCCTTAAAATCCGGTATGCATATCTGAGGTCAGCTGCTCCTATGGAACCTGCAGGCGGTGTTATCCTTGAGTATATGATTGATGTGCCGTCCTCGATCTTCATGCCTCCAATTGCCGCTGCGAAGTGTCCCACCATGTCGCCACGGACCTGACCATCAGAGATTATATCAACTCCCGCCCTGAACTGGTCCCTCACAGCAGCCTCTATGGCCGGTCTGTATCTATCGTAGGAGCCAAAAAAATTCAGCACACGTTCACCCAGTGTCTCAGGACCCCTGGGTTCTGTGGGGTAGCTTCCAACAACTGTTGTGATCACACCATCACCCTCAGGGTTCTGCCACCTCAAGGATCCTCTCTATCTCCTCTGGATCAACCGGGAGCTCAACCACGGCTGTACCGTAGCATGGCTTGGTGTATGGTATCATGACGGTTGATCTTTCCTCATCTATACCGATGGGTACGGGTGGTATGCCGATTATCCTTGCGCCGAGGATCTTCTCACCGGGCTTTATGTGGACGACCCTCCGTGCCTTCTTTTCTATCATTGCTGCACATTCCCTGAAACCGGCCCTCTTCATGTGGATCTCATAGTCCCCTGACTGCTGCAGATAGGTCTCCAGGCAGAACGTCATGGTTTCTCCTCCATGAACCTGTCTATCCTCACACGCAGGGGTGCCGGGTTGTGGTGTGCCCTTGCAGCAATGATCTCCGCGTCAAGGGTCTCCATTATTTCATTAACGAGTTCCTCAAGGACATCCGCGTCCCTATCAAAGACTATTGCCAGGGTCTCTGTATTCAGTATCCCTGCAAAGGTCACAAGGTATGCTGCTGCAGCATCGTTGGGTACAAAGCCTGCGAGGAATTCGTAGTCACCTTCAGCTAATTCGTTGAGGCATGATTCAAGGTCCACCATTTCATCCGTGTAGATACCCTCAGGGTCAGCAACCTGGACAAGCCTGAGTGCGGCTGGATTGGCTGTTACCGTCACCCTGAAACCCTTCTTTTTGAGTTTATGTGATGTGTATATTGCCAGGGGGATCTGAACCGGTGATTCCGGGCATCCCAGTACCATTAAAGCCTTCCCTGTTGATTCAGTTTTCATGATTATCTCCCCTTATGGGTTCGTGATCATTCACCAGCTGGGGCCGCCTACTCCTTCACGCCGACAGAGTTTGCAAATATGAGTGAGCTGAGGAAGATGAAGGTCAGGAGGGCTGTCCCGTTTATTGTCCTGTTTATCACGAAGAGTCCTATTATGGCCTGCGACATGAAGGCTGCGAGGGCCCCTGTCAGCAGAACCTCCCTTCCAAGGTAGCTTCTTGAGCCATTTTCACGCCTTTCACGGTATATGCTGAGCACCCTCAATCCCATTATAATGATACTAACACACCAGATTAGAAGGAAGAGCATGGTAATGTAACCAAAGTCATAGGCCCACCCAAATACTCCAGGCACCATGTAATCTATCACGTCCTTCTTGTTGACGAGTATGCCATAGAAAACCGGGAAGGGCAGACCAAAGAAGAGTATGAGCTGAAGTGGAAGTGAAATGTATCCATCGGCAAATCCACTTGAGAGTTCACCCCAGTAGGAAGACATTGGATTATGGCCCAGGAGGGTGGTGTTCTTGATGACAAGTTTCATGCTCGGGAGTGAAAATGTTTCGAGTCTCTCTATACGTAGAAGAGGGCTTAGAACAGTCATCCCCAGTACCCTTGAGATTAACTCAAGGCCCCCGAATCCAGCCACTGCTATTAATGCGAAACCGGCGACACGCTTAACCGTGATGATGGACCTCTGCCTCATGGACTTTGATATTATGAAAAGTCCCATAAAAAGGCCCAGAAGCCATAGAAGGAGGAATGACCTGTGCATAAGACCCCCAAAGAGGGTTATGCCTGCCATGAGCAGGTAAACAAAACCTCTAAGGCCCCTCACATCAACCCCTGATTCCTCCATGATTGCAAGGGCTGCAAGGGATGACACTGTCACAAGCAGGGCTATTGGGCCAAAGGGGTGGGTGAACTCACTCTGACCGAACGACATGAAGAGTGCAACAACGTCAAGTCCGAAGATTATGTTGAATCCTATTCCAAGGACTATGCAGATGAATAGAACCATGCTGAGGGACATTGGTGCAAGGTTGAGTATGAAAACCATTGCTGCGTAGAGTATTATGCCAACCTCAATTATGAGCTGAAGGTGATTCTGTGCTATAAGGGCCAATTTAATCCTCCAGAGATGTTGATGATAGGGTACTGCAAACATGTTTCAGAGCAAAAATCCGGACCCTGAAACCAGAGATATAGGGATTGCAACTAGATCATATATTGAGGGTTATCTTAAAAAGTTTTTCCGCCAGGTATGGATTTTCGGAAGACAACCATATCCTCACCGGGACCATTGTAGTCTGCCACAGCCACTAAAGAACCGGATTCAACTGTTTTGCCCTCTTTAACTGGCTTGAAACCGTTTTTAAGGTAAAACCTTATTGCACGGTCGTTTGATGGCTTTGTAATGAGGTAGATCTCCCTTGCACCCATACCCTTCACGGTCCCTGCGAACCTTTCAAGGAGCCTTCCGGCGATTCCACTTCCCCTGAGGGACGGTGAAACACAGAGGAGATGGATGTATGCCTCGGAGGGGTTATCCTGTGATATGAACCCCAGCAGGAACCCCACAATTTCATCCCCATCCTCAGCAATAAATGAGGTTGTGCTGAAGAACCTCGTGAATATATGGTAGATGGAGTTTCTCTCTGTAACCATAGGTGGGCATTCATGTGCCAGTTCAGCTATGGCCAGGAAGTCCTCCTCCCTTGCTTTCCTCACCATCACACCAATCACCATATTAATTATCCGTCGAAGATTTAATAAGGTTAAGTTTAAATATTAAAAGGCTTAATGTATACTTTGTTGGGGCTGGTAGCTCAGGTTGGTAGAGCGTCGCCTTGGCATGGCGGAGGCCCCGGGTTCAAATCCCGGCCAGTCCACTCAAAACTGTTTTTAAACTGTTTTTATTGTCCTTCATTTATTTTTACTGATTAAATGAAGTTTTTCAGGTTTCCTTATTAAAATAAAAAAATCATTCCAGGCCACAGGGAAGTGCCCAATGATTTTTTAAGTTTAAAGGGAGTCACTGGGGGCCCTAACTGGATTCAGCGGCCTCGTAGACCATGTCCACTATTATCCTGAAGAGGTCATCTGTTCTGAGTTTCTTTTGCTCCCTCTTTGATACAAGGAGTCTCAGGGCCGTGTTTACGATTTCATCCACGTCGGTGGATCGGTACATGAGGCCATTGTCTATATAGAATCTGTCCACTGAAAGGGGCTTTCCAGGGTAACAGGATATGACTGGTGTGCCAAGGAGAGCCGCCTCCCTGTTCATGGTCCCGCCGGCGCCTATAACAAGGTCACATCTCTTCATGAGGCTGAAGGTGTCAACTGGTGGCTTTATTATGGTAACATTATCATATCCCTCGAAGATCTCTGCCTGTTCCCTGAACCTGGGTATTATGAGTATATTGGCGTAATCCTTCAGGATCTCCACTATCGGCGTGAGGACCGATTCATGACAGTCAGCATCAAGGTAGGATGCCAGTGACGGCTCCGGCCTCATGAGTATTGTCTTCTCCCTTTCAAGTTTCAGGTTCAGGTCCTCGAAGATGTTCTCATTGTATTCAAAGTTCTGGAAGTGGATTATCTCAGAGGTTCCCCTGTATCTCCTTATCCTGTTTGGGTCAGCACCTGTCTTCATTATGTCCCAGAGGTCAATGACCTCAGGCATTATTATATTGTCACAGAGAGGGAGTGTTAGCTTGTTTGCTGCCAGTGCGTGCTCATTGTCAAGTACATAGACACTTGGGATTCCAAGACCAAAGGTTACCCTTGGGAGTTCTATGGAGTGTTTTGAAAGACCAACATCTGGTCTCTGTTCTGCTATAAATTTTGAGAGGTTATATGCCCTCTTTGTGCTCTCAATGAGTTTCTCAGAGAGGGTTACGCCATGTTTACCTATTGATGTGAACTCAAAGCCAAAGAGCTTCATGAGCCTGTGTATATCACCGAACTTCCTGGCGGTGATTATGACATCCTCGCCCTCCTCCTGGAAGTATGTTATCACATCCCTGAAAAACCTGACATGAGGGGCGTTGGTAATATCAATCCATATCTTCAATGAAAACCACCAAAAAAGATTTTAATCTGCCATTGCCCCTTCAATGGCTTCTATGATCTCCTGAACACCATCACCTGTCTTGAGGCTGGTCTTTATTACCCTGACTTCCGGGTTGATCTTCTTAACATCATCAACCATCTTGTCAAGGTCCGCGCCAACGGCCTCTGCAAGGTCCGCCTTGTTAATAACAACAAGGTCCGCCTCCCGGAATATGAGGGGGTGCTTCTCGACTGTGTCGTCGCCCTCTGTGGAGCTTACAACAACAACCCTCATGTGGGATCCAAGATCAAAGTCCACCGGACAGATGAGGTTGCCGACGTTCTCAATGAATAGCAGGTCCACATCATCAAGGGGGAGGTCCTCAAGTCCGTGCTCAACGAGGTGGGCATCAAGGTGGCACTCCTTACCTGTGTTGAGCCCGACAACAGGTACGTCGTACTTCTCAAACCTTCCAGCGTCGAATTTGCTTATAACGTCCCCTGCAATAACCGCAACCTTCCTGTCCATGTTCTCAATGAGTTTCTCTATGAGTGTTGTTTTTCCTGAACCTATTGCACCCAGAAAGTCAACTGCAAAGACATTTGCCCTGTCAAGGCGTCTCTGGTTCTTTCTGGCGAGTTTCCTGTTTGCAAGCAGGATGTCATTCTGAATTTCAACCTCTGCTACTTTATGCATGAAATTCCTCCTCTAGTCCTTCTTCTCAATCTTTATATTTTTAACGTTGCATTCCCTGCCAGCCCTGACATGGAACTCATGGCCCCCACAGGCGGGGCATTTTATGACCGGAGCGAAGTGGTCAAGTTCATCGGCCTCGACCACGCCCTCATATCCACATTCACACTCTATTTCCACGGGGACAACCTCAAGGTTGAACCTGGCGCCCTCAAGTATTGTTCCCTCGCTGAGGACGTCCAGCATAAATTCTATCTGTTCCGGGTTCAGCAGGGTAAGCTGGCCGATCTCAACCGTGACCTCAAGGACCTCGACGGCGTCATTCTTCTCTGCAGCATCGATAACCGTCCTCACAATTGCATCGGCCATGGATAGTTCATGCACCCATTTCACCTCTTTAGTCTGACAAAATTTTATAATTAGAATTAATAGAGTTATCTATATAAAAATTGTTAATTACCTGAAGGGTGATTTTCATGATAATAGGTTGTTCAGCATCACAGAAACTTGCTGCCTCAGTTGCAGATTTACTAGATGAACCTTTATGCCCCGTTGAAACCCGTAAATTCCCTGATGGGGAACGTTACATCAGGGTTAAGGAGGAAGTGGAGGGAGAGGTGACCGTTGTGCAGTCAACGGGTTACCCCCAGGATGAAAACCTCATGGAACTCCTTTTCATGATAGAGAACCTTAAAGATCTGGGGGCGGATTATTTGCGTGCAGCCATACCCTACTTTGGATACGGGAGGCAGGAGAGGCGTTTCAAGAGTGGTGAAGCCGTATCGGCGAAAATAGTCGCCCACCTCCTTGAGGCCGCCGGTGCAGATGAAATTGTAACTGTGAACCTCCATGAGAACTGCCTGAGTGAGTTCTTCCGTGTACCTGTGAGGGAACTCTCTGCAATGCCCCTCATCGCCGAACACATCTCATTCCTTGATGACCCGGTAATCATCGCCCCTGATAAGGGTGCCCTAGGTCATGCCCGGGAGGTCAGTGATATACTTGGATGTGAATGTGACTACATGGAGAAGGTCCGCATATCCCCTGAGGTGGTTGAGACCCGTGTGAGTGACCTTGATGTTGAAGGAAAGGATGCTGTGGTTGTTGATGACATCATAAGCACCGGTGGGACCATAGTAAACGCCGCCGGGATTTTAGGGAAATGTGGAGCCTCAAGCATAACTGTTTGCTGTGTCCACCCGGTCCTTGTGGAGGACGCCCTCCTGAAGATATTCTCAGCCGGTGTTGAGAGGGTCATTGCAACGGACACCCTCAAATCTGATGTTAGCGAGATCTCAGTTGCACCGCTTATTGCAGAGGTCATAAAAGATTAATTTAACCCATTTCAGATATTTTTTCAGTTCCCGGCCCTTATTAACTTTTTTAAGAATCATCTGGACCTGCGCACATGAAAGGGAGCTCAGTATAAGAAAGACATATATCCTAAATAACCCATTAGAACTATTTCGCCAGAGCAAAGATAAATCCTGAAAACAGGCTGGAACTTCCGAAAAGAAAAAGTAAATGCAGAGGATCAGTGCATGGCTGGTTTCTTCATGATTGAAGGCACAATATCACTTATTTTCTGCATCCTCTGAATCAGGCTCTCCTTTCCCTTACCAATGAGTGCGTGTTCAAGGACATCCCCGAGGGTCTCAACGGGTACTATCTCAACCATGTCCTCGTACTTCTTCTCGATCATCACATCACCCATGTTGGATGCAGGTATCAGGACCTTCCTTATTCCCGCCTCTGCAGCTGCCTCTATCTTCCCTGTGACTCCTCCAACAGGGAGAACATCTCCGCGTATGCTCAGTGAGCCGGTGAGGGCAACTGACTGATCCACAGGTATCTCCTCAAGGGCCGATATGACTGCTGTTGCGACGGAGACACTTGCACTGTCCCCCTCCACACCATCATAGGCCTGGAGGAACTGTATGTGGATGTCATAGTTGGATATGTCTGTACCGGTGTATTTCTTTATGAGGGCACTCACGTTCTGCACAGCCTCCCTTGCGATTTCACCCAGTTTACCTGTTGCTATTATCCTGCCCTCCTCCTTGCTCTGGGCGGGGGCGGCCTCTGCAGCTATGGGGAGTATGATTCCGCTTCTGTCACCGATTATTGCAAGGCCGTTGACGCGGCCGACCTCTCCACCCTCTGATTTGAAGACACTGTACTTCTTCTTCTGGACAATGTATCTATCTGCAATCTGCTGTTCAAGGGTCCTTGAAAGTTTTTTTGCCTCTATAACGTCCTCTGTTTCCACAAGTTCTGCTCCACGGCTCTTGGCTATGTCACCGGCTGCCCTTACAAGGCCCCCCAGTTCACGGAGTTTCAGGGTCAGTGAATCCTTCTTACCGGCCCTCCTCTGGGCCTCCCTTATTATCTCCTCAACTGCCTCCCTGCTGAAGTGGGGGATCCTTCCATCCTTTTCAACTTCCTGTGCAACGAACTGAACGAGTTTGTCCCTGTTTTCTGGTGTGTCGGGCATCGTGTCCTTCATGAAGACCTCGTATCCGTACCCCCTTATCCTTGAACGGAGGGCCGGGTGCATGCCCTCAAGTACCTGGAGGTTACCTGAAGCCACCAGTACGAAGTCGCAGGGAACCGCCTGTGAGCGTACCATGGCGCCGCTGCTTGTTTCGCTCTGGCCAGTGATGGAGTACCGCTTCTCCTGCATGGCCGTGAGGAGTTCCTGCTGGGTCTTCATCTTCATTGTCCCTATCTCATCTATGTAGAGCACACCCTTGTTGGCCTTGTGGATCATCCCTGCTTCCACCCTCTCATGTGCAGGTGTGCCAAGACCACCTGACTGGTATGGGTCATGCCTCACATCCCCCAGGAGGGCCCCTGCATGGGCTCCGGTTGCATCGACGAATGGTGCGACCTGCCTTCCCTCATTGTTCACCAGGAGTTTCGGGACCATGACCGTTGTACGTGGCCTGAACTGCTGCAGTGCCAGGAATATTATACCTGCAGCTATTATAGCCGCCAGGAACTGGTTCATCATGAACCCCAGGACAAGGATGAAGGATATTATGAGCATCATGAAGAGGTTCTTCTTCTCATCCTGGGCCCTTGCCTTATTCTTGTGGTTCATCACGATCTTACGGCCCTCTCCTGCAGGCACAGCACCTATGAGTGGGTTGTTGGGGTCCTCTATGTTTGGGTAGACCAGTATGTCCTGTAACTGTTCACGTGGCAGCAGCTCTGCCATCGCCTTTGCCAGCATGGATTTACCCACACCTGGTTCACCTATCAGTAAAACGTTACGTCTCTGTTCAGCCGCCTTTTTTATTGTCTCAACGGCCTCTTCCTGCCCTATGATCTGATCTATGAGTCTTTCGGGGACTTCTATATCCTTTGATGTTTCATATGATAGGGTCTCCCCGGTTCCCTTTTTAGTCTCTTTACCCTCATATGAAACAGATTCCTGAGTTCTGGAGTTTTTAATGGTGGTTTTCATTTCTATTCAAATGCCTCCATTAAGTGAAGTGGTTAAAATTAAAATCACAGTTATCAATTGTTTCTCCTACTTAAAATATTTTACTTACAAATTTTTATTTTAATATATGGGGGTTCCCCTTATAAAGGTATCTCCACCATAATGCAGGGTTCAGCGGTTTATCTCAGATATAAGGGCCAGGGCGTTCTGTATGAATTTCTCAACGATCTTGCGGTACTTCTCCTCGCTCGCCTCCAGTGCCGCCTGAGTCCTCTTCATCTCGGTGATGTCCCTTGCAATGGTTGAAATCCCGATGATCTCGCCGTTAAAATCACGTAATGGTGACATGGAGATTGAAACCCAGATCTCCTCACCATCCTTTCTTATGCGCTTTGCCTCAAAGTTTGAAACTAAACCTCCTGATTTAACCTCTGATATCAGGCCCCGCAGCTTCTTGAGTTCCTCCTCACTCATGAGGATGGAGATGTTCTTTCCCCTGACCTCCTCTGCACTGTAGCCATAGACCATCTCGGCTCCCCTGTTCCAGTCCATTATGTTGCCCTCAAGGTCGTAACTCACGATGGCGTCACCCGACGATTCAACTATGGCTGCCAGCCTCTCAAGTTCCCTCTGGAATTTCATTCGCTCTGTAACGTCCCTGAAAATCGCCCTGCTGTACTCCACCTCCCCGTTCCTCATCCGGACATTGACGTTCCCCTCGACGAATACCTTCTCCCCGTCACTGGTTATGAAGGCCGTCTCGACGGTGGGTATCCTCTCACCAGACATCACCCTCCTGAAGAGTTCACGGCACTCATCAAGTTTGTCGGGGTGTATCACATCGAAGAGTGTGAGTTCCTCGAGGTCCCTGTCAGTGTAGCCGAGGGTCTCCTTCCAGGCCCTGTTAACATAGACGAATTTTCCCTCAGGGTTAACGGCCTGTATCATGTCACTGGCGTTCTCAAAGAGGTCCCTGAACTGTTCCTCACGGTTCCTAAGTTCCTCCTCCATTTCCTTTCTCTGGGAGATGTCCCTTATTATTGAAGTTATATACCGTCCGGCAGGGGTTTCTGCAGGGTTGATGGTCATCTCAACAGGGAATTCGGTCCCATCAGCTCTGAGGGAAACCGTCTCAAAGACCCTCCCGCTGAGCTCATGTATACCCTCAGCACGGTACTCCTCCATTTTAATGTGGAGATCCTCCCTCATGAGTTCCGGGACCAGCTCGTCCAGATTTTTACCCCTAAGGGACGGGTATCCGTACATCCTGTCTGCTGCAGGGTTTGAGAAGACTATAACGCCATCCATGTTAACCGTGATAATGCCGTCGGGACTTTTACTGATAACGGTCTCAAGAATTGACTTAAGATCATCTTCTGACAGGTCAGGAACTTCAGGAGGAACAGAGGCCATTTAACCATCTCCCACAATGAACATCTTGAGTAATATTTTCGCCAGCAATGTATTTAAGATTTTAGTGTTCAATATTGTTAGGACCAGACTCCAGTTTAATTGGTCAGGACCAGCCTCATAATATTATAAACAGAAAACCGTTGAGGGGGCATTGTCCACTGGATCAGGGTGAGGCCATGAGTGCAAAGTGTATAATGGTTCAGGGCACGTCATCGAGTGCAGGTAAGAGCGTAATGGTTGCAGCTCTCTGCCGTATATTCTCAAGGAGGGGATACAGGGTTGCGCCCTTCAAATCCCAGAACATGTCACTGAACTCCTTCACAACAGCTGAGAACCGGGAAATAGCGGTGGCCCAGGTCCTCCAGGCAGAGGCCGCAGGGATAGAGCCATCACACCACATGAACCCCGTCCTCCTCAAACCCAAGGAGGACTTCACATCCCAGGTAATAGTCCATGGGAGACCTGCAGGAAACATGAACTTCCAGGAGTACCAGACAGAATTCAGGGATACTGCCCTTGAGGCGATAAGGGAGTCCCTTGAGTACCTTAAGAGCAGGTATGAGCTTATAGTGATAGAGGGGGCCGGATCCCCCGCTGAGATAAACATGAGGGACAGGGACCTTGCCAACATGGAGATCGCCCACCTCGCAGATGCCGACGTTATACTGGTGGCTGACATAGACCGTGGGGGTGTCTTCGCATCAATTGCAGGCACCCTCATGCTCCTTGATGAACGTGACAGGTCCCGGATAAAGGGTGTTGTCATAAACAAGTTCCGTGGTAACATTGACATACTGATGCCAGGCATTGAGAGGATCGAGGAAATCACAGGAGTCCCTGTACTGGGGGTTCTGCCCTACGATGAAGGTCTGAAACTCCCCGAGGAGGACTCAGCATCCCTTTCCCAGAGGAAGTACAGGGGGAGTGGGGATATAAGGGTTGGGGTTATGAGGCTGCCCAGGATATCAAACTTCACAGATATAGACCCCCTTGAGTACGAGGAGGATGTTGCTGTGAGGCTCATAGAGACGGGTGACAGCCTTGATGACCTTGACGCCATCATAATCCCCGGGACCAGGAACACCATAAGCGACCTCATCCACCTTGAGGAGAAGGGGTTTGCTGACGAGATCCGGGACTTAAGCCGTGAGATACCCGTCTTTGGCATATGCGGCGGCTTTCAGATGCTGGGGAAGAGGATAATTGATGATGCCCGGCAGGAGTCCCGTGAAGGCAGTGTTGATGGTCTTGGTCTTCTTGACTGTAAAACCCGCTTTACAGGGAAGGGTAAGATAATATCTCAGAGCAGGGGAAGGGTCCTTGGTAACGGGATCTTCAGGGGTATGAGGGGAGAGACTGTGGATGGCTATGAACTCCATGAGGGGACCACAGTCCTCGGTGATGTGAAACCCCTTCTGAGGGTTGATAGGGGCTTCGGGAACACCAGGAGTGGCGGATTCGATGGGGCAGTCAATGGAAACGTGGCCGGCACGTACTTCCACGGAATATTCCATAACTTCAGATTCAGGAGGTACTTCACAAATATCCTCAGGGAGAGGAAGGGCCTTGAGCCACTTGAGTACGTGGACGATAACTTCAGTGCATCAAGAAGGTTCTCAATTGACAGGCTGGCAGAGATCGTTGAGGAAAACATGGACCTCTCCATCATCGAGGAAATCCTTGAAAGATAGATTCTTGGCAGAGATCGTTGAGGAAAACATGGACCTCTCCATCATCGAGGAAATCCTTGAAAGATAGATTTTAAGGACCCAGTGCTCATTCTTCATATAATTATCTTATCTCAATTCTTAAAGGATTAAAGGACGTCAGCATATTTTAAAAGAGACTGTTCCATGCAAACAAAAACAGACATTCTGCCAGGATTAAATTTTGGACCCCTCAATCTCTACAGAATTCTTTTTGAAGTTCCGCATTTAGAGAGGATCATCATCAGAAAAAATAGGGGGAAGTAGCTGGAGACTACGGTCATGATATGAAGGGCACTGCCAGGGTTGTGATCACAAGGACCGTCAGGATGACACCCACAGCTATGATGGGAATCCCGGCCCTCGGTATGTCCCTCAACTTAACGTAGCCGGAACCGTAGGCCATTGCAACTGTTGGGTCTGCCATCGGGAGCATGAATGAGAGTGAACATGCGATTGCAACGGGTACAGCATATACTCCAATGGGCTGGTGCTGCGCAGATGCAAGGGTCACGGAGAGGGGGACAAGGATGGCTGAGAGGGCTATATTGGACATCACCTGGGTGATGATCACTGCCACAGCCATCAGCACGAGCATGACGATTACAGGCGATGGGTCTGAACCAAGCATGCCCACAAGTTTATCAATTATCCATGCTGCTGCCCCGGTCTTGAGGAGTGCGCTTCCAAGGGAGAGTGCCCCTCCAAAGAACACCACAAGACCCCAGTCAATGTTCTTCTGTGCGTCCTTCCATGTTATTACACCCGCGAATATGAACATCACAGCAGCTATAAGTGACACTGAGTAGCTGTTGATACCTGTGAAGCCCGCTGTAACCCATAGCAGGATGGCGAAGAGGAGTATCCCTGCGCTGAGCTTCTCATCCCTGCTCAATGAACCCATCATCCTTATCTTCTCACCTATCAGGGCCTCCCCATTCTCTAGGGCCCTTACCTCGCTTGGAAAAATCTTCATGAGGATGAACCATGTGACAAGTAGCATTGCAATCGAAAGTGGAAGACCGAATATCATCCAGTTAAGGAAGGGTATGCTGGTGTAGGCCGCTGCCATGAGGTTGGGGGCAGTTCCTATCTCTGTACCGAATCCACCGGCAAGGGACCCGAATGATGCCCCGAGTATCATGGCTTTTGCATAGTTACTCTTTCCCCGCTCGGGTTCAGAGCAGCCCATTATATCCACGATCTCCTTTATGATGGGGAGGAGCATTGCAAAGGCAACAACATTCTCAATCCATGCAGAGAGAAGACCCGTCGAGAATATGCTTACAAACAGTCCCCTCTCCGGTGAGGTTCCAAGCCTCCCCAGGAGGTAGTAGGTGAATCTCTGGGCGAGACCGCTCTTCCTTAGGGCCTCTGCCATTATGAATCCTCCAATCATGAGGAAGAGTATGGGATTTGCAAAGCCTATAACCGCGTTTTCAAAGCTCTCAACACCAATAAGTGGCTGTGCAAAGAGTATTATGAGTGATGTCACGGCCAGGGGTACTGCCTCTGTTGCCCACATTGTAACTGCAAAAACAAGTAAAGAAAGTGCTGCGTGTCCTGAAGCCCTCAGACCCGGTAGTGGTACCAGGTATACTGCAAGGGCCAATAAAAGGCTCAGAATAAATCCTTTTCTGGCATCCGTAATATTACCTCCACAAGATAATAGATACATTAACAAGTTTAAACCTGGTTTGCTTTTTATCAGTAACAAACTACGAGATCAAAACCTAAGGCCAATTTCCTTTTTAGTAATTAATAAACTTTTCTATTACTTTTCTATTAATAAGCTTTGATTTTTACCGGTTAATAAACCTTTGATGAGTATCGTCCAGGCCATTTACAGGAGGTTATTTAAGCCATGAATCTTTCTTTTCAGTCATTTAAGAGGTCAGATACATGGCTGCCCAGATTATCCCCACTATCACCGGCTGGTGGACCAGGTAAACCTTCAGTGAGTTTCTTCCAATCACCTGAAGCAGAGATGGGTTCCATGCCCTTAATCTAAATCTTCTACGGTATCCCCTGTAGAGGGTGTCCCCGGTGAAAATTCCAAGGAGCACAACACCCAGCCATGGAAAAAGCGGGAAGTAGTCAAGGGTGTAAAGATTATGGGGTCTGATTCCAAGCCACATAAGGAGTGGAGTTTCAACCCGCAGCCCTGACATCAGGACCCCCACCGTGATCGCAACAGCCGATAATGCAAGTGCAGCGGTTCTCCTTCCAGCAAGGGGATGTGTAAGTATCACTGCAAGGCCTATGAAGTGGAGGACCCCGAAGGCAATGAAACCGTTGTGGGGGTAGATCCATGTTGCGGCGGTGATGATCATCCCCCAGAGGAATATCTTCAGGCCTCTTATGATGTAATGCCACCTGGAGGTACCCCTCCTTGAATGGCTCAGGGTGAGGGATACCCCAACGAGGAATATGAAAAGGAACGCCGTCAGCCTGCCTGTGAACCAGATCACCGGGGACCCCATGTCAAGATCCAGCACACCCAGGAAGTCAAGATCAAAGAGGGTATGATATACGATCATCATCATGACAGCAGCACCCCTAAGTGCATCGACCTCCCAGAACCTTTCAGTTGCATGAAGTGTACCCATGCGGATCTCCGTTTAATATATGAAACCCTTGAGGATAAAAGCAGATGCTCTGGCTCCTGACAGAATCAAAAGAAAAATAGAAAACTTTATATAAGATGACCTCAAATCTTTTCTATGCCTACGAATTGCGGCGTTAGTCCAGCCTGGTTAAGACACTGGCCTGCCACGCCAGCGACCCGGGTTCAAATCCCGGACGCCGCATAGCGGTTGTAGTCTAGTCTGGTTAGGACTCGGGCCTTCCAAGCCCGCGACCCGGGTTCAAATCCCGGCAACCGCATATAAACTGATTCTATAAGTCCTCCTAGACTTCCACGTACACCGATTCTGTTCTATTGATTCAATGCCCATCTGATTTCAGATTCGGGGGTTGCATCCAGTTTAAAGAGTATAGGCCCCATTTCAGATTTACATGCGATTCTCTAACGCAGGTGCCATATATCATCTATATATATCAGAAGCCACGATAGTAGAGCAAGGAATAAATACTTTAATTTTAGAATAATAACAGGATCCAGACTAATATTATGGTGTGATATTCATGGCTGGAATAGTCGGATATGGAGTTTACATTCCATCATACAGAATAAAGGTTGAAGAAATCGCGAGGGTCTGGGGAGACGACCCCCAGGCCATATCAAGGGGGCTGGTTGTGGAGGAAAAATCAGTCCCTGGTCCTGATGAGGACACAGCAACAATCTCAGTTGAAGCTGCCCGTAATGCCCTCAGGAGGAGCCAGATAGATCCCTCAGAGATAGGAGCTGTCTATGTGGGATCCGAATCCCACCCCTACGCTGTTAAGCCAACAGCAACAATCGTTGCAGAGGCTGTTGATGCAACCCCCGAGATGACAGCAGCTGACCTTGAATTCGCATGTAAGGCAGGTACCGCGGGTATACAGGCCTGCATGGGGCTTGTTGACTCAGGCATAATAGATTACGGTCTTGCAGTCGGCGCTGACACAGCCCAGGGAGCCCCAGGCGATGCCCTCGAATACACTGCATCAGCAGGCGGGGCAGCCTATGTTATAGGTGGAAAGAACTGTCTTGCAGATATAAAGGAAACCTACAGCTTCACCACAGACACCCCCGACTTCTACAGGAGGGAGGGAATGCCCTACCCCCGACACGGCGGAAGATTCACCGGTGAACCCGCCTACTTCAAGCATGTCCTGGGAGCCGCGAGGGGTATGATGGAGAAGACCGGCCTCAGCGCAGATGACTTCGACTACGCTGTTTTCCACCAGCCAAACGGAAAATTCTACCTGAAGGCCGCTCGCAAACTGGGATTTGAAAGCGAACAGGTAAAACCAGGACTCCTGACACCTGTGATAGGGAACACCTACTCAGGTGCAACACCAATAGGCCTTGCAGCAACCCTTGACGTTGCAGAGCCAGGCGCAAGGATACTGGCAGTGTCCTATGGTTCAGGTGCCGGGAGCGACGCCTTCATAATAGAGGTGAATGACCTCATAGAAGAGAGGCGTAACCTTGCACCATCCGTGGCCGAGATCATCAAAAATAAGAGGTACGTCGACTATGCCATATACGCCAAATTCAAGGGCAAACTCAGGATGGCTTAAGAGGGTGATAATATGAGGGATGTAGCAGTTATTGGAGTTTCACAGACAAAATTTGGAGAACTCTGGGATGTCTCCTTCAGGGACATGATAACCGAGGCCGGACTTGGGGCCATAGAGGACGCCGGAGTGGAGGGCGCCGACCTTGATGCTATGTACGTTGGTAACATGTCAGCCGGTCTATTCATAAAACAGGAGCATATATCCTCGCTCATCGCAGACCATGCTGGCCTGACACCCATACCATCCACAAGGGTTGAGGCTGCCTGTGCATCAGGGGGACTGGCCCTCAGGAGCGGTATAATGGCGGTTGCATCAGGCTACCATGACATCGTGATAGCTGCAGGTGTTGAGAAGATGACCGACGTTGTTGACCCAACACCGGCAATTGCAACAGCCTCTGACCAGGAGTGGGAGGCCCAGCAGGGGGTCACATTCCCATCACTGTATGCAATGATGGCGAGGAGGCACATGTATGAGTACGGTACAACAAGGGAACAGCTCGCCATGGTCTCAGTGATAAACCATGAGAACGCCTCAAAAAACCCCCGAGCCCAGTTCCCCATGAAGGTCACGGTTGAACAGGTCATGAACTCCACCATGGTAGCGGATCCCCTCAGGCTCCTCGACTGTTCACCGATATCTGATGGGGCTGCAGCAGTTATACTGTGCCCCGCAGAGATGGCAAGGGAGTACACAGACACCCCTGTATATGTGAAGGCATCTGCACAGGCCTCAGGTACCATCGCACTCCATGATAGGAGGGACATAACAAGGATTGATGCAACAGTTAATGCAGCCAGAAAGGCCTTCAATATGGCCAAACTGACGCCAGGGGACATAGACCTCGTTGAGGTCCATGACTGTTTCAGCATAAACGGTATACTGGCTGTTGAGGACCTTGGATTCGTTGGGAAGGGTGAAGGTGGAAAGGCCTTTGAGGATGGTATGACAAGGATTGATGGTGACATACCCGTTAACCCATCAGGTGGGCTCAAGGCACGTGGTCATCCCCTTGGAGCCACCGGTATAGCCCAGGCAGCCGAGGTGGTATGGCAGCTGCGTGGTGAAGCCGGTAAGAGACAGGTGGAAGGTGCTGAGATCGGCATGACCCACAACATCGGTGGAACCGGTGGAACAGCGGCGGTCCACATATTTTCAAGGTAAATAACCATTCAACCTTTTTTTATTAATTTAAGAACGGCTCAGATCTATTTAAATGGTCGATTTTTTTCTCATTCCAGACAGCAGGGAACCAGACCTTTTGAACTGAGTAGGTCCCCTACATCCGAAAACCAGTGTTAGAAAGGAGTACAGCTGAGTTAACTTCCTTTTATTGTAGGATGAGTCTCTGCCTTGCCAGAGCAGAATAAATGATCCCGACTTACAGAAAATTTTCTTAAAAAGAAAAGATCTCTGCCCCTACATCAGGTAAATCTCTCAGTAATCAAAAAAAGTCCATCTGGACGTGAACTGATGGTTTAAATAGAAAGGGTGGGGGATGCCTTACATTGGAGGCATTCCGCCCATTCCGCCCATTTCCTCCATTCCTTCCTCGCTGGAACTGGATGATGATGCGGCTATGACGTCGTCTATGCGCAGTATCATCTCAGCTGCTTCAGCTGCAGACTGTATGGCCTGCTTCTTGACCCTGTGTGGTTCGATTACTCCTGCTTCCTTCATGTCGACGATTTCACCATCGAAGACGTCGATTCCCATGTAGGGTGATTCCTCGTGGGCTGCCCTGAGGTCAACGAGGACGTCGATGCTGTCAAGACCTGCGTTCTCTGCAAGGGTCTTAGGCACGATTTCAAGGGCGTCTGCGAAGGCTGATACTGCCAGCTGCTCCCTGCCGCTTATTGAGTCAGCGTAGTCCTTGAGCCTCTTTGCGATTTCTATTTCAGGTGCTCCGCCTCCTGCGACGACCTTACCATCCTCAACTGTTGCGGCGACGACACCTATTGCGTCTTCGATTGCCCTTTCAACTTCGCTCACAACGTGCTCGGTTGATCCCCTGACAAGTATTGTCACTGCCTTTGGTTCCTTGCACTCTTCAACGAAGATCATCTCTTCGCCTGAGATCTTCTTCTCTGATACGACTCCTGCTTCACCCAGGTCCTCTGGGCTGAGGTCCTCGATGTTTGTGACTATGTTTGCTCCTGTGGCCTTGGAGAGTTTCTCCATGTCGGACTTCTTGACCCTCCTCACTGCAAGGACTCCTGCCTTGGCCAGGTAGTGCTGTGCCAGATCATCAATACCCTTCTGACAGAAGAGAACGTTTGCGCCTGTGTCAACTATTGAGTTGACCATGTCGCGGATCATCTGTTCTTCCTGTTCGATGAATGCCTGCATCTGTGATGGGTCTGTTATTCTGATCTCTGCGTCAACCTCTGTCTCTTTAACTTCGATCGGACAGTTGAGGAGTGCTATTTTGGCGTTTTCAACCTTCTTTGGCATTCCTGGGTGGACCCTTTCCTTGTCGATTATGACACCCTGGACGAGTGTTGAGTCGTCCACTGCTGCGCCTTCCTTCTTCTCTATCTTTATGTGGTCTTTCTCGACTTCGCCATCCTCTTCAACCTGCTTGACCGCATCCACTATGAGCTGTGCCAGTGGTTCCCTTGCCTTTTCTGTTCCCTTTCCGGTCATTGCTGTCATTGCAACCTTCAGGAGGGTGTCCCTGTCGCTGGCATCGATTGCAATGTCGTCGAGTATTTCCTGAGCCTTTTCAGCGGCCTGCCTGTAACCCATTGCTATTATTGTTGGGTGGATCTCCATTTCAAGGAGGTTTTCAGCCTTTTTGAGTAGTTCCCCTGCTATTATGACTGCTGTGGTTGTACCGTCCCCTACCTCGTCTTCCTGGGTCTTTGCAACCTCGACGAGCATCTTTGCTGCTGGGTGCTCTATGTCCATCTCCTTGAGTATTGTGACACCGTCGTTGGTTACGACAATGTCCCCAAGGGAGTCAACCAGCATCTTGTCCATACCCTTAGGTCCAAGGGTTGTCCTCACGGTCTCTGCGAGTATTTTACCCGCAAGGATGTTCATCCTCTGTGCGTCTCTTCCAAGATACCTGCTTGTACCTTCGGGTAGTACAAGAATTGGCTGCTGTCCCTGTGCCATTCAATCACCTCAGTTTTATTATAAATCAGTATGCAGTTATCAATGGGTTAGAGGTTCTATAAATAGTTTTCGTTTGATCTTTGGGAGAGTATTTAACGAAGATAAATCTTAATATTAATATGTGATTGATATGAGGCAGCTCATTAAAGCCTCGGTATACCTTACCGTGACCCTCATTCTGATTGTGGCCATGGAAGGTTCTCATGCCATTGAAAATGATTCAGAACCCCTAAACAGTTCTGATGTCCTGCAGGCAAGTTTAAGGGTAGCTAATTTCATGGAGAACTATCAGAGGCTCCCTGAAAATATAAGTGCTGGAAACAGAACTCTTGACTGTGCATCCTACACATATGCACTTAGCAGGGTACTTAGTGGCTCAAAAACCGTTGAATACAGAACTGTGAATTCACCCGCCCTCAATATTCGCCGCATATCCCTGAAACTGAGCAGCACACGGTACAATGAGATAACAGTAAGATTCAGGGACTTTACAGATAAATACAGTAGATGCCCCTCCACGTTATCCTACAGTGGAGGTAAAATCGATTTCTACAATACCGTCTACCTCCTCTCAAAGATTGGGCGTTACAGATACCAGAAGGGGAGGATGCCCACAGACGTGTATATAAGGACTCCAGTACCCCTCAATGCATACAGGATCAACTCCCAGACCGTTGACTCCAGGATAAGGAGTATAAACTCTGAAATCAGAAAGACATCTTCCCTCATCAAGAGGATCAGAATAAGAATAAGAACCACAGGAAACATCAGGACCAGGACCATGCTTCAGAACAAACTCAGGTCACTTGAGAATAGATACAACTATCTTAGGGGGCAACTCAGATACTATGAGGGCCTTAAGAACAGCCCATGGTATGTCCCCCCATCCCTCAGGAGGTATCTGAGTTCAACAGCCTACTGCAGCGTCACGGATCCCAATGTGGTATACCTCGCCCGTGAACTCTCAGGAAACACCAGCTACGCCACTGCACTGAACCTCTTCACCTGGGTACGTGACAGTGTCGACTACTCCTTCTACTACAGGACACGTTACGGTGCCTCGGGTACACTCCGGTTAAGGGAGGGTAACTGTGTTGACCAGACACACCTCATGGTAGCCCTTGCAAGGACCAGTGGTATACCCGCGCGCTACGTCCGTGGTTACTGCAGATTCATAAGCGGGAACTGGTACTCCCATGTATGGGCCCAGGTATGGATAAGGGGTCATGGATGGGTTACTGCAGACGCAACACACTCCCTCAACAGACTAGGACATGTAAGTAACTGGAACACAACTGTCTCGAGGGTCAACGAGGTACTCACTGAATACAGGCTTTAATAAGGATCTTCGTCCCTGCAGTTAGAAAACAGTTAATATTTTCACAGATGAAACAATCATTATGAAAATAATCGACCTGACCCATAAAATAGAGGACTCCATGCCTGTCTTCCCGGGTGATCCACCCGTTAAACTGAGAACTGAAAGTTCAGATGCAGATTACATTACCTCCTCACTATCTCTTGGTATGCACAGCGGGACCCATCTAGACGCCCCCCTCCATGCGCGCTGCAGTGCCCTCACCGTTGATGGAATAGGACTGGAGGAACTCACAGGTGCGGGTTTCCTTGTATCCGGGGGAGAGATGTTAACCCGGGGCGATATAGCCGTCATAAAAACTGGCTGGAGCTCAAGGTGGGGCTCGGAGGAGTACTTCCAGAACTACCCGGGTATAAAGAGACATCTTGCAGAGGAACTGGTGGAACATGAAGTTCTGGGCGTCTGCATCGACGGCCCCAGTGTTGACAGACCCGGAGAAACAGATATCCACAGACTCCTCCTCAAAAATGGGATATGGGTTGTGGAGAACATAACAAACACTGACCTGCTACCACCTAAATTCAGATTATTCATTGTTCCACTCTCTGTGAAAGCCGAAGCATCCCCTGCAAGGGTATTTGCAGTTACAGGCTCTGAAAGGTGTATCAACTAATAGATAGAAGCTCATTCCAGCTGCAAAACTCATCTCTTAACCTTCTCCCAGAGGGTTCTCCTGCCCTCACTCACCGACCTGAAGTATCCCTTCCTCTCAAGGTTCCTGAGTATCTGGACCATGTTCTCAAGTTTCAGGTCCTTAAATCCTATCTCATTTATGAAGTCAAGCATCTCCTCTGTGGTGGCCCTCTCATCGGGTAGCAGACGGTAGATCTGTGACTGGAATGATGTTAAATCCTTTTCAGGTTTCTGTGTAAGGGCCTGGAAGTATTCCCTGTACCTTCTGAGGTCAGATATCTGGGATTCCTTATCTGCTATGATGCCCTTGAGTTCCTGTATCACCCTGTCCTTTTCAGCCATGATTCTTTCAAGTTCATCTATACGCCTGTCCCTGATTTTAAGTGCATCCTCAAGTTCCTTAACCATCTCACAGTTATCTGAATTCTCACGGCATTTCCGGAGATCCATCTTTAGCTTGCTTATCTCCAGCATGCACGCCTTTACAAGAAGCTTGAGCTGTTCCTTTTCTGAATCCCTCATGAACCTCATGGTATCCCTTTCCATTTAATAGATATCACATTAAAACTTAAAAACCTTCCCAAATGAAGCCCGTGGATCACCGTAGCTGCATTAACAAGGAAAACCTCTCAAAGCATATATGAGTCCCTGCCGATGAGCATCTGATTCCCATGACACCAGAGGGGTCCTGAAAAGGATGACGATTCCATCATTACAGAAAAGAACACTGAAATCAGAAGAAGTTTGCCTGGTTTTAAAATGCGCCTAATGTTGCTGCAGCCTGTCAAAACGGCAGAGACCAAAACATTTAACCCTTTCCTCTATCTTCAGGGCGGTGAATGCACATAAAACCCCAAGAACAGCACCCGCGAGAACGTCACTTGGGTAATGGAGGCCAAGGTATATCCTTGAAGTCCCCACAAGTGATGCGAGGATGATGAAAAGCCATGGGCTACCGAATTTGAAGTAGAGGGAGATGAAGCCGGCAAAGGCGGCCACCGTATGACCCGATGGCATAGAATAGCCCCCAGCGACTGTGGTGTGCCTCACCCACCCAATCACCTCATAGGGTCGTGGCCTTGCGATAACCATCTTCAGGGATTCACTCAGAAAGAAGCCCATTACAAGAGCTGTGAGGGCTATGAATGCTGCCTCCTTCTCATCCTCGCCTCCAAGTAGGTACAGGATGAGACAGAGTATCACCCAGAAGACCTGGGTCCCGCCGAAGGTTAAAAGCGGCATTAAAAGGTCAAGGAATGGCGAACTCAGGAATGAATTGAAAAAATAGAGGATGGATAGATCAGCTCCCAGAAGGTTGGGGTGCATGGTATCCTACAGTATCTCATTTATGAGTTCAGCGTTAAGAATAGATGCCCCTGCAGCACCCCTCACTGTGTTATGACCCACAAGGACGTACCTTAAACTGTTTTCAAATGCAGCGTCCTTCCTGAGTCTTCCAACAGTGACAGCCATTCCACCGTCCCTGTCCCTGTCCATCCTTGGCTGGGGCCTGTTCTCCTCATCCCTGACCACCACAGGTTTTTCAGGGGCAGAGTGGAGGCCCAACTTCTGCGGGAGCCCCCTGAATTTATCCATTGCCTCCCTTACATCATCAATTTCAAAGTCATCATCCAGTTCAATGAAGACCGCCTCGGTATGGCCGTCAACTACGGGTACACGGTGACAGGATGCGCTCACGCCGAAGCTTGCTGGTTTCACCACACCATCATCGAGTTCTCCCAGCAGGTGGAGGGTCTCTGTTTCAATCTTCTCCTCCTCACCACCTATGAATGGCACCAAGTTATCAAGTATGGCCATTGAGGGGACTCCATTGTAACCGGCACCGGAAACCGCCTGCATGGTTGATACGTAGACCCTCTTTATGTTGTAGGCGTCGTAGATGGGCTTGAGGGTGAGGGTCAGGGCTATTGTTGAGCAGTTGGGGTTGGTGACTATGAAACCGTCCCAACCCCTCTTCCTCTGCTGCACCTCTATGAGGTCAAGGAACTCGGGGTTGACCTCGGGTATCACGAGGGGGACATCCGGCTCCATTCTCATTGCACTGGCATTTGATGCCACTATGTATTTCTCTGCAAATTCTGGTTCAACCTTCCTCGCCACACCTGCAGGGAGGGCTGAGAAGAGTATATCAACGTCTCCCACACTTGAGGGGTCTGTTTCAACGACCTCCATGTCCTTCACAGATTCTGGCATCTCACAGTCGAGGTACCAGTTCGCCACCTCCCCGTAGGGCTTCCCTGCGGATCGTGAAGAAGCCGCCAGTGTTGTAAGTTCAAATTCAGGATGTTTATCAATCATCTGAATGAAACGCTGTCCAACCATTCCTGTTGCTCCCAGAACACCCACATTAACCATAACATCACCTTATCAGTTTATTCCCAGCACATCCCCCATATCCATTATCCTTCCAGGTTCTGCTTTCTCAATGAACCTTATGGCCCTTATAACTCCACCTATGAATGCATCCCTGCTGTGAGCCCTGTGAACTATCTCAAGGCGCTCACCGTCACCTGCAAATAGGACGATGTGGTCCCCGACGATGTCACCAGCCCTCACTGCATGGACACCTATCTCCTCTTTACTCCTCTCACCTGTAAGTCCAGAGCGGCCATGGACGGCAACCTCCTCGGCCCTTCTGTTTGTGGCCTCTGAGATGACCTCCAGTGCACGTACAGCTGTACCTGATGGTGCGTCCTTCTTGTGCCTGTGGTGTGCCTCGATGATCTCAACGTCATAGTCAGAGAGGATCGGTGCAAGGTCCCTGAGGACCTTGAAGAACACGTTGACCCCAACCGCCATGTTCGGTGCGATCACAGCCCTCACACCTGACCTTCCTATGCAGTCCCTTACTGTCTGCATCTCCTCCTCTGAAAATCCGGTTGTGCCAACCACAAGGTTAACACCTGCCTCGGCTGAAGTCTTTATTGTTTTGACCGCTGCAGGTGCTACTGTGAAGTCAACGAGAACGTCGGGTTCTGTATCTGCGAGGGTATCAGCAAGGTCTGATGCGTCGGTCACCTCAACTCCAACCATACCCCTGCCTGTGAACTCTCCGATGTCCCTGCCACTGAGGGGTGTCCCTGGAGCCTCAATGGCTGCCACCAGTTCCATGTCCTCCTCCTCGAGGATCCTCCTTATTATCCCTGAGCCCATGCGCCCGCATGCGCCTGTAACTGCGACCCTTATCAAGCATAACACCCCTAGATCAGTGCCAGTTCCTCAAGGACCATCCTGAGCCTCTTACGGTTTGCATCCTGCAGGGGTGCCAGGGGCATCCTCACATGACCCGCAGGTCTGCCCATCATGTTAAGGGCCTCCTTGACCGGTACCGGGTTGCTCTCAATGAAAAGGGCCTTCATAAGGCTGTAAAGTTCATAGTGTGTTTTCATTGCAGACTCGAAGTCCCCTGATAGGGCCTCGTTAACAAGCCGGCTCATGCGAGCCGGGTCGACATTTGCAACCACTGATATCACTCCCTCAGCGCCCATGGAGATCATTGGGAGTGTAAGGTTATCGTTTCCTGAGAGGATGGTGAAGTCATCAAGGCCGAGGTCCATTAGCCTTGACCTGAGCATGGACACCTTGTCCAGGTCAGGGCTGGCCTCCTTTATCCCTATTATACCTTCCAGCTTTGCGAGTTCGGCGACTGTGTCAACATCTATGTCGGTACCTGTCCTCGAGGGAACGTTGTATATTATGAGGGGTATGTCGGCGGCTTCCTCCAGCATGGTGTAGTGTTCAATGAGTCCGTGGGGCTGGGGCTTGTTGTAGTAGGGGGTTATGACAAGGGCTGCGTCTGCACCGGCGTCCTCTGCATACTCCACAAGGCCCATTGCCTCCCTGGATGAGTTGCTACCTGCACCTGCAACCGTCCTGACGCGACCGTTGACCTCATCCACCAGTATATCGATCATTCTCCTCTGCTCTTCGTGGGTTATTGTCGCTGATTCACCGGTTGTTCCGGCAACCAGGAGGCCATCAACCCCGTTCTCTATAAGGTAGTTTATGTTCTCCCGCAGCCCGGCCTCATCCACCACATCGTCCTCTGTGAATGGAGTCACCATGGCCACTACTGTGCCTTCAATCTTCATTCAAGAACACCCCTTACAAGTTCATATGCCTTTTTACCATCATTCCAGTCAACAAAGATAACCACAGATGTCTGTGAGGATGAAATTTCAACTATGTTAAGGTCATTATCCCGCAGGGGTTCGGTGATTTCAGATATTATGCCGGGTGTGTCTATGAAATCCGGGCTTGATATGGTTATCATTGCGATGTCTCTTCCCAGTGAGAGTGAGCTGAGGTCATCGTCTGCAATGACCACATCGTGGAGGAGCCTGTGGGCCTCATCGGCGTCCTTCTTGTCAACAAATATTGTGACCGAGTTCTGTCCTGTTGAAATTCCTATGATGTTTATGGAGTTCTCTGCAAGCCTTGATGTTAACCTGGCCAGTATACCTGGCTTGTTCAGTATCTTTTCACCCACAACAGCGACCACGGATATTGGATCCGGGTTGAGGGTTGTTGTCTTGACCATCTTGTTCTTTGAGGGTCCGATTATCTCGGTTCCAGGGGCGGATAGGTCCCCGTGTTCAAATCCTATTATCTTTGCCTTTATATCCGGGTCCTTGTATTTTAGGGCGTGGGGATGGAGTACCTGGGCCCCATGGGTTGCAAGGTCCCTCATCTCCTCAACTGATATCTTATCAAGTTTCTTGGCACCCTGAAGTTTGTTGGGATCCGTGGACATGACACCCCCAACATCTGTTACTATTATAACTTCATCTGCCTTAAGGCAGTGACCAAGGAGGAATGCTGTTATGTCACTTCCACCCCTCCCCAGGGTGGTTATGTAGCCGTTGGGGTCCCTTCCAAGGAAGCCACAAACCACGGGTATTATTCCCTGATCAAGGAGTTTAAGCAGTTCCTTTGATTTCTCCTCAGTTGCCTCAAAATCCACCTTAGCATTTAAAAGGTTGCTGTCGGTTATTATTGGCCATTCATCCATGAAGGGGTCTATATATTCGGATTTGACTCCGAGTGCCTCTATGGCGGATGAGAATATCCTGACACTGGTCATCTCACCCATGGATACTATCTCAGCCAGCTGCTTCTCTGTGACAGCGTCTTCCATTGCCTCGTCCACTATCTGGAGGAGTTCATCGGTTGTCTTGTTTATGGCAGATACAACGACAACGACCTTCCTGCCCTTCATGTACTCCTTCACAACTGAACGGGCCGCCTTCTTAATTCGCCTACCATTTCCTATTGATGTACCGCCAAATTTAGCAACTATTAACTCCATTAACCTTCACAACCTTTTAAATGTTGGGGAAAAAAATGAAAAATTCTGGTCTTATTTCTGCTGGCTGATGATCCTTGTAATGTAACCTGCTATCTTGTTTCTGAGGTGTTTGGTGCTTACTGTTGAGAACTCCTCCACAAGTTTCTTGTTAGTGTCAAAGTCGTCTGTGAATTTCCCTGGATGATTTTCTATCATCTCTTTAGCTATTCTTTTTACAAAGGATGTCCTTATGTTTCCCATTTCATTGCCTCCTTAACATTTCTTTCTGTTCCGTTTTACTGAGATCCATCAGAATCTTCATCAGTTCTATAAGTTTATTCTCATCGATACGATTTTCCCTGGCGATTTTCCGGGTTCTCTCTATAATCTGGAGTTCCCTTTCAGGATCCAGGATCTCCATTCCAAGGACCTCCTTGGCCTCTGCTATCTCCCGTGCAAGGGCTATCCTTGAGGCTATGAGGTCAAGTATGTCCCTGTCTATTCCATCTATCTTCTGCCTGGATCTTCTGAGGACCTCCCGTGCTCTGTACTCATCCATAAATCATTCCCCTTTCTTCTGCTTAAGGGTCAATGGAGTTATTCAAGGATGCGTGTACCCTCGTTGTCCACTGATGTTACAAGCACATCCCCCTCAAGGTTCTCCCAGGCATCAATGATATCAGCTTCAGAGTCCTCATGAGCCAGGGCCACAAAGGATGGCCCGGTTCCTGAGAGACCTGCTGCAAGGGCACCCGCCTCAAGGGCATCAAGGGCTATTCCCGGATCGAATCCCAGGGATGCACAGTAGAGTATCCCGTTGAGTGTTAGGGCACTGTGTACCCTTCCATCAAGGACCTCCCTGAAGGCCATATCAACCCAGGGGGCCAGCAGTTTCATCCGCGGGACATCTGATTGTGCAGTCAGTGATTTTCTGTCCGGCATATATATTAATACCTTTTGATTTTCCATCTGCTCCCTGAGGATTATGCGCCTTTCCATGTTATCTGTCACGGTTAAGCCACCGTAGAATGATGCACTTGCATCATCATAGGCCCCGGTAACACTCACACCCGCCTTGAGGGATGCGTCAACTGCCATGTTAAGCATCTCAAGATCCTCCATGGGTTCAAGACAGAATTCCTCTGATAAGAGGGAGGAGACTGCCATCACAGTGGCATTGGAGGCCGCGCTGCTGCTTGAAAGTCCGCTGGCAACTGGGAGGTTCGAGGATGTTACGACCCTGACACCTGCATCCACCCCGTAATATTCAATCACCATCCCTGTGCAGAGCTCCATTAGGGCCGTGTCAGCTCCCTCCCGGGAGATGCACTCCACCCCGGAGTCAATCAGCTCTGCCTCTGCCACCACCCTGAGTCCTATGCCAAATGCTGAGCCCCTCCCAGTTGCAATCGCATTAATCACGGTTGCGGATCCAGGGGACCTTACAGTCTTCTTCACAACAATCACTCCCGGATTCTATGATCGTTCACTGAATAGATTAGGAAAGCACTCCAGAGAGCACCTCAAGCTATCAAACACTGCAAAGTGTATTCATCAATTAAATAGTATCTAAGTGCAATATTTATATAGTGGTGGACATTCTATTAATAAAAATGGTGAAAAATTTAGGATGGTACATGGATGTCTGATATAACAAAAACTCCTGAAAAGGTGACTGGAGGCAAAAAGGTCTGATACCATGGATAGAAACAGCAAGATAGTCATTGGCCTCGTCGTGGTCCTCTCGATCGCAGGGTTGGTGCTTTCATTAGCCGCTCTGCTGGAGGGCGGCGAGGGTACGATAGCAATAATACCTGTCCACGGAGCCATAGCCTATGACACGGCAGGGTTCACTGATGGCGTGAACCCGGATGATATAAAGGAGCTCATCGCTGAAGCCAACAGTGATCCATCAGTTAAGGCCATTGTCCTCGACATAAACAGCCCAGGAGGGACACCTGTGGCAAGTGAGGAACTAATGGATGCCATAAATAAATCAAAAAAGCCTGTGGTGAGCTGGATAAGTGATTCAGGGACCTCAGGAGCATACCTTGCAGCATCAGCATCTGACAGGATAGTCGCAAGTCCCTCAGCATGGGTTGGAAGCATAGGTGTCATACTCGACCTGACGGATCTCTCCCAGATGTACAGACAGATGGGGATAAACAAGTACGCCATAAAGGCCGGTGAATACAAGGACATGGGTGCCGATTACCGCATGATAACCGATGAGGAGAGACAGATGCTGCAGTCAATGGTCAATGAGGAGTACGACTACTTCATAAAGACCGTGGCTACCAACAGAAACCTTAGCGTCTCCTACGTGAAGAGCCTGGCAGAGGGCAGGATATTCACAGGCAGACAGGCTGTACGCAACCGGCTGGTGGATTTCACTGGAGGGAAGGACTATGCAGTTGAGGTGGCTGCGAAGCTCGCAGGTGTGAAGAACTATAACACGATAACCCTTGAGCCTCCTTCTGGCTTCCTCAGGGTCCTTTCCAGCATGTTCTCAAGGCTGGGATTTGCCTCAGGGAACACAACAGAAGAGCTGCAGCTCCATTGATGAAGGTGGAAAAGGATAAGTATTTATCTAAAAAGGGGAAGAAGATAATTATATTACTCTCACGGAGGTTAAGAAATGGTTGTTAATATAGAGGTTTTCACATCCCCAACCTGCCCTTACTGTCCAATGGCAATCGAGGTCGTTGATGAGGCCAAAAAGGAATTCGGAGACAAAATTGATGTCGAAAAGATCGACATAATGGTTGACCGGGAAAAGGCCATAGAATATGGTCTGATGGCTGTCCCTGCCATAGCAATCAACGGTGTTGTCAGGTTCGTTGGGGCCCCAAGCAGGGAAGAACTTTTTGAAGCCATAAATGATGAGATGGAATAACTTCTTTTTCAATTAATTTTTAAGGATTTTTCTGATGAATGATGAGAGGGTATTCGGGATTACCACTGGAACAGCTGCCACCGCAGCAGCCCTCGCCTCACTCCTGTGTCTGAAGGGCTGTGAAGCCAGTAAGGTCAGGGTCAGGACCCCATCCGGGATCCTGGAGGTTGACGTTGAATATGTTGAGCGCATCTCAGGTGACACCGCCAGGGCCTGTGTCATCAAGAGACCCTACCCTGACCCTGATGTCACCGTGAATCTTGAGATCATCTCCACTGTTCAGATCACAGAGACCCCTGAAATCATGATAAGGGGTGGTGAGGGTGTTGGAATCGTCACAAAGCCCGGTCTCCAGGTCCCCCCCGGAGAAGCAGCCATAAACCCTGTCCCCCGGAGAATGATAGAGGAGAACCTCAGGGAACACCTCAGGGATGATGAGGGTGCTGTGGTCACAGTGTCTGTGCCCGGGGGGGATAGGATAGCCTCCAGGACCATGAACCCCCGTCTCGGGATCATCGGGGGTATTTCCATCCTTGGGACAACAGGCATAGCCAGGCCCATGTCCACCGAGGCATACCGGGAATCCCTTGCCTGTCAGATCGATATCGCCACCGCCAGGGGTTTCCGGGAACTCGTATTTGTACCGGGTAACATAGGGGAGAGATTCGCCAGGGAGTACTTTGAATCCATCGAGGATGAGAGGATAATCCAGATGGCCAACTTCCCAGGCTACATGCTGGAGGAGGCCGATGGCAGGGGGATTGAGCGGATAATACTCATGGGCCATGCAGGTAAACTGATCAAGCTGTCTGCCGGCATATTCCAGACCCGGAGTTCAGATGCAGATGCCCGCCGCGAGATAATGGCTGCCCATGCAGCCCTCATGGGTGCCTCCAGAGATACGGTGACCAGAATATTCAACGATGGGACCGTTGAGGAGATGATATCTGAACTCGAGGGTGAAGGGTTGACAGGTAGGGTCTTCAACAGCATAGCAGATGCCATAAGGGAGAGATTCAATGAGAGGTTCTCCTTTGATACCGATGTCCTGATTTTCAGCCTGGATGGCCGGATCCTCAACTCAAACTTCAAGACTAAAAGGAACCACAGATTTACTGAAGTATTTTAGAATCCATCAAAGAAATTCATGAGTGATGATAATGAAAGAATTCACCCATACAGATGAAAAGGGGGTCCGCATGGTTGATGTGGGCTCAAAGCCAGTTGTTAGGAGAACCGCAACAGCCGAGGGCCATATACTCCTGCGTAAAGACACCATAAACTTAATCCGTGAAAGGAAGATTGAAAAGGGGAACGTGCTTGCAACGGCCCAGATAGCAGCCATAGGGGCCGTTAAGAGGACCTGGGAAATAATACCCCTCTGCCATCCCCTCCCCCTCACAGGTGTTGATGTTGAATTTGACCTGCATGATGACCGGATCACCGCCAGGGTTACTGTGAGATGCGATGGGAAGACTGGTGTTGAGATGGAGGCCGTAACCGGTGTATCCGTTGCCCTGCTCACAATATGGGACATGGTCAAAAGTGTTGAGAAGGACGATGATGGCCAGTACCCTGAAACGGCCATCAGCAACATAAGAGTCATTAAAAAGGAAAAGCTGGAACTCTGAGGCGTGTTCATATGAAGTCCCTCCCACCTGAAATGAGACAGATCCTCGGGGACTGCTACCCCCATATAAGGGAGCTGAACCCTGCCCAGAGGAGTGCCATTGAAGCGGGTTACCTTGAATCAGAGGACAACTACATAATAGCCATACCCACCGCCAGCGGAAAGACCCTCCTGGGTATCATTGCAGCCCTGAAAACGGTCATGGAAGGTGGGCGCGTGATCTACACAGTGCCCCTTCTATCCATCCAGAACGAAAAGATAAAGGAATTCCGCGAACTTGAAGAACACGGTATAAGGGTCGGTAAGGACCCGCGGACCTCTGACATCGCGGTCATGGTCTTTGAATCCTTCGACAGCCTCACCAAGTTCTCATGGAATATCCTCCGGGAGGTTGACCTCCTCATCGTTGATGAATTCCACATGATAGGAGAGTACACGAGGGGCCCGGTAATCGAGTCTGCAATTACAAGGGCAAGGACCCTGAATCCATCAGTACGTATAGTTGCACTCTCTGCAACCCTCTCAAATATGGATGAGATAGCCGGATGGCTCGACGCAAGGGTTGTGGAGCACGACTACCGGCCTGTTCCCCTTCATCGGGAGGTCCTTGACACTGAGATGTTCGGGGTCAGGGAAAAGAACGATGTTGTCCTCAAGGTTCTTGAGAGGTCCCTTGAGGATGGGAGCCAGACCCTCGCCTTCGTATCCACCAGGAGGTTCACAGAGTCCCTCGCATCCCACCTTGCAGATAAGATATCAGGGAGGATACCTGTTGACATGGTGGAGAGGTTCCGGGAGGTGGCCGGGAAGGTTCTTGAGGTTCCAAAGTCCAGGGGATCCCCTCCAACCTCCACCTGCCTGAAACTTGCAGAATGCCTGGAGGCAGGGATCGCATTCCACCATGCAGGACTCTTCAACAGGCAGCGGGAGATAATAGAGGATGAGTTCAGGGATGGGAATATACTGATGATAACCGCCACCCCCAGCCTCATGTACGGAGTCAACCTCCCATCAAGGACAGTTGTGATAAGGGACTACACAAGGTGGACGAGTCAGGGCCCCAGGAGGATCCCTGTATTTGATTATGAGCAGATGTCTGGTAGGGCCGGGCGGCCCCAGTATGATGATGCCGGCTACTCCTACCTCATAGCCAGGAGCCATGATGAGGCCCTGGATCTGGAGGAGTACTACATCAGGGGTGAAGTCGAGAGGACCACCTCACGCATCATAGAGAACAGGGACGCCCTTTACAGACAGATAATTGCACAGGTCGCCTCCGGTCTCTCAGGAACCACGGAGGAGCTGGCAGATTTCTTCAGGAACACATTCTATGGTTACCAGATGGTTGAGGGTCCCTTCAGTGATTCATTCGGGATGGACGCTATCCAGTATGAGGTCGAGAACGCCACAGAGTACCTTATGAGGAACAGAATCCTCTACCCTGGCCCTGAAGGATTCTCAGCAACAGAGTTCGGTCTCCTCATAGCAAAATCCAATTACAGTGTGGAGACAGCCATCAAACTCCACCAGTTTGCATCAGAGATGGATGAGATGGACATATACCGCCTCATCTATGAGATAACAAGGACACCTGACATGCCCCTGATATCATTCAAGGGGAGGAAGAGCCGGGACCCTGTCCGTGATAAGCTGATGGAACATGGGCTCTTCCTCATGGACGTCGGGAACGAAGAGGCGACGGCAGCTGCTCTGATTGAGTGGATCAATGAGAGAACAGAATATGAAATAGAGAATGCGTTTCATGTTTACGCTGCTTCAACGAGGCGCTCGGCCTACGAAGCCTCAAAAATCGTTAAATTCTTTGGTAAGATCTGCGAGATAATGGGAGTATACAGGCACTCCAGTCAACTCGAAATTCTTTCTGCAAGGCTCTATTATGGTGTGAAAGAGGATGCCATACCCCTTGTGGTTGGTGTGAGAGGGCTTGGAAGAGTCCGGGCCCGTAGGATCATCAAAACCTTTGGTGAGGATCTGCGACATGTGCGGGAAGATGAACTTAAACGTATTGATGGAATCGGACCAAAAATGGCAGAGGCTATTAGAAGGTACTGTGAAAGGTTCTGATGCCCTCATAATGGCTCTGAGGAACATGGCAGCCACTCTAGGTGTGTATGATCTGATGGAGGTGCGTGTCTTCCTAGAAAGGAGCTGCAGATTTGTTCAGGAGAGATACAGGGCAATATATGTGGATGCATATATGTCCATGGTTGTCGACTCCGTGCTTGACCTTAAGGCAGGGTTCTCAGGGACGCCTGAAATGGATGATGCACGTTACAGCCTCAGGGATGCCCTTAAAAGGCTGGATGAAATCCATGCTCCGGAAATTGTTGGTTTAACAGTTTTATACAGAACCTATGTTAAGGGGGAACCGCTGCACCCTCCAGGAACACCATTTCCTGGAGGTTTTGAGGTTGAAGAAAAGGATGGTGTCTACTACTGTCCTGTTAAGGATAAACAGAAGGATAACCCGGAAGCCCTATGTGATATCTGTATCGCCAGACAGACCCCACTTCCCTGATCTTCCAGGAGGATTCAGCCCTTGTCTACTGTGATAAATAGGGATACCCTCAGCAAATCATCAGAAAAAATATCCCGAAATCGTCCAGAGTGCAGGTCGTGAGCAGATGATAAGAAGCAGTGATATTCCAGAGAAGATGACAGAGATGCAGCTCCTTGAAATGCTTAAAAAGGAGGCATCCTCTGTCCATATAAAGGATATAATGAGTGCATCGGTCTACCTGAGGGAAGACGCCAGGTACCTGCCGCCCAGGGAACAGAAGGAGTTCATCGAAAGGTTCACCAGGGCCTTCTTTAACAGGATAAGGGATATAAAGAATGATGAAAACATCTACCCGGGTCATGTTGACACCGCAAGGTTAAAGGAATTCATAGACTTCCTTGACCAGCAGTTAAGCCAGGCAAAAACAGAAAATGAAAGGTGCTTTCAGAAGATCGCCCGTATAATAACAATCTACGTCACATTCGTAAGGAAGGAACCCGTTCATCCAGTGGGGACCCGCTTTCCCGGTGGTTTCACGGTTAGAAGGGAGGGAAATGTCTTCTACTGTCCTGTCAAGGACAGACAGATAAACACTCCCGGTGCCCTCTGCCGTTTCTGTGTCAGCATCCAGGACCCTGATATCTCCTGATACGTCACGAGACCCGTACCAGAAGCCTGAAAGCAGGTTATTCTCTCTTCTTATCTCCTAATACATCAGGAGACCGATTCCATCAATTACCAGTGATAGGCCTATCAGGAAGGCCAGGAATACCGGGTTGCTTACGAATATCCCCAGGATTATATAGATGAATCCCAGAACCACAACAGATATGGCTGCAGCCCTTCCAGCCCTGTGTTCCCTTGAGAAAAGAGCTGTTATACCTGCAATTATAAGGATTATACCCGTTATGTATATCCAGAATGCCGCTAGGAAACTGAAGAGAGCCACATTACCTGCAATGGTCGCTGCAACGATTACACCAAGCACCCCCAACAGAATGTAGAGCACCCCAGCTCCCCTGCTAACCTTCCATGTTCCAGAACCAAGCAGGAAGAGCCAGATAGCAACAAAGAGCACTGCCACACCCGTGAGGACACTCAGGGTAAACACTGAGAACACCGGGAAAAGAATCACAAGGATCCCCAGGATCAGAGATATGAGACCTGGAATCTTTGTATCAGACACACTTTCACCCCCCTTTCATTGTATATACTAATATGAATTTAATAAGAGGTCAAATCCAGATAGAAAAAAATCAGTAGATGGTTCAGCAGGAAAAGAAAAGGTGATGCAGATCAACCACCACCATCACATACCTCTGAACCCATATCCACATCCTCAAAGTCTTCCTTCATCTTCCTGATGCGGTCAATGGTGTCACCGCGACCCCCCTTCCTGACCGCCCTCCGGAGTTCGGATTTATCCACAACCTCCAGGTATCCTGTATTGTACCAGAGGTCTGAGTCCTCAAGGCGGACCCATCCCTCGCCATCCTCAACCTTGATGGCTGAGATCTCACCGGTGGTCCCTGTTCCAGTGTAACGTACAGCCATTCCCACCGTCAGCACATTTCCGTTTATGTCCTTTACCTCCATGCCATTCAACCCCTCATTCAGGGGATATCTCCATGGATTCCTCCTCTTCGGGGGCCTCCTCTGCCTCATCTGCAGCTATTGCAAGGACGACGTAATCGCCGACCCGGCTGACACTCTCCATATCAACGATGAAGGTCCTCTGCTTGAGGGACAGTTCACCCTTGGATATTATGAGGGACTTTATGAGGCCCTCCTCCGGATCCACCTCCAGGTCAGAGACCTTACCTATCTCCATTGCATTTTTATCCAGCACCTTAAGACCGAGGAACTCCGTCACCTTCATTTGAACACCATAAAGTGTTATGTCAGTCATGCTATAAAAAATGATTTATTCATAGCACCCCATATAATAGAACATGACTTCAGTTAAAATATTCAGTGTCTCAGGGATACCCATTGAACTCGATTTCTCATTTCTACTGCTGATGCTGTTCATATACATCCTCGCCTACCTTGGATTCCTCTCAGTGAACCTTGCAGTTCTAATAACCCTTGTATTTGTAACCGTGGTGATACATGAACTGGCCCACTCCTACGTTGCCCTGAGGTTCGGTGTGAAGATAAAGAGCATACTTCTGCTCCCCATCGGTGGGGTTTCAAGGATGGAGGAGATACCCCGCATCCCACGCCAGGAGTTCATGATATCAATCGCCGGGCCCCTCACAAATATACTCATGGCCCTCATCACGGCGGTCCCGCTCTTCTTTGGTCTGAAAGGAGCTGCTGCAACTTTCGCAGGTGACTTCCTTGCTGTGAACCTGCTTCTTGCAATCTTCAACCTCATACCTGCCTTCCCGATGGATGGTGGCCGTATACTGAGGGCCATCCTGGCTGAGAGACTGAGTTACATCAGGGCCACCCGGATAGCTTCGAACCTCGGAAAAATCATAGCGGTCCTGATGGCCGTAACCGGTCTCTTCTACAACTTCTTCCTGATACTCATCGGCTTCTTCATCTACATCGGAGCAGAGCAGGAGTACCAGGCAACCCTCATCTCATCACTCCTGGAGGGTGTCAGGGTGGCAGATGTTATGACAGAGAACCCTGTGACCCTTCACCCTCATATGACGGTTAAGGAGGCCCTCGATGTGATGTTCCGTGAAAAGCACATGGGTTATCCTGTGACCGAGGCCGGTGAACTGAGGGGTATTGTTACCTTCCATGATATATCTGATGCCAGCAGGGACCTCAGGGTGGAGGATGTCATGACAGGGGACGTTGTTACAGTGGGAGATGATGAGGAGGTTACAGGAGCCCTTGAGAAGATGAACCGGCTGCAGCTTGGAAGGCTCCCTGTGATGAGGGACGGTAAACTCACAGGTATAATTTCAAGGACAGATATAGTCAGAACACTCAACCTGATGAACAAAAAAACCAAATAACCAGGACAAAAAAACTCGATGGATGAACAACCGAATGAATACCGACGTAATGGATGAACACCTATAAACAGGGGATCAGGATCATGAAGGACGCGTCACGCCTCATAATCGATGAAATAATTTCAGGTAAAATAAGGACCCGGAAGGACCTTGAGAGGTTCAAGCACAGGGTCTGCCGTGAAATGGGACTTGAGAGATTCATGAGCAACTCTGAAATCCTTGAACATGCGACTCCTAAGGAGAAAAAGGTTATAGAGGGCCTCTTGAGAAAAAAACCCACAAGGACTATCTCAGGGGTTGCTGTCGTCGCTGTAATGTGCCAGCCCCGGGAATGCCCCCATGGGAGGTGCCTGTACTGTCCGGAGAGTGAAAAGGCACCTCCCAGTTACACTGGAGAGGAACCTGCAGCCCTGAGGGCTAGGATGTACGATTTCCACCCCTACAGGCAGGTTTACAACCGCCTGGAGCAGCTCCACAGCATAGGTCACCCCGTGGATAAGGTTGAACTCATAGTTATGGGGGGGACCTTCCCCTCCCACAGCCTCTGCTACCAGGAGTGGTTCATCTCCATGTGCCTCAAGGCCATGGTGGACTTCGGGGCGGAACTCAGGGGCATCAGGGTGGATGTGCCAGAACACCATGGATACGTGAAGGTTGAGGACGCCCAGAGACTAAACGAGTCCTCGCCGGTGAGATGCGTTGGCATGACCTTCGAGACAAGGCCAGACTACTGCAGGGAGGAGGACGTGGACAGGATGCTGGGCCTGGGGGTTACCAGGGTCGAGCTGGGAGTTCAGACCATATACAACTACATCTACCAGAGGATCAAGAGAGGCCACAGCATAAGGGATGTGGTGGAATCCAACAGGATCCTCAGGGACTCCGGGGTGAAGGTTGCCATGCACCTCATGCCCGGCCTGTTCTCAGACTTTGAAATGGACCTGCGCATATTCAGGAGGATATTCAGGGACCCCTCCTTCAGACCGGATATGATCAAGATATACCCCTGCCTTGTGACCCGTGGCAGCGAACTCTACAGCCTATGGGAGAGGGGCCTCTATAAGCCCTACTCCACTGAGGAGGCGGTTGAACTTATCGTGGAGATAAAGAAGATGATGCCGAAGTGGGTGAGGACCATGAGGATACAGAGGGATATTCCCTCACAGCTCATAGTGGACGGTGTCAGGAAGTCCAACCTCGGTGAACTGGTCTACAGGCGCCTGGAGGAGGAGGGGGTGAGGTGCAGGTGTATAAGGTGCCGTGAGGTTGGACACATGTCAAGGAGGGGTGTGAGGGTCGACGAGGATGCTGTTACCCTCATGGTGGAGGAGTACAAAGCCACCGGTGGGCGGGAGTTCTTCCTCTCCCAGGAGGACCCTGAGAATGACGTCCTTGTGGGTTTCCTGAGGCTGAGGTTCCCATCAGAGGAGGCCCACCGCCCCGAGGTCGATGATAAAACAGCCCTTGTAAGGGAACTGCATGTATACGGTTCAATGCTCCCCATAGGAGAAAGGGGGGATGCAGTTGGTCAGCACAGGGGCTACGGTGAGGAGCTACTTGCAAGGGCAGAGTCCCTGGCGGCTGATAATGGAATGGAGAAGATACTTGTAACAAGTGGGATAGGTGCCCGTGAATACTACAGCAAATTTGGATACCGGAGGGAGGGCCCCTACATGGCAAAGAAACTTTAGGTGGTTAAAATGAATGTGGAAACAAGGGAGGAACTTGCATCACTTATAGACCACACCAATGTGAGGGCTGATGCAACAGAAAATGATATTGAGAGGCTATGCAGGGAGGCAGTCAGCTACGGCTTCAGGTGCGCGGTGGTCACACCCACCAATGTCAGGCTGGCGGCTGAGCTCCTTGAGGGGACCGATGTGACGGTCTGCTCAGTTGTTGGTTTCCCGGCAGGCGTCAGTACACCCCGCGTTAAGGCCCTTGAAGCCTCTGAGGCTGTTGAGAACGGGGCCGGTGAGGTGGACATGGTCATGAATATCGGGGCCATGAAGTCAGGCAATAGGGAGCTCGTATACAGGGATATCAGCGGCGTTGTTGATGCCGCCGGCGTCCCCGTCAAGGTTATACTTGAAACAGCCTATCTCACAGACAAGGAGAAGGTTGAAGCCTGCCTTATAAGTAAGGAGGCTGGTGCGGCATTCGTTAAAACATCAACAGCCTATGGTGGACTGGCCGGCGCCACAGTTGAGGATGTGATGCTCATGCGGAAAACGGTGGGTGATGAGATGGGAGTCAAGGCATCCGGGGGAATAAGGGATCTTGAAACAGCCCTTGCGATGATAGATGCCGGGGCAGACAGGATCGGGACATCAACCGGTGTACAGATAATCGAGGGATGGAGGTAGTGGCTGGTGAGGACCATGAGGATAAGGATAACCGTTGAGGGTAAGGGCCATGCCATCGGTGAACTTGATGATAGAAACCCTGAATCTGCAAGTAGAATCTATGATAGCCTTCCTATTGAGGGGAGGGCCCTCCTCTGGATGAAAGAGGTCTACTTTGACATACCCCTCGACCTTGACTATGAGAACCCCTCTGATAGTGCCTCCCCTGGTGACATCTCCTACTGGCCGCCCGGTTATGCCCTGTGCATCTTCTTTGGATCAACACAGCCCTATTCACCTGTGAACCACATAGGCAGGGTAACCGAAAACCTTGAGCTCTTCTTCAGTGTGGATGAGGGTGACAGGATAATAATAGAAAGGGAAGAGTAACCTGCTGAAAGGGGGTGAGCCTCCCTGAATTCATCCCAATAGGAAGGGAAGTAGATCTATTACAATAGAAAAGGAAGGGTTTATTCTGGAGAATTACATTACGGATGTGCTAGACATCCTCTATCTCACGGTAAAGGGTGTCCCTTCTTGCAGGGATCCTTCCTATGTCCCTCACAACCCTTATTATTTCTTCAGGCTCTGTCCTCACACCATGTGATGCCCCGGCGGACCTTGAAATGTTCTCCTCACCAAGCGTGCCCCCTATGTCATTGGCACCTGAAAGGAGGGCCACCTGGGCAAATTTGAATCCCAGTTTAACCCATGAGGCCTGTATGTTCTCAATGAGACCCCTGAACATGAGCCTGGATATTGCATAAACCTTGAGGTCGTCTGCACCCGTTGCTCCGGGCATTGCCAGCCCCTCACGGTAGATGGGTGCGTGTGGGTGCATGAAGGGGAGGGGTACGAACTCTGTAAAGCCCCCGGTCTTCTCCTGGATCCTCCTCAGTATATCCATGTGCTCAACACGGTGTTCAGGCCCGTCTATGTGACCGTACATCATTGTGCAGGTGGTGGGTATCCCCACACGGTGGGCTGTCTCTATGACCTCAACCCATTCAGCGGTACTCAGCTTGGTGGGGCATATGACTGCCCTGACATCATCATCCAGTATCTCTGCAGCTGTTCCTGGCATTGAACCAAGGCCAGCCCTCTTAAGTATTTTCAGGGCCTCTTCAACCGTTAATTCAGCATTCTGAGCCCCATAATAGACCTCCATTGGGGAAAAGGAGTGGAGGTGGATGTCCGGAAACTCGGATTTTATTGTCCTTATGAGGTCCTCATAGAAGTAGGTGTCGAGTCCCGGGTAGAGACCTCCCTGTATGCACAGCTCCCTGGCCCCCTTCTCAATGGCCTCTGCTGCGATTTCAAGGATCCTTTCTGTTTCAAGGTAGTAGGAGTCACCATCCACAGCATCCCTTTTGAATGCACAGAACCCGCACTGCCCCGAGCATATGTTGGTGAAGTTTATATTCCAGTTCTCGATGTAGGTTATCCTGTCACCGGCTTCGGCCTCCCTAACCATATCTGCAGCTATCATAAGGGCCTGGAGATCCCTGCCGGTTACTCCCATCAAATAGAGGGCTTCTTCCTTTGTGATTGGCTCATCCATCGCCTTCTGAAGTATTTTTTTTGTGCGGGTTTTGATGTTCATGGTGCCAAACATGCGATTTAGTATCTGGTTATGCAAGTTTAAAATTTTTGGTTTTTGTGAGATCCACACCCATTCAACCCCATATGGTCCATGTGGTCCATTAATCACCCGTAACCAATAAATTTAAATATTAGAGCGTACCAGCTTAATTTGGAGGTGAAATTATGGCTGAATTACCAATTGCACCAGTAGGTAGAATAATAAAAAATGCCGGTGCCCAGAGAATAAGTGATGATGCAAAAGAGGCTTTAGCAAAGGCCCTTGAAGAAATGGGTGAAGAAATCTCACGCAAAGCCGTTGAACTTGCAAAACACGCCGGCAGAAAAACTGTTAAAGCCACAGACATAGAAATGGCCGCTAAACAGTTATAATTAGGTCTTATTACTACTATTTATTTATTTTTAGGGACACTGCAAATTTTAATCTAATTTTAGGGCCTCTGCTTCCTGATTGTATCTCCAGTCCCTTCTGTATCTGCAATAAAGATATATAACTGATGATAATATATTATTACTGGTATAAGCAGTGAGGTGATTTTTTATGTCAACAATGGATAACCTGAAGGAAGCCTTTGCAGGGGAGTCCCAGGCAAACAGAAAGTATCTTGCCTTTGCAAAGAAGGCAGATGAAGAGGGATACCACCAGGTCGCAAAGCTCTTCCGTGCAGCCGCGGCGGCAGAGACCGTCCATGCGATGAACCACCTTGATGCCATGGATGCTGTCAGGAGTACCGAGGAGAACCTCAGGGAGGCAATAGAGGGAGAAACAGCTGAATTCGAGGATATGTACCCTGGTTTCATTGAGGAGGCCGAAGCCGAAGGCCATGAACAGGCTCGCTGGAGCTTCGACGTTGCAAACAGGGTTGAAAAGATCCATGCAGAGCTGTACAAGAAGGCCCTGGAGAACCTTGGAAGTAACGTTGAGGTGGACTACTACGTCTGCAACTGGTGCGGTAACACCGTTGAGGGCGAGGCTCCTTCAAGGTGCCCTATCTGTGGAGCTCCAAAGGACGAGTTCAAAAAGATAGATTAACCTCAACTTTCTTTTAGCATATTCACAGCAGATTAAAGTCCCAGAAACTTTGTATTAAATGCCACTAACCAGAATTATTGAGGACCAGACCCTTCTCTGTAAATATTATCCTGAAGGTTGTCCCCCCATCTGAAATCATCTCGACCTTACCATCGATCTGTTCAGTGAGGCTTCTTACAAGCTGCAGTCCGAGTGATGGGCTACTCTCCCAGTCAATATCCTCTGGAAAACCTGCACCATCATCACTGACCTCAAGGGTAACCGTGCCGTTCCTCTTACTGAGGGAAACCGTTACCGTGCCCTCCCCATCAGGGAATGCATGCTTCACGGCATTTGTTAAAAGTTCATTTACTATGAGACCCAGGGGGACAGCCGTCTCCACATCAACCTTTAATTCATCTATCTCCAGGTTCAGCCGGATACGTGAATCCGCAGAGTAACTCCTGAATATCTCCGATGCGAGTCTACCCAGGTATTCTGCAAGGTCAATGTTCTTCAGATCCTCTGAACGGTAAAGTCTCTCATGGATCAGGGCCATGGACCGTGTCCTGTTTTCGCTCTCCCTGAAAAGATCCATGGTCTCCCTGTCCTTGACCTGTCTGGACTGGAGGCTGAGGAGGCTTGATATTATCATGAGGTTATTCTTGACTCTGTGGTGGATCTCCTTGAGGAGGAGCTCCTTCTCAGCAAGGGACTTCTCAAGCATACTCTGGGTCCTCTTGAGGTCAGAGATGTCATTCAATACAATAAGGAGGCATTCCCTTCCCTCTGCGTGTATGAGCTTGTTGTATATCCTCACGGTGTATTCCCTTCCAGATGGATCTGTAAGGACCATCTCATAGGGTTCCAGAGTGCCATCCCTCTCTATCACCTCAATTTTGGACCTGAATTCCGTCTTAACATCATCAGAAAGGAATTCCAGTTCATAGATGGATCTTCCCCTCAGTTCCTCTGATGGAATTCCTAGGGTCCCGGCGAGGGTTGAGTTCATATCAAGTATCCTCCCATCCTCAGGATCCAGGAGGAGTATGTATTCTGGTGAGAGGTTGAAGAGGGATCTGTATTTCTCCTCACTCTCTCGCAGTTTCCTTTCGTTCTCCAGTCTCTGTGTTATATCCCTTGCAACCGATACAGCCACCTTCATCTTCCCAAGTTCAAGTAGTGTTGAGTTAACCTCAACAGGTATCCTCCTGCCATCCCTGGAGATGTAGGTCCTGTTGAATGTCACTCTCCCACTTCTGAGGAGTTTTTTTATGATATCATATGACTGTTCCCTGCTTACCCCCATATCGGCAGGTGTCATGCTGAGGAATTCATCCCTGGAATAGCCCAGCTTTTCAACTGCCGCCCTGTTAACCTCAATATATTTACCGGGAAGACCATTTTCCCTGATCTCAACGATGGTTATTATGTCCTCAACTCCATCGAAAACCGCTCTGAATTTTCTTTCACTTTCAATCAAGGCATTTTCTGCCATTTTTCTTTCAGTTACATCCCTTATGACGGCTGTTATAAATTTTTCATCCATATAATTCCAGCTGAAGACAGATATCTCCACCGGCACCCTTGTTCCATCCTTCCGTACACCCTCAACATCTGTTACCATGATGGAAATTTCTCTGTCAATAATCCTGTTGAAATCGTGCTTTTCAAGGTTTTCCTCTGTGATTATGGTGTCGATGTGCCTACCCATCATTTCAGCTGCTCTGTAACCAAATATCTTCTCCGCTGCACTGTTCCATGATACAATACTCCCATTCCCATCAACGGTTATTATGGCGTCCCTTGCAGATTCGACTATTGTCCTGTATTTCTCCTCACTCTCTGCCAGTGCCTCCTCTGATTCCCCAATGGACTCTGATAGGATCACGGTGATGGCATTAACAAAGAACATCACAGACAGACGCATGGCATCATCCTGGAATCCACCGAGGGATGCGAGGGCATGAGTCACAAGGAGCACGGTGCCAAGAAAGGCCGTCACTAGGAAAGACCTTCTCCCGAACCATACCGCAGCGAATACCATGGGTATGTAAAATAGGTGGGTGAATACTATTTCAACGCCGAGGATCATGTGAAAGTAGATGGTGGCTGCTGCGCAGAGTATGGTGAATGATGTGACAATTACCAGCCGGGCTCTTCTATTCCAGTATGATTGTATCTTTTCTGCAACAGGAAGACTCTTGTAGGTCAAGAAACATCCCCCATCAAAGTGTACCAGCTTAATCAGATGATGATGTTAGATGTGATCACATGGATTTATGGTTTCAAGTTACATTATTCACAAGGTTATACTTAAAGTTAAACCATCAAATTTAACATTAGCTTAAATTGTTCCATGGACAGACATTTACCATTGAATATCTAACAGAATCTGATGGGATAAATGAATCTTCAACGCTCCAATTCAAAATTGTATCGGTGGATGAACTCCACCTGAGCTAATGTGTCCATCACACCCTTTACAGGCATAAAGGGTGCCTTTATCATCGGATCACCCCCCATGAAGGGAAAAGGTTATATATGACCACTTCCATACTTTAGAAGGAACACGGGCCGGTGGTCTAGGGGTATGATACCTCCCTGACACGGAGGTGATCACGAGTTCGAATCTCGTCCGGCCCATCATGCCGTGGTAGTTCAGTTGGGAGAACGCCAGACTGAAGATCTGGATGTCGCTGGTTCAAGTCCGGCCCACGGCACTTATAACCACCTCTATATTTTGATTAAGGTTTTTTTGAGACCCTAAAAAATTAATTTATAGCAACTACTTATCAACTGACTCTTAAAAACCAGTTCTGTGACCAGCTTATCTGTGTTTATCGGAGATGGAGTTCATCTTCTATTTTTGCGATGGTCTCGTGAGAAGATCCAAAGCATATGCTTAATCACTGAAAACCCATCATTTTAAAAATTAGTCAGGAGAGGACCGCAGAATCCATTGAATGAGGGATTCTAATCAGCCAGGAGGTATGTCCCCGTGGCATCCCTTATCCTGACCCTCCTGAAGGACCCTGGCTCACCGGTTTCTGTAACAACCGGGATGTATGAACCCGTCCTTCCAATGAAACCCCCCTTCCTTCCCCTCTCAACAACGAGTATCTCCTGGAATGATCCCACCAGCCGTCTGTTTTCCTCTTCAGTTATCCTCATCTTGAGTTCCTCAAGGGCCCTGGAACGTCTGCGGAGTTCCCTGAAGTCTATCTCATCAAGTGAAGATGACCTGGCACGTGGGCGGTGCCGGTACTTTGAGAGGTGTATGAAGCTGGGTTTAACCTCCTCAAGGAGGCTGCATGTATCCATGAAGTCCTCCCACTCCTCTGTGGGGTAGCCAACGATTATGTCCGTTGCGATGGATATGTCAGGGATCTCTGACCTGAACCTTTCAACAATCATCCGGAACTCATCCACTGTGTGTCCCCTCTCCATATCCCCGAGTACGCGGTCACTGCCACTCTGCACCGGGAGATGAAGGAAGCTGTAGACCTTCTCTGATTTGAATGCCTCAACAAGTCCATCAAGATCCCTGAGGACGCTTGCAGGGTGCATCATACCCACACGTATCCTGAAATTCCCGGGGATCCCTGATATCCCCTTTATGATGTTTGAGAGCTTTTCGCCGGTATCCACCCCATAGGCGGCTGTGTCCTGTGCTGTGAGCTGTATCTCCCTGCAGCCACTGGCCACTGCCTCCCTTGCCTCACTGATGATGAGGTCCGATGGATAACTCTGGATTCTTCCCCTGGCAAACCGGGTGCAGCAGTAACTGCAGCTACCATTGCACCCCTCACATATCGGTATGATGTGTATAAGAGGATTTGACCTGACCCTTGGGACCTTCACCTTCACATCTGACGTGAATCCGGTTATGCGCTCAACCAGACCATTACTGGCGGCCCTTACAGCCTGAGGCGCCCTTCTCAGCTGGTGTGGGCCGAGCCATGAGGCATCCCCTGAGATGGCCTCAAGTTTAGAGGGGTCTATTTCGACCATGCAGCCAGCCACAACAAGGCCCTTCTCAGGGTAGGTCTCCTGTATCTTTTTTATCCTGTTTATAACCTTGTGCTCCGTGGGATGCTTAACATAGCATGTGTTGATAATTATGACGTCAGCATCATCGATTCCTGTGAGCACAGCGCCCTCCTCCCTGAGGACGCCTGCCATGATCTCAGAGTCTGCCTGGTTGAATGTGCATCCAAATGTCTCTATATAAACCCTGATACCATCCATTGGAAATCACTCTTTAAATGTTAACCTGAAAAAAATGGATTTGTGGTCTCCAGTTCAGTGGAATTTCCATCCATGCTTCCCTATCAGCGGGACGAAGGCGACCCCGCCGAGATTTCTGGACCTGTAGTCGTCGGCGGAGGTCCTCTCAATCAGAACCAGTTCCTGATAGAATTTATCAGAACCCACGGGTATTAAAAGTTTTCCCCCTATCTCCAGCTGCTTCATGAGGGGATCCGGGATGTACGGTGCCGCTGCAGTCACGTATATCCTGCTGTAGGGTGCCTCATCAGCGAATCCCTGGCTGCCATCGCCGTGTATGACCGTTATGTTATCGTATCCAAGGCTTCTGAGTTTTCTGCGGGCCCTTTCATAGAGGCTCCCTATCCTTTCAACGGTGTAGAGGTGTCCCTCGGGTCCTATGATTTCAGCTATAACAGCTGCATTGTAGCCGCAGCCGGTGCCTATCTCAAGGACCTTCATCCCGGGTTCAAGGTCAAGGATCTCAGCTATCATGGCAACCATGTGGGGTGCCGATATGGTCTGACCCTCGCCTATGGGGAGTGGCATGTCCATGTAGGCCCTGTGCCTCTCATCCTCAGGGACAAACTCCTCCCTGGGCACCCTCTCCATGGCCCTCCTGACGGCCTCAGATTTTATGTATCCCCTCTCCATGAGGTCCTGAACCATTCTCCTTCTCTCATCCATCATGTGACCACAGCAGATCAGCCGAAATTCAGGGATCACACCACCCTGTCTGTCAGGTCATGGGTGAACCTCATATTAACCGGGACTCCGTAGATCCTCTTAATGTTGTGTGCGGGTGCTGAGCCCCTCCTTATCATCCTGTCCCCTGTCTTCATGCTCTTTATTCTGAAGACGTGTTCACCGATTTTCAGGACGTCACCAACCCTGAAGATGAAATCCCTGTCGATCTCAACCTTCCTTGAGTAGACCTCACCATGGAGGTCAACCGAGACACCGACACGTGCAGGTGCCTCAAGTGAAACTGCCCATACCGTCTCGATATCGTCTGCAGTGGCCCTATCAACCCTCTTACCACCTTTGAGTTCAAGGGAGGTCACCTCAACCAGTTTGCCTGAAACGGTGATGGCGTCGCCTGCAGATAGTTCCTCACCAGGGTACAGTTCCACCTCATCCCGGTAGGATTTCCCGTGCTCACTGACCACTATCCTGTGGCTCCGGGGCTTTTCAATGACGATGCTGTCCCTGAAAACCGTGCCACATTCCTCGCATTCAAGCACAAGATGCTTTATCTTCCTTGACCTTGACTCATCGGTTCTGCTCTTCAGGACCCTGAATGATCCTGATCCACAGATAGGGCACTGCATCTCTACCCCTCATCTCCTGATATGCCAGTATCAAGTGTTTTAAGGTAGTGATTCACGAGTCCGCCGTCCTCGAGGATTGATAGCATGTACTCATTGAAGGGTTTCATCCGGTATTCACTGCCTGCTGTGAGGTTCCTGATCTGACCGCTTCTCAGATCGACGGATACTTCATCCCCGTCATCAGCCTCGACCTTTGCCATTATAACAGGTAACCCTATGTTTATGGCGTTTCTGTAGAATATCCTTGCAAAGGATTCGGCTATTATTGCAACCACACCTGCATGTTTCAGGGCGACAGGGGCCTGTTCCCTTGATGATCCGCAGCCGAAGTTGCGTCCGGCGACGATAATGTCTCCCTTCCTGACCTGAGAGGCAAATTCGGGTCTTGCACCCTCCATCACATGGGAGGCCAGTTCATCCAGACTGAAGGTCCTCAGGTAACGGCCCGGTATAATCATATCTGTATCCACGTTGTCACCGAATCTCCATACTCTTCCTCTTATGATTCCTTCCATTGTATCTCCCTTACTGGTATTCTATCTGGTCCATGAAAACATCATCAGTCAGCTCGGGGCTTCATTTTATCATGAAGGCTCCCCTGTTGCGGCCCCCTGTTACTATTATCCTGCCGGGACCCATGATCTCGGCCACGGCTCCAGCCACATTTCCCGGTTTTTCATCGGTGACCGAGTAGACCGCAGGTCCAAAGGAACTCATACCTGCACCTGCAGCCCCTGCAGATATCATCGAATCTATTATCCTGTCGATGAGTGGGTCCTGGAGTTCCCTTTCGATTCTCTTGAATCCAGTGCCCTGTATCTCGTTGACCGACTCTCCGAAGGCCTCTATGTCCCCCTCAAGGATAGCGGGCATCATCTTCATGAGTATTATGTGGGAGAGCCTCTCAACGTCACGCAGAGGGATGGGGCAGTACTCCTGGAATATGTTAACCTCCCTCCTCCCTGAAACGGATCTGTCGATTTCGGGGATGGCTATTATGATGTTCCACTCCTCAGGAAAATCATACCTTGCAATTACAGGTGGTGGTGAGGCACTTGAGGCAGATGATGGCAGAAAGTCTGACTTCTCCCTGCTGCTGTGGCCTGCATCCACTATGAATCCTCCATCCTCAAAGGACGCCACTCCTATACCTGAGGTTCCTCCCCTTCCCACAATGTGTGCGAGTTCCCTTGCAGGGAACTTCATTCCATGGTACTCTGCTACGAGTCTTGCCGTTGCAAGGGACAACTGGGTCCCTGAACCCAGACCAGAGTGGGCAGGGAACATGCTTCTTACGGTGAAATGAAACTTTTCATCACTCCCTATGTGCCTGAGGGTTCTCCTTGCAGCCTCCATTATCTTTGACCTGTATTCCTCCCTTAGCTTCCCTTCAGCATGAGAGGTGAATTCAACTCCCATATCCTCTGAGGCCTCAAGGCCCACTACAAGTTCCGGTTCATTGAGTGTGATCCCGACTCCACCGTCAAGGCGGCCCCTCTCACCGTTGAGGTCTATGAGGGTGAGGTGGAGTCTGGATGGTGTGTTTATGATCAATTCAATTACCACTCCTTAATCCTTTGATTCATTAAGGGGCTTTGCAAAGTGCCTTTCAACATCTGCCCGGTGTATCGAATTCATTGTGCAGAAGGGGACTATACGACCGTCTGGGAGGGCGTAGTGTATGACGCACCTCCTGACCCTGTCGATGTCAAAGTTCCATGGGTCCATGAAGTGCATGCATGATATAAGTAGGGTGTTGTAGTGGAACTCACCGAGGGCAGTGTAGGACCTCTCCTTGAATATGGATGTGAGTATTCTCTTTATATCCACTGATTCCGGAGCCTCTGATTTATCCAGGGTTTTCGGGAGTTCTATTGCTGATCTTGCAATCACCCTTGCCTTTGCAGCTATTCCTCCCTCCTCGATTTCATCCTTACCCTTCTCGAGGACCTCAAAGAACCTGTCGACATCGATGAACCTTGTTATTGGAATTATCTTACCGTCCTCTATGAATATGTAGGTTGCTGTCCCGCAGTGCTGGTGGCATGTGAAGGTTACCTGGGGTTCTCCCTCAATGGCAGCCACGAAGTCAGATATCGGGCGGACAGATGATGCAGGGTAGAAATCATCCATGGATATCTCTGACCCTGTCTGTTCCTCCACCAGTTTCTGGAAGTCTGGTATCGTTATGCGCTGTTCCTCAACCCTGTCGGCGGGGGTTCTTCCTGCGAAGGATACTGGCTGGAAGTTAACGCCCCTTATTATGTCAATGTTGTCAATTGCGAACCTTATGATGTCCCCAACCTGGTTGTCGTTCAGCCCCCTCACCAGTGTTGGCACAAGGACAATGCCAAGACCAACCTTTCTACAGTTCTCTATTGCCTGCAGTTTTATGGGGAGGAGGTTTTTACCTCTGGATGTAATATATGGTTCCTCTGTGACGCCATCGAACTGGAGGTAAACCGTGTTGAGACCTGCCTCCCTGAGTTCAGCTGCAAGTTCAGGTTTACGCGCCAGTCTGACACCGTTGGTGGCTATCTGCACATGGGTGAAGCCCTCCTCCCTTGCAAGTTTCACCAGGTCGACTATGTCCTTCCTGACGGTGGGCTCACCCCCTGCATACTGAATCGCAGGTGTTGGAACCGGCCTGTTTCTGCGGAGATTTCGCAGCATCTCCCTTATCTCTTCATAGGTTGGTTCATAGAGGTAGTTGGACACTGCTGCATTGGCAAAACAGATGGGACATTTAAGATTGCATCGATTGGTGACATCAATAAGACCAAGAACAGTGTGGCTTTCGTGCTCAGGGCAGAGCCCACAGTCCAGTGGACATCCCTTCATGGGGTCTGTCTGTGGATTCAGGAGGCCCTCACCTTCCTCATCAAAATCTTCCGCCTTATGGTAGACCTTGGAATTGCTCCAGTAAACATTTTCAAATTTTCCATGTTCCGGGCATTCCTTCCTTATTAGAACCCTGCCCTCGTCCTCAAAGACCTCTGCATCAACCGGTCTGAGGCATTCAGGACAGAGGCTCCTAGTTTTCTTTATTACCACAACAGTCACCTGTTAATCTGGATGTTAAAATGCATTGATCAATTCATCGGCAAATGTTATATATCTGATCCTTGAAATTATCCATGTATCCTCTTCTTTAAATCTAACCCACTCTCGTGGGGTCTTAAAATCTTTGCGAGGTGTACAGTTGAATACCGATATTATCAATATTATAGATGTTCTCTATGTAATATACTTTATGTTACCCGCATATATGGCAAATATAAGTGGTCTCGTCTTTGGTGGGGGTAAGCCCCTTGATATGGGGATAACCTTCACTGATGGGCGGCGCCTCATAGGTGATGGTGTGACCTGGAGGGGTACCGCTGCTGGTACCTGTGTCGGTTTGGTGGTGGGAGTAATTCAGGGCCTCCTTTCAGGTTCAATAATGACTGGCGCCATCACAGGGCTTCTTCTCGGATTCGGAGCCCTTATGGGTGATGCTGCAGGCAGTTTCATCAAAAGAAGGCTTAAGATAGATAGGGGCAGGCCCGCACCAATTCTTGACCAGCTCGATTTCGTCTTCGGAGCCCTGATACTGGTATCCCCCATTGTTGTGCCACCCATTGATTACATAATCCTCATAATGCTCATTACACTGGTTCTTCATCTCTCAGCCAACATAATCGCCTACCTCCTAGGTATGAAGGACGTCTGGTACTGATGGAATGAATAACCGATAAAAATAATGGGTTTCCTGAGAGGGTGCTGAAGGGGCGTCCTGTGATCTTTTCAGGGACATGAAAAAATGCCCATTTCAGGATTTATTTCTTTCTTGAATCATGCACACAGAAGCAGGGCAAAGAGGACCATATTTTCAGCCCCCTATTCAATACACATAAAACCATCTCACTAATTTATCTTGACGGTTCCACGGTCCTCCATGCATCAGGAGAGAAGGGAACTGCTACTCCTTAGGAGCTTGATGGTCATGAAAAACACCTCAAGGGGTGATGACCACTCAGGGACCTCATAGACGAGCGTTGGGTACCCTGCAGCTGCCAGGGGCCTTGAGAAGAGCCTTCCTGATGAGCTTCTGTATTTAGTCCTGCCCGAGACCGGGTAATAGTTGAATCCATCCTCCTTAACCCTTTCAGCGATCTCCACGGATGCCCTGTCCATCTGGGGGGTTGCTACATAGAATCCCTCACCGTAGCCAGGTTTATGGGCGTGTGCAATTACAACGAGGTCATAGTCTGACCTCTTTATATCAGGGAGGATGTAGGTGGCTGCAAGACCCTCACCGTTGGCTCTTCCCCTTGAATAATCCTGTGGACTGTCCTCGACGTTGATGCTGTAGATTATAACCTCCACCGGGAGCAGGGCAAATACACGTCCAGCCCACTGGACAGGGGCTATCGATACCTCTTCCCTTGGATGTATGCCAGTTACAATGGCTATCTTTACACTCTGCTCACCATAGTGGGCGTAGATGTCCCTCGTCACGTACCCCCTTGAATCCGAGCCTATGGTTGAATGCTCAGAGAGGTTCAGTACCACGACTGTGGTAACAAGGACCGCCACAATGGCTGCAAGAACAATCCTTAACCTCATGGAACCAGCTTCGTCTCAGATTTTAAGTCTTCATCATCCCTGGGCCTGGAGATAGTCCTCCATGAGGAGTGCTGTGCCCACTGCAGGTGCCACCACACACTCTTCCTCAGTTAAGAATTCATCCATGGTCCTGCACTCCAGTTCAAGGACCTCTGCAGCCCTCTTTGCCAGTATCTTCATCCCGAGACCCGTTGTAACAACCTCCTCGAGGCCCTCACGCTCTGAAACCTCGGCTATGCCCTCGGCTATCTTGAGGATCTGCTGGTGGTAGATGTACTCTGCAACGTCAAGCACATCGCCTGGACTGAGGAGTTCAAGGTCAGCGCATAGAACCCTGGCTATCCTCAGCATACACTCCTCCACCGATTTCCCGGCCCCATCGGGTGTGCTGCATGTGTAATCTGATTCCCTGATGTTACCCAGTACCCTGTGGACGTCTGCGGTGACTGCGAAGAGTTCAGATGAAACCCTGAACCATTTATCCTGGAGGGGCACCCTGTCAACTATGGTGGCCACGTTGGTCCGGAGTGTCCCTGTGTATACCAGTTCCCCTGTTGAAAGCCTTTCAAGGTCATTCCTACCCCTTGCAGCCTCGAAGCCGTCCTTTACAGGTATTATATCTGTTGTGGTACTTCCAACATCAACCATTATGCAGTCACTGCTCATTGCAGATGCTATCTGGGATGTTGCAACCCAGTTGGCTGCCGCTATGTTCATGGGGTCTCCGAGGGCCTCGGATGCATCGACCATCCCTGAGAGACTCACGTATGCAACTGGAACATCGAAGGCCCCCTCCACCCTGTCAATTATATCGGCAACACCGGCAGCCTTGCTGGGGTATGCGTCCACCAGTTCAGCTGTCATGCATACACCCACACCCTCAAGTTCATGAAGGTCATCGCCCACCATCTCGAGGAGTGTCTCTGCAAGTTCGTCCTTTCTGAGCCACATCGGGAGGTACCTGAAATCAACCCTCACCTCCTTCATGTCTCCGTCAGAGCCAAAGTCTATTATGGCCATGTCGGTGTTTGCTCCTCCAATATCAAATCCTGCAATCTTCATGAAACTTCATCTCCATAATCCTGAATCAAGTAGAGTAGATAGAGAATTATATGCAGCGAATCAACAGTACAGATCAGTATCCCCTGAAACCTTCATTGACCTCCACAATCATGCCATCCGTGCCCTTCCTGAAGGATGCTGTGCCATTGAATTTAACACCAGAAGGGAGTCTTCCAAGGACAGATTCGAGTATGAGGTGGCCAAGGTTCGCCTCCGCAACCCTCCTGAGCCCTATGTATGGCGTTGTGATCCTGGAGTTTATCTCAACAACGTAGGGCTCATCTGCAAGTATGAGGTCAACGCCGACATATCCCCTTAAACCTGGAATGGACTCCACGGCCCTCCTGGCGACGGTGAATGCATCCTCCCTCATCTCATGATCCACCGGTGCGCTACCACCACTGTATTCCAGTTCACTGCCAGCCATGATGATGTCCTGCCTGTTGAGGCTCAGGGGGAGTGCCCTCTCACCGTCGGATAGGAGGCTCACACTCACACTCTCACCCTCAATGAAGTCCTGTATGATCAGGTCTCCTGATAAATCAGGCACATCCCCTGGTTCAATGATCCTTATACCCTGACAGGCGACCCCGTCGGCAGGTTTCACTATGAGCCTTGAAGGGACATCAACGATCTCTTCAGGTTCATAGGTCCCGATGAGGGGGACCCTTCCATCAAGGGCCCTGTATGTCAGCCTCTTATCTGAACATGTCCTCACGGCATCCCCTGATGAACCAAGGAGTAGCACCCCTGATTTCTCAATGATGCGGGTGAGCCTGTAGAGCTCCATGCCCTCCTCTGCTGCGATGAACATGCATGCATCGAATCCCTCAAGGTTCTCCTGGAGCCATTCATCCAGATCACCTATGATGGAGGGTCTGAAGCCCGCCCCGATGTCCATATCTGCAAACCTCTCAGAGAGGAGGAACTCAACATCAAAGTCTCTGAAATCTGCAAGGAGGGCCTCCAGCATTGATCGTCCTTCAAGGAATATTTCAGGGTCGTCTATACCTGAGGCGGTGGCATATTCAAAGATAAGGAGCTTCAAGGACGGCCCACACCCCTGAATGTTATACCCCTTGCCCTGAACCTCTCAGGGTCCATGACGGGCCTGGTGCATATGAATATCCCGCCCGGGATCATCTCGGGTGTTATTTCAAGGTACTCTGTGTGGTCTGTCATGAGGACCACGCAATCAGAGTTGAGGGCCTCCTCAAGGGAAACAGGTTCAACACCCATCCCCCTTATGATTTCGGGGCTGACATGGGGGTCGTTCACCAGGACCCTGGCTCCCTCAGAGAGAAGGGCTGCGACCAGCGGCCTTGTCGGTGTCTCCCTTGCATCAGCCACATCACCCTTGTAGGCAACCCCGAGAATCCCCACATTTGAACCCTCGAGGCTCTTACCCCTGGATTCAAGTGTTTCCCTCACGATTTCAAGGACGTGCAGGGGCATGGACTCATTTACCTCCCTGGCCGTCCTTATTAGCCTTGCAGGCACGCCCTTCCTCTCCGCCATCTCCACTATGAAGTAGGGGTCTATTGAGAGGCAGTGACCGCCGACACCCGGACCCGGTGTGTGTATGTTCACCCGTGGATGGTGGTTTGCTGCCTCGATGGCGTTTATGGCGTCTATACCAAGGGCCTCACATATAACCGCAAGCTCATTGGCAAGGGCTATGTTGGTGTCCCTGTAGGTGTTCTCCATCAGTTTAACCATCTCGGCTGTCATGAGGTCATCCACGACTATTACCTCGCCGGATGTCATCCTCCTGTAGAGTTCAGCGGCCCTCCGGGCGCTTTCAGGGTCAGCACCCCCTATTACCCTTGCATTGTTCTGCATTTCATGGAGGGTGTTGTTGGGTAGTGCCCTCTCAGGGGTGTAGGCGAGTCCAAAGTCCTCTGAGACCTTAAGACCTGTTTTCTCCAGTATGGGGAGCACCACGTTCTGACAGGCCCCCGGGGGTACTGTGCTCTCCACTATCACAAGGTCCCCCCTTTTAAGGCCCCTGGAGATTGTTTCAGCTGCAGATATGACTGCAGATAGATCTGATGTGTTGTCACTGTTGACCGGTGTTGGCACAACAATTATCATGACCTCTGATTCCGCTGCAGCCCTCTCACCGTCCATGGTGGCCCCCAGATTACCTGTCCCAACGACCTCGGCCACCAGTTCATCAAGGCCCGGTTCAAGGACGGGTGACCTTCCTATGTTAACCTTCTCCACTGTTTCAGGGTTTATGTCAACCCCTGTGACCTTAAAGCCGGCCCTTGCGAATAGTGCCGCTGTTGGAAGACCTATGTGTCCAAGACCAAATACTGCTATCCTCTGATCATCCATATCAGTTCCTCCTGGACCCTGATTCTATGAGAACATCCAGTCCCCTGAGATTGAGGTCAGAAGCCGGGAAGAGAATTTCGCCTGCAGAGTAGACCATCCTCACAGATACGTCCTCCCTCTCAGCCAGGTCCGAGACGGTTACATCCTCCTCAACGTGTATCAGTCTCCTTGATGGTATGGACATAACCTCCTCCGGGGCTTCCATTCCCAGTTTACCCTCCCTGTGGAGACGGAGGGTTTCTTCAATTATCCTCTCTGAGGCATGGCCATCCCCGTATGGGTTCTCTGCCTCCATCATCCTCCTCCTGAAATCGGGGTCCTCGAGGAGCCTCCTCGCCGTCCCGGTTATCATCTCCCTGTCGGCGCCCACAAGGATATTGCCCCCCGCCTCAACTGTCTCGGGGCGTTCTGTGTTATACCTGAGGGTCAGGCAGGGTACGTTGAAGGTTATTGCCTCCTCCTGGAGTCCCCCTGAATCTGTGAGTACCATGAATGAATTTGAAAGAAGAAGAAGGAAGTCAAGGTAGCCCATTGGTTTCATGAGTGTGACGTGGGCCGCATCCTGGAGCATGCTGTAGAGTCCAAATCTTTCAAGGTTCTTCCTGGTTCTTGGATGGACCGGGAAGACTATCCTGAATTCCTCAAGTTCAAGTATGGCGTCTATTATTGATCTGAGCCTCTCGGGGTTGTCCACGTTCTCTGCCCGGTGAAGCGTCAGGGCGACAATTCTGTCATCCTCTGAGAACTCTGAGAGGATGTCCGATTTCCTTGATGCTATCTCAATGTTCCTGAGGCAGGCGTCCACCACAGTGTTTCCTGTGACAAGGATCATCTCTGGATCCACGCCCTCCATGAGGAGGTTGATGGCTGACTCCTCTGTTGGGACGTAGTAGAGTTTTGAGCAGACATCTGCAACCATCCTGTTTATCTCCTCGGGCATGGTCCTGTCAAAGGACCTCAAACCGGCCTCAACATGTCCAACGGGTATGTGGAGTTTGACCGCTGCCAGTGCCCCTGCAAGTACGGCATTGGTATCCCCCTGGACCATTACAATATCCGGTTCCTCCCTTAAGAGCACTTCCTCCACACCCCTGAGCATCTCGGCGGTCATGGCCCCGTGACTCCCTGAGCCCACACCTATGTTGTGGTGGGGTGCCGGGAGTTCAAGGTCAATGAAGAACTGATCAGACATCTCATGGTCATAGTGCTGACCGGTGTGTATCAGTACGAATTCCATGCCACGCTTCCTTATCTCATCTATAACAGGAGCCATCTTGATTATCTCTGGCCTTGTCCCTAAAATAATCGCAATCTTCATGTTAACCACTTAAAAGAGTCTCATTTATGATTCCTTCTTCGCTGAGCCCTGTATTCGGTTATTACCTTGAGGAGCTCCTCTTCTTCTTCCTTCTTCCTTTTTTCATTTAATCTGTGTTTCCATTTTTTTATTTCTCTATTTAAATCTTGAGTTTTAACTGACCCGAAATCATCATGTACCCTTATATGGAGTGATCTGACCGGTATAACGGGCACCTCCGCCCCCTCAAATACCTCAAGGGCCTGGTGGGACATCTTATCCTCAGTTATTATTGCCCTTGGCCCCAGATCCAGGAGTATTCTTGCGGTCTGTGAACCACCTCCTTCCGAGCTCCTGAGAAGCAGCACGTCTCCAGTCTTTATTTTCCATCTGGAGCAGGCCCTCCGTATTCCATCCCTTGTGAAGGTTTCTATGATCTTGATGGGTGTGGTGTCGCCGGAGGACTCCATGTCCCTTATCTGGAGGAGGGAGTCAAGGTCCCTTTCAAGTGCCTCCCTGCGGGATTTTTCATCTGCGTATTTCCTCTGAAGCTTCTCTATAACCTTTAATTTGTGGGAAAGTTCTCTGTTTAAAAGCAGATCCTTTGAATACTCATACTGGATCCTTTCAAGTTTTTTCTCGAGCCTTGACTTCTCATCCTCCAGTTTTCTTATCTTCTCCAGGAGGGACTTCTTCTCTCTCTTCAACCTTTCAATGGTTGATCCCTGGTTTCTTAGCCTTGACCGCTGGGCCCTGATGGTCCTCCTGAGCTTCTCAACATCATATTCGTCGCCATGAGACTCCTTTTCTGAAATTTCCATGGCTTCAGATTCTTCTTCCCCTTTCACTGACCTTATTGCCTCTGCGATGGGTTTTCCCATTATCACAAGGCCCTTGACCCTCAGGGTATCAGAGGGGCTCATACCGGTTTCGCTGGTCTTTCTTTCTATCTGCTTCAGTTTCATTTCATAATGCCTGTAGGCCTTCACGGCAGCTGCCAGGGCGTCCCTTTCATGTGAGTTTTCAGGTGTGAAATCTGTTTCCCTCAGGAAATCCGATACCAGTTCATTCTTGAAGGATATGGTCATGACCCTTTCAGGTGTGTAGAGCCTTGCATTGAGCATTGAAGCTATCCTTTTCACTGCGCTGGGGGCTGGGTGGACGTCCGATGCCACTATAACAGGTTTTCCGTGTTCGATTATCCTTTCAATTATATCGGACCTTGCCGCCTCCTTCATGCTTCCAAGGTGGAGGAGTCTCCCCTCAAGGTCAACCAGGGCAAGGCCGACTGTGTGACCCGGGTCAATACCGGCTATCATGAGGGGCTTTATCTCCACCCCTGACTTTCTCCTCTTATGCAGATTATGATCCTCCAGAACTGTATCCATCAGTGTAACTGTATATTTAATAAATTACTTACAGTTTTTGATGAATTCAGGGTATGCCCCTGATGACACCGGTTCAACGAGCTACTCCATGGCACCTCATGGGGATGCTGACCACTCCGGCTGATGACACAGATGTAACGGAGCCACAGGGACGAAACACACCGGATGATAGAGGATGAACACCCTGGATCCAGAGAATATATGGCCAAAGTGGCAGACCTGTGCTGGCTGCTTCTTAATCAGTCAGTCAGCCCATGTTCCTGCAGATCCCTCAGGTGATCACTCATAGCTCTCCTTACCAGGCTCATCTCCCGGTACAACCTGAATTCCTCTTCAAGCAGGGATATGAACCGTTTAAACGCATATTCATCATGCCTGAGTTTTATCTTAACCCCATATTTGAGATCCATGAGGATGAGGTTCTCGGGGGGCATGGGCTCCAGAAACACCCTCCGGTCAGTATCCAGGAGCCCGGCCATGTCATCAGGAGCAAGCTCCCCTTCAGATACCATTAAGAGAGCCCTGACCATCTTACGAACCATCTGCCAGAGGAAACTCTCACCGTAGACATCGATGATGATGGAATCACCGACCTCGGATATCCTGACATCATTTATCCTTCTCACGGGGTCCCTGTCTCTCCTCCTTGAGAAGTTGCTGAAGTCATGGGTCCCCCTGAAGTGGGCTGCTGCCTCGGCCATTGAATCTGTATCCATGGACTCCTCCCTGTGCAGTATGTACCTGTAGTGCCTCTCCAGAGGGTACCTTACCTTGAAGGGGTACATGACCGATGCCCACGCGAGAACCCGTATATCCCGGGGAAGGAGGTCGTTGATCTGGTTCACATGAATATCCTCCTCTGTGAAAAAGCTCACAAAATTTCCAAGTGCATGGACGCCCCTGTCGGTTCTGCCGGCTATCTGGAATCGTGCCTTTTTTGGATCCTCAATGATACCCGCCCCCTCCAGGGCCTCCAGGAGTTTTCCCTCAACCGTTGGGACGTCTGGCTGTCTCTGGAATCCGTGATAATTTGTACCTATGTATGCAACCTTCAGAGCTATCTTCCTCATAGGATCACCTGGTGTGGTGGAGATAAGAGAAACCTGTAGTTAGAAGAAGTAATATAAATTTCTCAGATGTTGAGTTATCCCGGTGAGCTTCAAGGTCTGCCGGGTAATCCTTTATTTAGTGGGTCATCACTTATATCTATATACCCACCACCATATCTATGTGTGGGTATCCTGAGGAAGGTGCATATATGCGCAGACTGTGGGGTTATATCAGTATTATAACTGCAACGATTTTCTTTGGTATCTCTGCAACACTTGATAAGATAATGCTCTCCAGCATGCATCCCGTGACCATCGGGGCCTACACCTACATAATTGCCGGGATATTCCTCTTCTTGATAAGGGAGACCCCCCTGCGGGAGCATGTCCTTAATGCCATAAACAGAAAAGGTGAAAGCGAGGCCAGAATAAAAAGAAATGATTACCTGATTCTTCTTCTTACAGCACTCCTGAGTACTGTGATAGCACCTCTCCTCTTCCTCACGGGACTGGGGGATACCACAGCGGTTAACGCATCACTCATACTGAACGTTGAGGTCCTCTTCATTATTTTACTGGGCTACCTAATCTTCAGGGAGACCCTTCAGCTGAAGGATTTCATGGGGATAGTCCTCATCATACTGGGTGCTGTGTACCTCTTAACTGAGGGTGATTTCAGTACCATTCTACAGAACGTTGCTGTTACCGGAAATTTTCTTGTGATGGCGGCAGCGTTCTTCTGGAGCCTTGACACCGTCCTGAGCAAGTTTTTAAGCAGAAAAAGGGACCTTATATTTATATCCGGGGTTAAAAGCTCTGTTGGGGGCTTTGTACTCCTTATCATCATGCTTATTCTCGGTATAAACACTGAACTTCCCCTTGAAATGCTCCCCTATGCACTCGGGGTTTCAGTCTTCAGCATTGGCTGCTCCTTCATACTCATCTACATCGCAATAAGGGAGATAGGTGCTTCCATGGTCGGAGCCCTCTTTCCATTATCATCCCTTTTCGGGGCAATATTCGCATTTATAATCCTCAGAGAGCCATTCTCGATCATGCAGGGAATTTCAGGGATTGTGATGCTCACAGGGGTCTTCATACTCTACTGGAACGGTAAGTAAGATTATGTCCTGGAAAACTGAAATGTAATAAAATCAGTGCCCCCTGAAAAAAGTGAAGAGAAATGAATCTGATCTCTATACCCTGGCCCTCACATCAAACTGGCAGAAGGAGTAACCATTGGTCCAGCAGCGCCTCTCATATGCATCCACATCACAGCCAAGTATCTCAGAGAGGGCACCGGCAATTATACCTGCCTCAAAGAAGCATATTGGGCGCCCTATATTTGGAAGGCCTGCGCATTCAATGCACTCATAGACCCTCACATCCATCCTCAGGTATCCATCATCCTCCCATTCAGAGACGATATCAAGAATGCCCAGTTTCTGGTCAAGCATGAGCTCCGCGAGTGAGTGGATGTCCCCAGCCAGACCCTCAGATATGAGGGCCCTTCCAAGATTAAGGCCTCCGATGTAGGAAACACCGGCTGCTGAACCTGAAATTATATCAGGAATGTTGAAGTGTCCCATGCGGAAGCTTGCGACGTAACTCCCATCGTCTTCAAATCGGGAGAAGAACATTCTCTCCGGCCTAAAAATGTCTTTAAGTTCTATATTATCCTTAATGGGCTCTCTGGGACCGATTCCATTTCTTTCACTCATTATTTCATCGTCTGTGGTTCTCCGGTATTCCTCAATGATGGCCCCGATATTCTCCATGGCACACACCTTTACCTTCCATTTATATCCATGGATACTTAAATATCTTCAAGGGGATGGAAAGGAACTTTTAAATATCTTCATCAGGAAACCCCCAAACAGGAGAGTATTGACAGCAGTGATAAAATGAGCTTTCAGAAGGACAGAATGCTTATAATACCGGCCGTGGATATAAAGGATGGAAAATGTGTTCAGCTTGTTCAGGGAAAACCCGGGACAGAGCAGGTAGTGCTTGATGATCCTGCCGGAGTTGCCGGAAGGTGGGAATCCCTGGGGGCTGAAACAATCCATGTCGTGGACCTTGATGGGGCCCTTGGTCTTGAGAAGAATACAGGTATACTGAAGGAGATCACAGAGAGGGTTTCAGTGCCCCTCCAGATAGGTGGAGGTATAAGGAGTAGAGAATATGCAGGGAAACTCCTTGATATGGGCTTTGAGAGGGTTATACTGGGCACCATGGCCATAGAAAACCCTGCCATCGTTGAGGAACTTGCAGGTGAATACGGATCGGAACGCATAATGGTCTCACTTGATAGCAGGGACTCACGGGTTGTTATAAGGGGATGGACAGAGAAGGTCCCCTTCACAGCAGAGGAGATGGCCAGGAAATTCCAGGAGAGGGGAGCTGGTAGCATACTCTTTACCAACGTGGACTTCGAGGGTCTTCTCTCAGGATTTGACCTGAAACCCGTGAGTGAACTTGTGGAGGCAGTTGAGATACCTGTAATCTACTCAGGGGGTGTTAGCAGCCTCAATGACCTGAGGATGCTGCAGGGGACCGGTGTAATGGGGGTCGTTATAGGATCAGCCATCTACAGGGGCCTCATAGACCTCACCGAGGCCCTCAAATATCAGGACCTTGAATGAAAACCTTCAGCAGGATGATAAAATGAAGACAGTTATGGCAACAGGCACCTTTGACATAATACACCCCGGACACGGGTTCTTCCTTGAGGAGGCCAGGAAACTTGGTGGGAAGGACACCAGGCTGGTGGTTGTCCTTGCAAGGGACTCCACAGTCAGGGCCCGCAAGAGAACCCCCATAGTCGGTGAGAAACAGAGGCTTGAGGTTGTCAGGATGCTGAAGCCTGTTGATGAGGCCTACCTTGGCAGTGAGACCGACATGTTTGAGATAGTGCACCGTATAAAACCTGACATCATCGCCATTGGCCCCGATCAGAAGTTTGATGTTGATGAGCTGCGTGATGAGCTCAGGAGGAGGGGCCTTGGATGTGAGGTCAGGAGGATAGAGAAATACAGAGACTCCGAACTTGACAGCACCTGCAAGATAATTAAAAGGATCCGCAGCATGGAATTCGACGAGGACTCACTTAAAAACTGTTGATGGTAAAGCAGAGATAGTGCATCGATTTTTCAGCTGGAAAATAAAAAAATAAATTATTTTTGAAGATCAGAATGGTAGCTCTGCGTAAACGCCCTTTATAAATGCACTGGACCTGTCCCAGTTATTCACTGTTCCCAGGGCATTTGAGAAACTTGTTGCATCGGCGTCATACCATCTTCCATTGACGTACAGCTGTCCCCAGACGTGTCCATAGGTGTTACCACTCCTGAATACACAGTTACCATGGATGTACCTTGCAGGTATACCTGATGCCCTTGCAAGGGCAACAAGAAGGTGTGTATGGTCGCAGCAATTTGCTGATCCACTGTGGAGTGTACCAACGGCGCCTTTACGTGTATTGTAGTAGAAACTGTAGTCTATGCTGTCACGGACCCAGTTAAATATCCTTACCGCCTTATCATAGGTTGAGTTACAGCCTGATGTGAGGTTACTGCTCAGAGAAGAGATCTCCTCATCCGAAACCTGGCAGTTATCGGTTTCCTTCAGATAATCAGAGAGTTCAGCGTATCCGACCCTTGTAACCTTTCTGTATCGTGTCTCGATAACCCACCGGTAGGTCTTTTTGTACCGGGTCACATAGGTGTAGGCATAGGTGTAACGGACCCTGTATTTCCCCTTCCGGTAGTAGTAGGTCCTGGTGGCCTTTTTAACCTTCACCCTGTAGGGCTTAAGGTAGGATACCTTCACCCGCACCTTATAGGGGACGTATTCATGGTAGGTGTAGTTCACTGTGGTCGATGCTGATGCCTTTGTATATGCAGCACTTGTGTTTCCGGTTGTACTGGATGTTAGATTTGATTCAGCTGCATTCACATCTCCAGCAGGCAGTACCACTACTCCAAGAAGCAGCAGTAATGCAAGTATCGAGTGACGCTTAATTTTACCGCCTCCATTCATGGGGAAGATATCCCCCATGGACAGTTAAAGGTTGTCCATGAAATACTTATAAATTTTGGTGGCCAGGACTGGGTCAGTGATGGACATATATGGTGGGAGGCGTACCGCCGTCACAGGGTGATTAGAGGTGGCCGCCAGCACTGGATTATCATATCAGTTAAGGCATCTAAACCATAACACCTTATTAAATCAGTTCACCAAAGTAATTATCACAGTCAAGTCAATTAAGGTGATCAAGATGATAAGTGTGGGTATTATCGGAGCCAGTGGATACACTGGAGGTGAACTGCTGCGACTCCTCGAGAACCACAGGGAGGTGGAGGTGGTCTCAGCCACATCGAGGCAGTACAGTGGTGTCCCCGTGTCGAGGGTGCATCCACACCTCCAGGACACTGACCTGAAGTTTGAGGACGTCGGTGCCGGGGAAATAGACGCGGACCTTGTCTTCACAGCCACCCCCCACGGGGCCTCAATGAAGATCGTCCCCCAGCTTATAGAAAGGGGTATAAGGGTGGTGGACCTCAGCGGTGACTACCGCTTTGATGACACCGAAACCTATGAGGAATGGTATGGAATCGAACACGAAAGCCCCCTCGACGCGGTTTATGGTCTTCCTGAGATACACAGGGAGGAGATAGCCTCCGCAGATCTTGTGGCAAATCCTGGCTGTTTCCCGACGGGTGCAATACTCGCATGTCTCCCACTGGTATATGAGAAGATTGCAGACACATTCATAATTGATTCGAAGACCGGGGTGAGTGGTGCGGGTGTTAAGCCAACAGCCCTGACCCATTACCCTCACTGCAGTGATAATGTAATCCCCTACAATGTAACAGGCCACAGGCACACACCGGAGATAAGGCAGGAACTCTCAAGGCTGAATCCTGTGAGGCTCAGCTTCACCCCCCACCTCGTCCCGGTGACAAGGGGCATCCTTACAACAGCCCACACCTTCCTCCTTGAGGACCTGAAACAGGGCGAAATCGCAGACATATTCAGGGGATTCTATGATGGAGAACCCTTTGTAAGGGTTGTTGAGGGTATCCCTGGGCTCAGTGCAGTCAGGGGCTCCAACTTCTGCCACATCGGATGCTTCGATGTTGATGATAATCAGAGGGCTGTTATAGTATCAGCCATAGACAACCTTGTGAAGGGCGCATCCGGTCAGGCCATCCAGAACATGAATATAATGTTCGGGTTCAGGGAGGTCGAGGGTCTTGATTTCCCCGGGATGTACCCATAGCACAGCACCGTTATTAAATGGGCAGAAATATATATGATGCCATCAAATCCCATCCCTAGGTGACGAAGCTGAGTGATATGATGAAAACGTGTGTAATTTATTATTCTCGCAGCGGGAACACTGCAATGGTTGCAAGGACCCTTGCAGAGGAACTGGATGCTGATCTTATCGAGATCAGGGACCTTGATGATAGAAAAGGATTCATGAGCAGTTTCAGATCATCCATAGATGCACTTCGAGAGTCAAAGACACCCATCAAGCCCGAAAAGGTCGACCTCTCAGGTTACGACCTTGTATACCTTGGAACACCCACCTGGGCAGGTAAACCCGCCCCCGCAATAATAACACTCATAGACAGGGTGGATTTCCTTGGGAAGGACGTGATACTTTTCACCACCATGAGCCGGCAGGGCGGTGAGGGTGCGATAGAGCGAATGGCAGAGAAGATAGGGGCACGGGGAGGAAGGATCATAAATTTCTTCATCCAGAAAACCGCGGGCAAAGAACTCATCCAGGTGAGGGAGGATACCCTCAGAATAATCAATGAGAAGGACCTGAAGATATACGAAGCCAGGTGATCTATTTGACAGATAGGACAAACTTTAAAGGTGATCGTCTTGATTGACCGCATTTTAAAGTCATACAGACCACTCATAGCCATACCAGCAGCCATAACTGTAATTGCGCTACTTCTCGTTGTCTTCAATGGACTCAACGAGAGCGTGGACCTCAAGGGTGGAGCCCTTGCAGAGCTGACCCTCGAGAAGAGCGTTACCCAAGCCGAACTGGAATCCCTCCTCAGGGAGAAACTGGGCACAGGAGACATTAAGGTCCTCTCCATAAGGGGTGAAAGGGCGACGGTACAGTTCGGTACAGACATGGATGTTGTGAAGGTGAGTGAAGCCCTCAGGGGCACCGCAACCATCAACAGTTACAAGGCAGTCGGTCCTGTTCTGAGCAAACAGGCCATGAACCAGATCTACTGGGCCATTGGCTTCGCATTCCTCTTCATGTCGGTGACGGTTTTCATAATATTCAGGGACCCGGTCCCCTCACTGGCAGTTATACTCGCAGCAGCATCTGATATCATAATAGCCGTGGGTGGGATGTCACTCTTCGGCATACCCCTCTCACTGGCATCTGTCGGTGCGATACTGATGCTCATAGGTTACAGCGTGGACACAGACATACTCCTTACCACAAGGGTCCTTAAACGCAGGAAGGGGACCATAAACGAGAGGGCTCTGGGGGCCATGAAGACGGGTGTTACGATGTCCATAGCTGCAATCGCATCAATGGCAGCGCTGTACCTTGTGACGGTGTTTGTGATGCCCGAGGCCAGGGTGCTGAGTGATATAGCAGCAGTCCTGATAATTGGGCTCCTGGCGGATATCCTGACCACATGGCTCATGAACCTTGGAATTCTGAGGTGGTACCTGGAGGTTAGATCATGAACAGGAAGGTATCAAAGTTTCTTAAGGATTACAGGGTGATACTCCTCATAGTCCTTGTGGCGGCGAGTGTCACTGCAATATCAACCATGGGTATTCAGCAGGGACTTGACCTTCAGGGAGGGTCACTCATACAGATACAGCTCGAAAGGCCGGTTGATGCCGCCACCATGAACACCGTAACCAGTGTACTTGATAAGAGGCTCAACATATTCGGTGTGAAGGATGTGAAGGTGCGTGCAAGCGGAGACCAGAACGTTATAGTTGAAATTGCTGGCGTCCAGCCGGACCAGGTCGCAGATATAGTTGGTAAACCCGGTAAGTTTGAGGCAAAGATAGGTAACGAGACCGTTCTCACAGGCGCAGATATTGTGAGCGTCCAGTCTCCCATAATAACCGGGAATGAATGGGAGGTCCCATTCAGGCTCTCAACAGAGGGCGCCAGGAAGTTCGCAGAGGCAGCCAGGGGCAAGGCAGGAGAACCCGTTAAGATGTACCTGGACGACCGCCTGATAACAGCCCCTGAAATATCAGCCGAGGTTGCCACCGGAAAGCCGGTCACAGATGTCAGGATAACAGGGGCAGAGAACAGCAAGGCAGAGGCCGAGGTCCAGGCGAAGGAGATAGAGACCCTCCTCAAATCAGGGTCACTGCCGGTTAAGGTTAAGATAGTCGGTGTGAGCAGCGTATCCCCTGAACTCGGAAAACAGTTCGCAGAGGGTGCGATGATCGCCGGTCTTCTCGCTGTTCTGGCAATAGCGGTGATACTCATAGTGAGGTACCGCAGCCCAATCCTCGTCCTGCCAATATTCTTCACAACCCTCGCAGAGCTCCTGCTTATACTGGGGGCGGCTGCTGTTATCCGGTGGAACATCGACCTTGCAGCCATAGCAGGTATACTGGCAGCGATAGGTACCGGGGTGGACGACCAGATAATCATAACAGACGAGGTCCTCTCGGGTGAGGGCCGCAGAACAAGGAGGAAGTTCAGGATAAAGGACGCCTTCTTCATAATATTCGCATCAGCAGGTACCCTCATAGCTGCAATGCTTCCACTGGCATACATAGGCTTTTCAAGGGGTGCCACGGGTATAGGTCTCCTTGCTGGCTTTGCATTCACAACGGTCCTCGGAGTCATCATAGGAGTCTTCATCACAAGACCAGTGTATGCAAGGTTCATTGAAACCTTCAACGTTGCTGGAAGAAAATAGGAGGGTCCTCACCAGTGAGGGGGAATAGGGGATTTCACTTCCCCATTCAACGTCAGATAAAGAGGGGATGGATATGAAGAAACCCTTTGAACTGAGGGTCAAACCAATAAAGAACGGAACAGTTATCGATCATATAACCGCAAACAGATCTCTGAATGTCCTCAACATCCTTGGGCTCCCTGATGGGCGCAGCAAGGTGACCGTTGCCATGAATATGGATTCCTCCCAGCTTGGATCCAAGGACATAGTTAAAATAGAGAACAGAGAACTCAAGCCCTCGGAGGTTGACCAGATAGCCCTCATAGCCCCCAGAGCTACAATAAACATTGTGAGGGATTATAAGATTGTTGAGAAGGCCAAGGTGAGGCTCATGGATGAGGTGAGGGGCATCCTCAGATGTCCCAACCCCAACTGCATCACAAACAGTGACGAGGGTGTCGAGAACCGTTTCTATGTCATCTCAGAGGAACCCGTTCTCCTGCGCTGCTACTACTGTGAGCGCCTCATTGAGGCCGATGAGATAGAGTCACAGTTCTAGGAGTCTAAAGATACTGAAACTTTCATTTTTTTCAAAAAACTGAAAAGATAAAAATAGGAAGCTTAAATAGAGACTACTCTTAAGATCAGATGACCCCGTTGTAATCAGATGACCCCGTTGTACTTGAGGAAGCCTATCATCTGGGTATAGGATTTTGTGACACTTCCAGATGCCACTGAGCCATGGGGAGATCTGACCTCAGCGGTCACTGCAGGGATACCTGCAAGGTTGCATACATCCTCAAGGGCTCCCGGATAATCCTTACCTGCAACCTGGGCCGGTATGAAGGCTGACCCGCTGTAACGGCTCATCTGGTATGCCATGCGGTAGCTTTCATAGGTGGGGATCCTTGTACAGAGGATGGATGTTTTCCCCGGCACTCCCCCAGGCCTTGTTGAATGGAAGTCACCGACTGCATCCACGTCCCTTGAAAGTGCAATCTGGAGTATCCTGTTTGTGGGTGTCCCCCTGATATTCGCTATGCTGTTGGGGTTCTTACCCTTCCAGTATCTGTAGGTTTTCGCGGTGGATGATGGTATGAGGAAGGGTACAACGTATACAGTGCCTCTGATATTTTTGCCAGATAGGTAGTTTATGAGTTTCACAGCGGCTATGGACGCTGGGAGTTCATTTCCATGGACACCCGCCACTATTATAACCTTCTTCCCCCCTCCATTTCCAAATGTGAACATGGGTGTTCCCTTTCTGGCTGCCTGGAACACCTCGGACGTTACCTGGGTCCTGGGGGAGTACTTCTTTATGTAGTAGTTCTTTGACACATCTCCCCCTGTACCCGTGTAGATTATCTCAGTTTTGAGGGCTGATACCACCTGAAGAGTGGAGAACAGAAGCACAGCCGAAAATAGGAGGGTCATGATTTTAAGCCGTGAGTTTTTCATAATTTCACCTTTGATATAGGTATGTTATCGCCGCTATAAAAAATAATCAGAAATTGAATAACAGCAGCATTTGTTCTTAAGATCAGGAAAGGCACCATCATAAAACTGAAACTATATGGCCTGAAACTATATGGCGTGCCAGACGCCTTGCAAGTGCCATTATGGTCAGTATGGGTGGAGCGCCAGGCGCCTCTGGCAGCACACTCGCATCGGCCACAAAGAGGCCCTCAATGGAGGTTTCCAGGTTCTCATCAACAACCTCCCCCAGGGAAGCGGTACCTCCAGGGTGGGCCCCCCTGGGTCCCGTGGACCTCAACGTGCCTGCCCCAACACCGGCCCGTGAGAGTATGCTCCCTGCAATGGCTGCACCCCCTGAGAGGAGACTGATGTCCCTGCCGGTGTGGTGCTTGACAATCCTGTCGGCCTCCACACGCCCAGATCTCTCATCGGCTATCTTAACCATGATACCCAGGACGTTCCTCCTATCATCCTCAGGGAACAGGAGGGTTGAGAAGTGGGGTGAGAGTATAACACCATCAAGTTCTATGAGGGCGTTCATCTGGACCTCATCACAGAACCCCACCCCCTCAAGTATGCCCCCCACGGTCACAAAGGTGTCCATGAAGAGTCCGTTACCTGCATCTATACCCGCCCTCATGAGTATCCTGGGGGTTTCGATGGCCCCGGCTGCCAGCACAACCGTTTCATCATGGAAATCTCCCCGGGATGTTTTCAGACCCGAAACTGATCCATTTCTGACAATTATGTTCTTTGCCTCGGTTTCTTCAATGAGAACAGCTCCGTGTTCAATTGCCTCATCAAGGAATCTCCTTGCAGACCACTTAGCAGCCCTCGGGCATCCGAATGAGCACTTACCGCAGGGCCTGCATTTATCAGGGTCTATGAATTTAGGCATCTTCCTTACACCGAGACCCAGGGATTCTGCAGCATCCATTATCAGGGCTGTGCCTCTACCTGTGTGGGTGTCTGGAAGCTCCCCTACCCTGAGTTCAGCCTCAATGGCATGGAGGTCCTCTGTTATGTCAACCCCATAGTCCTTAAGGGTGTTCTCAAGGACCCTGACGGCGTTTCCTGCAGCGACAAGGGTTGACCCTCCAGCGCAACTTGTCCTCAGGATATCCACATCGGGGGCTTCATCATAGCACAGGAATGCATCAGAATCCTTAACACAGGGCCCCCTCTCAATTACAGTAACGTCAATGCCCCGGATGGCAAGTTCCCTTGCAAGGGTTGCACCCCCAGCACCGGAGCCAACCACAAGGACCATGATAGTTCCCTCTTTTCAGCTATCAATCAAGCAACACTATTGCCCTTGTGGGGCAGGAGTTTACACAGAAGCTGCAGCCGATACATTTCTTGTCATCGAGGACTATCTCCCAGTCATCCTCGATACATATGGCGCCAACCGGGCAGAGGGATACGCAGGCACCGCAGTCCATGCACTTCTCACGGTCCTTCTTAACGACCCTCACTGCCGGGTGCACCTCTATACCGGCCTCCTCTATAAAGTCTATCCCCTCCCTCTCCTCGGGGCCGCTGATCTCAACAAGCATCTTACCCCCGCGGGGTGTGATGTTTGCCCTCAGGATGTTGAACTCGATGTCATACTTCTTTATGGCTTCTGATATTATTGACTTGTTAACAATGTTCGGTGAGAATTTAAGCCAGGCCTTCATATTGATTCTCCCCTGTTATCAACTTTCCCTATTAACCTTGAAATGTCCTCCGCGGTCACTATACCCTTAACGCGGTTTTCATCATCAACTATGGGTAAACTTGAAATGTTATACTTATCTATACGTCTTGCAACAACGTCTACGGGCTCATTTTCCCTTGCAACAACCACCTTGCGGGTCATGATATCCTTGAGTTTCCTCTTACCCCTTGCCACCGCGTCCGCGATGTCCCATGATGTTACGATACCCCTCAGGACGCCCTCACTGTCAACGACGGGTATGTGGTTTATGTTATTGTCAACCATCTTCCTGGCCACATCCTTAAGGTCGTCCTCCTGGTGGGTTATGATGACCGGTTTGCTCTCAAGTTCCCGCACCATGATGGAGGGTCTTCTTATCTCAAGGGGTCGGGTGGCTGATCTTGAGGGTAGGCGCTTAACTGGCTCTGTGAGCAGGAAGTCGCCCCTTTCAATCCATGATTTGAGTTCCTCTGCAATCTTAAGGGCCCTCCTGATTGAGGAGAGTGGTGATGCCGGGACCTCCATGCCATTTATCTCAATCTTCCCTGATTTGAGCTCCTTATAATTGGTCTCCTTCACCACGGGCCTTGATCTCCCTGGTACACCATAATCAATGACCCTGCAGACTATATCCTCATCTGATATTCCTGTTGAAGCCGCTATGTCCTCGTTGAGTACTGGTATGGGTATCCCTGCACCCACGTAGAGTGTTGGGCCGTACCTGGGCATTGTGGCTCCCCTCACATATTCAGGATCCATCTCCTTCATGTTACCCTTCAGCATGAGGGTGCCTGATGGGGAAACAGGTACGCCATTTCTCCTTTCAGCCTCTGTTGAGTGCTGGGTACCCTCCCCCACTATGTAGCCCTCTGCGCCGCAGAGGAATATCCTTGTGCCGACACCTATGGTCTGGAAGTAGGGGTCATTGAGGAGGGGGCTGAGTTCCCCTGCACTGGAGTAGGTGACGTTTCCATAGTTGGGGAGCAGTGTTCCCATGTAGGTGTAGAGTGTCTCCTGTGTGGAGTTGACCGCTACTGCATAGTTCTGGTAGCAGTTCCTCGGGTTAACCATGACCGCCTGGTTTATGGTCTCAAGACTTATGAGGGTCTCAACATTCTTAAGGGGGTAGCAGTCTGTTCCATAGGCCTCTGCCACCAGTTCAACCTCCTTCCCCCTTATAAGGTCCTCTATTACATGTGAGCCCCCATAGTCAAGCCCTATGTCCGGGTCACGGTTTGGCTGTGTTGCGCCTATGTAGGCGTCAACTGCCGCGAGTCCAGAGTAAGCCTCAACACCATTGAGGTAGGTCCTTGACATCTTTATGGGAGGATCTGAGTGTCCGAAGTTGAGGAAAGCGCCTGATGAACACATAGCACCAAATGTACCTGTTGTAACAACATCAACTTCCTTTGCAGCGTCCATGGGGCCGTTTTCAGCAACTATCCTTGTCATCTCGGCTGCGGTGACAACCACAGCATCCCCATCCCTGATCTTCTGGTTTATCTCCTCAATTGTCTTCAATATACCACATCCGGTGCTATCTATAAAATGAACTGGTTACTGGTATATGGATGTTCATTTAAATATTTATTGAGTTCACAGAACCACTGCATGCGGGCTTCAGCGTGACATCAAAAGAATCATAAGCACCCACCTACAGAATTAATAAGAGAAACTTTTGAAGGCTGATAGGAAATGGAGATTGACACGGATTATCTTGGCAGCATACTCATGGACATAGAGGATAGGGTGGAATATGCAGATATAAGGGCTGGCACCTCCCGGACCAGTTCCATTCTGATGAAGGACGGTAAACTGCAGGAGGTTAAATCCGGGAGAGCCTCTGGTTTCAGGATAAGGGTACTGAGGAATGGTTCATGGGGATTTGCCTTTACAGATGAACCCTCCAGGCTCGGTAAAATGGCCCTTAAGGCCATAAAGATGGCCGGGTCCCTCAGGGGCGATGTCCGGGTGGGTTCAGGTGCCCCCTGTGTTGATAAAACCCGGGTACGGTCATCCCGGCCGCCCTCAGATGTCCCGGCAGCTGAGAAGCGGGAGCTGGTATCAGATGCACACCATGCCGCATCAGTTGATGGTGTTGTGAGCACCACTGTGAGCTACGTTGACATGGAGAGCTCATCTGCCTTCCTGAATTCAGAGGGGTCACTCATTGAGATGGATGAGACCCGGGTCGCCCTCTTTCTAAACGCTGTTGCATCGGATGGCTCCGGGATACAGTTCGGCCATAAGAGCTGCGGTGGAACCGGCGGCTTCGAAATACTGGAGAGGGAGGACATTGAAGAGCTCGGTCGCAGGACCGGCGAAAAGGCTGTCAGGCTCCTCAAGGCGAGTCCACCGCCATCAGGACGCTTTGATATAGTAACTGACCCCGAACTTACGGGTGTATTCATACATGAGGCACTGGGGCATGCAGCAGAGGCGGACCTCATACTCCAGGGTGACTCAATACTCGAGGGTAAACTGGGGGAGAAGATTGCCTCTGAGGGTGTTACCATCATCGACGACCCTACGATTGATGGTTTTGGGAGTTACAGCTACGATGCAGAGGGTGTGAGGGCCACTGAAACCGTTCTAGTGGAGAACGGCGTCCTCACTTCACTCCTTAACTCCAGGGAAACAGTCTTCAAACTTGGTCTTGAACCATCAGGGAATGCCCGTTCAGCCATAGGGGACCAGCCCATTGTCAGGATGAGCAACACATACCTCAAACCAGGCGATTTATCCTTCGATGAACTCATAGAGGATATCCGGAATGGTGTCTACCTGAGGGGTTCAAGGGGGGGTCAGGTGGATACCGGTAAGGGTATCTTCCAGTTCAATGCTGCCGAGTCATTCCGTATACAGGATGGTGAAATTGCAGAACCCGTGAAGGATGTCTCCCTCTCAGGAAACGTCCTGGAGACCCTCAAAAATGTTGACGGGGTCGGTTCAGACTTCAGGCTGGGGATCGGCTTCTGCGGGAAATCCGGGCAGAGCGTCCCTGTGGGCGATGGGGGCCCCCACGTGAGGATAAGGAATGCCATGGTGGGTGGAACATGAAGTACGCGCCATTATCCAGGGATGAAGGTAGAATTCTTGTTAAAATCGCGAGGATGGCCATAGAGGAGCACCTGCGTGGATCAGAAAACCTCAGACTCCCTGATGACCTTCCTGATGTTTTCAGGGAAAAGAGAGGAGTTTTCGTTACACTTGAGAAGAACGGGAATCTGAGGGGATGTATAGGTTATCCAGAACCTGTGAAACCCCTTATCGATGCCCTTGTTGAGGCCGCCATATCTGCTGCGACAGGTGACCCCAGGTTTCCCCCTGTTAAACCTGAGGAACTCGGGGATATAGATGTTGAGGTTAGTGTGCTGACACCGCCAGAGCCCCTTGAGGTTGAAAGCCCCGCAGATTACCCCAGCCTCATAAGGGTCGGTGTCGACGGTCTGATCGTTGAGAGGGGATGGGCCAGGGGACTTCTCCTTCCACAGGTCGCCACAGAGTGGGGCTGGGACGCTGAGGAGTTCCTCTGCAACACATGTATGAAGGCGGGTCTTCCGCCGGACTGCTTCTATGACCCTGAAACCAGAGTCTACAGGTTCCAGGCCCAGATATTCCATGAAGATGATTAAAGTTCATGCTGAAGCTAATTACTCATGAGGGGATTAAAGATATCCCCGCACATTAAAGATAAATAGATCCGCAGAAGTTACAGGTTTAATGAGAGTGATTTTATGATCATACCCACAGTTCCAACAACAGATGAACTTCTTGATAAGGGATTCCGGAGGGCCAGGAAGGCCGCGTCCCTTAAACGGAGTTCAAAGATTCCTGGCCAGAAGAAGGCCAAGGTTATTGAGTCAACACGTGTCCAGACAGCATGTCAGGTCATAAGGGACCGGTTGAAGATGATAATCCAGAGAATACCTGATATAGAGTCCCTCCCAGAGTTCTACCAGGACTACATAGACGTGACTGTGGGGGTGGATGAACTCAAAAAATCCCTCGGGGCACTTAACTGGGCTGTTGGAATACTTAACCAGCTGGAATCAGATTACATGACCCGTATAAAACGTTCAAAACCGTCTGATGCATCCCGTCTTAGGCGGGAGGCCTTCGGCAGGATATCGTCAGTGATAAAGAGGATCGATGGCGACCTTGACTTTCTCGACTTTGCAAAGAATAAGTTGAGGAACATGCCCACAGTGGACCTTGACGCCTTCACGGTCGTTATAGCAGGCTTCCCCAACGTTGGAAAATCCACGCTCCTAAGGACCCTCACCGGCGCAGAGCCCGAGGTGGCAGATTACCCCTTCACCACCAAGGGGATCCAGATAGGTCACCTTGAGCGGAAATGGAAGAGGATACAGGTTATAGACACACCGGGGCTCCTGGACAGGCCGGTTGAGGATATGAACAACATAGAACTCCAGGCCATGGTCGCCCTTGAGAACATAGCAGATGTGATAATGTTCATCTTTGACGCCTCTGAAACATGTGGATACACCCTTGAAAGCCAGTACAGCCTTTACCTCGGCATAAGGAGCGTCTTTGACATCCCCATTGTCACGGTCTTCAACAAGATGGACCTTGCAGAAAATGTTAAGTATCTGGAAGAATATATTAATAGGGTTGAAGATCCACTGAAAGTTTCTGCATTCGAGGGCAGAGGGGTCTCCAAGATAATAAAAAAACTGGAGGGGTTATATGAAAAAGAAACTCGAAAAGCCCATGACAATGTTTGAGAAAAGAAGGCTGATGGCTGAGAAGATGATGGAAGACATGATAAAGAACATGAGGGAGATGCAGAAAGAGTTTGAGAAGAAGATCTCAGAGTACGCAGAGAACATCCCCGAAAAACTCAGCATGGACGTCATGGAAACAGATGATGCCATAATCATCAAAACCGACCTTCCAGGTGTTAAGAAGGAGGACATCAACATAGAACTGACCGAAAACACCATATCCATATCAGCAGTCTTTGAGGAGGAAGTCGAAATCGAAGAGGCCGATTTCATCAAGAAGGAAAGGAAGTACGGTGAAGCAAAAAGGGAGATGAGGCTACCTGAAAAGATCAGGGTCGAAGATGCTAAGGCCAAATTTGAAAACGGTGTCCTCACAGTTGAACTTCCAAAGGTTGAGGTCAAAAAGAAACAGACCCTAAAGGTGGAATAAAACCACCAAACTCATTTTTTCAGGAGAATCCGTGAAAAGCGAAGGTTGAATGGAAACCGCCAGCAGCTCATCTGGAGATCATATAAACTGCTCACTGACCCTCCTAATTTTACAGCTTACCTGAGATATAAGAAAACAGCTCTATAGAATCACACAGAACCCCCAGCAAGGTGCAGGGCTGGATATGGGAAAAAACTATATAAATAACCCTTACACAGGCACCTAACAACCATTTTTACAGGACCGTGAGTTCTCTGAATAGTTTTAGGCTATGCCCTAGTCTCAGATATTCTTCATCGGATGCCATCTAATGTACATCTGTGTTCTCTGAAGCAGAACATTGAGGTCAGCACTGCTGGTCCTGCCAAAAAATGTGCTGGAGGGGGCTAGTATCTCACCTTACCTATGTGCCTAGTACTGCCCGGGTCCTCCCCGTTGAAATGGGCGAGGTAGTACACGAACCATTCAAGGGGAACTGCAAGTACAAAGGGTGACAGGAGTCCGTTAAGGTCAGAGTAATCTGACATCCGGAATACAAGGTTCTCAACGCCCAGGTTCTCACAGAAACGCAGGGCCCTCTCTGTCAGCTCATCACCCGGCAGCCCCGATTCAAGGAATATAACCGGGACCCCCTCCTCAACCCTTTCAATGAGTCCATGTCTGAATTCTCCGGAATACAGTGGACAGGCATGCTTCAGGGCACCCTCCATGAGCATCGTCATGGCGAGTTTGTAGGCCAGTCCATAGTTAGGACCGCTCCCCATACAGTAGAATATATCCTCACCGGCATATTCCTCTGCAAGATCCCTGCACTCAACCTCTGTTCTCCTCAGCAGATCCTCAACCTCACCGGGTAGTTTCTCAAGTTCTCCCATTATCTCATCTGATTTTTCATCACTGTACATACCGAAAAGTATCCTGTAGAGGGCCAGGAGCTGTGTCATGTAGGTCTTGGTGCCGAGTATTGCCTCCTCACGTCCGCATCGGGTCACTATGGTCTCCATGGATTCAGATGCCATGGTACTGCCGGGTTCATTGGTTATGGTAACGGTTCTAAGTCCGAGTTCATTCGCCCTCCTGAGTGCTGCGAGGGTATCTGCGGTCTCACCCGACTGTGAGGTGAATATGACCGCAGAGTCACTGTAATCGATCTGTCTGTGATAGTAGAACTCATAGCCAGTCATAACATCCATGTTTATCTCATAGTTCATGGCGATTGCGTCCCTTGCACTGTAACAGGTCGAAAGTGAACTGCCACACCCAACAAGGTATATACGTCTGCATTCAAGGATTTCATCGGATATATGTGCCATTCTGTCCCCTTCAGACTTCAGGGTCCTCCTAAGAGACTCTGGCTGCTCCATGAGTTCATTGAACATCTTATACTTCATCTTATATCCCCTTTAAACCTTTATATTCCCTGAGTATCCTGATGGCAAGCTCTGCAACTTCAACAGCATCCCGGCCGGTGAGTACTATCATGGGCTCCTTACCCCATGCACCCCTGTGGTATATGACGTCTGGAGGGGACTCTGAGTTCCTGAGGGCCTCCTCAACACCCCATGGTATGCTGCCCCCCTCAGTATCCCTCACACTGTCAGGTTCCCTGCTACGGTCATAGGATGAGACCACAAGACCCATATCCTCACATATACTGATTATACTCTCATCAAATTTAATATTAAGTGCACTTCTCCTCGCCGGGAGGTGTTCATTAAGGGCTATTATGAAGCGGGCCATGTGCGAGGAAGCCCCGTATTCAGGGTCGCGGCACGCGAAGGCCCTTCCCTGAAACTCAGTGATCCTCCCCGGGACCGCAACAACATCCTCTGGACCGCAGGGATTACTCCTCGCCATTACAATATTTGACCTCACCTCAGGTATGAGGATTCCGAAGTCCTCTGCAGAGGAGATCATCTCAAGAGCCCTTCTAACATTTTCTATCTCCATGATCATCACTCAAGAGAATATTTACAGTAAAAGAATTATATGTGGATCAGTAATTTATAATTATAATCTTGAGGTGTTCACATGGAGAAGGTAAAGGAATTCAGGGGTATAAAGGAGCATCTCGGTGTATTCCGGGAGGCAGTTAAGGATGCTGAGAGAATAGGCTTTGCAGGAGTTCCCGGGGTATGCACACCCTTCGCCCAGCTATTCGCATACGCTGTGCGGGATAAGGATAACATATTCATACCCAACACAGATTTCAGTAAGGCCAGGAAGCTCGAATTAACTGAATATGGTGTTGAACTCGGCGAAATAAGCCCTGGGAAGGTGGATGTCCTTGTACTCCTCGGGGGTCTCTCAATGCCGGGTATAGGCTCAGACATCGAGGATGTTAAAAAACTGGTTGAAGATGCCCTGGAAGAAGGAGGGGAGCTTATGGGGCTCTGCTACATGGACATGTTCGCCAGGGCTGGCTGGTACGAGCTCCTTGACTTTGACTGTGTCATCAATGCAGACATAGATGGTTACGTCCTCAGGGGCTGAGGGGTTTACTTGTCCGGTGCTCTGAAAGAAAATCCCGGTAAGCCCTCTGAAGTTGAATACACCCACTTCAAGGACCTGCAGGCCCTGGAAATGGAGAGGGGACGGCTCTACGAGACCATCGTCGTGACCTGGGACGGTTCAATGGTGGGGAACGCGGCCCCCATAGGTGTGCTATGCACCGGTGAAGATACAGTGACACTCTATCTCTATCAGGGGACCCGTACAGTGGAGAATGTGCTGGATAATGGGCGTTTCACCGTTAACGTGACCCTTGACCCCCTCATATTCACCGATTCAACACTGGGTGACCTTGATGAGGACATGTTCAGCCATTACAGGGATTTCCTTCACCTCAGGGGTGCCGATGCATTCTTCACTGCAGAGGTTGTCTCTGTGAAGAAGCTGGTGAAGAGGGACCGGTTCGGTGAGTCAGAACTTCATGTTGTGAAGGCCCGTGCAGGTGATGTTATGAGGGCTGAAAGCTTCAGGATGGTCCTCAACCGTGGCATATACGCTGTTATTGAGTCACTGATAGCCTATACGCGAGCTGAATTTTCAGACCCTCTGGTCCTCAGGGAGAGGATCGCTGAGATGAACAGGGTTGCAAGGAAGGTCGGGGGCCCCAGGGAGAAGGAGGCCATGAGGAGGATAATCCAGGCCCTTGAATCAAAGATATCATGAGATTGCCGCCCCATGAAAAGTAACTAACACCTATCAGGGCACGAGAACATCCACAGAAAAGTAACTGACCACTATCAGGACACGAGAACATCCACAAATTCAAATTTCTCAACATCAAAGAGACCCCTATCCCCTATCTTCAGCCTGGGGATGACGAGGAGCGAGAGGAAGGACATGGTCATGAAGGGTGCGCTGAGGCGTGACCCGAGCTGTTCAGTGAAAGTGTTGAGGTTCTCAAATCCATCTGCAACCTCAAATACGTCCCCATCTGACATCAGACCTGCCACAGGAAGCTGAAGGACCCTGTGATCATCCTCTGCGACCGCCACAAGACCCCCTCCTGCTTTTTTAAGTATATCAACCGCCCTCTTCATCAGCTCAGGATCCACTCCCACCACGATCAGGTTGTGTGAGTCATGGGCAACCGTTGATGCTATTGCCCCCTCCTGGAGACCGAATCCATGGACGAAGCCGCTGGAGATATTACCCCTCCCGTACCTGTCAAGGACAGATACCCTGAGGATATCTGAGGACGTGTCGGCCTGCACAGCGCCGTCCTCAACTTCCAGGGTTGCAACTGACTCTTCAGTTATGAGCTGGCCGTCCAGTACGTCTATGACCCTCACAGTGGCCTCATCACCCTCAGCCCTAAAATCCAGCCTCTCAACTGGAAAATCAGGCACTTCAAGTTTCCGGGGGGGTGCCCTGGTTCCCCCACGTCTCTTGATGAGGTATCTTCCCTCCTCTGCAACCGGTCTGCCATCTATGTAGACCCTCTTAACGTTGAAGTCCCTGAGGCTGTCAACCACCACGAAGTCAGCATCCCATCCAGGCGCTATTGCCCCTGTGCTGAGACCGTAGTGCTCCGCAGGGTTTATGGTGACCATCTGCACAGCGCTTACAGGGTCAATACCATAATCAACCGCCCTCCTCAGTATTCTGTCCATGTGCCCCTCCAGCAGGTCGGCGGGGTGGATGTCATCGGATACCAGGAAGTCACACCCTGCAGCGGCAAGGTCCCGGAGGTTCCTCGCGCTTGATCCCTCACGTGCCATTATCTTCATTCCAAGTCTCCTCTTCTCAAGGACCTCCTCGGGGCTCACACATTCATGATCAGTGGATATCCCCGCCCCTATGTAGGTGCACAGTTCATCCCCCGAGAGGAGGGGGGCATGTCCATCAACCGGCATGTTAAGGTCCCTTGCAGCCTCTATCTTAGCCATGACCCCATCATCACCGGCTATGACTCCCGGGAAGTTCATCATCTCGCCGAGGGCCACCACTGAATCCATTCTGAGTAGTTCCTCTATCTCCCTCGCTGTGATCTCTGCCCCGGCAGTTTCAAAGGGGGTTGCGGGTACACATGATGGTGCTGTGAAATAGAATTTCATTGGTGTCGCTGCAGCATCATCTATCATGAACCTCACACCATCCACACCCATGACGTTTGCTATCTCATGGGGGTCCGATATGGTTGAGACAGTGCCATGGGGTATGGCTGCCGCTGCGAATGAGGATGGTGTGAGCATTGAACTTTCAATGTGCAGGTGGGCGTCTATGAAGCCAGGGAGGATTATAACAGAAAAGTTTCCGCTGATGCTTCGAACACACCTCACCCTTCCACCGGCCACCTCTATCTCAGCAGGGTAGATGTCGCCGGTGAAGACGTTGAGGATGTTCCCCCTTATCATTCAATCCCCCAGGCCGTTCATCTTCTTGATTTCGTGGAGGAGGATGGGTATGAATGCACCCACATCTGTAACCACGCTCACAGCCTGGGAGCTGCCCCTGTCAGAGAGCTTTGTAACGGTTGCAGGGTTTATATCCACGCATATTGTTTTAACGCGTGAGGGGAGTATGTTGCCGGTTGCGATGGAGTGGAGCATGGTGGCTATCATTATGACCATATCCAGGTCCTGGACGTATTTCCTCATCTCATTCTGGGCCTCCATCACATCGGTTATGACATCAGGGAGTGGTCCGTCATCCCTTATTGAACCGGCAAGCACAAAGGGCACATCATTCTTTACGCACTCATACATTATCCCGGATTTTAGAACGCCCTGCTCCACAGCATCCCTTATTGAACCGGCGCGGTTTATCTCATTTATCGCGTTTATATGGTGTCTGTGGCCCCTGCTCACCGCCTCACCCCTATCTATATCAACTCCGAGGGAGGTCCCGTAGAGTGCGCATTCAATGTCATGGGTTGCCAGGGCGTTTCCTGCGAACAGGACGTCTATGAATCCCAGACGTATCATCTCTGCAATGACAGGGGCTGAGCCTGTGTGTACGATGGCTGGTCCACCGACTAGACCTATCCTGCCGCCTCTCTTTTTTATCTCTGTTATTTCAGATGCGATCTTCTTTATTGTGGTCACGAGGGGCTTCTCACTCGACACTTCACTGCCCATGAATTCGAAGACGCCCTGCTTTCCCCTGGGCCTCTCGGGGGGGACAACCTTTATGCCCTCCCTTCCAACAACCACAAGGTCCCCCTTCTTTATCTCCCTGATGGGTTTGCACCGGGCTGTTCTGCTCTCCGGGTCAACCACTATCATGCAGTCCATCTCTATTCCCTCAACCTCCACCCATTCACCGCCATGGTAGATGAAGGTCTGATGGTTGGTGGTGGAGTAGAAGTCGTCAGGCAGAACCCTGTCCATGGGTGCCCTCTGGAGTTCAGCCTCCTTTATTTCTGCTATAGATGCCCCTATCTCACCCAGTTCATCCAGTATCTGGTTAAGTAGTGAGGGCGTCTCCGCCTCAACGAGTATCCTTGCATGGCTTGGATCCGATTTTCTCTTACCTATATCGATTTCAAGTATCTGGAAGTCCCCGCCCATATCCATTATTATATCAAGGGCCCTGGGGAGTATTAGACTGTCAATTATATGACCCCTGAGCTCCACCTCTCTTGTATTCATGATAACACCACTTGAGACTGATCATTAAGTGGTTGGCCTCCAAGATATATAAAATCTGCTGGGGCCATTGCTGAAATAGGAGGGATTAACTGAACTCAGATGTGACACATGGAATGTAAAAGGAACAGAGGGGACTTGATGGATTCAGAGGAGTGTTAGAAGGTCGTAGATTATCTTGGCGGCGTTTACAGATGTTGGGTCAGCCAGGCCGCCCGATGCGACCTCAACCACATCAAGGCCCACCACATCCTTACCTGAGAGTGCGAGGACAAGTTCCTCCATGATGTGGGGTGTGAGTCCGGCGGGTGCCGGGTTACCCACAGATGGAGCATAGGCGGGGTCAAGGACATCCATGTCCACCGAAATGTAGACCTGGCCCCTGATACCATCTATGAGTTCAATGGCGCCGGCAGGGTTCCCCATGACCTCATGGGCCATGCAGAACCTGACACCCTCCTCCCCTGCAAATTCCGCCTCCTCTGCTGATGCTGATCTGATCCCTATCTGTACTATCTCAGCTCCAAGCTCATGGATCCTCCTCATGACGGTGGCATGTGAGTACCTTTCTCCGGCGTAGGTATCTGCCAGGTCCATGTGGGCATCCAGGTGAACCACTGTCAGGGAATCATGTTCAGGCAGATTCTCGATCACCGGGAGGGTGACCGTGTGCTCACCGCCAATTATGAGTGGTTTAAGGCCCATATCCAGGACTTCAGACACAGAATCCCCTATGAAACCCGCGGTTTTGATGAAGTTGCCAGGGGAAACCTCAATGTCTCCAAAATCAAAACTTTTAATCTCTACATTCTCTGAAAAACGCAGGTTGTATGCTTCGAAGCTGTATGATGCCTCCCTGACAGCCATTGGTCCGAAACGTGCCCCCGGCACATAGGTTGTCGTGGAATCGAAGGGGACTCCCATTATTCCAAAGGAGAGTTCCGGGATCCTTTCAGGGTCTGTGGTGGAAAAAGCAAATTTAAGTGGCTCATGGGTGTGAAGAAGCATTTCAGGTGTCCTTCCAGAACTGTAAAAAGGAGATTGGTGGGGGGTTTACCCCTTGGTCCTCATGAGTTTCCTCTGGCCGAGGGCCTCGATGTACTCAACCTCAACACCCTCAACCAGCTGTTCACTCAGTTCATCAGGTATTGGTGTTTCAAAGGTCTCATAGGTTTCAAGGTCCATTAACTGGACGTCTCCACCCATTATGGCAATGACCTGAGCTGTCCTCTTGTCTATTATAGGTATGTCCACCTTTGAATCGACTGGCTTAACGAAGCTCCTCTTCTGGTTGTCGAAGATCCCCACAGCTTCCACACGGGCCTTCGCTGATCCGTGTTTCCCGGGGGATGATGTTGAGATGTTTGTGATCTTTGATGCCTCTCCATCAATGATCACGTACTTTCCAACCTTAAGCGTTTTAACTTCAACCACTTTCTTTGACATTAATCTTACCTCCTGTTAGAATGAGTGATGTGGGACTTCAATGTATATCTATTAATTCAGTGGACATTATATAAAAGCTTTATAGGAATTCAGTAAGCTGATTATGGTGATTGTAATGAAGGTTGCTATAACATCAGGTGCCGCAGAAGGACCCACAAAGCTCAATGCCTTTGACAACGCACTCCTGGAGGCTGGAATCGGAGACGTGAACCTGATAAAGGTTTCAAGCATACTCCCAAGGAACACGAGGATAGTGGAGCTTCCGGAGCTTGAACCCGGATCAATGGTGAACTGTGTCCTCTCACAGATGGTTTCAGAGAGAAGGGGTGACCTCATATCTGCTGCGGTCGCTGTGGCCACCTCCAGTGACTTCGGGTGTGTCGTTGAGAACTCCGGCGTCAACAGGGACCCTGAGGATGTGAGGAGTGAAGCCATCTCAATGGTCAGATACATGATGTCGGTGCGGGGCCTTGAAATAAATGAATTAATAGTAGAAGAGACAAATCATGTTGTTGAGAAATGCGGTGCTGCTGTATCTGCCGTCGTATATCTTGATTGAACTCAGGAAGGGGGTTTCATGGAGGAATCGGATATTTACTACTGGAAGGGTGTTGCCGTGAGAATGGCCGAGCAGGTCGAAAGGGCCGTATCTCCCCTTGTAGGGACGGAAGAAGCAGGGGAGATAATCAAGATGGGGGCCGATGGCACACCCACCAAGCTCATAGACCTCGTTGCAGAGGATGAAGCCGTTGGTGTCCTTGAGAGTACAGGGAGGCCCGTCACAATAATAAGTGAGGAGATAGGTGTCCTCCACATAAACAGGGAGGGGGATGAACCCGGGATAATCTTCGTTGTGGACCCCCTGGACGGTACAAGCAACGCCATAAGGAACATACCCTTCTATGGTATATCAGTGGCTGTGGCAGAACGCCACCCCGACGGTGCAGCCCCAACCCTTAAAAACGTCCTGATGGGCTTTGTTAAGAACTTCGCCACGGGGGACCTCTACTGGGCAATAAAGGGCCAGGGTGCCTTCCTCAATGAGAAACCGATAAGCTCATCCTCACAGAGCTCCCTCGACAGGACATCCCTGGGGGCCTTCATATATGGTACGCGCTTCAGGAGGGTGGACAGCATCTGCAGGGTGATCCGGAGGATGCGTATCCTGGGATCCGTGGCCCTTGAACTGGCCTACGTTGCAAGCGGTTCCTACGACGCCTTCATGGACCTGAGGGAGAATCTCAGGATAGTAGACATAGCAGCATCCAAGCTCATTGTGGAGGAGGCAGGCGGTGTGGTGACCAATGAGAGGGGTGGAGAAATAGACGGCCTTCTGAACGTTAAGGCAAGAACATCCCTTGTTGCCGCCGGAAACCTGGAGCTCCACGAGAAGATAATGCAGACCCTGGAGGTCATATGATGCACATAGGGATAATAGCCCGTTTTGATGTTGCAGAGGCCGTTGAAATCGCTGAAAGGGTGGCCTCATTCCTCCTGAACAGGGGGGTTGAAATTACGGTTGACCTCAAGCTCACAGAGGAACTCCCACAGCTGAGGGAATACGGTGAGGACATAAGGAACATGGAAGCAGACATGATACTCACCATCGGCGGGGATGGGACAATACTCAGGACCCGGAGCCTCATCGAGGATAAGGAGATACCGATACTCGGTATAAACATGGGGACAGTTGGTTTTTTAACTGAGGTTGACCCTGAAAATGTATTCTCAGCCCTTGAAGCTGTCCTCAGGGGCGAATACGCCGTTGAGAAGAGGACCCTCCTGAGTGTCTACCACAATGGTGAGCTGCCCTCAGCCCTCAACGAGGTCGTGCTCATGACACGCAGACCAGCTAAGATGCTGCATATAGAGATATCTGTTGATGATGAGGTGGTTGAGGAGCTACGCGCCGACGGAATAATCATAGCAACGCCAAGCGGCTCAACAGCGTACTCGATGTCAGCAGGGGGCCCCATTGTCGACCCCAGAGTTGAAGCATTCCTCATAGTGCCGATATGTCCCTTCAAGCTCAGCGCAAGACCCCTGGTGGTTTCAAACAAGAGCGTAATCCAGGTTAAACTCCTCAGGAAGGGTAAAAAGGCCATCGCCGTTATCGACGGCCAGTATGAGGAGGAGATCAACCACATGGATGAGGTCATATTCAGGAAGTCGGAACGAAAGGCCCACTTCGTGAGGCTCAGCAAGGACTTCTACAGGAAGGTCCGTGAAAAACTCATAGAGGGCGGAATAGACTCTATAAAGGGTTAAAGGTTGTGTCCATGAAATTTAACATTTCAAGGCCCCTCGTGACTGACCTCACACATGGCGGTGTCACCATTGCCCTGGAGATGAGGAAACACTTCCCTGAGGTCATGGCCTGGGACTTTTACGGCACACTCGATGATGATGACCGTAAAATGCTCATTGAAAAAGGGGTTGATGTTGTTGAAGGACCGGTCAATGGCTCCACAGTAATAGCGCCGGTCCACTGCCCGGTCCGATCAGATTTAACCCACCATGAGATAACCGGCTGGCTCCTAGCTTCCTGGAGGAGGGAGAAGGGTGTGCCGGTGGTGGAGGTGACCGGTGTTAAGGGAAAAACCAGCACGGTATGGATACTCAGGAGCATCATGGGAGACCTTGAACCCCTGGTCCTCAGCAGCCTTGGATCCTGGGCCGGTGATGAACTCCTGCGGCGGGATATAAGCATAGCACCTGCCAGCATAATTGAGACCGTGAACCTTGCAGAGCACCATGATTACGGTGCAGCCATCTTTGAGGTCTCCCTGGGTGGGACCGGCCTGGCAGATGTGGGGGTTCTAACAAACATAGCCGAGGACTACGGAATAAGGAGGGGTACCTCAAGGGCCAGCAGGGCTAAGGAGCAGATATTCAGAAGCCGGCTGGTCTGCTGCGAATACAGGGCCTTCTGGAGGCACTACAGCAGATTCCAGGAGAGGACAAACACCTTCTCAGTGAGGGACGCTGAGGCCACACTCCACGTGGATGATGTGAACTACGGCCTTGAGTCAACAGAGGCCACACTAGATGCCACCGGGCTTAAAACCCTTGCCGGGGACCGTCTGGATGCAGAATTCCGGATTGAAACCTTTGCACCGGCAGAACACCAGCTCTCCAATGTCCTTGCAGCTGCAAGCGCCGCCCTGACCCTCGGGTTTGATGTTGAGGATGTTCAGAGGGGTGTTAAGGACTACCAGGGAATTCCAGGAAGGACCTCCATGAGACAGCTCAAGGGCACCACCATAATAGAGGAGATAAACCCGGGGCTCAACGTGCGGGCCATAGACTACACCCTGAAGATGGCCATGGAACTTCCAGATCCCATCATCATACTCGGGGGAAGGTACGGGGTTACCTGTGAGGAGATAGATGAGGCCCGCCTCTCCGAGACACTCAGCAATTATGACCTTAAGTTCATATTCACCGATGAACTGGGGTACAGTATAATGAGGAGATCCGGCATGGATGGCATCTACTTTAAAAACCCGGAGGATGCCCTCAGGGTCGGGCTAAATCATCGTACAGTCGTTCTCATTTACCGCTCAGATTATGGTGACCTTACAAAAAGGTAAAAACCGGTGGTAGCCATAATTATGTGATTTTTAATAAACTGGAGTTTTTGAAAAGTTATATAATAGGATACAATAAATTTCTCAAATGATTAACGTTTACTGGAGATGATTCATTGATAGCCGGAACAAGGGGGAGTCGCCTGGCGCTGGTCCAGACGAACCATGTCATCGAGATGCTCAGTGAAGTCTGCAAAGACAAAATCGAGAAGAAGATCATAAAGACAAAGGGCGACAGGATAAGGGATTCCCAGCTCTACAGCATGGACTCAAGGGGTCTATTCACAAGGGAACTCGACATGGCGGTCCTGAATGAGGAGGTGGACCTCGCAGTCCACAGCCTGAAGGACGTCCCCAGCGACCTTGACCCTGACCTTGCCATCGCAGCCGTGCCCCCAAGGGAATCACCTGCAGAGGTCCTGGTATCCCGCCTTGACTGGGAAGATCTCCCCCCAGGTTCCAAACTTGGAACCAGCAGTCTACGCAGGGAAGCATTCTGCAACCATCACCAAAAAAATTTTAAGATGGAGCCCCTAAGAGGAAACATAGATACAAGGATAAGGAAGGTTATGGATGGCGAGGTCCATGCAACCATAATGGCCGAGGCAGGATTAAAACGTCTCGGACTGGAGGAGCACATTAAAAGAAGGTTCCCTCTGGAATACTTCACACCTGCCGCCGGTCAGGGAGCCCTCGCAGTTATAACCAGGGCTGACAGTGAATTGATAAGCTCCATTGGAAGAATAACCCACCATCCATCCCTGCAGGAGGTCACCGCTGAGAAGACTCTCCTCAGGGAGCTCGGTGCAGGTTGCCAGTGTCCCCTGGGTGTCATAGGAAGGGCCACTGGAAACCAGCTAACCCTCTACGCTGTTCTTCTAACCAGAGAAGGTGAGATGCTCAGAAAGGTAACCATTAGGGGTCCTCTTGCTGAAGCAGAGGATATAGGTAAAAAAGCTGCCAAAGAAATGGAGGATTATATTTGAGACAGATAAATGTGGGTGTAATCGGCGTTGGAGCCATGGGTTACAACCATGCCAGAGTTTACTACAGACTTAAAAATGCAAATCTTGTGGCTGTATCAGACATCATGAAGGGAACACTTCAGAAGGTCGCCAACAAGTATGACACCGTTGGATACGTGGACTATGAGAACCTGCTGGAGATACCTGAGATAGAGGTTGTCAGTGTCTGCGTGCCAACCACCCACCATTACAGTGTGGTCATGGATGCCCTTGAACACGATAAACACGTCCTCGTTGAGAAGCCCATCGCATTCACCTTTGAAGAGGCAGAGGAGATGGTGAAGACGGCGCGCAAAAGGGGGCTGAAGCTGGGCACGGGTCATGTTGAAAGGTTCAACCCCGCCGTTCAGAAGGCCAAGGAACTCATTGAGAATGATGTGATAGGTGACGTGGTATCTGCATCAGCAAAGAGGGTGGGGCCATTCCCTCCCAGGATAAAGGACGTTGGAGTCACCATCGACCTCGCCATACACGACCTCGATGTGATGCACTACCTCTTCAGCGAACCGGTTTCAGAGGTCTACGCTGTTATGGGAAGCATACTCGAGAAGTGTGAGTACGAGGACCATGCCGAGATAATGACCAAGTTCAAAAGTGGAATCACCGGGATACTCGAGGTTAACTGGCTCACACCCTACAAGAGAAGAAAGCTGGCCATCACAGGTACAGATGGAATAATCAACGTTGACTACATAGACCAGAGGCTGGATGTCTATGGTAAATTCGCCCAGGACGTGGATATAAAACATGAGGAACCCCTGAAGAATGAGATCAAATCATTCCTCATGTCTGTTATAAATGATGAGGAGCCTGAAATAACAGGTGAGGATGGTATATACGCCCTCAGGACTGTGCTTGCAGCCATAAAGTCTGCGAGGGAGCACAGGCCCGTGAAGGTTAATGGTGATATTTGAGGTGCTTGTATGGAAAATGAACTTATAAGGAAGGCCCGGGAACTCAGGAGCAGGGGATTTACAACAGGGGAAATTGCAGATGAACTTAACGTGTCTAAGGACACTGCAAGATGGCTTACACTTCAAACCACAACCTCTGTTTCCAGGAAGGAGGCCCCCGTGGATTTTGCAATCAACTGGGAGAGCCTGGGGGGCAGTTCATCCCGCATGAGGTATGTTTCAGCCGCCATGGCAGACATGGCCCTCAAGTACGGTGTTGCAGATGTTGTTCTTGGCATCGCCATAAGCGGTGTTCCCTTCGCAACGCTGATGGCCGATGTTATGGGCGCTGAAACTGGACTGGAGACATCACTTGCAGTTTTCCACCCTGTAAAGCACAGGAAGGATGAGGGTGCAGAGGGAGCCATAAGCAGTAACTTTGCAAAGGTGAAAGGCAAGAGGGTGGTTGTTGTTGATGATGTTATAACAAGCGGCCGGACCATAGCTGAGGTGGTTGAGGTCCTCAAGAACCATGGAGCAAAGCCCATAGCCGTCACTGTCCTCATAGACAAGAAGGGCATCTCCGAGGTTGGCGGTGTGCCGGTGGAGTCACTCATAAGGGTTAGCAGACTGGGATGATTTCCCTTCATCTAGTCTCCTAATCCTCTTGTCTCACCGGAAACTCCTTTTTTGTAATTTCCTTTAATAAAAACAGAATAAATAAGTCAAAGAACTAATTTTTTCTTATTCTCTGGTTTCAGATGTTCCTGAGAGAGATCCATTTATTCATCCAAACATCTCCATTCAGAACTGCAGGGCATTATCTGAAAATTAATCATGGATCTGACCGGTAAGATGGACATTTTTTTTCTGAGCTGGGGAGTATTGATAACCTTTCATCACCCCATAGTTAATACTATGACGGGTCATCTATATGAAACCGGATTTCTGAAAAAGGCGGTGTTTTTAAGGCAGTTGATTTTTGCCCTGAAAAATCTTTTCATCCACGGTGGTTTTCTTCCGGCGCTCTGGGGGCCCTCGCTTCTTCTGGTATCAACGGTTCTCCTTGAAAGTCGCTGCAGACCCTTAACCTGGGGGATATGCTTCATGCTGCCCCTTACAGTCTACGCCTACGATTACCTTGCTGACCTCGAGGGGGACTCCCTAACGAACTCTGATAGAGCAGAATTCAACCGTAGATGGGGTGAATGGCTGCTGGGAGCCTATGCAGGAGTCCTTCTGGCGCTGCTGCTTCTCTGCATGGATCCACTGATCATGGTCCTCACAGCTTCAATGTTCATTACTGGAATTCTCTACTCAAGATTCTTCAAGGGGCTCACGGCATACCTGACAGGATTCAAAAACATCTATCTGGGCCTTGTATGGAGTTCATGGACAACCATACCTGCAATGGGTGGCAGATCCCTCCCTGCACATATCCTTGTGTTCACATTCATATTCCTCAAGGTATACGTAAACACTGCCTTCAGCGACTACAAGGACGTTGAATCGGACGCCATGATGGGCCTCAAGACTCTCCCTGCGGTCTTCGGTGAAAATAACAGCTTAATGATACTGCAGCTCCTCAATGCGCTGGGTGCAGCCACCCTCAGCCTCGGAGTGCTCACGAGACTCATCCCCGGCATAGGTGCTGTTGCTGTTATCCTCTCATCATACACGGCCCTTTACCTGCATCTGAAGCCGGTCATGGATGTAAAAACAGCTACACTCATAGCGGATCTTGAGGGGCCCCTTCACCTCATTCTTTTGCTGGGGGGTCATGAGGGTTAAATTTCAGATTCCACAGAATAAGCGTCCCCGACATGACAAAAAAGGGGTCTGAACTACGGTGAATCACAGAATTGTCAAGAATCAGGGGCGGTACCTCAGTATCGCCCCTATGCCCCCAAAGGCCCTCAGAAGCTGCATTCCTTCCTCGGTCTCAGTTGATATGATTTCAACCTCGGTTCCGACCTCCTCGGCCATCTCAACGAGGTCGTCGATCATGTCCCTCCTATCTGAGAGTCTCATCTGATCGTTGCAGCTGGGACAGGTTTCAGTATCAGGAAGGTCCCTGCCCGTCTTCTCCATCCTGTGTCCGCAGGATGCACACTCGTAGGTCCCCCTCTGGTACTTAAGGTCCTCTGAGAGAAGAAGAACCTCAACAGCACCCATCTGGAGGTGCTGTCGAACCTCCCTTTCACCGTAGGATGCGAGTCCATCCTCATTTATGAGTTCCCTGAGGAATCTCTGGACAAGTTTCTTCTCCCTCATAACATCTATTTCACTTAAAACATCCATTGACTTGTCTATGACCTCCCTTATACCGAACTCCCCTGTGTAGGATGTGTCCACAGTCGTTATGACCTTCTTCTTCAGTTCATGGTGAAGGTAGTCGCCGTTGAGGAACTCCTCCTTTGTGTGACCCGGACCCCCGAGGATTATGCCCTTGAGGTCATCTATCTGGAGGAAGGCCTCATTCATGTGTTCCCCTATCCTCTTGAGGAACTCATGGGCTGCAAGGTCTATGAGCCTGTCGAACCTCCTCTGGGACTGTCCACCGGCCTTGTGTTTACCTGGAACCCCACTGGTGAGTGTCTTGAGTATGTCTATCCTCTTACCCTTCAGGGTTGCGATGGTGGCCTCCTTCCTGTCAAGGACTGCAAGGCCATAGGTTTCCTTCTCCTCAAGCATCTCCCTCAGTGGTTCAAGGTAGAACTCTGAGTTACAGTGGTATATGTATGTCTTGATGGGTTCAGGTGGCTCGAATACGTAGGTCTCCATCTTCTCTGTACCCGGGCCTCCCCTGGGAACCATGCCGACGAACATGACGAGCCCCTTCTCGGGTGGTTTCGGGAATAGTTTGAGCCTCTGCATTATAACCTCAATGGCTGACTGGACGTTCTTCTTCGTCTGTTTGCTCTTTATGTTGGCACTCTGGCTCAGTTCCTCCCTCATATGCTTTGCAACGTCACTTATCTGCCGGTCAGGGGGTATGTATACCGATACGAGTTCCGTCCCCCTGCCCCTCTTGTCTGAGAGTTCCTGGAGGGTCCTCTTGAATTCGAAAAGCTCCTTTGATGATGGTTCGCTCACTATGAATCACTCCTCATGAAAATGATAAAATAAACTGTAAATGTATATGGGGCGGGGTGATTATAAAGTTTACTGGATGGTGGGAAAAAAATGTATAAATGGATTCCACCATAACTCGAAAGGAAGAGTCAACTGATTTTATGGTGGACCGTTATGAGAATCGTGATTACCATTGGAGGATCAATCATCATAAGTGAATTCTCCCATGAGATGTTCAGGGCCTATGCTGACATTCTGAATTCACTGAGAGATGAACATGATCTCTTTGTGGTTGTGGGGGGAGGAAGACCTGCCCGTGACTACATAGGAGTTGCCAGGGAACTGGGAGCCAGCGAGGCCCGGTGCGATGATATAGGTATTGATGTGACCCGCCTGAATGCCCGGCTCCTTATAACCGCCCTAGGTGATAGCGCCTACCCGGGGGTTCCAGAGAACTTCAGGGAGGCCCTCGAGGTTGCCGCGACCGGGAGGATAGTCGTGATGGGTGGCACCGAACCAGCCCACAGCACAGATGCTGTTGGGGCAATACTCGCTGAGACCGTTGAGGCGGACCTCATGATAAACCTCACCTCGGTGGATGGATTCTATGACAGGGACCCGGCTAAGTACCCTGACGCCAGGTTCTACCCTGAGATCACCGCCAGTGAGATGCTCGAACACCTCAGGGGCTCTGATGTGAGGGCGGGTACCTATGAATTCTTTGACCACACAGCCCTGCATATGATAAGGAGGTCAGGTATAAGGACCATGATCGTGAACGGTAACGACCCTGAAAATCTCCTGAGAGCCATTGATGGTGAGATAGGCACCACAGTTATCCCTGAATAAACCGCTAATTACTGATATCTGTAAGCAAAATTTAATGGAGGTAATAGTTATGGTTGAACCACACAAGCACTGCCCTGTATGCAGTACCCCGATACCCATGGATGAGGTAACCTGTTCAGAGAGGTGTCAGGAGATCCTCTCAAAAAACCAGCAGAGGGTCAGAAGGACACGTATGATATTCTACCTGGTATTCGCCCTCTTCATTGTGGTGTGGGTTGTACTTTCAATTAGAGGTTGAACCTTTTATGGGGATCTGAGTACAGCCACCCCGTAAACTATGAGGATTACACCCACAGCCAGACCCACAAACACCGGGTTGAATGAGAGTGCAGCCATGAGAATGTATATGACCCCAAAAATGGCACTCATTATACCCGCATTTCTTTTCAGGTAACTCTGGGAGCCTGCTGAAAGGATCAGCATGGCAGCCACCAGAAGAAGGATCCCTGTAACGTAAAGCCAGGCCCCTGCAAGTTCATTTATAAGGAAGACCCTGAAGGTCAGCATGAGGCCAACTGCCAGGGTTATAACCGCAAAGACCATCCAGAGCACGCCCACCTCCATGTACCTCCGCCCCCTGATGGCATTTGCGAGCATCCAGACCCCGAGGGCGGAAAGCACAAGGCCCGTCAGTATGCTTATGGCCGTCACACCGGAAACAGGTGATACCAGAAACACGATACCCAGAATAACCGAAAGGAGACCCATCCATTTTTTCAGCATCATCTCACCATTCTGTAATATGTTCATCTGATTTTATATATTTTGTTAATCTCTGCATTCCCTGACATGAAAAACCATCATTGATTATATATCCTGTTAATCCCTGCCTCCTACGGACATAAACCCATCATAGAAGCATCCTAAAACCTGTAAACAGTAATATGATTATGAAGATGTACCTTATGTACCTCACATCAACCCTGTGGGCGATTAGAGCCCCCAGCCGTGAGGAAGGGACACTCATAACAATAACAAGCAGAAACTGAAGGAGGTTAACATAACCGACAGTGAAGGGGCCCCCTGGCCCTGCGAGGATGTAGGAGATGGTCCCTGATGCAGCCGTAAATGCAATTACAAGGGAGGATGTACCAACGGCCTCGAGGACATCAAAGCCCGCCACCATCACAAGGAGCGGTACCAGGACCACACCCCCACCGATACCGAGGAGACCTGATAGAAAACCTGCCAGGAAGCCAAGGGGAAATGCTACATTCCGCCCAAACCCTGAAGGCGAAATTCTGGATGATAGAAGGAGCTGTGCTGAAACCAGAATGAGTAAAACACCGAAAAACGCCCTGAGGACATATGCGGGTGATGCTGAAGCTGTGAAAACACCTGCCACGCTACCGCACGCACCAAGAACGCCCATGGTGATTCCAATCCTGGAATCGACACACTTCCTCCTGTAATGGGAGTGGGCTCCGCTGAGGGCCGTTGGAAGGATGATGGCAAGGCTAGTCCCGAAGGCCGTCCTTATGGCGATATCTGGTGGTGTGCCCCCAGCCTCCATGAGAAAGAATAGCACCGGAGCTATTATGAAGCCGCCGCCAACTCCGAGAAGGCCCGTTGCAAGTCCAGCCAGAAGTCCCGTGAGTAAAAGTGCCAGCACATAAATTAATGGATCCATATTCAACCCCGTTAGCTGCCTGACCACGATAATTTATAAGTGGAGAGTTTCATATTTCATGCTGTTAGTTATTAAATTTCTTCTGGGTGAATAACTTTGAGATCAGAGAGGTTCATGGTAGCCGGCATAATCTTCATTGGAGTGGCGGTCACACTCCTCCTGACAGACCTTCTGGATCACATCATAACACCCTTCACACACGTGTTCCTCATGGGCTCCTCAGAGGGCAAGGACGTGATATTCTTCACCGTAATGGGGACCATGTTCCTCCTGGCACCCCTCTTCAGGGAGGATGGGCTGGTGGGGAGATCTTCACGCCTTGATAAGAACAGCTACCTCCACATCGCAGCCCTCCTTGCATTCATCACATACATCACAGGGATTGCAGTAGAGATCCTGATACGCCTCGGGATGGGTGTATCGCCCTTCACCACCTTCATATCAATGGATCCCCCGGCATCAACAAGCATCACCCACTCACACGTCTTCAAGGCCAGTCTGAGTCCCCTGACGGGTCTCATTGTCCCTGCATCATCAGGAATCCATACCGGTTCTTCGCTGGCAGGTTACATCCCCTTTTTGCTGCCTGTGACCCTCACGGTGATCCCTGTAATCTATCTGATGGGACTCCTTTCAACAGGGGATCGGAGGGACTTCCACGTTGCAATAGTGATATTCGCAACCGCCACAACCATAATAGGGATAATCGATGGGGGACTGTTCTCTACCCCTGCCCTTGTGGGTCTATCCGGGATACTCGGCATGGGTGCCCTGAGGGTCCCCTTCAGTCCGGGCAACCTTAAAGTCCCCACCCTCATAATAGCTGGGCTCATAGCCGTGCGCATACTCCTGGGGATCCTCGGATCAGTCCCGGAATACTATGAGGTCACTGTACTCGAGCCATCAGGTAACCTCGAGTTCGATGGACTTCATGTACTCTCAGAAGATAAGAAGGGTGATAGAATCATCTTAAAGCTCTCATCAGATCAGAACGAGATGGAACTCCTGAATAAACTCACAGCTCGCCTTGATGGAAGATGCCATGGTTTCTTCATGACATGGAACTTCTTTTCATTCTTCTAGGGAGGATCAGGAATGAAGCTCAGCATAATCATACCAGCATACAACGAGGAGGAATATCTTCCAGGACTGCTTGAAAGCATAAAGAATCAGGACTTCGATGATTATGAGGTTATAGTCGCAGATGCAGACTCAGATGATAATACGAGGAAGATAGCAGAAGAATACGGTTGCAGGATTGTTGATGGAGGTATGCCTGCGGTGGGAAGAAACAGGGGAGCTGCCGCTGCCAGGGGCGAACTGCTGCTCTTTCTGGACGCCGACCTTGTCCTCACCGACGGGTACCTCAGGGATGCTGTTGAGGAGTTTGAATCAGAGGACCTTGGAATTGCAATAACCCAGATGATACCCATCTCAACCAGGCGACGCGATAAGATACTTCATGAATTTGCCAACAGATTCATGATACTGGTTGAATCCATAAAACCCCATGGAGCCGGATGCTATGGCATACTGACACGCAGGGACCTCCATGAGAAGGTGGGTGGCTTCGATGAATCCCTGGACTTTGGGGAGGACACAGACTACATTGAAAGGATAGGGAAGATAAGCAAGTTCAAGGTCCTCAGGAAACCCAGGGTCCTGGTATCCATAAGGAGACTGGAAAAGGAGGGACTTAAGAACCTTGCATTCAAGTACACCAGGAGCACCATCTATGACTTCATGGGCAGGAGGGTCAGTGCAGGTGACCTTGGCTATGAATTCGGTCACTCCCGGAGGAAGAGGAGGGTCCTCTATTCTGTCTGCGGTGAGGGCATGGGTCATGCAATACGCAGTGGTGTGATCCTCGATAAACTCACAGAGGACCATGAAGTCCTCATATTTGCAAGTGACCGCGCCTATAAGTATCTGAGCAGTAAATTCGATAACGTCCATGAGATATACGGGTTCAACACTGTCTACGAGGATAACAGTGTAAACGACGTTAAAACCTTCCTGAGGGCCATGAAGACCTTCCCAAGGGACCTCAAGGAGAACCTGAGACTCCTCTACAGGATCGCGAGGGACTTCAAACCGGATGTTGTGGTCTCCGACTTTGAGTTCTATGCCAGTGTTGTGAGTAACATGCTCCGGATCCCCCTCATAAGCATCGATAACATGCACGTTATAACCCAGTGCCGTATAGAGTACCCTGAGAGGTTCCGCAGGGATAAGCTGAAGGCAGAGGCCGTTGTGAGGTCCTTCATTGTGAGACCCAGACGTTATCTGATAACCAGTTACTTCTTCCCGGAGGTTAAAAACCCTGATAAGGTATCCATGTATCCCCCTGTACTCAGGGAGGAGATAATGAATCTTAGGCCATACTATGGAGATCACGTGATGGTGTACCAGACGAGTCAGTCAAACAGGAAGCTCCTTGAGGTCCTGAGGTCCATTGACAGGGAATTCGTTGTCTATGGCTTTGACAGGGAGGGGGTTGATGGGAACCTCACCTTCAGGAGATTCAATGAGGATCAGTTTTTCAGGGACTTTGAGTCTGCAGCCGCTGTTATAACAAATGGAGGCTTCACCCTTATAAGTGAGGCCCTGTACCTCAGGAAACCCGTCTACAGTGTTCCCGTGAGGGGACAGTTCGAGCAGATACTGAATGCAGTTTACCTTGAGAAGCTCGGCTACGGGGAGTTCCATGAGAAAACCGAAAGGGAAAGCCTTGAGAGATTCCTTGGCAGACTGGATATTTACAGAAGGAACCTTGAGGACTATGATGGTGGTAACAACGAGATCATAGAGGCCCTTAAGAGGACCATAGATGAGTGCTCTCGAGGATGCTGAAAATGCAATTTTTTAAGGAAAATCCTGTGAAAGACAGTAGAAAATTAATAGATACAATTTGAATAGAGTAAGAAATCAAAAATTTGTAGAATTAATAGAAATTGGTGTGACCAGAGGGTCACAGCAACATCAAACTTCTCTAACCTAAAAATTATGTGTAACTAGAGAGTCACGCCAAGATCAAGCTGCTCTGTGAGCTCCTTGTACCTGTTCCTTATGGTTACCTCTGTTACACCTGCAACCTCTGCAACGTCTCTCTGGGTCTTGCGTTCCCCGAGGAGGACCGATGCTATGTAGAGGGCCGCTGCTGCAACACCCGTCGGACCCCTTCCTGATGTGAGGCCGTTTTCCATTGCCATCTCAATTATCTCGATGGCCTTGGACTGTACCTCTCCTGAGAGGCCGAGTTCGCTTGCAAACCTTGGTACGTAATCCACCGGGGATGTTGGAGGTAACTTTATGTTGAGTTCCCTTGTGAGGAACCTGTAGGTCCTTCCAACCTCCTTCTTGCTCACCCTTGAAACCTCTGCAATCTCGTCAAGGGTCCTTGGAACGTTGCATTTCCTGCATGCGGCGTAGAGTGATGCTGCAACCACTCCCTCAATGCTCCTTCCCCTGATGAGTTTGTTCTCAACGGCTCTCCTGTATACCATGGAGGCCGCCTCCCTCACACTCCTAGGGAGCCCTAGCCTTGATGAGTCACGGTCAAGTTCGCTCAGGGCAAATGCAAGGTTCCTCTCGGTGGCTCCTGATATCCTTATCTTTCTCTGCCACTTCCTCAGACGGTACCACTGGGCCCTGTTCCTTGCAGGTATGTCCCTTCCATATATGTCCTTGTTTCTCCAGTCTATCATTGTTGATAGACCCTTGTCGTGTATGGTGTAGGTTATGGGTGCACCTACCCTTGTCCTCTTATCCCTCTGTTCGTGGTCAAAGGCCCTCCACTCTGGACCCATATCAACCAGGTTATCGTCTATGACAAGACCACACTTTCCACAGACTATTTCAGCCCTCTCGTAGTCGCCCCTAAGGTCATCGGAGCCGCACTCAGGGCATTTTGTTTCCTTCTCTATTTCAGAAACATCAGACCTCATTTTCTCCTTCGTTTCCTTCGCCCCCATTTTTTCACATTCTTTATACCCACGTATAAAGTCTCTCCAACTCGGTTCTCAAACTTTTCAGGATTTACTGCACGAAGTGGTTTGATGGATATGTATGGATTCCGTGTAGGTCCAAAGATATCGTGCACTTTTCCTATCCTTTTCCCATCAGAAGTAAAAACAGGTGCTCCAAGCTGCGGTGTTCTATCTGAACGTGCTATGATCCTTCCCTTGTTGGAGACATGTGAAATATTCCCTAAAGCCTTCATAATTCACCGAAAATTTTATATACTGTATTCTCTAACTACTAGTATATAAATGTTTCGATAATTTTATATAAAATCAAAGCCATGGGGTCATGCTGTCATCTGTCTTCCATAGTAGACTGCTGCAATGAGACCTATCAGTGTCGGTGCAATATAACTTGCGAGCCTATCAACAACACTGGCTGCCATGACATAGTCTGCACCTATCCCTGCAACAGCAAATAGACCCACGAGTATCCCCTCTCTCAACCCAAGGGACCCTGGCAGAAGCGGAAGAAGGGATATGAGGATCCCAACTGTGTAGATTATTATGAGTGGAACCACAGGTGGTGAGACACCCACAGCCAGGAAGCAGACATAGAGCCGGCAGACATCAAGGGCCCACATCCCCAGTGATATGAAGAATCCAATAACAAAGACCCTCCTGTCGGTTATTGCGGTTGAGAACCCATCATTGAATCGATTTATATAGAATATGACCTTCTCGTGTATCCCAGAAAAACTGATGTTACCTTCCCTAAACCTTGATAACCATGAAACCAGTCTCCCTGTTAAAGAAAGGGCTATCTTCTGGGCTATTTTTTTGTTCATACCTGCATAGACCGCCAGGGAGAACCCTGCAATGGTCACAAGGATCAGAACGCTCACAACTATCCTGGTCCAGATGGATATCTCCCAGGTCATTATGAGCACCGCAGAGAGAATGGAGATCAGAGCAAAGGGTATGAACTCAAAGACCCTGTCTGCTGTGGATGATGCGAAACCGATCTCAAAGGGTGTGCCCTCAACCTCACGCAGAAGGTAGGCCCGCAGTGGCTCACCACCGGCAGCCCCCGGCGTTATGTTATTCCCAAATATGCTGGTAAAAAGAAGCATCATGAGCCTCGTAAAGGAGGGAGCATCATCAACCACATCCAGAATGAGCCTCCACCTCAGGGTCCACAGGACAAGTATGATGGCCTCCAGGATGAAATTGATTGCAAGGAAGTAGGGGCTGGTCTCCTCAAGTGCCCTCAGAATATCACTGAAACCTGCAAAGAAACCTATAAAGAATATTACAACAGCAACCGCAACGAATGAGAGAAGGATGGTCCTTCTGTTCTCTCCGATGTAATCAAAGACGCTGCTCTCTCCCATTGAAACCAACTACTTCCGAAGGCCGAGGATTTCTGAAAGGGAAATTCCGCCTTCAACACCCTCCACTATCGAGTACTCCTTCTCCTTTACCTTCAGGGCGGCCCTGACGACCTCTCCTGTAACCTCAGATGGCACCACAACCACCCCGGATTCATCACCAAGGAGCAGGTCACCATTTTTAACCAGGACACCATCACACTCAAGTTCTACATTGAGCTGACCCTCGGCTCGAGGTTCTCCTGCACAGGGAACATAGTCACGTGAGAATACAGGAAAATCAAGTTCAAGGATGGCGTCAACATCCCTGCAGGACCCGTAAATAACGACCCCTGCGATACCCTTCTTCAGGGCGGTTTTTGAGGTGAGTTCACCCCACACTGCCCTCTCATCACCGTCAGCACCTATAAAAATAATTTCCCCAGGTGATGCAGCATCAATGGCCATGACTGATGTTCCCCAGTCGTGCTGGGATGTCCTGGCTGTGACCACTCTGCCACAGACACGGAGGTTGTTCATGGGTTTTATTGAGGGTATCACACCCACCTCACCTGTCACACTCTTGAGGGCATCTGAGATCTGGGGCGCCGATATCCCCGATAGAAGCCCTACAGGATCCGCGGGTGAGCTGAGCCTCCTGAGACGATCAATTGGTTTCATACCTCTCCTTGCCATCCAATCAATCCTGGGGAGTTGTGACCTCTTCGACCATGGTCCTTCCGGCTACAACTTCATCAACACTGTGGATGGAACCACCATAACTCTCTATTGCCCTTGTTATCTCATCGAAATCCAGGTCGTTTCCCTGGATGGTCACCTTGATGTTCTCGGTTTCCTTGTCTATCTCCATGAGGGTGATGTTAACTCCCTCAACACCCCTCAGTTCACTCAGATACTTTGCATATTCAGGTATTATGGGTTCGTGGGGTTTCAGTATATCCAGAACGATTCTAATAAGGCCCTTAGCCACCATCTTTCCTCCATGAATCTGTTAAAATGATATAGTATTATGATAAAATGAATATTTAAATATAGCCCAGAAACACGTCTCTGATTATTTTATATATCAGTATCGTCATATAAGATATAGATATTATCAAGTTATTAAAGGGCTACATATGTCTCTTATTAAGCTTCAGCAGATAACCGATGAGTTAGAGGAACTTAAATATCAGGGAGAACAGGGAATACCCATACTGATTGAGGGACGTAAGGATGAAGAAGCCCTGCGGGAGCTGGGCGTCAACGGCCCCTTCATAAAGGTCTCAGGCTCCAGACTGAGCCTTTCGGAAATTGCCCTCAAGGCATCTAGGGCATCGAGGGCCATAATACTCACAGATTTTGACAGGAAGGGCAGTGAACTTGCAAAAAGACTCTACATGGACATGCAAAGTCTTGGAGCAGATCCAGACCTCAGGATACGGCGCAGACTCATGGGGATGACACGGAGATACATCAAGGATATACAGAGCCTCCCTTCATACATTGAAAGGCTGAAGCTGGAGGTGTGCCCATACCCCCTTGATAATATCTGAATGCTGTTATCATCACACTTCAATTTGATAACCAGTCATTCCTCAAAAGGAGGGTTTACATGGGAAAAGAAGAGATAAGTACAACTAAATACCTCATTCACGCTCAAATTAACGCTAATGGAATCGTAGAGAAACCAGATGTCGTGGGGGCGATATTCGGACAGACAGAGGGCCTCCTCAGCAACGACCTAGACCTCAGGGAACTCCAGAAAACAGGAAGGATCGGTAGAATCAAGGTTAACATAACATCACGTGGTGGTAAATCAAAGGGGGAGATAATAATACCATCAAGCCTTGACCGTGTTGAAACCGCCATACTTGCGGCTTCCCTGGAAACAATAAACCGTGTCGGGCCATGCGAGGCCTACATCCAGGTCACAAAGGTTGAAGATGTAAGGGCCGTTAAACGTAAAAGGGTCGTTGAGAGGGCCAAGGAGATCTACGCGAGCATGATGGAGGAGGTTGCCCCTGAGAGCCTCAAGATGATCGAGGAGGTAAAGGAGGCCATGAGGGTCCATGAGATCACCGAGTACGGTGAGGAGAAACTCCCGGCCGGCCCCAACGTTGAAACTTCAGACGCCATACTTGTGGTTGAGGGAAGATCAGACGTGCTCAACCTCCTCAAGTACGGTATAAAGAACGCCATAGCAGTGGAGGGTGTCAGTGTACCAAAAACTGTGGCGGATTTAACCAGAAAAAAGACTGTTACAGCCTTCGTTGACGGTGACCGGGGCGGTGAACTCATACTCAAGGAACTCCTCCAGGTTGGTGAGATAGACTACGTCACCCGGGCTCCCAAGGGCAAGGAGGTTGAGGACCTTGAGAAGGACGAGATAATGATGGCCCTTCGTAATAAGGTGCCCGTTGAACAGTTTTACCATGACCTTGGAATGAAGAAGGATAAGAAGAAGACAGAGGACAAGATGGTGCTCCTACGTAACATCCTGAAGGAGCTTGAGGGCACCGGGAACGCCGAGATACTCGACGACGCCCTCAACATACTCAAGGAGGTTAAGGTTGAGAACCTCTACGATGAACTGAGCAGGGTAAACAACCACCCCTACGCCGTGGTATTTGATGGTGTTATAACACAGCGCCTGGTTGACCTCTCCTTCGAGAAGGGGCTCAGATACCTTGTGGCCGTGAGAAGCGGGGATATAGTGAAGAAACCCCACAACCTCAAGATTATAACCGGTCACACCTGAAATTACAGAAGGCATCCAAAATGTATGTTGATATGAACCGTGAATATCTGAAGGATATAAACACCACGGAAGACGTTAAGATACCTGAGGATCCCCTTGAAAGGGTTATAGGGCATGAGGATGTCATGCCCATGATAAAGATAGCTGCGAAGCAGCGAAGACATCTGCTACTTGTTGGACCGCCGGGCATAGGAAAATCACTGCTTGCCCAGGCAATATCCTTTCATCTCCCTGAACCATCCGAGGAGATAACAGTTGTCCACAACCCTGAAAGGCCAGAGAGGCCCTTCGTTGAGGTCAAAAACCGCAAGGAGATAGAGGATGAAATCCTTGAAATCGAAAGGGCTGAGGGAGAACTCATAGACCCCCAGAGCGCCCCTGATGCCGTTGCAGAGCGGCTGGGTTTCAAGTGCATCCACTGCGGTGAATACAGCAGCGCCTATAACAGTATCTGCCCGCGGTGTGGTGGGGACAAGTTTTCACACATCAAGGCCAGGAGAAAACATATCGGAGACCTCCTTGGAATGTTTGAGATGAGCTCAGGGAGCCTCAGCGTCCCCCAGAAGAGGGTGACAACGACCCGCATCATTGATGGTGTTGAGGAGGTTGTGATCTATGAGCGGGTTGGTGGTGAGGAGATCAAGGTCCTTGACCAGAGGGCCCTTGAAAAGCGAAGGCAGATTGTTGAGGAGAAACCCAGGAACGTGATAGTGCCACTTGATAGAAAAACCTTTGTTCAGGCCACCGGGGCCAGTGAAACCGAACTCCTGGGAGATGTCCGTCATGACCCCTACGGAGGCCACCCTGACCTTGGATCACAGCCCTATGAACGCGTTGTGCCGGGGGCCATCCATGAGGCCCATGAGGGTGTTCTCTTCATAGACGAGATAGTTCACATTGCAGGCCTTCAGAGGTTCATATTCAGCGCAATGCAGGATAAGACATTTCCCATAGTCGGTAGGAACCCCCAGAGTGCTGGAAGTTCCGTCAAGGTCGATGAGGTTCCATGTGACTTCATATTTGTCGGTGCCTGCAACATTGCGGACCTCCAGTACATACTCCCCCCTCTGCGATCAAGGATCCAGGGAGAGGGTTATGAGCTTCTTCTGAACACCACAATGCCTGATACCGATGAGAACCGGGCAAAGATAGCCCAGTTCGTTGCACAGGAGATAGAGCTCGATGGAAAGATACCCCATGCCCGTGCCGCTGCCGTTGAACTCCTCATTGAAGAGGCTAGACGGAGGGCAAGGGCCGTGGATGATGTTGATAACGCCCTCACCCTCAGGCTCCGGGACCTCGGAGGGGTTGTGAGGATGGCCGGGGACCTTGCAGTTATGGATGGAAGCCCCTACATTGAGACCAGGCACATGGAGGTCGCCATAAGGAAGGCTGTTTCAGTTGAGGACCAGATAATAAGAAGATACAAGAGCTATGAGAAGGCCCTCGAGAAGGATCTATCAAGCTCCCAGAGGATGTCACAGCATGGATACAGCAGTGAGAACATAGACCGCAGCTACATGTAGTGAGAACTGCATCAGGCTGAGTTCGATGAGTGCATGATCCGCAAGATTTAAGTGGATATTTATGGTAGATACCATGAATATGAAGAGGGAGTCAGAGGAAAGGCAGGGTCTTCTTGAACGTTACAATTTTCCAGAGCTCATTGAGGATTACCTCATTGAACTTGAGATCAGGAATTACTCTCCAAACACGATAAAGACGTACAAATCAATCGTTAAAAACTTTTATGAGTTTCTGATGAATGAGGATGACCTCTACGATGACCAGAGGGTCCTCAGGTCCTTCAAGAGGTATATACAGTACCTTAAAAGGGATAAAAAGGTTACACAGAACTATATCTACCTTGTAACCGTTGTTGTTAAGAAGTTCTTTGAGTTCAGTGGCATAGACTGCCTGGAGGAGGTCAAGGCCCCCAAGAGGACCAAGTCCCTCCCCAAGTCCCTCAATGAGGATGAGGTCAAAAGTCTCATCAACGCCGTTGAGGTGGCTGATGATGGCTCCGTCATAAGGAGGTTCATAAAGACCCGTGACCGCCTTATACTCTCACTTCTCTACTCATCGGGTCTCAGGGTCTCCGAGCTGGTCTCACTCAGGATCAATGACATAGACCCTGATGAGAGGACCATAAGAATCAGGGGTAAGGGTGATAAGGATCGTATAGTCCTATTTGATGAGAACACCCGTGATCTTCTCATGGATTACCTCAAAAGAAGGATTCATGAAAGCGAGTACCTGTTCCTCAACCGTTTCGGGGATCCCCTCACCCCCAGGTACGTTCAGATGATGATAAAGAACTATGCACGGAAGGCCGGGATAAAGAAGAAGGTCACCCCACACATACTGAGGCACTCCTTTGCAACCCACCTCCTCAAGAACGGTGTGGATATAAGGGCCATACAGCAGCTTCTGGGCCATTCAAACCTTTCAACGACACAGATATATACCAGTGTGGATATGCAGACCCTTAAAAATGTTTATGACCGGGCCAGACTCCTCTAATTAATTTATTTTCAGTTCTTTCAATAAAATTCAGGTCAGGAGTCAGCAGATGACCTGAATTCTTCCTTTAAGGGCGGGATTAATTTTTCAGAAGGTCAGTGGCTTCATCGAGCCATGGAAAGTTATATATACTGGCAATCCCAATTTACCTTTATATCCATAAATTTGAATATATTGATTGGAGGTTAAAGGATTGTTACAGGAATTCGCCGATTATGTAACATACAATCTCATGGGCCTTGAACCGGCCTCCCACCTCGGAAGCGCCGTTAACTTCTTCATATACGACACCATAAAGATATTCATACTTCTCGCCACACTCATATTTGTCATATCATTCATAAGAACATACATACCGCCCAACAAGGTTAAGGAAACACTTGAAAAAAGACACAAGTACACAGGAAACTTCATAGCAGCCCTGGTTGGTATAATCACCCCCTTCTGTTCATGTTCAGCCGTACCACTGTTCATAGGCTTCGTTGAAGCTGGCGTGCCCCTGGGTGCAACATTCTCATTCCTCATATCATCCCCCATGATAAATGAGATAGCAATAATACTGCTCCTTGGACTATTCGGATGGCAGATAACCGCCTTCTATATACTATCAGGTTTCATAATCGCAGTTCTTGGCGGAATCCTCATAGGAAAGCTTAAAATGGAAACCGAACTTGAGGACTACGTCTACGAGACACTGGAGAAGATGAAGGCCCTGGGGGCAGCCGATGTTGAACTACCAAAACCAACACTCCGGGAGAGGTACGTGATAGCCAAGAATGAGATGAAGGATATACTCCGCCGTGTTTCACCCTACATAGTTATAGCAATAGCCATCGGGGGATGGATACACGGTTATCTCCCCGAGGATTTCCTCCTCCAATATGCCGGTGCAGACAATATATTCGCTGTTCCGATGGCAGTTAAATAGGAGTGCCGCTGTACTCAAACGCCGCCGGCACCATCCCCCTCATATCAGCCCTCATAGAGAAGGGAATGGCTGCCGGAACCGCACTGGCACTTATGATGTCAATAACCGCCCTGTCACTCCCCGAGATGATAATCCTCAGGAAAGTGATGAAGCCAAAGCTCCTCGCCACATTCATAGCAATCCTGGCAGTCTCAATAACACTGACAGGATACATATTCAACCTAATAATCTAGAGAATCTACAACATGTCATGTTAACAGTTCAACTTGATTGAGGTGAAATGATGAAGATACAGATATATGGTACAGGATGTGCAAACTGTCAGATGCTCGAAAAGAACGCCAGAGAAGCAGTCAAAGAACTTGGAATCGATGCCGAATTCGAAAAGATAAAGGAAATGGACCAGATACTGGAGGCAGGACTCACAGCCCTTCCAGGACTGGCAGTCGATGGTGAACTGAAAATCATGGGCAGGGTGGCCTCAAAGGAGGAGATCATGAAGATCCTCTCCTGAACCCCCCTCATTTTCATGGTGATGACTATGGTCAAAGACGAAGAAAAGGGCTTTGAAGGAAAAATAAAGGCAATGATCTCATCAAAGGCATGCGCCTGCCAGACAGGCATCCTTGAGAAGAAGAAGTCAGGGCTGAGGTACGTAAACTGCAAGGGCTGCGGTAAACTATTCAAAACCGACAGGGACACCGAGTACTGCATGGACTGTGAAAAAAGATGAAGTGATGGAGATGAGAATAACATTCCTGGGCGGTGGAAGGGTAGTCAGGATAATCCTCGGGGGCCTCCAGAGGACAGGTAAACTACCCGGGGAGGTGATGGTGTGCGACCCCGATGAGGATTCCCTCAGAATCCTTGAGGATGAATTCGGGGTTAAAACATCAGCTGACTGCAGCAGCATGGAAGGAGATGTGATATTCCTTGCAGTGCATCCACCTGTCCTGAAGGATGTTCTGAACAAAATGGAGTCCCCTTCCCCTGAATCACTGATAGTGTCCCTGGCACCCAGGATCAGAATAGAGGAGATACAGCAGGCACTGGACCACCCAAAGGTCGCGAGGGTCATACCCAACGCCCCCTCTCTTGTTAACAGGGGCTACAATCCCTTCAGCGCGGCAGATGAACTCACCGGCACTGACCTGGAAATACTTCAATCACTATTTGAACCTCTCGGAAAATTTCCAGAGGTATCCGAGGACAAACTTGAAGCATACGCCGTTATAACTGCAATGGGTCCGACTTATCTATGGTTCCAGCTGGCTGAACTGGAAACACTGGCCGTTGAGTTCGGCATGTCCCCTGATGAGGCTGCAACCGCTGTGCATTCCATGGCATCAGGCGCAGTGGAGGCCCTCTATTCACACCCAAACAGGGATATGGTTATGGACCTCATACCTGTGAAGCCCCTAGAGGATGCAGAGGATGATATAAGGGCCATCTACAGAGAAAGTCTTATGAGAATATACCAAAGCCTTACGGAGTGACAGCACCCTAAGGAGGTATGATATGTACAGAAAAATATTGCTTGCAACGGATGGATCCGAATGTTCAATGCAGGCTGCAGGATACGCCATTGAAACTGCAGCGCAGAACCAGGCCGAACTTCTGGCACTCACGGTCACAGAGACCTACCCCCTTGATAACCTTCCTGTGGAGGAACTCACAAGGAAGGTGACGGAACTCTTCAGGAGGGAATCAGAGGAGGCCCTCCAGAAGGTCGAGGACCTTGCAGTGAGTCTCGATACTCCTGTTAAGGTCCGTAAAATGATGGTGGATGGTTCACCCGCAGAAACAATTCTGAAAGTCGCCGATGAAGAAAACGTGGATCTCATAGTTGTAGGGGCATCAGGAAAACATGCCCTTGAAAGGTTCCTCCTTGGAAGTGTGTCAGAGAAGATTGTGAGACACGCCAGGGTACCTGTGCTTGTGGTCCACAGCCAGAAACTTGAATGTTAGGTAGTACCATGAATTCATGTAACGCTGATAGACCAAGTCCCGAGCAGATTGAGAGATTGAAAGAAAGGCTTGCTGGACTCCCGGATGAGGATAAAATAAAGAAGGAAGCAGCAGCCCTTAAGGCCCTGGCAGATCCAACCCGCCTTCTCATAATCTACCTCCTCTCTGAGGGTGATCTCTGCGTATGTGAAATAATGGCTGCCCTTAAAAAGCCCCAGCCAACCATTTCACACCACCTGAACATACTCAGGAGGGCTGGTTTCCTGAAGGCAGAGAAACGCGGTGTATGGGTTCACTACAGTCTGGCCAGTGATGAACTCATCTCAATGATAAAGCAAGTGATTGAAGCAAGTGATTACTAAGGTGGTATCTTGACCGGTGATTCCTGCAGCTTAAATGGTGATATCTGTCCATCAAGGCTCGGATTTCTCGATAAATATCTGACACTCTGGATTTTCCTTGCAATGGCGGCAGGTGTTTCAATCGGATACTTCTTTCCTGAATCCCGTCAGTTCATAAACATGTTCCAGGTGGATACAACAAGCCTCCCCATTGCCATTGGACTCATACTGATGATGTATCCTCCCCTTGCAAAGGTTCATTACGAGGACCTCCCTGATGTCTTCAGAAACTTCAGGATACTTGGACTTTCACTGTTGCAGAACTGGATCATTGGCCCTGTACTGATGTTCATCCTTGCCATTGTCTTCCTGATGGACCATCCAGAATACATGATCGGTCTCATACTAATAGGACTCGCAAGGTGCATTGCGATGGTGATAGTCTGGAATGAACTTGCCATGGGCGACAGGGAGTACGCCGCGGGGCTTGTGGCATTCAACAGCCTCTTCCAGGTTTTCTTCTACAGCATATATGCATGGGTCTTCATAACCCTCTTACCGCCACTCTTCGGGGTTCAGGGGACTGCTATCGATGTCAGTATATCTGAGATAGCAAAGAGCGTCTTTATCTACCTGGGGATACCCTTCATTGCAGGATTTTTGACCAGGTACATCCTCCGGAGAAGGAAGGGTTCTGAGTGGTACGATACAAGGTTTATCCCCAGAATAAGTCCCCTGACACTAATGGCGCTCCTCTTCACCATCGTGGTGATGTTCAGCCTGAAGGGAGACTATATAGTGCAGATACCCTTTGATGTGCTTCTAATCGCCATACCCCTCATCATCTACTTCGTGTTCATGTTCCTAATATCCTTCATCCTGGCATACAGTGTGGGGGCTGATTACTCGAAGTCATGCGCCATTTCATTTACAGCTGCAAGCAACAACTTTGAACTTGCAATAGCTGTCGCAGTGGCCGTCTTTGGTATAGATTCAGGTGTGGCATTCGCAGCCGTTGTGGGACCACTCATCGAAGTGCCTGTACTCATAAGCCTTGTAAATGTAGCACTGTACTTCCAGAGGAGACTATACAAAGAGGTTTAAATTCTCTTTTTCATTCAAGCGGAGGATTCTGAAGGGAATCCTCCACCAGATTTATTTTTGTTTAGATCATCTGCGGTAGGACTGGGTAGTCCAGACAAAGACAATCATCACGTTATTCTGTCGGCATAGAACTGCTCAAAGAACTCAAATATGAATACAAGGCCATCATCACTGCTTTCAACCTTAATATGTCCTCCAAGCTGCCCTGCAAGATTGTCCATCATCCGGAACCCGAAGGACCCCCCTTCTGGAAAACTGACATCCTCAGGTAAACCTGGACCACTGTCCCGGTATACCAGCCGGTGACGGCCATTGAATCTTCTAATTTCGATGTGTATCTCACCGCCCCCACTTAAGGCGTGTTTGAGGGAATTGGAAATCAATTCTGCAGTTATGAGCGCCAGTGGAACTGCCGTATCCATGTTAAGCTCTGCAGTATCCCCGCTAACGGTAACCCTGACATCGGATGCCCTCCCATGGGCACTGATGAGATGTGATGAGAGGCTCCTGACATACTCCTGAAAATCAATTATGTAGGTGCCTGAAGAGGGATAGGCGCGCTCATGTATCATTGCAATCGAGCGCAGCTGGTTCACGTAGTCCCTGAAAAACTCCTCAACGCCTGGATCCTCTATGTACCTTATCTGGAGTGAGAGGAGACTTATGATGAGCTGGAGGTTGTTCTTGACCCTGTGGTGAAGTTCCCTCAAGAGCTGTTCCTTCTCCTCGATGGACCTTTTAAGGTACTCATTGATGGCCTTCTCCCTCACAAGTTTAACCCTGTTCTTCTTTGCCTCATGCTTGTAGAGGGCCATTTCAAGGTTCACCCTTATATCTCTCTCATGGAATGGTTTGAGGATGTATGCATATGGCTCAGTCTCCCGTGCCCTCTTCACAATCTCATCACTGCTGTAGGCTGTGAGGTATAGGACCGGGATGTCCATCTTCTTCTTTATTATCCTTGCAGCATCGATACCATCCAGTTCGCCCTCCAGCATGATGTCCATTATTATGGAGTCAGGTTCCAGTTTTTCCAGTGACTCAAGTAGGTCCTCTGCTGAATGGAATATTGCAGCGACCTCATAACCTGCATCCTCCAGTATGTACCGGATATCCTGGGCAACCAGTTCCTCATCCTCAACTATAACAACCCTTCCCCTCATCATTCACCACCAGCATCAAAGGTGACCGTGAAAACAGCCCCATCACGGTTCTCTGCAACTACTGATCCATTGACTCTCCTGAGCATGAAGTTAACGAGTTTAAGACCAAAACCTGGCGAATCTGAAACCTCAAAATCCTGAGGAAGCCCGCAGCCGTTATCTGCAACCACAAGTGTGCCCCTTCCATCTGAGACCGAAAGCGTGATCCTCACCTCACCATGGGAGTCTATACCATGATTTATGGCATTTGTAACGAGTTCATTGACAATGAGGCCAATGGAAACCGCGGTGTTGATTCCCACCCTGACCTCATCAAGTTCCGTCCTGAATACCGTGTCCCTCCCCCGGCACATATTTCGGAGTTCAGAAAGCAGTTCCTCTATGTATTCCGCAAGGTTGACCACCATCATGTCCCCTGATCCATAGAGCTTCTCATGGACGAGGGCTATGGACTTAACCCTGTTCTGACATTCCATGAATATTTCAAGGGACCTCTCATCCTCTATGTACCTTGACTGAAGCCTCAGGAGACTCGATATCAGCTGAAGGTTGTTCTTGACCCTGTGGTGTATCTCAGATAGGAGGAATTCTTTCTCCCTTATGGAAGCCTCAAGGGACTCCCTGATACGTTTATCCTCTGTTATATCCTGTTTTATCCCTATCAGAGACTTTGGATTCCCTTCGGAGTCCCTCAGCACCTCTGCCCTGAGCAGCACGGATGAAGTGGAACCATCATCCCTGAGTATCCTGTATTCACCCTCGAATGAACTCAAAGACCTGATTGAGTCATTGAAGGTCCTGCGTTCATCAGGGTGTATCCTTGAAACCATCTCATGAATGTTACCACTGAATTCATCCCGTGGGATTCCAAGTATCCGCAGGGCCTCATCAGAGCATGATAGGGTGTCCGAGGCAATGTCCCACTGCCAGCTTCCTATCCTCCCTATCTTCTGCGCCTCCCTCAGCTGCCAGTTGCTCTCAATAAGGGACTGCTGTGTCCTTTCAAGCTCCTGCTCCTTTTCAATCTCCCTTATGGCCCTCTTTATTGCAATGGGGACCTTTGAAAAGTTGCTCTTGAGGACGTAGTCGGTGGCCCCGGCCTTCAGGGCCTCAACTGCAAATTCCTCACCGATCTTGCCACTTACAAATATGAAGGGTACCCATGGGCACCTCTCCCGGGCTATTGAAAGGGCTGAGAGGCCATCAAAGGAGGGCAGGGAGTGGTCTGCCAGTATAACGTCGGGTCTGAACTCATCAATGGCCCTTATGAAGTCCTCTTCATTATCAGCGGTCTCTGATATGAACTCAATTCCGGCCCGCCTTATCTCCCTCTCCATGAGCTCAACGTCCAGCGGGACGTCCTCAAGTATAAGAATCCTGCATGTCATCCTATCATCTGATCATTTTTGAACCATGTCACATATCTTGATTACTGTTTACAGCAAGTACCTCCATGGAACTTAATCACCGGGTTCCAATAAGGCTTATCTATGATTTGGACCTAAATATAGTTTATGAGAAAATTCAGAAGGCCCCTCGTTGTGCTCAGCCGCTGCATTGAACATGACCACTGCCGCTACGACGGGTCAATGATATCAAGTCCCTTTGTGAGGCAGTTCGAAGACTACGCAGACTTCATAACGGTCTGCCCGGAGGTTGAGATTGGACTTGGTGTTCCAAGGCCGCCCATCCACATAACAGAGGTGGATGGTAAACCCAGGCTTGTGCAGCCAGAAACCGGCAGGGACATAACAGCTGACATGAGATCATTCATAGACTCATTCCTGGGTTCGCTGGATGCTGTTGACGGCTTCATACTTAAGAACAGATCGCCCTCATGTGGCATAAGGAACGTGAAGGTCTACCGTGGTGAGGGTCGGCGCCCTGGACGTGACGGAATGGGTTTCTTTGGAAGGGCCGTGATGGAGAGATTCCCCCACCTCCCCCTTGAAGATGAGGGGAGGCTCCGGAACCTGCAGATAAGGGAGGACTTCCTCATCAAGCTCTACCTTGTAAGGGACCTCCGCTCCGTGGAGGGGCTGCAGGACCTCATAGACTTCCACACCCAGAACAAGTTACTCCTGATGTCCATCAGTCCAGAGGGACAGAACATCCTTGGAAGGGTGATAGGAGAGCAGACGGACCATGAGGATGCAATTAAGGAATACTCAGAAATATTCCATGAAATCATCCGAGAGCCCCTTAAACCTGAAAGACTGATCAACGCCCTGCTGCACGCCTTCGGCCATTTTTCATCGGAACTCAATGGCGGGGAAAAGAAATACTTCCTTGAATCTGTTGAATGGTACCGCAGGGGTGTGGTGCCACTCCTTGTGCCAATAAGCATACTCAGATCATGGGTTGTGAGGTTCGGGGATATCTACCTCGAGAAACAGACGCTATTTGAGCCCTATCCACGGGAGCTCGTGCCGGTAACCCTCATCATCTGAGGGATCAGGATGATACATGCTGAAAGGATAAGAAACCTCAACGGTGAGGAGTCAGATCTTCGCGGCAGTTACGTTGTGTACTGGATGCAGGCATCTGTGAGGAGCCACTGGAACCATGCCCTTGAATACGCCATTGAAACTGCCAACAGTCTCAAGAAGCCCCTTATAGTGGTTTTTGGTCTTACAGATGATTTCCCAAATGCCAATTCCCGCCATTACCGTTTCCTCATTGAGGGTCTCAGGGATGTGAGGTCAAATCTCAGGGAAAGGGGGATTCAGCTTGTGGTTGAAAGGGACTCTCCACCATCCGTTCTTCTCAAATATGCTGATGATGCCGCTGCAGCTGTGACAGACAGGGGATACCTTGACATACAGGAGGAATGGGTGGATGATGCTGCAGGTGCACTTCACATCCCCCTCACGCAGGTTGAGTCCAACGTCATAGTACCTGTCGAAACGGCCTCAGATAAGGAGGAGTACTCCGCAGGGACCTTCAGACCAAAGATAAAAAGGCACCTGAAGAGATTCATGGTCCCCCTGAGGATGAGGACCCTGGAGAGGGATTCCCTGGACCTTGAACCGGGACCTGAATTTGAGGATGCTGTGAGGGACTTCAGGGCCCCTGAGGAGCTTGAGCCTTCAGTATTCCGGGGCGGAACATCCAGCGCCCTTTCCATCTTCAGTGAGTTTCTGAGGGAAAAACTTGAATGCTTTGAGAGGTACCGGAACGACCCTGTGAAGAACTGCCTCTCCAATATGAGCCCCTACCTGCATTTTGGACAGATATCCCCCCTCTACCTTGCACTGAGGGCTTCAGAGACCGGTGAATGTCCCGAGTTCCTGGAGGAGCTAATTGTGAGGAGGGAGCTCAGCATGAACTTTGTCCATTACAGTGACAGTTACTCAAGCATCAGTTGCCTCCCTGAATGGGCCCAGAGAACCCTCATGGACCATGTGGCTGATCCCAGGGAGTATGAGTACAGCCTCAGGGAACTTGAATCCGCCAGTACCCATGATCCCTACTGGAACGCTGCGCAGCAGGAGATGGTCATCACAGGGAAGATGCACGGCTATATGAGGATGTACTGGGGTAAAAAGATACTTGAATGGACCGATCACCCTGCAAGGGCCTACGACATTGCCCTTTACCTCAATGACAGGTATGAAATTGATGGCAGGGACCCCAACGGATTCGCGGGAGTTGCATGGTGCTTCGGTAAACATGACCGTGCCTGGGCTGAAAGGGAGATCTTCGGTAAGGTCAGGTACATGAATGACCGCGGACTTAAGAGGAAGTTCAGGATAGATGAATACGTCGATAGAATCAGGGGCCTCATGGATGAGTAGAGACCACACAGCAGATGAAGAACTTTATCCTCAGGTCCAGTCACCTGGGGTCCACATAATGATACAAAACTTTTTATCCTCAGGTGACCAACTATCTAGGGGACTCTAATTATATTACCATTCACTCCAGGGAGGTTAGGATATGAACATTAACCTTGAGGGATACTACAGAATGCGTTACACATTATTCAGATGGAGACACAATCAGAACTGGATAAACAAGACGGTGATGGCCTTTTTCATGGCCTGTGTAACAGGCCTCCTGGCCCAGGTTGTCATCCCACTGCCATGGACACCCGTACCAATCACAGCCCAGACACTGGCAGTCCTCATGTCAGGTGTGATCCTTGGAAGGTACTGGGGTGGGCTGAGCCAGCTAATCTATGTGATCATCGGTGCAGCCGGCGTACCCTGGTTTGCAGATATGAGCGGCGGCCCTGAGGTACTCCTGGGGGCCACCGGCGGTTACCTGCTGGGATTCATCCTCGCAGCCCTTCTTCTGGGTCACTTCGTTGACAGACACATAAGGGCCAGAAAGTTCACCCCCATGCTGGGACTCATGGCAATAGCAAACTTCGGCCTCATATACATACCCGGACTTGTTGTGCTGGGCCTCTGGAGCCTGAAGACCCAGGGCACACTGCCGGGACCATGGGAACTTCTGGTAATGGGACTGCTCCCATTCATACCAGGGGACATCCTGAAGATAACCGGGGCTGCTGCCCTCACAAGGGCCATAACACCCAAGGAGCCCTATGGTGAAGAGATTGACATCCAGAAGGCAGAAGGGTGGAGGGTGCCCTGATCTAACCATCAGGGCCCATCACCTCCTATGCATGAGGGGCTTTCAGGGGTACGGCTACAGTGAGGAGTTCACAGAAAACCTTGCACGTATCATCCATGAAATAAAAGGTAACCCCTCAGCTTCCCTCATGATCGTTGATTTTCCAGATGACATATGCCGGGCCTGTCCCTTCATGGATGGTCTCCGGTGTCTCAGGGATGAAGAAAGGATCAGATCCATGGACAGGAGAGTCCTGGAACTTCTTAAACTGGAGAGCGGCTGCATGGTGACCTTCCATGACATTGAAGACACCCTGCTTGCTCTAATCACTTCAGGCAAGATCATGGAGATATGCGGGGAATGCTCCTGGATGGATGTATGCCTCATCCACAGGTAGTTCTTTGCAGGTGAGACCATATGATTCAAAGAAAACTTGGGTCGACAGATATAGAGGCATCAGTTCTGGGTATAGGCGTTATGCGCTTTCCAGAGGTTGACGGTAGGCTTGATAGGCCTGCGGCAGATAGGATCATGGCCTTCGCCCTTGACAATGGTATAAACTACATTGACACCGGCTACACCTACCATGGTGGTGAAAGTGAGGTTTTCATAGGGGACTTCCTCTCAGAAAACGATTACCCTGATGTTTACGTTGCAACCAAGCTCCCCACCTGGCTGGTGAGGGACAGGAGGGACATGGAGGGTTATCTGAATGAACAGATGGAAAGGCTCAGGGGTAAGCTGGATATATACCTCCTCCACAACCTTAAAATGGACTCCTGGCTGGCCCTGAGGGACCTGGGGGTGCTTGAATTCCTGGACTCACTCAGGGATGAGGGTATATATGCTGGTTTCTCATTCCATGACACTGCAGACGTCTTCTTTGATATATTCGACGCCTATGACTGGGACCTTGTTCAGGTCCAGCACAACATAGTCGACGATGAACAGGCAAACCCCGCCACCATATCCCATGCAAAGTCCCAGGGCGCGGGTACCGTTATAATGGAGCCCCTCCGTGGGGGTTCACTGGTAAGGAACATCCCCCCTGAGGTCATGGAGATATATGAGATGGGCGGGCGGCCCAGGAAACCGGTGGAGTGGTGTCTGAGGTACCTCTGGGACATGGATGATGTTGATGTTGTTCTGAGTGGAATGAGCAGCATCTCCGAAGTGAGGGAGAACATCAAAATCGCATCATCCCCTGAGGAACTTACAGAGGATGATCATGCAATCTTAAGGGAGGTTAAGAGGGCCTACCGTATGAGAAAGAGTGTGCCCTGCAGTGAGTGTGGCTACTGCATGCCCTGCCCTGAGGGCGTGGACATACCACGTAACCTCAGACTACTGAATGACATCTACAGGTTCATGAGCACCAGGGGTGTTAGAACAGAGTACCGTAAGATCATGGGTGAGGCGGAGAGGGCCTCAAACTGTTCCGGGTGTGGCTCCTGCATGCCCTGCCCCCAGATGATTGACATACCCTCTGAACTCAGGAGGCTCCATGAGAAGCTTGGATAGGTGAATCAGCTTGATTGAAAGGTTGAAGTACTCCATTAAAATCTCATTTATGCTGGCTGTTCTTGGTTCTGCTGTCCTTTTTATCTGGGGAATGATCGGAAGGCTGGAGATCAGCTGGGATGTTCTGAACTCAGCCCTTGAGGGTTTTGTTGCCTTTGGTATATTTGGATTCATACTGGGCTTCCTTATATATGACCTTGAGTCCTGATAAACAGATGTGAGTTGAGGGTCCTCCAGGGGATCACACCAACCATAATGACTTATGTATCATATAACATAGTAATTGAAGGGGGTGATTTCTTTGAAGGTTCCTGAAAATTTCAACCTCCTTGTTACACTGCGCGGCCAGAAGGGTGGAACTGCAGGCGAGGAGATAGTTGGTCTTGAAGAGACTGAAATGGCGCTATCCAGGTACGAAGGGGAACTCAGAGTCATTGAATCTGATTTTCCAAATGTTATGATGTTTGATCTTAATATGGATCCCCTTGAAGCGGTTAATATTATCAAAAATTCTCCAACGACTGTCATATCAAAGGTTGTTCCTGTGGAGGCTGTTGTGAGGACAAGACTGGACAGTATACTCGAGAAGGTAATAGCGCTGGTATCAGAAAAGGTTGAGGCAGGTGAAACCTTCAGGGTGATCTGTGATCTGAGGGGTAGAAGGTACATCAGGTCAGCCGGAGAGATTGTTGAAGCTGTTTCAGAGGCTCTTATGGAACGTTTCCCCATCACAGAATCAGATGAACCTGACTGGATCATCCAGATTGAAGTGGTGGGTGATTCTACAGGTGTCAGTGTTCTCAGGCCCCATCAGGTGATTAAGAAGGAATGATAGTCCCCTCAAATAATACCTCCCTGAATTAGGAATTTTTACGCAACATATATAGATACTCAAATACATAGAAAACTCCCTGTTTAGAAATTTTTACGCAACATATATAGATAAACTGGAGGAATTATATGGAAATACAGAAAGGGGTCTTCCTGGCCCTGTTTGTTGCCGCCATCCTCCTCGGGATGGGTCAGGTAGCAGCAACAGACGATATAACGACCGGTGAATTACCAACCGGAGGGTCAGGTGACTTCATCGTCACATCCGCACCCTCAAATGGTGTCTACTACACCATTAACGGCGGCATACCGACACTTAACAGTACAAGATACACCGCTCCCATCGTCCTGAACAGAACACTCAACATCAAATACATGATAGTGAAAAACGGCACCGTAAAGTACGGTATAATACACCACACCCTAACCGGAAACATCACAAACAGAACATACCCCCAGCTCATATTCAACGAAACACCACTGATACAGTTACCCAACGGAACCTACTACCAGCTCAACAACGGCAACATAACACCATACACCACACCCCTCACCCTAACCGGGAACACAATCATGAAATACCTCAAAAACAGCACCAACACAACACAGATGGGCATAATAAAAAACACACCAGCAAAACTGGTAAACAAGATCAAAACCTCAAAGATCAGGGTCAAAAAATGGTACAAAAAATGGTACAGAAGAGGCGGTAAATGGAGGTACAAGTGGAGATACTACTGGACCTACAAACAGATAAAACAGCAATACCAGGAACTCCAGCCAGCCGCCTGAAACCTTTAACTTTCCATTTTTTTTCTATCTCACTGAGTTAATTTTCTAAAAACTTATATCTCAGTGATAAACAATAACCTATTGTTATGAAAATCAAGAGGAGGTCTGATTATTAAAGACTCAATGAAATGGGGCTTCATTCTCTTTTTTGGGATGACACTGCTCAGCGGATCCAGTTACGGTGCAGACTACATCGTTGATAACACAACCTACCTTCAGGTATTCACACCCGGCGGGGTGCAGGGAACCTTCACCCTAAACGGGACCGAATACACCCTTGAGGACGGTGATACCTTCACCTTCCTGGAGGGCATCTATGATACTGTGAACATGGTGATCAACAGGACCATCTCCCTGGTTGCATCAGGCACGGTCCAGCTGAATGGTGTTATTGACGCCATTGCACCTTCCAGCATAACAGGTTTCAGTGTCAACGGGACAGTGAACCTCCGCGGAAACGGATGTAACCTCAGCAGCACAAACATCACAGGCACCCTGAATATCACAGGCAATTCCTCGCGGGTCAATGATTCAAGGATACTCAACCCTTCTTCAGCCGTGATGGTATCAGGGGACAATGTAACAATTACCAGCAGCTACATAAACGGTTCCGCATCCCACGGAATTGTTGTGAATGGCAGGAATGCCCGGATCCAGGGTAACAATATAACAAACAGCAATGGAAGCGGAATCCTCATCCATGGGGAGGGATGTCTTGCAGAGGGGAACACCATATACCTCTCAGGGGGTGATGGGGTAACCTCAGATGCATCTGGAGCCTCAATAATCAGAAACAGCATATCATTTAACTCAGGAGACGGTATAAGATCCTCCGGCAATAACTCGGTGATAACAAACAACACTGTTCTCAGGAACAACGGTACCGGCATATACTCCTCAGGAAAAAATGCAACCATAAACTCAAACACCGTCAAGTACTCAGGCGGTGACGGGATATACGTTGCAGGGAATGGCTCCACAGTACAGGGCTGCTATGTCCAGAACAACACGAAGAACGGCATAAAAATAACAGGATCTGGCTGCACCGTCAGCAGTTCCTACACCTATTACAACGGTGAAAACGGGATATACTCCACAGGGGATAACACATCATTCAGATACGTTGATTCCAGTTTCAACGCCAGGAACGGCATATACTCCTCAGGAAAAAATGCAAGCTTCTTCTATATAACCAGCGCATCCTACAATGGTGAGAACGGCATACTCTCAACCGGACCATCTGCAAGTATGCAGATCATCCTTGATGTGACCTCAAATTCACAGAACGGTGTCTCATCCCTGGGTGATAATGCATATATATGGTTCGTTGAGGTTAAAAAGAACGGGATGAACGGTATCCATTCTTCAGGAAAGAATCTATACCTATCATACGTTAAAAACGCCACCAACAACACCCTCAGCGGTATAAACTCAACAGGAATAAATGCAAGGATACTGGACGTCACTGTGAACCTCAACCGTGGGAACGGCATATACTCCTCAGGGTACAACACGACCATAGCCTACTTTGAAGCAATCAACAACCTGGGGAATGGTTTATGGATTTCAGGAGGCAGGAGTTACATTTTCGAGGGGAATACGACATCCAACCGCCAGAACGGAGTCAGAGTGAATGGTCCCGATGCCATTCTAAGGTCCTTGAATGCGACAGACAACACCGCCAGCGGGATAGCCATCTACGGTAAGAATGCCATCATATACAACTGCACATCCATGAGGAACACCGATGGAGTGTACGGAACAGCCAGCTTCAGGATGATCCTGAGCAGAACATCGGCCAACAGGAACTGCGGTGTGAATGCAAGGGGAACTGCAACGATAGAGCAGTGCACGGTGTATGGTAACCGTTATGGAATCTATGCTGGTGGCGCGAATTCAGTCATATACTCATCCAGCGTCAGCAGTAACAGGGGCTACGGTGTCTATGCAGCCGGTTCATCAGCAACCATCTACAGGAACACGGTACAGTCAAACGGTGGAGACGGTATAACTGTAAGGGGAAGCTATGCAAAGATATACTACAATACAGCAAACAGGAACAGGGGCTCAGGCATAAGCTCATCATCCTACAGGGCAGTTATAGCCTACAACAGGGCATCATATAACTCCTACTACGGAATATACTCTTCAGGTAAAAAAACGACGCTTGCAAAGAACAGTGCAACCGGTAACAGAAAGAGAAATATAAGAAGGGGCTAACCCCCCATTTTTCATATAAGAAAACTGTCAAGTCCTGAGACTAATTTTCCCGATCACCCTTTTCATTGTGCAGGGTCAAGGACCCGTATACCCTCCTCCTCAAAGATCAAAAATTCTTCCCGGTTCCTTGTGTGTATCGGGTATATTGACTCTGGCTCAATATTCCGTATCATCTCCAGCAGGTCTGAGCGCCCCGCATGCCCAGATGAGTGGAACCTTCTGTACTGGTATATGCCGAAGTGCCTGAGCCAGTTACTCTCACGCTCTGCATCAATCTCCATTTCCTCATTGAAGGGTTCAGTCTTGGATTTGATGTAGGCTGCCCCCTCCGGTTTTATGTCTATGAACTCCTTGAATTCAAAGTAATCGCACTGGAAGAGGTACTCCTCAGGTTCCTCCCGGAGGTCCCTGCAGGTTATGGTGTTGTCAAGTTCAAGGAACGCCCGCTCCCATCCCCTGTAGTCCTGTTCCATGTATTCCTCTGGAAGGTCAGCTGCAGGTATCCATTCCCCATCAAAGCATACGAAGGCGTCCTCAGCTATCAGTCCCCAGTTCCGTCGTGGTATGTAGACCGCCAGGTCCCTGAGCCGGGGGTAACCCAGGCCCTCGAAGAGTTTAATGATGTAGGCCTGTTTCAGGCTGACTGCAAGGGTCCTATCCGAGTTCTCGGCGGCCCTGTAGAATGTCAGGAAACGGTCCAGGTCCCTTATGGGGTAATTGATGATCACAAGTCCCCTGTGATTAACAGCTATATCTGAGGTCCTCCTCTCAATGTCCTCCTCAAAGGTACTGTTATCCTGATCTATCCGCGTCCCCTCTGTTATCATAATGGTGGGGGAGAACTTCCTTGCCTTATTAACGAATTTACGGGATTCCTTATCTCTCCGGCCCCTGAACCTGATATCGCCTGTGTATACGATGGCTTCCTCGGATTCTATTAGATAGGCGCATGACCCCGGCACTGAATGATCAACAGGTGCCTGTGTGATTTCAAATTCGCCCAGATCCTCAGCTTTATATGGTTCAAGCAATTTTATGGGTCTTTCTATTTTGATATTCTTGTCTCTCATGTGTGAGGTGTTTCCAGTTTTTCTTTTCTTTTCTTTGAAGTGGAATTTGGGTTTGTAGTGAAGGAGATCTGAACTCAATGTGGATGTATCCTCTATGGCCTTCAGGATGAGGAAACTCTCCTCTGTCATGTAGAATGGTATATCGTGGCGGATGTATTTGAGACATCCTGCATGGTCCAGGTGGGGGTGACTCAGAAGTATGCCTGATACTGCAGGCTCATCCTCGAATCTCATTCCGAGGTACCTTACCTGGTCCTCACGGTAAAGTCCGGGTATCCATGGGAGGGCCTCGAGTTCAATGAGATCTGCGATCCCGCTGAAGCTCCTGGGCTGCAGGAATTCATCAAAGTACAGGTTTTCAATATTGAATCTTTTGCCAAAGTCAAGGAATATACCATCGCCATTGCAGGATACCTCTATCCTGTTACCGCCTATCTCATCAACTCCACCATAGAACCTGAAGTCCATATAAATCACCAGGGGTCAGTATGTGAGGAGTGCCAGGAGAATCAATAAGCCCACCATGCAGAGCATGCACCCAGCGACTCCACCACAGCAATCATCATCCATTCAATCACCTTTATGAGTACCCTACCCCATACCATCAGAGAGACGGCAGAGGCGAGTCCAGATTAAACCATGATGGTTCAATAATATTAATTAATATTAAGCATATTTTATAAATATTTTGCTCATTGGGTTTACATTTAAATGGTTTTATAGATCATGGCTGTGAGGGCGCCACTGACTGAACTTCGATTTTTTATGCTCGAATATTCTGTAAAGCCTTTCGTCTATAAAAGGTCTCATCAGAAGGCCCCTGCTTGACCTGCGGGCGACTTCATGGGCTGGCGATTAACAGCCTCGATGATCCCACCAGAACTGAAACTCTTAGCATCTGGAGTGTGAGCTGGACCTATTTTCTCGGAGCAACTGGACCTGCTGGGATCAGAATGAACGCTGCCAGGATCCCATAATAGCTGCAGGCCAGTTTTCTGCATTGGCCCCCTTTCTTCAGGAAAGCGCATCAATCACTGCACATCATCCGTGAATTGAGATCACCTTCAATTCTTATGATGACTGGAACCGTTTGATTATCTGACGTAAATTTTTATATTCGTAATAGTGACCTTACGAATCCACATGGCCAGAATAAACACTTAAGTAGTACTATTAGAGTAAATAGTATTTAAGATTTTCCTCGGGGGTGGTAACTTATAAGAAGCCTGCTTAATTCTTGCCATGAAATGAACAATTATTACCACGGTTACCAATATAATAGTCATAGGAGGTAAATGGCATGATTATAAAGGGAGTTACACATCCAGTGCCTACTGAGTATGCAAAAAGGATCTATGATGAGGGAAAGGACGTTTTTGTTTGCAAGCCTTACCTGGGAAGGGTTTCACCCGGTGATAAATTTGTGATCTATGAGTCCCATGGTGCAAAGGCATACACAGGATGGGCAGACATAGTGTCCATTCAGAAGATGCCAAAGAGGAAGATAATCTCAGAATACGGTGAGAGGCTCATGCTCACAGAGGATGAGTTCAGGGATTACTCCAGGGACAGAAAGGAGATGACCATCATAGAATTTAAAAACTTTGAAAAATTCAGGGCCCCTGTTAAACCGAAACGATTCATATCAATTGGTGGAAAATACATCAGGGAAGATGAGTATAAAATGGTAGAAGAAAACAGGGGATGATTATTCATGGAGAACACGAATAAGTGTCTTAAAGAATGGAATGCAACCATAGAGGCCCTCGGACATGGAAAACAGACCATCCTTATCAGGACATATAGAACAAACCTCAAAGAATTCCTGCTTTACCCCACAGTCAGCTATGCCCTTAAAGATGATTACCTGAAAAGTTTCCAGGAAAAATATCATCCATTCGTTGAAAAATATAGCCTCCCCCATAAAGAGGGGGAAAAGACAGAGATCAAATACTTTGCCACTCTCGAAGAGATCCGAGAAAGACCGCCCCGAAGAATACCTTCAGAGAATTTCTACATCTGGACAAGGGACCACGTAAAATCATACCTTAACGGTAAAAAGGCCTACATATGGGTACTGAGGGTTTACAGACTGAAGGAACCCTACATGGCCGACCCCACCCCAGGAGCAATTATCTACGCCAACCTGAAGGAACAGGTCTCAGTGGAGGGCGCTGAACCAGTACTCACAGATAAAGAATTCTCAGAAACATTAGAAAAACTCAATGAACCTTAGATCGGGACAGCACCAATATCCCACCAAAAAAAGAGATGGCGTGGCACCGCATCTATACTTGAAATAAAGAAATTCGCAGTGTACTGCAAGACCAGAAAGTCAAAAAAGGACTCTTTTAAAACCTCCAACCTTTGATAGAGGCCTTGCTAACACTTCTCCATCATCAAGAATAAACTAGTCCAGATCGATGCCAAAGAACGGCCTCTACAGAGCCTTCAATTCCAAATAGTAAATATTGTCAAGGGGAAAACTATGACTAACAACTTCCAAGAAATAGTGACATTCATATGGGATTTAGCAGACCTCTTAAGAGGTCCATACAAAAGAAATGAATACCAAAAAGTGATTTTGCCATTTACAGTTCTAAAAAGGTTTGATAGTGTCCTAGAACATTCTAAAAGGGATGTTCTTGAAGCCTATAACAAATATAAGGATACCATCGAGAATTTAGATCCAATACTCCGGGGAGTAGCCAAGGATAAGGATGGTAATGAGTTGGGATTCTACAACTATTCTAAATATGATTTCAAATCTTTGATCCAAGACCCTGAGCATATTGAAGAAAACCTCATACATTACCTAGATAGTTTCAGTCCCAACGTCAGAGACATTTTCGACAATTTCCATATAAAAGACCATATAACAAGATTATCCAAGGCTAATCTGTTATTTTTACTTGTGAAAAAGTTCTCAGAATCCAAGGTAGATCTCCATCCAGACAATGTTTCCAATCATGAGATGGGGACCATATTTGAAGAGCTTATACGAAGGTTCTCTGAACAATCTAATGAAGAGGCGGGGGAGCACTTCACACCCAGAGACGTCGTTAAATTAATGACCCGCCTGCTTTTCATTGAGAATGGGGTTCACCTTAAAGAAGAGGGATTAATCAAGAAGATATACGATCCTGCTTGTGGAACCGGGGGGATGCTTACCAGCTGTAAAAACTTCATTAATGAGATTAATGATTCAGTTGACGTGGTATTGTATGGGCAGGAGATTAATGAAGAGATATATGCCATCTGTAAGGCAGACATGCTCATCAAGGGAGAAAACGCAGAGAACATTAAAGGGCCCAGCAGCACACTTTCAGACGACCAATTACCTGATGAACACTTCGATTTCATGATATCCAATCCTCCATACGGTCGTAAATGGGAGCAAGACAAAGAAGCTGTGACTAAAGAAGCTGAAAGGGGTTTTGAGGGGCGTTTCGGTGCAGGACTACCAAGTATCAAGGATGGTCAGTTATTGTTTCTGCAGCATATGTTATCCAAGATGAAGACCGATGAAAGATCCAGAATAGCAGTCATCACCAATGGATCACCCTTATTCTCAGGAGATGCTGGCTCCGGGGAAAGCAACATACGCAGATGGATAATTGAAAATGATTATCTTGAAGCCATAATAGGCCTCCCAGATCAGCTATTCTACAATACGGGTATAAAAACTTACATATGGGTTTTGACCAATGAGAAACCTCCAGAACGGGTTGGTAAGATACAATTAGTGGACGCAACCTCTAAATATGTTAAAATGAGAAAGAGCCTCGGAAATAAAAGGCATAAAATCAGGGACCAAGATATTGAGGAAATTTTAGATCTTTATTGTAAATTTGAGGAAAATGAGTTGAGCAAAGTTCTTGATAATGAGGACTTTGGCTATACAAAGGTGACTGTAGAAAGACCTTTACAAGTGAACCTCGAGGTAACAGAAAAAAGACTTGAGAATCTTTACACAGTCACTTCATTCAAGAACCTTGCAAAGAGTAAGAGCAAGGACCTTGAAGTGAAGCTTCAGGAGGAGGAGGAAGGGAGAAAGAAGCAGCAAGAGATTATAGAAGCTTTGAGGACTATTGAAGGCCACTATAAAAACTGGGATAATTTTGAGGCCAGAGTTAAAAAGGCTCTTCGCCGATTTAAACTTTCATCCGCCTTAATAAAGAACATTATTCCAGCACTTTCAGAACATGATGAAACCGCTGATTATGTTACCGATTCTAAAGGTAACCTAAAACCAGACCCTAGACTACGAGATACAGAAAATGTACCTCTTAAAGAGGATATCGATGAATATTTCCAGTGGGAAGTTTTAACCTATTACTCTGATGCCTGGATGGACCGCAAAAAAGACAAAATAGGCTATGAAATTAATTTCACCAAATATTTCTATAAATATGAACCACCAAGACCATTAGAAGAAATTGAAAAAGATATAAAAAAGACCACCGCGGAAATCCTGGAACTCATAAAGGAGGACTTGGATGAAATTTAAACCTTATCCCAGATATAAGGACTCTGGTGTGGAATGGATCGGCGAGATACCTGAGCATTGGGAAATAAAGAAATTAAAACATATATGTTCTGAATCGGCAGTTTATGGTTTAAATGAATCTTCAGAAAATTATCAAGAGGGCGATAAGGAGAACACCCTCCGTTTTATTAGAACTACAGATATTGATGAAACAGGTGAGCTAAATACGAATAATAGCGTTTTTGTCAAAAAAGAAAGAGCAAAAGGTTATATTTTAAATACGGGGGATATTTTACTGTCAAGAAGCGGTTCAATAGGAACTTCCCTGTTTTTTGATAAGGAGAAATATGGGGATTGTTCTTATGCTGGGTATTTGGTTAAATTTAGGACAAATAAATTTAATTCATCAAAGTTTTTATTTTATTTCACTAAAACGGAGTTGTTCAATTACCAAGTCCGCTTAGAGGCAGTTTCTTCCACAATTAGTAATTTTAATGGACGAAAATATTCTAATATAAGATTACTCACACCTCCATTAAGAGAACAAGAAAAAATAGCAGCTTTCCTGGATAAGAAAACTTCTGAAATTGACTTAATTATTGAAAACTGCACTAGACTTATTGAATTATTACAAGAAAAAAGAACTGCCTTAATAAATCATGTGGTGACCAAAGGGTTAGATCCAGAGGTCCCTATGAAAGACTCTGGTGTGGAATGGATCGGCGAGATACCCAAGCATTGGGAAATTCATAGATTTAAAATTAACTTTAGATATGTTAAAGGGAAAAAGCCTGAGAATTTAAAGGAAGAAGAAGACGATAATTCACTACCTTATTTGACTATGGATTTTTTAAGAGGAAATAACTCTAATACAATTTACTCTGAAGGTGATCCAAAAGCAGTGCAGGTTGATGATGGAGATATTTTATTATTATGGGATGGTGCTAATGCCGGGGAGTTCTTAGAAGGAAAAAAAGGCTACTTATCCTCTACAACAGTTAAATTATTAATTGAAAACATGGATCATGGCTATTCAAAATATGTCTGTAAAGCATTTGAACCATTATTAAGAGATTTGACAATAGGTATGGGTATACCTCATGTAGATAAAGATATTTTAGGAAACATGAGAATTCCACACCCCCCTTCCCAAGAACAAGGAAAAATAGCAGCTTTTCTGGATGAAAAAACTTTTGAAATTGATTTTACAATCCAAAAACTCCAAAAAAATATTAAACTATTCAAAGAATACAAAAAATCCCTCATTCATCATGTGGTCACAGGTAAACTGGATGTCAGAGAGGTGGATACATGACCACAAACACAACTGAAAAACAATTCCAGAAAGATATCATCAATCACCTAGAAAGCACTGGTTACATTCATCGCAGCACCCTAAATTATGAGAAGGCAACCTGCCTAGACCCAGAACTGACTCTCAAATTTATCCTGAAAACCCAACCTCGTGAGTGGAAAAAATTTAAACGAGTATATGGCGATAAAGCTGAACAGAAGTTCTTCTATCGTTTAGTAAATGAAATCGATAGAAAAGGCACCATACATGTTCTGAGGAACGGTTTTAGAGATGTAGGTGCTTATTTCAGCCTCTTTTATCCACAACCCAATAATAACAAGAATCCTGATCTTTTCAAGAAATATGAGGGGAATATCTTCTCAGTCATTGATGAACTGGAATACCAGCACCGGGCGCATGGTGACAGATTAGACCTTGTGATTTTCATTAACGGCATACCAATCCTGACCATTGAATTGAAAGATACCTTCAGTCAGGGTGTAGAGAAGGCCATGAAGCAATACCGTGAGGATCGTGATCCCAATGAGAAGATCTTCCAGCGATGTCTCGTGCATTTTGCTATGAGCGATGAAAAGATTTACATGACTACAAAACTGGAAGGTCCCCAGACAAGATTCCTACCCTTCAATAAAGGATTAGAAAACCCATGCGTAGAACATGATTACAAAACCAGCTACCTCTACAATGATATTTTACAGATTAACAAGCTTTCTCGACTGATTTCCAATTTTATCTATATGGAAAAAGATGATAAAACAAGAAAAGAGATCCCGATCTTTCCCCGTTACCATCAGCTGGACTGTGTGAACCTCTTACTAGCTGATTGTGAACCCGGAAAGAATTATCTGATTCAACACAGTGCCGGTAGCGGTAAAACAAAAACAATCGCCTGGCTGGCCCATGGCCTGATAAACAAGTTTAATTCAATGGATGAACGTGTATATAACATGGTTATCGTGGTTTCAGACCGCAGGGTGATTGATAGACAACTCCAGGAACAGGTGAAAGCCATTGAGAAAGTTAGGGGTATAGTGGATGTGATTGATAGAGACTCTCAACAATTGGCCGAGGCCCTGAAAACCGGTAGTAACATTGTGGTTACCACCCTACATAAGTTCCCATTTATCCTGGAAGAAGTCAGAGATATGCCTAGTCGTAACTACGCCGTAATAATTGACGAGGCGCATTCCAGCCAGACAGGTACCATGGCCCGAAAGATGAAACAGGTCCTCTCCACCAACAGCCTTAAAGAAGCTGAATTATTGGATGACGTACAGGATGAGGTTGAAGAAGAACTCTTAAGAGAGATCGAATCTTTCAGGAACCTGGAGAATATCAGTTTCTTTGCCTTCACTGCAACACCAAAGGGAAAGACTCTAGAAATGTTTGGAACAAAGAATGAAAGGGGCGAGTATCGACCTTTTCATGTTTATACCATGAAGCAAGCCATTGAAGAGGGTTTTATCCTGGACGTTTTGAAGAATTATTTGACCTATGAAACCTATTTCAAACTGGTTAAGACTATTGAGGATGACCCTGAATTTGATGAGAAGAAGGCAAAGCAAGTTCTTAGAAAGTTTGTGGAGGAACATCCCCATACAATCAAAATGAAAACCGAGATCATGGTAGATCATTTTATGAACTCCACTTATCATAAAATAAGGGGCACTGCAAGGGCAATGGTTGTCACCAGATCCCGGTTGCATGCGGTTTTATATAAAAAGGCCTTCGATAGGTACATCGAAGAAAGTGGTTATCCTATTAAGACTCTAGTTGCATTTACTGGTGAGGTTAAACATGACGGGAAGGTTTATACTGAGAACTCAATGAATAAGCTACCACAACAAAAATCTATTGAGAAGGCCTTTGAGGAGGATCCTTACAGAATTCTCATTGTGGCTAATAAGTATCAGACTGGATTTGATCAACCCCTACTCCATACTATGTATATTGATAAGGCCCTGAATGGGGTCGCAGCTGTTCAAACCCTCAGCAGGGTTAACAGGATTGCCAAGAATAAGAATGACACTTTAATTCTGGATTTTGTAAATACAGTTGATACTATCAAGAAGGCCTTTGAACCTTATTATGAAGCCACCATTCTTGAGGAGGGTACAGATCCCCATAAGTTATACGAATTACATGACCAGATCATTGACTACCATATCTTTGATGAGTCCGATGTTAACAGATTCGTTAATGCATATTGGAAGGGTGAATCTCAAGCAGAACTTCATAACATTCTGAATCCTGTTAAAGAAGAATTCGTCAAACTTGATAAGGAGGATAAAGTGGGATTCAAGAAGGCTCTGAGACGTTATCAGAATATATATTCATTTCTCTCACAGCTGATGCCATTTAGTGATGTCAACCTAGAGAAACTCTTCATATTCAACAAATTCCTCATCAAGAAATTACCCACCATAAACGATCCCTTGCCATTTAATGTCCTGGAAGATGTGGATATAGATTCCTATAAAATAGAATTTAAAGGCAAAACTGAAATTGATTTAGGCACTACAAGGGACTTAAGACCTCTCTCAAGCTGTGCTACGGGGTATAGCGAGGCTGAAAAAGCTAAGCTTTCAAAAATCATCAAAGATCTCAATGATACATTTGGTACGGACTTCACTGATGACGATCGAGTATTCCTGGAGAGAGTGAAGGTTAATTTACTCAAGAATGATGAATTAGTCCATAAAATGGAGCGTAACTCCCCAGAGAATGTTAAGGCAGTATTTGATAAGTATTTCAACCAGGAAATGATTGAATTACTTAACAATAACATGGACTTCTATAAAAAAGTGGCGGATAACGAAAAATTAAGGGAAAAACTGAAAGCTGCGTTATTTTCATTGATTTATGAGGAGTATGAGAGGAATAAATAATAACTCACCAACGAATAATTTCTATCATGCTTTAATAAAAAAATAAGGGGTCATGTTAATGTTGACCCATTTTCATCAAAGTATAAAGTGCTCACCCTCACAACAGGTGCCTTCTGCCTTCCCTTCACGCCACTGACACTCACCCTCTGTGTCCTGAGACCAGTGGAGTTGTAGGTGTTCAGGTAGGATACCGTCCTTGACCTGTAGTTGGTGTTGTATGTGTACTGCTTGAAGAGGGCGCTTGTACCGATCTGGAAGTAACCCAGGCTGAGTTCTCTGGTGAGGCCCTTCTTGAGGTAGAAGTTGTAGGTCTTCCTGGTGATTTTTCCATGGTCATTGATGGTCACGTATAGGAGTACCCTTATCGTCACTGCAGAGTTGTTTTTTATTTTGAGTTTGAGGGCCCTCTTGGGGACTGCTGCAGATATCATCGCTGCATCGTCGTTGTTCACAGCGTTACTGTCGTCAATCAATGGTGAGACCGCAGAGGCGTTCACTGTAAAGTTTCCTGCAGATACAATCCTCGCGGTGATGTTGAGAACCACTGTCTCATTGTCTGCAAGGTCGCCGATTGACCAGATGCCGTTACTGTAGTTACCCCTGTCCACATGTACATTCTGGACCTGTAGGTTCGCAGGTAGCTGCAGGTTGACCCTCACGTTCTGAGCATCCTCAGGACCATTGTTCCTCACACGACAGACAATATTCACAGTGTCACCCTGATACGCCCTGGTCTTTGAAGCTGAAACATCAATGTCGAGGTCAGTGCCCCTCACTGAGAGGGTGGCCCTGGCCATGTTGTTGTAGGTGTTAGTGTCGCCCTCATCGACCTCCCTCACTGAAACATAGTCTGAGAGTTCACCAGTCCTGTTAACCAGACAATCAAGTGTAAGGGTCGCCTCTTCACATGCTGCCAGGGTGTCAAAGACCCACTCCCTTGTCAGGTCATCGAAGTAGCCTGCGTCATAGCTGAAACTCTGTACGACGAGGCCCCCTGAGATGAAGTTGCCTATTTTGATGTTGTTTGCATCATGGGGGCCATTGTTTTTAAGTTTAACCGTCAGTATCACAGTTTCGCCGAGTCTTGGGGTCTCTTTATTGGTTGTGATGTTGACCTGAAGGTCTGATATCCCAAACACCTTGAAGTCCAGCTCTGCATTGTTGTTTGCACTGTTATCATCCCCGTCCGCTGTTACATTGGCGTTAACAGTGATGGTGCCTGTCCTGTTCATAAGGCAAACGAGTGTCAGGGACCTCTCCTCATAGGCCGGGATGTCGCCAACCTCCCAGGTACCTGTCTCGAGGTCATAGTAGCCCCGGCTCATGTAGTAGTCCTGCAGGACGAGGCCCTCAGGCAGTCGTACCGTTGCAGTCACATTCTGCACGTCCTGGTTACCTGCCTTCACTATGGCCTTGATTTTGATCGTCGAATTGTACGTCGGCTTTATGGCGCTCCCGTCTGTCATGTTCTTGTCAAGTTCAATGCCTACATCCGCTGCAGCTGATGAACCTGCAAGAACAAGGAGTGTCAGGAGCGCTGCAAGCACGAAGCTAGCACTTCTCATATTTCACCTCCGAGATTAATTCACACTGAGAATTCGGGCGGGGCTTTAAAGCATGCCTTTGGGTACATTCTTATGTAACCGTGCAGATGCCGATCATGAAAAAAGTTACATAAGAAAAATAAAATGAAATGAAACCTCCATGCCATTATATCCACATGAGGATGTCCCTCTTCGCAAGGTTAATGAGGTTCCCGTATTCCACCTCATAATCCTCTATCATCCTCTTAATAGCCATCCTCGAGATATCACTCCTGGACCTCTCCTCAAGGAAGCTGAGTATATGCAGTTTACAGGCAGTGTTGAGGTCCAGGTATACCCTCTGGAGGAATATCTTCTTCCCATGGTCATACTCCAGCTTCGATATGAACCTCACCACATCATCAATATCAGATCCTGACAGAACAATCACCCCGTCATGTTTTCTGCACCCTCCTCATTCTCCCGGGCCCCGGAGGATTCATCTTTGGCCCTTCCTGGCCCCGGCCTATAGTGGTACTTGTGGTAGGTGGTTTTCTCGTGTCCTGAGGAGTCGCTCACGTCAATGAAGTAGCTGCCGTTGGGGAATGGATGGACCCACGTGTCCCTCTGGGGGTTGGTGATGGTCAGGTGGAGGCCCGGGTTTGTTGAGTTCGTTGAGTTGACTCTGCCCTGGGCGTCCCTGTTTGCCCAGGAAGAGATGGCTGAAGTGAAGGTGCCGCTTGCTGCAACCGCCAGGACTGTGAGGAGTGCCAGAACCACAGCAGTTGCAACTATCCTCTTTTCCCTGGCCCTGGTGTCACTGTACCTCCACTTTACACTGTACCTCCTCCTGCTGAGGGGCATCAGGAGGGGGCAGCCTGCAGGTGTAAGGCAGTCAAGCAGGAGGTGTGAAATTATACCCGCTGTGAGGGCCGCTCCCACCGTCAGGTCGAGGAAGAGGTAGGTCAGGACGCAGGGGACAATCGAAAACACGTTGTGAAGCTGTCTTTTATGTTTATCGTAAACTGATTTCTCTGCAAAATCAGGGAGTATGCTCGCTGTGATGGTTATGATAAAGAATCTCACTGTGAGTTCCGATCCAAGTATGTAGCCCAGTATTGCGCCCAAAAACACTGCAAAGACTGCGTGTGTATACCACTTCACGTTATCCCTGCCATGTAAAGCCAGAGGAAGTACCACCCGCAGAAAAGGGTAAAGACGACTGCAGGGCCGAATATAAAGAGGTATGCTAAATCACTCATCGGAGGTCCTCCTCATTTTTTGATCCAGAGAAGAGTCCTGGCGATTATGGTCGCGAACCATATCGATGCAAGCACAATATACGCCATGAAACCCGAAAGGCTCAGAGCGATCTTCAGGTAGGCCATGAATGCGATTGAACCTGCGAATATCACAATGGGGAGGGTTATGTCTATCACTTCATCCTCAGGGTCCTTCATGATCACCAGTTTTTTCAAGAGCCTGTTGTGGTGCTTCTTTGTACCGCCCCTGATGCTGCAGAGGATCTGCAGGTTTTCCATGATGTCCAGGAAGACCCTCACACTGCTCTTTGAGGTCTGCTGCAGGTCATTGAAGACTATGAGGATGTTTCGGTTCTTTGTTTTCTTTCTTATCTCCTGGACGATTTCATTCGTGGTGTATTTCTTGTAGATGGTGTTTCTCGATGCAGTGGAAAATTCTGAGAGTATCTCCGCCGCCACTTCCTTCGCAGGGTTGACATTCTCAAGGTATATCTTTTTATGGCCTGTATCAAGTTCCATGTACTCGCCGACGTCCTTGTAATGGACTGCAACACTTTTACCTTCGTTCAATGCGTCTGTGATCCTATTTTCAATCAATATCACCTCCACTTGATAATATTATTACATCTTATATTAATATTTTATGAGGAGTTACCCTTAAAATTATTATTAACTGCCGGGGATCCCAGGTGATAACGGCTTTGATACCCTCTGACACCCCCCATTAAAAGAGGTCTTTAAAAAATATTTTACAGGATATACTGGCTTTTATCTTGTTTTTTAACAGAAAAAGGTCATTAAAAACATTTGTAGTCTAAAACAGGGCCCCTGATTATTATCTGAATGGTGTCATTTCAGGAGCCCCATCAATATTACTAATTTATTTACATCCTGCTTCAGGTGGGTACCCGCAACCTGCAGTTTCACACTTTGTGCCAGGAACTTGTATTCCCCACCTGAAAATGAGGCCCTGCTGCATCAGTAATCTTATTAATCATGATTAGGATAATACTACTTATTTAGTAGTAATAATTTATATTGAAGAAATAAGAGGGCCAGGGGTGTTATCATGACAAGGGTGACAAGGATAAGCATGTCTCTGCCAAAAGAACTTTTGGAGGAGTTTGATGAGGTCTTAAGGTATCGTGGCTACCAGTCAAGATCAAAGGGCATAAGAGACGCGCTTAAGGACTACATTGTAAGGTACCAGTGGATGAACGAAATGGAAGGAGAACGTACAGGTACAGTTTCAGTGATCTATGACCGCCAGAGAGGTGTGGGTGTAATAGATAAAATAGGGGACATACAGCATGACCACCGGGAATACATAGATGCCGTGATGAGGGTACCACTGACAGGGACAAAATCCCTTGAGGTCCTGGTGGTGAGGGGAAACATCAAGAAGATCCAGGGACTCGCAGAGAAGATGATGGGACTCAAGGGCGTTGAACACGTCAGGTTGACCAGCATATCATCAGAGAATGACAGGGCAGAGAAGAACTGAAAGCCTGCAAAGGGGTTCTGCCTTCAGCATGTTTCTTATATAAATAAACAAATAATATGTAAAAATTAGATGAGAATTTAGTGAGTAGTGATGAAATGCTCAACACATTAAAAGTAGCATTAAGAGATGAAGATCCAGAGGTGCGTAGAGCTGCAGCGGAGGCTCTTAGCGAGTCAGGTGACAGCCGAGCAGTTGAACCCCTCATAACAGCACTGAAAGATAATGATCCACTTGTGCGTAGAGCTGCAGCGGAGGCTCTTAGCGAGTCAGGTGACAGCCGAGCAGTTGAACCCCTCATAACAGCACTGAAAGATCCAGAGGTGCGTAGAGCTGCAAAGAATGCCCTTGTAGGGATTGGTTCACCTGCAGTTGAACCTCTCATAACAGCACTGAAAGATAATGATCCACTTGTGCGTAGAGCTGCAGCGTGGGCTCTTGGCAGGTTAGGTGACAGTCGAGCAGTTGAACCTCTCATAACAGCACTGAAAGATCCAGAGGTGCGTAGAGCTGCAAAGAATGCCCTTGTCGGGATTGGTTCACCTGCAGTTGAACCTCTCATAACAGCACTGAAAGATGAAGATCCAGAGGTGCGTAGAGCTGCAGCGTGGGCTCTTGGCAGGTTAGGTGACAGTCGAGCAGTTGAACCTCTCATAACAGCACTAAAAGACGACGATCTAAGTGTTCGTAGAGCTGCAAAGAAGGCTCTTGCCAAGACTCACGATCCTAGAGTAACCAAGGCTCTCAGAGAAAGAACAAAAGAACAGTACCTCAGCCCCCCTGTTGATCGAATCGAAAAACTTATACGCGAACTAAAAGATGAAGACCCGGATGTACGTAGGAGGGCTGAAAGGGAACTCAGTAGGAGTGGTGACCCCCGGGCAATCAGAGTTCTCCGAGGACCCAGGTATTGGTAATTCCAGATCAGAAGATATCTCAAGAACCAGGATAACTTTAGATCTTGCTGAAGAATAGTTGATAGTGGAACCATTCCCTGCGGGGGAGTAAAGAAGAACTGAAAGCTTGTGAAGGAGTTTTGTCTTCACTATTTTCTTATGTAACCATGAACAAAATTTTATATGTAAAAAGTTACATAAGATTAATTGGTGGTGACATGTTAAAGACCTTCACAGCAATAATAGACCGTCAGAGGGATATTGAAAGGCTGCAGGAGATGAAGGGCTACATTGATGCCAGGATCAGGGCCCTGGAATCCCAGCAACCTGAGGATGAACCTTCAGAACCTTCACGAAAAAGTGAGGTCGTGGCCTCAGTAACCTACAGGCTTGAGAAGGTCAAATGCGGGAAGAAAGGCTGCAATAAATGCCCTCACGGCCCCTACTGGTACGCCTACTGGAAAGAAAACGGAAAAACAAAGTCAAAATACATAGGAAAAACACTCAAAATCAAAGAGTAAACTATCTTCTTATTTCAATCCATTGTCTGATTTTACTGGTCTGATTTTACTGGTCTGATTTTACTGACTGGTCCAGACAACCTTAATGCTAGGAAATAGAAGCTCAGTCCACTGCAGACTTTGCAGTGAAAAGAGTTTTCATGCAGGGATAGAGTGAGTAACACAGGTTGCAGCTGTGCCTTGGGAACGAAACGATCGCCTGGGCCTTTGCGTATGTGGTGGGGAGGGTGGATCCATCAACCCAACAAGTCAAAAGTTACCTTCTAGGCGCTTTATCTTCTTCAACCTGCGGCTTATAAGGCCAGAAGTTTATATTAGTAGTTTTTGGGTTCCGTGTCTCTAGGCCCCCCTTAGACTCAAGACTTACACCCTTTTTTTTAGCCTTACATTCTTTATTAAAATAATTAAGAATTTCACAGCGCCTTTCAAAGTTAGACATTTCATCCTCTTCCTTTTTTCGAGCATTTTTCTTTTCCATATAATCTTGATAATCTTGAAAATTCTTTTTAGAAAAAATGCTCATTCCTGTAAAAAGGTCTGCCACCTGAATCAAAACATTATCCTTAGAACTCACTCCTTTGATAGGTTCTATATTCAACTCTTCTTTTAAAGGAACCTTGCACTCAAGCTTCTTCAAATAACGTGTTAATTCCTCCCAATCAATAAATCCATTCTCATCAGGAAAAAATATCCAATGCCCCCCACCCCAACGACATATGACATTCCTAAAAAGCTTATAATACATAAACTGCAAGTTTTTGTTGTCATCACGTCCTAATATACTATGACGGCTGTCCTCAATGTCCCATCTTAAAACATCCAAGCGAATTTGTTCTTTATTTGCCTCTCTCAAAAAGTAATCTATGATCCCTTTATATGCTTTGAATGTAAATTTATTAACGTCTTTCCACTTCAATTCTCTTTCATCAGGAACAGAGCCGTCAATAACATTATTTATATACTTCTCAATTTCATTTTTCATTTCACATGGATGACTTATCATCCCAATTGCTCTAAATCGCCCCCTATTATGGCTTGATTCATCTGACCAACCAAAAAAACAACTCTTCATTTTAACATGCCTCCCTTAACACCCCCAAAAGGATATGTAAAATAAGAAAGTATGAATTGAAAGAGATTATTAAACGTTACGGTATGTCTGTTCACAATCACAGAGCCGTGGCATTCCAAAAATAATTTGCCACAACTTTCTCATACCTTTTACGAAGCGAGCGTCCTGTGAGGGCGGAAATCGATTAGGCGGCCAATTCATAAACAAGTCTCGCGCTTAGTGATACTATGGAGAAACCGTCCAGTGCGACCTCTGTGAGTTCATTTTCACTGAATATTTGTTCTGCGTCTTCAGGTAGGATGTAGATGACTGAGAGGTATTCGTCAAAGCATTCCATGTAAATGGGTTCGTCGGGTATGAAGAAGTAGTGGTCCCCGTATAGTTCATCAAAGAACAGGCGGCCCCTTATCCTGTCCTCCAATAATTCTCTTATGAGTCCTGAAATACCGGTCATCGTTATTGCACCTCATAACAGTCTCTGCTGGAGTTCCTCTGAGATCAGCCTGTGCAGGTAGAACCCTTTATGTCTGCAGGATTTCATTTCCAGGACAAAGCATGACCCATCGTCCCTGAGGGCTGTGAGGGGTACGAAGAACCAGTTCCTCACTTCAGGTATCATGGTGGTGACGAAGGGCCTGGCCCTGAACCTCGTTGCAAGCCTCCTCAACTTCCATATATAGGCCTTGGGGAGTTCAAAGACGTCCATGTAGGGCAGAAGGACCAGGAAAATGAAAACCGTCTCACCATCACCTGCAAGCATGAGGTAGAGCTCACGTTCCCTGATACTCAGGACATCAAAGTTTTCCTGCATGAGGGACCTCCTGAGGTCATCCTGACGCTTCAGGAAGGCCTCGCTGTTAACATATCCATCCAAATTCCAGACCTCCTCAGATTTTTTGGCCGTGAACAGGGACACCACAGCCACAGGGGGAGGCATATAGATGGAGGGAGACTCGGCTGCAGCTGGGGGGTAGTAACGTGGTTGAGGTGAACCTGCCCACGAACCTCATATTAAAAATATGCTTAAAAGTAATAAAAAATTATGGGTACAAAAAAGGTTTGAGCGGCTCATTCTGGCCTTTTTCTCTGCTCCCAGCACACCTCATGGCATTGTTGTGTTGGGGGTGGTTGGGGGAGGGTGGGTGGGATGTACAATTTACTCCAGCGGCCCTGAACAGGCTACATTTCTTTACACAGAAAAACTGAGGGTGATATACAGATCGGTGATATAATCCTCCGGGGGTACCCTCCAGTTTAGGGTGATATCGATATACGTATATCGATATAGGGGTGATATCATCTCCAGGTATATCCCGAATCTGGGGTGATATCCTCTAGGGCGATACTGTAGGGCCACCATGATATAGATATATGGATATATATATCGCCCCGTTCCAGGGTCTACCTTCGCTGAGTTATATACAGTGCATGTATATAGATGAAATGAGAGATAGAATTAATGAATAGATAGAATTATGATATTAAGCTGGTTTAAATCTGGTTTAAAAAGAGTATTTAATCTTCTTTCAGGTGGTCGAGGATTATCTTGCGGATGTAGGCACTCATGCTTGTCTTTGGCGGGACTCTACTTTTAAGGGCCTCGATTTCATCAGAGTAGAGCCTGACAACAACAGGTTTCATGTCTTTAAGTCCTCCTTTAGGTCTCCTGTCAACCATGCTGATACCTCTCTGCATAAGTTTTGCCTCCCTGGACTTATAAAACTTTAGAACCAGGCCTCAATCCCCCCATGATCTCCACTTCTGCTGCAAAAAAGCCAATGAAAAGAATGACCTCAGGTTGATCCATGGAAAGGCCAGGGATGTTGAGGGGGTGGGAATAAAAAAATAAGGTGGGTTTAGAGTTTCCTTTTCAGGAGCTCTTCAAGTTCAAACCTTGTGATACCACACTTTTTGGCATGGAATTCAAGGGTATCAGCACCAGTGAATTTGTCGATCTCAGTCGGTTCACAGTCAAATGTTTCAGCGATGCTCCTGATGGCCCTTATTGAGTCCATGACCATCTCATCAACCTGTACCTCGTCTGAGTACCTTGATTCCAGGAGCTGCAGATATTCCCTTTTGTGCTCAATTTTCCGCTTCGTTTTTTTGAGGTTATCCTCAAGTTCCCTGATCTCATGCCGGAGGGTTTCAATTTCAATAAGGATCTTTGTGTTCTCGTTGCTGATCTTCCTGGCAAAGTAGTCGATTGCATCGCCGTATGTGTAGTTGCTGTTCTTTATGATCACCCGAGATTGAGGTTTGCACCTTGCAGAAACCAGAACCTTCACCATTTGAAGTTTCACTCCCTCAGAAGTGTTTCGGCATCGTTCAGGAGTTTAACCAGCCTCTCGAATGCGTCTATCGCCTCCATTATATCCTCTTCACAGACATCACTCATAACGTGCACCTCCGAAATTATTACTATGATTAGTATTAATTTATGATATATAAATATTATCAAAGGTTGTGAAAAGGAGGCAAAAAAGGAGGAAGAAAAAAATCAGCTGCTGGTCCTCTTACTGAGAATCTCCCTGAACTCAGGATGGTCCCTGAATAACTGGATCAGCTTCTCGGTCTTCTGGATCTCATCCTTCATCTGGTTATAGATCTTCTCGACCTCCCTGAGGCGCCTGTAATCCCTGTCCTCAATCGTCCTGACCTCAACACCGTCAATTGAGAGGTAGGGGAGGGCCTTCATGTACCTCCTCTTGAGGTCCTCGGGGTCCATGTACCAGTATGCCCTGTCAACATCGGATATCTTATGGCCCGCTAGGAAGTCGGCGAGGACCTTGTCCCCGATCTTGTTGATGATGGTGGATATGAAGTACTTCCTGAGTGCATGGGCCCTCCAGAAACTGTAGGCGCCGTCCTTCTTCTTGAAACCTGCCTCGAGGCCTATGCGCCTGAAGTTTGTCACGATGACATCCCTGTCGATGTCCTCTCCATTCGTCTTAACAAAGAGGGCCCGGTCATAGTCCCTGATCCTGATCTTCTCATTGCGGCCGTACATCCTCTCCTTGAGGTAGTTTATGATCTCCTTGGTGGCCTCAGGTGGTATGAAGGTCATGTAGCGGTAGTTCACCTTCTTCCTCACGATGTCCATGGTGATGATCTCGTCCATGAGGTCCTCCTCGGCCTCAAAGAGGTCCTCCACGGTATTCAGTTCGCGGCCGATTGCATTGCCTGCGGCTTCCAGGAACTTCCTTATGGTTATCCTCCTGGCCTCTGCCTGGGCCATGCCTGAGAGTGCCATGAGGTAGATGAGGGCCTTCTCCCTGGGTGGTGCCATGCTTACCAGTGTCCTGAGTTCCTTCCTGGTGATGAGCCTCCCGTAGTTTTGCTCCAGGCAGATGTCGCCTGATGGCTGTCTGATTTTGGGGAGGGTTATGTCCATTGCATCATAGAATGACCTTATGGCATAGTAGTAGAGGTTGATGGTGGAGGGGGCCTTGTTCTCCTCCTCGAGGGCCCTTCTGAACTTCAGGAGGTGCAGGTTTATTCTGCGGTTCCTCATCCTGATACCTGACTCCTCCTCTTCTTCGGCCTCGGTTATGAGTTCTGCAGGTGTCATGCCGGTGACCTCACAGTACTTCCTGAGGCACTGGAGGTAGGTCTTGAAGGTGGACTTCTCCAGGCCCTGGCGAAGTACCCAGGTCTCAAAGACTATCTGGTCCGAATCTCCAAACTTCATACAACATCCTCCGAAAATATTATTTAATACCCTCGCTTAAATATTTTATTACAAATAGTGTTTATTCGGACCATATGTTCGTAATAGTGACCTATTACGAAGGTAGCTGTAGGTCCACACGGACATAAGACCCTGAAAATTAAAACTGACATCTGCATCATTCAGTTCATAAAAAAAGAAATAGGTGATGGATTATTTGCCCGGTTGCCATGTTGCCTCGTTGGATCTGCTGGCCCTTCTCCTAAAGAGGTACATGCCCAGACCCCCGACAGCCAGAATAATTGCCGCATACACAGGTATAAACCAGCTTGATGATGCACTGCCGGGATGCTCCGCTGGATTTACTGGTGATGATGTTCCCTGACCGGTAACCTCTTCGACCACAGCACTGGAGTCATCAGATCTTATTCTTTTCATGATCCACGAAATCACTGAAGCTTTTCCTGCTGTCACTGATCCATAGGAAACTTCTGGTGTGTTCTGAGCCTGGTTTTCTGGAACACTTATACTGCCTACCTTATGGGCATTTCCTGCAAGATCAACAGCATAGTAATAGACTGTCTTTACATGCTTACCCAGTTTGACAGGTGCACTGTAAACATTCCATGTTCTGCCATCAAAGGAATAGAAGATCGTCCCTTCCTCATTGATATCCATGTACAGTGTGGAGTCATCTACTCGCACATTTAAAGATGGTGCTGTAACATCTTCAAAGTCCTTAATATAGCTCACTGGATCACTGGCAGCAATTAATGACTTGAACTCTCCTGATGTCAGAGTTACTGATTTTGCAATGGAATAAGCAGACGTCACTGTACCATAGAGTTCTTTACCAGGGAATGCCTGTGTAATGTACCAGAGAGCCCAGTACATTGTTTTGTAGTAACTGTTAGATGCTGGCTGTATGGCGTTGACTGCATCTTTATTGTAGGATACAAGTATGGCCTTTCCCGTGTTCTTAACAGGATCCCACCTTATGGCAATACCAACTGCACTGGCATCTGATGCTGTTCTGGTTCCTGTCGTGAAATAGTTACCTCTCGCTGCTGAGAGTCCCAGGACCTCCATGAGCACCTGTTCCTTACAGTGAGCAGGCACACCGATGTATGCATAGTACTGCCCATCTGATAGAGGAAGCCATGATCGGATTATGTTGGCAAGCACGTATCCCTGTGCCAGACCGGACCCTGGACATCCACCCCCGGTGGCAGCCAGAGCGAACTCGTAGGGCATAGCATAAGCCCATTGGTTCGCCAGACTCACAATATAGTAGTCCTGCTGTGCGTACTGGGGAATGCTGTATCCATAGGTTGACGCGACTGCGAGGGATTTCTGATAGCCTTCGGTTCCCGTAGCACCGGCAAGGTTTACAGCGCTGATATCAAACACATTGAACTGTGTCCCTCCATATGTGACCGGTCTTATGGCTCCATTACCATCAACAAAAACCGCGTGGAGTGGACCTGTCGTTTCGTCTGGTTTTTTAACGAACACGTACCAGAGAGGTGTCTGCGTACCTCTTTTGAGGGAGTATATGTTTTTAAATTTTATGCCTGTTGCTGATATTATACCATCAATGGCGCCAGCAGAGATTCCCTGTGTCTCTGAGTAACCTGCAGATGTTATTAGAAGATCATCACTGTCAAGCGGTTCAAAACCAGCAGCTTGAAGGGCTCTATTGGCTACCATGACAGCATTAATACCACTGGCATACATTGCACTGTACTCCTCACGTGGGATGACACTGACTGTGCTTATCCACTCAATTGGAGTTACCGGGATGGATGAAATGTATTTGCTGTCAATTCCAGTATCCCATAGTGTTTTAAAGGTCTGATAGTCGATGTTTGTTGCTTTAAGTAACTTGTAGAGTGCTGATGGATTAGTTGCGAGCATTCCTATACACTGAGCATTCTTTATAAGTCCCTGAAGTGTCTCCCCACCATTATATGTCATATCTGAGAGGGTCCAGTAAAACATCACACCTGTCCTTGAGAGAGAATCCCATCTTATGTAAATGTTCTCATGGGAATCATCCGTGTATGCTGATTTGAAGTTATAAAATGTGTCTGAACCTACTGTAACCCACTTCAAAGGCGTTGAATCCATGAAAAACATTGGCAAGTCATCATCACCACCCCCAGTGGAGACTATCACATGATATGATGTTGCATTTGAAGTTAGTGGATAGTTGGCCATGAACTGTTTTGAAGCGGAGTATGCCCCTATAAGACCAGGGCTAACGTTTCCAGTCCACGCAGCCACCTTTAAAAGATCACTGGGTGCGCCAGCATTCCATGCACTCAGCAGGCTCAGCACATCATAACCCAGATTCGCCTTTGCCTGCTGGAACTGGTTTTCAGTCATGTCAAGACCTATGTATACTACGGGTGTTTTTAGCACTTCCCCTGACTGAAGAACTGTGTATTTCCTTGCATAATATCCCTTGCTGTTTTTCACGGCAAATGTGAAGGTTGGGTCATGGTCCGGCTGGTTCATCTGAAAAATCTTTGAATATTTTATAGGAACTGTTTCCATCACGGTCTGTATCGCGTCTTCTGTTGTGGTGTTGGAATACCTTGCTGAACCGGCATTTGTTATAAGGATCATATCATCTGCGTTTGATATGTTCAGGGAAGTCTCCGCGTCATTTGAGATGTGGTGTGTAATATCTTCCAGTGGTGTCGCTGAGCTGATACCGGTAAAAAGAAACACTGTTAGCACTGGGATCACTAGAGTCAGAAGTTTGTTTTTCATTTCAATTTTCACCTCCATTTAAATCATAAATATCGAGTTACATTTTTATGTAATTCGTGTATAAATAGTTTATGTAATTCGTGTATAAATAGGTATGTGAATCCACAGAACTGCAGTACTCTGCCGAGGAGAAAGATCAGTTTTAAAAGAATAACTGGGTGTGAAATGCAGATATGATGATTCATGGATTTAAAAGACTTGAAAGTAAGAGAAACCATGTATACTTAATCCAATCAGGTACAGAAAGTTTCATCGTCAAAGTACACAAAACCAGCGAAAAATCTTACCTCGAATCAGAAAATGTGAAACTACTGAGGGATAAAGGAGTCAGAGTGCCTAGAATACTTGGTGTATCCAAGAATATCTTGATTGAGGAGTTCATCGAAGGAAAAACCATTGGAGACCTGATATCTAGGGCAGACACAACATGGACAGAAAGCCTTGGAAAGTGGTTCTCAGAAATCCACAGTATAAAAAAACAGTCAAAGACCCTTTTAAAAGGTGACTGCAATCTTAAAAACTTCATATTCACAGAAAAAGAAATTTTTGGGGTTGATTTTGAATATATACACTATGGGAATCCCTATGATGATCTTGGAAAACTATGCTTCTTCATAATGGATAGTAACTCACAGATGTCCATGAATGACAAAAAACACCTTATAAAAAGGTTTCTGAGTGCCTATGAAGATCACTCAAAAACTGTTGTAAATCCAAAAATTGTGGCTGAATACATGGAAATCGAGAAGAAAGGGGCCCTGATAAGGAGGGAACGTCATACTCCTAAATGGTTATAATTTGAATAATCGAGCTAGGAGGGATAATTCTGAGTAAAAAAACTTTCCTAACCGAAAGACAGAAAACCGTTCTTGAAATGAGGGAGAGGGGATGGTCCCAGAAGAAGATTGCAAGGGAATTGAAGACCACAAGACAGAACGTGTCAGCAATAGAAAGAAAGGCCATGGAGAACATAGAGAAATCCCGGAACACTCTAGATTTTGTTAAATTCCTAAAATCACCTGTAAGAATACTTTGCAGACGCGGGGATACCCTTGATGAAATTATAAAGAGATTATTGGAAGAATCAAATAAAGAGGGCATACATGTAATACATGACTCAATTACACTCGCATTTCTGATAAGGGAAAAGGCCAGCCACAGGATCGTTCACAGGGTTGTTAAAAGCGATTTTGAAATAGGAGTGACAAGGGACGGAGAAATTATCGTCGATCTAAATTCCTAGAATTTATAAAAAAATTTTTATAGTACCTCCCATATACAACGAGATGCAGATATATGCATATCGTGTGGTGATCAAAGGTGGGGCAGGTCAGAGAATACCTTGATTTAATAAAAAATTTCAGTGGGTTCGCAAGCCCGGGCAGTGTCATAGGAGCTCATATGTTACTAATAGCCAGGAAGGTCCTTGATTTTGAAGTCGATGAAGAAATTTATGTTACATGTGAAACGACAAACTGTTTACCCGACGCATTCCAGGCCATATGCAAATCAACAATAGGAAATGGGAGACTGAATATCCTGGACACTGGAAAAATGGCTGTCATCATCAACAGAAAGGGTATGCCTGGAGAAACAGTCCAGGCTCTTAGAATAATACTGGATCCTGAAAAGACCGTCAATTACCCGATCATACATGAATGGTACATGAACACCCGCAAGGTATCCGCAGAAGAAGTGAATCCAGAACTCATAAGAGCCGGTGAAAATCTATATTCCTGGTATTTTGTTGATGTGATCGTTCCAGAAAAAGAAAAGAAGATAATTGAAATCTGTAATCTTTGCAACGAACCTTTCATAAAAAGAAATGAGCTGGATCTCTGTCCAGCTTGTCTGAAAAGATAAACATGAGGTGAAAAAAGATGGGATTTGTGTTGGTACCAAAATCAGATTTCCAGATACCTCTGGAAGCAGATACCATAAGACCCGATCTGTTTGAAGGGCTGGATCTTGATGAAATTCGTTCCCTTCAAGTATACGAAGGGAACATCAAAAGACCCCTAGGCGAATTTTTTGAGATAGCAGAGACATCCCATGAAGATCAGTTAATACGGATCGATGGGGATGTCAGCAGGGTGAAGTATATCGGTTCAGGGATGAAATCCGGAAAAATCATCATAAACGGCGATGTCGGACTCCAGCTTGGCTGTGAAATGAAAGGCGGTGAAATAGAGGTAAATGGAAATGTTTCTTCATGGATCGGCATGGAAATGCATGGTGGCACCATAAAAATTAATGGAAACGCGGGGGATTATGTTGGCTGCGCATATAGGGGAGAGTGGCGTGGCATGAAAGGAGGTAAAATCATTATACAGGGTAATGCAGGGAACAATATTGGGGGTGGTATGATGGCCGGAGAAATTTATATAGGTGGAGATGCAGGTAATTTCTGCGGCATCCGAATGAATGGGGGTGAAATAACAGTACGCGGGGATGCTGGAAGGGCCCCCGGAGCAGAGATGGTATCAGGTATCATCAAAATTCATGGACGGATCTCCTCTCTCCTCCCGGGATTCAAGGAGATCTCAACATTCAAAGAAGATGGATCCCTTATGATCCTATTCAAAGGAGATCTATCCGAAAAAAATCCGGAGGGTAATCTATACATCAATTATAATAAGAACCTTCACATTCTAGAGAATGAGACCGATGAAGGGAGAGTCATCACAAAAAAGGGAATTAAAGTAATCTACAACAGTGGAAGTACGATCCGTGAAGGGCAGATAATAAAGGGAGGCAATAAACTCACAGATGATTATATAGATGAATGTGCACGCTGCTGTATTAGTCCTGAAGACTATAAGCTCCTAGGTGAACCCGAAAATGTTGTCGTATCATCACATGGAAATGAAGTTGTTCTGAGAGCTGTTGAGGACCCTGGAATCCAGATGGGAACAATATTCATACCCAGAGGTATATGGGCCAATGTGCTAACGCCACCGTATACCGAGTCAACCGGTTCCCCAATGTATAAAGGAGTGCCGGTTTATCTTAGAAAGGCTTCACAAGGTGAAAGGATCCTGAGTGCCGAGGAACTTGTAGAGGAATACGGGGTGGGAAAATGAGCGTCTATAAAAATGTGACATGTCCCGTCTGCGGAGGGTCTTGTGATGACATAGAGGTTCTCTATGATGGGAAAACAATAAAAACAAGGAATGCTTGCAGGATGGGGAATGCAAAGTTTCAGGAGATGGTCAGCTCCCACAGAATACTTAGACCCCAGATTAAAACTGAAAGTGGTTTCAGATCCGCAGAATGGGATGAAGCCCTTGACGCTGCAGCAGAGATACTTACAGAGTCAAAAAGACCAACCCTATTCATGGGTAGTGAGATGTCAACTGAAGCCATGGCTGCAGGTCTTGAACTTGGTGAGTATCTAAATGCCATGGTGGATTCAAATGCAACCATATGTCATGGCCCCACATTAATGGGAATCCAGGAAGCTGGACAGAGCGCTGCTACGGCAGGTGAGATAAAGAATAGAGCTGACGTCATCATTTATTGGGGTACAAATGTTATGGACTCCATGCCTCGCCACATGTCACGTTACAGCATATTCATGCGCGGATTTTTCAGAGAACGTGGTAAAAAAGATAGAACTGTCATCTCCGTGGATCCCCGTGAAACAGCAACAACTAAAGCCTCCGATATCCATCTGCAGCTGAAACCAAACTCAGATTATGAACTTTTTTCAGCACTGCTTACAGTTATAAGGGGCAATGAACCGCACAGGAGTATTGAGAGTATAACAGGGATATCAGTTGAAACCATAAAGGAAGTCGCAGACATAATGCTGAATGCGCAGTTTGGAGCCATCTATGGAGGTCTTGGACTTGCATCATCAGAAGGTAAGCATAGAAACGTTGAGATGGTTCTCAAACTGGTAGCTGCACTTAATGAACACACCAAATTTACAATAGGAGCCATAAGAGGTCATTGTAATGTTGCAGGATTTAATCAGGTGGCTTCATGGGAGTATGGTTTCCCCTTTGGTGTTGATTTTACAAGGGGTTATCCACGCTACAACCCCGGAGAAACAACTATAGTCGATCTTCTCCAGAGAAAAGAATCCGATGCGGTCCTCGTTATATGTTCAGATCTTGGAGCTCACCTCCCCAAAGAATGCGTTGAGTATATGAAAGAGATTCCTGTAATATGCATAGATATTGCCCCATGTCCAACAACACTTGTATCTGATGTTGTGATCCCTGGAGTTATTGATGCTATGGAGTCCAGCGGCACCTTCTACCGCTTTGACAATGTTCCCATCCACCATAAGGCATTCACAACATCACCATTCCCTGAAACAGAGAGCAACGAACATACTCTTAGACAGATCCTTGAGAGGGTTAAATCAATTAAAGGCGAATAAATATCTGCTAACCATTTTTATTTTTTTCTCCTATGATACAGACATTCGTGGCTTTAATCAGAACTTGAAACTCTTCGCCCGTTCTTATACCAAGCTCAGTGACTGCGCCTGGAGTTACAGCCGAGGTCAGAACTATATCCCCTATCCTCAAGTTTACATAAACAATCCTTGAAGTTTCTATAATGTCTTCAACTGTACCCTTGAAGATATTCTGTGCAGATGCCATAAACGGATCAGCTGCTATCATTATATTTTCTGGTCTGATGGAAAGTATCACAGACCCCTCCCCGCAGTCAACTGTCCTGAAGATATTTGAATTAACATTTACAGAGGTGAGCCCATTCACCTGGCCTTCAACAGTCCCTTCAAGTATATTAGCACCCAGAAAATCTGCAACAAAGTAGGGCGATGGTTTATTGATGACTTCCTCCTTTTTACCCATCTGAATGATTTTTCCATGGTTCATCACCGCCACCTTATTTGAAAGCCACCATATATCATCAAGGTCATGTGTAACATGGATCACAGTGGTTTCAAAATTATCCCTGATATCTGCGATAAGTTTTCTTAGGGATATCTTTGTTCTCTGGTCAAGGGCACTGAATGGTTCATCCATCAATAGCAATCGGGGATTCACTATGATTGCCCTTGCTATCGATGCCCTCTGGAGCTCACCTCCACTGAGGGTTCCAGGGTATCTATTCAGTACGTGATCTATACCCATCATAGCTGCGATTTCATGGACTTGTCTGTGAATATTTTCCTTCATCTCTGTCTGCTTACGAAGGCCGTAGGCTATATTCTCCTCCACGGTCATGTGAGGGAAGAGACAGTGATCCTGATATACTATGCTAACATCACGTTCCTCAGGTGGGAGGGTGGTTAGATCCGCCCCATCAAGAGATATCGTCCCCGAAATCGGTTCAAAGAACCCCATGATGGTCTCAAGAAAGATAGACTTACCACTACCAGTCGGGCCGATTATAACAAGATAATCTCCCCTCGAAAGGTGGAGTTCATCTACCCTGACTACGAATTCGCCAAGGTCGATTTCTAAATTATCTATATCCAGAAAACTCATTCCCATAAGCCCCCATTTTTTCAAGGAAAAATATTGTTATGAATGAAATTATCATAAGGAAGATACCGGATGCCACAGCCATCTCCACGTTTCCATAGGATAAATTAAGATACAGAGATATAGGCAGCGTATCTGTTTTCTGATAGGTACCTCCAGCAACTATCAGTACCGCTCCAAAGCAGCCTATGCATCTTGAAAAGGTAATTATTGTTGCAGCTAATATTCCATCCCTTGATAAAGGGATCATGATATTCCTGAATGTCTCAAATTCTGTATATCCAAGGGAACGGGAAACAAATTTGAGTCTCCTATCTATGTTACAGAATGTGGAGTAACATATTCTGACCGTATACGGTAAAGAGACAAAGAACTGTGCACAGATGACTCCAAGATCCGTGAAGACTATCTGAATACCGAGTCCATCCATCATATAATTTAGAGGGGTGTTTCCAAGAAATATGAGAAGCATTATACCTATAAGAATTTCAGGGAATGCTATAGGAATATCCAGCACTGTTTTAACAATGGATTTCCCTCTGAAGGAGTCCTCTGATAGTGAATAAGCAATGAGCAGCGCAGATAACATCACAATCACTGTTGTTATAGTGGATGTTAAAAGAGATAATTTCACTGAGTGGATCATATCAGCACTTGTGAATGAATTCAGGATGGATTGCGGAGAGGATACTGTCCAGAGTGAAATACATATTATAAAAAATGCGGCCACAAAGATGACCGCAAAGAATCTGCAAGTACCTCTGAAAATACTCACTCGCTCAATGGACAAAACCGTTCAACTCCCATCAGTGCTGCTAACCCTGCTATCGTTGTTCCATAAAATATTACTCTTTTATCTGATGCCATGGCCATGATATCCTCAAATGTACCGTTAGCTACAGTAGAACCGGTTACCACTAAAACATCAGAATTATGAATTATCTTCTTATTGCTTTTTTTTGCATCAAATACATCTACACCATATTTTTTACCCTTATTTCCAGGATTCAGATCTGTAACCTGCAATCTGTCTCCAAATGTCTCGTGAAGTTTCCTTACAAACGCCGGTTGAAACCCAAGCAAAGCAACTCTGTCATATCCCAGCAATTCAAGGTAATCTGAAAGTAATTCAGCACACCTTTCAGGAGCGTTTCCAGTGCAGTGAACTGTCCTATCAATGAAACCCTTCTTCCTCATGAGTGCATTGAAAGTAGCTATCAAACACGATTGTTTCCCTTTTACTAAAAGTTCCCCGAGGGTTCCTCTGAAATGAGTGGGAGTAGCTGTGAAGCACTCCCCTACAGTACCATCTTCAAGAGTCGCTCTGAGCATGACCTCTCTCCCCTCAACAAGAGGATAATCCTTGATGGTTGATGTATCAAGGAGAGGGTTCTTCACAGAGATCTCGACATATGTGGACTCCATGGCTGACGAATGTATCAGATAGTTCATTTTATCCCTGATAAACTCATGTATCATGGTATCAGATCCTGGTTTAAATCAGAAAATGACTTTGAACCCCCATTTTTCCCATATAACCCTGGCCTCATCTGATTTAATGTATTCAACGAATTCTTTTGATGTTTCAACGTTTCCTGAAATTGAAGTGACCGCTGCGGGTATTGTCTGGTTCTTTGCTCCCTCGATTTCAATCATTTCCAGCTTTGATTTACTGTTGTTCCATGTCAACATGTCCTCCCATATTATAACTGCATCTACCTGTCCTGAGAGGATGTATGTTAAGAGCTGATTAACTGTTGGAGTCTTTGCAACTAAATTTTCATTTATATTTACGCCCTCTTTATCAAGCATTTTCTGGGCGACTTTGCCTATCGCGCATGCCTTGGGATCTCCTATCGCAACTCTCACGTTTTCTTTACCCAGATCTTTAAGGGAGGTTATGTTCTTCGGATTTCCCCTTTTAACGGCTATGACGGGTTTATGTGAGGTTACATTCACAATGGTATCATTGATTATGTAACCCTTTTCTTTTGCCTTGTCCATTGTCGTATATTCGCCTGTTATGAGTACATCGCCCTTTTTTGATGTCATCAGTGTTGCAAGAAGTTCTCCTGAACCCCCATACTGAACATTAACCTTTTTTCCTGTCTTTTTCTCAAAATTAGTTATTATCTCATTCATTGGTTTCATGAGCCCTGCCCCTGCAAGGACTGTGATCTCTGATCCCTTCATAGTCTTTGAATTTCCTGTGATAAGATACGCTCCTGTAACCGCTGAAAGGATCAGCAACCCTATTACAAACGCCATTATCTTCTTATCCATGATCAGGCCTCCATTACCCTGTAGATTATTCCTCCATCTTTTTCATGTAACATGCCCTCATTGAACCTTATTTTCTTTAGAATATTAACAGGATCAGTTATTTCAACCCCTGCAATCATATCAACCCCGTATTCAAAAAAAACATCTGTCATTGGCGTTGTGGGTCCTATGATAGCCACAAAAGCATCAAGTTCTGCCAGTGCAAGGTAACGTTCTGTGCTGTGATTGACCAGTGTGCTGCCAGTCACTGCAAGTACATCAACCCGGGGGATAATCTGTTCAGCCGCTGTTTCAGGAAAAACACCCCTTTTAGGATTGACCTTAAATGGATTGATCTCCAGAATATAGAACTCGTCCGAAACCGTCCTTATCCTGTCAGTGTAGCGGCGTGGGAATTCACCCACCATAGCGATTTTTCGATTTCGGCATTCCTCCATCAGTATATCAAATGCATTGCATCGTTTACCACCTCCCTCGATCACTGAGTTAACAGTAGCAATTCCCAGGCTGGAATAAAATGGGTCCCATGACCTTGAAAGTTCAAGTAATTCATGAGTCATCTCTGGAATTTCAAAATCTCTGATGAATCCATTATTACTGGCTATACCGCAGGAGCTGCTCCAAACAGCCGTCCATGATCTGCCTATGGCCACATCCCTTACTCTGATTTCAGGCATGTTCTCAATCTCATCCAGTATATCATCAAGTATCATAATAGCACCAGTATAATGGCAATTTCGGGCATTTATTTCTGGAGTGCCGTCTTTATGATGTGTTCCCATGCCACTGACTTTAGATTCCTGATCCTTAGTTCAGACCTTTCAATAGAGAGGAGTCCATCGGGACAGACACTGGAGCATGCTCCGCAGAATACGCAGAATTTCTCATCGATCCGGGCAGTACCATTTATTATACTGATTGCATTACAGGGACAAACATCCACACACGCGTGGCATGACTCACCCCTGCATCGCTCATCTGCCTGGCCTATGGTTCCTCTGATGGGTTTTTTAACGGTGATCGCATTTGCCGGGCATATTTCCATACACCAACCACAGTGAGCACATTTTTCATCAATTGTTATGACAGCACCCTCAACAGTGGCCTTCAGTTCCTCCTTATACATGCATGTCAGACAGCTCATACGGATGGCGCCAACAGGACATATCCTTTTGCATATGCCGCAGTAGAGACATTTATCCTCATCCACCCGGATTCCATCGGCTATCGCCATATTTGATGAATCCGGGTCTCTCCAGCTTATTTCAATGGCTGATACAGGACACATAGCTGCACATTCACCACAATAGATGCATTTTTCCATTGATACATTTATCTCCCCTTTTACAAGGGATTTACGTTCAGGAAGATCCCTGATGGTTAAGAGTGCATTCCTTGGACATGCATCGGCGCAATTACCGCATAAAAAGCATTTTTCGTCATCAATTTCAAGTTTAAAGTCCCAGAACGGATATTCATCGGCGCCCCTTATGCTTTTACCATCCTTCTGGAGATCTATGGCTCCGAAGATGCATACTGAAGCACATAACCCACATAGAACACACTTCTCCTTGTTGAAGGACACTCTGTTCATTTTGATTAAACCCCTCGCTATTGGGAGAAGAGGAGCTATATCTATAGCGTCCACAGGGCATGTCTCTGAACATAACCCACAACCCGTGCATAGATCCGGATTGTAATTCAGTGTCCTCCTTTCAGAACCCATCCTTTCATTAACCAACATCAGTATCTACCTCAGAAATAGCGCCGTTTGGGCAGTTAGAGATGCAAAGCCTACAATTATCACATTTATCATTTATCACAAGGGGAAATCCGTTGTCCTCAATTATTGCATCCTTTTCACAGATGAGAATGCAGAGGCCTTTTCCCGCGCAGTTTTCAACACCGCTACATTTCTCCCTATTGATGACTATCATAGACCAACCTCGAAATGTAATTTTTTGCATATCGTATATTCCAAAAGTCCATATATAAATCTTTCTTAATGGACCTCATGAAAACAGTACTGTTTTACATGGCAGCTGAAGACCCCCGCAGTTATAATGGATATCCTCACATATTTCCTGAAAAATAAAAAATTAAAATTAATCTGTTCTTCCAGGTCCAAAGAAGTACCCCAGACCTAGAAGGCCCACTATCGCCACTATACCAACTATGGCATAGACAGGTAGCCCGGTCTCCGGGTTAGCTGAACCTGAGGCGCTGCTGACCTCATAGGCCTTACCCTGGTTTTCGCCCGCTGAGGAATGAGTTGCTGCCTCCACTCCAGGTGCTGATGTTGAAACATCTGAACCCTGTGATTCCTCGTGATGTGGCTCCCCCTTGTCTGCTGATGTACCCGGTGCCTGTGGCTGTCCTGGATTTGATGGTGCTGTCGGTGTGGATCCTCCATCGGGGGATAGTGCGAATGCTGAGCTCTTCGTGGCAGCGTAAAGCTTCTCCCTGACCCTTGAGAGAAGGTCCGGGTTCATGTACTGCATGACTCACTCATTAATACACGCATAATAAAGGTTAATCTGGAAAGCCCTTTAAATGTTCAAAAAATCGGAATCGATCAATCAACTGAAGAGGCCATTTAGTGCCATTCAATGCACCGGTTATGTAAAATTATATTTAATAAATTAATCACAGGGTGCTAGATCTCCAGGGTTACCCTGAGGGGTATATGATCAGATAACCTTGGCCTGGTCTCTATAATTTCACCTGCCGGAGGGTGCCAGACGTCAAGGATCTTCACTCCTTCCGGGACAAAGAGGTAATCAATCTGGTATTTCCCCCCGTTAGGTGTCATGAATGTGAATGGATCTTCCTCCTCCCTGAGAACATCCCTGAATCCAAGTTCAGAGAGTCTTCCGGTCATCTCCTCTGCAAGGAGTGCTAACCTCCTCAGGGATGGGCTGAAGTTTTTATTGATGTTGAAATCACCGCCAATTATGATCAGGTCCTCTCCCTCCTCAATGTAGTTATACAGGAGGTCAAGGAACTCAGAAAAGTCACTATCTGCTGGCCCAATGTAATTGTATATGCTAAAGAGGGAAAGACTATTTCCTCCGATTTCTATTCTGCAGGAAACATAAAAATCTTCTATACAGTGGTTGTCTGAGATTTCAAGGTAGTTCCTTTTCATGGAATCCAGCATGAGATCCTTATGAAGAAGTAATGTGTTCATCTCCCCGCGGAAGGTATGGTAATTCCACCTTACCTCATTGGGTATCATGTAGACCTCCTGGAAAAATCCTGCATCAAATTCCAGTTCCCCCATATAACTCCAGAGTTTCCTCCGCCTGTAGGATGCCCGGTTCAGGTTCCATGTCAGAACCTTAAGTTCCATTCAATCACCCCCAGGTTCAGGTTCCATGTCAGAACCTTAAGTTATCCTATAGAAAATTGTGATGCCCATTAACTTAAACACAACCGGAAACATTTATATGGGAAGAATGTAATATATTACCTAAACATGTAATATATTACCATAGGAGTTTTTGAGAAGATGAAAATAAATAAGATCCATACACTAACAGCCCTCATAACACTTATGGGGCTCTTTGCAACACTATCTGGCCTCCTGGACCAGAATACATACATCAACGACTCATTATCAGCAACTGCACAGATGATGGGCCAGGACCTCGTGACACTCACCACAGGGATCCCCCTCCTAATCATTTCAGCATACCTTAGCCGTTCCTCGGCCAAAGCCAGGCTGCTGTGGATGGGTGGAATGTTCTACTTCACCTACACCTATGCCTCCATGGCCTTCCTCGCATCCTACAACAGTCTCTTCCTCCTGTATGTGGGCATACTTGCCTTATCACTCTACGGCCTCATGGGAGAGCTGTTCACAACCACCTACAGGGTTAAGGTTGATGAAAAAAAATCAGGCTTCACAGCCATCTACCTCACCCTCACCGGATTAATGCTGGCAGCCATGTGGATCAAGATGATCACAGATTCCCTGATAACCGGCATGGCCCCGGGGGCCCTTGAGGGCTACACAACCCTCGTCATACAGGCACTCGACCTCGGCGTCGTGGTTCCAGCGGCCCTCCTCACATCATACTTCCTCCTGAAGAGAGAAGTGTGGGGCTACATACTTGCACCGGTATTCCTTGTCAAGGTATCATTACTGGGAACAGCCATACTCTCAATGGTGGCCTTCATGGCCATGGAGGGGGTCCCATTCAGCTGGGGGCAGGCTGCCTTCTTTATGGTCCTCACCTTCACAGGCCTGGCCGTCACCGGGATTTTCTACCGGGGAATGGCAATCACATCAGGGAGGTTGACACTGGATGAAGGATATGCAGGCAATACGGGATGAACACCGGGAGACAAGGGAGTCCATGGAGAGGTACATACTGGTAGCCCTCTTCCTCATCGAGCAGCGCTGGAGCTACATAGTGAGCCGCGAGTTCCGCGAAGATGGCATAACAGCAAAGCAGTGGCTCTTCATGGTGATCCTTGGAAACGTCTTTGAAAGGCCCCCCTCAATGCAGGAGATGGCTGATGCCATGAGCACCACCCACCAGAACGTCAAGCAACTTGCAGTTCGCCTTGAGGATAAGGGACTCCTGAGAATAAAAAAGGACCCTGAAAACAGGAGGATCCTGCGCCTCGAGCCAACAGGGAGGTTCCATGAGTTCTGGGCTGGTAGAGATGAGAGAGACTCCGCCACCCTGAAATCCCTCTTCGATTCACTTGACGATGAAGAGGTCAAAAGCCTGTTTAACGTATTTTCAAAGCTTGAGGAAGCCTCAAAGCAGCGATATATGGAATACCGTAAGAGATGAGCATATGCTAAGAAAAAGATTTGAAATGGAAGTTAGAGAAGAACTCAGAAAGGTTTATAATCTGAATGAGAGGGAACTACCAGGGTTACTTGCAGGATACCTTGAATCCTCCGGTCTCCCCCATGACCCTCAAAACCTCCTGATCAGGTGGGCTGACTCAAAAATAAGGAGAGGACCCCGCTGGATGAATGTGGACATGACCCAGATCAACACTCCAGCACCCTTCAGGAGCGTTTACATAAAGGGCCGTTTTTTAGGAATACCCCTTGAGGGCCTTGACATATATTCCGGAGGCCATGGAGAGATGACCATCAGGGCACTGAAATTTCTGAAGGTCGCAGAGGAGCGTGGAGATCCTATGGACGTGTCAGCCCTTGTAACTCTACTCTCAGAGGCCCCATTTCTCCCATCCCTATTCCTTGCAGAGTGTACGGAATGGTCACAGCTGGATGATGAAAGGGTTGAGGGTAGAATCAGGGACCATGGCATCACTGCCAGTGGTCTGTTCACCTTCGATGAGCATGGAAGGTTCCTGAAATTCTATACAGAGGACAGGTACTGTGTAGAGTTCAACATGGAGCAGCACCCCTGGAGTGTTGAGGTGCTATCATACAGGGATGCCGGGGGTTTTATCTATCCCGCGGAGTGCACAGCAACATGGCACCTCCCGGAGGGTGACCTGAAGTACTTCCATGGAAGGATCAGAGACGCAAAGTTCAACATAAGGACGCTTTAACTGTCCGGATCACTCCAGGATTGAAGAAAATTCAGGGCACTTTAAATATATTATGAAACATAGGAGATACTGTTATGAAAGAACTCTATCCATTCATTTTCAGAAGAAAGTCCACGAGAAAGTACAGGGGCCCTGCATCAGAGGATGAGCTCAGGGAAATTGAGGACCGCCTTGAGAAACTTGAACCCCTGCTGGAGGATGTTGATACCGAATTCAGGCTCCTGGAGAGGGATGATGTGAGGACCCGGATGCAGCAGCCGGCCCCCCACTATATAGCAGCCTTCTCAGATGGCTATGTGGGGAAGGTGAATGTGGGATTCATGCTCCAGCAGATGGACCTCAGAATCTCAGGCATGGGCCTCGGGAGCTGCTGGCAGGGGATCCCACGGCTGAGGGCTCATGTGAAGTCTGAACTTGATTTTGTCATACTCCTGGCCTTTGGTGCTGCAGCTGAACCCGTCCACAGGGAGCACTCCGAGTTCAGGAGGAAGCCCCTCAGTAAGATAACGGACATGGAGGGGATGGATGACGTCCTCGAGGCCGTGAGACTTGCACCCTCAGCTGTCAACAACCAGCCATGGTACTTCACCGGTGGAGATGGAAAGATCCATGCCTACTGCCAGGTGCAGAGCCCCCTCAAGAGGCGCCTTGTGGGGAGGTGGAACCCCATAGATATGGGGATAGCCCTTGCACACCTCAGGATCTCACTTGAATACCACGGGTACCGGTCTGAATTCAGAATCCTCGACGGGGTGGATGAACTTAAAAACTACAGCTACACCGGTACATTCATCTATGGGGACTGAAAATGGAGAATAAAGCTCTGGTGGAATTCCTGGGGGATAAGGAATTTAGAAACTCTGAGTTCGTGGCTGGCATTGTAGCCAACCTCGTCCTCCTCTACATCATAAACAGTGTGATGAACTGGGATATCTCCTTCATTGCAGATTCCTTCAGGGACCTTATACCATTATTAAATGCTGTGATAGGAGCCAATCTGGCTGCGAATGCCTGTTTCCTCATCTACGGGAGGCAGTGGTTCTGGACGTTCATGCAGATCATCCTGAGTGCACTGGGGTACCTTATGGTCTCATCCCTTTACAGTGTATTCCCCTTCACCTTCAGGAACATCTATGTGTTCTACTCTGTCAGATTCGCCCTCCTTGTTGCAATGGTCGTCCTTGCGGTCGCCGTATTCCTTCATGGCCTCAAATTTGTGCTGAAGTTCGTCCTGAAGATTGACCTGGAATAGAATTCGGGAATCAGTCCCTGAATATGGCTGAGGCCGTGTTCATTGCAGAGCCGGCCCTTATCAGTGCCGCCACCGCCGCGGCCTCTGCCAGTTCCCCCTCTGTTATACCTGCCTCAAGGGCCTCCTCTGCGTGTCTCCGTGTGCATGCATCACACCTGACTGCAACCGAACATGCCACCGATATGAGAAGTTTCTCCCTCTCTGTGAGTTTACCCTCAGATCTAACTGCTTCCCTGAAGTTTTTGAATGATTCTGCAACTTCAGGTAGTTCCCCAAGAAATCTGTCTGCTCCTGTCTTCATGTTCCTTAAGCTGACATCATCACTTAAATACCTTCAGGGTATGGGTATGCCGTGGGGGCACCTTGCCGGGTTCCTCAGGTACCTCATGAGTGCCAGCTCTGTTTCCCTGAAGAGCTCGTGCTTCATGCGGGAGGCCTCCTCATAGGATGAGTCGAGGTCCATTCCAAGGACGTTGTGGAAGAAGCACTCCAGGATCATGTGCCTCCTCAGAACCATCTCTGCAATCTCCCTTCCCTCATCTGTGAGTTCAGCCCCCAGGTATGGGTGGTAGATGACAAGGCCCATTTCATGGAGTCTCTTGAGCATCTGGGTTACACTGGCTGGTCTGACGTTCATCCTTGATGACAGGTCAGAGGTTTTAACGATCCCGTGACTACTTAACCTGTATAATGTCTCGAGGTAGTTTTCCATGCTCCTTGTGAGTTCCATAAAGACACCAATTGAATATATATTCAAAACCTATTTAAGTTTTGTCATTTATATTCATGAAAGGTGATGGATGTGCTTGAGATACGCGTGCATGAGATAAGGGGTAAGTGCCCGGTGCACCGGGAGGGGGACCGGATAACAGTTGACGACCCTGAGATAGACCTTGAAAGGACAGACGCCCTCTGCACACACGCCCTATCCACGATCCTGCACTACACCACAATCCTTGAGAGGAACTGGTGTCCTGTGGAACTTGGACTCACAGTGGACGGCGACGAGGAGCACGCCTACATGCAGTGCGTGGACCCTGGCGAACCCTACACAGATGGCGGCACAGTCATATTCCAGGTTAGGGGACTCAGATAAGCTGGAAGGGAAACCATGTTCTCAGACTGCAGATTCGGCTCCGTGACCTACAGGGGACGTGAATACAGATCAGACATCGTGGTGCACGTTGATGGGAGTGTGACACCAAGGAGGAAGGAGATATCAAGGAGGAAATACGGGACATCCCATGTCATGGCAGAGGAGGAACTTGAGGAACTCCTGGAAGAGAAACCTGAATCCATAATCATAGGCTCAGGGGTCCATGGAGCCCTTGAAACCGGGTTCAGATCAGATGCAACAGTTCTTCCCACCTGTGAGGCCATAAAGAGGTACAATGAGGAGAGGAGTGCCGGTAGGAGGGTTGCGGCCATAATACATGTGACCTGCTAATCGACAAGGCCCTCCATGTAAAGCCGGGCCCAGTAGTACCTCAGCATCCTCCTCCTTTCGGTGCAGTCCGGCATCTCAGATTCGAGGATACCCCAGAACCTCGGGCTGTGATTCATCTCCCGGAGGTGGGCCAGTTCATGGAGCACCACGTACTCCACCATCCTGTCCGGGAGATGGGAGAGGAGGGTGTTGAAGCTCAGATTGCCCCTGGAGCTGCAGCTACCCCAGCGGGACCTCATCCTCCTGAAACGGACCCTCCCATATTCGACGCCCAGGACATCAGAGTAATGGTCCAGGAATCCGCTGACCAGTGATCTCAGTTCCTTATCCCGCCGGTACTCCAGTTCCATGTCAGATGCCCTCTCAAGCATCTCATGGAACTCATGGATCTTCCTCTGGATCCAGTCACTCCTGGATGATAGAACCTCCATGGGGTCCCCGGTGAAATCTGCGGGGAGTATCAGGCGCAGGCTGTCGAATCTCAGCTCAATCCTCGGGTTCTTAACCCTCCTGTATATGACCTCACATCTGACCTCCAGGTCCCCGGCCATGAATCTGTCCATTTTATCACTGATACCTCTCAAATATTTTCATAAGATCTTCCTGTGCTTCATCGGCGATCTGCCTTCTTTTGGGCGCATCCTTCGGGAGGTTCCTCAGGAGGAAAACCCTTATGATTCTCATAACATTCCTCTTAACGCTCTCCTGGGACGTCCATCCAGGGAATATGTTCCCATCAACCTCCTCTGTAAGGGCAACAGCATATTCCTTCAGTTTATCCTCTGGTATACCTCTACCCCTGAGGGTCATCAGGACCGCGAACTCCTTCTCGTCAAGACCGAGCTCCTTCATTCTGCGCTCCTCCTTCCAGATCTCTCTTATGATGGCAGCGCCCTCCCTGTAGAGTTCCTCGTAGTCCATGGTTTTCTCCCTCCACTGTTCCAGGAGGCGTTCAACCTTTTCAGCCACCGATTCATAGATGGGGTTCCTTGTGCCATTCCTGAGGACATATGAGTTGAGTGTGTAGACTGTTAAGGCAGCCTTATCCCTTATATCCCTGACCTTCCTGAGGTTTTCAAAGTAATCGGAGTCAAATTCTATTACCGGGAGTTTACTTTCTATTTCCCTGAACTCTGTGGTCCTGTGGATGTATTTGAGGGTTTTCTGGTAATACCTTTCAGTTTCGGCTTCAACTGATGGTTTCCTTGATACGACTCTCTGATAGTATGTGTAGATGACCGTGAGCCACCTGTAATCCTTGAGGCCATGCCTTATGAAGGGCTGGTCAGAGAGCAGCTCGAAGAGCCTTCTGAGTTCACGGTAATTCTCTGTGAATTTCTTTTCGAGTTCTTCATCAGAGGTTATGAGTTCAACCGCGTCGGAGAGGACCTCAATATCCATCCCATCCCATTCAAGGTCGCTGAAGATCCTGAGGGTCTCCCTGAGTAGCTCCTCGTATTCCCTCTTCATGGATTCCATATCGTATACTGCGCCCTCATACTCCTCCTTACTGTAGAGCTCAAATGCGCGCCTCAGTTCCGCCCCCATGACTCCAATGTAATCTATTATGAGGCCTGCCTCCTTGACGTCCCTGTAGGGTCTGTTTGTTCTTGCAACTGCCTGCAGCAGTCTGTGTTCCTTCAGTGGCTTGTCGAGGTACATGGTCTGGAGTATGGGTGCGTCGAATCCTGTGAGGAGCATATCCGTCACTATGAGTATCCGGGGGTTCCTATCAGGGTCCCTGAACCTTTCCAGTACCAGGTTTTTAATCTCATGGTGGTTCCTGCCATGGTATTTATCCATGAGTTCCTCATCATAGGCCCTTATTATCTCCTCGTCCCGTGGAGTGTAGGTCATTACGATCTCAGAGTACTCTGGTGGGAGGTGCCTGTCGAGTTCCCTCTTGTAGAGGACGCATGCCCTTCTGCTTGGAGCCACAACCATGGCCTTGAATCTTCCATCGATGTTCTCTTTGAAGTGTTTCGCGATGTCCTCTGCTATTAGCTCTATCCTGCGAGGGTTCTCGAGGATGGTTTTTATGGTGTCCAGTTTCCTTTTAACAGATTCCTCAACGTCCTTCCTTATGGATTCTGGCAGTTCCTCGAATTCCACACCGATGAATGCCTCCAGGTGCTTCCTGTCAAGGTGGACGTCACCTGCGAGTCTCGGCTGATAGGTTATCTTCACGGTGAAGCCGTCCCTTATGGAGTCTGTTATGAAGTACTGGTGGATGTATTTCTCTTCGGGGGGGTATGCGAACCTATCATAGGTGTCGCGTTCCCTCTTTGATATGGGTGTTCCTGTGAAGCCGAAGAAGAACGCTGATCTCAGCATGTCCTTCATCTGGGCTGCCAGGAGGCCATACTGACTCCTGTGGGCCTCATCAATGAAGACTATGACGTTCTTCCTGTCCATTATGGTTTCTCCTCCATGTTCCCTGAGTTCGGCTGTTATATCATCAAGTTTGTCTGTGAATTTCTGTATGAGTGTTATGAATAGGCCCCTCTTTCCCCGGTAGTCATCGCTGGCTATTGTTCTCTTTAATTCTGCTATGGATTCTATTCTTTCAGGCTGGTGGATTTCCAGTGCCGCGAGTTCTGCGTATAACTGTTCCTCAAGTTCTCTGCGGTCCACTATGAAGAATACTGTTGGGTTCTCCAGTTCCTTCATCCTGTAGAGTTTACTGGCCGCGAATATCATTGTCAGGGTTTTGCCTGATCCCTGCCAGTGCCATATGAGGCCCCTGTTCCTTTTATCTTCTCCCCTGATGTTCCTAAGGACCCTTTCAACTATCCTCTCAGCTGCATGGTACTGCATGTGCCTTGCTATGACCTTGGTTGTTGATCCGAACTCTGTCCTTATGTAGATGTAGTTCCTGATGAAGTCGAGCACCCTTTCTGGTCTGAGGAGTGGGAGTATATCTGCGGCCGGGAGTCCTGTGTGGTGCTCATGGCCCTGTTTTCTGGATTTTTGAGGGAGTTTACCATCCGTCTCCCTCCACTCGAAGGTGGGGACCTCATCAAGCCAGGGAACTATCGGGAAGTACCTTGCAAAGTCTTCAGCAGCGACACCCATCTGTACGTACTTGTAGAGTTCCGGCACTGTCTTCTCATAGTCCTTTATCTGCCGGTAGGCGTCCGCCCATGTCTCTGACATCCCCACGGGGTTTTTGAGTTCTATGTTCACGAGGGGGATGCCGTTGATGAAGAGCATTATGTCTGTCCTTATGGTCTGGTCACCGCGACGGAATACGACCTGCCTTGATGCTGTGAATGAGTTGTGGCTTGGGGTATCGTGGTCAAGGATTTTGACCTTCCTGGGTTCCCCTGTTGTGGCAGATTTTATGTAAACGCCATTTTTAAGGTATTCAAGTATCGATTTGCATCCCTCAATGCTTGCTGCTTTACCCCGGAGCTCCTGGATGACCTGCTGTATATCATCATCCTCTATATACTGGTTGATCCTTCTTATGGAGTCTATCAGCTCAGATTCTATGAGGGGGTTTTCAGGGTCATCCCTCCCAAGTTCGGCGGCCGGTATATCATTCCAGCCCATTCCCCTCAGTTCCTTCATGAAGTAGTCTTCAAGGGCCTCCTCATTTAATTTCATGTTCTATCCCCCCTATGATGTTATTCTGACCCTCCTTTTACCTGTCAGGAGGTCGTTCATGAGCCCCCTCTTTATATTTTCAAGTTTAACCTTCCTCTCCGTGAGGAGCTCGAGCCTTCTGTCCACATCCTGGAGTATCTCTGAAATCCTTTTCTGCTCCTCAAGAGGGGGAAGAGGGACTTTAAAGTTATTGATGAATGTTTGAGTTATAATAGGGTGAGTTGTCTTTGTTGCAAATCTTTTAAGATCTTTAAATTTAATTAAATAAAACATGAAATGCACATTGACACGCTTTGAATCATAGGATTCAGTATAAATAGCATTATCACTGACCCAAACACATCCTTTTGAGAGGTGGACCTCGCCAGAGGATCCCACTCTCCCAAATATCAGTGCCTTATCCTTAGTTTTCAAATAATTGGAAGTTAATCCCATTTTTCCATTAGCACCATATATTGGTATTTCTCCCTCATTCAAAACAGGGGGCCTTTTTCCATTTTTAAAAGTGAATAAATCACCTAACTTAACAACATCCCAATCCACAGGAATCCTGCCAACAGGGGAATCCTTAAATTCCGTATGGTTGATGCCCTCCATCAGAAGCCTCTGCATGAGACCCCTCTTAAGTTTCTCTGTAACCCCTATCTCCTTATTAACCTTCTCTATCGCACCATCAACATCCTGGAGTATCTCTGAAATCCTTTTCTGCTCCTCAAGAGGAGGAAGAGCCATCCTAAATTTACTAATTGCTTTCCACGATGTCCTTGGATGGTTAGTTCCTGAAGTCGTAGATACTGCTCTTTGAATAAATTGATTTGTATGAATAAAATAGATAAGAAATTCAGGAATTATCCTATCGGAGGGTGTTAAGACTATTAAATCCGTTGAACAAATTCCATTTATATCCGCTAATACTGCTTTATCGAGATACGGTCTCAGTTTACCATATAAAATATCTCCAGTGTAAAATCTGTACTTTGTACTGCGGATACCTTCATCAGACACATATTCACAAAGTTTAGTTTCTCCAGATCTTATATGTTCTAACCCAACAAAATTATTTTTACCTTCCCCCGCGGGTTGAATGGACTCTCTTCTCTGATCCACAACCTCACCCAAACTGACAACATCCCAATCCACAGGAATCCTGCCAACAGGAGAATCCTTGAATTCCACAGTATTCACATTTTCACCCCCATATACCCAAGTTCATCCAGGTAACCCCTTATCCTCTCATCAACTTCGGCGAGTTCCTCCTCGATCTCGGAGAGGCGCATCCACTCACCTGCCACATCAATATCCTCGAGCTCCTCCTCAGGGAATGCGTAGAGCGGCACGTTCAGATTATAATCATTCTCACGGATCTCATCAAGGTCGACAACCCTTGAGAATCCATCATCACCCTGGAACTCCCTGTAGGCCTCAAGTATCCTCTCAATGTTCCCGTCAGATAGGATGTTCAGCTTCCTGACCTCAGGGTGCTTCTCATACTCCTCACCTGCATTGATGAAGAGGACCTTACCCCTCCTTTCCTCATCCTTATCCTTGTTGAGGATTATTATTGCCCCCGGGGCACCTGTATTGTAGAATAATTTTTCAGGGAGAAGTATAACCGCCTCTATGAGGTCGTCCTCCAGTACAGCTGACCTTATACTCTTCTCACGGCCACCCCGGAAGAGGCAACCATTATCTATAACCACACCTATCCTCCCGTCATCCTTGGCAGAGGCTATCATGTGCTGTATCCATGCCCAGTCAGCGGACTGCTTGTTCACAAATCCGTACCTGAATCTCTCCCTCCAGTAATCTCCCTTCTTGAGGGTGTCCTCACCGTAACCATCCTGGTTCCATGGTGGGTTGGCTATCACTACGTCGAACCTCATGATCCCGTCTGATTCCTTGAATTTGGGGTAGAGGAGTGTGTCACCATGGGCTATGTGGTGGTCCTTTATGTCATGTATGTACATGTTCATTGATCCTAAGGCCATTGTCTTCCTGTTGACCTCCTGTCCGTAGAGGAAGAGCCTTTCGGCCTCACCATAGGTCTCCTTAACGTACTTGTGGGATATTATGAGCATGCCATTGGACGCTGATGCCGGGTCGTAGACGCTTTCGCCGGGTTTTGGGTCGAGTATCTCGACCAGTAGCCTTATAACCTCCCTGGGTGTGTAGACCTCGCCCTCCTTGGCCTTGGTTGGGGCGAAGTATCTCAGTATCCATTCATAGGCGTCTCCAAGGATGTCGGGGTCAACGTTTGTGAGTTTCTTCTCACTGAATAGTTCAACGAGCTGCCTGAGTATCTCCCGGTTCTCCTGGCTCTGTGTGAACTCCACGAAGTCAAAGGCGTCCACCACGTCCTTGAAGGCGGGGTTGAGTTCTGCGAGGTTCTTGAGGGCCCCTGCAAATTTTATGGGCAGGTTCTCAACGTCCTTCCTTATGTTGTCCCAGAGGTACTCCTCCTTTATGTCAAGGTCATGGTATGCACTGTTACGTGCCTCAAGCCTCGCCTCCTCCTCACTGAGGCCATACTCCTTTATGGCATCCTCATATGCCTTCTGGTATTCCATCATCCACTTGTCACTCATCTGTTTCATGAACAGGAGGACCAGGATGAACTTGTAGTCGACCCTTGTCCTTATGAGGTCTGCTGCCCCCTTGAGTATCCTCTCTATGTCTGCACGGCCAAGTTTATCGTCCTTGAGGGTGAGGTAATCCTGTATGATCTCTGATTTGGGTCTGAGCATGTAGATCCTTCTTCTCTCATCATCGGGATCCTTTCTTGTCTCTATCCATCCCTTCTTCCTCATCTCGGATATTGCAGCTGAAAGGGACTTTTCATCAATTAGATGTTCCTTTCCAAGTATTTCAAGGGCCTCGGTGCTCCTGAATTCCCGGTCCTCAAATTTATCCCAGAGGAGGTCATATTTTTCTTCAAGCCATTTTGGTAGTTTCATATTATCACCTTCAGTTAAGGTGGCAGTCCTGCCTGCAATGATCCCGGTCCAGATTATACAAGCTAATTGACTTACCACTTGTATAATTTATACCTTTTAATATAAATATCTTTGTGCGGTATGGCGCTGTAAACCCATTACATAGCATGTCATTTCAAGGTCCAGGTTCATTATCCTCATCATCATCCTTATATTCCAGTCCACAGAAATATCACCCCGGAGTGTTAAACATGAAGGTTCCAAGATGCATGAGTACACAGCATCCAGACAACGTTAACCCGCCGTTCTTTGCAGAAGAACCTGAACTGGGTGGTGAAGACGAGATAAGGGAGGCATACTACGTCTTCTCACACCTGGGATGTGACGAACAGATGTGGGACTGCGAGGGCAAGGAAGTGGACAACTACGTTGTAAAGAAACTCCTCACAAAGTACCAGGCCTTCTTCAGGGACCATGTCCTGGGTGAGGATCTGAGGCTCACCCTCAGGGTGCCCAACCCCACAGTTGAGAGGGCCGAGGCAAAGATACTCCTTGAGACCCTTGAGAGCATACCCAGATCCTATGACACCGCAAGCCTCTTCTACGGGATGGACGCAGCCCCGGTCTTCGAGGTCATCCTACCCATGACCTCATCAAGCAGCTGCCTCAACCGGATCCACAGCTACTACCTGGACTTTGTGAAGGGTAAGGAGAGGCTGCAGCTCGCAGATGGTGTGACCGTCAAGGAGTGGATAGGTGAATTCCGGCCCGACGAGATCAACGTTATCCCCCTCTTCGAGGACCATGAGGGGATGCTGAACGCCGCCAAGATCACAGGCGAGTACCTTGATGGTAAGGATATCCAGGAGCAGAGGGTCTTCCTTGCAAGGTCAGACCCCGCCATGAACTACGGTATGATATCAGCCACACTCCTCAACAGGATAGCCCTCTCAGACTTCCGGGACCTTGAGGAAGAGTCAGGAGTTAAACTCTACCCCATAATAGGTATGGGCTCAGCTCCCTTCAGGGGTAACCTCCGCCCCGATAATGTGGAGGACGTTACCTGGGAGTACCGTGGCGCCTACACCTTCACTGTCCAGTCATCCTTCAAGTACGACCATGAACCATCAGATGTCATCAGGGGCATAAAGAAACTCAGGTCTGTTAAACCGGGCAGGGCAGCTGAAATCGAGCGTGAAAGTGTCCTGGAGATAATTTCAGCCTACTGCAGGGAGTACAGGAGGCAGGTCATGGACCTCGTGGACATCATAAACAGGGTTGCGAGGTACGTGCCCGGCAGGAGGAAGAGGAAGCTCCACATCGGACTCTTCGGATACTCCAGGAGCATGGGAAACGTTTCACTCCCAAGGGCAATAACCTTCACAGCGGCCCTCTACTCGCTGGGGGTTCCCCCGGAGCTGCTCGGGTTCAACGCGCTATCATCAGGTGACCTTGAATTCATTGAGGAGGTCTACCCGGGTCTTGGAAGGGACCTCCATGACGCTGCAAGGTACGCCAACCCTGAATCACCATTCCTCAGCCCTGAGGTTAAATCATCCTTTGAGGAGTACCTTGAACCTGAGTATGATGAGGGACACATGAAGACCACAGAGGAGATCATAAGGGCCCTCAGAATCAACAGGACAGCCAACCTCCAGGAGCTCATCCTTGAGGCTGCAAGCCAGAGGAAGTTCCTCGGCTGAAACCCTCCACCATTTTTTGTGCTGAGCAGAGAGCTGCCCCCCATAAACTATTTTTTCAATTCTGAAAGCATCCATACACATCCACTGTAAGGCCATCCGGCCTTCCCACAGGTTCTGGCATCAGTCTACCCACTGTTCCTGACGGACCCGCTGATATAGAATTCTGGCATCACCATCCCCACCCTTCCTTACTGACCTGTTGATACATTAAAATAGCTTCACTGACATAACAATAATGTGGGGGTGTTTTATGGACAACATTGAAAGAATTAAAATGATTGAGAAGTCCCCTATAAGTTTTGAGGGGCTGAGGAAGCTGAACATAGCGGCCGGGTCCCTGCACCTGATCCAGGGGCTTCTGATGGTTGCGCTGGGTTACCTGCTCACCTGGGACAGGGACATCTACACGTTCTACCTGAAGTTCAAGATACTCTCACTGAATCCGCCGTCATTCCAGGTCCTTCCCAGCCCTGAGGTGGCATTCACCGTGAGCTACCTCGGGGTGATCCTTGCATCCTTCCTCCTGATATCTGCGGTGGCCCACTTCACAATAGCCTTCCTCAGGAATGAGAGTTACGTTGAGAACCTGAAGAGGGGTATGAACCCCTACCGCTGGTACGAGTATGCTCTCTCAAGTTCAATAATGATAGTGATACTGGCCACCTTCGTGGGGGTCTGGGACCTCTGGTCACTTGTGATGATCTTCGTCCTCAACGCATCGATGATAATGTTCGGCTACCTGATGGAGAAGATCAACCAGTACACCGAGAAGATCGACTGGTCACCCTACCTCCTGGGGTGCATCTCCGGCTTCACCCCATGGGTGGTCATTGCAGCCTACTTCATCGCCGCCCTGGGCTCCGCCGAGACACAGCCACCGGACTTCGTCTACCTCACACTGCTCATCTACTTTGTGATGTTCAACACATTCTCCGTCAACATGCTGCTGCAGTACAGGGGTGTCGGTAAATGGAGGGACTACCTCTACGGTGAGAGGGTCTACATCATACTGAGCCTGGTTGCAAAGACCCTGCTGGCCTGGCTGGTGTTCATAGGGGTGTTCTCACCCTTCTAGTTCTATTTTTTAACCCCTTTTTCTGGAGGCATCTGGGGGTCAGCCACCACACTTTAAGAACCGCAAAGTATTTATAGGGGTTCCATGTAACCTTATCTTGCCGATATAAGCTCTTTTTAAGCATAGTCCCGTGGGGTAATGGCAATCCTGATGGACTCTGGATCCATCGATAGCGGTTCGACTCCGCTCGGGACTATCCCCCCATAACACCCCCTTTTATCGAAACCTATTTATGAAGAACATCACCACCTAATAACTGTTATAGTCCCGTGGGGTAGTGGTAATCCTGCTGGGCTTTGGACCCGGCGACAGCGGTTCGACTCCGCTCGGGACTATCAAACCACTGATTCTGTGTCCAAAATGGAGGAAATACTTGTAATAGGCGTCAACACCCGACCGGTGGTTGAATCAGCCTTCAGGTTAGGGTACAGGGTCTACTCTGCAGGTTACTACTGCACAGCAGACTTCAAGCACTACACCGAAAGAAGGTGCATACTGAGGGAGCGTAGCGGTGAAAGCTGCGGGAGATTCCATGAGAACTTCACTCAGGAGAAGCTCCTTGAAGCAGCCTCAGATTTCATAGAAAGGGCTGATGGTATAATCCCCCTCACAGGCGCACCCCCCCTTCCCGGGGAGAAGGTCCTCGGCAACTCCAGGGTTGATCACGTGGAGGACAAGTACCGCCTCTACAGGAGGATCAGGAACTCATACCCCACACCCGAGACACACCTCATCAGTGACCCTGCCGAGGCAATGGAGATTGTAGCTGCAGGGGAGAAGAAATACATCGCAAAGCCGGTTTCCGGTGCTGGAGGCTTCGGTGTCACCGAGTTCCGCGAAGGTGATGGGGAGTTCCTCCTCCAAGAGTACATCGAGGGTGTCCCTGTGAGTGCCTCTGTTCTTTCAACCGGAGAGGAGGCCATCACGGTTCTGACGAGCAGGCAGATCATTGACAGGGGCGTCCCTGGATTTGAGGGGCAGTTCGTCTACGCCGGTAACATGACACCAGGGCCCTCAGGGGAGATTGAGGATCTTGCCAGTGACCTCATACTTGACCTCTCCCTGCGCGGATCCAACGGCGTCGACCTCATAATGAGGGACTCCGAGCTGTATGTCATAGAGGTCAACCCCAGGATACAGGGGACCTTTGAGTGTGCTGAAGCCTCCCTGGGGATAAACATGGTGGATGCCCATATCAGGGCATGCATGGGCGAGCTTATAGAAAAACCGGACCCGGTGAGGTATGCTGTTAAGAGGATACTCTATGCCCCGGCAAGGTGCCTGGTGGGTGAGATAAAAACCATGGGGGTCCATGACCTTCCGGTCCCGGGGGCCATAATTGAGGAGGGTGAACCCCTGCTGACCGTCCTGGCCTCCCATAACTCCATGGAGGCCGCTGAGAACCTTGCATCAACCATCTGCTCCAGGGTCAAGAAAGAACTCCATTACCTCCAATGCCCCACACCTCGACCACAGGGAGCATGAGAATATATTGTCAAGAAAGAACTCCATTACCTCCAATGCTGAGAACCTTCTGCTCCATTAAAGAACCCTACTTTAAGCGAACAAACCGCATATCCTCCCGGGTTAAGAAGAAGGTGGATTTAAGATACCTCTGGAGCAGATCCTTAAGGTATCTTCCATGAATTTGCAGCTGCTTATCCGGCTCTTGCAGTACCCATACTATCCAATGCCGCTTATATATCCCCCTGTTTTTCAGTGTCCATGTACTCTCCAGTGCCCATTTTCCCCTGATATGATCATCTCAGGTGACTGGATCTGGTGTCCTGCACTCAGAACCCTGTGCATGGAGATCCTCCGATAACATGAATCACCGCGGGACAGGGCGGGCATCAGATTATGCCAAGCAGTAGAAGTATCAGTATTATGGTACCTATCGTTATGAGCACTGTGCTCAGAATCATGCCACCTGTCATTAAAAGGAAAAGCTTGGCCCTCCTATCAGGGTCCTTAAGGTACTCCTTAAGCGGATCCTTGCTCATTCCATCAACCTCCTTAGAGCTCCCTCACAAGGAACATGTACTGTGTAACCGTTGGAAACCTCGCCCTCAGCACCCTCATCTCAGGTCTGTAGATGTAGATCTCATCACCCTCATCATCCCTCTCAAGGACCTCCGAGACCACCTTCACCTCAATATCACCGGCGATCCTTGCACCCGAGGTCTCAGATTCTATCTCGATGTATATCGGGAGCCTCAGCCTCCTTGCCTCATCCTCAGTCAGCATCCCCCGGAGGTCTTCAAGTTCAGCCCATTTGAACCTGTGCCTGGTGCCATCAGCCCCTGTAACATGGGGCCTGTCCTCCCTGAGGAGCTCCTCCAGGGTCTTCCTCCTTGAGGGGAGATGACGGTTGAGGTTGAAGATCTCCTTCTTCATCAGCCTGTCTGATCTGTCACCTCTCATCCTATTAGGCTATGTTTTATATTCTATAAAACATTAATATCTTAGTGGAGGGTGTACCTTGGATATCGATATCGAGCAGTGCCGGGAAAATGATAAGATAAAGGAGATAATAAGCGGCAGCGGACTCCCCATAAAGTATATAAAACTTCTTTTAAGGCTCTCGGACGGGATATACATAAACGGCGTCAACTACAATGTGAAGATAGAAGATGACATGGTCTCAGTCATCCTCATATCCTCCAAGCCCGAGAACAGGACAGGGGTCTTCAGGACAGGGGCCCTCACCAACATATTCTACCGTGTACGTGAAATGGAAAAGGAGCATGAGGAGATAAAGACCGAGACCCGGGCCAGTGGTAACCTCATAGAGTTAAGGATACATCTCCAGTAGGGGTGATGGTTGATGGATCCTGAGGAGTATCACAGGATTCTCAGTGGACTCGCAGACTTTCAGGATCTTGACACCTCAACCATAGCCTCCACAAGGAGTTCACTGGTGGAACTGAAGGATAGAAGGGACCAGCTTCTTGAAATCAAAAAAGAACTGAAGAAGGATATCAGGGGCGTTGAGAGATACTACCTCGACAGGATGGCTGAGATAAGGAGTGATGTTGAGGAGCTGAGGGCGGGCTCATCAGGACTCAGAAGGATCATTGCAGGTAACCCTGCCGCGGCCCAGGCCCGGGCCATGAAGCAGCTGAAGCGGAACCGTGAATCCCTTGTGAGAACCTACCGGGACCTCCTGGAGTACACAGAGGAACTCATTGAATACATTGATGACCTGATGATTGAACTCTACGAGGAAATAAAAAGCTTCTTTGGATAAAATATACCCTAAGAGAAATCCTAAAAACTTTTGAATACGTTGAAAGTATCAAGGTGAAGCGCCCCCAACTGAGAAATAAGAGGACATCATCTGAGGAAACTGCGGCAATCTAAAAATAAATTAGTGGGTTAATTCAACTGGTAGGATTATGAGGACACCCAGAAGGTCGTTCCTGCTGATTTTCCCATCTGCAGCAGCTACGAAGGTTGCATGGTCTGCCTTGCGGTCCATGCTTATGGGCAGGGGTGTCTCCTCACCTGCAGCTATCGGGTGACCCAGGGGGTTCGTGGCGTAGGCGCACATGAATACTATGTGGTTCGCAGGTATACTGACCTCCTTGATCTTAACCGGCTTCACCTCGCCGGCCCTGACCTCAACGTCCTCGTCTGCAATGATGGCCCTGAGGTTCCCGTAGACCTCACCCATCCTGAAGTCCACGAGTTCCCTCCTGTATTTCTCCTCGGCCTCGCGGACCTGGCCGAGCCTTGTGAGTATCCTAACCATCACTCCATCTCCATGGATTTTTTGATCATCTTCAACCTGACGAAGTTCTCCCTCTCCATCTCCTCGAGCCTCATCTCAATGTACTTGACGGTGTTCTTGAGCCTCGGGATTATGATGTGTTCGAGGGCGTTAACCCTTCGCTTGGTTGATTCTATCTCACCGGCGAGAAGCCTTATGGTCTTCTCGATCTCACCGAGTTCTATTATGAGTGCCAGGGACTCCTCGAATTTTCTGGCTGCCTCGTCGAGTTTTACTGATGTGTCCACAAGGCCGTATCCACGTTCAACCACGGTCCTCTGGGTTGCCCGGGCATCGACCACCGGTACAACGACACCCATTATACTCCTTGAGTCTATGTCGACCTCCACGGACTCCCTCACAGACATTGCAGCCCTCTCAACTGCAGTGTCGCCCATGAGTACCTGGGCCTCTGTGAGGTCAGAGAAGGCCTCCTTGAGGTGCTCCTCCACCTTTTCACGGGACCCCTTAACCCTCTCAAGGATGTTGAAGAACTCCATGATAAGGGCGTTCCTCTTCTCCTTGAGGAGACTGTAACCCTTGACAGCGAGTTTCTCACGCTGCTTGAGTTTCAGGAGCTCCATCCTTGTGGGGTTGATCCCCTCAATCATTTCCTGTGCCATTGGCTAACTCTCCTGAAAAAGGATGTTGGGGGTGGTTATTCGGCACCCGGGAGGTACTTGGGTATGTGCTCCTCGCGGACCCTCTTGAGTTCGGACCTCGGGAGGAGTGATAACAGTTCCCATCCGAGGTTGAGGGTCTCCTCTATGGAGCGGTCCTCGTCACGTGCCTGGGTGATGAAGCGTTTCTCAAATTCATCAGCGAATTTGAGGAACTTGCGGTCCCTCTCTGTGAGGGCCTCCTCACCCACAACCGCCATGAGGTCCCTGAGGTCACGTCCCTCGGCGTAGGCACTGTATAGCTGGTCTGAGACACCGCTGTGGTCCTCACGTGTCCTTCCCTCACCGATACCACCACTCATGAGCCTGGATAGTGATGGGAGCACGTCCACCGGTGGGTATATACCCTTACGGTGGAGGTCACGGCTCAGCACTATCTGGCCCTCGGTGATGTAACCTGTCAGGTCAGGTATCGGGTGTGTGATGTCGTCCTGTGGCATCACCAGTATGGGCATCTGTGTGATTGACCCCTCCTTGCCGACTATACGCCCTGCCCTCTCATAGAGGCTTGCAAGGTCGGTGTACATGTACCCCGGGTAACCCCTTCGTCCCGGGACCTCCTCCCTTGCAGCTGAGATCTCCCTTAGGGCCTCACAGTAGTTTGTGAGGTCGGTGAGTATGACCAGGACGTGCATGTCGTGCTCGAAGGCAAAGTACTCTGCTGTTGTGAGGGCCATCCTCGGGGTGATGATACGCTCAATGGCAGGGTCGTCTGCCAGGTTCATGAAGACCGTAACACGCTCAAGGGCCCCTGTCCTCTCGAAGTCCCTCATGAAGTAGTTTGCCTCTTCGTGGGTGATACCCATGGCCGCGAAGATAACCGCGAATTCGCTCTCCTCTGCAAGCACCTTGGCCTGCCTTGCGATCTGGGCTGCCAGTTCGTTGTGTGGAAGCCCTGAACCTGAGAATATAGGCAGCTTCTGACCCCTCACCAGGGTGTTCATCCCGTCAATGGTTGATATACCGGTCTGTATGAACTCGGCAGGGAACTCCCTTGCAGCAGGGTTCATGGGGCTACCGTTGATGTCGAGCTCCTTCTCGGGTATGATCTCAGGGCCACCGTCTATGGGTTTACCTGTACCGTCGAATATTCGGCCCATCATGTCCAGGGATACGCCGATCTTCGCTGTTTCACCTGTGAACCTTATCTTTGTTGTCTCTGTGTTGAGGTCACTGGTACCCTCAAAGACCTGTACGACTGCAAGGTCCTCCCTGACTTCCAGTACCTGTCCCCTTCTCTTCTCACCTGTGGGTGTTTCAATCTCCACTATCTCACTGTAGGCAACCCCTTCAACACCCTCAACGATCATTAGAGGACCTGAGACCTCTGTGACGGTGGTGTATTCACGGGTTTTGATGTTAACGTTCATCTTCACACCTCACTACATTCCTTGACGATCCTTTCCTGGATCTCCTTGATCCTTGCAGGGAATTCCTCTTCAGGTATGTACTTCATACGCCCGATATCCTCCTTAACAGGGAGGGATATTATGTCAGCTGCAGGTGCGCCCTTCTCAAGGGCCACTGTTGCGTTCCTGTGGAACATTATGATTGTCCTGAGCATCTCGAACTGCTTTGATGGTGAGCAGTAGGTGTCCACCTCATGGTAGGCGTTCTGCTGGAGGAAGTCCTCCCTTATCATCCTGGTTGTCTCCAGGGTTATCCTCTCCCTGTCTGGAAGTGCGTCGGGTCCGACGAGCTGGACTATCTCCTGGAGCTCTGCCTCCTTCTGGAGGAGGGCCATTGCCTCGTCCCTAAATTTCCTCCATTCAGGGTCCACGTTGCTGGCCCACCAGTCCTGGACACTGTCAATGTAGAGTGAGTAGCTCTGGAGCCAGTCAATGGAAGGGAAGTGACGCTTGTCTGCCAGTGATGCGTCCAGGGCCCAGAACACCTTACATATCCTCAGGGTGTTCTGTGTGACGGGCTCTGAGAGGTCCCCACCTGGTGGTGAAACCGCACCCACAACTGATACTGAGGCTATCTTATCCTCTGATCCAATGGTTGTGACCCTTCCTGCACGCTCATAGAACTGTGCGAGCCTTGATGCGAGGTATGCAGGGTATCCCTCTTCACCTGGCATCTCCTCCAGCCTTCCTGAGATCTCCCTCATTGCCTCGGCCCACCTTGAGGTTGAGTCTGCCATGAGGGCGACGTCGTAGCCCATGTCCCTGAAGTACTCTGCTATGGTTATACCTGTGTACACACAGGCTTCCCTTGCAGCCACAGGCATGTTTGAGGTGTTTGCTATGAGCACGGTCCTGTCCATGAGTGGGTTACCTGTCTTGGGGTCCTCGAGTTCAGGGAACTCCTTGAGGACCTCGGTCATCTCGTTACCCCTCTCACCGCATCCAACATAGACGATTATGTCTGCGTCGGCCCACTTTGCGAGCTGCTGCTGGGTAACCGTTTTACCTGAACCGAAGGGTCCGGGTATGGCTGCTGTACCTCCCTTGGCGACTGAGAAGAATGTGTCCTGCGCCCTCTGACCTGTTATGAGTGGGACGTCAGGGTCGAGTTTCTTCTTGTAGGGTCGGCCCTTCCTGACAGGCCACTTCTGGAGCATCTGAATCTTTTCTGTTCCGCTCTCGGTTTCAACCTCAGCTATATCATCAAGGACGGTGTATTCGCCCTGGGGGGCTATCATTGTGAGTTTACCTTCAACGTTTGGTGGGATCATTATCCTGTGGGTTATTGAGGATGTCTCCTCAACCTCACCGATTATGTCCCCTCCCTTAACCATCTGGCCCTCCCGGGCTGTGGGTTTGAAGGTCCATTTCTTATCCTTTGGGAGGGATGGTACGTCCACTCCCCTCTCTATGTAGTCTCCGGTGAGTGCCTTGATGTTCTCGAGGGGTCTCTGGATACCGTCGAAGATTGAACCCAGTATTCCAGGTCCCAGTTCCACTGATAGTGGACCGCCTGTTCTTTCAACGGTCTCTCCAGGCTTTATGCCTGCGGTTTCCTCGTAGACCTGGATTGTTGCTGTGTCACCCTCAAGTTCAATGATCTCTCCTATGAGCTTGTCTTCACCCACCTTAACCATTTCATACATCTGGGATCCTCTCATCCCCTCGGCGATGATAACAGGACCCGCTATTTTTATAATCCTTCCTTCCTGTGTCATTTTACCATCTCAACCCCAATAACTCTTTTAATAAGGTCCCTCAGTGGATCTGTTTCACGTTCTGAGGGGCCTGTCTTGTCTGGTATCTCTATTATCATTGGCAATGCGCTTGAACTTGTGGTTTCCTCTATAAATTCCCTCAGTTCATCACCAATCTTTTCTGTGACGATTATTATGGAGAAGCCATCACGTATAAGGTTCCTTATGGTTTCCTCTGCCTCGTCAGGTGTTTCAACCACGTAGCCTTCCCTGACGCCTCCGAGTCTGAACCCTGTTACAGTGTCCCTGTCACCAACCACTGCAATATTTGAAGTCATACTAACATCTCCTTAACCATTGCTTCAGGAAATCCTGGCTCCCTCTTGCTCCTTGCTATGACCTTGAGGTTCTTCACCTCAACTTCCTTCCTGCTGAGGAACCCTATCATCGGACCAACACCGAAGGGCTTCTTGACTGCAAAGTTCCTTGCCATCCTGTTGAGGTTGTCCTCAAGGACACGCTCGAATACAGCCACTGAACCCGTTGATGTGTACTCTGAGAGGGCCTCTGATAGCATCTGACCGTAATCTGTACCCTCAAGGCCGCTTATAACTCCACTGACATCCTCTGATTCCATGAGGTCCTTGAGTTTCCATTCCCTGATCTGGTAGCCGTGGGGTACTATGTATGGACTTATGTCATCGTAGCTGAGGCCATCTGCCTTTGCACGGAGTATTATTTTAAGGTTGGATATGTCAACCATGGTCCCGAAGTAGGTGTGTAGCATCTTTGTGTTGTCATCTGATGGACTTCCAACTGCCCTTATGAGTCCCTCAAGGAACCTCTTATCAAGAGCTGCCTCCATTGGGAGGAGCATGCCTGTCTCCTCGTAGTCAGATAGGGCGTCCCCAAGTACATCGGCGTACTCTGTACCCTCAAGGCCTGTTACAACCTCCTGGACACTTGAAGCGTCTGCAAGGCCCTCGATAATCTCATAGATCTCACCTCCAGGGACAAGGAGGTCCAGTGTCTCCTCGGCACTGAGACCGGCGGCCTTTGCTGTTATGAGGCTCTTGATGTTCCTCACATCCCATCTCTTCAGGTTTGCCCTGAAGGGGTCCCTTATGGATGCTGGTGCTATCTGGGATACCATCTCATAGGTCTCTGCAAGCTGACTCTCAAGGGCCTTCTCAATGGGAAACCTGTCAATGTACTTTGCATAGTCAGGGAGTCCCCGGAGGTAGTTCTTGAACTCCTCCATGGACTCTGTCTCAAGGATCTCTGATAGCTGTTTCTCATTTAGGAGGCGTCCTATTCGTGCCCTGACTCTGGCGTTAGGGTATGCGAAGGGGAATAAATCTAATATAGGCCTTATAGTTGCTATTACAACAATAGCACCTATAATGGCTCCTCCGAGGAGGATTAAGCCTATAAAAGGTTCTATTGAAGGGAATCCGAGCGCTGTTACAATTGTTGTGATGCTGTCAGCCATCTGTTATCTCCCCTTTTATTCGAAAAGAACCCTGGCCACCTCTGAACGTAGAGCCTTTCTGAAACGGGACATCCTGGCCTCTATTGTGTTGTTAACCTCTATCAGACCATCCTTTGTCCTTACCAATGCTCCTCCAATGGTTCTGATGCTGTCTCCAACCTCCAGGGTTGTTTTTTTGCCTGTTTCGGCTTCCACTTCAGCTGCGATTTTGTCGAGTCCAGGGTCATGGGACCTGTCGTCCTCCTTCATGCTGACAACAAGGTCGCCTCCACCTATCTCAACCGCTGCCTCCTTTATCATGCCCCTGAGGGCAGTGAGGTATTCCTCATTGGAGGTGGATGCCAGGTTTTCAAGTTCCTCTTCAGCCCTTTTGAAGGCCTCCTGTATTACCTCTTCCCTTGCCTCCAGTTCTGCACGCCTTGCATTCATCTTGGCCTCTGAGATTATCTGCTGGTACCTCATATCAGCCTGCTTCCTGGCTGATTCGAGTATGCGTTCACTGACAATCTGGGCCCTTTTTTCGCCCTCCTTCAGTATACCTGCAGCTTCCTCTTCAGCTTCCTGAATTATGGCGTTAGCCTTTGCCTGAGCCTCTGACATTATACTGGAGACAATTTTTTCGGCTCCGGAACTCATCTAATTAGCCTCCTAGTATTCCGCCGAAGACCAGGAGAAGTATGGCGATCAGGAAACCATAGATAGCCTGTGTCTCTGAAAGGGCTGCGAATATAACACCCCTCGCGAACATGTCAGGATCCTCTGCAACTGCACCCACTGATGATGCTGATGTTATACCCTGACCCATACCTGAACCAAGACCTGCGAATCCTATGGCTGCACCTGCACCCACGGCAACAAGTCCGGCTGTAACATCCAGTCCCTTTCCTCCTCCAAGGAGTCCTGAGAACACCAGGAGAAGTATGGCGATCAGGAAACCATAGATAGCCTGTGTCTCTGAAAGGGCTGCGAATATAATACCCCTCGCGAACATGTCAGGATCCTCTGCAACTGCACCAACACTTCCTGCGGCTGCTATACCCTGACCTAATCCTGATCCAAGACCTGCGAATCCTACTGCAACTCCAGCACCTATTGCTGCTAAAGCAGTTCCTAATGCTATTTCAACCATTCTATTTACCTCCTTATCTTAGTGAAGTTTCTTTCAGCACGAAATGCATTGAATTTGTTTTTTCCACCCATGTAGAACTGGGCGAAGAATTCAACATAATGTAGACGAAGTGAGTTTATAAAGGCACCAAGGCTCTGGAAGGCGTTGTTGGCTATGTGCCCGAACACGAATATTATCGGGGCAAGTACCACTCCGATGACGGGTATCATCTCATAGCTGAGGCCCGTGAGGATGTTCACGGTCATGGCTATACCACCCGTTGATAGACACAGTGCAAGGAGCCTTGCATATGAGAGTAGAGTACCAAGGAACCCGGATATATCCATTAGCCCGAAGAGGCCGTTGTAGTAGATTAGCATGGCGAAGGCCAGGACTATCACTGGCGCCCCGACAATCATGCCCCCAAGCAGGTATAGGATTATACCGAGTTCAAGGATCAGCCATACAATCTGGGATCCAAGGGCATCCCTCATGTTCCCGAGCCTTATGTTGTTCCTTGCGCCTAATATGAGACCAAAGTTTATGTGGAGAACACCCACGGTGAGTGCCATTATCAGTATGTTCTGGGGGTTCACAAATGCGTCTATTGCCGGTATAACCGTTGGCAGTGTTATGTTGAGGAACCGTGGGAAGAAGTCCCCTATGAACCCGTTGGTGACCATCCCGAGTATGAATGCCCACACACCACAGGACATCATGATGATACCGAAGTTCCTCATGAAGTTGTTGACCTTACCCAGACCCCTGTAGAGTATGAAACCTATCAGGGCGTCGATTATACCGTAACCGGCATCTGTAAGGCAGAACCCGAAGAAGAATGGGAACACGAAGGCCATGAAGATCGTCGGGTCGATCTCGTTGTACTTTAGTGGTGAGTACATCTCAACGAAGGTCTCGTAGGGCTTTGCAAATCTCGGGTTGTCCAGGAGCACCGGTACCTCCTCAGGGTCTGGTTCCTCCAGGTCTGTCACGCAGTGGCCCTCAGATGATTCCTCAACCACGGCGATGACCCTATCAGCCTCCTTGAGGGGGACCCATGCCTCCAGCATCACCGTCTTCCTTGTTTCGCCGAAATGGGAGAATACCTCATTTCTCTCCTTCTCTATTTCAAGCTGTTCCTTGAGGACAAGGAGCTCGTCCTCCCATTCAGCGTTTATATCCCTTAATTTTGAGATGATCTCCTGTCGTTCCCTGCTGATCTCCTCAAGGCGGGTCTTTGAGGAAGATATGATCTCTGATGGTCTGCCACGGAGTTCACTGATCTCAAATCTTTCGAATTCCATCCTCCGGAGGACAGATGCTATGCTGTCTGCATGTTTCTTCAGTGTTACAATGATCAGAACACGTTCATCCCTGTTTTCTCCCTCTTTGTCAGATACTATCAGTTCTTCTGTGATCTCTGCAAGTTTCTCCCTGAGTTCCGGGAGGTTCTCAGCCGTTATCCTTCCTGCGATTCCTGTTATGTACTCTGAATCATGGAGATCGGAAAAATCAATATCAAAATCCTTCAGTTTTTCTGCAACAGATAGGCTTGATTCGACAGTGGACTTTTCTGAATCAAGCTCATTCAATTTTTCTTCCATAACCCTGGTCTCTGACTCGACCCTTCCCAGGATCTCCTCAGCCCTTTTGATGAGGGATTCTGTGTCCAGTTCCTCAACCTCCCTCTTCTCGAATATCGGGGGGTTGATGAACTCCCTTATGGTATCCCTTAGACCCTTCTCCTCGGCTGCGACTGAGCCCAGGAAGTCAAGGATACCGCTGGTTTTCATGAGGAGAGATGACACCCTTCCAGTGTATGGTGTCGCCCTTGATGGTTTCAGTATCTGGCGCCACTCTGCATCCTGCTGGATGCGCTCTGAGATATCATCTATCTGGGTTACACCCTCCTCATGCAAGGAACGAACCACCGAATCCGAGTACTGATCCAGGGTTATGATCTTGAGTTTTCGCATCCTTGCCGGTAGAAACATGTCACTCACACTACAAGATACTTTTCACAATAATACTGGCAGCCTCCGGGACCTTCCCCATTGCCGCTGATTTCATTGTCTCCACTTCACGCTTTGCCTTCCCTGAGATTTCAATGGCTTCCTTCCTGGCCCTTTCCTCTGCCTCCAGTATTATCTCATCGCCCTTCTCACTGGCCTCTCGCTCTGCCTTCTCAAGGAGCTCCGCTGATCTGTTCCTGGCGTCTTCGAGTAACTGGGATGATTTTTCTCTGGCCTCCTGTATCAACCTGTCAGCATCATTCTCAGCCTTCTTTATGGTAGTGATAGCTTCAGATATCGTTGTCATATGAATCACCCTATTAATGCAAAGGTCTATTTCGTGGTATATTTATCTTTTACTATTTTATTCAAAAGTCACCTAATCCTATTCAGTTAACCAAGCCTTTTAAATCCCTCCTGCTATTAATTGAGTCATTCTATGAAATTTAACCGGAATTGAAGTTCTTATATGAACCTCCAGTACCTATTAGCAATCCATATGGGCTTAATGGGATGAAACCTACTCGGGCATGGGCTCCAGGTCGGCTCCAGCCGAAAGGTCTCTCTCCTCTTCGCCGTCGTAGTGTATTTCTTCGATTTCGAAGAATTTTCTGAAGGCTGGTTCCCTGACCTTTTCCTCGTATACGTGGGATATGAGTCCGGGTAGGCGTCCTATCATGAAGAGTCCTGCGCCTGTCCTCCAGTCGAAGCCCATATCTGAGAGTATGCCGGCGTTGGCCCCATCAACGTTCATGCGGACGCCCTTGCGTTCCAGGAGTATCTCCTGGACCTCCATGGCAAGGGCTGTGTGTGGCCCCACACAGTCGTAATCCTCTGCAAGTTCCAGTAACCGGACAGCCCGGGGGTCCGCGTTATGGTACCGGTGCCCGAACCCCGGAACCCTCCTGTTGGCCTGGAGGTGATCATCAACCAGCCTCACCGCAGCATCAGGGATCTCATCCTCAGAATCACAGGATGAAACCGTCTCCTGGAAAAGCTTCATGGAACGCTCAATGGCACCAGCATGATTCTTACCAAAGGCCAGAAGACCCCCCGCAATACAGGCATGAACCGGGGAACCAGCCGAAGCAATCATACGGGCAGCCTGAGTACTCGGAGGGGTGACACCATGATCACAGAAGGACACCAGGACAGCCTCAAGCATACGGGCAACATTCTGAGGGGGCAGCTCACCCCTTATCAAAAGATAAACCATCTCAGAAAAGGAAACACCACCAATCAGATCCTCCTGAGAATAACCCCTCGTAACAATACGGTTGGGCTCAACACGCGTAATGGAGGTCCTCCACCTTGGGGAACCCACCCTGAATACATTCTCAAGTGATTCCTTTCCTATAGCCATTCATTCACCTCAGAGATCTATTGTTGCCCTCCTGGGCTCCACACAGCATGCCAGCCTCATTGAGACTATCCTCACACCGCTGGCCCTCTGGGGCCCCACATTAACCATGGCCCCCATGGCTGTAGTGGATCCCCCAAGACCAAGGGGCCCTGTCCCGGTACTGTTAAGGGATTGTGTGATATGCTCCTCAATCCCGGACTGTTCGTCAAGACTTCGTGTTGCCATGGCCCTGAGCATAAGGCCAGTGGCCTCAAAATGAGTTCTCCCGACACCTATAACCGGTATGCATGGTGTGCATCCCAGCATCGGGACCTCTGTTTTCATCCATGTTATAACTTCCTCAAATACTTTTCTATAACTGTGTCTGTGGAATATCCTCCTTGTCCTCGCCCTTATCTCGGGGCCTCCTCCCAGCATGAGTACATGGATCTTAACCCCGTCACCGGGTGTTGAATCCACCAGGAAGGGTGCTGGTGGGAGTTTCGCTGGATCACTATACAGTCCCCTGCTCTGCTCTATCCTCTCCACCTCATCACCCCTTACAGCCATTGGGCGTCCCGGGAGTTCCCTGAGGCCCTCCTCAACACCCCTCTTCAGGTGGTTGAAGAAGCCTGCGGGTAGACTGGCGTCCTCCCCCACCTCCACTATCAGGTGGGGTATCCCTGTATCATCACAGAGGGGTCTTCCCTCTCTCCCTGCTATGCGGGCGTTTTCAATTAGAAGTTCAAGTACCCATGCAGATCTCTCATCCTCCTCCACCTCAAGGGCCCTCTCATAGGCCCTGAGGACGTCGGGGGAGTAGGTGGTTGATGCCTGGATGATGGCATCCCTGACCCTCGCAGCGAGATCCAAGCTATCCTCCCCCCACCGGTATGGAGAGGTCACCGCCCTCAGATAGTACTGCCTCAGGGTAGTAGCGCTCTATCATGTCCCTCACAAGGACAACCTGCCTTATCCTCTCACGGGCCTGGGCCTCGGTGGTTTCCCAGCCATGGTGCCCTGCCACGGAGCCCCCCGTCTTGAGGTAGACAGGTGCTGCGTACCTTATGATATCCGGAACCTCGTAGTGCCTTATGAATCCCCCTGAGGACTTCGGGTTCTCTGTGTGAACATCAATTGAAATGTCAATGGCCTCCCTGAGTGATGCCAGCATCGGTATCTGGAGGTCCCTCACCGGATTCAGGGAGTCCGCACCGATATCCTGGAGCAGCCTTGCTGAGGCAGGATTTCCGTGGCCGCAGTGGGCTGAGACCTTAAGGTGGAGGTCGGCTGGAAGTTCACCGTCGGCCCGCATCCTTCCAAGAACCCAGAGGAGCCCCTCGTCATAGACCACTATACCCCTGACGCCGAGTTCAGCTGCCCTCTTAACGTCCTCCACTGCGTAGACAAGGTTATCGTATCCCCTGAGCCTGTAGCCTATCCTTGCACCCTCGGGGGTCCTTGCGGAGGCACTGGTATCATAGGTCGCCCTTGGCCCTACGCTCAGGAAGAGTTCGATTCCTGTCTCCCTGGCCATCCCTGCCATCTCCTCGATCTCGGTGTCAGTGAGGAGCATTATGCCCCGGGTCTGTGTGACCCTGTGGACCCTTACATCCTGCTGCTCCATTGCATCTATGAGGGCTGCCATGGCGCCGGGCCTCTGTATGCCCGGGACCTCGAATCTGTACTGGCCTCCATCACTGAACCTCTTCTCTGATTCGCCCCTGGGGGCCCCTATTCCAATCCTATCAAGGTATTTGCGGGTTTCTTCCAATTTTTCACCTCCAGTTTAACTTTGCCCGTGTGGGATTTCCATGTCATCCGGATCATTTGCCTGACAGTTCCAGGATCACAGACCATGTTCTAGCATCACTTAAGGATCCCAGAGCCTGATCAACCACCCAACAACTCAAGCATCACCTCAGTAACAGGTTCCTGATCAGCCTCTCCTATAACCTCAAGCCTTTCTGTATCATATCCAGGGTTCAGTTCCCTGAACTTCTCAACAATATCATCCCAGGTGTAGGGTTCCTCTGGTTCACCCCTGGGGAGCTCCCTGTAAGCTGTGAGGACATCACCGTTTCTGAGCCTTACAGTCACCCTTGAGGGCCTCATGTTCCGGAGTTCCTCCAGAGCAGGGTCAACCTCAATCCTTATCCTGGAGGCCATCTCCCTGCATACTTCACCTTCAAGGTCTTCAACCCTCAGCTCTCCCGACTCAAGCACTATTGCCAACGACACCGGGAGGCTCTGCCGCACCGCCTCCACAGTAGCCGGGGAGTAGCTGTCATGCTCCGCTGCGATCCTGTAGGTTGAGACAGTTACCTCCTCTATCTCCGATGCACTGAAATCGTTCTCCATGATTATCTCAGCTGCAGCATCCAGGGTGGAGTGCAGGTGCCTGCAGACAGGGTACCTCTTGAGGTAAACGTCCCTTATGTGGAAAGCCCCTATTTCTGGCGTTTCATTTATGTTTTGACCCTCCGGACGGCACATTGCACGCAGGAACCCCTCATCTCCCTCGATAACCGACTCTGCGCCTGTGAAGCCATGGGAGGCTAGCCTGGCAGATATCAGTCCGGACTGGGCTGCCCTTCCAGGGTGAAGGTGCTTTGCCATGGTCCCTGCATGGTCCGATTCCAGGAGTCCTGCTGCCTGGGTGGCTGCGATCCCCAGGGCATTGACGACGGCATCCACATCAGAGCATATGATACTTGAGGCCGCTGCTGCAGCTCCAAATGTTCCGCAGGTCCCCGTTGTATGGAATCCAAGTTCCCTGTGCCCTGGATTTGCGAGGATGCCCATGAAGATGGCGACCTCGTATCCTGCCACCATGGCTGTTATGAGGTCCCTGAAGGTCGCCCCGCTGGTCTCTGCAGCTGCAAGGGCCGCAGGGATCACACATGATCCCGGGTGCATCTGGGCCCCACGGTGTCCATCATCAAGGTCAAGGTTATGGGCGAATATGCCGTTGAGGAGGGCCGCCCTTTCAGCGTCACCCCTCCCATGACCTATGATGGTGGCCCCGCCTGAGCCTTTACCCATGGCCCTCAGTGCCATCAGCCCACTCCTCTCAGAGGAGCCCCTCATTGCAACCCCCAGGAAGTCTAGGAAGCATATCCTGGCCATTTCAATGGCATCGCCGGGAATGTCACTGTATGAGAGTGATGATACAAACTCTGCAAGTTTTCTGGTCATCATTGATCCTACTATCTTGCCTTTAAATATAACAGTGATTGTTATAAATCTTCCCATTTTTTATTAAAGTGGGCTGATTGCCGGGTGCTGCTGCTCTCAGTGGCTTCGAAGGGCGGGGAGCTGATCCCCATCCTCACCAGCTGCTTTGAGAGGTGCCTTCTTGCACAGGTTGGCACCTCATAGTATCCCCCAGTAAGTGGCCTCTCAATGGCTCTCCTGACCTTCTCTGAGCTTCTGAGCCTCCTTCCACATGAGGGGCACTTGAATCCCTTGTTCCTCCCGGCAGACTTCATGCGTTTACCGCAGGTGCAGATGGGATTTTCCTCAACGTAAAGATCTGCAAGGCTTTCTATATGGATCTTCTCGATGTTAAGGGTCCCCTGTGCTCCAATGCCCCCGTAGACCGTGACTACATCTCCGGGTATGAGTTCAAGGATGATCTTCCTGAAGTCCTTTGTGGGCTCGTAGGCTCCACATTCAATCTGGCCGGATTCATCACCAAGGGTGAAGAACACATGACCTCCCTCGATCACCCTCGGACCGTCGACCACCTCCCCCCTCACCCTGTAGCATCCGAAGGTCTCCATGTCCGCGATCCTCACTGCATCCTGTATGTGCTGGTCGGTGTGCTGGTTGGTCTCAAAGATGCAGTGCCTTTCAATCTCCTCGTCAACACAGACCATCTCCATAGCCCTCAGTAGGACCTCGGGGGACTCTCCCCTTATACCGTAGAGTATGGGGCAGGGTGTGTGGGGTTCTATTGCAATGTAGTCTCCATCGATGTTATCAAAGGTTTCAGTCCCTGTTGCCTCATCCATCCTTGCAACCGACTCAGGGTCGATACGTCTGGGTTTACCATAGTTCTCAGGGACCCTGTAGGTCAGAAGCTCATAGGTGGAGTCATCCAGGGGGCACCCAATGGCTGCAAGGGCCCCTATGATACCCCTCCCCTTCTTGAAGCCGTGCACCTCTGCACCGACCTTCTCTGCGAGCCTCCGGGCGTCCTCTATCCTGAGTATCAGCCTTATGGCTGACAGGGCAAATTCCCTCATCTCATCTGTGATCTCGCCTGTGTGGAATACAACACCCGGGTTGGTCCTCTCACTATCAAGCTCGGCAAGTTCCGCCACCACTTGAAGGACGATGCCCTTTATGGTGTTAATATCCTCAGGGGATTCTGCAAGCACAGTGAAGGTGACTGCACCGTTGCCACGGGTCTTGTGGGGTGCGAAGGGGTTGAGCCTTATCAGCCGGGGATATCCCTCAGGAGAGAAACCGCAACTTTTAAGTTCCTGGATTATGACACATGATATATAGGTTGTGCACATCCCTTCAGGGGAATCTGTATCATCTATACCAACATGAAGCCTGTACATTACATTCACCTGGTGATATGATTGGATGGATCAGTTAAAAGGGAGCATGTATTACGTGAGATACATGAACTTCTTGCCAGCAACGGATTTGAGACATCACACATATATGAGCGGAGCTGCTTCGACCTCATGGCAAGAAGGAAACTATTACTTCTATTGCTTAAGGTCCTTGTAAACATTGATGGTATAAATAGTTTGCAGGCCCATGAGATAAGAACCCTTGCACATACCTTCCTTGCCTCACCAATTATTATAGGAGTGAGGTCAAAGACAGAGCCCCTTGAGGAGGATGTTGTCTATGAAAGGCACGGCATCCCTGCAGTGGCCCCCGAGACCTTCAGGAACATGGTGGTTGATGGTGAGTACCCTGAGATAATCGCTGACCGGGGAGGCTACTATGTTCATATAGACGGTAAAACCCTCAGGGAGGTCCGTGAGGAGTACAACCTCTCACTCAAGGACCTGGCTGACCTCGCCCATGTCTCCAGGAAGACCATCTACAAGTATGAGAATGGACTTGCAAGGGCATCACCCGAGACAGCCATGATCCTGGAGGAGATACTTAACATCAGGATAACCCTCTCCATTGACATATTCGGTGTACCCGAGAGGGATGAAATTGAGATAAAACCATCAGGTAGACTTGCTGATATTGGCTTTGGCATGATAGAAACCCACAAAACCCCCTTTGATGCTGTGGCAAAGGAGATCAGGTTTGATAATACTGTGATAACCAACCTTGAGAAGCAGAGGGATTCAAGGACCCTGCGGAGGATGGCTGTCCCCCTCAAGGATCTTTCCCTTGTAAGTGGCTCTGAGTCAGTGTTCATAATCGATAATCCCAGGATAAGTGAAAACATTGAGGGAATCCCCGTCATCAAGAGCTGGGAAATCGGTGAAATGGAGAGCAGCAAGGAGTTCCTCAAGGTCATAGCCGAGAGAAAAACCTGCAGTTAGTCTAGAACCTGAGTCGAGCTCTGCATGTGGGTGACATCTCTCCTGCCCGGGCATGCTGTGGAAGACCTGTTTAATCAAATATCATGAGCTTTCAATAGAATACCGCCTTTTTCAATATCTCGCAACAGGCAACCAAAAAAGGGATTGGAAGGGTCAGTAATAGTCCCAGACAGTAACCTCCCAGTCCTCAATCTCATAGGCGTATACAGATATGCAGTAGTATCCCGGGCCCCCTGAAACCTCGATCATTCTCTTCTTCCTTTTCGGTGACTCTTTTGGACCCCAATCAGCGGTGCCCGATGCCAGGATCTGGCCGTCCCTGAGGACATCCACTGTCACCGTGTTCACATCATAATTGATTATTGGTGCAGCCGAAATCACCACCTTGAACTTGTTTCCCCTGATATCAACGCACCTGTAATCAGATCCAGACCCGGTGAAGCTCATAACCCTGTGCCATGATGGGCCCTGAGGGCTTCCGGTCACCCCCTCGTCACCCTCAATGGTGACATCATAGTGGTCCACAGTGGACCTTTTGAGGAAAACACCGGAGAGGAATCCCAGAGATCCTATGAGAACAAAACATGCCACGATAAGTACCTTTGTTGTATTATCCAAGATTTACACCTCCCGAGATCATATGGATAAAAATTCTGTGATAACAGCGACCTGAAAGCTGTGGACGGATTAACTCAGCTCCCGAAACCTGACCTCTTACTGCAGACACACACCTGCTTCATCACCTCCAGTGCAGCTCTAACTCCAGAGAATCCATTACCTCCCGAAGAGTTCGCTAAAGGTCTCCCTTGCCTCGGATACAGATGCAACACCCACTGCGACCATATCCACATATTCAAGGCCCCCTATGAATTCAAAGGCCTCCGCTGGTGGGATTATACCCGCTGCAAGGACCTTCTCAGCGACCACTGTTTTCCCGAGTTCATTGAGGAGCCCTCCGAGTTCCTTCCGCTCATCATCAAGGAAGACAGGAAAATCTGTCATGTAGCCAAGTCTGTTGACGGGGATCATGTAGAGTTCGAAGTTATCAACACCCTCATCAATCAGCCTCACCGTTGTCTCCCGTGGCATGGTCGTTGCAAGGCCCCTTAGCATCCCCTCAACCTCATCCAGAATCTCAGCAACCTCAGAGGCTTCAAGAAGATCTGTGTAGTGTTCATCAAGAAGCACTGCAGCGGACCCAAGGTCTGAGAGGGTCTGGAGGTCCTCCTCAAGGTGTTCATGCCTCAGAGTACCCATGATGGTGAGTTCACAGCCGGCATCCCTGGCCATCTCAAGGGCCTCAAGGACCTGCTTCTCGGGTATGACCTGGAAACCCCTCACACCCATCTCATATGATTCAAGAATCACCTCAGCAATGGCCTCTGGCCTGTTTTTGAGGTCCATCTCATAGAGCCTTGACCTGTGCCCAAAGTAGGTTGCTGCTGTGAAGGGTGCGCTTCCAAGGAATGCTTCAGGCAGTTCCACGCCATTGACTGTGACCGATCCGCTGAACATGATAATTCATCCTCCTCCGATGGGATACTGGAGGGGGCACCCGGATGGGATGCAGATTGAACTCCCCTGTAACAGCCGATCCCACCAATAATTATAATATACACTACATCTATAGATTCCTTTATCATTCTATAAAATCTTCATTGTGATAAGTGTGGTGAAATTATGTCCAAGATGAAAGTGCTTATTGCTGATTCCATCAATGAGAAGGGAATATCTGAACTCGAAGAGGTGGCGGAGGTTGTGGTCAACACCACCATAACCCCTGAGGAGCTCCTTGATTCCATAAAGGACTTTGATGCCATCGTTGTAAGGAGCAGAACGAAGGTTACGCGGGAGGTCATAGAGGCGGCTCCCCGCCTCAAGATAATAGCGAGGGCCGGTGTGGGGGTTGACAACGTTGATGTTAAGGCTGCCACCGAACGCGGTATAATGGTGATAAACGCCCCTGAGTCCACATCAATAACGGTTGCAGAGCACTCAATCGGTCTCATGCTGGCACTCGCAAGGAAGATTTCGATTGCGGACAGATCCGTGAAGGAGGGTAAATGGGAGAAGAACCGGTTCATGGGTATCGAGCTCAACGGTAAGACCCTGGGTATAATCGGTATGGGCCGTATAGGCTCACAGGTCGTTGTGAGGACAAAGGCCTTCGGCATGGACATACTGGTCTATGACCCCTACATAAGCAGGGAGGCCGCCGAGGAGATGGGTGTGACCGTCACAGACCTTGAAACCCTCCTGAGGGAATCAGACATAGTGACCATACACGTCCCCCTCACCCCTGAGACAAGGCACCTCATCTCAGATGATGAATTCAAATTGATGAAGGACACAGCCTTCATAGTGAACTGTGCCCGTGGCGGTATAATCGATGAGGACGCCCTCTACAGGGCCCTTAAGGATGGTGAGATAGCCGGCGCAGCCCTTGACGTCTTTGAGGAGGAGCCTCCTGAGGGCAGCCCGCTCCTTGAACTTGAAAATGTGGTCCTGACACCACACATAGGAGCCTCCACCTCTGAGGCCCAGAGGGACGCCGCCATCATAGTTGCAAATGAGATAAAAACGGTTTTCCAGGGTGGTGCACCGAGGAACGTCCTCAACATGCCGGTGATGGACTCAGAGACATACAAGTCCCTCAAACCATACATTGAACTGGCAGAGAAGATGGGGGCCATCATTGCACAGGCACTCCCGGGTAACATAGAGAAACTTGATGTCACATACTGCGGTGAACTGGCAGAGATGCAGTTCGACATCCTTACAAGGACCATGCTCCAGGCCATACTCAACCCCATCCTCACAGAACCAGTTAACCTCATAAATGCGCCCTCAATTGCAAAGAAGAGGGGAGTCATGGTGACGGAGGCCAGGAGGTCCGAGTCAGATGGTTACAGGTCCATCATAATGGCCAGGGCCGTCTCTGACAGGGGCGAGTTCAGTGTTGAGGCTACTCACATCAAGGAACCCACCATCATAGGTATAAACGGTTACAGGGTTGATGTGAAGCCCGAGGGCACCATGATAATAGCACGCTACAGGGACCTCCCGGGTACAATCGGTGCCATAGGCACCAAGCTCGGTGAGCACGGCATCAACATTGCAACAATGCAGGTGGGTAGAAGGGAAATCGGCGGCGAAGCCGTCATGGTCCTCAAGGTGGATCAGAGCGTGCCATCTGATGTCATAGAGGAGATCAAGAAACTGGAAAACGTTGATGACGCGGTATCAATAGAGCTTTAATTACCCTACAGCTGATGGTGCATCATTCAACATATAATTTATTTTATAATTCTGAAATCCATGGAAAGGGTCCGGAATCACCTGCATTTGATGAATGCCCATGAATCAATGAAAAATACTTTTTACTGGCCGAATCCATTTTTTTAACTGCTCATTTTCAGGTTCAGTCAGCAACCTCAAAGGCAACCGGGACTCCGCTCCTGGTGTAGGCGGCCACAGTCTCCCTCCTGTAGGGGTAGGCTATTATCATATGGAATATGCCATTTGATGAGAAGAACCTTATATCGGCGGGTGATGGTGCGTTTGATGGTCCCGGGTGTGAATGCACGGAGCCAGCAGCCCCTGTGAATGGTGGCAGCATGAGGACGTCCATAACAGCGCCCTCATCAGATGTCTTGGATGGAAGGAAGATTAGACCTGTTACGTGGAGGGTGTCGCCCTCCCTATGGCCCTCGAGGAGGGCTGCGAACTCCCTTGGATGTGAATTCCTGGCAATTTCAAGGGCACCCTCCATAACTCCTGAATCCACGATGACCCGTCTTACCGGTTTGAAACCAAAGAGTGAAGCCATTATTTTATCAGTTAAACCCATCCCAATCAATCGACCCTGATAAGTTTTTTTCTGTAACAACCCCAAAAAAAATCCAATCAACCAGTCCTGATAAGTTCCCTGAAGAATTCTCCTGTGAAGAGGGGTAGGTCCATGTCAACAATGGTCCTCATCCGGGACGCTGTGACCCTCTCATCACGGAGGGGGTTGTATCCCTCAACCTCAACAGGCCTCCTGTAGACACCTATACCCCTCCTCTGCCATGATGGAACCCTCGAGATATTTATACCTCTCTCAAAGAGCAGGTCATGGATGCCCTCAGATTTAAGGCCCTCAAGGGTTCTGACAGCCTCTTCCTTTCCCATCTCAGCCCTCAGGGTCCAGTAGGCGTATCCGTTGAGGCAGTTCCTCCATGCCTCGCTCTGCCTTGACCTGAAGTACTCCTGAACTGCACCACCTGCAAGGGGTATGGTCCTGCAGTCAAAGGAAACCGCCTGGTCCAGTTTGAATCCGAGGCTCAGTGCTTCAAGGGTGAATGAGGATGATGCGAGGGCTGCGAATACAGAGTCAAGCTTCTCCACCCTCCCTGAAAAGGGGACCTCTGAGAGGAGGATGTTTATCTCATCTGAGAATGTGTATATGAATGCCGGGCTGAACTCCTCCATGATGTCCATGGAAGTGGCCGCCATGATGTCCCGGAAGTTTTCATCGTAGGGGCGGGTGAATCCAAGCTTCTCTGTGAGGCCATGGAATCCTCGGCCGTCAAGTCTGAGCACAACCTCTGCTGATGGCGGAACCCTGAGACTGGAATAGGTTTCATGTGAACGCACATCAAAGACCATGAAAGACTCCCCTCCTATGTCCCCACATGCATGTTCTCACTGAGGGACTTGAGGAGCCTTATGGCAGAGTATGCTGCCATCACGCTTGTCTTCGGATTCACGGAGCACCTGACATTCTCGGTTATTGTCTTGAATTCTCCGAAGTCCCCCCTGACGGTCACCTCATGGACGTTGCGGTCAACTGCCGGGTCAGCGATGATCTCAACCTCTATATCCCTGTCACATGCAAGGCTAAGGGCGGCTGCCACGTTTATGTTGAGGGGGAACCTTTTAACTGCCTCCGAGGCCCTCCCCCTGTAGAGGACCTTCTTTTCATCCATACTTATCCCGAGGGACCTTGGGGGCTTCCTTGTGACAAGTTTAACAGATTCTATAGTTCCCACGGAGGCTGCCTTTAAACCATCAAGGCCTACGATTGCCCCTGAGGGTACATGGATGGTTGCATTGTTGCGTGATGCCGTCTCCTCCAGCATCTTCCTGAGTTCAGGGTCCATGAGGGCGCCGACGCTCATCACCACAACGTCCCTTCCTGCCTCCAGGACCACCGGGACCAGTTCCCTCACCGCCTCCGGTGAAGCGGCCTCAACCACAAGGTCAACCTCGGGTAGCATGTCCCTCACATCAAGGACCGCTGTTCCATCAACCATTGAGGCAAGGTTCTCAGCCCTCTCAAGGTCCCTGTCATAGAAAAAGCCCAATTCCACAGGTACCCTGCCATCCCTCACGAATCCCGTTATAAGGTTGGCTATGGCACCGCAACCAAGTATACCTACAATCATCCATATCCCGGAAAAAATGAATTATGATTCAAGGGGGCTTGCAGCCTTCTGGACAGAAACATCAGGTGATATTATGAGTATATCCCCAACTGCCTGGACCCTGTCATAGTTTATATCTATTATACCCTCCTCCTGGATGGGCCTTATCTCATCGGATTCAGGCACTATCCTTATACTGGTTTTCAGGACATCCTTGATTCCAACGTTCTTCTTATCATGCCTCATGGGACGAACCTTGAGTGTTGAGACACGTCCCTTCTTTATGTTCAGGACGACATCCTGAACCCTTCCAACATACTTGCCCCTTGAGGTGTATATTTCAAGTCCATAGAGATTGGATAATTCAACCATTTTTCCACCACCAGACAGTTAAAGAGGGATTCACCCTGAATTAACCCGTAAACTCTTAATTTATATTTCTGTTCATAGCTTAAATACTTATAGGAAGATTAATAATCAGCTGACAGGATAGTCCGCGAAAATATTAAGGACCTGTTTATGGGAAAATAATAATCATCTAAGAGGACTGTCCATGAAAATGATTAAAAACATGTTTACAGGAAGACAACCCATCCAATAAGGACCGTCCATGAAAATGATTAAGGACCGGTCAATAAGGTTTTCTTATCATGAAAGGTGAACTGTATGTGGGATACCAGCAAGGATTACAGACTCATGGTTGCACTGAAATCGGTTGAACTCTTCAGGAGAACCCTTGAAACAGGTAGCTTCAGGGGGCAGTGGAAGAAGAAACTGGCTCTCACCACAGCCGGTGAAATCGAAAGGACGCTGCAGGGCATCCTCTACTCCTACCTTGAACCCGGGGAACTTGCAGGGTCCCCTGAAATAGAGGGGGTCATGGAAAAACTTGACGTCATCGTGGAGGCCCTTGGTGGTGAGGACTGGGCCATGAAGTTCGCCTCTGAGGCCGGAAAGGATGACCGGGAAAAGGTTGAGGAGAACATTGCAAGGGTCAGGTTCTTCCTGAACACCATCGGCAACCTGAAGAAGAGGCTCATGCTTGGAAAGATAGCCGACCCTGTGATTGGAGTTGATATCCTTGCAGGTGAGGTTATGAGTGTTGGGGGGCATCCCGGGGCGGATAAGCTGCAGGTCTGCAATGTAAACATTGGGGGAAGGGCCCTTAAGGTCGTTACAAATGACCCTGACGTCCGTGAGGGTGACCGGGTGGCCGTTGCCCTCCTGCCCCCTGAGAACTTCATGGGGATAACAAGTGAGGGCATGTTCCTGGGGGTTGAAGGCGTCCTCAGGGACGTTAAGGGGGAACCCGGAGAGATGCCCAGGGGCATGCCCCTCGAGGCCCTCAACGAGGCAAGGAACCTTGTGGAGGAGTTCCTGAAATCCTAACTATCCCTCCAGGGCTCCCTGACCATCGCCCTGCAGACTGTGTGCCTGCAGCTTCCACAGTCCCCTGGGAGGTCACAGCCCTTCCCCCTGAGTATGGATTCAAGGTCGGCCTTAAGGAGGGGATAGTGGCCTGAGTAGTCAACCCTTTTCAGTCCCGCAGCCCTGCATTCCTCAACGAGTCTCTCCATGAGCCTTCTTTCAGGGCCCCTGTGGTAGTAGAGCATGAAGTTTGGTCTGAATCCTATGAGGCGGTAGGGGATCTCAGGGTTTATCTCTGCAAGGAAACCTGCTATTTCAGGTATCTCATGGTGGTTTATGCCCGGTATCACAACCGTCCTGAAGATCCTGATCCTTTCAGGGAACTTCCCTGCAAGGTACCCTGCATTCCTGAGCACCGGTTCTGATGGTGCGCCGGTAAGGTTCCTGTGGAGTTCATCTGACAGTGCCTTTATCTCAAAGCTGAAGAGTGATGTGAAATCAAGGAGCCTCCTGAGTGTTCCGGGTGTGCAGAATCCATTTGTGGCGAGGATGAACTCCGCGTCGGTCCTCTTTCTCTGGATGTGTCTGACCATCTCCTCGATGTATGGGTGTGTATGGATGGCTCACCCCCGGTGAAGCTCACCCCTGAAAGGTTCCTGTATTCAAGCTGCTCAATGGCCTCCCCTGCAAGTTTTTCAGGGCTAACGTGGCCACGGTAAATCCATCCTGATTCAGGGTACTGTGATATCCTGTAGGCGTTACAGTATGCGCATCTGAAGGGGCATGAAAGGAGGGTTACTGAGAAGGTCCCTAGACCATCGCTTATGCTTGTGTAGGCTATCTCTGTCTCTGAGGCCCCGCAGACTCCCTTTCACCTGCGGGTCTGTTCGCGCCGCACCTCCACCCACAGAGTCTGCAGCTCTTAAATTCATCCATAAAAAGTAGTGTGCAGATGATGGTTAATACATTTTCCTGAAAAAGTAAAAAAATGGGGTTAGGTCATCTGCCAGTAGGTGCTGGTCCTTTTAACGTACCTGTAGGTCCAGTAGTATCTCCACTTGTATCTCCATTTACCCCTGTACTTGTACCACTTCTTGTACCACTTCTTGACCTTCACCTTAACGTAGTAGGTGAGTGTCGCTGGCTTCAGGACTGTGTACTTTGCTGATGAGACGGCTGATGATGTACTGTTAGCAACTGCTATGAATTTGAGTGTTGCTGATCTGCTCAGGACGATGGGTGCCGTGTATTTATTGCTTGAAACGGTTGGTGTGGATCCATCGGTAGTGTAGTATATTGTTGAGCCTTCAGGTCCTGTGAGGGTAACGGTTACATTGTTGAGGTAGGTTCCTGATGCAGGGCTTGCAGAGGGTGCTGCTGGAATTGATGTGACGCTTACCGGTGTTAAGTCATCGACGGTGACGTTGTAGAGACCTGCAGGGAGTTCGTATGTGAATATCACTTCCCTTGTCTCACCGGTTGCGAGGTTAACAAGAGTTGTTGTGTTCTTCACTTCACCGTTAATTTTGAGTTCGGCTGTGTAGTCATCTGCAACGCCTGTATTGGTGACGTTGACTCTCACCATTACTGTGAGGGGTGCGCTGCCACTGACCGGTTCAACTTTGAGGTCTGAGAGTGAGAAGTGTGGCTGAAGGTCCACAGTTAGTTCCTCTGAAGCAAGGACTTTCACAACCTCAGGCTTATTATCTACCATCCTGATGGCTGTTGAATTTGCCCTTATCTTGAAGACCTTGCCCCTAGCATTTTCAACTACAAAGAGCCATGTGTATTTCTGACCGTCCTCATTGTGGAGCTTTGCCTGTCCCTGCGGTACAGGTGCACCTTCAAATGAGCTGAGCCATACCGGTTTTACATCTGCCGGTACTGTGTAGTTTGCGTATGATCCATTAAGAACACCTGTGTAGTACCATTTGATGTTTGCACCTGTAATGTTGTCACCCTCGAGGATTTCAAGCTTTGCATCAACTGCTACTGTAGGATCAACGTCCTGAAGGTCATCACTGTAGTTAACGTTAACGATTATCTGTTCTGGGTCAGACGGGTTCTGCTGCATCGTCAGGTTAACGGCGTTATCTGGTAGGGGCGGTACTCCATTGCCATCTCCTACCGCCGATGCACTGGAGATTCCTGCCATGAAAGCAAGTAAAACCAGCGCTGAAAGCAAAAATCTCTTGTTCAATATTTCACCTCCATATTATTTTTTAGATTGATATACTTTATATAAAAATTTTTTGAAATCATTAAAATCATAAAATTTAAATCTAATAGTTTATTTATTATGAAGTTATATATGGACAACAATGTTAAGTATATCTAAAAATCAATTTTAGCTCCCTTAGTTTAGAAATAGCATACTATAAATTCTTAAATCTATTTAGAATGTTCTTATGAATCAAATTAATTCAAATTCGAAGTGCCATTTTTTTTATTAAAAAATAAGTAAATAGGATTTTTTTATTAAAAGCTTTGGATGGCTCAGGGCCGTTCATCCAGGTATTGCGGATTCATGATGGCATGAACACTGTTATATCCCATATTAATCCTTAGGATCTGATATGAATTCATTCAATATATTTCAGAATTAAAATGAGGGATCACAGTGGATTGAATCAGTTTCCATTGAGCACTATCAGCTTTGTGCGTGTCATGTCCCTTATTGCGTACTTCACACCCTCCTTACCCATCCCACTGCACTTGAATCCGCCGAAGGGCATGTGGTCAACCCGGAAGGTGGGCTGCTTGTTTACAAGAACTGTGCCGGCCTCAATTTCAGTGGCCATCCTCAGGGCTGTCCTTATGTTCTCTGTGAAGACACCTGCCTGGAGGGCATAGCAGGTCCCGTTGGCAATTTCTATGGCCTCATCAGCATCTGCAAACCTTATTATCGGGGATACCGGGCCAAAGGTTTCCCTTTCAACAACCTCCATCCCTGGCAGCACACGGTCCAGCACGGTGGGTTCAACAAAGTTACCCCTCCTTGAACCGCCACAGAGGAGCTCGGCTCCATCCTCAACCGCAGCCAGGATAACCCTCTCAACCTCCCTGGCAGCACCCTCATTTATCAGGGGGCCCACATCGGTTCCCATATCCATGGGGTCTCCAGCCCTCAACCCCTTCGTTCTATCCACGAGCTTATCTGCGAACTCGTCGGCCACGTCCTCATGGACTATCATCCGCTTAACAGCTATGCAGACCTGTCCAGAGTAGAGGTAGGAGCCCCTCGCAGCGGCCTCCACTGCAGAGTCAACATCAGCGTCATCCATAACAATTAGGGGGTCATTGCCTCCCAGTTCAAGTGTAACCCTCTTCATGGAGGCCCTTCCAGATATGTACCTCCCAACCTCAACACTTCCAGTGAAGCTTATCTTATCAATGAGGGGGCTGTCGATGATAACATCCCCCACCTCTGAGCCCCTCCCTGTTACAGCGTTAACAGCGCCAGCCGGGAAGTGCTGGCTGAGGATCCATGCAAGCTTCAGTGCAGATAGGGGGGCCTCAAGGGATGGCTTCAGGATCGTGGTGTTGCCTGCTGCAAGGGCCGGTCCAACCTTGTGTATTGCAAGGTTGAGGGGATAGTTGAAGGGGGTTATCGCAGCCACAACCCCCAGGGGTATCCTGAGAGTGAAGCCCAGGAGGCCCCCTCCACCTATACCCGCATCCATGGGTATGGATTCACCGTAGAGCCTTCCTGCCTCCTCTGCACACAACCGGGCAGTTTCAACTGACCTCTTAACCTCGTCACGTGAGAACCTTATGGGTTTACCTGACTCAAGGGTTATCAGCCTTGCAAACCCATCCATCTCTGCCTTCAGTTCATCCGCAACGTCATAGAGTTTCTCAGATATCTTCCTGGCCGATAGGTCAGCCATTGCATCCCTGGCCCGGTGGGCCGCCATGATGGCCCTCTCAACATCATTTCGACCCGCAAGTGGAACTGTATCCACCTCATCCCCATTGAAGGGGTTCCTGACTGTGAAGATTCTATCTCCTCCAGCCCCTTCACCATCAATAATCATCTCCATACTGAAAAACACCCCACCAGAAATGATGAGAGCATCCTAGAACTTGCTCTTAAGTCCCTTTATCGAGTTTGTAACATTCTGGACATCAGAGTTCATGGCTGTTTCAGATCCCCTGACATAGTTACGGTACCATACAACCGCCACTGTTACGATGACTATTATACCCCCGAATACAAGTATGAGTTCAGCGGATCCCTGACCTGATTCATCGGCAATTACTTCAAACAAAGCCTTAACCTCCTATGGTGCCATGCTACTTACAAGTGTCATTCCGAAACTTCCTATCACATAGAATATTGCATATGCCATTATGGAAAGCGGAACAGCGAATTTAACACCCTTCCTTGCACTCCCATACATTATGATGCCTATCAGGAGCCCTGCTATTATGGAGTGTATTATTATGTAGCCTGAAGCAGCGATCTTTGCAGCCCCCAGTATGGGGTTTGGTTTCCCGACTGACTCCATGAAACCTGAGTAGACCATTATCATCCCCAGGGCGAAGGGCGCTGCGATTATGGCTGCTACGATAAGGAACATGACTGACATCATGACGTTGGCCTTCCTCTCCCTCTTAAGTGCGAGTACCGCCCTCAGGTCCTCTGCAACAGTCTCAATAACATCTGATAGACTTCCACCAGCCCTTCTGCCCTCAAGTATCATTCTGAAGGTCCTGTCAAGGTTTTTTGACTTCAGGCGCTCGCTCATTGAGAGTATGGCCTCATCGAATGTTCTACCAATCTTTATCTCAATAACAGCCCTCTTAAGTTCATCATAGAGGGGTCCCTCTCCCTGTTTGGACACATCCTCAAGGGCTGATTCAAGTCCCACACCTGCCCTCAGGAGGGAGGCTATCTGCCTCAGGAAGTCCGGTGTTGACTGTTCTATGGCATCAACGCGCCTCTCCATCATGATAAAAATGTATGCACCCAGCATTATTGATGGGAGAGAGAATCCTATTAAAACTGCGAGGATAATGTTTAAACCGATAAGAGCTGCGACAACAGATGCGAGAACCGCGAAGAGGGCCCCTCCAAGGAATGCCAGGGTTACTATCTCTGATGCCTTTACATAGAGGCCTGTCCTTATCAGGGTCTCCTGCAGCCTCAGGAGCAGCCTATCAGGTATTATGTTCTCAAGGGCATCGCTCAAGGGTTTCAGTGCACTTGGTAGTACTGCCATCTCAACACCACATTCCAGAAGATCATCCAGGTAATTATGTTACTAACTATCTGGCGCCTATTATTTATAATTACTTACCAGATCAGGTAGCCATCAGAGTTAATAAGCATCTACATATCAACTTTAAATTACTTACCAGATCAGGTAGCCATCAGAGTTAATAAGCATCTACATATCAATCCAGGACATCAGGCAGGCGGTTCATAACACCCCCACCAACCACCACCATATCCTCAACCCGCACCCCGAACTCGCCAGGGATGTATATGCCTGGTTCCACCGTCAGGACCATCCCCCTCCTGAGGATCGTCTCATCACCGGCTGCCAGGGATGGTTTCTCATGGACATCCAGCCCCACCCCATGACCTGTCGAGTGTATGAAGTTCTCACCGTACCCATATTCCTCTATAACGCCCCTTACAGCACTATCAACATCACATGCCCTTGCACCCGGCTTAAGGGCCCTCACCCCTGCCCGTTTAGCTTCAAGGACCATTTCAAGTACTTCATGTTCCCTTTCACCCTCAACGATTGTCCTTGTGGTGTCAGAGTGGTAGCCTTCCCTTACAGCCCCCCAGTCGATGAGTACCGGTGATCCGGTTGTCTCTGCTGCTGGCACCGCATGGGGGATGCTTGACCTCACCGAGGATGCCACTATGGTGTCAAAGGAGACCCCCTCAGAACCAGCTACACGCATACTGTAATCCAGTCTGGCAGCTATTTCAATTTCACTCCCCACAAGTTCAAGGCTTCTGAATGAGTCCTCTGCTATCCTGAGGGCCTCCTCCATTTTTTTAAGTTCCTCCCGGTCTTTGACCATCCGGAGATCTGATACCGGATCCATGACCCTGAAGTCCCCTCCTATTCCAAGCCTCTCAAGGATGCCCACAGGGGTTGCTGGCTCAACAAGTACTCCTTTGAGGTCAAGGGATTCACCCACATCCGACAGCCTCCTGAAGGTCCTCACATCAACAGAGGATTTCGCCAATGCTGATTCTCTATCCATTTCACTCACAAGGAGTGCAGGTTCATCCTGAAGGATCAGGAATGCTGTGGCTGTTGGCATGAATCCAGAGAGGTAGTATATATTCTCCCTTGCAGTTATAAGGGCCCTTTCACCCTCCTCATGAACATTCTCAAGAGCATATTCGATCCTGTTCAACCTATCACCCTTTCATGCATTCTACCTAATCAATCCATGAGGACAGATGCTTACCTATCATCTCCCTCATTATGCCTTCAAGTTCATCCATCACCGGCCCCGGGACCTTAACCTCAATGGGGAGGGGTATGTGACCAAACTCCCTGTCAATGAAGGTTTCACCTGCAAAACTGACACTTCTGCGGTACCTTGGATGGAAGTGCCAGTGCACCTCGGGGTCTGGATCCTCTGATCTGAAGGCAGAGTTCTTAAAGCAGCTCCAGTTGAAGAGGTCCGGATTGAAAAGTTCCCTCAGGGCAGACTCAAGGCCCCTCAGAACCCCGGCAAAATCGGCCCACTCCTCACCTGAGAGCTCCGAAAGGTCCCTGCACTTCCTCCTGAGGGCCACTACGCATGCTCCAAGGTACCGCTGACTGGGTGCAAGGTATATTATCCAGTGCCGTGTTCTGGCAAGCTCACGCCCATAGTAACCATCCAGGCCACAGTATTCACAGGAAGCCAAAGGAAACACCACGCATCATTAACAAGCTTTATATTAAGAATATGTCCACTTATATCTATAGAAGATAGCATCACTGATGAAGGTATTGAGTCCCCATCAATGAAGTGCGTTAATTCTGATCTGTGGTGGTGAAGTTGGGGGAACTTAGGAAATTCGTTACAAGTGAATTCGTATTTGGGGAAGGGGCAAGGTTTTTTGCTGGGAGATACGCCCTGAACCTCGGAGCCGAGAGGGTCCTCCTTGTGACCGACAGGGGGTTAATAAAGGGGACTGGCCTTGTTGATGATGTCGGCTCATCCCTTGATGATGAGGGCCTCGAGTACGTCATTTTTGATGATGTCACGCCCAACCCCCGTGACCATGAGGTCATGGAGGGGGCTGCGGTCTTCGATGCCGAGGAATGCAACATGATAGTTGCCCTGGGTGGTGGAAGCCCCATTGACTGTGCAAAGGCCATAGGGGCGGCTGTATCAAACAGGATGCATGTGCTTGACTTTGAGGGTGTTGATATGATCCCCACCCCATCGGTTCCAATAATATGCATCCCAACCACTGCAGGGACAGGGGCGGATGTCTCCCAGTTTGCAATCATCCTCGACACCAGCAGGATGGTGAAGATTGCCATCATAAGCAAGGCAATGGTACCAGACGCATCACTCATAGACCCTGAGACCACCGTCACCATGGACAGGAAACTCACAGCTGCAACAGGTATGGATGCCCTTGCCCATGCCATCGAGGCCTATGTATCCAATGCGAGCTTCCATCTGACAGACCTCAACGCCCTGGACGCCATCAGGATCATAGGCAGGTGCCTCCCATCTGCCGTTGATGAACCAGAAAACATGGAGTACCGCGAGGCTATGATGCTTGCAAGCCTCGAGACTGGCCTTGCATTCTCAAATGCCAGCCTGGGACTTGTCCATGCAATGGCCCACAGCCTCGGAGGAAAACTTGACATGCCCCACGGCGAGGCCAATGCACTGCTCCTTGAGCATGTGATAGAATTCAACTACCCTGGAGCCACTGAAAGGTACCTTGAAATCGCGCGGGCGATGGGCCTAAGTGGTTCAGGGCCCGGTGAACTCACCGAGTACATTGGAGAGTTCAGATCCCACCTAGGGATCGATATGACCCTCAGGGACCTGGGGGTCAGGGAGGAGGACATACCCGGCCTTGCAGAGACCTCCATGAGGGATCCCTGCATTGTAACAAACCCTGTGAAGCCCTCCCGTGAAGATGTTGAGACCATATTCAGGAGGGCCCTCTGAGGTGTTGATGAGATGTCTGATAGGGACTGGGAAACACTCAGGGAGAAGATAATCGGATTCGGTGAAAAGTCCGTAAGGAAAAGCTACTACCCCCGACTTCAGGAGTCAATGGCCGAACTTGAGAGGTTCAGGAAACTCCTTGACTGCACAGATGACGCCATATTCCTTGTTAAAATCCCTGGCGGGGAACTCGTGGACGCCAACCGTTCAGCCTGTGAAAGGCTAGGATACTCCACCAGGAACATACCCGGACACGCGGTATATGACCTCCTGCCCCCAGAAATCCACGATACATTTAGGAGGATACTGGATGGTGAGGATGATAAGGTTACCCTGGAGGGCCATCTGCTTAAGAGGGATGGCGAGGAGGTGCCCGTCGAGATAAAGGTAAACATACTTGACTTTAAGGGTGACAGATACGCTGTCCTGGTTGCTAGGGATATAACCGAGAGGCTGAGGATGGAGTCAGAGCTTATGAAATCCCTGAGGGAGAAGGAGGTCCTGCTGAGTGAGATACACCACAGGGTCAAGAACAACCTCCAGATAATATCAAGTCTTCTCAGCCTCCAGAGCCATTGCACCGATGACCCCTCATGCAGGGCCATCCTTTCAGAGAGCCAGGACAGGATAAGGTCAATGGCACTCATACATGAACAGCTCTACCGCTCAGGGGACTTCAGTTCCATAGACTTCTCATCCTATGCTTCAAGACTCCTTAAGAACCTTAGAAGGTCATACGCCCCTGAAAGGGACATCGAGTTATCACTGGAAACTGAAAGTGTGAAGCTCGGCCTTGAAACATCAATACCCCTGGGGCTCATACTCAGCGAACTGGTGACCAATGCCCTCAAACATGCATTTAAGGGAAGGGATAATGGTAGTATAACTGTCAAATTTAAAAGGGATGATGATTACTGCGTCCTTGAGGTCATAGATGATGGTGTGGGATTCAAGGAGGATGAACTAAGGAACAGCCCCTCACTGGGCTTTAAACTTGTTGAAATACTCACCGAACAGCTGGACGGATCATTGAAATACTCTGGAGAGAATGGAGGGCTCTTCAGGATAAGGTTCAGGGAGCCCCTCTACAGGGACAGAATGGGTGATTAAGTTTTTAATAATTCAAGGAATTCTTATAGGAGTCTCAGGGCTTTATGACATCTTAAAAAGACCATAAGGTTTTTGTATCCTTGCGGCTGGTGAAGGTTTATTTCAGGGCACAGTCAAAAGCCCATGGAAAGCATTATAAATGGTGCTCGATGTTAATATGAATATGGTTAGATTCAGCAGGGGAGAGGTCAGGGACATTCTCGTGTCCATGGTTGTAATTGCAGGCGTATTCGCCTACGTCTTCTCAGGAAAGAACATTGCGGCTGCACTGGTTCTCCTTCCAGCAACCCTTATAACGGTTGGCCTTGGATTTGTCCTCCACGAGATAGCCCATAAACTGATGGCCATAAGGTACGGTTACTGGGCAGAATACAGGTTATGGCCTGAGGGCCTTCTACTTGCACTGGTAACAGCCTACTTCGGATTTGTATTTGCAGCACCCGGGGCGGTCTACATCCATGGCAGCTACATTGAGAGGGATGTGAACGGTAAGATATCCCTTGCAGGACCCCTAACAAATATACTCCTCGCGATCATGTTCCTCATGGTATCCACGCTACTCCCATCACCCCTAAACCAGGTGGCATTCCTTGGATACGCTGTTAACAGCTTCCTGGCCCTTTTCAACCTCATACCCCTCGCAGTGCTAGATGGGGCCAAGGTTTTCAGGTGGAACCCCCTGATATGGCTTCTGGCAGCTGCGGCTGCATTTGGGCTGACCTTCAACAGCATGCTGAGTGGTTAACATGTTCCATGATATTCCCGTCAGGTACATTGGATGCACCCACAGGGCCATGAGGCCCTCCGAGACCCTGAAGGCCTTCGGAGACAGACTCTCCATGATAGGTGTCACCAGGATCACCGAGATAACACACCTTGACCGCATAGGCATACCTGTATTCTCCGCCATAAGGCCAACTGCCGAGGAGGGGGCTGTGAGCATATACGCAGGTAAGGGGGCCACCAGGACACAGGCAAGGGCCTCCGCCATGATGGAGGCCTTCGAAAGGTACTCAGCAGAAAGAAAGCCCCTGGATGAAACATTCAGGGCACACCGTGAGGACTGTGAAGGTCTTGATCCTGAGTCACTGATACTCCCCCCATCGGCTGACCTAGAATCTGAACTGGAGTGGATCAATGCCAGGACCCTGACCTCTGATGAGGAGGTCCCTGTACCCGCAAATGCTGTTTTTCACCCCTACAATCCCCCTGAAGGCTGTATGAGCCTTTTCAGGTCAAACACCAATGGACTTGCATCCGGGAATGTCATGGAGGAGGCCATATTCCATGGCTTGATGGAAGTGATTGAAAGGGATGCATGGAGCCTCTTTGAGGCGAGGAGGGGTCCTAAAGTGGAGGTTGACTGCTCAGGGGCAGATAATGATATAATAGCCGGACTCCTTGAGAAGTTCCGTGCCGCCGGGGTGGAGGTGACCCTGGTTGACCTGACAGCAGACACAGGGGTTGCGACGGTGGCAGCGGTTGCAGATGACACCGTCCTGAGGGACCCTGCACTCCTCACCATGGGCGTGGGCACCCACCTTGACCCTGAAATCGCAGTTATAAGGGCCCTTACAGAGGTCGCCCAGAGCAGGGCCACCCAGATACATGGAACCCGTGAGGACACCGTCAGGGCAGAGTTCATGAGACGTGCCGGATATGAGCGTATGAAGAGACTCAACAGGCACTGGTTCGGTGAAGCAGATGACACCATCGCCCTGGATGACATGGAGGACCTCTCAACAAGGTCATTCATGGGGGACCTTGAGATAACCCTAAAGAAACTGCGTGAAGCCGGGCTGAAGGATGTCCTCTACGTTGACCTGACACGTGATGTGGGGGTCCCGGTGGTGAGGGTCATAGTTCCCGGGCTTGAGGTCTTCTCTGTTGACCCTGAACGTGTGGGTGGTCGCATCCTGTCCTAGACTGGGGGGCTTTAAGGGAAGGCTACCACTCTGATATAACCTGATTGCATCTAAAGGATTAATTATCAGCGACGAGATACCAACACACATGCATGGTAAGAAAATAATCATCTTCACGGGACCATCCCTCTCACACCTGGAGGCCTCAGCTATCCTTGAAGCAGACTACAGGCCACCCGTGAGGAGGGGTGACATCCAGGAGGCCATGAAGGAGAACCCTGACATAATAGGGATAATAGACGGTGTTTTTCACCAGAGCCCTGCTGTTGGTCACAGGGAAATCATTGATGCCCTCCGGAAGGGTGTGAAGGTTGTTGGAGGGGCCAGCATGGGGGCCCTGAGGGCCTCAGAGCTCAGTGAACTCGGAATGGTGGGTGTTGGCCGCATCTTCACATCATACCTTGAGGGTGAAATTGAATCAGATGATGATGTTGCAGTGGCCTTCAACCCTGAAAACCTGGAGCCCCTCTCTGACTCCCTCGTAAGCATAGAATTCAACCTTAAAAGAGCCCTCAGGAGGGGTGTGATAGGTGACCCTGACTTCAGGGAACTTATGGATACCGCCAGGAAGATATTCTACCCCCTCAGAAACTACAGGAGGATCCTCCATGAAGCCAGGATCCCAGATGATGTTAAGGAATCCCTGCTTTTATTCCTTGAATCAGAGGGCAGGGACCTTAAAAGGGAGGATGCCCTTGAGGTCATCCATCACATAAGGAAACTTGCATATGGATCAGAAAGCAAGGACTGAATACATGAAAAGAGAACATATATCCAAGTCATGGATCTGGTATCATGGATCTTGAATCAAAGGTTGAAAGGGTTAAGATGGCCCTCATGGGTGAGAAGGTAGCTGCTGGATTCTCAGGTGGTGCTGACAGCACAGCTCTCCTTGACATGGCTGCGGATGTTGCTGATACTGTTGTCGCATTCACCGTGGATACGGGTGCGATGCCCAGGGGCTTCATTGAGGGGGCTTCATCTATAGCCAGGGATATTGGCGTTGAACATGTGGTGCTTAAGATGAACCTCCTTGATAACCCTGAATTTACGAAAAACGCTGCTAACCGGTGCTTTGTATGTAAGAAAATTATGTACAGTTCCATAATCAGTGAAGCCCGTAAGCGCGGCCTTGATGTGGTTGTAGACGGCACAACTGCAAGTGACATGTTCGAGGACCGTCCCGGGGTCCTTGTGAATCGCATGTTTGGAATAAAAACACCGCTACTCGACGCCGGGATGAAGAGGAGTGACGTGATTGAATACCTCAGATCCAGGGGGCTTGAATATCTGGATGAGACCACCTGCCTCGCAACTAGGATCCGGACCGGCGAGGAAATCACTCCCGAGATTATAAACAGGGTTTCCTATGCTGAAAGCCTCATCAGGGGCTTATATGGTGATGGGAGGATCCGTGTCCGCCACGAAGGAGGATCCGCCATAATAGAGGTTGATGAGCCAGAGAGGCTCCTGGAGGCAGCCATAATCAGGCACCTTGATGATGAGCTGAGGGCCGTTGGATTCAGCAGGGTCCTTCTTGACCTTACAGGACCTAGAAAGACCCCTGATGATGCCATGATCTACAGGCCCTGCCGTGATGCCGAATCGAGGATAATGTTTGAGGTTAAACTGCCCTACAGCATTGATATTGCAGGGACCTGCAGGGAACTCCTGGATAAGGAGCCCAGGTGTTCAGAGAAGATGGGGGTCATAATGCTGGAGGTTGGTGATGGGAACCTCACCATCTTCAGGAACGGGAAGATAGTTGCAAGGAGGGTCACAGACAGGGAGGAAGCAGAGGATCTCCTCCTTGAGGTGCTCCCCCACATAGTAAGGGGCATGTCAGTTAATGAAACTGTAAGTGAGTAAGTTCACGTGCCAGTCTTAAACTCTGAACTAAAGAACCTCACACCAAAAGGAATAATCTAAATCCAAAAAAAATAAACCCCTGAACTAAAGAACCCTCCTCACATTCTCATCAACCCTTCTCCTGAAGGATGTCATCCTCCTGAGGAGGCCCCTTGAGTCCGGGCCCCTCAAAATCAGGTCCTCCCCAATACTGAACTGGACACCGTCAGCGCTTATCTCATTAAAGACCAACTCAACCTCATTAGACTCGTCAGGGATGTCATTGGTCCTCACATTGTAGTCAAGAAGTAGTTCATCATGTTCAAGGACATCTGAAACAGCAGACTTAAGTGTCATCTCCAGTACATCCAGGAAGGTTTCAATGACCGGGAGGCCGTTCCACCAGCAGTACCCGAGGAGCATCTTGAGCTGTATATCCCTTATTGAGACCTCAGCATGGTTCTTAACAGCAACCGTGAGAAGCCCCCTTGAGGTTCTCAGTGTTATCCTCTGGTCAGTCATTTCCATCAATGAGAGCATTTATAAGGTCATTGGCCCTTGCAAGCCCAACGAGGTCTCCTTCATAGTCGATGATGGGTATCTGCTCAATCTTCCTCCTCTTCATCTTCTCTGCGCAGGAAGTTACAGTTGTTGATGTGGTTGCAGTCACAATATCAGTTGTGGCAACATCCCTGACCTCCTTGTCAGGGAATTTCAGCTGATTCTTTATAACATATAGGACGTTCTTGCTGTCCCATGACCACCTGTCACCCTCTGTACCCACCGAGGTGTTGTGGACCGTGCTCTCTGAGACCACCTCACTCTCATTTATGAAGTCTGTCTCTGTGAGGACACCTGAAAGTTTTCCGCTGTTATTGAGGGCAAGGAGCACCTTTAACCTGAAGTACCTCATTATCTCGAAGGCCACATTGAGTGGCGTCCTGTCCCATGTTGTGGGGATGTTGCGTGTCATGTAATTCTCAACAGGTTCATCGATGTCCATCTCAGCGATGGCCCCTGCAACAAGGTCATAGCTTGTCACTATACCAACAAGCCTGTCCCCCTCCACAACAGGGACCCTGCGGATGTTGTTCTCCAGCATCCTCTCTGCGGCCACCCTGACGTCATCATCAGGGGATACTGTGACCGGGTTTCTTGTCATTATGAGGGCTATCTGCTCCTCGTCAGGGTTTTCAACAAGATCAGATCTCGTTATTATACCTACAAGTTCTTCTGTCCCCTTCTTAACTACAGGAAGCCCTGAAACATTTTTCTTTCTCATGAGTTCAAGGGCTGTTGCCCTGTTCCCCGGAACAGTAACATAGTGTATGTTCTCTGACATTATCTCCTTTACAAGCATGACAAACACCAGAAGTAATCAATAAAAAAAATTTTTCAGTGAACCACCAGGACCGGGCAGCCTGCGGATCTTACAACTTTCTCGGCCACACTTCCCAGGAGGAACCTGTCAAGGCCGTGTTTGCCTGATGTGCCCATCACCACAAGGTCCACACCCTCCTTCTCCACTGTCCTGAGTATGGCCTCTGCAGGTGAACCCTCATCGGTCCTCAGTGTCAATTTTATATCCGCCCCTGACTCCTCAACGAGCTTTTTAACGGCCTCCAGGGACCTTGAGGCCTCCTCCTCAAGCATCTCCCTCAGTCTTATTATGAGGTCGTCTGCTGGTAGACCCACCAGTGAAGATGTCTCCATAACAGTTAAAGCGATTATTTCAGCTCCACTTTCCCTGGCAATCCATATTGCATGTTCAGCCGCCTTGTTGGCATGTTTTGAGCCGTCGGTCGGGAGCAGGATTTTACTGTACATAGCCTCACCTCTTAACTGGTTTACCTTTTATTATTAAGTATATTATATTTTTCGATTCGGTCCGGTTTATGATTGAAAGGCAGGGATCCTCTGACATCTTCTCAACAAGGATAAGGTCCGCGGGGAAGCCCTCCTCAATTACCCCTGTGCCTGTGAAATCTGATGTGTTGGATGTGGCCATCCTCAGCACCTCCCGCGGGGGGAAGTAGCTGCGTGTGCATCCCCTTGTGACCTTGAGTGTGTATTCCATCTCACGCAGCATGTCAGGGGAGTTGAACATTAGGTTGTCTGTGCCAAGGAGGAGGTTGATGCCCATCTCATGCAGCCTCCTGATGGGGGGTATCCCCGATGAGAGCGCCCCGTTGGACCTTGGGCAGAGTACAACAGACGCCCCGCTCTCCTTCACAAGTTCAAGGTCTCCCCTGACAGGGTTTGTGAGGTGTACAAGGAGTTTGAATCCTGCGTTGATGGCCCTTTCAACCTCACTCATACCTGTATCCTCAATGGATCTTCTCTGTGACTCAATGTGCTCTGCAACGTGTATGGATGCTATCTTTCCTGCCCTTTCACATTCCTCAACGATTATTGATGCCGCTTCATCGGTTATCTCACCCATACCACTGGGGGCGAATCCATCTGAAACCCTGAGGACCCGCCTGACCTGACGGCGGATTTCAGCAGGGGACGCCCCCTCATCAAAGACCACGGGATCCCTTCCAAGTACAATCCCTGAGATGGGGAGGTCAGCGAGGGCCTCCCTGAGGAGTTCAACCCCCCCGGTACCACCTTCCCGGTAGTCAATGAATGACCCTGTCCCGTGTGTTATCATGTCCCTGGCCGTTCTTCTCATTGACTCCACGAGCACCCCTGGAGATGAAGATTCCAGTATCCTGTGCTTAAGGCCATGGGGGGGTCTAACTATATCCTCGAGTGGCATTCCATCACCCACATCAAGGGCGACTGAGTCACCAATGTGGACGTGTGAATTTACGAGTGCCGGGCAGACGATGAGATCTGAGGCATCTATTCTGTCGCCTGAGGTGACAGTTTCATCTGTTATCTCCTTTATTATGCCATCCTCAATCACCAGGTTCATCCGCTGGGGTGCAAGTTCCGGGCCCCTCAGGATGGTTCCATTTTCAACCACAAGCATGTTCATTATATAAGTTCAGGATCTTCTTTAATGCTTTCTGGACCAACATGGTTCTCGAGAAACAGGGCAAGAAAAAAGCAGGAAACCTCAGCTTAAGCAAAAAAAGAAAAGAGAGTAAAAAGATTAAAACTTCCTCAGATTGTTTGTTTCAGACTTCTCAGCGACCCTGTTGTAGTAGTCCACCTTAACCGTGCCCCTGTAGTACTTGTAGTATATCTTAAGTGTGGTGCTTGCACCCGGGTTGAGGGTCCCGGTGTAAACCTGTCTGTAGTTCTTTGTTGAGTAGCTGCCATACCAGACCCTTGTGTAGAAGTTCCTGGCAGCGACTGTGCCCTGATTCCTGATGTATATGTACAGTGTGCTACCTGACTTTCTGATCCCTGTGACCACAAGGTCCGGTTTCGGGTTTCCAACGGTTAATGTCTTCTTTTTAACTGATATGAGGCCATGGGGGTCTGTAGCTGTTAATGAGACCGTGTAGTAGCCCTCGGATGAGTAGGTGTGTGTCACATCAGGACCAGTGGCGGTTGAACCATCACCAAAGTTCCATTTAAGTGTCAGTTCGTCCCCATCAGGGTCATATGAGGTTGAAGTGAATGCAAATGTTCTGATTGATGTTGAGCCACAGTAGGCGTAGGTGAAGTCAGCCACAGGTTTGCTTCCTGTGAAGCTGGGCCTGTTCTTTGTTATGTACCATTCCTCTGCAGCTGCATCATCGTAGGGTGTTGTCTCGTTTACCCTTGGGAATGTTCCGTTCCAGTCCCCGACGAAGGCTGCGTATCCATGATCGTTGCGCCATATCAGTGTTCCATTGCATTCCGTGCTCTGATTTATAACCTCGTAGTTCTGCTGGTTGGCCTCATAGAAGTTCCTGGCGCCATTGAGGAAGTCATAAATTATCTCGGCGCCATCCCATGCAGTTGCATAGTAGTTGGCCCCTGCCCCTGTGAACATCCTTGCAAAATTGTACACCGTTTCCACAGGGTTTTTAACCTCATACTCCTCAACCCACCCGGTTGAGAAGCATGCGTGGAGTAGAATTGCGGGTATGCCCTCCTTGAAGGGGGCATAGAATGTGGTGCCGTTCACCATCATCATGTCACCGGCACCCCATATGTGCCCATCCCTTGCAACAAGGCTGAATGGGGGAGTGGCGTTGCCTCCACGGCCATCATAGTGACCCGCCATGTAGCCGCCGTGTCCAGCGTAGATCACTGCATCTGCCCCGTACATGCCTTTGAGTATGTTCTTGACAGTTGCATTGCTCCTGTAGAGTTCAAGGACCTGGTAGCCCCTATTTTTGAGGGTCGTTGCAACCTTCTTTGCCTCATCATACATGTCAGGGCTGTCGGAGAGGCTATCTGCTATTATGAGTATGTGGGCCTCTGCCACTGGAAGTGTGATGACTGATGCAATGATGAGTGCTGCGAGCATGAATCCTGGTATCTTCATCATTCTCACCAGTCAAACCCTATGGATTCACCTAAACTTAAATATATTAGTGGGTCTTGGTGCCATGGTTCACATAGCAGTCAGTTTCCATGGTATTCGTCAAGGGCCTTCACTGTTATTTTCCCCATGCGGACTGCTTCAATGGCATTCAGGGCGGCCCTGGCCCCGGCGAGTGTCGTGACGTAGGGTATTCCCAGTTCAACCGCCATCCTCCTTATGAGGTAGCCGTCATCGGCTGACTGCTTCCCTGATGGCGTATTTATTATGAGACCAACTTCACCGTTGAGGATGGCGTCCCTGATGTTTGGTGACCCCTGGCTCACCTTCCTCACAACCTCTATATCTGCTATGTCACTGACTGCCCTGGCCGTTCCCCTGGTTGCCATGATCCTGAAGCCAAGTTCATCGGCCTTTTTAACGATATCTGCTATCTTATCCTTGTCCTGGTCTCTGACACTTATGAAGACCTTCCCCTCGTTGAGGAGGTCCATGCTGGCTGAGAGCTGGGACTTGTAGTAGGCTATCCCAAAGTTCTCATCTATTCCCATGGCCTCACCCGTTGATTTCATCTCAGGGCCCAGGACAGAATCTGCTCCGGGGAGCTTTATGAATGGGAATACAGACTCCTTCACAGCCACATGTTCCACATCCTTCTCCTCTGTGAGGCCAAGGTCCCTTAGCTTCGCACCCATCATGAGCCTTGCAGCAATCTTGGCGAGGGGGACCCCTGTGGCCTTGCTGACGAAGGGCACTGTACGGCTTGCCCTCGGGTTTGCCTCGAGTATGTAGACCGAAGGATCTGAGTCTGGCTTGACAGCGTACTGTATGTTTATGAGACCCACCACCTCGAGTTCGAGGGCCAGTTTCCTCGTGTAATCCTTTATGGTATCAATTATGTCCACAGGGATGCTCTGTGGTGGTATAACGCAGGCTGAGTCTCCTGAATGAACTCCTGCCTCCTCTATATGCTCCATTATACCCCCTATGTAGACGTCGGTGCCGTCGCAGAGTGCATCCACGTCCACTTCTATGGCATCCTCCAGGAACTTATCCACCAGTATGGGGTGTTCGGGGGATACCCGGACTGCCTCCCTCATGTACTCCTCAAGTTCCTCATCATCATAGACTATCTCCATTGCCCTTCCACCCAGGACATAGGAGGGCCTTACGAGTACAGGGTAGCCTATGCGTTCGGCCACGGCCCTTGCATCCTCAAAGGACTTGGCGATTCCATAGGGTGCCTGGGGTATTCCAAGTTTGTTTAAGACCTCTGTGAACCTTTCACGGTCCTCGACCCGATCTATGCTCTCATGGGGTGTTCCAAGTATCCTCACACCAGCCTCAGCCAGGGGGACCGCCAGGTTTATGGATGTCTGACCGCCGAACTGGACAACAACACCCTCAGGTTTCTCCTTCTCTATGATGGCCAGGACGTCCTCGAGGGTTAGGGGCTCAAAGTAGAGCTTATCTGAGATGTCATAGTCTGTACTCACCGTTTCCGGGTTGTTGTTCACCATTATGGTCTCATATCCATCCTCACTGAGGGCCATGGCAGCGTGCACACAGCAGTAATCGAACTCTATTCCCTGGCCTATCCTTATGGGCCCTGAACCTATGATGAGGACCTTCCTGCGGTCTGATACCTCCACCTCATCTTCAAGGTCATAGCAGCCATAGTAGTAGGGTGTCCTGGCCTCAAACTCCGCTGCACATGTATCAACCATCTTGTAGACCGGTTTTATGTTATGTTCAAGCCTCAGGGCCCTGATACCTGATTCATCCATGCCTGTGATGGATGCCAGTCTGGAATCTGAAAAGCCCATCCTCTTGGCCCTGAGGAGTATACGGGGGTCCTCCAGGGCTTCCCTGGTGAGGGATGATTCAAATTCAACTATGTTCCTTATCTTCTGCAGGAAGAAGGGGTCTATCCTGGTTAGCCCATGTATCTCCTCTATGCTCATACCATCCCTGAGGGCAGTGTAGACCTGGAAGAGCCTCTGGTCCGTTGGATTTTCAAGGTCCGCCCGGGTGTATGGTGTCTCAGTGAATCCGTCTGCACCGATGTCCAGGGACCTTATGGCCTTGTTGAGGGACTCCTCAAGGGTTCTCCCTATGGCCATGACCTCCCCCGTGGACTTCATCTGAACCCCTATCTCTCTGCTTATCCCCTTGAACTTGTCAAAGGGCCAGCGGGGGATCTTTGTGACCACGTAATCGATTGTGGGTTCGAAGGACGCCGGCGTTTCCTTGGTGATGTCGTTCTGTATCTCATCGAGGGTCATTCCAACAGCGATCTTGGCTGCGATCTTGGCTATTGGGTAACCCGTGGCCTTTGATGCCAGTGCACTGCTCCTGCTTACCCTTGGGTTCACCTCTATGACCTTGTACTCCCCTGTCTCCGGGTGGACAGCGAACTGTATGTTGCAGCCACCCTCTATCTTGAGGGCCCTTATGATCTTTATGGCCGCATCCCTTAGCCTCTGGTTGTCCTCGTCGCTGAGGGTCTGGGCAGGTGCAACCACCACGCTTTCACCTGTGTGTATACCCATGGGGTCGATGTTCTCCATGTTACAGACGATTATGCAGGTGTCATTACGGTCCCTCATAACCTCGTACTCGAATTCCTTCCAGCCCAGGACTGACTGGTCAATGAGTACCTGGTTGATGAAGCTCATCTCGAGGCCCCTGGTTGCTATCTCAATGAGTTCGTCACGGCTGTGGGCCACCCCTCCCCCTGTACCTCCCAGGGTGAAGGCGGGCCTTACGATCACAGGGTAGCCTATCTCCTCAACCGCCTCAAGGGCCTCCTCTACTGAATTGACGGCCCTGGCTGCGGGTACTGGTTCATTGAGCTTCTTCATGAAGCTATCGAAGAGGTCGCGGTCCTCAACCCTTCTTATGGTTTCAATGGATGAACCTATAACACGGACTCCCTCCAGGGCCCCCATCTCTGCAAGGCCCGTTGCAACGTTGAGGCCTGTCTGACCGCCCATCGTTGGGAGTACTGCGTCAGGTTTCTCCTTCTGGATTATCTTGGCAACGATTTCAGGTGTGAGGGGTTCGACGTAGACCCTGTCGGCCATCTCCATGTCGGTCTGTATGGTTGCAGGGTTCGAGTTCACAAGTACGGTCTCTATCCCCTCCTCCCTGAGTGATTTACATGCCTGAGAACCAGAGTAATCGAATTCAGCTGCCTGCCCTATCTGTATAGGGCCAGAACCTATGATAAGTACCTTATTGATGCTTTCATCCCGCGGCATTTTATCCCCATTCCTCTCTTAATATTCCCTTAAAACATCCAAAAAGCGATCAAACATGTTCACTGTGTCGTGTGGCCCTGGACCCGCCTCAGGGTGATACTGGACACTGAATACAGGGAGTTCCCTGTGCTCTATACCCTCAGGTGTTCCGTCGTTTAGGTTCAGCTGTGTTATCTCTATGTCAGTGCCCCTCACTGAATCAGGGTCAACCGTGAAGCCATGGTTCTGGGAGGTTATTGAAACCGTCCCGCTCTTCAGGTCCTTCACAGGCTGGTTTATGCCCCTGTGACCGAACTTCATCTTGTATATGCGGGCCCCGAAGGCCAGTGAGATTATCTGCTGTCCGAGGCATATACCGAATATGGGTAGGCGTTCTGACAGCGTTTTAACCGTGTCTATGGCATCCCTCACCCTTGTGGGGTCCCCTGGTCCGCTTGATATGAGGAGACCGTCGGGCTCGTAATCCATTATCTCGGCTGGTGATGTATTGTAGGGTACCACCACAACCCCCAGATCCCTCTCAAGGAGGGCGTCTATGCTGTTCCTCTTGATTCCGCAGTCAACTATCACAACCCTCCTTGAGGCATCCTCATTCATGATGACCGGTTCCCTTACGCACACCATGTCCACAAGGTCTATTTCGGTTATATCTGGCTGTTTCACCGCCATTTCAAGCAGTTCATCGTCATCAATCTCCTCGGTTGCCAGGGCCCCCTTCATTGCACCCCTCTCCCTTATCTTTATTGTCAGGGCGCGTGTATCCACTCCAGCTATTCCAGGGATTTCATATTCCTCCAGGAACTCGGGGAGGGTCTTCTCTGAGAGGCTGTGTGAGGGTGCAGGGCACATTTCCCTGACGATGAGGCCCTCGGCCTTTATCCCATCTGACTGGTACCACTCCTTGGAGACGCCATAGTTACCCTGCAGTGGATAGGTTGGCATCAGTATCTGCCCCTTGTATGATGGATCTGTGAGTGACTCAACATATCCAGTCATCCCGGTTGCAAAGACGACTTCTCCGGTTTTCACTGTCTCAGATCCGAATGCTTCTCCTCTGATTATGGTACCATCTTCCAAGGCGAGTTTCGCTTCTTTAAACATTTCACCACCATGATCCTGATTTCCTTTGATTAGATTAGAATGGCCGATATTCCTTGCCATGGAGCGAATCAGTCTGGAGATCCATCCTCATGACCACAGCATCCTCTCCATCCTCATAATAGTTCTCTATTATCTTTTCCTCACTGAAGCCAAGGGCCCGGTAGAATTTTATGGCCCCCGTATTTCTTGCCCTTACCTCCAGTTTAATATTTTTAATGTGAAATTTTTCAAATATACTTATGGCTGCCATGACCAGTGCCGCCCCAACACCCCTCCTGCGGTAATCTTTATCAACTGCAAGTGAGATAATATGACCCTCATCCTCAAAACGGATCCAGAATATTATGAATCCAACGACCCTCCCATCCACCTGGGCCACGAGGAAGCCTGCTCCAAGGTTGTAGATATCCCTGAGGAGGTGGGCAGGGTATGGGTCCGTGAAGGAGTCCCTTTCAATCTTAAGAACCGTCTTAAGGTCCTGTGGTCTGAACTCTCTTATTATCATCTCTATCTCCGTGGTATCAATGTGGAAGGATCTTGCAGTTTACATAATCAGGTGCTCAGGGCCGGGAACCCGGGTTGTTGAGGTCGGTGCAGGCAGGTTCCTCTATGTTTCAGATTACATCAGGAAACATTCAAAGGTTGATTTGGTTCTTACAGATATTAAACCTTCCCATGGGGGAATTGTATGTGATGATATCACGTCCCCAAGGATGGATCTATACAGGGGGGCCTCAGTAATATACTCCATAAGACCACCTGGAGAGATCCACAGCCCCCTCATGAGGGTCGCCAATGCCGTGGGTGCCCGGCTAATAATCAAACCCCTCACAGGGGAGGATATTGTAACTGAAAGGAAGATGAAGCTTGTGAACTATGGCAGGACCTACTTCTATGAATACCTGCCTCAAGCCACAGCCGATAGATCCCCATGAATGGGAGGATAGGTACCCTGAAATACCTGAGTTAGTGCTGAGCACCTATATTTGTATTTATTTACTGAGATGGATATGATAATGTTACTGAAGCAGCATTGAACAGATATAAGAACAACGTTCAAAAATGACTGGACTTAAACAGAAAATGAACTTATCAATGAAGGGTTAATTAAAGATTAAAGACGTGTTCAAAATGAGATGGGCTGATATGAGTGTTGATGAAGTTTTAAAGGAACTTAAAACGTCCAGAAATGGTTTAAGCCGAGAAGAGGCATTGAGGAGGCTTGAAGAGTACGGTAGGAACGAGCTTGTTGAGGAGAAAAAGGCAGGTCCACTGAAGCTCTTCCTCAGCCAGTTCATGGACATACTCATAATACTCCTCATACTGGCTGCAGCTGCATCCTACTTTGTGGGTGACGTCCTTGACTCCGCAGTTATCCTCTTTGTTGTGGTTGTGAACGCCACCGTTGGTTTCATTCAGGAGTACCGTGCAGAGCGTGCCATGGAAAAACTCAAGGGTCTGGTATCGACAGAGGCTGTGGTCGTAAGGGATGGTGAGACCATGAGGATCCCTGCCTCTGAGCTCACACCAGGCGACATAGTGATCATAGAGGAGGGAGACAATGTACCTGCCGACCTCAGGCTGATAGAAACCTATGATCTCCGGATAGACGAATCAGCCCTAACCGGCGAATCAATACCCGTCCGTAAGACCCATGAAAACCCTGAAGATAAGAGGGATGTTATTGCATTCATGGACTCCCACGTTGTCTCAGGAAGAGGTAAGGGCGCTGTGATAGCCACAGGCATGGAGACATCAATGGGTAAAATAGCCAGGATGATACAGGCGGATGAGGGCAAAACACCCCTCCAGGAGAAGATAATCTCCCTCGGGAAGAGCCTAGGCCTCATAGCTGTGTTAGTATGTGCCCTTGTGTTTGCAATACAGTTCCTCCGCGGGCTGCCACTTGTGGACACCTTCATGACAGCGGTCTCCCTTGCAGTCGCATCTGTACCTGAGGGGCTGCCGGCAATACTCACACTGACCCTTGCCCTTGGAATGCAGAGGATGGCCAAAAGCAACGCCATAGTGAGGAGGCTCCTTGCAGTTGAGACCCTCGGGTCATGCTCGGTGATCTGCACAGACAAGACAGGTACACTCACCCACAACCGGATGACCGTGAGGGAATCAGAGCTCACATCCCCTGAAATGGCCCTCAAGGTATGCGCCCTCTGTAACAACGCCACGGTATCAGATGGGGCGGTGATCGGGGACCCCACGGATGCCGCCATACTTAGCTTCGCGGCTGAGAAGGGTTACCTGCGGGATGAACTCGAAAGGAAGTACCCCCGGCTGGCAGAGATACCCCTTGACAGTACAAGGAAAAGGATGAGCACCATAAACCAGCTGGAGGATGGGCGCTACCTCCTGGTGAAGGGCGCCCCCGAGATAATACTAAGAATGTGCCGTTACATCGACAGCGGGGAAGGTGTTGAGGAACTTACCGATGAAGAAGTGGAAAGGTGGCTCTCCCGCCTCAATGATATGACCTCAAGGGCCCTGAGGGTGCTTGCACTGGCATACAGGAAACTCCCTGATGGGGATGATGAGGAGAAGGACCTTGTTTTCGTCGGCCTTGTTGGTATGATGGATCCGCCCAGAAAGGAGGCCGCAGAGGCCATAGAAACATGTAAGAGAGCTGGTATAAAGGTTGTTATGATTACAGGGGACCACAGGGATACCGCTGTCGCCATAGCACGTGAACTGGGACTCATGGATAACGGTATGGCCCTCACAGGGAGGGAGCTTGATGAGATCAGTGACGAGGAGTTCAATGAAATCGTTGAGGATGTCAGGGTCTATGCACGTGTTTTCCCTGAGCAGAAGGTCAGAATAGTTGAGGCCCTCCAGGGGAGGGGCCACGTTGTTGCAATGACCGGTGATGGGGTTAACGACGCCCCGGCCCTCAAGAAGGCCGCCATAGGTGTGGCTATGGGTAGCGGTACAGATGTTGCCAGGGAATCATCCGACATGGTCCTTCAGGATGATAACTTCGCAACCATCGTCAGGGCTATTAAGGAGGGCAGGACGATATTTGATAACATAAGACGTTTTGTTAAGTTTCAGCTCTCAACAAACGTTGGAGCCATCCTGACAATTGTATCAGCCTCCCTCATCAACCTCCCGGTCCCCTTCAACCCCATACAGATACTATGGATCAACATAATAATGGATGGCCCCCCTGCACAGTCCCTGGGTGTTGAGCCCCCAGAGTCAGATATAATGCTCCGAGAACCTGAACGTGAGGATATACTCCCAAGGAGAAACCTCCTGAGGATAATCCTCGCAGGTGCTGTGATGGCTGCCGGTACACTGGGGCTCTACATGTACATGCTATCATCAGGGGCGGGGGTTGAGAGGGCCATGACAGTGGCCTTCACGGTATTCGTCATATTCCAGATATTCAACGTGTTCAACTGCAAGTCACGGACTGGCCTGTCAAACAGGGCCCTCATACTTGCCGTTGTGGCATCACTGCTGCTGCAGATCCTTGTGATCTACATCGCACCCCTTGAGGGGATATTCAGGACCGTGCCGCTATCAGCGGGTGACTGGGTACTCATAGTCCTTGTGGCATCACTGATACTCATCCTTGAGGCCATACTGAGATTCGTCGATGGAAGGAAATGAATTCAGAGACAGAGGAATCAATGAGAAAAACACCAAAGACACCACCCACGGAGAAAAAAATCATGCAAAATCCCGGAACACGCAAAAACACCAAAGACACCACCCCAGGAAAAAAAACCCTGTCTGTCCTCGTTATGGCGGGAACCCGGGACGCCAGGAGGATAATATCCTGGCTCTCAGGGATCCCAGGGGTTGAGGTGACAGCGACCACGACAACAGATCATGGAGCTGAACTTGCAGAGAAGGCAGGGGCCTCAAGGACAGTTACAGGGCCCCTTGACAGTGATGGGCTCCGTGAACTCATGGCAGACCTTGATGCCTGCATCCTGATTGACGCCACCCACCCCTTCGCAGCCCAGGCAACAGCAAATGCCCTCAGGGCCTGCAGGGAAACCGGAACATTTTATGTGAGGTTTGAAAGGCCGGAAGTTATCCCCGATGGAGTTATAAGGGTCGGTTCATTCAGGGAGGCCGGTGAAGTCGCCTCATCCCTCATAGGGGATGGGGAGGTTGTGATGCACCTTGCTGGTGTATCCACCCTGGGGGATGTCCTCAGATCCCTTGAACCTGAGAGGGTTGCTGTCCGCGTACTCCCCTCCACCTCATCCATCGAGAAATGCCTCCAGCTGGGGGTCCCGGCCAGCCATATCATCGCCATGCAGGGCAGGTTCTCAGCTGAAATGAACCTTGCCATCCTCCGGGAATACTGTGCAGGTGCTGTTATAACCAAGGAGAGCGGTGAAACAGGTGGGCTCCCTGAGAAGGTTGAGGCGGCATCAGAACTCGGCATACCGGTTATACTCGTGGAGAGACCGGAGGTTAACCTTGAGGGTGAGGCTGTCTTCGGTAACATCAACGACCTCATGGACCATGTGCTGAAGATCCTCAGGGATATGGGACAGCCAGGTGACTGAAGTGATAGCCCGGGACCTCGCACCGACCCTCTAACTGCTGATTTTCTACCCCATACTACTGATTTTCGAAGAGAACAACTTCAACTTCCTCTCCCTCATTGATGATCTCAACGTTCTTGGGGACCTCAATGTAACCATCGGCCCCTGCCAGGGCTGCTACGGCACCTGAATCCTTGAATATTGGGCGTGCATAATCCCCGTCCACCATCACAAGTGCATAGTGCACCCTGCCCCTTGATGAGTGGAGCCGCTCTGCAAGTTTAAGGGTTTTAACCTGCCCTGAGGATGCCTTTCTACCTGACAGTTTCCTTATGAAGGGTTCTATGAGTGACATGAACACTATGAGGGCTGATACAGGGAACCCCGGGAGTCCGACAACAATTTTATCATCAACCACCCCGACTATGGTGGGTTTGCCGGGCTTTATTGAGATACCATGAATAACCACCCTGCCCAGTTCATCCAGGACCTCCGAGAGTATGTCACCTGCCCCTGCAGATGTCCCCCCGGATGTTATTACCATATCAGCCTCCTCAAGACCCCTGAGGATGGCACCCCTGAGCTCTCCATAGTCATCCCGCACTATACCTCCATGTTTAACAGAGCAGCCAGCCTCCTTCAGGGCGGATGAAAGGCCCGCGGAATTTGAATCAAATATTTTACCTGGCTCTAGCTGTCCTGATGGCTCAATGAGTTCATTACCCGTGGATATAACACATACAGATGGCTTTGAAATCACATTGACGCGGGTTATCCCTGCAGCTGAGAGGGCTGCTATTTTATCGGGTGAAAGTACTGTTCCAGCCCTGAGGAGGACGTTTCCCGCCCTGATATCGGATCCCCTTGCAGCTATGTGCTGGGACGGGTAGGCAGGTTTCTGGATGTAAACCTGGTCCCCCTCCTCCCAGGTGTACTCCACCATGACCACTGCGTCTGCACCCTCAGGCACAGGGGCCCCGGTGCTTATCCTGGTACACAAACCCTCAGCGACCTCAAGGGACGGTACAGACCCCGCCTCAACGGTCTCGATGCACCTCAAGGTGGCAGGGTTCTCCTCATCTGCCCCGAAGGTGTCCGCGGCCCTCACAGCGTAGCCATCCCTGGAGGCCCTGTCAAACGGTGGAAGGTCCACCGGACTTTCGATGTCATCAGCAAGCACCCTTCCATCAGCATCCAGTATATCAACAGTTTCAGTGCCCTGCCTGTAGAGTTCACTGAACAGTTTCCCTGTTATTCTCCTGGCATCATCCAGATCGATTATCTCAAGAAATTCAACACCCATCAAATCACCGCGAATCTAGTCTCCTGAGCAATTTATTTATATCTGCACGGGTAATAAATTATAATGTCTATTTCTTTGATTGCTGGATATTAAATTCCATTAAAATCAAAGTTAACCAACGAAAAAATCAGGAGGAGAGTATTTGAGTAGAGGACATCAGACACAGGAAGTCAGGCGTGTTAGGACCCCCAGGAGGGGTGAGATACCGGGAGTTGTTGAACAGATAATGGGCCACGGAAAACTGAAGGTGAGGTGTGCCGATGGCCATATAAGGCTCGGCCGTATCCCCGGGAAGATGAAAAAGAGGATATGGATACGTGAAGGGGACGTGGTCCTTGTTAAGCCCTGGGAGTTCCAGAGCGAAGAGAAGGCTGATATCGTCTGGAGATACACACGTACAGAGTCAAACTGGCTCGAAAGGAAGGGTTACCTTAAACTGTAAAGTTGATTTTAATGGACCCCGAAGAAACCGGGAAGGCCCCCGAGATCAGGGCCCTTAAATCCAGGGCAGTGAACAGGGTTGATTCCGACCTCGGCCGGATGGAGGCTGTTAAAAGATTGAAGGGTGTTGAAGACCGGCGGGTCGGTAGCGAGGTCTTTGATGAGCTGACCCTGAAAACCCTCTACAAGCTGGCGAATTCAGGTTACCTTGCTGTTCTCAATGGTGCTGTGAGTACCGGGAAGGAGGCCAATGTCTTCAAGGGCATCACAGACACCGACGACTTCGTGGCAGTCAAGATCTACCGGGTGGCCACATCCGACTTCAAGAAGATGCAGTACTACATCCAGGGGGACCCCCGATTCAAGGTCAGGACAACAAACAGGCGCCAGCTGGTCCAGGCCTGGGTTAACAAGGAATTCCGGAACCTTAAGAGGGCCCTTGAGGCAGAGGTCCGTGTACCGGAACCCGTCACTGCAAGGGACAATGTGCTCCTAATGGAATTCATAGGGGAAGATGGGGTTCCAGCGCCCACCATGAGGGACGCCCCACCCGAGGACCCCGAGGAAGCCCTTGAAACAATACTTGAATACATGTACCGCCTCTATAATGTGGCCAGACTTGTGCATGGGGATCTATCATTCTTCAACATACTCAACCATTGCGGTGAACCCGTAATAATAGATGTATCCCAGGCAATGGTACTCGAACATCCCCTTGCCGGCGAACTCCTTGAAAGGGACATAGAGAACATGATACGTGACTTCAGAAGGATAGGGGTTTCTGTAAGTGCAGATTATATGAGGGAGAGGATAACCGGAAAGTAAGCCCGGGAAAAGAATAACCGAAAGGTAACATATATACCGTAGAAAAAACCAGTATGATGTTAGAGGTATCTACAGGGAATAAACAGCGGATCCATAGACCAGGAAGCCCCTGATAATCGCCAGAGCCATGAAAAACCAAAACATGGTCAAAAAACAGCATAATCTAAACTATTTATTTCATTGAGGTGAATGAAATGCCCGCCGAGGAATACATTAAAATACCCCGTGAGAGGGTTGGAGTTTTAATAGGCAAAAATGGTGAGGTTAAGGCAAAGATAGAGCGCCTGACCCAGACTGAACTGGAGATTGACAGTGAAACCGGTGCAGTTACTCTCATACCACAGGATGAACTTGATGACCCGCTCTCACCATGGAAGGCCAGACACATTGTAAGGGCCATAGGGAGGGGTTTCAACCCGGAGGTTGCCCTGAGGCTCCTTGATGACGATGTAGCCCTGGACGTCATCAAGATAACCGACTATGTCGGTAAATCCAAGAAGGCCATTGCAAGGCAGAAGGGTCGTGTAATCGGCCGTGAAGGGATAACAAGACGCATAATCCACGACATGACAGGAGTGGACATATCGGTCTACGGCAAGACAGTCTCGCTCATAGGAGAATTTGAGAAACTTGCTGTTGCCAGGGAAGCCGTTGAAATGATACTTAATGGCGCAAGGCACAAATCTGTGTACGCATTTCTTGAAAAGAAGAAGCAGGAACTGAAAATGAAGGAGTTTCAGGAAGGCGCTAAATTAATGTAAACTCCACCATAATCCTAATTTTTATGGGTTTTAACTTCAATTATTCTAATGATACCCTCCAAACTGCATCTTCTGTAATAGTTACATATAGGAGTATAAGTTTATATGCCATGAATTACACATATATAGATATGAACATGGCAGTCCCCATGTATTAATCCCATGAAAAAATCTTTAAAGGAGGCGAATTTTTGGCTAGGCAAGCTTTGGATCTCTTTGATGAAGGATTCCAGGAACTCACCCCCTCAGAATTCTTCAGAAAAAACAAGCAGATGCTTGGTTTTACCGGGAAAATAAGGTCACTCACAATAGTCTTCCACGAACTCATAACCAACAGCTTTGACGCTGCCGAAGAGGCAGGTATACTCCCTGAGATCAAAATAGATCTCAAGAGAATCGGGAAGGACCATTACATCCTGAGACACCAGGACAACGGCCCGGGTATACCTGAAAAGTACATCCCAAAGGTCTTCTGTACCATGTTCGCAGGGTCAAAGTTCAGGAACATCCAGTCCAGGGGACAGCAGGGACTCGGATGCAGTGGCTGTGTGCTTCTATCACAGATGACCACAGGTAAACCCGTGAAGGTCATCTCGGGTACAATGGAAAACGGAGAACTCAAGGGAGTCAAAATGACCCTCAAGATGGACGTTAAAAAGAACCAGGGCCTCATACTCGAAAAGGAGGAGGTCGAAGTCGATGGTACCGGTGTCTGCATAGAACTCCACTTCAAGGACGTCTCCTACTCACTCTCAGAACAGGGAGCCTACGAGTACATAAGGAGGACAATGATAGCCAACCCCCATGCAAGGATAATATTCAATGACCCGACAGGGAACCGTTACGTCTTCAACAGGGCATCCGACGTCATACCCCCAATGCCAAAGGAGGTCCTCCCCCACCCATGGGGTGTCACCGCCGATGACCTTATATTCATGGCAAAGCACACCGATAAAAGGCGGTTCGGGAGCATGCTAAAAAGCAACCTCTCAAGGATGTCCTCCAAGAAGATCAAGGAACTGGAGGAACTTACAGGGATAGACCTCAACAAAAGACCGAAGGACATGAAGTGGGAGGAGGCCGAGCAGATAGTTGAGGCCTTCAAGAAGATGAAGTTCATGTCCCCACCGACCTCCGGCCTCATACCCATCGGAGAGGAGCAGATTGAGAAGGGTATGAAGGAGATACTCCAGCCAGAGTTCACAGCAACGGTAACAAGGAAGCCAAAGACCTACCGCGGGGGTATAGCCTTCATCGTTGAGGCAGGTATCGCCTACGGTGGAAACTCCGGCAGACTTGTCGGTGACCAGAGAAAGGCTGAGATAATGAGGTTCGCCAACAGGGTGCCCCTCACCTTCGACGCCGGAAGCTGCGCAATAACAGAGGGCGTTAAGAGCCTCGACTGGAAGCGTTACGGCATAAGGGACCTTGAAAATGCACCCATAAGCATATTCGTCAATGTGGTGTCAACCAACGTCCCCTACCTGTCAACAGGTAAGCAGAGTGTGTCACCTGAACCCGAGATACTCGGGGAGATCAGGCAGGCCACCATGATAGTTGCAAGGAAGCTCTACAAGTACCTCAGGAAGAAGAAGGCCGCCAAGGAGGAGGCCCAGAGGGCGAAGATCTTTGAGAGCTACGTTCCCGTGATTATAAAACAGGCCGCTCTTCTGGCTGAGCGGGAAGAACCCGACTACAGAGAACTGCTCGACACAGTTACAAGAAGGGCAAAACTTGAAATTCTGGGGGGAATCACTGAATGAATAGAAGGGAAATAGCCATTAACAAACTCAAAAGTCTTGGAGACGTTATACTCGATGATGTGACCCAGGGGAGAATCCCCAGGATAAAGGTTCCATCAAGGGGCACATCCAACATAATCTATGATGAAGATAAGAGGCACTACGTCCTCGGAGACCGATACGGTACACGTTCAATGGGTAACGTTAAGCAGATCAAGAAGATAGGGCAGATGCTCTACACAGCCAACTTCTGCAAGGACCTCGTGGCGAGGGAGAAAACAGCCACCCTCAGGGAACTCTACTACATCTCAGAGGGTTGGGAGGTGGACTTTGCAGACCAGCAGGAGTCCAACATCGTTGGTGAGGACCTTGAGGTCACCCTGGGCATGACCAGGGAGGAACTCGGCCTGATGCCCGAGGAGGATGGGGCCTCTGTCTACGGAGCCCTGACCGTCCGTGAGGGTGATATAGAAATAGACGCCCTCAGATCAGGTAAATCAGGCTACAACATATCCCCAACCATCGATGAGGTTGAATTTGTGGACCATGACGTTGAACGTGTCATTGCAGTTGAGACAATGGGTATGTTCCACCGTCTCGTTCAGGAGAAGGCCCACAAGAAGTTCGATGCCCTCATAGTAGGGCTTAAGGGCCAGGCTGCAAGGGCGACAAGAAGGTTCATCAAGAGGGTGAACGAGGAACTCAACCTCCCGGTTTACATCTGCAACGACGGAGACCCCTGGGGATTCCACATCGCCATGGTCATCATCTCAGGCAGTGCAAAGCTCGCCCATGTGAATCATCAGCTTGCAACCCCCGATGCAAAGTTCCTGGGTGTGACTGCAAGTGACATAATAAATTATGACCTTCCAACGGATCCCCTCAAGGATGTCGATGTTGGGAGGCTCAAGGAGCTCCTACACGACCCAAGGTACAGGGGTGATTTCTGGAAGACAGAGATCAAGAAGATGCTCACTATCGGTAAGAAGGCAGAACAGCAGTCATTCTCAAAGTATGGTCTCGAGTATGTTGTAGACACCTACCTGCCAGAGAAACTCGAGGCCGTGGAGAACCAGTAGCTGAAGCATCTTAAATTTTTATTAATCTTTTTTAACAAAAACTGATTGCTTCTAACCACTGAACAATAACTGCTGTTTCTCTGTGGATGAACCTGCAGTCCCCAGCATTTCTTTTTAAACCCTATGAGGCCCTTAGAGGCATCCTTTCACATCAGAAGCCCATGGGAAGCATTAAAGAGTATCACAGGGACCTTTAATTCCGGATCCGCCATTCACCGCATTTTTAGATAACTATATAAAATAATCCAGTAAAAATAGTATCAGGTTAGGAATTTAAACTCAAAGAGGTTCCCCTGGGAACAGCGGTTTTCAGGGGATAGGAGGTTTTTTTAAATGATATCTGTAGCCATTAACGGGTATGGGACAATAGGAAAGAGAGTTGCTGATGCTGTAGCTGCCCAGGAAGACATGAAGGTCGCTGGTGTCAGCAAGACAAAACCTGATTTTGAGGCGAGGGTTGCAATCGAGAAGGGATACGACCTCTACGTCAGCATCCCTGAACGTGAGAAGCTCTTCGACGAGGCCGGCATACCTGTGAGCGGTACCGTGGAGGACATGCTGGAGGAAGCCGACATAGTGGTTGATGCAACACCTGAGGGTATAGGTGCAAAGAACCTTGAAATGTACAGGGAGAAGGGCATAAAGGCCATATTCCAGGGCGGTGAAAAACACGACGCCATAGGACTATCCTTCAACTCATTTGCAAACTACCATGAATCCCTCGGAGCCGACTATACCCGTGTGGTTTCATGCAACACAACAGGACTCTGCAGAACCCTCAAACCCATCGATGACCTCTGCGGCATAAAGAAGGTGAGGGCTGTTATGGTGAGGAGGGGTGCAGACCCGGTGCAGGTCAAAAAGGGACCGATAAACGCCATAGTACCGAACCCTCCAACCGTGCCATCACACCACGGCCCCGACCTCAAGACCGTCATGAAGGGCGTTAACATCCACACGGTGGCCCTCCTGGTGCCAACAACACTGATGCACCAGCACAACATAATGGTTGAACTTGAGGATCCTGTTGAGGCCGATGAGATAAAGGCCCGGCTCGATGAGACCACCCGGGTCATGCTTGTCAGGGCCTCTGAGGGTCTCGCATCAACGGCTGAGATAATGGAGTACGCCAAGGAACTTGGAAGGTCAAGGAACGACCTCTTCGAGATACCTGTATGGGAGGAGTCAATAAACGTTGTTGACGGGGAACTCTTCTATATGCAGGCCGTCCACCAGGAGTCAGATGCTGTGCCTGAGAGTGTGGATGCCATAAGGGCACTCCTGGAGCTCGAGGAGGACAACATGAAGTCCATCATGAAGACCAACAGGGCCATGGGCATCCTCTAAATCTCCCTTCCTTTTTAGTGGTGTTGTTTTTGATAAGGGTTGGTCCGGCAGGTAACCCTGTTGGTTACCGTGGAAGCACCGTCAATGTCTTCAGCAAGATCAGGGCCATGGGACTGGACGCCTACGAGTACCAGGCAACCTATGGCCTCAGGTTAAAGAGGGAGAACGCCATCAGGATCGGAGAGAACTCCAGGAAGAATGACATCCTTGTCTCGATGCACGGACCATACTACATAAACCTCTCATCGGCCAAGAAGGAGACCGTTGAAAAATCCATTGAACGCCTATTTGACTGTGCCGTTGCAGCGGAACTGATGGGAGCCTACAGGATCGTATTCCACCCGGGATTCTATGGAGACCATGGAAAGGCCGGGGCCCTTGAACTCTGCATCAAAGCACTGGACGAGCTCATCGAACGCCTCCATGGTACAGGGATCAGGGAATTCATCCTTGCACCTGAGACAACAGGCAAGAGATCACAGGTCGGAAGCCTTGATGAGATAATACAGCTTTCAGAGGAATTCGATGAGGTCATGCCCACCATAGACTTTGCACATATACATGCAAGGGGTGGTGGATGCATAAGGGACGCCTCCAGTTACAGGGAGATACTTGAGAGGATCGAGTCAAGAATTGGGCCCCATCACCTTCACTGCCACTTCACCGGGATAGAGTACACCGACGCCGGGGAGAGGAAGCATCACAGCCTCTCTGAGGGCTACGGGCCTCCCATAGAACCCCTCATAGAGGTTCTTGTGGATGGCGGTTGGGACGCCACCATAATCTCCGAGACACCCATGAAGGACGCTGATGCCGTGAAAATAAAGGCCATCGTCAATGAATACCTCCAGAGAGAATAGAGCTCTGGAAGGTAACCTGTATAAGTGAGCCATCTAACCTATGCCACGCGAACAATTTATCTATCTTTCTGAAAACCTAAAGGTTTATACAGCCACACACACAATTTATCTATGATGAGTTTATTTCTGAAATATATCACAGTATCAGAATTTGTTTCTGAAGAACAGGTGATGTGGTGAAATTCAACAATATAGTCTATGACCCCCAGGTATCCGATAAAAAGTTTCCAGTGCAGGCATCAGACCCTGAAAGGGAGGCGAAACTTGTTGTGCTGCAGCCAGTTGGATACCCCTTTGTATGCAACCTCATGGAGGCTCCAAGGATAGACGCCGTTAACAAGGAGCTCTTTGAGATATACGCCAGGGACCAGTGGGAGGGCTTCAGGGCATCTGAGGGTTCATACCTCTTTGACCAGAAACTGCTCCCTGACTATGCCTTCAAGATAATAAGAGCCCACCCTGACGGCTCAAAGATAACCAGGAACACCTCAATAATACTCCTCGAGAACGAGAGGGAGGAATTCCATGAGGTCAGGAGCAGCATCACCATGGATGACGTTATCGGGCAGGAGGACGCCAAGATAAAGTGCAGGATAATCATGAAGTACCTTGAAGATCCAGACCGCTTCAGGGACTGGGCACCCCGGAACGTCCTCTTCCATGGAAGCCCCGGCACAGGTAAGACCATGCTTGCAAAGTCCCTTGCAAATGAACTTAAGGTACCCCTCTACCTCATAAAGGCCACGAGCCTCATAGGGGAACATGTGGGTGATGGTGCAAGGCAGATACATGAACTGTATGAACTCGCATCAAAGACAGCCCCAGCAGTCATATTCATAGATGAAATGGATGCCATTGGCCTTGACAGGAGATACCAGTCCCTCCGTGGAGACGTATCAGAGGTCGTAAACGCACTCCTCACAGAGATGGATGGTATAAACCAGAACTGGGGTGTTGTAACAATAGGGGCCACCAACAACCCTGAACTGCTTGATAGGGCCATAAGAAGCCGTTTTGAGGAGGAAATTGAGTTCAAACTGCCTGATGATGAGGAGAGAAGATTGATCCTTGAGAAGTACATTGAAACCATGCCCCTCAATGTTGATTTCCCTCTTGATAAACTTGTCAAGCTCACAAGGGGAATGTCAGGGAGGGATATAAAGGACAGGGTTCTTAAGACAGCCCTCCACAGGGCCATAGCAGAGGACAGTGAATCTGTTAGGCCCGAACATTTAGAGTACGCCCTTAAGGAGCGTAAGGTCTCAGGCGAACCCAAACACATGTTTGCCTGAAAAAACCTTTTATTGATCCATATAAGACCCAAAAAAATCCGCATTAAAAAACCCACAGAGATCCCTATAAGACCGCAAAGAGAAATCTCTCATTTAAATGCTTATTTTAGATTCCCGCACTTAAAGAGTTCCGCGCACATGCTCAAAAATTCATCATCACCCCTCTCAGCCGCCTCACGGATACTGATGGCTATATCATGAAATATCTTATCCACGATGGACCTGCTGAGACCATCAATAACCCTCGCAGGGTCAGAGGAGTTCATGATCTTGTTGAGGGCCCTTTCAGCCTCGCGCCTCCTGATGGACTCCATGTTACTCCTCACCTCTGCAAGGAGGGGTTCGACCTCCATGTGCTTGAGGGACCTCAGGAGGAGCTTAAGTTCACTTTTAACGATTCTTTCAGCCTCCTTCGCCTCAGCCTCTCTCCTTCTCCGGTTCTCTTCCGCCACCCCCCTCAGGTCATCAATTGTGAACAGCCTGATGCCAAGTTCCCTCACTGAGTCCTCTATGTCACGTGGGTTTGCTATGTCCACCATGACAACGGAGGATCTCCTCTCCGGGGGTATGGCGTCCCTTACACGTTCACGGGTCAGTATGTGGTGGGGTGATCCTGTGGCGCTTATAATGACGTCTGCGTCCCTCAGGGCCCTGTTGAGTCTGTCGAAGTGTATAGCCTTTCCACCGAGTTCACATGCCAGCTGGTAGGCCCTCTCATAGGTCCTGTTGGCCACCATTATGGCGCTGAGGTGCTTCTCTGCAAGTGCCCTTGCAACGAGGGTCCCCATCTTACCTGCCCCTATGACAAGGACCTTCCTGCACTTCAGATCTCCGTGTATGGATTCTGCAAGGTCAACTGCGGCTGATCCTATGGAAACAGAGCCCCTGTTTATCTGGGTCTTCCTCCTGACGGTCTGCCCCACATGGACCGCCTTGGTGAACACCATGTCAAGGACCGGACCGCAGGTCCCATCACGTAGGGCCTGAACCCTTGCAGCCTTTATCTGGCCGAGTATCTGGTCCTCCCCTATTATCATGGATTCAAGGCCGGATGCAAGTCTCAGGATATGCCTGAGGGCATCCTCGTCCCTTTCAACTGTAAATCCATCGAAGTCAAATCCCGCAGGTATATCACTGACTGAAAGGTAGTATTCGATGCGGTTGCAGGTCCTTATCGGGACCTTCTCCATCACAACTCCCCTTGACTCGAGTTCATCCACAAGGGCCTGCATCCTCTCATGGGAGGACTCCATGGTCTTCACATCGGATGTCTTGTGGTCCAGCCTTATGTTGAGAATCACCTGCAACCCCCCATCCTATCCCTGATTATGATTTCAGCCCTTTCAACTGCCCCATCAAGGTCTCCCCCCTCAATCATCTCCCTCACCCCTGGGTCCTCGGAAATTTCATAGAGTATCCTGCGCCTCTTCCTGTGATCACCGACCTCCTCCATTAGAATACTGCGGGCCCTGTCCTGGACCTCTATCATGAGTAGGTCCTCATGGGTGATGGCCTCCTGGATCCTCTCCCTCAGATACCTCGCCATCAGGGGGCTCTTTGTCCCTGTGAAGATGGATACTGAAACCTCTCCAATGCTGAAGGTGGCCGGGACCACCACGTTGCCCCTTGAAGGGTCATCTGCCCGGTTTATCAGTTTACCGTCTGCGAGTTCACTCACCCTTTCATTCAGGTCCCTGTCTGGGCTTGCTGCCACAATGAGGTCGGCCCAGTCCACCCAGTACTCAAGGTCATCCTCCACGGCAGGGATGGTCCCCTCAATTTCTGATGTGCCGATAACAGCGACCTCTGCTCCTGCTTCAAGGAATCTCTCAGCCCTCCTCCTCCCCACCCCACCGGAGCCGACGATGAGGACCCTTCTACCATCCATGTCTATGTAGAGGGGTGTGAGGGACATCATATCATCCGTCAGAGGGACTTCATTCTCAGTATCTTCATTGCAGTCCTGATGTCGTTGCCTGCCTCCTCAAGGGCCTCCATGGCCTCCTCGGGAGTTACATGGAAGGCATCTGCCAGGGCCTTCACGCTCTCGGTGTCAGGTGCTGATGTGCCTACCAGTTCCTCGGAGAGTTTCTTCTTGAGTTCCATGTACTCCTCTGTGGTCATGTTTATCCTCTTCATTGCCATGTCCCGCAGGGGGCATGGCTTTGATGGCTTGCAGCACCATACCAGGGACCCGAAGCATGTCCCCTGACCCTCACCAAGCCTTGTTCTCTTTGCGAATGACTCCTTAATTTCAATGTAATCCTGGGGTGTGAGTCCTGCCTCCTCGAGGGCTATCATTATGGGGCAGGGTTTAACCGGCGGGCAGCAGAAGGTGAGTGCCCTCTTATCACCACCCCTGCAAACATGGGATGGTGCATCGCTCCATACCAAACAAAGTCCTCCTTTATTAATTATATTTATTCAATTAATAAAACGTCATGGTTAACAGATACTTTAATGCCTTTAATTACAGTTTAATAAATAAATTGCGGTCCCCCGATTAAATGGGAGTATTTACTCCCTGAGCATCTTGCTCTTCTCATCGGGTGTTAGGTCGCCGACGATTGACTCGGGGTCGCCTGTCTTTAGAATCCTGCCGCCCCTCATAAGAGATGCCCTGTCACATACATCCAGTACAAAGTCCATGTCATGGGATATTATGAGGAAGGTCTGATTAAGTTCCTCCCTTGCCTTGAGGATGGAATCTGTGACCTGCACCCTTGTTATGGGGTCCATTGTACCTGTTGGCTCGTCAAGTATTATTATGCGGGGCTCCTTGATGAGAACCTGGGCAAGGGCGACCCTGTGCCTTTCACCACCTGAGAGTTCATCGGGGTACTTGTTCAGGATGCTCTCGGCGTATTTCTCGTCGAATCCGACAGCCTTCAGTACATATACAGCCTTCATCCTGGCAAATTCAGCTGGCAGCTCCAGGCTTATGGCCTCTGTGAGGTTGCCCAGGACATCCCTGTGGGGATAGAGGCTGTACTCCTGGTGGAGTATTCCAAGGTAGGGTGTTACACGGCCACGGCCGAGGGGTCCCTTCTCGGTCATGTCAATCCATTCATCACCGAGCCTGACACAGACCTTCCCGCTGCTGGGCTCTGTGATACCTATTATTATCCTGGATAGGGTTGTCTTCCCGGCACCGCTTAGGCCAACAACACCGAAGATCTCTCCCTCATAGACCGTGAGGTCAACCCCATCAACTGCTTTAACAACACCCCTGTCAATGGAGTAGTAGTGTTTCTTGACATCAATCATCTTTATTATGGGGTTCTTCTGTTCGAATTCCTTGGCCTTTTCAGGGGCAGGTACCTGTTCCATAAACCTGGCCACCACTGTCTCCGGGTCTCCCTCCTCAACAATTTCGCCCTTCTCGATCCATATGGCGTAGTCTGAGAGGTCGCTCATGACCTCTGGCCAGTGGGAGGTTATGATCATTGTGATGCCCTTGTCCTTGACACCCTCAATGAGTGCATCGTGTATGAGTTCCGCTGTCTGGGGGTCCAGTGTACCTGTTGGTTCATCGGCAAGGAAGAGCATGGGCTCCTTTGCAAGCTGTCGTGCCAGTACGACCCTCTGTTTTTCACCCCCGCTCAGGTCCCTTGCAATGTGGGTTATCCTGTGGCCCATCTGGGTCATCTCAAGGAGCTCAAGGGCCCTGTAGAGGGCTGTCTCATATTCAACTTCAGGCATTGACTTTATGACGTTATCGATTACTGTGTCATCCTCGTAAAGGGCGAAGGTCCTCTGCAGCATGATGGCTATCCTTCTCCTCACCGCAGAGAATATCTTCTTGTCACAGTTCCAGAAGTCGACCTCCTGCAGTGCGAACCTTGATCCGCAGGAGCATTCCCTGCCATCAAAGGATGGTGGCTCCACCCGAAGGCATTCAGGGCAGATGGCGACGTTGTAGATCACGCGGCCACTGTCCGGTCGGTACTCCTTCATGCCACGGAGCATGTTGATGAGAACTGATTTTCCGGCTCCACTCCTTCCGAGTATGCCCAGAACCTTGCCCTCATCGATTTCGACACTGATATCCCTCAGAACCTCAACACCCTTAAACTTCTTTGTGACATTTTCCAGCTTTATGAAAGACATTTGCTCACCCTCAGCTACCAGAATCAACATTGTCAGTAAACATGAATCTGTATATTCTTTTGATGAAGGGACTATTAAAATTTTCCTAAATTTTTAGTCTGAATTAAATTTCAGTTCCCTGAGGTTGAAGCTTATTCTGCCTGATATTGCTGCCCTTGCAACCGACACGGCATCAGCTCCAGCTGCAAGCATCGCCCTCGCAGATTCAAGGTCCCTCACAGAATTGTTACCTATGAGGAGGGAGTCCCCCTTGACCTCTGAAACTGTGGATACAAGTTCAAGGTCAGCCCGATCCTCACCGGGCTTCATTGCATCCAGGTGTATGTAGTCGACCCCGAGGTCAGCCAGGACCCCTGCCACCCCCGGGGTGTCAGCTCCAGGTACGTTTCCACGTATCTTGACTGAAACCTCAGATCTCGCCTTCCCTACAACCTCCGCTGTGAAGTCCTCAAGGAATTCAGGGTCCAGGAGCATTGACTGGCCAGCCCCTATCCCTGTTATCTCCGGCTGTCTGCAGTGTGCATTGATCTCAACAACGTCAACAGACTCAATGGAGGAGATTTCTACTATCCTTTCAGGTTCAAGGGCCCTCAGGTTCACTGAGACCCTTACATCGAACCTCTCCTTTATCCTTGAGGCCTCATGATCTATGATTGATCTCAGTTCAGAACAGTCAAAATCAAATTCAGGTCTCCCCCTCCTGGCTATGAGCCTGCCGGCCATGGAGGTCTCTCTATCCGCATTGTAGCCTCCCAGGGTGACCATGTCGAATCCATAGGGGATAAGTTTCATGCAGAATTCAGCGTCACTTATTCCTGCCATGGGGGCCAGGACCATTATACTATCAGCAACCCAGATTTTATGGATAATCAACTGATTAGGCAACTATTCCTTCATAACATGGACCAGGTCATAGGTGAAGCCGCCCCTTATTTCCTCGAGGGCCAGGTCAGCCAGGTTGGCCGCCTTCTCAGCTGTAGGGGCCTTACCTATACCCGCCTTAAGTGCCACGTTTATTTCATCATCTATCTCATTGAGTATCCGCAGGAGTCCCTGTGGTTCAAGACCATTGCATGGGGACATGAAGTTGTCTCCCCCTATGAAGAAGAGCAGGGCACCCTCCTTTATCAGCTTCTTCATCAAGAAGTGCTGAACCCTGTTCACGATGAATGATGTGTCATAGGCAGGCACAATATCGGTCATTGTCTCTGTGATGCCATTGATATCGATGTGAGCTATCTGCACGTAGCCCTCATCCACAAGGCCGTCTATGGCAAGTACCTCCTTCCTATCCTCTGACTGGGCGCCCCCATGGCTCTGAAGAGCCCTTGAAGCGTTCCTCTGGGCATCGTAGGGTGTCTCAGCAGCACCCACACCCATGCTCACGGTTATGGGGTACCTGTTGCCTATGGATTTCTGTATCCTGCGGTGGTCCTCAAGGTCCATTCCATTGGTGACCGCAAGCATGTTATCGAATCTTGTGAAGAACACAAGTCCCTGACGGGCAGCGAACTGGCGCTGAAGGTCAGCGTAGAGCTCTGCCTGCAGTATCTGAAGATCCGCCTCGTTACGTGGGGTTGGTGTGACTGTCCATGGCCCATAATTGTCTATTTGAATCAAGGTCATTTGTATCATAATATTTCACCCAAAAGTATTCTGGCCAACATTATTTTATCCCCTATGTTTTTCATGTTGGTCTTTGTTATTGTCACCTCTTTTATTAGTTTTTCTATTTCCCCCTTGAGATCGGAATCGGTTTCATCGATTATCAGTCTGTCAAGGAAATCTCTGTAGATCTCTGCAACCCCAAGACTTGACGCCTCATAACCCTTAGCCTCCATGAATTTCCCGGCTGGACCGCTGAAGGCTCTTCCACCTGTAAAGGGGGATACGGCGGATACATTCACCCTTCTGAGGGAATCAATGACCCCATCCATATGTATTATTGGCCCTATTGATGTGATCGGATTTGATGGTCCCACTATAACCGCATCTGCTGATTCAATGGCATCGAGTACGCCGGGTGCGGGTTTAACCCCTTTGAACCTCACATCAAGGACTTCTGGTTCAGATCTCCTCTCAACAAGAAATTCATGGAACTCCATATCCCCCTCATCGGTGACTATCACTATGCTGGATTCCTCATTGCTCATGGGCAGAACCCGGGATTTGACGCCCAGGGCCCTGGACTGTATCTCCACAGCCCGGTGAAGGGGCATCTCCTCCATGAGGAGGGTCTTCTGTATCTTAAATGCCCGGTCCCTGTCCCCTATCCTCAGGAGTTCAGGACATCCAAGTTCCCTGAGGGTATCATGGGTGATGAAGGTATCACCCTCCACACCGTACCATGTATCCTCATTGATGATACCCGCGAGGGTGTAGAGAACGGTGTCAACGTCAGGGGCCACATAGACTCCAGAAAAGTAGCCGTTCTCAACTGTGTTCACTATAACCGTTATCTCCTCAGGATCAAACACCCTGACGAGCCCCTGCAGGAGCTTGGGTGTTCCTGTACCACCCGATAGAACAGTTATCATTGATTACCTCCACACAGGATATTCATATTAGCTAGATAACATTGATCAGTCCCTGAATACGTCCAGTTCCCTGGGCCTTAACAGTGATTTCACACTCCCCGCTGATCTGAGGTGTTTCCAGGGGTATCCTCTGATAATAACAGCGGGTACGCCCTCATCTGCCTGGCCCATTACAAGGGATGCTGCAGCCGCAAGTTCATCTGCAACTGCAACCCGGGTGGTCTGAAGGCTCCTCCCATAGAGGTCCCTCTCACCCTTACGGTCCCAGATGGGTGAGAGACCGGCAACACCCACGGCAACACCCACGGCTCCCTCCCTGAAGGGCCTTCCCTGGGTGTCTGATATTATAACAGCAAGCTCCCTTCCGGTGGCCTCCTGCAATGTCTGCAGTATCCTCTCCGCACTTCCATCAGGGTCACGGGGGAGGGGTGTTGCCAGGCCATCGTCAACGTTGGACTCGTCGATACCTGCATTTGCACATACAAAGCCGTGTCGGGTCTCGGAGACTATGAAGTCATGGCCGACCCTGATTATTTCACTGGACTCCCCCAGGATCGCCTCAACGAGTGAAGGGTCCTTACCTGTTCTCTCTGCGATATCCAGAGCCTCGGGGGATGGTTCGATTCCCTCAAGGTCTATTGTGTTGCCCTCTGCCTTGGACACAACTGTCTCGGCGATCACGATTATGTCACCATCAAGGAGGTTCTCCCCCCCTTCATTGAGGGCCTTGATGATGAGATATGCAATGTCATCACCCTCCCCCACCAGGGGCATGCCCTCGACTCCAATTAAAGTTATCCCCATCCAAGCACCCTTACTACTCTCGTGTTGCCAGCTTCCAGCCGTCACCGCCATTGAATGCGGCTGCCGCTGTGACCGGATGGGTGAAGGAGGCGAAAGCACCCCCTTTAAGTATGAATTCCGCTGCCTCCTCCGGACTTCCTGCCTCGAATTCTGTGGCTGCCGGCTCTGTCTGTTCATAGGTGGCGATGTACACTGGTGTCTCCTCCGGGACTCTGCTGACCATCATCCCGTCTGCAGTCACTATACCTATGAAGGCTTCTGAGGCGTTGATGGCCGCTGCTATGCGGGGGGTGTTGAGTTCATCCTTCTCATAGTCCATCGCAAGGAGTGAAAGACCGATGGCGTCCCTGAGGTTCATGCCGAGGGCCACCTTATCTGCGATGGTGTCTGTATGGGACCCGTTGGATACAACCGCAGTGTCACCAACTATCCTGATGCAGTTATAGGCTATGTACGGGTTCCTGAAGACATCCCCTTCATGGCCCTCCACCGGGACAACTGACACCCTATCCTCATGGAGGCTGGTTGTCCTGTTGGGGAATGATCTGCTTGAAACCCTGTATGCCACAAAGGAGCCCTTACTGTTTCTTCCGACTGCAAGTATTCTTCCAAGATACAAAAAACCACCACTTCAAACTTTTTATGAGGATTCCTATGAAGGTTTTTATGAAATTATGAAATTATGAAATTCAACAGGGACATGAGTAAGTTCCGGACCATTGAGTTCCTCGGTGAATGACTATGAGGGAGTCCTCACAGCCCTTTCGACTGGAAGGTCCGGGGGTGTGGTTATGATTATGGCCCCCTCCTTTGGTCTTATTATTATTTCACCCTCATCTATGACCCTGGTGTGGACAGCCACCGCACCGTTCCTTATGCGGTCAGACATGTCAACGCCGTTAACGGTGACCCTCCGGAGGCCTGCCACCGGTATGAGGTAGTACTCAGAGGGTCCTGTGTTCTCACTTATCTCAGGTTTTCCAGACGCCTCGCCAGACCCGCCGCCGGAGAATGTTGCTGTCACAACAAGGAAGATCAGTATTGTGAAGAGTATATCAATGAAGGGGACCATGTTGAATCTGGGCTTCCCATGGATCTTGTTCCTGTACCTCTCTGTGTCAAGAACCATCCTATCACTGTCTCAGCTTACTTTCAATGATCTCGGCACTCTTACCGCATCTTTCAATTATAATATTGTTTATGCTCTTCTCAAGCATGCTTGGTTTGAATGCGACCACCACATTGGCATCGGGTTCATCAACGACCCGGACACTCACCACACCATCAGAGTCCATGAGGGCCTTCACCACATCATCCACATCCCCCTCAACCCTTATCCTCATAACGGCGTAGCCCCAGTTGGTCATCTTCTTTATGAGCTCAATCTTGTCAATCTCATCATCGATTCTTCCTGTTATGTAGGAGTAGAGTGGCATCAGGATGATGGCGACGGCAAGTCCAAGGATGGTTGTTATCAGGGCCACATAGATCCCCTCAGCCATTGCAGCAGGGTCAGCGTTAACCCCAAGGGCCCTGAAGGTGTACCAGATCCCTATAACAGTCCCTATCAGACCCAGCATCGGTGCCACCTCTATGATGGTCCTCAGGGTGCCGAGGCCCCGGGTCATGTTACTCATCTCCACGATGAACACTCGCTCCATGGCGTCCTCCACCTCTGAACGGTTCCGGTACCCTATCTTGAGGGCCTCTGATATTATCTTTGATACCGGGTTCTGGTACTGACCTATCTCTCTGAGGGCCTCCAGGGCCCCTCCCTTCTCCATGGACTCATTGACGGCCCCTATTATCTGGGGCGTGCTTACACGTGAAATTTTCCTCAGGTAGTGTATCTTCTCAAGTGCTGTGATGAACCCGTAGATCCCTATTACTGCTATGAGGTAGGTGATAGCACCACCGCTGCGGAACATCTCAAGTAATGTGCCGAAGAAGTTGATGACCGGATCGAGAAACATTTTTCTGCCTCACCTGGTGGATATTTAAAAATCAGGGGTATTTAAGAATAGTGGTTTTAATCCCGCTAGAAAGTTAAGGATATTGTGGTCTTAAGCGACATGAAATGCTGAAGTCACCACAACACAGCTTAATCCTTAGTTTCAATTAATTTACTGCTTCTTTTTCTGAACGGTTGCCCATGACCTCCTCACAAAGTCTGGCAGTTCATCATAGGTGAATGATTCAAGAAATTCCCGGGTACGCGGGTCAGAGGGGTAACCGGACCCGATATCCCCAAGTTTCCTGTTCTTCTTCTGTATCCTCTCTATCTCAAGATCCCTTTCGACCTTGGCTATTATGGATGCCGCGGCCACAGGATAGTACCTTGTATCTGCACCGTGCTCTGCAATGACCTCAATTTCCCCGAAGTGTGACCTGATCTCCTCCGCAAGCCTCTCTGGCTTAACATCCACCGAGTCAATAATCACGCGTTCTGGCTGGGCCTCAGCTATTATCCTCTTTATGGCTATCTTCTCAATATCATTGAGGTTGAAGCCCCTTTCACGCATTCTGTCAATGTCAGAGGCCGAGATCTTAACCGTGAATACCCTGGCTATTCTTCTTATCTTCCTTGCAAGGAACCTTCTCCTCTCTGGTGTGAGCTTCTTGGAGTCCTTCACACCCATCTTGCGGAGTATTGAGAACTTCCTCTCAGGTATCATCACACCAGCAACAACCAGGGGGCCTATCACCGGTCCCCTTCCAGCCTCATCAATCCCGAGAACCTTCATCCTTTTGAGGCCCCTTCCAATAAAAAAAGAAATATTATTTCATGGCCTTGAGCCTTACCTCTGGTTCGAGGGCCCTTGGCTCTGCAGCAACTATTGCGGCTCCCTTGGCCACCACCGTCATGGGGTCATCTGATATCTCAACAGGGATGCCCACCTCATCGTAGATCCTCTCCTTCAAACCCCTAAGCTGTGAGGTTCCGCCAACAACGACTGTCTTGTTGTAAACCCCGGATATCAGTTCCGGTGAGAGTCTCTCAAGGACCTCTGCGATGGATTTAACAATACCATTCACCACTGGCTCTGCTGCCTCTGCAACCATCTCTGAATCAATTTCCACCTTTTTGGGTTTGTTGGTTTCCATGCACTTTCCTATGACCACTGTTTTGAGGTTTTCAAGTTCCTCATCGCATCTTACCATCCCGACCTCTATCTTTGCCTTCTCTGCTTCATGGATACCTATCTCAACATTGAATTTCTCCTTAACAAGTTCCACTATGTTGCTGTCTATGTCGTCTCCACCAACCCTTATGGTCTGGATATCAGTTATTCCACCAAGGGATATCACCACGATGTCACTTGAACCGGCGCCGATGTCAATTACCATGGTACCTGATGCCTCGGCTATTGGAAGACCTGCCCCTATGGCCGCTGCAAGCCCCTCACTTATAACAAGGACATAATTAGCCCCTGCCTTCCTCCCTATCTCCTCAACGGCGTTCCTCTCAACCTCTGATGCGTCCCCGGGTATGCCTATAACTATCCTGTCTATGGAATCAGAGTCACCGGCACCCATCTCCATTGCATAGACCAGGAGGGCCTCTGCCTGGGCCACGCTCTCAATAACACCCTTCCTGAGGGGTCTCACAGCAACTATATCCTCAGGGGTCCTCCCGAGCATCATTTTTGCCTCTTCACCCACTGCAAGGACATATGATGGGTCATCCTTTTTCACAGCCACCACAGATGGGATCTTGTAGATATCAAATTTATCTCCTGCCGGCTTGGCAACAACGGTGTTGAGGGTACCCAGGTCTATCCCGAGTGTGTTGGTGATGGCACTCTTCTTTTCAGGTTTTTCTTCAGATTTCTTTCCAAATGAAAACATTTCACTCCTCCTCGAATATGTCTTTAAAGTCAACTGCAAATATGTTGTTACGGGATGCTATTTCAGCTATCCTCTCAACGTCCTCCCTTTCATGGACAGAGATGAGAAGTGTTACAAGAACAACGTCTGTAACCTTGAAGAGGGGGTCTATGATGTTCCTTATTACTGACGGAAGCTTCTCTGTGAGATAAACATCTGTCTCGATGAAACCACTTGTTTTATCTTCAAGTATGAATGAGAAACCAACATCGCTCTTTTCAGCCTCCCCTGCAAATTTCTTCATATAGTTCTCCGGTGCAACAAGGAGTACAAGGTTGGGTTCGTTCTCAACGTAGTAGGGGGCTATCTTAATGTAGGCTCCTCCTTTCTCCTTACAGATGAGTGAAAGGTCCCTTATCTTGTTGCTGTCACCATAAAGCATGATCAGGTCAAACCTCTTCCTTAAAAAGGAGTCTCTGATGGTAACGTGTTCCCTGAAGATTATCCTTACAAGGTCCCGGGATGATATCGCCTCATAGGCCACAGAGTTAACCATGTCCTCATTACCAGCAATTACACACCACAGTTTATCTGAACTCTGGGCCGTTGAGACCTGTGCCGCCTTTCTGAGAACCTTTATCTTACTTTCTATCATCACCATCACATCTACCAGAAGGAACTTGTAGAATGAAGTTCCCCCATCGGAGGGAAGCTTTAACTTGGATTACATTTAATCTTCAGTACATGAGTATATATATCTTTCACCAGAATATTCACATTCTGAGGTTCCATAGGGTGTTCATATCGCTGTGAACTCCATGTGAGAAGAAACCTATCAGACCAGATTACCGGTAATGGAAACAGGTGAGTTATTTGTTTGTAAAGGGCGTTGCAAAGAGGGCCAGTTTCCTTGTGAGCGTGGCCACAATTCCCCTGCTATTTGGTTACCATGCCATAGGCATACTCATGTTCACGGTCATAGCCTTCATGATGCAGTTCTTCAGGGACCCTGAGAGGATACCTCCCTCTGATGAGAACCTCATCATTGCCCCCGCAGATGGAAGGCGCCTTTCAGGTAAGATAGACCGGATAGAAAGGGTGGGATCAGATTACCCCCTCATTGACAGGATATTCCCTGATGGGGGTGGTGGTATCCTCATAAGTACCTTCATGTCACCCTTCGATGTCCATGTTAACAGGGCCCCAGTCTCGGGCAGGGTGATATACACCGAGCATGTTGATGGCAGGTTCAGGGTGGCCCGTTCAAGGGTACTCACTGAAAATGAAAAAAACTTAATTGTGATAAGAACAGATTATGGGAACGTTGGTGTTGTCCAGATAGCGGGCTTCGTTGCACGGAGAATCGTGCAGTACGTTAAAGAGGGCGAATATGTTGAGAGGGGCGACCGTATAGGTATGATAAGATTCTGCTCTAGGGTGGACCTGGTACTGCCTGAGAACTGTGAGGTGCTTGTGAGAACCGGTTCAAGGCCCATGGCCGGGGAGACGGTGGTGGCAAGGTTCAATCCAGGCAAAAAAACGGATGAATGTGCAGTGAAATGATGACTACCAGATTATAAGTAAAAAGGGTGGCGGTTGATGAACGATAAAAAAATAACCTCATTTATAGCTCTTCCAGATCTTTTATCAATGCTAAATGCATCTTCTGGTTATCTGTCCATTCTGCTATCCATTGACGGTTCCCTTAACGGTGCATGCATACTTATGCTCCTTGCAGTATTATTTGATTCCCTTGACGGCTGGGTTGCGCGAAAAACAGGAAGAAGGGACATCCATGGATTCGGTAAAAACATGGACTCCCTTTCGGATGTAATATCCTTTGGTGTTGCACCGGCCATTCTCATCTATTCCGCGGCTGCTGATTTTCGATATGTTAATATATTAGTGGGTCTCTTAATAGTATTATGTGGTATACTGAGACTTTCAAGGTTCAATGTTCTCACAGGGGGTGGGAAGAACTTCACGGGTCTGCCAATACCCGTCGCGGCTGTTACAATATCATCATTCTATCTCACGGGATTTTACAGTGAACTGCCTGCTGCCTTCATGATGATTGCAGTTTCAGTTCTGATGATAAGCAGCATAGTATATCCGCGGGTGGATGGTATAAGGGCCTCTACAGCCCTCATACTGATAATCGCAACCATACTCTCGGTTGCAACCGCAGAGATCCTTGGAGCCGCCAGTGTCGTGGCAGGTCCCGTGGCGATAATACTTTTCATCGCTACTTTGACCTATATTGCAGTGCCCATACTACCTAAAGAGATGTGATCTGAATGCTGGACAAGATTAAGGGTAATGATAGGGATAAAAAAAATAATCCTCCTGACCTCCGTAAAAGCAACGATAAAGGTGATTCTGACATTGGGGGTAAACTGAAGGGACTTGTGGGTAAATTCAGTGGTGGGAGTGATTCTAATAAGAAAAAACCTCGACCCATGCCCAAACCCCGCCCGAGGCTGAAAACTCCTGAGAAGCCGGAAGACCGGAAGCCGCTTAAAGGTGGAGAAAAACCAAAGCCGCGTTTGGGCAGTGAAAAGCCAAGACCAAGGCTCACACCACCCCCCAAGAAGCCAGATGGCCCTTCGGGTGGTATAGGGAGAAGAATCCCTGAGGAGGAACAGAGGACCATAATAGGTGCCCTTGTATTCGGCCTCATCATCCTTGTGCTTGCAGGTGCAGGGTACTACTTCCTGGTCTACCAGCCATACCAGGAGACCCTGCAGAATGCCAAGGCCACAAAGATCGCCGAGGTTGACGCCCTCTTCAAGGGGCCCCTTGCAACGGATCCCCAGAAACAGGCCATACTTGCCCAGATAGACGCCGCGGTGACGCCGGAGGAAGCCCTTGCAGTTGATGTTGTTGGGCCGGCCACCCAGTCCTGGCGTACCTATCAGAACCAGCAGATAAATATCAAGAAGGACCGCGTGGGCAGGGTCATGGTGAACTACACCGATAACGACCAGGAAAAGCGTGTGATAATGAAGGTGGACGATGCCAAGAAATTCGTGAGCCAGGCCGATGCAACCGTACTTGCCAACACACAGATCCAGACCCCGGATACAGTTGCCGTGCCCATCATGATAACAAGGCTGCAGGCAGCTGGTGGACTTATAAGTGTTGGGGATATGGTAGACGTCTACCTCAACCAGAATGCAACCGGGAACAACACATCACCTGCAGCATCAACACCACGTATAAGTGGGGCGACTGTCCTTGCGATCCTCCGGTCAAAGGACAGTGGAGCCGTTGATGCGCGAATACTTAACACCCAGAGACTTACACTGAACAGTATAACATCACAGAGCGAAAACGAGAGGGCATCATCAACTGATGTTGAGCAGCTGCTGAGGGCTGCGGCATCAGGGGGTCTCAATGAGGCAGAGATCAACGCCATACTCCAGAATTATGGTATACGGCTCTCAAGCTATGAGAGATCATCAAATCTGGGTGAACTGGACACCAACTACCTCATCATCCTTGAGGTCCCAAGGGAAGATGTCCTGTTCCTGATACAGAACATGAACAGTATAATTCTCACCGTGCCAACACAGAACGCACCCCAGTGGATGATACAGGAGCTGCAGAGAATATACGGTTAATCAAAAACAAAAAATTTAATTAATTTTTATTTAATATTCTATGTGGGGATGCTTATGAAAAAATTGGTGTATATGGCTATAATGGCAATATTTATTATTTCTGTCCTGGGAGTTTCAGATACAGGTTCCGCTGCAAAGGAGACCTGGGTTAAGGAGAAACCAGAATCAACCAGTTTCAGGTTGAAGGATCTCACAGCTGTCATCACAGTTAAGATAAAGAACAATGATAACAATGTTCAGTACTTTAAGATAGGACATGTATACCAGGGAAGTCTGTCTGAGAACAGCACCATAAGATGGCTGATTCAGTGGACAAATCCTGCAGCAGTTAAGATGGTTAAATCAAGGAGCCCTGAACTTGGAGGGGACTACGGATGGAAGATTAGGCCTGGAGAGACAAAGACCGTGTCCTTCGGCCTTCAGGCCACAGGTGACATGGGGGAGATACCCAGCTACATCGTTAACGTTGAATCTGATGACAGCAACTACTGGCCCCTCATAAACGAACCGGGTCTCATGGCTTCATGGTTCATGCCAAATGAGATAGAGGTGCTGAACCCCTCCCTTGACCTCAAGTACTGGAAGGGGACCTTCGGATTCACACTGATAAACCTGGATGAGGAATCCGTCTCCGGAATCGTAAGGGCCCCTATAGCCCCTGCAAACTCCAGGCTCATATACAGCAGCCCGAAGGCCTTCGTGGATGATGACCTCTTTGTGAGCACACAGGTGGCTGCCTGGGATGTCACAATGGAGCCCGAGACATCACAGAGGTTCGTCTACACCTATGAATGGCCAGCCAAGGTCAGTGGTAACGGCTCACAGGGCAGCGGATACTACCCTCCAGGCACCCTCTACGGAGCCACCGGAACATCAGCAGCATCCACTTCAGGGGCAAAGACCGGTGCGCCCTATGGGCCCCTGGTGATAGGTGTGCTGGTGACAGCAGCCGCAGTTGCATACACAAGGATCATGCGCTGATCCACCAACCATTTTTTTATTTTCAGGGACATGAGAGCATCAACTCTTCTGATAATCACAGGCATGTTCATAGTATCCCTCTACGCCCTCATTGAGGTGAGTTTTTATTCATCCCAGGTAACCGTGCACAGCCCCGATGTAAGGGCCCCTGTCATTGAAGTACCCTCCATAAACCTCACAGAGACCATCAACAACCGGTCAGTCTTCTACGGGGTGTACCATGAACCCATGTCCTACCCTCCCGGAAACCGGACGGTTATACTCTTCGGGCACAGGACCCTCTATGGTTCCCCCTTCCTTCACCTGGATAAACTCAGGGCAGGGGACAGTGTATACCTGAACTGGCCGGGCGTAGGATTTGCTGAATACCGTGTTAACAGGTCATTCATTGTGCCGGCCTCCTACCAGATGCCGGTGAATCAGGGTGCGAAGCTTTTCCTCATAACCTGCCACCCCCTGGGGTCCACCAGGGAGCGGCTGATAGTTGAGTGCCACTTGGAGGGTATAAAACCCTACCAGAGGAATGTCAGGGTCGATAACCCCAAGAGCTACTATTCGATTCCAATAATCCTGGGTTTCCTCTCTGCTGGACTTCTGGTTACACGATTCTATCCTGTTGAGGAGGATAGGAGGTTTCTCCTTGCAGCGGTCATCGGACTCACTGTATTCCTTGTGCTGGGATACCTGTTCCCGATACCTCCAGAATTCATCTCTGATAAGCTAATGGAATTCAATAACATCCTCGGCATTTGAATAAATAGTGAAGTTTAAGTGATTGATAGTACCCTGGAGAAAAGCTTTTACTGGAATGAGTGAAACTGAAGATTTTGGTGGTGTTTGATATGAATGAACCTAGAGAGAAGTACTTTTCAAACCTGTCAGACAGGGAGAGGGCAATATTCGAGGGTGGCATAAGTATGGGGGCCCTCTTCCACCAGTTCACCGGGACGCCTGTCAGCCTCGAGACAGCAGATGGACTTGAGAGTGCCATCAGTGAATCCATAAAACTTCAGCCAGCCATCATGGACGTTGAGGTCCATATAGACAGGGATATGATCAGAAAAACCGCGGGGGAATTCGGTTACGTCTCCCTCACCGGGGACATGCTGAGTGTGAGGTTGACCGTGGAGCATGGTTCAGAAAGGGTGACCGTCCGCATGGAGTACCTGGAGGAACTCAGGTATCCTCTGATGTACATAGAAGACTGAGTAAACCATGAAATGGAGAATCTCAGGTACCTGATTTACATAGGCCCTGGAAAACCTGAAAACCGGAATATATACATCTTTACCCCGGGACTGACAGGGCATTTTGCTGAAAACCTCTGGTGAAGGAGACGCCAGTAATTTATTATAATCTGAGTTCTGAATAATATTATTCTTGATTAATTATTTAAATTCTGAAGGCAAAGCTAAGATAAGAACCACGATGGAAGATGACCATGATAAAGATAGATTCAGATCTCTGTAAGGGATGTGACATATGCAGAGAGTTCTGCCCCGAAGGGGTCTATGTTAGATCAGAGGAACTCAACAGGAAGGGTGTGCATGAGCCAGTCCCGGAAAATCTGGAAAAATGCACGGGATGCAAGCTCTGCATGCTCCTGTGTCCAGATCAGGCGATAGTGGTGTATGAAGATGACTGAGGAGTATTTTATCCAGGGAAACGATGCCTGCGCACGCGGAGCCATCAAGGCAGGGTGCAGGTTCTTCGCGGGTTACCCCATCACCCCATCAACCGAGATAGCAGAGGAAATGGCCCTACTCCTCCCCCGGGAGGGTGGTGTTTTTGTGCAGATGGAGGATGAGATAGGGGCCCTGGGGGCTGTTATAGGTGCTGTCTGGAGTGGCGTCAGGGGGATGACCGCCACATCAGGACCCGGTTTTTCCCTCATGCAGGAGCACGTGGGATACGCCGCCATGACAGAAACACCCCTAGTAATCGTGAATGTACAGAGGGGTTCCCCCTCCACAGGACAGCCCACAATGGCCTCCCAGAGCGATATGATGCAGGCCAGGTGGGGCTCCCACGGGGACTACGAGATCATAGCACTCTCCCCATCATCGGTGCAGGAGTGCTTCGATTTCACGGTCCGCGCCTTCAACCTTGCAGAGGAATACAGGGTCCCGGTGATGGTCATGGGCGATGAAATAGTGGGCCACATGAGGGAGAAGATAACCATCCCCGACCGTGTGAAGATCAGAAAAAGGAGAGGTCCCTCAGTTCCCCCAGAGGAGTTCCTTCCCTTCAGGGCCCCTGAGGATGGTGTCCCTGAGATGCCGGCCTTTGGTGATGGCTACAGGATACCCGTAACTGGACTGACACACGATGAGAGGGGTTACCCTGACGCATCAAACCCCGAGGGACACCACAGGCTGGTTAAGAGGCTCTGTGACAAGATACTCAGGCACAGGGACAGGATAACCGATGTCCGGGAGGAACTGACAGAGGATGCCGATATAACCGTTATCTCCTACGGAGCCCCCTCACGTTCAGTTGCAACGGCCGTCAGGATGGCCCGGAAGGATGGTGTCAGGGCAGGGTACCTGAAGATCAACACGCCGTGGCCCTTCCCTGAAACCGAAGTGAGGGCTGCCGCAGAGAGGTCCGGGAAGCTGCTTGTGGTTGAAATGAACCTCGGCCAGATGTTCTATGAGGTCCAGCGTGTTGCCGCTGGAATGGCTGAGGTTGAACTCCTCCCAAAGATTGGTGGGGAGATCCACAGGCCAGAGGAGATCCTCAACATGATCCTGAAGATGAACAGATAGGAGTGTTTAGATGGAAAAAAGAGAAAACCCTTACCTCAGGTATCTCAGAAGGGAGAGGCTTCCACACATATTCTGTGCAGGATGTGGTAATGGAATAGTCCTCAACAGCTTCTTCAAGGGCATGGAGATGGCCGGCATTGACTTTGATAACATTGCAATGGTCTCAGGCATAGGCTGCTCCTCAAGGATTCCAGGTTACGTTAACTGTGACTCACTCCACACAACCCATGGAAGGCCCATATCCTTTGCAACCGGTCTCAAGCTAGGGAACCCCTCACTTGACGTGGTTGTATTCACAGGGGATGGTGACGCCGCAGCCATAGGAGGTAACCACCTCATCCATGGTGCCAGGCGGAACATCGACATGACGGTGATCTGTATTAACAACAGCATATATGGGATGACAGGCGGTCAGATAAGCCCAACTTCCCCGGAGGGTAGCTATGGGAGCACCGCACCATATGGTGCTCTTGAGGATCCATTTGACCTTGCAGAGCTTGTAACCGCTGCCGGGGCAAGTTATGTGGCCCGATGGACCACCGCACATCCCCTCCAGCTTGCAAACTCCATAAAGAAGGGGCTGAAGAACAGGGGTTTCTCATTCATAGAGGCCATATCCCAGTGCCCCACCTACTTCGGGAGGAAAAACAGGATGCGCTCCCCGGTGGAGATGATGAGGTTCATGAAGGAGAACAGCCTTAACAGGAGGAAGGCCCTTAAGATGGAACCCGACGAGGTTGAGGGTAAAATCATAGTTGGAGAATTTGCAAACAGGCCACAGCCTGAACTCTGCGAAAAGATCTGCAGTATGGTTGATGAGAAGTCAGGCAGGGCCCTTGGTATGATCAGATCAGCTTACCGGGATGATTGAAGTGAGAAAGGAAATCAGAATAGCTGGATTCGGTGGACAGGGAGTTATACTTGCAGGCATAGTCCTTGGTAAGGCTGCAAGTCTCTATGATGGTCTATACGCTGTTCAGACCCAGTCCTATGGCCCTGAGGCCCGGGGAGGGGCTTCAAGGGCGGAGGTCGTGATAAGTGACCATGAGATAGACTACCCCAAGGTTCAGAGCCCGGATATACTCGTTGCAATGTCCCATCAGGCCCTCCTGACATACATGGACGACCTCAAAAGGGGAGGGACCCTCATAGTTGACCCTGATATGGTTGTTGAAGCTGAAATAGAGGATTTCATCAGGGCGCGGGAGGTTAAATACTTCAGGGCCCCCGCAACCAGAACAGCCGAGGAAAGGGTTGGCATAACCATAGTGGCCAACATGGTCATGATCGGGGCCCTCACCGAGGCAACAGGGATTGTGAGTGTCAGGGCCGCTGAGGAGGCCATAAAGGACAGCGTACCCCCAGGTACAGAGGAGAAGAACCTGATGGCATTCCAGGCCGGTCGCGAACTTATAATGGAGGGAAGCAGATGAAATTCTATGAGTACAGCGCCAAGGAGATATTCCGGGCTGAGGGTATAAGCACCCCCCGTGGAGGTGTTGCAGAGACCCCTGAAGAAGCTGAAAGGATAGCTGCGGAACTGGGGTGTGATGTTGCAGTTAAATCCCAGGTCCTTACAGGTGGAAGGGGAAAGGCAGGTGGTATAAGGTTCGCATCCCCCTCAGGTGTCGCTGAAGTTACCGGGGACCTCCTTTCCTCAGAGGTACGTGGTGAAACCGTTGAGAAGGTCCTCATAGAGGAGAAGATACCCATAGACCGGGAGCTCTACGTGAGTGCCGTCATTGACCGGACAGCGAAGATGCCCCTCATAATGGCCAGTGCCGAGGGAGGGGTTGATATAGAGGAACTGGCGGCCAGATCCCCCGAAAAGATCGTGCGCTACCACATCAACCCCCTCGATGAGTTTCTTCCCTATGAGGCCAGGGAGATTGCAAGGAAGATGGGTCTTGAAAGTGAACTGATACCCTCTGTCGGTGGAGTGATCTGGAAGTTATATCAGCTCTTCAGGAAGTACGATGCCAGGCTTGCAGAGATAAACCCCCTGGTCATCTCAGGGGACAGTGTCATCGCAGCAGACGCAAAGCTTGAGGTGGATGACGACTCCATTTACCGCCACAGGGAATTTATGGAAATGGAGGAGTATGAACCCGAGGAGTTTGCCTTTGTGAAGCTCGACGGAGATATTGCGGTTATAGGTAACGGTGCCGGGTTAACCCTCACCGCAATGGACCTCATAAAACTGAAGGGCGGGGAACCCGCCACATTCCTCGACATCGGTGGCGGTGCCTCAGAGGACGTCATAAGGAGGGCCCTTGACCTCGTCATATCCCATCCCTCAGTCCGGGTTGTATTCCTCAACGTCCTTGGCGGTATAACCAGGGCCGATGATGTTGCCAGGGGTGTTGTGAACGCCCTGAGGGATGCCAGAAGAGACGTGCCCCTTGTGATACGCCTTACCGGAACCAATGAGGAGGAGGGTCAGAGGATCCTGCGGGAGGCAGGAATCCCCTTTGAGACGTCCCTTGAGAGGGCTGCTGAGAAGGCCGTTGAGATAGCAAAAAACCTCTAAACCTCCAGCTCCCCTTCTCTTTTTTCTGGAAATAGAAAAAACCTCCAGCCAGCTTCCCTTTTTCTGTTTCCTTATAACAAACCCTGAAACGTCGGGTTAATGCACACCAGTATCAGGAGATTGTCCTCTTGATGGTGACGGTGTGGGCCATCACCAGGGCGGATATTATTATGTATGTGAGAAGGGCTGATGAGTTAAATGACCTGTTGAATATGAAGAGGCCCATCAGGCTCTGTGACAGGAATGCTGCAAGGGACCCTATAAGGAGGGCCTCCCGGCCAAGGTACATCCTGCTACCGTTGAGTCTCTGCTCCTGATACCTCCTGAGAACACTGAGCCCACAGAAGGTGACTATCATAACCCAGAAGAGGAGGAAGAGCAGCCCAAAGAAGCCCGCGTCAAAGGCCACCGCAAAGATCCCGGGTAGCATGTAGTCGATGTAGTCCTTCTTAACCACCAGAACCCCGTAGAATATGTGGTATGGAAGCCCCAGGTTCTGGATCATGGTGATGGGGAGGGTGATATATCCATCGGCGCCCCCCAGGCAGGCTGATTTCCAGTAACAGGAACCCTGCACATGTCCCCAGAAGGTCGTATTTTTAAGGACCAGTGAAAGGCTTGGAACCGTGTTCTCCTCAAGCCTTGTGATCCTCAGCATTGGACTCAGAACGCTCTTATTGAGGACCTTCGAGAGGAACTCCATGAGGGCGAAAGCTCCAGCACCGGCGAGGATGAATGATAGGACCGATTTTTTGGTTATCTTTGTGCTCCTCCTGAAACTCTTTGACATGAGGAGATAACCGAAGGCCCATCCCAGGAGCCAGAGCACCAGGAATGACCTGTGCATCAGCCCCCCGGAGATGGCTATTACAAAGAAGAGTAGAAGTGAAAGTTTCTTAACGGATGCTGATCCTATACCTGCCTCGGTGAGGAGGTTTGAGGATGCAACCATTGTAACCCAGAATAAAACCGCGAAGGGTCCGAAGGGGTGGGTGAATTCATGGTGTGATAGGAAGGGTAGCAGAAGAAAAGCTGCATCCAGTGAGAATATAAGTGCAAGTGCGACTGTCAGCACGGTCCCCAGGAACATCACAAGACTGAGGGGTGCCGCCACCACATTGAAGAGCAGAATTATGCCAACATGGATTATCACTGCAACTTCCAGGATGAACTGAAGGTTATTCTGAGCTATCAACATGATTAGGAGATATTGTAATAATCCTCAATATATATTATGGTCTGATGTGAAGACCGGTCACCGAAAAGGATGCCCCTGAATAAGGGGACCCCATGAACCACTCCAGGCTGGAAGGTATGCCACCACTAGAATCCCCTGGAACTCCGGCACTCTAAAAATAATCTATGGGGATGCAATCCCCATGATGTAGTTGTAGATGCTCTGGAGGAACGCATATATCTGGTCCAGTATACCTGATCCTCCAACCTGCTGGCTAACACCCTCCAGCCTCTGTTTAAATTCTGTGAGGCTTCCCTGGACCCTCTGGGATGCTGCAACCGAATCGGCAACCTGCTGGACCTGGGTCTCTGTGAGGTTGATGTTCATCTGCTGTGATACATCAACCACGACCCGCTGTATGTCAGCGGGGTCCTGGAGGTTCTGACTCTGGGTCCTGTTTTTGACCTCATCGAAGAGTTCAGCCACCCTATCCCCTGTGGCGTTTGTTTCGTTAACAAGCCTGCTCTGGAGGTATATCTCCTCAACAGATACCCTCTTGGCCTCCTCGGGTATCTGCTCTCCGACGGCGATCTCATATGATTTCAGGACCCCTGCAAGTGCAGCCTCCCCTGACGCAGGTACCGGTGAAGTCACTACTACGTAGCCACGATCTATCCCTGAGGACCTGAGGGCGCTTGCATACATCTCAGGTGTTACAACCCTTATCTTGCTGGTATCAACCGAGACCTTGATCCCGTCACTGTAGGAAAGGTCCACCATTGCACAGGACAGTATCTGCGATGGTGAGTACACACGGCCTGTGACGCCCCGTGAAACCTCGTTGACCTCTGATGCTGTTACAATCTTAATATCAGCACTCTGAAGGTCCTTATCTGTCTTTGCTTTGAAGTAGTCCATCACAGCGCTTTTGTATGATGGATTGCTGCTGGTGGCCTCCCCAAGTGTCACAGAGAACCCTGAAACTGCAAATACAGGGGCGGCCACAAGGAATGCAATTAGAATTAATGGAAGAATTTGCCTCATAATTACCACCTGTTTAATAATTATCGTGGATGAATTATTTAAGGGTGGTGTCTGGTCATCCAGAATCCGGCGCCCTAAGCCAGAAGAACAACCCTGCTCTCCCGTGATTCATCCACGATCTCCATCCCAGATGCAGCCGCAAGTTCTTCTGCAAATTCATGGACCTCATAGAAGAGGGGCATGTTCTCTATATCAAGGCGTCTTCTTGAGTAGCCTATGTACATGTAGGCCTTTACCTCAACAAAGTCGGGTCTGGCCCTCTCGATCATCCTGGCGAACCCCTCAGGATCCTTCATGTTAATATGCCTCACCGCCGTGATCCTGAGGACCTTCCTGCAGCTGAAGGATGGCATGAGTTCAAGTGAGCTGTTGAGGAGATCCCAGGCCCCTGATATCTGTGGCCTGCAGAGTTCCTTATAGGTGTCCCTGTCAGGGGCGTCCAGGGATATGTAGAGCTGTGTGGGTTCCTCTGCAAGTTTTTCAAGGTTCATGGGTGCCAGGCCATTGGTTACAAGGAATGTTGTGAAGTTTCTCCTGTGAAATTCCCTCAGGAGGCCATCCATGTCAGGGTAGAGCATTGGTTCCCCTGCAAGTGATATGGCAGCATTTGTTGGGTCCTGTGACTCCATCACCTTGATTTTATCTGCCCTCTCATTGCCGAGGTATCCACATAGCAGTTTCCTCTGTGCCTCTATGGCCCCATCAATTATATCTGCGGGTTCATCATGGGGGCCCTCCCATGCTGTCCCTGTTGATGAAAGGTCTCTCCAGCAGAAGAGGCATTTCTGCTGGCAGAATGGCACACTTGGAGACATCTGGAGGCATCTATGGCTCCTGATTCCATAGAATTTTTCCTTGTAGCATACTCCCTCATTGACTATGCTCTTCTTTGTCCAGAGGCAGGTTTTAACCGCTGAATGTCTGTGCTCTCCCACGAAGCGGTATCCCATCCTCTCCATTCTTCTCTGAGATTCTTCCAGGTACATGGCCAACCCATCTCTAACATTTTCTTCAGATGTTCTGCCCTTGATATGATTTCTGCAGCTACATTTAAATATATGCCCGCATGTCCTCTGAGTGGACATGGTGGTATGTCCTATTCAAACAATAGTGCCGGGACACGGGCAGCGGGGATTACATGAGCCCAGGTTAAGCCAGCTCACATGAGCCACATCAGCCAGAGAATTTATAATAATAAATTTAAAATAATTATTAAAAATGCTTTGTTTAAACTGTCTTATAATCCCCGGTTTTGTCATATAAGCTCTCTTAAAAGTCCATGATGGAATTGAATTCATTAAAATGTGCCTGGATGTGCTTGAAGTGCTGATTTAATTTAAAAGCTTTTCGGCTTTTTTAGGGTCCCATATTCCTTCTTTAGAAAAAATAAAACCTTTTAACGGAGTATTGGGGCGCCATTATCAATTCATGATCAGAATCCTCTGAATGCTGAAAAAAGCATTATATAAGCCTTTTTGTCTTATTCCGGAAACAAAGGTTTATATATAGTGGTGATGTGATTAAGGTTCATGGTAAGGTCGGCGGGTAGATCCTGCCATCAGTGGAGGCGGTAAGATTAAGAGACACTCGCGTTACCTCGCTCTACTTGCACTTGCAGTAGCAGTGAGTACCATACCCATCGGACAGCTGGAATTTCAGGATTCCAGTGGCGATAAGATAACAGCAAAGTCCACATCCCTGCCAAAGGTTGATGCAGCATCCAAGTACAAAAAGTACAAGAGATACAGCAAGGTCCATGCTTCCAAGGGTACCGTGAAGAAAACCTACCGGACAAAGACAAAAAAGAAGTACACGTACCGGACAAAGGCTGCCTATAAGACAAAGACAAAGAAGAAATACAGGAGCCGTGCTACCTACAGGACAACCTCAAGAAAAGCATACACCCGGGCTGTAAGCTCTGATGAGCTTAACAATCTGGAGGGTGATGAGGGCCTTGAGAGGCTTGCATCATACATTAACAGGAACCTGAATCACAGATCAGGCGGCCCACACACAGCTGAAGGCGTTGAAAAGACAGGCTACGGGGACTGCTGGGGACTCTCTGACTGGTCTGCCAGGAAACTTGCAGCAAACGGCTACAAGGTGAAGGTCGTGCAGGGTGCCACCTCGGCATCATCAAGACACCGATGGCTTCACGTGTATTCAGAGGGCAGATGGACAAGCTTTGAACCGTCACTGGTAACCAAGCGTTACGGTAGTAAACATTATACTGCAACCTGCGGTCGCGCAACAAGCGTTGTGAAGACCTACAACATGTAGTATAATGTTTACAATTTAATTTTTCACTGTTTTGCCATCATCTAATAGCTTTATGCATGTAACCCTATTCTGTGGGGATGCACCGGATATTAACAGACAAATTCATTCACAAACCCCCTTCAAGAACTCCCGCACGGATGTCACAGCATATTTTATAATACACCTCAACCATACTATGAGATATCCCATTAATCATGCTGGAGGATTTGGAGTTGAAGGACACACCCATCGTCATACTGAATTTTAAAACATACCTCGAATCAACAGGTGAGAGAGCCCTCGAACTTGCATCAATATGCCAGGATGTCGCAGATGAGACCGGTGTTAACATGGCTGTGGCACCGCAGCACATGGACCTCCACCGGGTGAGTGAGGCTGTGGAAATACAGGTACTGGCACAGCACATAGACCCCGTTGATGCTGGTGGACACACAGGGAGCGTCCTTGCAGAGTGCGCCAGGGACTCAGGTGCAGATGGTACCCTCATAAACCATTCAGAGAAGAGGATGCAGCTTGCAGACATCGAATGGGTGGTATCAAGGATGAGGGAACTTGAGATGATGTCCGTGGTATGCACAAACAATGTCATGACCACGGCTGCTGCTGCCGCCCTGGGACCGGACTTCGTGGCGGTTGAACCCCCTGAACTCATAGGATCCGGGATACCTGTGTCAAAGGCCGAACCTGAGGTTATAACAGGAAGTGTTGATGCTGTGAAGAAGGTGAACCCTGAGGTCAGTGTACTCTGCGGCGCCGGAATATCCACAGGAGACGACATGAAGGCTGCTGTTGACCTGGGGGCCGAGGGTGTTCTTCTTGCATCAGGTATCATCCTGGCTGACAGCCCACGGGATGCCCTTCTGGATCTTGTAAGTAAGGTTTGATGGTGATCCAGGTGTCCTTTAAATTTAAAACCATGGATGACATTGAAGTCACAGGAAAGACGGTCCTTGTCCGCGTGGACATAAATTCCCCTGTGGACCCCAATGATGGTACCATACTCGATGATACAAGGATGAGGCTCCATGCAGAGACCCTAAGGGAACTTGCAGATAGGGGTGCCAGGACAGTTGTGATGGCCCACCAGAGCAGGCCGGGAAAGAATGACTTCACAACACTGGAACAGCATGCCAGGGCACTTTCAGATATACTGGGGAGGCCCGTCAGGTATGTTGAGGACATATTCGGATCCGCTGCAAGGGAGAGCATCTCAGGACTGGAGGATGGTGAGATAATCCTCCTTGAGAACGTTCGCTTCTACTCCGAGGAGGTGCTCAAGAGGGACCCTGAGGAGCAGGCAGAGACCCACCTTGTTAGAAAGCTGGCGCCACTCCTGGACTACTTTATCAACGACGCCTTCGCGGCAGCCCACAGGTCCCAGCCCTCCCTTGTTGGCTTCGCCCTCAGGGTACCGTCAGCTGCGGGTCGTGTAATGGAAAGGGAACTTCGAACACTTCAGGGTGCCCTTGAAAATGTTGAAAGGCCCTGTGTCTATGTGCTCGGCGGGGTGAAGGTTGATGACTCCATCATGGTCATGAAGAACGTCCTTGAAAACGGTAGCGCAGATCTTGTGCTGACAACGGGCCTTGTTGCCAACATATTCCTTGCGGGATGCGGGGTTAAGATAGGTAAGGTAAACATGGACTTCATCAAGAGCAGGGGATACTGTGACTTCATCAAGGTGGCGAAGAAACTGAAGAAGCGCTTCCCTGAAAGGATACTTGTACCTGTGGATGTGGCTGTATGCAGGGAGGGCAAGAGGGTTGATGTTCCTGTGAAAAAGATACCCAACCATCCGATACAGGATATCGGAATGGAAACCATAAAGCTCTATGCCAGGAGGATACGTGAGGCAAGGACCCTCTTTGCCAATGGCCCTGCGGGTGTATTCGAGAACCCTGATTTCAGCATAGGAACCGAGGACATACTGAATGCAATATCCTCTTCAGAGGGTTTCTCAATAATTGGCGGGGGTCACCTGGCTGCTGCAGCTGTGAAGATGGGCTTTGAGGACAGCATAAACCATATCAGCAGTGGTGGCGGTGCCAGCATAAGTTTACTTGCGGGGGAGGAGCTTCCAGCGGTCAGGGTGCTTGAGGAATCCAGGCACCCCTAACCACAAACTATATAAATAAGTAGTTACTAACATTGGAAATGCCTCGGTAGCTCAGTCTGGTGGAGCGCGAGACTTGTAATCTCGTGGTCGCGGGTTCAATTCCCGTCCGGGGCTTCAGAAAGGGACCATAGGGTAGCTTGGTCGATCCTTTGGGCTTTGGGAGCCTGAGACCCCGGTTCAAATCCGGGTGGTCCCATCCACAAAGCTTAAATATACATCATGTCCAATGATGTATATCAACCCGCCTTAGCTCAATTGGCAGAGCATCGGACTGTAGATCCGAGGGTTGCTGGTTCAAGTCCGGCAGGCGGGACTCCACCAATGGTGTGAAAGCTTTAAATACCAGAAAAATATAACTCATAGCATGCATGTCATACAGCAATGGAAAAGTATATAAGCAGGTAACAAGAGAACAATGAAATGCTCTCATTCTAGAGACCTGCCCTGGTGGTGTAGGGGCTATCATGCGGGCCTGTCGAGCCCGCGACTCGGGTTCAATTCCCGGCCAGGGCGTTTCCTGAGGGCCCGTAGCTCAGTCTGGCAGAGCGCTTGGCTTTTAACCAAGTGGTCGCGGGTTCAATTCCCGTCGGGCCCGCTATCTAATTTTACGGTGACTTTTTATCTGGAGGACTGAATTGTGAAGAGGGAGATCTTGAAACACCAGCTGGTTCCGGAACACGTGATTTTGAATGAATCTGAAGCAAAGAGGGTGCTGAAAGAACTCGATGCGCATCCAGAACAGCTTCCAAAAATAAAAACAACAGACCCTGTGGCCAAGGCCATAGGCGCTAAAAGGGGGGATATAGTGAAAATAATTCGTAAAAGTCCGACTGCAGAGGAATTCGTAACCTACAGGCTTGTTCAGGACTAGTTTTTAAGATCAACGGTGCAGGATCATTTCATCATCTAATTTGTTTTGGAGGAAGTCCATGAAAAAAAGTGCATGGGGATTGGTAGACGCGTTTTTTGATAAATACGACCTGGTGGACCACCACATCCATTCATATAACGACTTCGTAAGTAACCGCATACAGGAAATAATAGATACAAGCGAACCCATTGAACTGGAACAGGGAAAGTACCGGGTTGAAACAGGAAAGGTGAGCATAGAGAAGCCCTTCATCAAGGAGGCTGACGGCTCAAAGAGCAAGATATATCCCACAGAGGCCCGGCTAAGAAACCTCACCTACTCAGCCCACATGAGCCTGGAGATGAGGCTCCTCAAGGAGGGTGGCCCTGAAACAGAATTCGAAAAGGTATACATCGGTGAGCTGCCGGTGATGCTGAAATCTGAGATATGCCACCTCCATGGCCTCAGCAGGAAGGAACTGATGGAGAAGGGAGAGGACCCTGCAGACCCTGGAGGCTACTTCATTGTTAACGGATCAGAGAGATCCATAGTCACAATGGAGGAGATAGCCCCAAACAAGATAATCCTTGAAAGAATCGGTGAAGAGGATGAAAACAGGGCTCGGGCGATAGTAACATCCATAAGGAGCGGATTCAGGGCCAGAATATCCCTCGAGTACCGTAAGCCAAGGAAGACCGGTGTTTTCCTGCGTATATCCTTCCCCTACGTTCCAGGGGAAATCCCACTTGTCATACTCCTGAGGGCCCTTGGACTTGCAACCGACCAGGAAATCATCACAAGCATATCAGACGACTTCAACTACCAGATGATAGCTGCAGACGATATACAGGTCTCCCTTGACAAGCTCAACCTCAACAAAAAGGAGATGGAGGAGCTTGACGAAGAGGATAGGAGGGAGTACCTCATAAGGAGCGCCATAAAGTACATCGGTAACCGCGTCGCCAAGGGGATGACCGAGGAATACCGTATAAAAAGGGCTGAAGACGTCATAGATCGATACCTCCTGCCCCATATAGGAACAGAACCTGAGAAGAGGCTGGAGAAGGCAACATACCTTGCTGAGATGACCGAGATGCTACTGCAGGTCATATCAGGGGAGCGCAAACCCCACGACAAGGACCACTACACGAACAAGAGGCTCAGGGTTTCAGGCGACCTCATGGAGGACCTCCTGAGGGTGGCCTTCACAAGTCTTAGCAGGGATATGAGTTACCAGCTTGAGAGGAGCCTTGCAAGGGGTAAGGAGCCGTCCGTCAAGCAGGCTGTGAGATCAGATGTGCTTACAGAGAACCTCAAACACGCAATTGCAACCGGTAACCGGGTTGGTGGAAGGGCAGGTGTGAGCCAGCTGCTGGACCGGACAAGTTACATGGGTACACTCTCCCACATGAGGAGAGTCGTTTCACCCCTCAGCAGAAGCCAGCCCCACTTCGAGGCAAGGGACCTTCACCCGACACAGTTCGGTAAGATCTGTCCAAACGAAACCCCTGAGGGTCCAAACTGTGGTCTTGTTAAGAACCTCGCCCTGCTGGCAAAGATATCCGAGGGCTCAGATGCCAGTGAGGTTGAGGAGGTCATTAAAAAAATGGGGGTTGTGAACTAATTTTCCACCGGGAGGCTGTTAAGTGAGTAAAACCAAAATTTACATTAACGGGAAGCTTATAGGGACCTGTGAAAACCCTGAAGAATTTGTTGATGAGATGCGGAAAAAGAGGAGATCCGGAGAAGTCTCCCCTGAAATGAACATAACCCATTACCCTGAAAACCATGAGATTTACATATTCACAGACCCTGGAAGGGCCAGGAGGCCCCTGATCATAGTTGAGGACGGAGAACCTCTCCTCACAGAAGAACACCTTGAAAGGCTTGAAGCAGGGGAAATGTCATGGGACGACCTCATAGCCGCGGGAATAATAGAGTACCTGGACGCAGAGGAGGAGGAAAACGCCTACATAGCCATGAGCCCTGATGAAATCAATGATGAACACACCCACCTCGAAATAGATCCTTCCACGATGCTCGGTATCTGCGCAGGTATCATCCCCTTTGCAAACCACAACTCCTCACCGAGGAACACCATGGAGGCGGGGATGACCAAGCAGGCCCTGGGTCTATACGCATCAAACTATGACCTGAGGACAGATACACGTGCACATCTCCTCCACCACCCCCAGGTCCCCATAGTCAAGACAAGGATAATAGATGTGACAGGCTACGATGAAAGACCATCAGGTCAGAACTTCGTTGTTGCGGTAATGTCCTATGAGGGCTACAACATGGAGGACGCCCTCATACTCAACAAGGCATCCCTTGAGAGGGGCCTTGCAAGGTCATCATTCTTCAGATCCTATGAGGCAGCCGAGAGGAGATACCCCGGTGGTCAGGAGGACCGCTTCGAGATACCTGAGAAGGGTGTCAGGGGCTACAGGTCAGAGAGCGATTACAGACACCTCGATGAGGACGGTATAATAAACCCTGAGGCAGAGGTCTCATCCGGTGACGTCCTGATAGGTAAAACATCACCACCACGTTTCCTTGAAGAGATAGATGAATTCGGGACCGTGGCAGAGCGAAGAAGAGAAACATCAGTAACCGTGAGACATGGTGAAAAGGGTATAGTGGACGCCGTTCTCCTTACAGAAACTGTCGAAGGTAGCAGACTCGCCAAGATCAGGGTCAGGGAACAGAGACAGCCCGAGCTAGGTGATAAATTCGCCTCAAGACACGGTCAGAAGGGGGTTGTCGGCCTCATAGTATCCCAGGAGGACATGCCCTTCACCGAGGACGGAATAGTGCCCGACCTCATAGTCAACCCCCACGCCATACCATCAAGGATGTCAGTGGGGCAGGTCCTGGAGATGCTGGCGGGTAAGGCTGCCTGCATGGAGGGCCGCCGGGTGGATGGAACACCATTCACAGGAGAGCACGAGGATGACATAAAGGAGGCCCTCAGGGCAAACGGATTTGAAAGTGCAGGTGTTGAATCACTCTACAACGGTATAACCGGTGAGAGGATAGAGGCTGAGATATTCATTGGAGTGGCCTACTACCAGAAACTGCACCACATGACAACAGACAAGGTGTATGCACGATCCAGGGGTCCGGTCCAGGTCCTCACAAGACAGCCAACAGAGGGGAGGGCCAGGGAAGGAGGTCTCAGATTCGGTGAAATGGAAAGGGACTGTCTCATCGCACATGGAGCAGCCCTCGCCCTTAAGGAGAGGCTCCTTGATGAATCAGACAAGTATGAGGCACTCGTATGTGCAGACTGTGGTATGATAGCAGTCTATGACAAGATAAGGGACAAGAAATACTGTCCAATATGTGAGGACTCAGAATCATTCCCTGTGGAAGTATCATACGCCTTCAAATTACTCCTCGACGAACTCAAGAGTCTCTGTATCTTCCCGAAACTCATACTGGAAGATAAGGCATGATAATGAATTTAAGGGAATAAAAAAAAGGAGAGAATACCTTGAGAGGAATTTTAAAGAAAATTTCCCAGATAAACTTTGGCCTCATGTCCCCCGAGGATATCAGGAAGATGTCCGTCGCCCAGATCGTCACCCCGGACACCTACGACGAGGACGGGTACCCCATAGAGAACGGGCTCATGGATCCCAGGCTCGGTGTGATAGACCCCAGCCTCCGCTGCAGGACCTGCGGCGCCAAGGGAGGGGAGTGCCCGGGCCACTTCGGGAGCATAAACCTTGCAAGGCCAGTCATACACGTGGGATTCGCAGACACCATACACAAAATCCTGCGGTCAACCTGCAGAAAATGTGGGAGGGTCCTCCTCACCGAGACTGAAATCGAGGAATACCGTCAGAGGATCCTGGACGCCATGGAGAAGGAGGAAAGCCTCACCCCCATAATAAAGGAGATATACACAGAGGCGCGCCGCGATAAGTGTCCCCACTGTGAGGAGGAACAGGAGGAGATCAAACTCGACAAGCCCGTCTCAATCGTCGAGGGAGACTACAAGCTCACACCCAGTGAGGTGAGGGAGCGTCTTGAGAGGATAAGCGATGACGACGCCCTCATCCTCGGTGTCAACCCAGAGGTTGCAAGGCCAGAATGGATGGTCCTGACAGTCCTCCCGGTCCCCCCGGTCACGGTGAGGCCCTCAATCACCCTCGAAACCGGTGAAAGGTCAGAGGACGACCTGACCCATAAACTGGTCGATATACTCAGGATAAACCAGCGCCTCAAGGAGAACATGGAGGCAGGGGCTCCCCAGCTGATCGTGGAGGACCTCTGGGAACTGCTACAGTACCATGTGACCACCTACTTCGACAATGAGGCCTCAGGTGTCCCCCCTGCAAGGCACCGATCCGGAAGACCCCTCAAGACCCTGGCCCAGAGGCTCAAGGGCAAGGAGGGACGTTTCAGGAGCAACCTTTCAGGTAAGAGGGTTAACTTCTCTGCCCGTACCGTCATCTCCCCGGACCCCAACATCAGCATAAACGAGGTGGGTGTCCCTGAAATCATAGCCAGGGAGGTCACCGTACCTGTCTACGTCACAGAATGGAACCTGGACCGTATGAGGGAGTACATAGAAAACGGGCCAGACGTCCACCCGGGAGCCAACTACGTCATAAGACCCGACGGACGCAAGATAAGGATCTACAACGAGACCAAGGAGGTCGTCCTTGAGAACCTCAAACCCGGATACATAGTTGAGAGACACCTCAAGGATGGTGACATCGTACTGTTCAACCGTCAGCCATCCCTCCACAGGATGTCCATGATGGCCCACCAGGTCCGTGTACTGCCCTACAAGACCTTCCGCCTCAACCTGTGTGTCTGCCCACCCTACAACGCCGACTTTGACGGTGACGAGATGAACATGCACGTGTTCCAGACCGAGGAATCCAGAGCAGAGGCCAAGACCCTCATGCGTGTCCAGGAACACATACTATCACCCAGATTCGGTGGGCCCATAATAGGTGGTATACATGACCATATATCAGGCGCCTACCTCCTCACAAGGAAGAGTGCGGTCTTCAGTGAGGAGAAGGTCTTCCAGATCCTCAAGAAGGCAGGACTGCCACTTCCAGACAGAAGAGGACGTGACTGGACCGGTAAGGAGATCTTCAGCATGGTCCTCCCAGACGACCTCAACATGGTCTACCGGGCCGAGGTCTGCAGGAAATGCGAGGAATGCCTTGAAATGGAATGTGAAAACGACGCCTACGTTGTGATAGAAAACGGTCAGCTGATCTCAGGGGTCATCGACGAGAAGGCCTACGGTGCCTTCGCCGGTAAGATCCTCGACCATATCGTCAAGGAGTACGGCACCGACGCCGCAAGGGAATTCCTTGACTCAGCAACCAAGCTCGCCATCGCAGGTATAATGCACGCGGGTTTCACCACAAGTACCAACGATGAGGAGATCCCTGAGGAGGCACGTGAGCGGATAGAGGCCCACCTGCGGAACGCAGAGGCACGGGTGGACCAGCTCATTGAGGCCTATGAGAACGGTGAACTCGAACCGCTACCCGGAAGGAGCCTCGAGGAGACCCTGGAGATGAAGATAATGCAGGTCCTCGGTGAAGCAAGGGACAAGTCAGGGGAAATCGCAGAGAGCTACTTCGACATGGACGAGAACCATGCCGTCATAATGGCACTGACCGGTGCAAGGGGTTCAATGCTCAACCTCACCCAGATAACAGCCTGTGTGGGGCAGCAGTCCGTCAGGGGTGGCCGTATCAGCAGGGGATATGATAACAGGACACTCCCACACTTCAAGAAGGGAGAACTCGGTGCAAAATCCCGTGGATTCGTACACTCAAGTTACAAGGAGGGCCTTGACCCGATAGAATTCTTCTTCCACGCCATGGGGGGAAGAGAGGGTCTCGTTGATACAGCCATCCGTACAGCCCAGAGCGGTTACATGCAGAGGCGTCTCGTAAACGCCCTCCAGGACCTCACAGTCGATGAGGACGGCAGGGTCGTTGATAACAGGGGCGTGATAATACAGAACCGCTTCGGTGAGGACGGCGTTGATCCGGCCAAGAGCGACTACGGAAAGATAGTGGACCTTGACAAACTCGTAGAGGAGATAAGGCTCAAGTCAAAGGGGTAAGGTGATTCTGTGCAGGACATTATAGGGAAGATAGAGGATTACTCCTCAAAGAACGGGATCCTTCTCCCGGATCCCGTGGTGGAATATGTGGCCCGGATTGCCGATGAGGAGAAGCTGAAGGATGCTGAACTCCAGGAGATGGTGAGGCTCTTCAGCAGAATAGCCGAAAGAAACCAGGGCCTTGATGGCGATGAACTCCTGGATGCGGTGGAGGATGACTACCAGCGGATACTCAAGGTTCAGGAGCTTGTCAAACGGAAGAGGGCCAAGTTCCCCCCGAAACTCATTGAGGACATAGCTGAGGTCGTGAAGAAGCATGAACTCAGTGACGATGAACTGGATGAGCTCATAAGAAGGGTCAGGAGAGCCTATGACCGGGCCCGGGTTGAGGCCGGTGAGGCCGTTGGGACGGTGGCAGCCCAGTCAGTGGGTGAACCCGGTACCCAGATGACAATGCGTACCTTCCACTATGCAGGTGTGGCAGAGCTCAACGTTACACTGGGTCTTCCAAGGCTCATAGAGATCGTTGACGCCCGGAAGAAGATATCCACACCAACCATGAGCATCTACTTCGAGGGGGACCTCAGGTACGATGAGGAATTCGTGCGAAGGAAGGCCAACAAGATAGGTAAGAGCACCCTGAACGATGTGCTTAAAAATTTCAGCATCCAGTACGCTGACATGTCAGTTGTTGCTGAACTGGATGAGGAGAAGATCCAGGAGAAGCACCTTGAATATGATGAGATACTGGCCAAGGTGGAAAAAACTTTTAAGAAAGTAGAAATAGATAACAACATACTGAGATTTGAACCCCCGAAGCCCACCATAAGGGAGCTCAGGTTACTCGCAGATAAGGTGAGGAAACTCCAGATAAGCGGGGTAAAAAACATAGGAAAGGTGGTTATCCGTAAAGAGGATGATGAATGGGTAATCCATACTGAGGGTTCAAACCTTGGAGCTGTTCTTAAAGAAGAGGGTGTGGATAAGGTCCGGACCACGACCAACGATATACATGAGATAGAGACAGTTCTGGGCATAGAGGCTGCCAGAAACGCAATAATACACGAAGCAAAGAGGACCATGGAGGAACAGGGGCTCACAGTTGACATAAGGCACATAATGCTCGTTGCAGATATGATGACCGCTGATGGCTCTGTCAAGTCCATTGGAAGGCACGGTATCAGTGGTGAAAAGGCCAGTGTTCTTGCAAGGGCTTCTTTTGAGGAAACCGGTAAGCACCTTCTGAGAGCAAGTATCAGGGGCGAGGTGGACCACCTCACCGGTATCATAGAGAACATTATTATAGGGCAACCTATACCCCTGGGTACAGGTTCCGTTAGTGTTGTGATGAAAGAAAGAAAATAGGAGGCAGTAGATGGACATAGATAGAGGAATACGAGTCGCTGTAGATACTGGTAATGTTATCCTTGGATCAAAGAGGACTATTCAGAGCCTCAAACTGGGTAAGGGTAAACTGGTGGTGATGGCCAGCAACATTCCAGAGGACCTCAAGGAGGACATAGAATACTATGCGAAGCTATCAGAGATCCCGGTGTACACCCATGAAGGCACCAGTGTTGAACTGGGCTCTGTCTGCGGTAAACCATTCACCGTGGGGGCCCTCTTAATCCAGGATCCAGGTGATTCAACAATACTGGAAATGGTGGGGTAGGTTGCTGTGACTATCAAATTTACCACAAATGAGATAAGGTACATTGCACTCTTTGAGAGCATGACCGGTGCAATGGTGAAGGACTGCATCGTGGATGATGAAAACGGCAGGGTAACCTTCCTTGTCAAGAAGGGTGATATGGGTCTGGCCATAGGTAAAAAGGGAAGCACGGTTGCCAAGGTCCAGAAGGCCCTTGATAAGGGTGTTGAAGTAATAGAACACTCAAACGACCCCGTGGAGTTCATAAAGAACCTCATGGCACCAGCCAAGGTCAGGAGTATCAGGATACTCCAGAAGGAAAACGGTGAAAAGATAGCCACAGTTGAAACAGACCCGAAGAACAAGAGAATCGCCATTGGACGTGGCGGACAGAACATTGAGAGGGCCAGGCTTCTGGCCAGAAGACAGCACAACATAAGCAATATTATAATAAAATAATTTTTACAGGAGGAATCTTATTTGCCAGGACTTTTCGCAGCAAAGAAACTTAAAAGCAAGAGGCAGAACTTCAGATGGAAGGACACACACTACAAGAGGAGATCACTGCGCCTCGACGTTAAGGCGGACCCCCTCGAGGGAGCACCCCAGGCCAGGGGTATAGTGATCGAGAAGGTTGGTATAGAGGCAAAACAGCCGAACTCAGCCATAAGGAAATGTGTCAGGGTCCAGCTCATAAAGAACGGAAAACAGATCACAGCCTTCGCACCTGGCGACGGCGCCATTGGTTTTATCGATGAACACGATGAGGTTGTTGTTGAGGGCATAGGTGGACCTTCAGGAAGGTCCATGGGTGACATACCCGGTGTCAGGTGGAAGGTGACGAAGGTCAACAACGTATCCCTGCAGGAAATGGTTAAAGGGAAAATAGAAAAACCTGTGAGGTAATCCTTATGAGTTTAGTTTTTGATAAATGGGAACTGGACGAGGTCAAGGTTGAGGACATGGGCCTCGCCAAGTACATCTGCCTTGACAGTATCCTGGTCCCGCACACAATGGGAAGACACGTCAAGAGACAGTTCGCAAAGTCAAAGGTCTCCATTGTTGAGAGGCTCATAAACAAGGTGATGAGGACAGAAAGGAACTCAGGTAAAAAGAACAAGGCCTACAAGATAGTGCAGAAAGCCTTTGAAATCATAAACAGGAGGACCAAGGAGAACCCTGTTCAGATCCTTGTTAAGGCCGTTGAAAACACCTCACCAAGGGAGGAGACCACGAGGATCAAGTACGGTGGTATAGGATACCAGGTCGCAGTTGACATCTCCCCCCAGAGGAGGGTGGACCTTTCACTCGGATTCATAACCAAGGGCGCCATGCAGGCAGCATTCAAGAACAAGAAATCCATAGAGGAGTGCCTTGCAAATGAGATAATGCTGGCTGCAGAGTACGACACAAGAAGCTTCGCGATACAGAAGAAGGAAGAGAAAGAAAGGATAGCCAGATCCGCACATTAAACTTACAGGTGGTTTTAGTGAGCAGACGTGCAAAAATGATTAGTAAGATTAAGGAGCTCATGTACCAGCCAGAGTACATCCGTAACATAGGTATAGTGGCGCACATTGACCATGGAAAAACAACACTCTCAGACAACCTCCTGGCTGGTGCAGGGATGATCTCCGCTGAACTGGCAGGGGATCAGCGCTTCCTTGACTTCGACGAACAGGAACAGGCAAGGGGTATCACCATTGACGCTGCAAACGTCTCAATGGTCCACTCCTACGAGGGAAAGGAATACCTCATAAACCTCATCGACACCCCGGGTCACGTTGACTTCGGTGGGGACGTTACAAGGGCCATGAGGGCCGTGGACGGTGCAGTTGTTGTCGTATGCGCCGTTGAGGGCATAATGCCCCAGACAGAAACAGTGCTAAGGCAGGCCCTCAAGGAAAATGTGAGGCCCGTCCTATTCATCAACAAGGTTGACAGGCTCATAAACGAACTGAAACTGGACGCCGGTGAACTCCAGGAGAGGTTCGTGAAGATCATAGCTAATGCAAACAAACTCATCAAGAACATGGCCCCTGAGGAGTTCAGGGATAAATGGCAGGTCCGTGTTGAGGATGGAAGTGTTGCCTTCGGTTCAGCCTACCACAACTGGGCCATAAACGTCCCGATAATGCAGGAGACCGGCATAAACTTCAACGACATCTACAAGTACTGCACAGAGGACAACCAGAAGGAACTGGCCCAGAAGGTGCCACTTCACCAGGTCCTCCTGGGAATGGTTGTTGAACACCTGCCAAGCCCTGCCCAGTCCCAGGCATACAGGGTTCCAATAATATGGTCAGGGGACCTTGAAAGTGAAGAGGGACAGGCCATGCTCAAAACAGACCCTGAAGGTCCCCTGGCAGTGATGGTAACCGATGTGAGCATAGACAAACATGCAGGAGAAGTCGCCACCGGAAGGGTCTACGGCGGAACAATAGAGAAGGGAAGCGAGGTCTTCCTTGTGGGTTCCCACAGCAAGGCACGTGTCCAGCAGGTCGGTGTCTACATGGGACCAGAGAGGGTTAACACCGACAAGGTCCCGGCAGGTAACATCGTGGCCATAACCGGTGCCAAGAATGCAGTTGCAGGTGAAACAATCTGCGACACCGGCAGGAAGATAAAGGCCTTCGAGGGCCTTGAACACATCTCCGAACCTGTGGTTACAGTTGCAGTTGAGGCCAAGAACACCAAGGACCTCCCAAAACTCATAGAGGTGCTCAGACAGGTGGGTAAGGAGGACCCAACCGTAAGGGTTGAGATAAACGAGGAGACCGGTGAACACCTCATCTCAGGTATGGGTGAACTCCACCTTGAGATCATAGCCTACAGGATCAACGAGAAGGGTGTTGAGATAGAGACATCCGAACCAATAGTCGTCTACAGGGAGACCGTTGCAGGTACCGCAGGACCAGTTGAGGGTAAATCACCCAACAAACACAACCGCTTCTACATAGAAATTGAACCGGTTGAAGCATCAGTGATGCAGGCGATACAGGAAGGTAAGATAAAGGAGGGCCGTGTCAAGGGCAAGGAGATGGCCAAGAACTTCATTGAGGCAGGTATGGACAAAGAGGAGGCCAGAAGGGTCTGGGATGTCTATGAAAAGAACCTCTTCATCAACATGACCCGTGGTATCCAGTACCTCGATGAGATCAAGGAACTCCTCATGGATGGATTTGAGAGTGCAATGGACAACGGTCCAGTCGCCAAGGAGAAGGTCATGGGGGTTAAGATAAAACTCATGGACGCCAAGATCCACGAGGACGCTGTCCACAGGGGTCCCGCACAGGTACTTCCAGCCATAAGGAAGGGTATCTTCGGTGCCATGATGTCTGCGGAGCCAGTGCTCCTTGAACCCATACAGAAGGTATTCATCAACGTGCCACAGGATTACATGGGAAGCGCAACACGTGAGATACAGAACAGGCGCGGACAGATCGTCAACATGACCCAGGAGGGTGACATGGTAACCGTTGAATCCACTGTACCGGTGGCAGAGATGTTCGGATTCGCAGGTGATATCAGGTCAGCCACCGAGGGACGATGTCTCTGGTCAACAGAGAACGCTGGATTCGAGAGACTTCCAAATGAACTGCAGCACACCATAACAAGGGAGGTAAGGACCAGGAAGGGTCTCAGTCCTGAACCTTACAGGGCAGACCACTACCTGGGTTAACCCCATTAAACTTATATAATTAAAAAGAATATAGGAAATTACCTTAGACAAACAGCATGCCCATTTGCTGGATCTAAAAAATCAGGCTAAACCATCATATATGGAGGTATATTATGGCTAAAGAAAAAGAACACATGAACCTGGCGTTTATTGGACACGTAGACCACGGAAAATCCACACTAGTGGGACACCTGCTCCTGCAGGCCGGAGCAATCGCCGAGCAGCAGTTAGCTGAAGGTGAGGACAAGTTCAGGTTTGTCATGGACAGGCTCTCCGAGGAAAGGGAAAGGGGAGTTACAATCGACCTTGCACACGCCAAATTCGAAACAGACAAGTACGAGTTCACAATCGTGGACTGCCCTGGACACCGTGACTTCGTTAAAAACATGATCACAGGTGCGTCTCAGGCAGACGCAGCAGTCCTTGTTGTCGCAGTGGACGACGGTGTAATGCCTCAGACCAAGGAACACGTGTTCCTATCAAGGACACTTGGTATAAACCAGCTCATAGTCGCCATCAACAAGATGGACCTCGTCAACTACGACGAAGAGAAATTCAACGCCCTCAAGGATGAGGTTGCAGCCCTCATCAAAACAGTGGGTTACAAGCCAAGCGACGTTGAATTCATCCCACTCTCCGCCTTTGAAGGGGACAACATAACATCAAAGAGCGAAAACACCCCATGGTACAAGGGTAAAACACTCGTTGAAGCCCTCGACGACCTTGAAGCACCTGAAAAACCTGTGGACCTTCCACTGAGGATACCTATACAGGACGTCTACTCCATCACAGGTGTCGGTACAGTCCCAGTGGGACGTGTCGAGACCGGTGTCCTCAAGAAGGGTGAAAACGTCATATTCGAACCAGCAGGTGTAAGTGGAGAGGTTAAATCAATCGAAATGCACCACGAAATGATCGAACAGGCAGAACCCGGTGACAACATAGGTTTCAACGTCAGGGGTGTCGGTAAAAACGACATCAGAAGGGGAGACGTTGCAGGACACCTTGACAACCCACCAAAGGTTGCCAAAGAGTTCACAGCACAGATCGTTGTTCTCCAGCACCCTGGTGTCATAACAGTGGGTTACACACCTGTATTCCACTGCCACACAGCACAGGTTGCCTGTACCTTCCTTGAACTGGTGCAGAAAATGAACCCTGCAACAGGTCAGGTGGAAGAGGAAAACCCTGACTTCCTGAAAACAGGTAACGCTGCTGTTGTGAAGGTCAAACCAACCAAGCCACTGGTCATCGAGAAGATAAAGGACATCCCACACATGGGAAGATTCGCCATAAGGGACATGGGACAGACAGTGGCTGCTGGAATGTGCATAGACCTCGTACCAGCAAAATAAACCCACCTCTTCCCTTTTTTACAGGAGGATTTAAATGCACAAAGCAAGGATTAAACTGACAGGGACAGACCCTGAAAAACTGGCATACGTCTGTGACCAGCTCAAGAAGATTGCTGAAAGGACAGGCGTGGACATGTCAGGCCCAATCCCCCTCCCAACAAAGAGGCTCGTGGTTCCAACAAGGAAATCCCCGGATGGTGAGGGAACCGCTACCTGGGAGAAATGGGAGATGAGGATCCACAAGAGGCTTGTGGGTATAGAGGCCGATGAAAGGGCCATGCGTCAGGTCATGAAGGTCAATGTGCCTGACAATGTCAGCATTGAAATTGAACTCAAAAGTTAACTGGGGTGTAAACCCCTCTAACTAAATTCACCACCAAAAACTATATAAATAAGAGTTTATCAATCTCTTTTATCTGATACTGCCGGGATAGCCTAGCCAGGTAAGGCGCGGGACTTGAGATCCCGTGGAGATTCTCTCCGCCTGGGTTCAAATCCCAGTCCCGGCGCTTAAAAAAACTTTTTTCTGAACTGAAATCTAACTGTTCTGCCGGGATAGCCTAGCCAGGTAAGGCGCAAGACTGGAAATCTTGTGGAGCTTTGCTCCTCCTGGGTTCAAATCCCAGTCCCGGCGTGAAAATAGGAGGAAGTGACCGCCTTCCGGTGGCGGTCAGACCCTTAAAAAAAATAATCAGGTGTTTTCTTCTGAATCCCCTTTTCCTATCTCTGGAACCTTTAAAATGAGGGGTTCCTCTTCCATTGCACCGGAGTCATGAACCACACATTCCTGGATCCTTGCAGCTATTGAATCTGGATCCTCAACATCAACCATGTCCACCAGTTCAACCTGTCTCCGGAACCTTTCTATGGCCTCCTCCGGCATGTTCTCAATGTAGGGTATTGCACCGGTTGCACCGATGATTCTCCCTGTTTCCAGATCTACACCATTGCTGTGGAGGGCCTTCATGGTCTGCCCTGTGATGTGCCCCATTACCTCTGCACCGCATACAATGAGGAAGCGCAGGTTGGGGTTTGCAATAACGTTCCCAACAACCTTCTCTATTCCAAGGTTCTCTGTGTGAAGTGGACCTGAAATTGCAGCGCCCGCCTTCACGGGATCATCTTCCATGTGTGACCCGAGGGTGACAACCGCAACCGGGCTTTCTTCATCGCCAACCACATAGTCCCCAACTATGTGTGGCCAGTCTTCAGGTACGGGTTTCTTTTCAACCATAAGAAACACCTCTTTAACCGTCAGTTAATTTTTAACTTTCGGTTAAAATTTAACTTGTAGTTAATGACATATAAATCTTCCGGTGCAAAATGTTTTAAAATACTGGAACAGATATTCATAGAGATACAGAATGGTGAATCCACATGGCCCCATCAAGACGCGAACGTGAACGTGAACGGAGACGTGAACAGATAATAAGGGCGGCAGAGAAGGCATTCTTTGCACGGGGATACGACAGAGTGACCATGGATGAGATAGCCGAGGAGGCAGAGGTCAACAAGGCCCTCCTCTACTACTACTTCAAAAACAAGGAATCCCTCTTCTTCGCAGTGAACCTCTACGGTGTCCGCATACTTCACAGCATGTACAGAAGGTGCCTGAAGCTTGACACAGATGGATACGGTAAGGTCAGGGCCATGGTGGAGGCCCTCTACAGCTTCTCAAAGGAGCACCCCGACTACTTCAGGATATACTGCTACAGTGGCACCGAGAGGTTCGAGCTGAGTGAAAGTGAGGATGCACGGGAGATAGTGGACCTCCGTACCGGAATGTGGAGGCTCATGGTTGAGGCCATAATGGAGGGCATGAATGACGGAAGCATCCGCAGCGACCTCGACCCTGTGGAGCTATCCATATACATCCATACACTGGCCATAAACGCCCTGAACCTTGATTTCACATCCAGGATGGTCCTGGAGGCCAGGAATATCAGCAGGGACAGGTTCTGGGAGGACCTTGAGGTTTTCCTTGAATCCGCCCTCAGGCCCTAAAAATAACATCTAAACTCTTTCTCAACAGCACCACATAACTATATAAGTTTTTAGATACATAAGGGTATTAAAAGTTAAAGAGAGGAACTGATGAAATGGATAATGACGATAACTTTGTGATAATAAACAACAGCAGAAAAGATAAAAAGAGTCTTGGGCTCCTTGTTGATGGTCCAAACATGCTCAGAAAGGAATTCTGTTCAGATCTTGAATTTGTAAAGAACCTCCTCTTTGACAGGGGAAACCTCAAGGTAGGAAAGGTGCTGCTGAACCAGTACGCCTCAGATAAGCTGATAGAGGCCGTTGTGAACCAGGGTTTCTCACCCATGATAGTTGCGGGTGATGTGGATGTTCAGCTCGCAGTTGAAGCCTTTGAACTCATACACAACCCCAACATCGATGTGGTTGCCATTATGACAAGGAACGCCGACTTCCTCCCCCTCATAAACATAGCCAAGGAGAACGGAAAGGAGACCCTGGTCATAGGTGCAGAGCCAGGTTTCAGTATAGCACTCCAGAACTCAGCAGACGACTCCATAATCCTTGGAAGCGAAGGGGTGTAGATGTGTACCGGCGAATACTGATACCCACAGACGGCTCAGAGGACGCCAGGAAGGCAACACGGCACGCATTCCACATAGCAGGGATGAGCGGGGCAGACATACTGGCCATAAGTGTAGTTGACACGTCCTACAGGAAAATCTGGGACGAGGATATCAGCAGACGCCTCGAGGAGATACTGAAAAAACAGGCAGAGAAGGCAATATCCATCCTCAAGGATGAATTCAGCTCTCAACAGGAGCTGGGCCATATGACAGAAACCCGTCTTGATACGGTTATACTTGAGGGTAACCCCGCAGAGGTGATCCTTGAGGTCATGGAGGACGAGGACGTGGACCTCGTTGTAATGGGCAGCTCAGGCAAACACGGGCTTGACCGCATAATATCCGGAAGCATAACAAGGAAGGTTCTTAAATCAGCCACAAAGCCCGTGATGGTCGTTGGTTAACGGTGATTGTAATGATAGGTAAAAGGACACTGGATGATGAGAAACTTGCTGTGATAACCTTTACAGGACCCTTCAGTAAAACACTGGAGGTCCTTGAAGAGGTTTCAGACTTTGTATCATCAAATGATAAACTTGAGGCCGACGGTGACCCCACAGTGATCTTCTACACAGCACCCCTCAAGGACGAGGGAAGATACGATGTGGGTATACCTGTAAAGGGCGAATCTGAGGGTGACGGGAAGGTGAGGATAGTCACAATCCCTGGTCATAGTGTGATATTTACAGAATACTCAGAAGACCGTGAGGAGGCCTACAGAAAGCTCATAGAATACGTCGAGGAGAACAGGCTGGACGTAATAGGTGCGCCAAGGGAGATTCTCCATGGGGATGTGAGGGAGATCCAGTTCCCTGTGGTCCTCTAAATGTACTCATAAAATTGAGAACAGCTTACTGGAATCCACTGATTTTTCTCCCTTACCCCTCTTTACATGAAAAAATGTAACATTTCTCCTCTCTTTTCAAGAACTGCGGCCAGCGGTCAGCTCACCGGTTCTCCTCGACTATATCCCTGAATGAGTCAACCACGTACTGCACCTGCTCCTCTGTCATGCCATAGATGCTGCACTTGAACCACTTTGTCTGGCCCCTCCTTATTCCAACTATACCCCTCTTCTTAAGTTCCTCATAGAGGAAAAAACCCTTCCTTGGATGTGAAGCCGCTATCTCATGGAAAACAGGGGTTTCAAACCTCACGAGATCATGTTCCTTGGGTCTCACACCCAGCTGCTCTATACCCCCGATATCCTCAAGTTCAGAGACAAGGTAGCGTGTCTTCTTAACCTCCCCGTCCCAGCGTGAAACCCTCTCCCTCACATAGGGCAGAGAGGCCATGAGGGTTGCCAGTGGCGCTCCACGTGATGTGCAGCCCAGGAGTTCAAGCTCCTTCTTCTCATGCCTCCCTGACCTCCTGAGCACAGTGTCCTCCCACTCAGATCTCATCCCCAGCACACCTATAGGCCCGGAGGCCGCCATGCTCTTGTGACCGCTCCCAACAACGAAGTCAACCCCGAGTTCCCTGAGGTTAACCGGGAGCCTTCCCATGGAGTAGGCGCAGTTCAGGAGTAATGGGACCCCCAGCTTCCTGCAGACGTCCGCCACGCCACGTGCATCTGTCAGGTTCCCGTAGTTACCATCGACATGGGTCAGCACAGCAAGTTTAACCTCAACCCTGTCGATGGTCTCCTCAAGGACCTCCCTGTAGGCTTCGGGTGTTACCTCATAGCTGGGGTGTCCGGTTGATGGCACCTCAACGATTTCAAGGCCGTTCCTCTCAGCTGCAAGGTGTGTTGTGTAGTGGGCATTTCCATCAACAACAACGGTGTCACCCCTCTCACAGAGTGCATGCATCACCGCAAATTTACCCTCCCTTGCACCATGAACCGTCCTCACGGCATCGGAGCCTGTGAAGTCTGCAAGGTCATCAAGGAAGCAGTTTATGGCGGGCCTTGTGACCTGGTCCAGCCTCCCATCACAGTAGTCACAGACACTGTAACCATCCCCGAATTCATGGAGGGCCTTCCTTGCAGCAGCGGGGAGAACACCGCCACGCTGGAGGGGGTTGAGGTTGAGGTTATCCCTTTCAAGTTTTCTTGTAAGACCATAATCAGCGCATTCCATAATAATCACCAAGTAAGTCAATTATCCTCTGGTAAACCCTGTCCCGTTTTTCAGGATCAACAACAAATACCCTTATGTCCTCCCTCTTTTTTATACTTTGAAGGGTTTTCCTGTGTACCGCTGCAATGAGGAGGACGTCAGAGCTGAGGACCTCGTCTACCGTCCTCCTGAATTCCCGGCTCTTAAGCTCCATGGGGCCGATTTCGTCTATGATTATGCAGTCATCCTCCAGCATGGCCCTCCGGATTGCAGGGACAGCCAGTTCATCCATGACCCCCACATTTACACCGTACCTTCCAATACTGGGGCCCTCTGTTTCAACTGAGGCAAGGAGGCCCCTCCTGCCCGATGCTATGTCAACGACCTCAAATCCCCACCTTGAACCACCCACCCTCACCTCAGGTGTTATGATCCCCCCAACCGAAAGACCCATGCCCTCAAGGTAATCCCTCAGCCTTCCAACCATGGTGCTCTTCCCGCTGCCGGGTCTCCCGGTGATCAGTATCTTCATCAGATTCCCCCTAGATAAGGTTTTCAAGGCCTTCACTCATGGCCCATCTTCTGGCCTCCTCCAGCTCCTCAATGTAGAGGGGACGGTTGATCTCAGGGTAAGCTGAAGCCCTGTAGAGGGGCCGGTACTGGCCCATTATGTTCATTACAGTGTCTGTTCCCAGGTTCTCTGCGACCCATGATATGATGGGCTTCGTGCAGCACTCCAGGTGCCCTGGAAGCACCAGGTGCCTTATTATCATATCCTCACCTGCTATCATGAGGTGGTTCCTGGATACGACCTCAAAGTAGTTACCGGCACCTGCCAGTCTCTCTGCACATTCACTGTTGCCGAACTTGAAGTCCGTGAGGTAGAGGTCTGCAGCACCCATTATGAGCCTGAGGGATTCCCTGGTCATGTACATGTTACTGTTCCATACGACAGGCACACTGATGGAAACCCTGGATAGAACCCTAAGGATATATGGAAGTGCTGGTGTCGGGTCTCCGCCCACGAAGTTGACGTTTGCTGCCCCCATGCGCCTCCTCTCCTCTATGAGCGCTGCAAGTTCATCCACCTCAATGTGTCTGCCTGCAGAGGGGTTCTGGGATATGTCCCAGTTCTGACAGAAGACACACCGCAGGGTGCAGCCAGAGAAGAATATGGTATGGCTGGGTACAAGGGGGGTCTCCTCCCCGTAGTGCAGGAACTCCGAGGCCACCCGTGGCTCCATGACACCGCAGTGTCCCTGCTCCCTGTGGCGGTTAACCTTGCACCTCCAGGGGCACAGTGAACACTCCCCCAGGATCCTTTCAGCGATTTCGATTTTAAGATCAAGGAAGGACCTTTCACATGATCCTGAACACTCTATGCCCTTCTCTATCCTTTCATGTTCCCTCCAGAGTTCAGACATCCCTGAGGTTTCATGGAAGGATGCCGCTGTCCTGGCGGCCACCATGAAACTGGCATCCGTCCTACCGTCCCTCACAGAGAGGTAGTGGTGAAGTGCATCCTTCAGTGACATGATCATGAGTGATAAAGGCGGTTACCCTGTGACATGAACATCCTCAACCATGAGGGGCGCGGTTACAAAGCCCCCCACCTGTCTCCTTTCAAGGTCCGTTGATGAGACCTTCATCATGAGCTCAAATATGTTCCCTGAGAGCATTGCCTTCTTAACAGGTGTGAATTCCCCTGAGTCCACCATGAACGCATTGTTGGCCTCCACCGAGAAGTCACCGGATATTGGATTTGCTGTGTGGGCTCCAAGGACATCTGTGACAAAGATCCCCCTGAAGTCGTCCAGTGGCACTGTGCTGTCAAATTCAAGTATGAAGTTGGTGGTTGAGACAGTCGGGACCTCCATGTAGCCCCTCAGGCCATTACCTGTGCTATCAGCCCGCCCCTTTGATGCTGTGTATATGTTATGCAGGTATCCCCTCAGAATTCCATCCTCAACAAGGGCTGTCCTCTGGGAGGGTGTCCCCTCACCATCAAAGGGGGCTGATCCGAGGCCCCCCTCAAGGGTACCGTCATCGTATACTGAGAGGCCCTCACCTGTGACCTGGCTTCCAATCCTATCTGCCAGTACGGACCTCCCCCTCTGGACGTTATCTGCGCTGAATGCACCTGCGAATGTTCCAAGGAGTCCTGCTGCTGCATGATAGTCCAGGAATGCCGGGATCCTGCCGCTTTCAATACTCCTGCCCCCCATCGAATCCCTTGCAATCCGGCAGGCCCTTCCAGCTACCCATTCAGGGTTGATGTCAAGTTTGCAGGAGGAGTCTGATTCGTAGGCGGTTGTCTTCATGCCATTCTCCCCGGCTGTCACAGATATGTGGGCTGAGAACCCTGTTGAAGATGATGACGCCTCAACACCCTCCGAGTTTATGATGAATGTTTCAATCCTGGATGCGGTGAACCCGCCGCTGGTGGGTTTGCATCCCTCCTCCAGGACCCTGTCGATCATTCTACCGGCCATCTCCACGGAGTCCTCAACTTCAAGGTCATCGAAGGACCTGTCATGGATCCCCTTCACCGATGGATATGTGGAGGGTTCAGAGAACCCGAAGTTCTCATCAGGATCTGCAAGCTGGAGGTTCTGGGCCGCCATCCTCACAGCCACGTCCACCCCATCAGGATCCGATGTGTAGGCAAATCCCATCCGCCCCTCCTTCAGGATGCGGATGCCTATCCCTGTCATGGATTCAATTTTCCCGAAGTCTATGAGGTCACGCTGGATCTCAACCTCCAGTGTCTTCTCCCTCTCAATGTAGACCTCAGCCATCTCACCATACCTTAATGCGAGTTTAACCGCCTCTTCACCAATCCCGAACATCAGCTCACCACCCCATGAATCTCCTGACCGCCTCTGCAACCCCTTCTCCATGGGCTGCGGAGGTCACATAATCTGCCATCTCCCGCAGTTCAGGGTCTGCATTTGCAACCGCAACCCTGAATCCAGCAGCCTCAATGAATTCCAGGTCATTTTCACTGTCACCTATGGCCATGACATCCTCCATTCCTATCCCCCTGGATTCAAGCAGGATCTCCAGGGATGAACCCTTATTCACTGAGGGGTCTGTCAGGTGTATGGCAAAGCCGGTATCATAGACCTCAACATCAAAATCCCTGAGGGCCTCCCTGACAGTATCTGCAGGTACGTCCCTGGTCAGTGCTATCTCCGACACCCTGAGGTCAGAGAACTGGACCTTCCGGACAGGATAAATCCCTTTGAGGTGACTGTAGGCCATCTCAGCCTTACTTATATCACCCAGGACCCTCACCTCATCATTGATGTGCAGTACACCGCCATTTTCAGCCACAACCCCTCCGCTGGTCCCTATCAGGACCGATGTTGCCATTGCAAAGCAGAGGATGTTACCGGTAACCATTATAACAGGCACCCCTGCCTCCTCGGCACCCCTGAGGGCATTCACAGCCTCCAGAGACAACCTCCTTTTTTTGTCGGTTATTGTGCCGTCGATGTCAACTGCAATGGCCCTCATCCTGACACCTAGAATGAGCTGTACCTGTAGGCTATGTTACAGGTGCCCTCCCTTGACACCATGCATGCCCCGATGGGACTGGTGGGGGTGCACTCATTCTTGAAGAGTTTGCACTCCTCTGGCCTTGCAACACCCCTCAATACAGCACCGCAGATGCATCCCGCCGGTGTATCAACCGTATCTTCAACCTCTATATCGAATTTCTCCCGGGCATTGAATTCAGAGAACTCATCCCTTATCTCATAGACTGATTCGGGTATGACCGGGAATCCCCTCCACTCCCTCTCGGTTACCTTGAAGACCTCATCCATCACCTTCTGGGCCTTGAGGTTACCCTCGGGTTTCACGGCCCTCTTATACTCGTTCTCAACCTTTGCCTCTCCCCTATCGATCTGTCGGAGTATCATGTAGACCGCCATGAGTATATCCAGGGGGTTGAAGCCCGCTATGACCTGTGGTATGTTGTAGTCCCTTGAGAAGGGCTCATAGGGTTTCATGCCGATTATGGTTGACACGTGACCTGGTTCTATGAGGGCGTTGAGGTTCACCTCACCTGACTCTATGAGAAACCTGAGGGCGGGTGGTATGAGCCTGTGGCATGAAAGAACCGAGAAGTTCTCAGGTGGTCCTGAGAGTATCTCCGAGGCTGTTGTTGGCGCCGTGGTCTCAAATCCCGCTGCCATGAATACGACTTCCCGGTCAAGTTTCCTTGCTATCTCCACCGCATTTCCCACCCCGTAGACTATCCTGACATCGGCGCCCTCGGCCCTTGCATCTGCAAGTGAACCCTCTGAGCCGGGGACGCGGAGCATGTCACCGAAGGTTGTGATTGTAACGCCCTGCCTTGCAAGTTCGATGCACTCGTCGATCTCCCTTGCAGGGACACAGCAGACAGGGCACCCTGGCCCGGCCACCACCTCAACCTCATCCGGCAGGAGTGATCTTACTCCATGCTGCATTATAGTGTGCTCATGTGAACCGCAGACATGCATTATCTTAACAGGACGTGATATCTCATGTATCCTTGAAACCAGTTCCCTTGAAAGATTCTTCATAGGCTACCACCAAATTACACTTAAGGTCTATTTATCATGATCCATATATATAACTGGCAGCCAAGATCAAGCACGCACGGGGATTATTAATCATGTCACCTATCATCCTAATAGTGATCTTCTGCACCTCACTCATTGGTGTTATAAGAGCCGCAGATATCTTTGTGGACAGGATCGTTGATATCGGGAGGGCACTTGGAATATCCCAGATAATACTGGGAGTTACGGTTGCAGCTGCAGGGACATCTCTTCCGGAATTCGGGTCCGCCATGATCTCTGTCCTTACAGGTAGTCCTGAACTCGGTGTGGGTGTTGTGATAGGTTCAAACATATGGAACATTGCGGGTATCATAGGGATATCTGCCATTCTCTCCTGTGCAGTTACAACAAACAGGGATGAAATCCGGAGAGATGGATTATTTGGGCTTCTGAGCATTCTGATACTTTCATATTTCATGCTCATGGGGCCCATCGGCCCTCTTACAGGTGCAGTTCTCCTTAGCGTCTATGGAGTTTACCTTTTAATTCTTATAAAGAAGCAGAGGAAATATTACACGAGCCACCTCATAGAGGGTGGTGACGCTGGCTGGAAGACCATCACAACCGCAATTTTAAGTTTCGTGGGGCTTGTGGTGTTCTGCAGGGTACTGGTTTACAGTGCAGTTGAAATTGCAGGGGTTCTCCACATTCCTGAGATGATAGTCGGCCTGTTCGCCCTTGCCATTGGAACAAGCCTTGCTGAACTTGTTGTCGCTGTTAACTCCGCAAGGAAGCACATGTGCAGCCTCTCACTGGGCACGGTACTTGGGAGCAACATATTCAATATCCTCATAGGCATAGGGGTTCCCTCATTATTCGTGAAAATTCCCGTTGAGCCCCTCTCCGTGGTGCTTGATGCCCCCATTTTGATAGCTGTGACGGTTATTGTAATGTACTTCATGTGGACGGATATGGAGCTTAGAAGAGTAGAGGGGGTTGTGCTTCTCATTATATACATAATTTATGCTGCCTTAAGAATAGCAACCACAAGTTGAATAAAAAAATAAAAGAAAGGGTTTATTTTCTCCTGGATATCGCTGAACCTGCTGCCAAAAGAAGCATTCCTGCAACAAGTGCAGTTAACGGTGCTCCTGTTGGCTTCATCGGGACCTTTCCAGGTCCTGGTTGAGGTTCTGGGGCTGGTGATGGCTCAGTGACATCTATTTCAACGTCTGTTGTGTTGTTGCCTCCGCTTGAACCTGAACTCACGGTTGCAACGTTCACGAATGTGCCGCGCCTTATGAGCTGGACCACGATGTCAAGAACCTCGCTTGAGCCTGCTGGGAGGTCACCTATCATCCATACACCTGTTGTAGGGTTGTATGAACCCCTGGTGGCGTTGGAGGATATGTACCTCATGGCATCAGGCAGCCTGTCGGTAACCATTGTGTTGAGTGCTGTGTCGGGTCCATTGTTGGTTACTGTTATGGTGAACCTTACGTTCTGACCCACGCGCACAGCCCTTCTATCCACTGTCTTGTTAATGGTGAGTTCTGCCCTTGGGTTAACTGTTACGGTGGCATTGGCGCTTGTATCAGGGTTCGGGTTGTAGGTATCCGCCGTCACATCCGCAACGTTAATGAGAGTACTGTTACTAACAGCAACCCTCGCAACAATCTCAAGCGTTGCAACAGCACCCTTAACCAGTGAACCCACCAACCAGGCACCTGTCACATTGTCATAAATACCCTGACTAGCACTGTGGCTCAGATACACAAGACCAGCCGGAAGCAGATCCGTAACAACAACACCCGCCGCAGTGTCAGGCCCATCATTCCTCACTGAAACCGTGAACCTCACAGTATCAGTGAAGTTAGCAACACTCGCATTGACCACCTTATCTATCACAAGATAAGCCGCCGCAGGTATTCTCACAGTAACCTCAGCAGTATTGTTCTCAGGGTACGGATCAAACTCCTCGCCCACAGCAAGAACCCTGTTTACAACATCACCAGTCCTATTCACAAGAACAGTGAAATTCAGAGTCGCTGATGAACCAGGCGCAAGATCACCAACTATCCATATGCAAGCAAGTGGATAGCATACTCCCTGTGATATCACATGAGAGACATAGACGAGTCCTGCAGGTAATCTCTCTGTTAAAGTGACCCCTGTTGCATTATCCGGTCCGTTGTTCATAACCGTCACATAGAAGGTTATCTGATCACCGAAATTCGGTGTGCTGTTACTAACCGTCTTAGTGACTGAGACATCTGCAGATGGGTTCACTGTAAGGACTGCTGTGGCATTGTTGTTTGAAATAACCGGATCGTACTGGTCTGCTGATGCATTCACATAGTTTGTGAAGATACCAGCAGCATTTGCAAGCACCTCAAGTACAAGGGTTGCTGATGCCCCATTTGCGAGGTTACCCACAGTCCAGACACCTCCAGCGAATGTTCCCTGTGATGGAGTTGCGCTGATCAGTGTGAGTGCTGCTGGTAGTATATCGGTTACCGCAACACCTGTTGCATCGTTCGGCCCGTTATTTGTAACTATAACGGTGAAGTTGGTACTCTGTCCATTATTGATGGGTGTTAAGAGGACCGTCTTCTGAACACCGATGTCTGCGAGTGCACGTCCGTTAAGGGCAGCTGCAGCGTAGTTGTTGGTCATGTCAGGATCATATTCCGTTGCTGTTACTGATACTGTATTTATGAGTTCGCCTGTTGCGTTAACAAGGGCCGTCAGGTTGAGTGTCTCTGAGGCACCAGGTGCAAGTGAATCAACCGTCCAGACATAGAACTCTGGGAAGTAAACCCCTGCAGATGCCACATGGGACTGGTAGACAAGACCTGCTGGCAGTCCGTCAACTGTCCTCACAACTGTGGCAGTGTCCGGTCCGAGGTTCGTTACCGTGATGTAGAACACGACGGTTTCACCGAAGTCCGGTGCGGTGTTGCTCACGGTCTTGGTGATCTTAACATCCGCTGATGGCCTCACATCGACTGTCACTGCATCAACATTGTCCTGTGGCAGTGGGTCAGGCAGTTCTGATGATACATTGACTATGTTTGTCTGGAATCCTGCCTGGGTTGCCCTCACAAGGAGTGTGAGGGTTGCCTGGAATAGTGCTGGAAGTGATCCCACATTCCATGTGCGGGTTGCCTCACTGAAGGTTCCCTGGGTAACCGTGTATGATATGATGGATAAACCTGCCGGGAGAAGATCCGTTACAACCACATTTGATGGTGTATCAGGACCGGCGTTCCTCACGGTTACTGTGAATGTTGCTGTTTCCCCGTTGTTTATAACAGGTCTGTCTACAGTTTTCTGGATGCTGAGGTCGGCTGATACCGCATTCAGGACCGATATGGCATTATTGTTGGTCCTGTCAGGGTCGTATTCATTACCGGTCACTGAGACCGTGTTATTTGAATCCCCAGTGGTGTTAACAAGGACCGTGAGGTTCATAAGGGCTGATGCGGCATAGTTAAGTGTTCCTATGGTCCATACCCCTGTTAATGGGTTGTATGAACCCTGTGTAACCGTGTGGCTGAGGTAGACGAGTCCTGGTGACAGGATATCAGTCACTGTTACCCCCGTGGCTGTGCTTGGACCCAGATTTGTAACTGCAACTGTGAATGTCACATTGGATCCGAAGCTGGGCCTCGCGTTATTCACATTCTTTATTATGCGGAGATCCGCCACAGGGATCCCGACCACGTCCCTTGTCACATTGTTGTTATCAGGGTTCGGGTCAAAGTTCGGTGATGTTATATTTGCAAAGTTTGTTAAGACGCCAGTAGCGTTGACCTTCGCGAGTATGGTGAGTGTTGCCACCTCAAGGTAGTTGAGTGTCCCCACGTACCAGGTTCCCATGACATATGTGCCCTTGGATGGTGTTGCACTGACCAGTATGAGTCCCGCTGGTAGAATATCTTCCACCACAACTCCTGCTGCATTATCAGGACCCCTGTTGCTCACTGTGATTGTGTACTGGATTGTATCACCCACATAGGGTTCGGAATTGCTCACGGACTTGTCAATGGTGAGGTCTGAAGCTGGTGGAGAATTCAGTGTTGCTGATGCATAGTTGTTTGCCATGTTGGGGTCAAACACATCACCAGTCACATTGGCATTGTTGACAATGGTTCCAGTTGAGGTGACCAATGCTGTGATGTTGAGTGTCACCGTTTCAAAGTAGTCGAGGTTTCCTATGGTCCAGATGCCCGTGTTATTATTGTAGGTCCCCTTTGATGCCACTGCTGATACGAACTGGAGCTGTGCTGGAAGGTTGTCAACCACATAAACTCCCGTGGCATTGTTGGGTCCATAATTCACAACCGTCAGTGTGAACTTAACCGTATCCCCGATGTTGGGTGCTGTACTGTTAACTGTCTTTGCTATGGCAAGGTCAGCCTTCTCAACAGCCCTTATGGTTATGTTCTCACCAAAGTCTGAGTTGTAGTGATAACTTGAACCGCTCCTGTCTGTTATAAGACCGAAGAGCCTTGTTACGCCGGCGCCTGTCACATTGAAGAGCCACACTGATACGAAGTTTGTCTGCCCTGGTGAGTCAAGGCGCACATTGTTACTGGTGTTGGGCCCATATGTTACTGTCACATTCAGTGGCTGAAGAATCGCAGGGTTGTAGTTTGTAAGTGGAAGGTTAACAATGTCATAGGTGGCTGATGCCGTCGTTGATACAACAGTAACCGCTATAACATCCCCTATGGCTGGTGTGGGGTTGCTCACGGTTATAGAGACCACATCATTACGGTTCTGTGATACAAGCTTTTCCACGTAGAGTCTGCCATTTATAGTGTCTGCTGATCCTGTATTGGTACCCCCAACCGTTACTGTGTAGTTCCTTGATGTTAGATACGCAAGGGTATTCCTTGACACCTCCACGAGATAGAAAACATCCACAGTGACCCCTGGGGCTATATCACCAAGGTACTTATTTGAAGTCTCATTTGCCGCCAGATAAATGTATGGATTGGTTGAAGTGAAGGTTAAATTTGCTGTTACATTATTTGCTGTTGTCAGGGCATTGTTCTTAACCCTGATCTGGATCAGGTACTGGTTTGGCCCGACATTCACGTTGTTGTGGTCAAGTCCAAGGATATCCCATGAACCCATGGTCAGCTGCAGTGTACCTAGTCTGAAGTCAGCTGTTGCCCTTCCAGTTTCATCAAGTGTCACGGTCTTTGAGGGTATCACATGCCCTGGTGCAACCGCTGAGACCACAAATGTCCTGTCAGGTGACTGAAGACTGACAGAGTATCTCCCATCAGGACCTGTTACACCTGAAGCAAGATTAGAACCATTCATGGACGCCACATTTATAACTGCACCCTCAAATGGTTCTGTACTGTTACAGTATGTCACCGTACCGGTAATAACTGAATCCGAGTCGGTCTGGTTGTCAGTGTCTGCAGCGCTTGCAGTTCCAGCTGCAACCATTAGAATAAGAATCGCCAGTGTCAGTGTAAATTTTCTCATTTTTCACCCCCCTTTAGTTTTTTTAACACAAACTTTTATTATGTAAGCCGCTGTATTTATAATGTTCTAAATGATTCCAGTATTATATGACAACCTTTAAGATATGGCTTCAAACTGTAACTGAAGAAAAATTGACAGAAGGCACATATCTTGGTGTCCCGATATACATGGAATGGTCGAAATCTGACTATCTTGAATGAATACTTATATAATAAAACTAAACATATATTTATGAACTCTGTACTTCTCCTTGGAAGGGGGCTCTCAGAGTACACTGACATGTTCAACCTTAACACCCATGAACTTGCAGGGAAAAGGATACTCGACTGTGCCGCCGGTGTGAGTTCCTTCAGGAGTGAAATGAAGAGAAAAGGTTTCAGTGTAACTGCAGTTGACCCAATCTACAGTAAAAACCCAGATGAACTTGAAGTTTTAGCAGAAGAGAGTTTTAAGAGGCACAGAAGATTCCACGATGATTTCATCAGGGACGTTAAGGTTAAAGGTGAGCCACTTGAAGATTACAGGAGGGCCGTGTTCCGGGAGTTCCTGAGGGACTACATGGAAGACCCTGCAGGTTACATTGCTGGTGAGCTCCCCCATCTACCATTCAATGACCTTCAATTCGATCTTGTACTCTCTGCAAATCTTCTCTTCCTCTATGAGGAAAAGCTGGGTTACAGTTTCCATGTTGAGGCGGTGCAGGAGATGCTGAGGGTGGGACGAGAGGTGAGGATATTTCCAGTTACCAACATTCACAGAAGAAGGAGGTCCATATACCTTGAGGGAATAATGGAGGAATTTTCTGATCATGAAATACTTATCCAGCGCGTCCCATACCATGAGAAGACAGGTTATAATGAAATGTTGATTATAAAATCGATCTGATTCATGACTATAAGGGAGGTGTTTCCGTAGGGAGGTGTTTCCGTGAGAAGAGTTACCATCGCTGCTTTAATTGTAGCGATTGTTTTTGTGGGGTCTATGGCCTTCACTGAATCTCCCTATGGCCTTATATCCCCATCAAAGGCCATTAAGGTTGTTAAAAAATCCGTTCCCGGGGATTACAGCAAGTTAAAGTTGAAGGCGAAACTAATAAAGAAGCCGCCAAGGTACATCTCAGGTTTTAATGTGAAGGGGAAGATTGTCCGTCTTAGAATTAAGAGGCCCGTCTACCATGTCCTGGTCTATGACTGGAATCCCTCCAGTCCCACCTACAAAATGGTGATTGGTGAGGCATGGGTTGACGCTGTAAGTGGAAGGTTTCTATGTGGGGCCGGATGAGCCCTCATTTTTTTATTCGTTATAGCTATATATTACGAATTTAAATATATGATTCTAATGACCGAAGCACTGGAACATTTCCCCTACGATTACTATAGTAGTTGGCTCCACATCAACAAGAAGAAATCTAGTAAATTTTCAAAAAATGCCACGGATTGGTGATAGGTAATAATGATCAAAGAAAGTTTCAATCCATTCACCACGTTGTATATGAATAATAGTTGAGCAATTAAAAAATATGCAATCAGGTAAGTACAGGGCAGACAGATTCTATAAAATCAGACACATTAATACCATTCCAAGAATCATCTCGACTTTTTTTATTAAAGGTTCATTAAAGAACCATAAGTATGAAATCTTTCTCCTTCCCTCTCTTCTGCAGAATCTGCACTTGATTCTTTTTCTCCGAGCTTTAAAGCCTAATTCTAACAAACTATAAACGTTTATTCCAAAGCTAGTGTCTCCTGAAATCTTATTAGCATTCGATTGATTTTCTTTTGTTGTTATTTTGCTTGCGGTGTAACGCGTCTTCATTGAAGCAAGCAGATCTAATAATGCATTTGTATATATAGATAGGTATTCCTAAATGAGCGTCGCCCATAATAACCCCTTATTTAATTGATTCTGCCTCCCAATTGGGCTTTGTCATTATAGAATTGAATACTTACTATAAAACTATTAATGCATTTATAAAAGTCACTGGTGAACTTAAATACTAAGAAATAACCGTGAAAAAGCCTTCAAATAAGAGCTGTCATTATCTTAACATGTGACACCGCATAACATACTAAAACATGTTTTCCGCAGTCAGAGCCATCAAGGTTTTCCTTTGATTTCCATGTAAACACTTTCAAAAAGAGCTTCCTCAAGCGATTCCCTGATTTTCTCGTCGTCCATAACTTTCTTGAACAAGTCAGTATTTTTTTCTAGCATCTCAAGCATTGCATCCTTAAAGTGATCCCCAAAGATTGCCTTCACATTTTCAGGGGGATTTTTTTCAATCTTTTCAACAAGTTCATCATTGGATTTGAGCTTGTTTTTAACTTGTGAAATATATACCATCTCATCCTCACTAAAATCAGTGCCATATGTCTCGTTAATTTCAGCTATGATCTGTGACAACCGCTCCTTGACATCTTCAGTAAAATTGCCTGCACTCTCTGAAATTGGAGGGATTACACCTCCCCCTTTGAGTCTTATATCAACCACGCCATTTTCCTCTATTTTATAGGACTCTATATCCACATCTTCAAGTATGCTAAATGGTAGTGGGTTGTTGATAGTTGGTAATTTTTTGTTAAGGAACTTGTTGAATATATAAAGCTTCTCAAGGTCAACATCACTGAAGGGTATGAGTTGTGACAAGTATGAATAAATATTCTGGTACCTTCGGAGGGCCTTTTTGAATTTAACCTGCTCTTCAACTGAAAGTTTAGTGAATAGGTTCCTGATAGGATCTAATATGCTGTGAAGAACCGGTTGTGGATCTCCATTCTTATAGGCCCTCACAAATTTATCAACAACAAACCTATCAAATATGCCAAAGTCAAAAAGAACATCCGCAAGTTCGTATAGTTTATGAGGGTCTGTACCCTCCTCAAGACATGTGGTCTCATAGTAGGGTTCAAAAGCTTTCTGTATTGTTTCCGGTTTGTTTGCAAAATCAAGTATGAATGTATCGTTTTTGTTTTTCATGATCCGGTTGACCCTGTTAAGTGTCTGAACTGCTGCGATACCATTAAGCGGCTTATCAACATACATGGTGTGTAATAATGGCTGATCAAATCCGGTTTGGTACTTATTTGCAACAATCAATATTCTGTATGGATCCTCCTCAAAAGCATTCTCTATTGATTTAGATGGAGGGATATCGTTCATTGATGTCTCAGTATACTCCTCACCATCATGCTTGACCGTGCCTGTAAAAGCAACAAGCGTTTTTATAGGGTAATTCATCTCCCTCATGTATTTATCAAATGTTTTCTTGTACTGCACTGCGTGTAGGCGGGATCTTGTTACAACCATTGCCCTTGCTCTGCCACCAATCTTGTGGATAGTAGAGTTCATGAAATGATCCGCCATTATCTCCGTTTTTTTCCTTATTGAATGGGGGTGTTCCTCGACGAACTTACGTAATACTCTTTTAGCCTTCTTTTCTTCAAATTCTGGATCTTCTTCCACCGTCTTAACCAAATTGAAATATGTCTTATATGAAATGTAATTTCTGAGAACATCAAGAATGAAACCTTCTTTGATAGCTTGTTTCATTGAGTAAACATGAAATGGACGGTATTCCCCATACTCATTTTTTGTCCCAAACATTTCAAGTGTTTTGTTTTTTGGTGTAGCTGTAAATGCAAAGAAGCTCACATTTTTAAGATCTCTAAAAGATTCTATTTCATAGAGTAGTTCCATTTGAACGTCATCACTTACATCGTCAATTAAAGCCGCTTCTTCAAGGCTTTTAACACTTAATACTTGCTTCATCTTCCTGGCAAGAGAACCCGACTGGCTTGAATGTGCCTCATCTATTATAACTGCATACTTTCTCTTTGGGAGATCTCTTACTTCCTCCATTACAAAGGGAAACTTCTGTAGAGTCGTCACTACAATGTTACTTCCCGTTTTGAGGGCCTCAGCAAGCTGATGGGAATCCCTATCAATTTTTTCAACTATCCCAATCCGCCTCTCAATTGCCTTTATCTGGTCTTGTAACTGGCGATCTATAACCCTCCTGTCTGAAACAACAATTACCATGTCATATATTCTCTTGTCAAATGAGTCAAACTTGTTTAGTAATCCATGTGCCAACCATGATATTGTCTTGGTTTTGCCACTTCCAGGACTGTGCTGTATAAGGTAATTTTGACCCGGCACTGATTCGTCAAGTAATCTGTCAACACATTCCAACTGGTGATACCTTGGAAATATTACTGTCTCATTACCCGTCCTCACATTTTTTTCCACGAATATGAAATTGTTAATAAGTCTTGAGAGCTTGTTGACCTGTAAGATGTCATTATAAAGGTAACTCGTTTTGTAATCATTTTTCAGGGGCGGGTTTTCGAGACCCTTGTTAAAGGGTAGGAAGCGGGTATGCTCTCCTTCAAGTTTTGTTGTCATATATATTTTCTCATCACTCATGGCAAAGTGTACAAGGCATCGCTGGAATAATTTTTCATTTGGGTCCCTATCTTTTCTGTACTGATCCATCGCTTTTTCAACACCTTGAGTGAACGTATTTTTAAGTTCTATGGTGAGTATAGGTAGCCCGTTGATAAAAATTACAATGTCAAGGCGATCTTTTTTTCTCTCATGATATTGAAGTTCGTCAATAACTGAAAATATATTACTCTCAAATTTCATGAAAAGGTCGGGGTTACGGTTATTATTGGGCTTGGGGTAGAATAGTTTAAAATGGGCGCCCGCCTCGTGAAATCCATTTCTGAGGAGATAGATAGTTCCTTTTCTTTCAAGTTCGGAAATGAGCCTATGGAAGAATTTCTTTGCTGCGTCTTCCCCATAAACTCTTTTCAATTGCTCCCACTGTTCCAATTGGGTCTCCATTATAAATTGTAGGGTAATTTCAGGGTCAATACAAGCTATTTTATCATAGTTATGACTGTTTCTGCGCTGGTAGCCCGTGCTTAGAAGATAATTGATAATGTCCTCCTGAAATCTCTTTTCAGACGTATCAGTCGACATTATGGATCCTCTCTTATGTACACAATTATTTTTGTAAGGTTTTAAAAAATTTCGGTTCATTTCTAATAAAATTACCAATTCTTGATAATTCATACATGGCTGCTTTTAACACTTGTTCACAAAGCAAAGCTGTGTGTTTGTTTGGATAAAATTTATCTTCTAATTGTTTATATGGATGGATATAATTTCTAAAATCTCGTAAATAGTGACTAAATACTTTCACGTCCTTTTTTAAAAATCCTATTTCATAGGATACGTTAATTAAATCATTTAATTTCCATTTATCAAATTTCTTAACCTTACCACTTTTCTCCCGCGGCGATGAATTTGCTCTTCCATATTCTGCAGGATACTGAGAAGCTATCCCTAATAATATCCCCTCTAAAGTGCTGCCGATGAGAAAAATAGAAGCTAAATAAGCCTCACTATTTAAACAGATACTGATCTCATTCATTCTTGAGTTAAGAATAGTTACAATATTTTCATCAAGTCCCAATGAAAAAAAATCAGGGACATCAAATTCCTGCTGTAAAAAAAATTCTTCGCTGTTAGAACCAGTTTCCAGTGATTCATCTAATATAAACTTAGCTTTTTCGAATAATTTCCAATCTTTTTCATTGTCGTCATCATAGAGATATTCATAGTAGTCCAACAAATCTTTTAATAGTTTATGAACGGTAACATCGGATTCTATATCCCAGAAACATCTTAATCTGTTTGCTTTCGAATGACTAGGATAACCCAATTCGTCACATGCTTTTTCATAACTTTCATCAAAAATATCTTTACCTACACTAGTTCTAACAAAATCTCGAAAGGCTTTATTTGAAAAGTCTAAAACATAGCCCGTCTTCATGTTAAATAACTTTTCAAATATTTGTCTTTGTAATTTATTTAAGGTCGACATTTTTACCGACTCTTTCTTCCACATCAACTTTTCCTGTGACAAGATGATAAATGAGCGATTTCTTGTATTCTTTAAGAAGATCAACATTCTTTTGGATTTTTCTGGTTGTCAAATTAATTTTTGAACTATTTTGATCCAAATAACTAACAATAATTTTCTGTTCCTTAAGAGGCGGAACTTGAATTCTTAAGTTTTTAATTACATGCTGGCTAATATTCGGCTGCCCTCCACCATCACTTAAAGATATGATATTATCTCTATTACTAAAAAACCAATAGAAAACAAACTTAATGTCTAATATATTACTGTTTGACAATACACAACAAGCTTGATTGACACAAGCATCTATGTTAAGTAAAGATATCTTTCCAATTGTAGCGCCATACATGGCAACTATTAGGGAATTCTTCTTATAGATTTTTAGAGCACTATAGTCCCTCAAAGCTTTTTTTGTGATCCTTTTCGATGTTTCATTTAAAATAGAATCATTTAAATCCCCAGTAATGACCCATGGGATGGTGCCTCTATTATAATAACTTCCATCTTGAGATTTGGGTGTTGTTCCACTGCCAATAATATCAAAACTTCGAGATATTTTTCTTAATTCCCAAGTTTGAGGAATCTCACCAATCCAATCAACACCAGAATCCTTCATTTTCATATTAGGATTCAGACCTTTCGTCACCGCTAGATTTATTAATGCCTTTCTTTTTTCTTGGAAAAGATCAATAAGTCGAGTATACTTCTCTATTGTTAGATCAATTTTAGATATCTTGTTATCTAGAAAGGACGCTATCTTCCTTTGTTCTTCTAAACTAGGGTATGGGATTCTAATATTTCTCAATACATTATCTTTAACATGAGGAATACCCATCCCCGTGGTCAAATCCCTCAATAAAGGCTCAAAAGCATTGCATAGATACTTCGAGTACCTCATATCCATCTCTGACACAATTAATTTAACCATTGTGGACGATAAATAACCGTCTTTGCCTTCTAAGAACTCTCCAGCATTTGAACCATCCCATAACAACAACAAATCCCCATCGTTAACCCTAACAGCACCTCCCTCAGAATCACAGTAAAAAACCTTAGATCCTCTTCCTCTCAGATAATCCATAGTAAGATACGGAAGAGAATCCCCAGATGGAGTCTCTCGAAGATTCTTAGGAACCTTTCCTTTTATATACTTAAAATGGATTTTAAACTTGTGTACATTCCACTCACAAGGTATCTCACCAATCCACTCAACACCAGAATCCTTATATTTAGGGTAAGGTTTTAAATTCATGAAAAACTACTCCCAAACCCTATCATCCAGATCATCCTTTATAAGTTCCAGGATCTCACTAGTCAATGTCTGGATATCACTATTAATATCCTCTAGAGATCTTGGAGGTTTATATTTGTAAAAGTACTGGTTGAAATTTATTTCATAACCTATCTTATCCTTTTTTCGATCCATCCATGCATCTGGATAATATGGTAAGACTTCTCTTTTGAAATACTCATCGATATCCTCCTTTAGGGGTATCCTCTCAGTATCCCTTAACTTAGGATCAGGTTTTTTATTACCCCTCGTATCAGTAACATAGTCAGCAGTTTCATCATGTTCAGAAAGGGCAAGTATAATATTTCTTATAAAGGCGTTTGAAAGTTCAAAATTTTTCAGGGCCTTTTTAACTTCCTTTTCAAAATCCTTCCAGTTTTTATAGTGGTCATTAATTTTCTGGAGCGCCCTAATAATGTCTAACTGCAATTTTTTCCCTTTCTCCTCCTCAATCATTCTCTTCTCAATATTTTTATTCTTGCTCTCAGCCAATTCTCTGAATGCATTCACAGAGTATAGATTCTGCAGTCGCTCTTCAGTCACTTCAAAGTTCAGTTGCATGGGTCTTTCTACAGTGACCTTTACGTAACCAAAGTCATCATTATCAAATATTTTAACCATATCGTTTTCACTGAAGTTCCTGTACAAAGTAAGAATATCGTCTATATCCCTGTCACTTAATTGGTGTCTCTTCTCACCAAGACTTTTTCTCATCTTCACGTACTTGGAGGATGCATTTATCATCTGTATCTTACCAATCCTATCAGGGGACTTCTGATTTGTCAGGATCCATATGTAAGTCCTTATGCTCGTGTTATAGAATAACTGATCGGGAAGACCTATAATGGTCTCCAGATAATCATTTTCAATTATCCAGCGCCTGATGTTACTTTCTCCAGATCCAGCATCGCCTGTGAATAGGGGTGAGCCATTTGTAATGACGGCTATTCTAGATTTTTCATCATCCTTCATCTTTGATAACATGTGCTGTATGAAAAGCAGCTGCCCATCTGTTATTCCAGGGAGTCCTGCTCCAAATCTCCCCTCAAATCCAAGTTCAGCTTCCTTTTCAACAACCTCTTTATCTTGCTCCCATCTACGACCGTAAGGAGGGTTTGATATCATAAAGTCAAATTTTTCATCCTTTAACTGATCATCAGAAAGTGTGCTTGAGGGTCCCTTTATATTTTCAGCGCGCTCGCCCTTAATAAGCATATCCGCCTTGCATATTGCATATATCTCTTCATTAATTTCCTGACCATATAGTACCACATCAATCGTGTCGTTTATCTCCCTTACAAAGTTCTTACAACTTGTTAACATGCCACCTGTTCCGCATGCAGGGTCATATACCTTCTTAATGAGGTTCTTTTCCTTTAGATTCTCTCCATTCTCCAAAAAAAGAAGATGAGTCATGAGCTTAACAACATCACGTGGCGTGAAGTGTTGTCCCGCCTCTTCATTTGACTGTTCGGAGAACCTCCTGATGAGTTCCTCAAAAATGATCCCCATATCATGGTTGGATATCTTATCTGGATGAAGGTCAACCTTGGACTCTGAAAATTTCTTTATGAGGAGGTATAAAAGGTTGGCCTTTGAAAGTTTCTCTATATGCATTTTGATGTAGAAGTTTTCAAAGATGTCCTTAACATTTGGGCTGAAACAGTCCAAATAGTGCATAAGATTCTCCTCGATATGATCAGGGTCTTCAATGAGGGATTTAAAGTCATATTTTGAGTAGTTATAAAATCCAAGCTTTCTTCCATCTTTATCGACGGCAGCTGCCTCTAAAATGGGATCAAGATTTTCTATCTTATCTTTATATTCATTGTACTTTCTTAGGACATCATCTTTTGAATGTTCTAGAACGCAGTCAAATCGTTTTAAAACCGTGAATGGGAGTATAACCTTTTGGTATTCGTTTCTTTTGTACGTATCCCTCAGTAAATCAGCTATTTGCCATATAAAAGATACTATGTCCTGATGATTTTCCATTAAAGCACCGCCACTAATTTTTTCATGTGATATTTTATTGATTTTTCAATGATATTATAATTACACCATGATTATCTCCTGATTAAAATGGAATAATAATGTGTCAGCAAATCATCCCCTACACAACATATAAACTGCAATCTACAGTCTGTAGTTATTAATTAGTTTATTACTCTTTTAATTTTTCTAATTGGCGCCTAGCGATTTTTGCAACTCGATCCTCACTTTTTGCAATATGAAGCCATGTTTTTTTTGCTGAAATTGCAGTATGGACAACGTATATCATACCAATAAAATTTATCAATCTGCTCTAACTCAGTTTTGCATTTTGGACATCTAGGACCTTCAATATTAACAAGCCTTTCATTTACTTGAATGCGATCTAGTGGGTTAGGAGTCCTTATTTTCCATAGTAGTCCCTCATGTCTCAATTCAAAATTAACAATCCATCCCATTGCAGATCCAGCTCCATATGGGTGAACAATATATCGCATCCTCCTGCGGATGAATACTGTGATAATCCATACTGTTATCAGTATTATTGAAAATTGCCAAATCATGTTTGAGTAAGAATAAACAAATTTTAGATTAAATCTTATTAGGTGTGAACAAAGAAAGGGGGCGACAAAACTAAAGATTGCTGCCACAAGAGGAGAACAATAGCTAGTAATTAAAATTTCTTTTATGTTCATCTTTTTTCTCCCAGAAGCCATATCAACTTAAACATTGTGTTTAAATTTTATATCTAATTTTAGGGTATAACACCTACTAACTTAAATATGTTTAAGTAGTGGAGGAAAGTAGTGGAGGAGATTACATAGGTCATGTCATTTTTATAAGCGAAAAATATCAGTATTAAACAGTCAGAGGCTATTAAGAAATGTTAAAGTTTGTATTTAATCGACTGCTTTTTCAATGTCAGAAAACCTATTTTAAAGTAAAATCCCACTTTGGTCTGATTTCAAGAAATAATTGCAGAAACGACGTGATTGTACTTGTATTTTCAATCCCACTTGGTCTGATTTCAGTTTAAAAACATGTATAATTTAGTATTATATAAATCTATTTGTTGAACTGACATGTTAAGTTAATGACGCGCATAAAAACTTATAAAAGAAGACTTTTCAGTAATTTGTGTATAAAGGAAAACTTCATGGTGACTGGGAGATTCTCACACCAGCTACAGAAAGATTTTCCACCCAGCCCCTCTTTCATTATAAACCTTCTTGAACAGTCTGTCTCCAGGTTTAGGATTGCTCTTGAAAAACTATTCCAGGCAGGTCCCATCCACAGGGAAATGCATTCCAGCAGAGATTACCATGGTTCACGCCTCTACACCCACCCATCAATGAATCTATCACCCTACAGGATCTATATTAAAAGCTGGCATGACCATGAAACCATACTCAACAGGATGATATCCCAGACAGCATATTACCTTATGTGTGCAGCTGAACTTGTGGGTGGAATGGTCGATGGTGAAAGGTCTGAATTATGCCAGGCGCTCTTCAGATCAGCGGCTGGAATCATGGACAGGTACCATCTCTGGGCCTTTTTCACCATCGATATTCTTGAGGAATCACGGGTGATCGAGCGACTAATATCACAGGGAAACAGGCTTTACAATGAAATTTACAGTATCTTCCGGATTATAAGGGACACTGTTATTTACCTTAACCTCATCCACCCTCTGCAGGTGGATGGGGTGGAGATGCCCCTTCGGCAATTTTACAGTGTATATGAACTCTGGGCGATCTCAAGAATATGGGATAAATTCCGGCAGATGGGATTTCATATTAAATCCGTTGAAAAAAGACTTCCGCATCTTCCATCCTCTAAAATATCCCTCAGGATGGAAATGGGTGATGAAACTGCCATGATAATATGGGAAGTGAAGCTAAATGCAATTAAACATTCAACCTACTATGGTGACCTCCTGCAAGCCCTTGGAGGAGGTGGAAGTATCATAAAGCCAGATATAACTGTTCTTTATGAATCTGAAGGTCATAAGAGGGCTCTGGTGGGGGATGTTAAGTTTTCAGTTACAGATACAGGACTTCCCCCTCTTGAATCCGTCTATAAAGTTCTGAGTTATGTGGAGGATCTCAGGAAATCTCCCCTGTTCAGAGGATGGGATCTTGAGGGGCTCCTGGTGTACCCTGGAATGGTGAGCCCAGTTACCGTTCCCTCCTCACAGAGTGGCAGCCATATCCATGTTTTTCCGCTTAACAAATCAAACAGAGAATTTGGGGTATTTGGTTAATTACATTAAACTCTGCTCCTTCCTGTTGAAGAGGAAAGCCGCTGCAAGGACGGCTATAACTGCAAAAACCGATATCACTGCAACGTTAACCTCAAGTGGAAGCACTGAATTTCTCAGTATTGTAAAGCGGAGGGCGTCGACTGCATAGGTGAGAGGGTTTATATAGACCGCGCCCTGAAGCCAGGCTGGGAGTCCGGTTATTGGGAAGAGGGCCCCGCTCAGGAGGAATATGGGGAGCACTATAAAGCTCATTATGAGGTTGAACCCCTCCATGCTGTCTGTGAAGGCCGCTATCATGAGGCCCAGGCCACCGAGTCCCATGGATATTATGAGGGCTATCACCATGCTAACCGCGAAGCAGATCGGGGACATGGTAACCCCCACTATGAATGATAGGACAAGCAGGATAGCCGCCTGTATCATTGAGGCAGTGCTTATCCCCAGTGCCTTACCAACCACCATTGACTCCCTGGATATGGGCGCCACCAGGATCTCCTTCAGGAAACCGTACTGTCTGTCGATTATCACCGAGACCCCTGAGAATATGCTGGTGAAGAGCACTGTCTGGCCTATGATCCCCGGATAGATGAATGCCTTGTATCCCCCCGGGACACCGCCGAATCTGACCGCGGCCCCCAGCCCTGTCCCGAATATTATGAGCCAGAGGAGGGGGGTGACTATTGATGTGACTATCCTGGATCTGTACCGGAAGAATCTCTTCATTTCACGGAGCCATATCGTGTATATACCCTCGATTTCAGCCATTTCAATCACGCCTCCAAGCAGAAACACAGGAAACCATCAGGAACCGGTCACGCCTCAGTTATACCCCTGCCTGTGTACTTTATGAATACATCCTCAAGTGTGGGGTGTTCGAGTTCCACGGCCCTCACATAGTAGCTGTTCCTTGCTGCAAGGTTAACTATCTCCGGGACCAGGTTCTCTCCCCGTTCAACCAGTATTTTAACCTCATCATCCATGAGGTAGGCCTCCTTGACATAGTCCTGCCTCTGGAGGAGTTCATAGAAGTCAGGTGCCCGGTCAACCCTGACCGTTATGGTGTCTGCTCCAAGCTCCCTTTTGAGGTTCCCTGGACTGTCGGCCTTTATGATCTCGCCGTGGCTCATTATGGCAACCTCATCGCAGAGCTTATCGGCCTCCTCCATGTAATGGGTTGTCAGCAGCACTGTGACGTCCTCCTCCCGGTTGAGTTTCTCTATGTACCTCCATATGCTCTCCCTTGTCTGTGGGTCGAGTCCAAGGGTTGGTTCGTCGAGGAAGAGGACCCTTGGATGGTGTATGAGTCCACGGCCTATTTCCAGCCTCCTCTTCATCCCCCCGGAGTAGGTCTTCACGTACTCGTCTGCCTTGTCTCCGAGGGCTATGAGATCCAGGACCTCCTCTATCCTCTTATCCCTTATATCCCTGGGTACACCGTAGAGGGCGGCGTGCATCTCCAGGTGCTCCCTGCCTGTGAGTATATCATCCAGGGCCCTTGACTGGAAAACTATCCCAATGGATTCCCGGACCTTCCTTGCATCCTTCACTATGTCATACCCGTTGACAGTGCCCCTGCCCCCGGTGGGGCGGAGTATGGTGCAGAGCATGGATATCAGTGTCGTTTTACCGGCCCCGTTTGGTCCCAGGACGCCGTATATGGATTCCTCAGGGACCCTCAGGTTCACTCCCTTAACCGCCAGGAAGTCATCATACCTCTTCCTTATATCCTCTGTCTCGATTATGTGATCCATTTAAACACTCCCGGCCCTTCAGTATTATTCGCTTATTTTTTATGGTGGCTGGTATAATAATATTATCATGGGAGTATAACCTGCGCTGCACTGAACTCTCATATGTTAGGGGGTGTTTTTTCTGGTCTTTGAGAATATTGAGAAGGCCCCCACCGGTGTAAGGGGCCTTGATATGATTACTGAGGGGGGTTTTCCAAGGGGCCGTAACACGCTGATATACGGGGGCCCCGGGACCGGTAAGACCTTCATTGCAATGGAGTTTCTCCTGAATGGTGCCTCGGTCTATGGAGAGCCCGGTGTCATGGTTAGCTTCGATGAACCCGCAGCAAACCTTATTGAAAACTTCAGATCATCAGACAGGCTCCTTGAGAGGCTCCTCAATGATGGTTCACTCTTCATTGAGGATGTTTCCTGTGGCATGGACCCTGAGATTGGATCCTACAGCCTGGAGGCCCTGAAGCTGAGGATCGAGGACGCCATAAGGAGGACCGGTGCCAGGAGGGTGGTCCTTGATAAGGTTGATAACCTCTTTGATGACACCGAAAGACCCGGTCTGATAAGGTCTGAACTCCATGAACTCATAGGGTGGCTGAACGGTATGGGGGTTACCAGCGTATTCACCTCAGGGGATTCAGGGGGTTCCCCCAGCCATGGGCTTGAGGAGTACATCTCTGACTGTGTCATACACCTCACCCACACCTTTGAGGGGCAGGTGGGGACAAGACACCTCCGGGTGGTGAAGTACCGTGGCTCCGGTCACGGCCTCAACCGGTACCCCTTCCTCATAAACAGGAGGGGGGTCTCAATATTCCCGATCACGTCCCTGGCCCTTGATTACAGTGTGAGCAGGGAACTTGTATCCACAGGGATACCGGACCTGGATGATATGCTGGGCGGGGGCGTGTACCGGGGATCGTCTGTGCTCATATCCGGGACCACAGGGGCCGGTAAGACCAGCCTCCTCTCAAAGTTTGCCTTTGAATCCTGCAGGAGGGGTGAGAGGTGCCTCTTCTTTGCCAACGAGGAGCCCGCTGACCAGATAGTCCGCAACATGAAGTCCATCGGCATCGATCTTGGTGAGTTCCTGGGTGAGAACCTCCTCATACACTCTGATCGTCCAACATCCCTTGGACTTGAAGCCCACCTCACATCAATGCAGGACCTTGTCATGGACTTCAGACCCGATGCTGTGCTGGTTGACCCTGTCACGGCACTGGCAGGTGCTGGTAGCCCTGAAAACCGGGCCGAGAATTCAAAGAACCTGTTCATAAGGTTCACTGATTTCCTTAAAAGCAGGGGCATCACCTCAATATTCACGTACCTTATAAGTTCACCCTTCACTGCAACAACCACCGAACTCAAACTGTCCTCACTCATAGACACCTGGATAGTCCTTGAACATGTGAGGACAAACGGGGAGTACCGGAGGCTCCTCCGGATACTCAAAAGCAGGGGCATGAACCATTCAAGCAGTATAGCGGAGCTCAGGTTCACCGACAGGGGCATACTCCTCAAGGGGGGTTCCTGGTGAAGCATGGGGGTGTTCCCTGATGATCCAGCTGCGCCTCTATGTAACCTGCGATAGCCTCTCAGAGAGGGCACTTGAAAACCTCAGGGGGGTCATTGATGATAGGGTGGAACTGGAGGTTGTGAACGTCCTGGAGAGCCCCTGGATTGCAAGGGAGAACGGAGTCATAGCCATCCCCACCCTTGAAAGGCTCAGCCCGGGCCCCAGGAGGAGGGTTATAGGGGACCTCTCCGATGCAGGTGAACTGAGGAGGTTCCTTGGAATCTGAGGTGGATGCCATGAAGATGTTTCTGAGGAGGATACGTGATATCGTTGAGATGTCCGGGCAGAGGGACATGGAATCCCTCATCAGGGACATGAAGGCCGGGGACCATATCTGCATCATCTATGATGACGATGCGGAATGGAGGAACACCCTAATCCCCTTCATGGTTGATGGCCTCCGGCGGGGTGAGAGGTGCCTGTACATATGCAGTGAAAGGACCGCTGACACGGTACGGGAGGAACTTGGCAGGGAAGTCCCTGTGGATGAATTCGAAGCGGATGGTCGACTCAGGATAATGGATGACAGTGACGCCTACACTGATGGCGGGGTCTTTGACCCTGAAAGGATGGTAGCCCTCCTTGAATCTGAAACCCGGAAGGCTGTCTCCGAGGGATTCAGCGCCCTGAGGGTTACCGGTGAGATGGACTGGGTCCTCAAAGGCCTCCCCGGGAGTGAAAGGCTCATTGAATATGAGAACATGCTGAACAACTTCTTCCCCGGCTCAGACTGCCTGGCCATCTGTCAGTACCGGAGGAGTCTCTTCAGCCCCGAGATAATCAGGGGTGTGCTCCTCACCCACCCACTTGTGGTCTGGAACTCCATGGTGTACAGGAACCCCTACTATGTCAGACCGGAAATCCTCCTCAGGGGTGTGAGGAGTGAGATGGAAGTTGACATGTGGCTTGAGAACATCCGCAGGGAGAATGAACTCCTGTGCTCCCTTGAGAACCTCATGTACCTCTATGAGGCATTCATAGATCACAACCCGGGGATTGTGTTCCTCAAGGATTCAGGGGGAAGGTACATACTTGCAAACAGCAGTTTCTCAGAGGTCTTTGGAGTTGATGATGTCACAGGAAAGACGGACCCTGAACTGATGAATAGGAGGGCTGCTGAGGCATGCCGGAGGTCTGACATGGCCGCCCTCAGGGATGGTGAATCCTACACTGAGGAGGAGGTCCATGGGAGAGTCTACGGGGTCTATAAATTCAGGGTCGAACTCCCTGGCGGTGAACTGGGTGTCGGAGGATTTGCCCTGGATATAACCGATAAGAAGATCCATGAGATGGAGGTCGAGACCTCAAGGAACAATTTCCTGGGTATCGTCGAGAACAGCCCGGAGCCCATGATGATAGTTGACCTGGAGGGCGTGCTGCTCTACTCAAACCCCGCTGCCAGGAAGTTCTTTGACTGGCCCCCTGGATATAGAGGTAAGCACATAGGCATACCCCTCAGTAGGGAACTGCAGGAGGTTAAGGTCCTGACAGCGGACAGTGAGGTCCGTGTGGCTGAGATGATGATCACAGATACCGTCTGGGAGGGCAGGGAATCCCTCCTCATACGGCTCCACGACATCACAAGGCTTCGTGAATACGAGGAATCCCTGCGGAGGTCCCTGGATGAAAAGGACGTGATGCTCAGGGAGATACACCACCGCGTCAAGAACAACCTCCAGATTATCTCAAGCCTCCTGAACCTCCAGAGGTATCACCTGGAGGATGGCAGGGCTGCCGAGGCCCTGAGGGACAGCGTAACCCGCATAAAGTCCATGGCCATGATCCATGAGAAGATCTACCAGACCGAGAACATGGCACATGTGAACTTCAGGGAATACATGGAGGACCTTCTCTCTGAACTGCGATCAAACTACCCCTCCATGGACATCAGGTTCCAGTTCAAACTGGAGGACGTTGACCTCAGCATAAACCAGGCCATACCCTGCGGACTGATAGTTAATGAGGCCGTGACCAACGCCCTGAAGCATGCATTCCCTGGTGGTTCAGGTGAGGTCCGGATATCCATGAGACGGGTTGGTGATTCAATGGAGGTCACCATCGCCGATGACGGTGTGGGGCTCCCGGAATCCTTTGACCCCTCAGTGGATGGTGGTCTTGGAATGGATCTCATGCTGAACCTGGCCGCACAGCTTGAGGGTGAAGTCACCATTGATGGCTCGGACGGTGTCAGGGTGGCCCTCAGGTTCCCCCTGGAACCGGTTGAGGAACCCTCATGAATTAATCCACCTTTTAATCCTCCATCAGCAGCACAGCCCCTCTGTTACATTAAAAAATTAAATAATATCAGCGCCATAATTATTATGGGTGAGGTGCATGATATTTGAGATAATAAAATCTGAGGGGATATCCCATAACTCCTATTTTCTTGGTTCTGGTTCTGAGGCCGCGGTTGTGGATCCGAGAAGGGATGTTGAGGTCTACCTGGAGCTTGCAGAGATGCACGGTGTCAGCATAAGGTACATCTTTGAGACCCACCGCAATGAGGACTACACCATCGGGTCAGCGGAGCTTGCACGCCACGTGGATGCTGAGATACTCCACGGTTCAGCCCTCGACTTCAGGTATGGAACCCCTGTGAAGGAGGGTGACACCTTCAGTCTGGGAAGCCTTGAACTGGAGGTTCTTGAAACACCGGGTCACACCTATGAGAGCATATCCATTGCTGTGCGTGATACCAGCATATCTGATGAATGTCTGATGGTCTTTGTGGGGGATGTGCTCTTCGCTGGTGAAACAGGGCGTGTTGACTTCTTTGGACCTGAAAAGATCCCTGAAACCGCTGGATTGCTCTATGATAGCATACATGAAAAGATACTCCCCCTGGGGGACCATGTGGTGGTCTGCCCGGCCCACGGAGCGGGTTCAGTGTGCGGGGCCGAGATAAGGGATATGGACACAACCACAGCAGGCTATGAGAGGCTCACAAACCCTTATCTCCAGATGGGGAGGGATGAGTTCATTGAATACAAGAAGTCGGAGAGGCTCTACACTCCCCCCTACTTCAGGAGGATGGAGGAGAACAACCTCAGGGGAGTGAAGGTTAATAAATCTCACCTCGAAGCCCTCCCCCTACAGGACTTCAGGGAGCTCATGGGGGAGGGCGCACAGGTTGTTGATGTCCGTAACCCCACCAGTTTCTGCGGTGGCCACATACCCGGCAGCCTGAACATCTGGCAGGACGGATTCGCTGCCTTTGCAGGGTACTTCCTCAACTACGAGGACCCCATACTTTTAGTGGATGATGGGAGGGGTGTGGACTCCGTGAGGAGGTCCCTGATACGGCTGGGATATGACAACATGGCAGGCTACCTTGCAGGTGGATTCCCCCCATGGTACATGGCGGGACTTGAGATTCAGAAACTGGATGCCATCAGTGTCCATGAGTTAAGGGAAATGGAGGGTGACTTCTTCCTCCTGGACGTCCGGAAGATCACAGACAGGGATCGGTTCCACATTGAGGGCTCAGAACACGTCTGGGTCGGTGACCTGCCAGATAACATTGATTTGATTCCAGAGAAGGATGTTGTCATCTACTGTGACTCCGGTTACAAGTCAACCATAGCTGCGAGCATACTTGAAAGCCATGGGTTCAGGGTGAGTACCGTCCTTGGAGGTATTGGGGCCTGGCTGAGGGCCGGATACCCGGTGGTCGGTGATTTCTAAATAAAAGGGAGGTGAAATCATGAGCATTGTTAAGATACCCCTCATGACAAAGGAAGAGTATGATGAGTTCATAGCAGAGAACTTCATAAGCAGGATAGCCTTCAACGGGGACTATCCATACATAGCCCCCTTCCTCTACGTATTTGACGGGGAACACCTCTACTTCCTCTCAACAAGGTACGGCAGGAAGATAGAGCTTCTCAGGAGGAACCCCTACGTCGCCGTTGAAATTGAACACTACAGTGATGACCTCTCAGAGTACCGCTTCGTTACACTGCAGGGCCAGATAGTGGAGGAGAAGGACCCCTCAACAAAGAGGCGCGTGAAGGAGATGTTCGCTGACCTCATAGAGAAGCGCGGCCTCTCCAGGAACATCCTCAAGGCCCTTGGACATTCACCGGAGGACCCCCTCACCTGTCTTGTGGAGATGGACCGGTCCTACCTCTGGAAACTTGTTGAAGTGGTTGATATAGTCGGGATAAAGAGTGGTGAGTGAATCTAATTGTCCGGGTGGATAACCACCCGGAAAAGGTTAGGGGGATGAATGTTAGAAAAAGGGTTAGGGTGGTTTTGAAGGAGTTTAAATGAAGGTTGGGGGGATGAACATCTACCTCCTTCACCTACCCTAATGATTCATACAATTCACATACCCTAAACCTTTTTTGTGAATGGAATCACTGCAGGCGGTTCCTTTGTGATCCCCTCATGGACATGTGATGCTGCAGTGCATTTCCCTGTGAAGTCACTGAAGACCTAGGAGTGCTGTGATGGTCCTGCTGCCAGCTGCAAAGGCAATGAAGGTCACAGCCATGCCCACCTTTATGAGCTTTGAGGTCCTGGATGCCGTAGCCCTATCCTGACTCCTGAGGATCATGATGGCAGCCCGGAGGAAAACTGCCACTGCAAAGAGAAGCACCGGGATGTATAGAACCGAGAATACACCGAGAATGTAGAGGCTGGGGCTTGTGAGGCTTGCGATCAGCATGAAAGCCGCTGCCAGCAAACCCGAAACCCTCATCCCGTGGGTTATGGGGAGTGTTGTTGCACCCTCAGCCCGGTCCCCCTCCACATCCTCCATGTCCTTGACCACCTCCCTCGCCATGGTCATGAGGAATGCGTAGAGACCCAGGATGACTGAAACCCTCACCTCCCCCAGGACTATGCCGCCGAAGACGAAGCTGAGGCCCGTGAGGAATGATATTGTGATGTTACCCACCAGGCACCTCCTCTTGAGGCTCCATGCATAGTAGACCATGAGGAGTGAACTTGAAACCACCACGAGGCCCGGGAGCAGGCCAAGGTAGAATCCGGTGATGGAAGCCGCTGCGAAGAGGACAGCTGAGTAAATCCCGGCGGTGGCTCTGCTGATCCTCCCGGATGGTATGGGACGTTTGGGCCTGTTTATGGCGTCTATCTCATGGTCAAAGTAGTCATTTATCACATTCCCTGCACCTGTAGCCATGAAGACAACTGCTGATGCCAGGAGCACTGCGGAATCGAATCTGCCCGTGATGAGGGCCATCAGTATAACTGTTATTACCGCCATGACGGCATTTACCGGTCTGAGTATCTCTATGTATGGATTCATATGAACTCCTCCTGAATATCCATTGTAGAATCTCTCAATCATCAGTAAATAAAACCATGATCTCATCATGCACACGGAAACCCAAATCAAAACCCACTTATACCGTGAATTACTTCATAAATCCTATGACTGGCAGTGACATTCTTGGGCTCCTGATGGTATATGTATATGTTGCAGTTTTATTACTTGTATCTGAGAGGCTCCTCGGTGATAGGCCAAATCTGAGCAGAAAGTTTGTGCATATAATGGTTGGGAACATCCTATTTATATTACCACTCTTTGAGAGCCGCCTCGTCATAACATTCCTGGCAGCAGCCCCCTTCATCCTCATAACCTTCCTCCTAAGTCCCTACTCACCCCTCAAGGTGAAGCACCGCGCCTCATCCTACGGACACGGCCTTGGACTCGTATATTATTCCATATCCTGGACCATCCTGGCATACCTCTTCTTTGAGGCCCCCTGGATTACCGGTATAGGGATAGCCGCCATGTCCTATGGTGACGGGTTCGCAAGCCTGACAGGTGAGAGGTTCGGGAGGACAACCTTCAGTGTCCTGGGAGATAAGAAGAGCCTTGAGGGTTCACTTGGGATGTTCATCATCCTCCTGGTGATGCTCCCGGTGGTCCTCACCTACTACTCCCAGGGCTTCACCCCGTACCTTATCCTGGGGGTGGCCCTGGTATCAACTGTACTGGAGGCCCTCACCCCCCGGGGACTCGACAACCTGACTGCCTGCTTCGGGGCTGTTGCAGCATACATCCTCCTTGGGGGAATGGGGATTTGAGGTTCATAGTGATTGACGGCCTCGACGGAGCAGGGAAGGACACCCACGCGGAGCTGATAAGGAGGAGGTACCTTGAGAGGGGTGAGCATGTCGTCTTCAGGTCCCACCCCGAGGATGACAACCCCTACGGTAAGAGGGCCAGGGAGGCCCTCCTCAGGGGTGGTAAGGTTAACCACATCAGGGCAGCCATATTCTACGCCCTGGACGTCATAAGGTCCCTGTGGCTCTACCACTGGCGCTCCAATCCTGGACCGGATACACTTATATTCTCAAGGTACCTCATGGGTGTCGCCTACCTCCCGGGGCCCCTCTCATCAGTACTTTACCGTCTGCTATCAAGGGTTCTGCCCACAACAGAGTACATGTTCTTCCTGGACGTTTCCCCTGAGGAGTCCCTGAGGCGGCTGATGGAGAGGGATGAACATGAAATGTTTGAAAACCTCGATGACCTCACCAGCACCCGGGAGAAGGCCCTCAGACTTGCAGATGGATGGTACATCATAAACACCGAGGACCCCATCGAGGACGTGCAGAGGAGGATTGATGAGATCCTGGACAGACTTGACGGTGACGTATATGAAGATAACGTGCCTTGTTGAGGATAGAGCAAGACCACCCCTCCGGGCCGAGCATGGACTGTCACTCCACATTGAGGGTGATGTGAACATACTCTTTGATACCGGTCAGAGCGGACTCTTCATGGAGAATGCTGAGCTGCTTGGTGTTGACCTGGGGGATGTGGACCTGGCCATCCTTTCCCATGGACACTACGACCATGGCGGCGGCCTGGCTCAGTTCATGGAGATAAATGAAAACGCTGAGGTATTAACCGGTGAAGGAGCGTTCAGGGGGCGATGGGCCGTTGAGGATGGTTCTGAGAGGTTCATAGGAATTGAAGAGATAACAGATCCCAGGATAAGGCTCATTGATGAGGATACTGTGATCCATGAGGGCTACACCATCCTGAAGGGTTTCAGCGGTCCATTCAGAAGACCCCTGGGTAACAGGACCCTCTTCATGGAGTCAGCGGCGGGTCTGGTTCCTGACACCTTCGATGATGAACTGGTCCTTGTCATTGATGGTCCGGGTGGGCTTACTGTTGTGACCGGTTGCTCACATAATGGCATACTGAACATACTGGGCACTGTGCGGGACCATTTCCCTGACAGGGAGATTGGAATGGTCGTGGGGGGCCTCCATATCTCAGGGGATGCACTGTATGTGGCCAGTGAGATCCAGGAATTTGAGGCTGGAAAGATTTACACGGGCCACTGCACCTCAGAGGAGGCATTTAAAGTTCTGGGCAGATCATGTAATGTAAATGTGCTCAGAACAGGAACTGTCATCGAGGTTGATTAAAAAAAGACCCGTGGCGACATCAAACATTAACCTGCTTAACCTGTTAAAAACAAAGCAGCTCTGGAACTCAGGTGACCGGTTCAGCACTCCCTTAATAGCTGCAAGCATGCGCTCATATCAGGTACATGGTAATTATAACTAATGTAATTAAAATTATGAGCAAGCTCCAGTATAAAGGATGATCATATTTTGATCCCTTCCCCCCTCTTCTTCCTGGAATGACGGTGAATGCCCAGTAGATGATTATATAGATGAGAACATCCCTGGATAGGATATCTGATGGGATGAGAAGAAGATTCTTCAGTACAATAACTAATCCCACCAGACAAAGTCCCGCCACTAGGGATACCTTATTCTGGTCTGATAGTCTCATGATCTATTATTTTTATATCAGCAAGTACATAACTGTAACCCTGATCTCCGCCGACCAGGATATGGCTCCTATGATTCTCAGTTGAAGGGGCTGGATTTAATTTAATTGCTAAGGTTTCAGCTGGCTTCTAAACTCTAAAATCTCGAAGATCATAGCATTCTCTCAAAAATAGCCGATGAATATGCTTGAATACCTGGGAGTGCATGGAATCCGGCGGTTATGACTTCAAATCTCAAACTGGCCTCATGGAGTGCATTGAGGACCGGAATTCAAATTTTTTTTTTAACAGTGAATGGGGCTAGCTTACCTCTACCTTTTTTCTTTTGAAACCCATGCCTCATCATCAGTTGCCATCCAGGCCACCTGACGCTACGGACCGGTATTAATTAATAATATCTTATCGGAGAAAGGAGGGATGATATATGACAAAAAGAATCCGCACCGTGATATTTATTAAATCATATCTCCATACATATTAACATGAGAGGCTGGGTTCTGTTTATTATCGTACTCATAACCATTACCTGTGCCTCAGCTGCATACTCACATCAGCCGAGGCTGGTAACAGGGTCAGAAGAGGTCATTGTACAGAACCCTGAAGTTTCACAGGCATTCTACGGTGAGCTGAAGGGAAAACCTGTCTACTTCAGGATAACGTCAGAGAGTCCCTTCAGGTTATACGTGAACATACTCGTCCCCTACTCTCCAGATGCACGACCCGTATATGTGGACATAATAAGGGGTGACGGTAAGGTCATAGGGACCCTCAAGGGTAACATCAGCACCTGGGAGCCCTACTTTGAAGAATTCGGTGGCGACCACTACCTCAAGGGCCCGGAGTTCAATGGTACCGTTGATGCAGGCACATACCGGCTGAAGGTATACAGTCCCGCAAACAGGGAAAAGTTCTCCCTTGCTGTGGGTAGCATTGAATCCTTCCCACCGGATGAGTCCCTGAAGGCACTGGTGCTGCTCCCGGTGCTTAAATCAGAGATATTCCAGGTGCCGGTCATTCTCCTCTTCACACAGTTCCTGGGCATGATACTGGGTATGGGATCATTCACAGTTATCCTGCTACTCTCACGGCTGAAACTCGGATCAGAGGATGTTTACAGGCCCCTTGTTAAGCTGGGGTGGGCCGGGATCATCCTGACGGCCGTTGCCTGGATACTCACCTACATTAAAAACCCCCTCAACATACTGGGTAACGTTGAAAACCTCATTCTAATATTGATCATAATTTTAACATGGCGCTTCAATGCAGCCCTCCCCGATTATCAGAGATTCAGGGGTCCCTTCACGCTACTTATGTGGCTCCTCTTCCTCCTGATAAGGGTGAGCCTCATCTTCTACTGATCTGGAAGCGTTAATCCTACTGCTTCTGTGATTATCCCTTCATCAGGACGTATGAAATAAGTGCGCAGATTCCTATGCAATTGAGAGGTTTCAGGGAAGGGCGAAACATTTAATAGTTTAATATGCAAATTATTAAAAAGTAGGTTGATCAATTTATAGCCTTGATTTTATGATTATCACAAGTCTCTGAAAGGTGTTTCAATTGGATAAGATAAAGATCGCGATAGTAGGTGTGGGAAACTGTGCCAGCTCCCTGATTCAGGGGATATACTATTACCGTAATAAGGGTGCCGGTGACTCGATAGGTCTCATGCACTGGGATATAGGCGGCTATGAACCCGGCGATATTGAGGTCGTTGCTGCCTTCGATATTGATAGGCGGAAGGTTGGCCGGGATGTGAGTGAGGCCATATTCGCCCCACCAAACTGTACAGCAGTCTTCTGCGATGACGTCCCGGAAATGGGTGTTGAGGTGTCCATGGGGCATGTCCTTGATGGTGTGGCCCCCCACATGAAGGACTACCCTGAAAAACAGACCTTCGTGGTTGCGGATGAGGAACCCGTGGATGTCGTTGAGGTCCTCCGGGAGAGCGGGGCTGAGATACTCCTCAACTATCTGCCGGTGGGTTCAGAGGAGGCCGCAAGGTTCTATGCCCGCTGCGCCCTTGAGGCGGGGGTAGCCTACATAAACAACATGCCTGTATTCATTGCAAGTGACCCTGAATGGGCTGCCAGATTCCAGGAGAAGGGCATACCCATAGTCGGTGATGACATAAAGGCCCAGCTGGGGGCCACCATAACCCACAGGACCCTCACAAACCTCTTCAAGAGGAGGGGTGTTAAACTCGACCGCACCTACCAGATAAACACTGGTGGGAACACTGATTTCCTCAACATGCTGAACCGTGACCGTCTGGACTCAAAGAAGGAGTCCAAGACCGAAGCTGTCCAGTCAATACTTGGTGAGGACCGCCTGGATGATGAGAACATCCACATAGGGCCAAGTGACTACATACCCTGGCAGAAGGATAACAAGATCTGCTTCCTGAGGATGGAGGGCAGGCTCTTCGGGGACGTCCCCATGAACCTTGAGCTCAGGCTGAGTGTTGAGGATTCCCCCAACTCTGCGGGCTGTGTTATTGACGCCATAAGGTGCTGCAAGCTGGCCATTGACCGGGGTATCGGTGGGCCCCTGACCTCCATATCATCCTATACAATGAAGCATCCCCCGGTCCAGTACACTGACGACGTGGCAGCGCGTATGGTGGATGAATTCATTGCCGGTGAAAGGGAGAGATAATCCCTTCACAGAATTCTCTTTTTTAAAAATACAACTTTAGAATCCCTGAAAATCTTCTTACCAGAATTCCATACATACAAAAAAAACCTTAGAAACGATCCCCTGAAAATCTTCTTACCAGAATTATCATATACAGAAATAAGGAATAAATAAAGGGTCTGTAAGGGAATCAGTCCTCTTCAACCTCTATGCACTCGTTTGGACATACGTCCATGCACACCTCACATTCATTGCATTCCTCAGGGTGCTGGACCTCGAGCTTACCATCAACTATTATGAGTACCTCCATCGGGCATACATCAACACATTCTCCACATGCATCACATTCATCATAATCTATGATTATCTTTGCCATTTTTGATTCTCCCTTAAAATTCCATGTAAATTTAATTGTTAGGATTATGATTTCATCCCTTATAACCATTATACGTTGTAGTACAGAGTTCTGATGAATTAATACATCTGCTGTGTATTTAAGGAAGTTCCTACTATGTATATAAAGAATCTAATTGATCTCATGAGAGGGTCACGATGAAAGGGATAAAGGTCGTTGAAACAGCATTCAGGGATGCGCACCAGTCACTTCTTGCAACACGCCTCCGTACCCGTGACATGACACCCATCGCAGAGGAAATGGACCGGGTGGGTTTCTTCTCACTGGAGGCATGGGGCGGTGCAACCTTCGATACCTGCATACGCTACCTGAATGAGGATCCATGGGAGAGGCTACGGGAACTTAAGGAACACGTGAAAAGGACGCCGATACAGATGCTCCTCAGGGGCCAGAACCTTGTGGGGTACAAGCACTACCCCGATGACATAGTGAGGAAGTTCATTGAGAAGTCCTATGAAAACGGCGTTGATGTCTTCAGGATATTCGACGCCCTCAATGACATAAGGAACATGGAGTACGCCATAAAGGTCGCCAGGGAACAGGAAGCCCATGTGCAGGGAGTCATCTGCTACACCATCAGCCCTTATCACACCCTTGAGAGTTATGTGGACTTTGCAAGGGAACTGGAGGCCCTTGAATGTGACTCCGTTGCAATAAAGGACATGGCAGGCCTAATATCTCCACATGATGCCTACGAACTCGTGAGGGCCCTCAAGGAAGAGACCGACCTCATGGTGAACCTTCACTGCCACTGCACAAGTGGAATGACACCCATGAGCTACTATGCCGCCTGTGAGGCCGGCGTTGATATACTTGATACCGCCATATCACCCCTATCCTGGGGTGCCTCCCAGCCACCCACAGAGAGCATTGTGGCTGCACTCCGGGACACACCCTACGACACGGGCCTTGACCTTGAGATCCTGAAGAACATCAAGAAGTACTTCGAGGAGATCCGGAAGAAGTACAGCAGCATCCTCGACCCCATAGCCGAGCAGATCGACACAGACGTCCTCATATACCAGATACCCGGGGGTATGCTGTCAAACCTTGTTGCGCAGCTCAAGGAGCAGAACGCCCTGGACCGCTATGAGGAGGTCCTCGAGGAGATGCCCCGGGTGAGGAAGGATATGGGTTACCCTCCCCTTGTAACCCCAACCAGTCAGATAGTCGGTATACAGGCCGTTATGAACGTCCTGAGCGGTGAGAGGTACAGCATGGTCACCAATGAGGTGAAGGACTACTTCCGGGGACTCTACGGCAGACCCCCTGCCCCATTAAATGAGGAGGTCGCAAGGAAGGTCATCGGAGATGAGAAACCCATCGACTGCAGACCAGCGGACATCCTCAAACCCCAGTATGATGAGTGCAGGAGGAAGGGTGAGGAGATGGGCATAATAGAGAAGGAGGAGGACATACTGACCCTCGCCCTCTACCCTGCCATTGCACCTAAATTCCTGAGGGGTGAAATCGAGGAGGAGCCCCTGGAGCCCCCGGCAGAGGAGATGGCCCCGACAGGTGAGGTGCCAACCGTCTTCCACGTGGAGGTCGATGGTGACGAGTTCGAGGTCAAGGTGGTCCCCACAGGCTACATGACCATCGAGGAAGCTGAACCCGAACCGGTGGATGTTGAGGGTGCAGTTAAGTCCACCATGCAGGGCATGGTTGTGAAGCTCAAGGTCAGTGAGGGCGACCAGGTGAATGCCGGGGACGTTGTCGCGGTTGTTGAAGCCATGAAGATGGAGAACGATATCCAGACACCCCACGGTGGTGTTGTTGAGAAGATATACACCGCTGAGGGTGAAAAGGTTGAGACCGGCGACATAATCATGGTCATAAAATAAAAACCTTCTTTTATATTCTGCCTCTAGTCCGGGACCGTTAAATATATGATTCAGGCCTCAACCATTCCTCTGAAAGAAGCCTGTTTTCATTATTTTTTTCACTGCGGATTTTACTGGATCAGACAAAAAATAGAATAGGGTTATGGGGCCGCTGTCGAACTATTCACGGTACTCTGTGGGATCATCAATACCTGCAAGCTCAAAGGCCCTTCTCCTCCTCATGCAGGACTCGCAGACGCCACAGTGGACCCTGTCTCCAGCGTAGCATGAGTAGGTTAACTCGAATGGTAGCCCCACTTCATGGCCTGCCTCCACTATCTCCCTTTTGGTCATACCAATCACCGGTGCCACCACACGAACACCATCCAGGGTCCCTATCTCCAGGAGCCTGTTGAATGCATCAAGGAACTCCTCTGAGTTATCAGGGAAGGTCTCAGCCTCCTCCAGGTCCCAGCCAACTATAACCGCACCGGCATCCATGGCCTCGGCGAAGGAGACCCCTATGGAGGTGAATACCAGGTTCCTCCCCGGTACCCAGACCTTCCTGGCTGTCTCAAGGCACTCGACGGTGTCATCAAGGTTCGATGGGGATGGTATGTCCCCTCCAGCCGTGAGCACTGAGCCCCCGAGTCTTCCAAGCCACTGGAGGTCCAGTGTGGTGTGTTCGATGCCGAGGTGCTCTGATAGTCTCCTCGCATATTCCAGCTCCATCCTGGCACTCCTCTGACCGTAATCAAAGGTTATGGCATGGATCTCATATTCATCCATCATGAGTGCCGTTGCAACTGCCGAGTCCATACCCCCTGAGAGTATGCTTATTGCCCTCATTTCAGGCCTCCGCTACCATCATTCTCCTGATCCGCCTTGAATTTAAGGTCTCTGAACTGTTTCTCAGACATTTCAATAACATCCCTGAGTGGTATTCCTGTCTCAAGTGATATCCTCCGGGCATCCTCGTATTCTATCCGTGCATTTACGACCCTTGAGCCCATGAGGCCAACCTTGAACCTTGCCGTCCTGCGGCCCTTGATATCAACCTCGGCCTCCATGATCCTCCTCTCAAGGACTCCCCTGTGGACCTGGGGGAATATCCTCACACCCAGGGTCCCTGTCTCTGAGAAGAGGTGCTCAAGGATCCTCTCATACTCGTTTTCCCTGCAGATGACCCTTATAAGCTGTCCTGGTCTGTTCTTCTTCATTATGACCGGCGTGAGGGTCACATCCAGCGCCCCGGCTTCCAGGAGCCTCTCGAAAATGTTTCCGAGGACCTCGCCGCTCAGGTGGTCCACGTTGGTCTCAAGGAGCGTGACAGTGTCATGGGGTACCTGCCCTGAGCCCCTTACTATCCTCAGTATGTTGGGGAATTCAGGGTCCATGCTCCCGGCCCCGTAGCCTGTGGCCTGGATCTCCATTGGTGGGAAGAACCTGCGGTGCTCCCGCACCATGTTCACGAGGAGGGCCGAACCGGTGGGTGTGGCAAGTTCAACCCCGGATGGTCCCCCTGTGACAGGGAATCCCCTGAGTATCTCGGTTGTGGCGGGTGCAGGGACCGGTGTGAGGCCATGGGCACCCCTCACCAGTCCCCCTCCGACTGCAACCGGGAGGGTGTAGACCTCATCCCGGTGGAGGTTGAGGTCGAAGTATGCGAAGACCGCCCCCATGACATCTGCAACCGCATCCGCGGCGCCGACCTCATGGAAGTGAACTTCATCCAGTTTCACTCCATGGACAGAGGCCTCTGCCTGGGCTATGGTGTGGAAGACGGCCCTTGCCATTGATAGCATCTCATCATCCAGGGCAGGGTGGCTGATCCCCTCAAGGAGTCTGAGGAACTCCAGGTAGCCCACACTGAGTGATTCGTCAGCCCTCACATCAACGTATGTGGCCCTGAGGCCCGCCCTTTTAACCTCAGATACACTCACATCAGCACCGCCGAAGTGGGACGCCGCATCCTCCATGACCTCAGCTGTCCTCTCGGGGTGGGCCCCGAGGTCTATGAGGGCGCCCACCATCATGTTACCTGATACCCCTGCCAGCTGGGGGTCTATGACTGTTACCATCCGAGCACCGCTTATATTCACTCTAGGGTGAGTTGACTATTATCCTTCTTATGGGTATCTCTATTATGGTGTACTTCTCACTGGCCAGCTCCTCGCCGAACCTGTTTACGATTGGTTCAACAAGTTCCTCATCAACCACCGAGCATACGAGGACTGCGTCCCTTGCATAGTCGTGTATCAGTGAAATGGCTGATTCAGGGTCCTCCTTGACTGAGAATCCCTTCCACTCTGTCGGGGAGACGCCCTTGTACTCCACTATGTAGAAGCCTGTGACGCCCTCATCTGCCAGTATGTTCATGACACGGCCCAGGTTCTCGACCTCAATGAATACCCGTAGATGCACCTTCATTAATATCACCATACATAGATATGTGCTGTGTAGATAATAAATCTGATGAGGGTGTAAACTCCAGCAGATGATAACTGCCGGTTATCATAAGAGCTGTCACAGCTGGTGGCGTATGTTGAAGGTGAATCACTTGAAGAAGAAAATGAATGTTAACGGTGCAGATATTGTGGTTGAAGAGGATCATGTAACTGTGAGTGCAGATTCAGGCCTTGTTACTGCAGATTCAAGCATCAGAATTGAGGACGAGGTCCGCCATGATCTCCCCCGGGGCCACTGCATGGTGAGGGATGGTGATGCGGTGGCATTCTCATCCACAGGGGATGTGATGGACGTCCTGGTGGTCGTCGGGGAGCCCTGCGGTGACCGGATACCTGAAGCCCTGAGGATCAGTGTGGAGGAGGTATCATCGGCCGCCGGGATCCTCACTGAGATAATGGGGCAGCGGGTGAGGGTCGTGGCACTCCCGGGTGATGAACGGCCCTGTGAAGATTCCATAAGGGGGGCTGTCAGGCGCTCCCTTCAGGGTGTGCTCCTGGATGGCCCTGGAGTCGAGGAGCTCCTTGAGGCCCGCGGCGTCACCATTGATGGTATGGTCGATGCGGGTATGGATCTGGTGGTGGGTGTTGATGTCACCGCCGAGCTCCGGGACCGTCTCAGGTCAGAGATACAGAGGGCCCTGGGGGACCTCAATGTCAGGGCCCTCCTTGCAGCCGCCCTGCACCTTGAGGGGGACATAGAAAACCTGAGGATCCTCGGTGTGGATCTGAGGGATGACCCTGCCTTCCTCTACAGTGATGAGGTCCTGGGGATGGCTGTTGCCAACCAGGTGGCAGGTACGAAGGCCATATTCAACTTCAAGAGATATGATGAGGAAAAACCCGGCATCCTCGGGGAACTGGGCCCCATGGTGGATGATGCCGTTGCGGGTCTCATAGCCGGGTGCATGTCACGCCTCTTCGAATGATGGGGGTAGACCTGTGAGGACAGAAAGATCCGCCAGAACCCTGTTTACACCACTCCCCTCACCACAGACAGAAAGATCCTCCTGCGAGGGGGGTGCCTGATGAACGTCACCGACAAAGTCAGGGGACTCATATCCTTCTCAACGGTTGTGCCCCTGAAATCAGAGGCCAGCATTGAGGATATAGCTTCACTCACACTCCACTGGCCCCTTGTGGGCGCCCTCATAGGGGTTGCAGTGGGTTCAGCCGGGGTGGCTGCATCCCTAGTGTTCCCTGGGGCGGTTGTTGCCTGTGTTGCCTATGGATTCGCCATCTGGTTCACAGGTTTCCACCACCTCGATGGCCTCATAGATATGGGTGACGCCCTCATGTCCCATGGGAGCTTTGAGAGGAAGATAGAGATAATGAGGGATCCCAGGATAGGCACAGGTGGCCTTGGACTTCTGCTCATCGTATCATCAACCACCATAGCAGCCATCTATTCCCTTCCACAGGATGTCCTGTTCCAGGGACTCCTCATAGGGGAGGTCTCGGCCAAGGTGTGCCTCACGGGCTGCGCCCGGGTATCCAGGCCCCTCGATGGTGGGACCGGGAGGCACTTCATAATGGCGAGTAGAAGCCCCTTCACCGGCATGGTCTGGATCTTCTGGGCCGCTGCAGCATACCTCCTGGCGGGGGTTCCCGGTGCTGTTAGTGTTGCTGTTGCTGTCCTCTCAGGAGTTTTCATTGGTCTTGTTGCCAGGAGGAACTTCTACTGGAGCACGGGTGACGTGCTGGGGGCCTCGAATGAGGTGGGGAGGATGATGTCACTTCTTGGCCTCCTTGCGGCCATCAGATTAACGGGGCTGTAGGTAAAGGGGGTGCCCATCCAGCATTTGGAGAGTTTAATGGTATTTAATGATTCATTGGAGGTCAGTATAATGGATGTGAAGGTTTTGAGGCTTGGTCACAGACCGTCAAGGGATGCGAGGATCACGACACACGTATGCCTCACTGCAAGGGCCTTCGGTGCCTCGGAGGTTATACTGAGTGGTGAGGAGGACCCTAAACTCATGGAGGGTGTTGAGGATGTTGTCAGGAGATGGGGTGGTCCCTTCAGTGTGGTCTACCGGAGGAACTGGCAGGGTGTCATAGACTCCTGGAAGAAGGATGGTGGGGAGGTCATACACCTCACAATGTACGGTTTACCTGCCAGGGACGTTGTGCCCGGGATAAAGGATAACGGGAAGGACAAGCTCATTGTGGTGGGGGGTGCAAGGGTCCCCGGGAAGGTCTACAGCCTTGCAGACTACAACGTGGGGGTGACCAATCAGCCCCACTCTGAGGTCTCCTCCCTGGCGGTGTTCATGCACATGCTCCTTGATGGGGCTGAATTCGACCTTAAATTTGAGGATGCCCGGATAGAGGTCATCCCCCAGGCCAGGGGTAAAATGCTCAGGGAGATCGATGATGATGGCGATTAACATGATAAGCTGTGGATGGAGGGAGGATGATGCTGAGGGTGATTGATAACCTGATAGTCAGGGAGAAGCTCACCACCATAAGGTGCAGGGGGATAGACCCGGCCAGCTTCAGACGGGGAGTGACTGATATAGGTCGCTACATGGCCTACGAATTTGCAGACACCCTTAAATGGCGTGAGGTTGAGGTTGAAACTCCCCTGGGTACGGCCAGTGGTGTTGAGATAACCGACAGGGACAGGATAGTTCTTCTGAGCATCCTCAGGGCTTCACTGCCCTTCACAGAGGGCGTGATGAAGGTCTTCCCTGAGGCAGAACACGGTATTATCGGTGCGAGGAGGTCAGATGACCCCCCATTCAGGGTCTCAATCGACTACATCAGGGTCCCTGATCTTGATGATAAGATACTGGTGATAGCGGACCCCATGCTCGCAACAGGGAACACCATGATAGGTATCCTGGAGGCTCTTGAGGCCCATGGCTCCCCTGCAAGGACGGTGGTCTTCAATATCATATCCTCCAGGATGGGCCTTGAAAGGGTCCTTCAGAGGGGTATAGATGTCTACACATGCGGTGTTGAGGAGGAGGTTAACGATATGGGCTACATAGTCCCTGGACTCGGGGACGCAGGGGATCTGGCCTTCGGGAGGCCATCAGATTAGGTCCGATCCGGTTGCTGTTTGAGCCATACCCTGTAAAACGAGAGAAAAACTGTATTTGTGTTCTGGGTAGGTGAAGGCGGGGATCAGGTCAATCATAGATGGATGTTCCCCTGGCAGCTGCGACGATGCCGGGTATGCCCTCAACCCTGAGTTCAAAGATGGCCTCCATGCCCTCCTCCTCAAAGGCGGCCACCCTGCTCGATTTAACCCTGCTTGTCAGCAGGGCCGCTGTGGGTGGTGTTACTATGAAGACTGCGCCGGCCTCCTTGAGGGCCCTGACAGTCTCATCTCCAAGTTTTCCTTTGCCTATGTGGACAAGTACGCCCCTTGATGCGAGGTAGGGTATGCTTTCCTCTATGTCCTCCTTGTTGCTGCTTGTAGGGGCTATGCCTGCTGGACTTACAGCTGTGTGCATTATGGCAGCGCCCATGACGTTGATGGGCTCCTCTCCAGCTTTCAGGGCCTTAACCAGTTTTGGGAGGGCTGCATCCCTTCCCGTGTAGATGGTGCCATCCATGAGCACCCTGTCACCGACACTGAGTTTTGCTATCTCCTCTCCGGTGGCTGGTAGTTCTATCCTTATCATGGTATCAACCTCTGACCCGGGTTACTCCTCCCTCAACCTGATACCCTCAAGGTCCCTCAGCAGTAATTCGATGTGCTCCTCCATTATATGGGGCATGAGAACCACCCTTATGGCTGGCGGGCAGGATGAGACCGATACCGCCCATCCAAGCTCCTCGAGTCTGTCTGCAAGTTCATGTGGCCCCATGGTGGGGTGGTTGAAGGCCACTATGTTGAGTTCGGGTTCTACCACGAGCTGGTAGTCCAGTTCCACCAGTCCGTCCCTGAGTCTGCGTGTTACACCCATGACCCTCAGGGCGAGTTTGCGGTAGCCCTCACGGCCCATGTGTTTCATGATTGCCCAGGTTGCTGCGGCTGATGCCCCGGTCCTGGTGCCCACTATGGTTGACTGCTGCTTCTCTGTGAGGTAGGGTGTCTCTATGCTCATGGCATCCAGGTAGGAGGCGTCCCTGAAGAGTATGCAGCCGCTGGGGATGGGGGCCAGTCCCATCTTGTGGGGATCCACGGTTATGGATGAGACCCCCTGAAGTTTGAAATCAAATTCAGGTAGTTCAGCGCCGGTTTCCCTGAGGAAGGGTATTATGAAGCCCCCGAAGGCGGCGTCTATATGCAGGTGTATGTCCTCATCAAGACAGATCTCTGAGAGTTCCTCCACAGGGTCTATCCTCCCGAGTTCTGTGGTCCCTGCGACTCCAACAACGGCCACGGTGTTTCCTGATATGAGTTTCCTCACCGATTCAACGTCCACCCTGTAGTCCCGGTCCAGTTCAGCCTCCCTGAGTCTGAGTCCCAGTATATCTGCGGCCTTTCTGAAGGAGAAGTGGGCTGACTTCGGGACTATTATCTCAGGTTTTTCAGCTCCGGCCATGTTTCTGGCCGCCCTCATGGCCATGAGGTTTGCCTCGGTGCCCCCTGTTATTATGTGACCTGCTGCATCGGGTTCTGAGAGGAGCTCCCCGAGCATGCCTATCACCCCGGATTCCAGTTCCCGGGTGCCCCTGAAGAGCCCGGGGTCCCCCAGGTTGGACTCCAGGAAGTCACAGTAAACCCTCCTTGCGAGGGGGTGGGATGATGTGCACATGGATCCGAGGATTCTGCCTGAGGTGTAGGTCATATCCCTCCTCTGAAATTCGGCGAGAAGTTCAAGTACTTTTTCCTCGGGTAGACCCTTTTCATCCATTTTTACGCCCAAAAAATAGTTTTAGAGGAGTTTCCGTGCGGCCTTGAGGAGGAGTCTCTGCTCGGCCCTTGCAACGGTCTTCCTCACCTCTGCAACCGCGTCGGTGTTTGCGGATACACTGCTTATCCCAAGCTCCACCAGTTTCTCAACTATCCTTGGGATGCTGCCTGCCTGGCCACAGATACTTGTCCTGACACCTGCCTCGTTGCATTTCCTTATAACTCTCTCGATGAGTTTGAGGACGGCAGGGTGGCCCTCGGTGTAGAGGTCTGCCACGTGTTCATTGTTCCTGTCTATGGCGAGGGTGTACTGGGTGAGGTCATTGGTTCCGAAGCTCACGAAGTCAATTCCCTCCTCTATGAAGTCCTCGATTATCAGGGCCGCTGCAGGTGTTTCGACCATTATACCGAATTCAACGTCCCTGTGGGGTTTAAGGCCAGCCTCCTCAGCGATCATCTTGGCCTTTCTGAGTTCATCAGGGTGCTGGACCAGTGGTATCATTATGCCGATGTTAGTGTAACCCTGCTCATGGAGTTTCTTTATCGCCCGGAACTCCGCCCTCAGGATCTCGGGTTCATCGAGTTCCCTGCGTATACCCCTCCATCCAAGCATCGGGTTGTGCTCGTAGGGCTCATTTTCACCGCCCTCAAGGGTTTTGAATTCGTCTGTGGGCGCATCCAGGGTCCTGTACCATACGGGGCGTGGGTAGAACTCATCTGCAACCTTCAGGATGTTCTCTGCAAGGGTATTGACGAGTTCGTCCTCCCTGCCCTCCTCAATGAACTTCCTGGGGTGCACCCCCGTGGTTAACATCATGTGCTCTGTCCTTAAAAGTCCAACCCCGTCGGCCCCTGTGGCGGCGGCCTTCCTTGCAGCCTCTGGCATGCTGACGTTGACCTTGACCTCTGTGACGGTCAGAAGGGGTGACTCCACGGTGACGGTCTCGGCCTCAGCCTCCTTCTTCTCCCCCTCAATTACACTGCCCTCATAGACAAGTCCCCTGTTACCGTCTATGCTGACGACCTGGTTCTCCTTGAGGACCTCAGTTGCGTTCCCGGTACCAACAACACAGGGTATTCCAAGTTCACGGGACACTATGGCGGCATGGCATGTGACTCCACCCTCATCGGTTATTATGCCGCTGGCCCTCTTCATGGCTGGCACCATGTCGGGGGTTGTCATGACCGTGACGAGAATATCTCCAATCTGTATCTTGTCCAGTTCATGGATCTCCCTGATTATCTTGACCTTACCTGAGGCAAGGCCCGGGCTTGCACCGAGGCCCTTAACCAGTATCTCCCTGGATTTGACCTCTGTCTCCTCGGTTGCCTCTCCCAGGGTTGTTATGGGTCTTGACTGGAGCATGTAAACGTCACCATCCATTATGGCCCATTCTGTGTCCTGTGGTGAACCGTAGTGGTCCTGTATCCTCCTGCCCATCTCTGCAAGGGCTGCGATCTCCCCGTCGGAGAGAACACGTTTGTTCCGGAGTTCAGGGGGGACCTCCTTCTTCACGGTTCTGCCATCCTCCCGGGTGAACATTATGTTCTTCTCACCAACACTAAATTCAAGGAGCTTCCCTGTTCCCTTATCAACCCAGTAGGTGTCAGGGGTGACTGAGCCTGATACAACGGCCTCACCAAGGCCCCATGACCCCTCTATTAGTATCCTGTCCTCACCTGTTGATGGGTGGACCGTGAACATGACCCCTGCCTTCTCGGCGTCCACCATCTCCTGGACAACGACTGCTATGTAAACCTTTGAGTGGTCGAAGTTGTTCTCCTCCCTGTAGAATATGGCCCTGGCCTCAAAGAGGGATGCCCAGCACCTTCTTACATAATCCAGGACATCTTCGGCGCCCCTGATGTTCAGGAAGGTGTCCTGCTGACCCGCAAAGGATGCTTCGGGGAGGTCCTCTGCCGTGGCTGAGGAACGTATGGCTACGTACACATCATCCTTTCCTATCCTCTGGCATAGTGCATTGTAGGACTCTATTATGAGGGTCTGTATGTCCTCCGGTACCTCAGTTGATGTTATTATGTCCTTTATCTCGGCTGAAACCCTCTGGAGTTCCTTTGTATCGTTGACGTCAAGGTTTTCAAGCATCTCCATGACCACCGGCTGCAGTCCGGTGTCTGTCATGAACTTGTCATAGGTCGCCGCTGTTACAACAAAACCCGGGGGGACGGGTATGCCTGCCTGTGTCAGTTCACCCAGGTTGGCCCCCTTTCCACCGGCTATTCCCACATCATCCTTACCGAGTTCCTCAAAAAACGCCACATACTTAACCATTTTATCCCCTGGACTAGCTGTGTGATGATTATTGAATTTGAAAAAAATTAGAGGTTTATTTAACCAGTTCCTCGCCCCTGTCAATGACGATCCTGCATGGCACCGGGAACTTCATTGCAGCCCTTCTGAGGGCCTCCTTGGCATCCTTGAAGTTCTTCTTGTTCGTTTCGATTGTAATTATCTTCTGGTTCTTCTTAACGAGTGCCACAGTACTTACAGGTTTACCGAAGGCCTTCCTCATACCGTCCTGTACACGGTCAGCCCCGGCACCGGTCGCCATGGGGTTTTCACGTACAATGTGGTGGGGGTAAACCCTTATCTTGAGGTGGTAACCCATCCTACCGGCCCTCCTCTGCATGTAACGGTTTGAGGCTATCCTGGCAGCCTCAAGGGCGTTGTGGGTTATCTGGGTGGGTGCCTTGACGGCCACACTCAGTGAAATAGGGAATTCAGCTGAGAGGTTACCCATATCATATTGAACGATCTTTGAACCTGGAATCTTCTTGATATATTCTCTTCTTGTGTATGCACGAACCATAAATAATCCTCCTGTGATCCTGTGAGAATAACTATGAAATGAGTATCTCGGTAACCATTAATAAATATTGTCTTGGACAGCAAAGAGTTAATAGATAACCTGAAAATATAAGGATACATATAATTAGCAGGGATGGTTTTTAAAAGTTTCCATGGTGTCATCATGAAGATAGCCATAACAGGTAAGGGTGGGGTCGGCAAGACAACCATAGCCGGGACCCTGGCCTGCATATTCTCAGAGAACTTCCAGGTCTTTGCCATAGACGCTGACCCTGATATGAACCTGGCATCCAGCATAGGGATAAAGGGGGATGTGGAGCCGATATCAAGGATGAAGGATGTTATAAGGGAGCGGACCGGTGCTGAGCCGGGTTCCTCCTTCGGTGAGGTCTTCAAGCTAAACCCCAGGATAGGTGACCTCCCGGATTCCCTCTCAATTGAACATCCCCTCCGCCCCGGCCTCAGGGTCATGGTGATGGGTACCGTTGAACATGGAGGTGAGGGATGCGTATGCCCGGCCTCGGTGCTCCTCAAGGCCCTTCTGAGGCACCTGATACTCAGGAAGGATGAGATGGTTATACTGGACATGGAGGCGGGGATAGAGCACCTTGGAAGGAGAACCGCTGAATCCGTGGACCTCATGGTGGTGGTGGTTGAACCCGGCCTCAAATCACTTGAAACCGCTGAAAGGATAAAGAAGCTCGCAGGTGACATTGGAGTGAAGAGGATAATGGCAGTGATAAACAAGGTCTCAGATATCCATGAGGAGGAATTCATGAGGGAGCGACTCGCATCCCTTAACCTGGAGGTCCTTGGATCGGTGCCAAGGGATGAAAAGGTTATAGCCGCGGATATGAGGGGGGAACCCCTCATGATGTACCCTGATTCAGAGGCACTGAGGTCCATAAGGGACATCGCAGAGAGGATAATATCACTCCAGGCAAAGGTGGAATGAGATGAAATCTGAAACAAAGTCCCGAAGCAGAGAGAAGAATGAAATGAAGATATCCATAACCATAAAAGCAGAATATGAATCCAGGGAGGAAGCCGAGATCATGAAAAGAGTCCTTGAACCGGATAACACATCATTTGTTGAATCCGAAATTCAGGGCTCCGAGGTCAGGTTCACAACAGAGGCGGACTCCATTGGCACCGCCCTAAACACTGCAGATGACCTTATATTCTCTGAGATGATGGCTGAGAAGATGATGATACTGAATGAATCAGATTCAAAGGATAAACGGTGATCAGATGAAATTCAAACTCAAGGGAATAATGAAACTCAGCAAAGAGGTTCCCGGGATAGGGGATGACCTGGAAAAATTCTTCACTGAAGCCGAATCAGACATCCTGCGCAGGGGAGTTCCGGAGGGGCAGGAACATGAAGCAGCCCATATAAAATCCTGGAGACTTGAAGGCGACACCCTGCACATTGAGATGGAGTCAGGGAGACGGGTGAGGGCCCATGATGGTCTCCTCAGGCTCAAGAAACCCCTGGGACAGTTACTCGGGCCGAAGTACAGGGTAGGTGTGAGGGGGATATCAGTAACCGATTACACCATGGAAATGGAGGCCCCCGGGGTCTCAGGGATCCCAGGACTGGCTGAACTGCCCTTCGTGGAGGAAGCAACCATCAAAGATGGCACCATACTTGTCAGATTCAAACCTCTCGAGGAATCCGACCTGAGGAAACACGTGGTTGACCGTGTGGTGAAGCACGCCAGGAACCTTGTTGAATCCTCAGAGGACCTGACGGTCCAGGTTACAAGGGCAACACCCGGTGAGATAATTGCCAGAAGCAAAAAGAGGGAGTTTTTATTTGATGGTGACCCCACAGAGGAGGCCATGCGCCTTGGATGGGTCAAGAAGTTCCCTGGAAGGGGGCAGTGGTTCTACGGTCCAAAGATAACCGCCCTCCACCGGGCCCTGGAGGATTTCCTCATTGAAAGGATTGTGAAGCCCCTGGGATTTGTTGAGTGCCTCTTCCCCAAACTCATACCCCTTGACATCATGAATAAGATGAGATACCTTGAGGGCCTCCCTGAGGGTATGTACTACTGCAGCGCGCCGAGCAGGGACCCTGAGACCTTTGAGGAGTTCAAAAATGAGCTCATCATAAACAGGGAAGTGCCCATGGATCTGCTTAAGAGGGGAATAAAGGATCCCGGTTATGTTATAGCCCCGGCCCAGTGCGAACCCTTCTACCAGTTCCTCTCACACGAGGTTGTGAGTGCTGAGGACCTCCCAATAAAGTTCTTTGACAGGAGCGGCTGGACCTACAGGTGGGAGGCCGGGGGGGCCAAGGGCCTTGACAGGGTCCATGAATTCCAGAGGATAGAACTTGTATGGCTGGCTGAACCCGGAGAGACAGAGGATATACGTGACCGGACAGTTGAACTATCACATGATGCCGCCGATGAACTGGAACTTGAATGGTACACAGAGGTTGGTGATGACCCCTTCTACCTGGAGGGCCGGAAGGTTGAGGAGAGGGGGATAGAGTTCCCTGATGTTCCAAAGTACGAGATGAGGCTCTCACTCCCTGGCCGGGAGAAGGGGGTTGCAGTTGTATCAGCCAATGTCCATGGTACCCACTTCATCGAGGGCTTCTCAATAAGGGAGACCCGTAACCAGAACATCTGGACCGGATGCACAGGGATAGGACTTTCAAGGTGGATCTATGGTTTCCTGGCCCAGAAGGGCTTCGAGACCGGAAACTGGCCAGACTTCATAGGGGAACGTGTTGAAGGAGTTGAGAACCCGAGAATCATAACCTGGCCGCGCCAGGAGTGAAGGAGGGTGATGCCTTGAACTGCGACAAGCACCCTGAACGTGAGGGTGTGGCCTCATGCATAATCTGCGGTAGGATACTCTGCGAGGAGTGCCGGCTCAAACTCGCCGGCAGGAACTACTGCCAGAGCTGCGCAGATAAACTGTTCCAGGAAAGATATGGAGAAACCGTGGAGACTGAGAGTAATGGAATGGGATTGGGGGTTAAAATCCTCATGGCCCTCCTCGTAATCCTCGCTGTCCTTGCACTGGTATCCTACATGATCTACACGGTATACCTTGCACCATACTATGGCAGCGCTGAGAACGTCATAAGGATACTCATGAATGACCCTGAAAGGATAATAAGATTCCTCTCAGGTAACATATAAATCAGAACAGGGCTCAGGGAACATCCAGAGGGTCATCTCAAACCATTCCCTCCAATCCTATCAGGGTACCCCAGTTCCCTGAACTCAACCCTGAAGGTTGTCCAGTCATTTGAATGGCACTCAATACTCCCCTCAAGCTGTCCCACCAGATTCTTAACAAGTTCAAGCCCGATACCCCCTGACTCTTCAATACTGAAATTATCAGGAAGGCCACGGCCATTATCAGCCACCTCCAGGATGAATCCATCATCCAGGGCCTCAAGGGATATTCTGATGATTCCACCATCAGTAAATGCATGCCTGATGCTGTTGGATACAAGTTCGCCCACTATGAGGCCGAGGGGGGCGGCTGTCTCAATATTGAACTCAACATCAGGTACATCCACCTCGAATTCAGCGGCTGATTGATACATGTCACGGAGGTAGCCTGTGAGGCCCCCTACATAGGATGCGAAGTTGATGCTGCTGGACTCGGGCCTGGATAGAAGTATCTCATGGATCACTGCCATGGACTTTATCCTCAGCTGAAGACTCCTCATGATCTCAGCTTGCTCCCGGCTCATTTTGGAGGACTGGATGTTTATCAGACTGGATATTACCTGGAGGTTATTCTTGACACGGTGATGGAGTTCTGCGAGGAGCGTTCTGTTGGCCTCAAGGGCCCTCCTTGCAGCCTCCTCTGAATTCTTTATATCTGTGAGGTCCTCGAAGATTCCAAGGAATCCGCCCTCGATTCTGATGATGACCACACGGAGCCACCTTCCCCCCACCCTTACCATGAACTCCCTATCAGGACCGGCTTCGAGGTCCGGGTGGATATCACCAATCAGCATGCCATCCAGGGAATCACCATGTAGCCGCCCCATGGCAGGGTTGGATTCAAGTATCCTCCCGGAGGTGTCCATGAGGACCACGCCCACAGGGAGTTCCATGAAGAGTGAGCGGAACTTATATTCGCTGATCCTCAGTGACCTCTCCTTCTCACTTAGGGATTTGAGGTATAATCTGAGGATGGAGTATAGAAGCAGAGAAGTTAAGATTATGAAGAGTGAACCCTTGATAATTGAGATACCCGCAACAAATGATGGTTGAAAAATCAGGTAATCAGAGGATAGAATCCAGATTATGCTGAAGAGGGCATAGTAGAGTGCTATCCTGAGTGCATCTCTTTCTGGATCCATGTATTGAGTTATGGCTGTGGAAGTATAATAAATTTAGTGAATCTGAGAGGTCCAAAATAGATTTTTAGAGGATATGAGGGAATTACTCCTCCCCTGCATCCTCAACCTCTTCCTCCTTTTCTTCAGGCTCCACGTCCCTCTTTTCGAAGACATCGGCGAATTCGACCTTCTCAACACCCTCGATGTTCTCCCAGATGTCACGGGCTATTCTGAACCTTGCAAGGGTCACATCCATGTAGGACCTGTTATCGAAGCGGGTCATCTCATCCATATGTATTGTGACCTTCCCGTCCTCTATTTTAACCTCTGTCTTGTCGATGTCCATGTTCTGGGAGGGGTAGTGGAGCTGGATCATGCTCTTCACCTTTTCAGCGTCATCGGTGATTATCTCCTTAACCTTTAAATCATATTCAAGGGTTTTCCCTGCCAGTTCATGGTTGAAGTCGACCCTCACACGGCCGCCTGAGACATTTAGGACCCTGCCCTCGTGTCCCTCAACTGTGAGTGTCATTCCAGGGTATGGTTTTATGCCCTGCCTTTTGAACTCACCCATGGGTATGAGCTGGACAAGTTTGGGGTCCCTGTTACCGAAGGCATCCTCTGGTTCAATCTCAACGTGTTTCTCCTCGCCTTCCTCCATTCCGATGACAGCCTCATCGAGGCCCTTTATGAGGTGTCCGCCTCCGACAACAACTGGTATGGGGCCGAACATCTTCTTTATGGCCAGCCCTGCTTCCCTGGCAACCTCCTCGTATGTTGTGTCAAAGACCTCGCCGGTCTCCTTGACCTTACCTGTGAATTCTATTTTTATAAAGTCTCCTTTATTCACTGCCATATCTCTAGCCTCCTGTGTGGTATTCTATCTTTAAATTCTCTCAGGATCTGTTTATCCTTAAATCCAAGAATTCGAATTACTGATGGATAATTTTCTATATATTTATGGACCAGTCCCTTATGAACCTTTGCCTCAAGGACCGAGAGTATGCGCTGCCTGTGGTGTCTGCTGAATGATGGGGGTATGGCCTCCTCAACCTCCCTGATGGTCGTGTAGGGTCTTCCCCTGATAAGGGCAGCGGCTGTGACCTCATCAAAGAGGTTAAGGTCCATGAGCTCGTCCATTCCGGGTTCACTGGCGTTTCTGATTATCTCATCCTCAAGGCGCATTTCATGGAGGGGTGCCCTTCCAGCGTCAATCTCCTCCCTCAGGACATCCAGGGTCTCCGGGGGTAGCATGCCGGCTACCCTGTGAAGGTCCCCATCAGAGACAGCTCTCCTTATCTCGGTGCCGCTCACACCACCGATCCTCTCCACGAAGATGAACTTCCCCCTGAAGTCAAAGCCAAGCTTACCCAGGGCCCTTGCGAGTGAGGTGATGACATAGTTGTCCTCCTCCAGTGGGCCCTCCAGGAGTGTTTCTCCTGTTTCAAGGTCCACGATCCTGTGGGGCCTCGGCACAACTCTGTGGCCCATGTTTATCCTCCTCAGGACCTCATCAAAGCCAGGGATAGGCCGGTAGCCTCTGGGTATCCAGTCGGCGTCCAGGGCCCTGAACATCCCTGCAAGGCACAGTGAGTACTGACCTGAACCCATAACACCCATGGGTGGGCCCTCAACGGCTATGTCTGCCCCTGCACGTATGGCTATTGCTGCCCTCGCCTCCCGGGTCATTATGTAGGGCAAACCCCTCCCGTTACGCTCGAGGGGGCCGGGTATCACTGCAACGAAGATTCCACAGGGCACCCTCCTCTTTGCCTCCATCATGCAGTGCCTGTGTCCGATGTGGAAGGGGGAGTACTCGGTGAAGTCTGCAATGATTTCAGGTTCAGCAGCATGGTCACCATACTCAGGCAGTGCCTCCGCATCATTCTCCATTATCTGAATGTCCCTTCCCATGATCTTCTTCAGAAAGGATTCCGATGGCATAATATTAATCTGTACGGGAGATAAATAAGGATACCACATGAGTGGATGGTGTCAGAATGTTTGATCTTTCACTTGAAAACTGCAGGGTTGACAGGGACCTCACAGTGAATATAGGGGTGGATGATGGTAAGATAGTGCAGATATCCCGTGGAAGGATTGATGCTTCAGAGAGGATTGACCTGAAGGGCTACTTCGTGCTCCCTGGACTCATAGACTCCCACGTGCATTTCAGGGACCCCGGGCTGGAGTACAAGGAGGACTTCAGGACCGGTTCAATGGCGGCTGCCCACGGAGGCTTTGCCACAGTCCTTGACATGCCAAATACGGTTCCCCCGACAGATAATGCTGCTGAATTCCAGAGGAAGATAAGGATCGGTGAAAGAAAGAGTGTTGTTGATTTTGGGCTCCACGCTGGTTTCAGGAGTGTTTCAGACGTTAAAGGTATTCTCAGGTTCATGCCAGCCTCCTTCAAGGTGTTCATGGACCTCACAGGGATCAGTGCAGTTGATGGGCTCTTCAGAGAGCTTAAGGCTCTATCGGCTCCGGTGCCGGTCACCGTGCACTGCGAGAACAGGGATGTGGTCATGGAATCCATGAAGGAGTTAAAGGATATGAGTGATCCCTCCGTCTATGCCCTTGCAAGGCCGCCCCTCGCAGAGGAGGTCTCTGTGGCCGAGGTCCTGGCACTATCCCTGCACCATGAACACCCCGTGCACATCTGTCATCTGAGCACAGTGAAGTCCCTTCAGCTTGTTGAACCCTTCAGGGATTACGTGACCTGTGAGGTCACACCACACCACCTTATGCTTGATTCAGGGGCCTTTAGAAGATTCGGGACAGTGGTGAAAACAAATCCTCCCCTGAGGCCCCCTGAGAGCCGGATTTATCCGGAATTTCTTGATAGGATCAATGTCATTGGAACCGATCATGCCCCACACGGTATCGAGGAAAAGAGGAAGGGTGTCTGGGACGCTCCACCAGGGATCCCCAACCTGGAGGTTGTACTTAAACTGTTGCTTACACTGGTCTCAAAGGGGAGGATGTCCCTTTACACAATACGGAGGATGCTTGCAGAGGAGCCTGCAAGGATATTTGGTTTAAGGTCCAAGGGGAGGATAAGTGAGGGTATGGATGCCGATTTTACCGTCGTTGATCTTAAAGAAACTGGCAGTATAAGTTCAGATGACTTCTATAGTAAGGCCCACTACACCCCCTTTGAGGGTTTCAGTTACACAGGCACACCGGTCATGACCATGGTCAGGGGCAGGGTTGTCATGAGAGATGGGGAAGTGCTTGAGGGGAATGGCAGGTACATCCCTGCAGAGCATGATAGTAAACCTGAGACTTCAGGAAGTGAGGTTGACCTATCTTAATGGTAGAAACACGCATTTATTCATCTTTCTTTCATTTCCATGGCTTCCTCCTTTAATTCTGTGTTTGAATGGACTTAAGACCTCTTCTAGGATTACCTTTTAACTCTGTGTTCAAAGCACCTGCTTTGCCTCAATACCATCTATCAGGAGAGCCGACGATGGATTCTAACCGCAAAAAAGAACATGATTAATAATGAAAAAATTTATATTGAATAAGAACATATTCTTGAACTCAATGCAAATGTGTGGTGAAAGCATATGTGTGAATCAAACCTTTACTCAGAAGGTGGAGACCTCCTCATGGAGGACGTTATATTCATTGAGGTCCTTGAAGATGGGATCCGGGCAACAGACATACTTGACTCCCGGAAGGAATTCCATGGAAAAATAACAAGGATAGACCTTGATAAACACAGGATCTACATTGAAACAGAAGACTGAATTCATTGAAATGGAATGATGAACTGACTCTACCATTCCCTTTTTTGAATTGAAACCTTAAAATGAGAAACTGACTCTATAAATCCTTTTTGAAGCCATAAAAAAGAAAAAAATCTGCTGGAATTATTTTCCAGCTGGTATGATGAGGTCCCTTTCTCCCTCTGGCATGAACTCCCTGAGTGCACCTGCTGCAATTGACTTCCTTGGTGATGTGAAGTCAAAGGAGAGGTCCTTATCTGCAAATGCAACCTTTATGAGTGGGTTTGTACAGAAGGCGTCTCCCCTTGCAGCGTGTGGTGCCTGGGCTATACCGGCGTACTCTGGCTGGTGACCCACGTTCATGGCATAGTTTGGATAGTTAGGTCCACGGAGTTCGTGTATGAGACCCTCGTCGCTCCTGATTGAGAGGGAGTTGGATGCACCGCACTGGTCCTGCAGGTCGTATCCGTAGAATCCGAGCCTGCTGTGGGCCTCCTTGTGGAGTATCTGGCTGAGGTACCATCCGTTGATACCTGCATTTGAGTTTCCTGTTGCGAAGGCTGTGGAACATCCTGCTGCTGCAGCTGCAACAGCTGCCCTCTGTGATCCTCCGAAGTGGTCCTCCAGGAGGGTGGGGTATTCCTCATACTGTTCAAGTGAGTACAGTGTGACCTCTGTGGATATGTCGCGCACAACATCCATTGTAGGTTTTGTTCCGCAGATTCCGTACTTGTCATCAACGTACTCCATACCATAGTATACGAAGTCGTCGAGGATGTCGTCGGTGTAGGATGCTGTTGCGTACTGGGTGAAACCCACACCACCTGACATGTATGAGCCGAGCCAGACCTGGTCGTAGAGTGCTGCTGCACCTGCGATGACCTCAAGTGATATCTTCGCAGGGTCATCTGAAACCCTTGAAGCCTGGACTATGTCTGCGAATGTTCCGAAGGCAACTCCACCGGGCTCGTTTGGTCCCCTTGCCCTCCTTGCAGGCATTATTGTACCCATCTCTATAACGTCGGCGTGTTTTGCAGCGTATGAGAAGTCAGCGATTGCTGCTTCACCTGCACAGAGCTTGTATGCTGATATGAAGCTCATACCGATCTGCATTGCAGACCATCGTGATACTGTACCACCGTCACAGGTCCTCACGACTATTGTTGGAACCCTGTTGACCTGGTATGTCCTGTTGCCGATGTAGCTCTTGAGCTGTTCGGCCTGTTCCTCAGGGAACTCCTTGTTTATGTCTATGAGTATCCTCTTGTCCAGTTCATCTGCCAGGTTGTCGTCACCTGTGAAGATCTTGGCGTAACAGTCCTCAACGAGTCCAGGGTGTACCTCAACCATGTGCTCCTGTACGACGGCACCGCCGGGGAGGGCGTGGTTGATTGCCTCCATGTACTCGTTTATTGTCTCAGGGGTCACCTCAACACCGAGCCTCTTCTCAAGGACAGCGTGTGCTGTGTCCATACCCACGATGACTGTCCTCTTTATGTCGTCCACCATCTGCTGGATGGCTGCGTTGTTGACGAAGTGGAGGTCGTCACCCTCAACGTAGGCGTCTGTGCCTGATACGCGGTAGGCCATGAGTTTCCTCTGACCCAGGGGCACACCGATGTCAGGGTTGTAGAATGGTATTCCTCCCCTCTTCTCAGCTGCCTTCTTGGCGTACTCTGTGAATTCCTTTTTACGTGCGGACTGTTCCCATCCGCCGAAGCAGTAGAAGTTTGTGTATTTTTCGTCGGGGTCTTCCCCCTCAAACTTCTTCTTTAAAGCTGTAAGGAATAGTTTCTTTTCATCCATTAATCATCACCTAGCCTTTTTCTTAGGTCATCCTTGAATACGTCCATACCGAAACCGCCCATGGTACGGCCGGTGTGTATGTTTTCAACAACTTCAATTGCCTCTTTATCATCCCTCATGGCGATGTTGTCCTTCCTGTAGATTGTGGTGATCTTCTTGAGTTCATCTTCGCCGAGGGGCTGACCCATGTCCACAGGTTCATCGAGGGGCCTTCCGACCTGGTCCTTAACGTATACCACGTGCCCCTTCTCTTCATCGAAGACGTACCTCTGGAGGGCGTCGAACATGAGACCATTTTCATCGAGTCGGAGGGAGTGTCCGTGGACTGTTGCACCCCTTATACCTGTTGTTGCAGGGTCGAAGAGTTCTGTTTCCACGAGTTCCTTGGATACACCCTCAAGGTCGAGTTCCCTCATCTCGATGACCTGTCTTCCTGATAGTGTACCTGTGTCGACACCACGGTATCTCCACATGTAGGTCCTTGCCCTGTCGTAGGGCTGGGCCGGGGCGTTGTACATGGAGTCTGCGAACTGGATGTACCTTACCCTGACACCTTCCTTTGCACCCTGTATGGGTTCAACCATGTCCCTTACTATATCCTCTTCGAAGTCCATCTCATCGAGTGGTGGGTGCACGGATTTGTAGCTCTCACCAGGGTTCCTGTGCCCCAGGACCTTGACCAGGTCCTCATCTGATACTTCCCTTAATTTACGGAATTCGTAATCAGGGTCCATGTGTTTTCTTCTGTTTTCAGCTATCTGGGTTTCTCCAGGAGTGTACTGGGCTTTGTAAGACATTTCATAACCTCACAATCATTTTATGTTAATAACGGTGTCCTTCATCCTTGAACTGGGATCCACCATGCCGATTACCCTTGGATCGATCTTTTCCTCAAATTTAAGTCCGTATTTAAGGTAATCGGAGATGGTTATGTCCTTCTTTGTGAAGGCACCTATGAATACCTTATAGGAGCAGGGGAGCACTTCATCCAGGATTTCCTCGATTGTTTCCATCTTCTCCTCCAGGGCCTCCGGGAGTATGCCCACAATGATCTCTCCGACCTTCACCCGGAGTTCAACCTCCTCTCCGCGGACTTTTATCTTCCGCCGGTCGCTGTGGTTAACCTCTGTTCCCCTTGCGGGGCCATAGTATACCCTGTCAGGTATGGATGGTCCATGGACCAGCACCCTTACTATGCCCTCAAGTTCATAGATTCTGTTAAGAAGAGTCTCAACGGTCTCTGGTTTCAGCAGCCGCTGGGGGAAGATCTTAACATCGATGAATCCTGTTTCTGGCATCATGACTCCCCATTTTAACCTATAACTGGTCCTTTATCTCTGCAGCACCTTTTGCAACGTTAACTATTGGTTCTCTGAAGTAGTCTATTTCGCTGTAAACAGATCCTATGAGTCCTGATGTCTTCTCCACTGAGAACATCTGTGTCCCTGCGTCAAGGCACATTGCTGCGGCCACACATGGTAGAGCAAATCCTTTACTGTGCCTTGTAACGACGTGGTTTCCGTGGAATATACCTGGTCCACCTCCACCATAGATGGAGTGGCTGAAGAATGAGAACCCTACTGCGGTACCCATTGCCCTTCCGAAGTCCACACCTGGAAGTCCTGTCTCGTATTCGAGTATGTCGTTGTAGTAGAGTACTGTTGATGCGACACCCTGGGCTGCCCTTGCTGCTCCAACGTTGACTATTGTTGCTGCAAGGAGACCTGTTGCTGCGTATGCGTTCCATAGAGCCCAGTCGGCTGGTTCGTACATCTTGTAGCCTGATTTCATTTCACTGGCCACCTTGATGACCTTATCCTCTATGGCCCTTTCAACGAGGGATGCTATGACTGTACCCACTGTTCCCTTGCTGTTCTCCTTAACAAGGTCAAAGAGGAGGTTGTTGGCGTTGAGTCCCTGGTATGCAAGTCCAAGGAGGTGCATCCTTTCGAATGCTCCGACTGCGTCACCTGTTTCGAACATTGCTGTCTGTTCGAGTATGGATGATAGTGCTGATGCGTTGAGTGTGTTCTTCCTTGTGATGGCCACGACGTGGTTTGCCATTATGTTCCTTAGACCGTATCCGAGACCCTCCAGGAGTACTGGTGGTCCCAGGAGTGTTGAGAGGTTGGCTCCTGTGAAGTCAACTGTCTGTGGGTATCTTCCCATGACAGCGGTTTTGACTGCGTTCGCATCGAACATGTCCACGTCGAATTCGTCTATTATTGCCTGTACAACTGCAGCTCCTGTGACCAGGGCTGAGACCGTGTAGTCTGCAGCCACACCCATCCTTGTTGTTGGGACCTGTACAAGGATCTGCTGGCCGTTGTTTATGAGGCGGATGTTTGTGTCGTCGTCTTCAGAGGTCTGAACAAGTTTTTTAACCTTTTCAGCTATTGCCTCTGCGTTTTCAACTATTGGCAGTTCAACTTCCCTTCCAGGGATGAAGTTGGACTTTCCGCCGAGGGCTGCCTTCTTGAGGCTTCCCTCTATCCCGGCCAGGTTCACTGCAACTGACCTTTTCACGTCGCTTACCAGGTTTGCTATTGTCGGGTTTTTAAGGGGGCTTACTGCTTCAAGAGGAACATCTTCCTCGAGGAGCTTACCATCTGCCCCGTAGAGATCTACTCTGTCTTCATACATTGGCATGGTATTCACACCTCTTGTTTTATTTATTTATTAATAAAATTTATTATTTTATTAATAAAACTGGTGGGGTTATGGGATTTTCAGGGATAATCCATGGGAATGGTCACCTCATTCAGGAGCTATCCATCACCAATGTCTCGAAATGGACCTTCAGGTTATACCGAAGTTCATCCTCCAACCTCCAGAGCACAGCTCATTATAGAACAAGCCATACTGCACATGTCGTTATTACCCAGTATTAATCTGGATATAACCGCTTATGCTTCAGTTTTTTGACATCTATGACTCTATTGAATAAGAAAAAAGGATAATATAAATGTTTTCAAAAGGAAAAAAAGAAAAATTTTAAATATGAAAAATCATTTTTCATAAAAATATTATCTGAAATAATAACAGGGTCTGTGATAACTAAATCCTGCATCTGAAAACAAAAAAAGAGGGGAATTATTTGAGTGACAGTGCACCCTTAGGACAGGCTGGTATGCACTGGTCACAGAGTATGCAGAATCCTTTAAGTGGAACCTTCTCATCGGTGAGTTTCAGCATGTCGTAGGGACATACCTCAATACAGTCACCGCACTGGTCACAGAGGGCTGGGTTGTACTGGACCCTTTTCCTCTTGACAACCTCACCATCAATGACCTTGTCCATATCAACAAGGCTGAGTGCACCCTTAGGACAGGCCATTGTACATGCACCGCAGCGGGTACACATGGCAAAGGATGGTTCCTCATCAACCTTCTCATTGTCCGGGACCTTCATGCCCTCCTTAGTAACCACCCTTATGGCGTCGTTGGGGCAGATGTTGGCGCATGCGCCTATGAAGTCACATTTCTCCTCATCCCAGACAAGGCCCTCTTCACTTGCAGGTTTTGCAGGACCCAGTTCCACTTCAAGGTCTATGGCGTCAACAGGACAGAGCTGTTCACAGAGACCGCATGCCGTACAGATGGCTGGCAGTTCAACAGTGAGGCTGGATGCCCTTGGAACTATGAAGTCACCGGGACATGCCTCGACACATGTGTTACATCCTATACATGTATCTGCATCCAGCTCGAACTTCTTGATCTCCTTGGCCCTCTTCTCTGGCTTCCTGCCTGATATATAGACGGCATTCCATGGACAGGTCTGTGCGCAGACACCACACTTTATACAGGTGTCCTCATCAATCTCTATGACACCGCCGACCTTATCAAGGGTTATGGCGTCCACTGGACACTCAGGGACACACATTCCACAGCCCACACAGTCTGCTATGAATACTGGTCCCTCAATTTCCAGTTCAACCTTTGCCGGTTCCTTAATGCCCTCAACACCTATAACCCCCACAGGGCATATGTCAACGCACTTCTGGCACATGACACAGAATCCCTGAAGTGGGACCTTCTTGACCTTTCCCTCGTCGAGTTTGAGGATCTGTGGAGGGCAGACCTCCACGCAGTCCCCGCACTCGTTACACTTATCAGGGTTGAAGACTATCCTGCCCTGTGTGTTACCTGCCTCGTCAACCACCAGGTCCTCAAGTTTGAGGGCGCCTGTGGGGCATATGTCAACACACTTTGGTTCACCGCCGCAGATGTCACAGTATATGACATCCTCAGGTGTTACCTCAATGGCTGCGGTTGGGCAGGTCCCCTGGCAGGCACCACACCTTATGCAGTCCTCTTTATTGACAACTATCATTTTACCACCTTTCTGGTGAAATTAGATCCTTTTTACAAGGTCGCCTTCACTGTCGTATACTTCCAAGGTGGCAAGTCTCATCTGACTGTCAATGGTGTGTGTTGCGCAGGAGAGACATGGGTCGTATGCCCTTATAACCATCTCCATGAGGTTGAATATCTTATCATCCACTTCAACGCCAGGTTTGATGTAGTCCTGGGCAACCTTCTGGATACCCATCTCCATGGCAGGGTTGTTCTGGATTGTTGCAACCACTATGTTTGCCCTGGTGATGAGGCCGTTTTCATCGCAGGTGTAGTGGTGTGTGAGTGTTCCCCTTGGCGCCTCAACTATACCCACACCGTCTCCAGCCTGTCTTTCAAGTGAATCAGGGAACTTCTCTCCTGATAGGTCTCCTTCAAGTGCATCGGCTGCGCATTCAGCACACGCAAGGATTTCTATGAGCCTTGCCCAGTGGTACAGGAGGGTCTGCTGTGCGTATCCAAAGTTTTCCCTGAACTCCTTGAAGTAGTCCTGTGCCTTTGGAGCTGCATCAGGCATCTTGTCTGCAACGTTGAGCCTGGAGAGTGGTGAAACACGGTATACGCCGTCCGGGTATCCCAGGTCCTTTATGTATGGGAACTTGAGCCATGAGTAGGGCTTGACATGTTCAGCGATTGTGTCAGCGTAGTCCGCAGGTTTGAATTCCCTGAACATGTTTCCTTCCTTGTCCTTTATCCTCACCACACCATCATAAACGTCCCAGACACCGTCCTTTACAAGACCTGTGTGGTAGGTTTCAATGTTACCCAGTGAGTTCACGAGGTCAATGTTTTCCTCGAAGATGGGGACTGCCAGTTCAAGGGTGGCCTCTGCCAGTTCAATGTTCCTCTGGGCCTTCTTGAGGAGGTCCTTCTGTGTTTCATCGTCGAGTTCTGTTGAGATACCACCTGGTGTTGATGATGTTGGGTGGATAGGCCTTCCACCGGTGGCCCTTACCAGTTCAAGGGAGTTTTTACGCAGTTCTATGGCCTGAAGAGCGATATCAGGGGCATCCTTTATAATCTGGAAGACGTTCCTTGTCTTTCTGTCCTTACCTGCTATGAAGTCAGGGGCTGCGAGGAAGTAGAAGTGCAGACCATGGGAGTGCATGTATGAACCCCAGTTCATGATCTCCCTCATCTTGTAGGCTGCAGGAAGGACATCCTCTGGTTCAAAACCGAAGCATGCGTCAACAGCCTTGGCTGCTGCCAGGTGGTGCTGCACGTCACAGATACCGCAGATCCTTGGAACTATCCTTGGTGCTTCCTCTATTGGTCTTCCCTGGAGAAACTTCTCGAACCCACGGAACTCCATTACATGGAGCCTTGTGTCTTCAACATTACCTGCATCATCAAGGTGTACGGTAATCTTGGCGTGACCTTCTATACGGGTCACAGGTTCCATTGTGAGTTTAACCATCTATTTACCCTCCTTCTTTATTTTCATTGGTATGAGTGCTGCTGGAAGTGTGAAGGTGTAGAATGTTCCAACAATATCGTCCAGCTGTTCAGCCACTTCCTCAGGGTCGACGGTTTTGTCCTCCTCGACCTTGTAGTCAGAGGCAATAGCACTTATCATCTTGGCGCCCTGGTCCTCGACACGTGCTGTTGGACCGTAACAGCCACGACAGGGTATGGCTATGCTTGGGCATTCGGCACCGCAGATGGACACTGTTGCAGGGCCCATGCATATGAGTCCCTGTGGTATGAGACAGAGATCGTCTTCTGGTTTACCAACCTCGAACTGTCTCTTTATGAAGTCCATTGCAAGGCCTTCTGGTGGTTTTTCCCTTGGACAGACTTCGCAGAGGTTTGTTTCTGGAAGTTCTATTTCTTCACCTGTTAGAAGTGCCATTACCACTTCCGCGGCAACATCTGACCTTGGTGGGCATCCTGGAACTTCAAAGTCAACATCTATGACTTCACCCAGGGGTTTGACCCTTCCCTCAAGGTGTGGCACCTCTTCAGATGGGATCACGCCCTCCTCGTTGGGTGTTGTGATTGAGTTTATGTAGGCCTCCTCAATAACTTCATCCTTGTCCCAGAGGTTCCTGAGACCGGGTATGCCTCCGTAAACTGCGCATGTACCGTAACTTATGACGAACTTGGCCTTTTCCCTGAGTTCCTCGGCAAATTCCCTGTTTTCATCGTTGACGATTCCGCCCTCGATGATGACGACATCGAGTTCAGGGATTTCATCGTACTTTGTGTCCATTAAAACAGGGCTGAATTCAAAGTCCGCGTGTTCCATAACGTCGAGAAGCTTTTCATGGAAGTCTGCAATGGACAGGTGGCAGCCGGAGCATCCTCCAAGCCACATTGTTCCTATTTTTATCTTTTCAGCCATTCGAAATCCTCCTTATGCTTCAGCTAGCTGTTTTTTGATTGGTGATGGGCCAAGGTCCTTTATCCTGTTAACCATCATCTTAACTGTTTCAGCGAATTTTTCACCCTCTGATGCTGATATCCAGTCGTGGTGGATCCTTTCCCTGCCAATTCCAAGCTCATCTGCCAGTTTGTAGATCAGCCTCATTCTCCTGTCAAGCTTGTAGTTTCCTGCGTCGTAGTGGCAGTCACCATGGTGGCATCCTGTTACAAGGACACCGTCAGCGCCTTCCCTGAATGCCTTGAGAACGAACTGTGGTTCTATCCTTCCGGAGCACATCACACGGATAACCCTAATGTTTGTAGGGTACTGCATCCTTGCTGTTCCCGCAGTGTCGGCTCCACCGTAGGAACACCAGTTACAACAGAACATCACAATTTTTATGTCATCTTCAGCCATAGAGTTTCCTCCTTGCTTTTGGATCGTACTATAATTGTACTTGGTATATGGTTTAGGAGTGGTAAGTATAAAGGTTACTTATGAAACAATTTCGAAAATTTTATATGTGTGGTTAAAATTTTTATTATTTTTAATACCACTCCCCTTCCACCAGAAGGCTCCTATGAAACCTACACAAGCGTCACCGTGTCCCTGAATTTTCCGGAAATTTTTGCAGATATCTGGGGGATGGTGGTGGACACTATCGATGAATCAGCCGAACTGTAGGCGCCCTCGTCATCAGAATTTCCCGGGTGAACATCTGTCCTTAGCTCTGATCTCAGATTATCAACCGTCACCTGCTCAACCCATGGGTCCCTGTCCACAATGACAAATTCATCCACAAGACCATCCAGTTTATCTGCAATAACCCATGAGACGAACCTTGCACCGAATATGGCCACCCTTCCATGGATATCACCATCCTCAACCATTTTCACAAGTGCATTCACATCCCTCTTCACCTCCACCCTCTCATAGAGGGGTGTTGATGGAAGGCATGCCCAGTGGGCGTCGCCAACGTAGGTGTAACCCAGGGTCCGTGGATAGACGTTTTCTGTTCCTGAAACCTTCACAGCCGCTGCCAGAGCCTCCAGCTGGGCCTTCTGTATGGGTACCGGTGTGAGGCCGGATTCAACCTCCTCCCTCATTATTTTCATGACCCTTGGAAGCCCGAATTTACCCCTCCTGGCTGTGCCTGGAGTGTATCCGCACATGTAACCATGATGGTTCTTCGGGAATCCTGTTATGATCGCATTGAGGCCCGCCCTGAGGCCTACGCGGCACTCATCCTCATATGCTCCATTTGTTGCAACTATCTTTCCAGGGGTGAGTATCCTTGCCGCTGCAACTGCACCTGCAAAGGCATCCAGACGGTCCCCTGCAAGGTTAAAGGGGCCCCCCTCAAGGACGAATACATCGACACCCATCTCAAGTCCTGCCTCGAAGCCTGATATGAGGTCATCGTATCCATCCCCAACGAACATTATGGCCTCAACGCCCTTCCCATGTTTTCTGGCAAGTTCCAGAACTTCCTCAGCCTCCTCGAGGGGTGCTGCGTGGGTTTCAGCCCCCTGTACAGGTGTCAGGTTAACTGCAACAGAGGATGACAGTTCAACCCATTCTTCCCTGTCAGGTAGCCCCTCCTTTTCCCTGTCAAGGAGCCTTGCATGTATTCTCTCCCTTGGACAGCCCTCGAAGGGCGGGCCTTCAAGGTAGCACTGGCCACCGCACCCGGTTATGGATCTGGGGAACCTCATTGGCCCGTATCTTCCGAAGTGGTCAAGGTCCAGGGGCACCTCCGTTGTTTCCCTCACCTCCCTCATGAGTTCCACAGGTCTCATGCCATAGCTCTCGGCTATATCTGCAAATGCATAGGCGCATACATGTATGGTTGCCCCTATGGTGTCAGAGAGCATACAGTTTCCCATGAGGTCAATCTTTTCAAGGTCAGAGGCACAGGTACCCACAATGAGCTCTGTGAGATCACAGCCCAGGGGAAACCTCTTGAAGGTTGCTCCAAGTTTAATCTTATCCTCCCTGGATAGGTCAGAAACAGCATCCACGACCTCTGTAACATCCCTGTCCATTTTAATGATTTCCCAGGCTGTACCCGGGTTATCCACAGCTTCCCTGATTAATTCGTGCATATTGTTTCACCTTCAAAGTCACTGTAACTCAGTATGGAAGGGATGCTAATTTAAGCTTTGATAAAAGTGGTGGGTTAATAAAAATGCAGGGAATGGGTTCAGATTTTAATACCCCTTTACTTCCCTGCCCTCCTGAGGGGTCCCATTGACTTCACCGTTTCATAGAATTCCTTCATCGTCTTCTGGAACTTCTCGCCCTCTGATGCTGATATCCACTCCCACCGGAATCTCTCCTTCTCAATGCCAAACTCCGGCAGTATATCCTCAATAAACTGGGCCCTCCTCTTCCACTTGTAATTTCCAGAATCATAGTGACAGTCCCCTATGTGACATCCACCAACAAAGACTCCGTCTGCACCGTCACGGAAGGCCTTCAGTATCATGGAGGCATTGACACGACCGGAGCACATCACCCTTATTATTCTGACGTTTGGAGGGTACTGCATCCTCGCTGTTCCCGCAGTGTCGGCTCCACCATAGGAGCACCAGTTACAACAGAATCCCACTATCTTTGGTTCGAAACTCATACCATCACCTCAGAATCTCACTATCTCTGGCTCGAAAATCACCATCAAACTCTAATCCTTCTCTCCACTGTACATTGGAGGTAGCTCTTCACTCACACCTGCTGTGAAACCTGTTCTGTCACGGTATTTCCTCTGTATTCTGTGGTAGATCCTTGCGATGGGGATGTCCATGGGGCAAACATCCTCACACTGTCCGCAGTTGATGCAGCTGAAGCCCATATGGGACAGTCTCACACCCTGGAAGGTCAGGGGGTCAGGTGACTTTTCATCTGACTCCAGGAGGTAATCCTTCTCAAGTTCGCATTCCCTGCAGAAGCATATTGGGCACACATCCCTGCATGCGAAGCAGTTGATGCAGCGTTTCCAGTATTCTTCCCATTCATCCAGGGAGGGGTAATCATCCTCCAGATGCCTGTCCTGGAACTTCCTGGCCATCTTAATCATGGTATTTTCAATTTTCTCCCTGATCTCTATCATCTTCGCCGGTGGCTCTTTGACTTCGAGGTAGCCCCCCCTGCGGGCCCCCTCGATGATTTCCTCGCCCCGATCTGTGTTGACCTCGATGAAGGTCCATCCCTCCTCTGCACCCCAGTTTCCGCAGGCAATGTCTGCATTCCTGGGCACCATCAGCTCGCATCTCTGGCAGTTTTCCCTCCTTCCGAAGCCCTCCTCCTCAAGGTAATCGATTGATATTTCCTTATGACTGCCATCCTTTAGCTCGACTATGAATTTTCCCTTATCTATCTCCTCCCTGATAACGTCATCAGGGTCTATTTCATAGAAGGTCTCTATCATTTCCCTGGCGGATACCGGGCTGAGGGTGCCCCCACAGTTCAATCCTATCTTGTATACCCTATCAGGGTCAATCTGATGTCTCTTTTCAAGTTCCCTGATGGCCATTGCATCGCAGGGTTTCACAGCCACTGCCAGCCTCATATCATTCAGGTAACGTGATATGAGGTCTCCGAACATGGTCGGTGCACAGTGAAGTGAACCGCAGGTTGATATGATCTCATCTGAGTCCTCCAGGAGGATCGGGATTCCATCGTAGATATCATCTCCCCTTTCAAGTGTCAGGACTCCGTCCACGATCCCCTCATCAAGCATGTATTTGAATATGGCGGTTACTGCTCCGCCGCACTCTCCCCTTTTCTGAATTTCCTCATCGGTGGCCCTTGCAAGAATGTATTTCATTTCAATCACCCAGCCTCTCGAGTATCCTCTCAAATATTTCACCATCTGTGAGAACCCCCTCAGGTTCCGGTAGTGCAGGTTCCAGTTTTACAGTATGTCCTGTTGCACCTGTGTATGAGCCCTCCTTTTCACACCAGCCAGCGGTTGCAAGGAAGATGTCAGGAACTGCACCTGAAGTTTTTATTGACTGGAGGACGAATGATCCCTTAACATCCAGGGGTTCTGCAACTGCACCCGGGTCAATGAGCCACAGGGATTCAATCTCTTCATGGTCACGGATGGGTGGTATGTGCTGCATCACACCCCGGGTGTTGAAGTCCTCAAATACTGGCAGAACCTCAGCCCCTGTTTCAGCTGAGGCCTCAAGTACATGGTCTATTACATCAGGGATTTCAGCTGTAATCATTATGAGGTCTGCTGGAAACTCCCTGAGTTTATCTAGAAGATCTGAATTATCTGAAAAGGTGCTGTGGGAGCTGGAGTTCATGGCCGTCCTTGTTATCTCCCTCCTATCGTACGATCGGACCTCTGCACCACCATCCATCGCCTGGAACATCCTCCTTGCGAGGAGGGGTGCGCAGTTCATGAGGTCACCAATTACTGCAATATTACCATAGTTCCTTATTTTCCTCACATCTATTTCTGGATAATCGAATTCTGGAAATACGGTTATAAGACCGTATTTTTTTACATCAACTCTTTCTATGATTCTTTTGAGTTTAGCTGCCTCCTCATCTGTCAGGGTACCGGTTGTGAGTATGGCTGTCTCCGGTGATGAGATCATCTCCGTGAGTCCATCAAGGACCTCATCCCAGGCTGCACCCTTAAGGTTCCCTGATTTTTTAACTGCAGGGGATGTTATTCTATCCTTTACTGGAATCTCATAGCATTCCCTTCCACTTCTGCATGTCTTCCCCTCGTTTATGATGTGTCTCTTGTAGGGGTAGGTCCCCACCGGGGATCCATCAATCTCTATAAGGTTCACGCCACATCCTGCGCTGCAGGAGGGGCATACTGTGTGTTTCACCATCATTTTCTACACCTCCAGATTCTTTACTTTTCTCTGAAACTCATCGATGCTGACAAGTTCATTCTGAACGCTTATCGTCCTGTCACGTGTTACGTTGAAGAGTTCAACCATGATCTTCAGTCCAGAGTCAAGGAGAACTTCTGATAGGTTTTCCGGGAGTTTTTCGGAGTTCTCAAGGACAACCTTTCCTTCTATTTTAAAATTTAAGGGTATTCCATTGAGAGATTCCACATAGAATGTGTATCCAACCGAATCCTTCTCGAAATTTGTGTAGTCAATTTTCCAGTCCATGTCAAGGCTCAGGGTACACGATTTTGGATTTTTTCCAGGCCGAAAAAGTCCAATTTTATGAATCTGAATCTCCATGCTTTCACCACAACCTCCAGTTTTATCGTGTTTGTCATAATTATCTGCTAACAAGTATTACATATATAAATGTTCCTAAAATTTAAAAGGCATCTGAACCATTATAATTACATAAAAATCTCAAAAAACCGCAATTTTAATTATTTAACCGTTTAAATCCACAATAATTTAAAATTATGGCCATCCGGCCCTAATAGGCCCACAGTTAATATTCTGGCAGAAAATTATAATTCATAATAAATGCTTAGTTTTTAATATTTAACCTTGTTTGTACTCTGATCTCTCAGAACAACCAGCACCATGCCATTACAGAGTTAAGGGCAGCCTTCCAGTTAGGACCACTGGATTGAAGCAGCCCAGCCACAGACCCATGATATTAATATCTTAATAATTTTGATTATTCTCATATAATTATTATGTGAGTCATGAATGGCAACGGCTTCCCAAAGGAGGATAAAATGAAGACATGGCTTAAATTGGCTTACCTGAAATTGCCAAAGCTGAATAAATTCTCTTTATAAGTTTTTTGGTTTGAAAATTATCAAAAAATATATTTATAGTGGAAACCGATTAATCTGTACTACTAATAATGTGAGTAGTATTACAGAAATGGAGTGATAGATATGAAACTTGCAATACTAGGTGCAGGATGTTACAGGACCCACGCGGCCAGTGGAATAACAAACTTTTCCAGGGCCTGTGAGGTCGCTGAAATGGTTGGAAAGCCAGAAATAGCCATGACCCATTCAACAATAACAATGGGTGCAGAGCTAAAGGAACTTGCAGGTGTGGATGAAGTCGTCGTTGCAGACCCTGTATTCGACAACCAGTTCACCGTCATAGACGACTTCGCCTACGAGGACGTCATAGAAGCCCACAAGGAGGACCCAGAAAAAATAATGCCACAGATCAGGGAAAAGGTCAACGAAGTCGCAAAGGAACTTCCAAAACCACCAGAAGGTGCAATACACTTTACACACCCTGAAGACCTTGGATTCGAAATAACAACAGATGACAGGGAAGCTGTGGCAGACGCAGACTTCATAATGACCTGGTTCCCAAAAGGTGACATGCAGCCAGACATAATCAACAAATTCATAGACGATATAAAACCAGGCGCCATCGTCACCCACGCCTGCACGATTCCAACCACCAAGTTCTACAAGATATTCGAAGAGAAACACGGCGACCTTGTAACCAAACCTGAAACACTCAACGTAACATCCTACCACCCAGGTGCCGTACCCGAAATGAAGGGCCAGGTCTACATTGCAGAGGGTTACGCCTCAGAGGAAGCCATAAACACCCTCTTCGAACTCGGACAGAAAGCAAGGGGCAACGCATACAGGCTACCAGCCGAACTCCTCGGACCTGTATGTGACATGTGCTCAGCCCTCACAGCAATAACCTACGCTGGTATACTGTCCTACAGGGACTCAGTTACACAGGTACTCGGCGCACCCGCAGGTTTCGCACAGATGATGGCCAAGGAGTCACTTGAACAGATAACAGCCCTTATGGATAAGGTTGGAATAGACAAGATGGAAGAGAACCTCGACCCCGGTGCACTTCTGGGTACAGCTGACTCCATGAACTTCGGAGCATCAGCAGACATACTCCCAACCGTCTTCGAAATCCTCGAGAAGAGGAAAAAATAAACCTAGGAAAATCCCAGAAAAATTTATTTATTTTTTTATCCAAGTAATTTTTACACTTCAATTTACTGACTTTTCAATCCCAAGCAGCTGAAACTGGTGTTAAATTGATAGATAAAATACTGAAAAAGGCGGCAGAAGGGTACCAGCTCCAGGATGGAGAGGTTATCCAGTTATTCAGAATAAGAGAATCCGGGGATCTTGCCAGTCTCATGAAAACAGCCTTCAATATAATGCGTGAAAACCGCGGCTCTGTGAAGCTGACATCCACAGTGCACATAACAAACATGTGCCAGGTCAGGCCACGGTGCGGTTACTGTGGATTTGCTGCAGGCACATCAAAAAATGGTTACTATAACTCATTCTTCAAAACTGATGATGAGATCCTTGAAGCCGCCCTCATAATAGAGGAATCAGGAATACCCAGGGTCAGCTGCTCAGGTGCCCATGGATTCAATGGTGAGCATGCCGTGAAGGCTGCCAGGATAGTTAAGGAGAACACATCACTTGAACTCCTCATAAACGTTGGATCTGACCTCAACAGGAGTGCCACAGAGAAACTTGCAGACTACGGGACAGACACTGTATGCTGCAACCTTGAAACCACCAACAGGGAACTTTTCAGCAGTGTTAAACCCGGTGAGAGAATCGAGGACAGGATCAGGGTCTGTGAAATGGTTTGTGCGGCAGGTATTGAGCTCTCAAGTGGCCTGCTCATAGGTCTTGGTGAAAGCTACGCTGATCGCCTGGAGCACCTTAAGTTTCTATCTAAATTTGAAACCCTTGGTGAGATACCCATAATGGGATTCAACCCCTACCCTGGCACTCCAATGGAGGAACATCCGCCCTGCCCCCTGAGTGAGCAGATGAAGACCATAGCCATTACAAGGATCCTCTACCCTGACATAAGGATAACAGTTCCAACACCCACAATAGGGCCCGAGAATGTCAGGTTTTCCCTGATGGCCGGGGCCGATAACCTCGCAACTGTTATACCAGACGGCTACCCCCATGACGTTAAGGGTGTGGGGTCCCCCCGCTACGGGAACCTCAGGGACGTCCTGAAGGTTGTGAAGGAAATGGGACTCAGGGCCCAGTTAAAACCAGCCCCCTCAGCCGAGGGAGTGGCTCTGCTCTGATTGGGGGTGTTGAAATGCTTGAGGACCTCATAGGTAAAGCCTACCTTGAATCTGCAGAGGACAGACGCCGCGGGGACAGATCCGAAGAGGTTGAGGCCATAAGGGAGTACATAAGGAGTGCCCGCAGGACCGTGGTCCCCAACTGGAATGCTGAGAAGGTTGATGCAATAAACGATGTCCTCAGAAGTTTCAATCTGCGGGAAGCCGAACACCTTCAGTTCAACACCAACTGGGCAGACCTCACCAGGATGCCAGCACTCACAAAGGCCCTCATGGCGCTGGACATCTCAGGTGCGGACCTTGTAATTGCCAGGGGGAGGCTCGGCGTCCCTGGTTCAGGGTCCCTCCTCGTTATAATGGACTCCAGGGGACGCCTGCTATCTGCAGCCATGTCCCCCCCACATGTAATACACAGCATGGAAGTGAGAGAGGCTGTCCGGTCAGAGATGACCCATGCACTTGAGAGGATAGGGTTTAAAAGATAAAGACCCCCATCAAAGAACAGCAGAGAAAAACAGGCCCATAAACCAGTATGAACCATAAATAACAGGAAACAGCTGATCAAAAATGAAACCCCCTGAAACAGGCATAACAGAAACCGTGAAGACCTTCTTCTCATCCCTCACAGTTGGTGACATAGTAAGAGGGATATCCCATCTCAAATCCTCTGCAGTCACTGGGTGGCTCGATGATGCCAGATTTGAACCTGAAAATGCCCTGATTATAGGATCATACTTCACAGGCGCCGCGATCTCAGGTGCCCTTGACTGCAGGGTTACAGTTGCAGATATAAACCCCCAGACACGTTTTCTCCTTAATGGAGATGTGGACTTCCGGGAGGGTATTCATGGACTGGATGGTGACTGGGACCTCATAGTTGATACAACCGGCATTGGTGGTGTAACCCCTGAGGAGCTCTCAGGTTTCACTGCAGGGGCCTTCATCGTTGAGGACCCGACCTCTGATGGCAGTGATGAAACAATAATGGGCTACAACAGTACCTCTGAACGGCTTGAGGCGGTTGAATCAGATCTGAAGGCCTCTCTCCGCACCCTTGGACTCGGTGCCAAGACCTCGGGCACAATGACCCTCACAGTCGAGGTTCTTCGAAGGTCAATGGCCGATGCCCTTGAATGTAGCGGAGTACTGTATGCAACCGCAACCCTGAGGTTCTTTGAGAGGATCCTCTTCAGAGAGAAGGACCCTCAGGGCTTCCTCAGGGCCCTTGAATCACCTGCCCTGACTGTATCGTCCCTGGGGGACATCAGCTGCGATGAGATAATTGAGGGGAACCTCGGAATGATAAGGTCGGAGGTTACAGAAGAGGACGGTGATAACAATTAGAATAGAGTCCTTTATCGAATTGATGGATAGGGTTGCCCCCCCTGAACTTGCCCTCCCGGGTGACCGGATAGGGTATCATGGCCCTGAAATCGAGGTTGAAGCTGTCCTCGTCCTCATGGATTACCTTGAGGATGTGGCTGTGGATGGCTACGACCTCCTGGTCCTCCACCACCCCCCGGAGGTTGAACCCCCCATCCCCTACCTCACAGTCCACTCCAACTGGGACGTTGCCGATGGAGGTGCCTGTGACGCCCTGGCAGATGCCCTGGGACTGGATGTTGAATCATTCCTTGACCCTGATACAGGTGTCGGCCGCATATGTAGGGCTGATCTATCCCTTGAAGAGCTCCTCGAAAGAACAGGGGTTCTTAATCCTGAGACCCTGCGGGTTGTTAATCCCCGTGAATACGTTGACAGGGTCGCGGTGGTTTCTGGCTTTGGACTCTCAGATAAATCACTCATAATGAGGGCCTGGAGTGAGGGTGTATCGGCGTACCTTTCAGGTGACCTCACCCATGGACCCGCCATCCTCGGGAGGAACATGGACCTGACACTCATAGATGCAGGTCACCATGCGACCGAGATGCCCGGTCTCCACAGACTCCGTGAGGTCATTGAGGATTTCGGGGTCATGGCGGAACTCCTGGATACTGGCACCCCCTGGAGTGAGTACAGGGCCGCCTACATTTAGGTACATGGAATGCATGAACTTAAGGGAAAGAGCGAAAATGGCGGTGATATTATTGGAGATCTCTGAACTTGAAGGGAAAAAGGCCCCCCGTGGGGAGGTAACCCTCGTTGGTGCCGGCAGGCTGGGGCTTCGAACAGCCCTCAACCTCATGCAGATACACAGGGGAGGCCCCGAGAGAATAAATGTGATTGATGGTCAGCGCGTATCTGCCGATGACCTCATATTCCGCCTCATGGGTGCCACGCCCGGCGAGTACAAGGTGAAGTTCATTGAATCACTTGCAACCCCTGGCTTCTCAAGGACGGTGAGGGGCATCCCCGAGTACATAGACCAGGACAACCTCCACCTCCTCGGGGGAGATGTTGTCTGTGTTGAGATTGCAGGTGGTGATACCCTGCCTGTGACTGCAGAGATAATAAAGTACGCCCAGAAAAGGGGTTCCGCCACCATCAGCACCATGGGAGTTTTCGGGATAGGTGAGGAGGAGGTGAATGCCATCAGTATAGAGGAGGCTGATCCCGGGAACCCCATAGTGGAGTACCTCCTTGATGAGGGCGTCACTGACCACTTGCTTGTGGGGACAGGAAAACTGATAAGGGACTGGGAGCCAGTAACTCCATACGTCCTTGACCGTGTATCGGAGGTTATGACTGCAGAGATACTCAAACTCCTCAGGAGGAAACTCGGATGATAAGGGTTGCGACTGCTGAGTGCTTCACCCATGGATTCGTTGCAAGGGAGATACACGCCTACTCCATGGGCTACCCTGGAGGCTACAGCTGGAGTGTGGACTCAGATGTGGTGCTGGTGGCAGGTCTCTTCATACCAACCCTCTCAGGTATACGGAGCATCCTCAAATTTGAACCCCCTGAACCCTCAGCCACCCTGAATGACATCAAGGTCTACACTGAAGAGGAGGATGAGAGGGTGGCCCTCATGATGGCAAGATCCGTGAGGGAGCTCACCTCCGCAGATCTGGGTATAGGTACTACCGCCGGTATCGGAAGGGGCGGCATTGCAGTTGTCTCAGAAAACAGGGAGGAGGTCATAAACTCCGATGTTGAAGCGGACCTCAGGTTCTCAGGGGCTGAGGAGATCCTCAGGAGACAGAGATCCGGTATACGGTGCGCACTTGAACTCCTTGAGTCCTTCCTAGAATAGGATTGCCATGGGAATCTATTTATTGTATCCTACGAATAATTTATTAAAAGGAAGAAATAGGTGGTGGTTTAACTGCTTCTTGAAATAACCGACCTTGCGGTTGAGGTTAGCGGAAAACAGGTCCTCAAGGACATAGACCTCTACATCGATAGGGGGGAGACACATGTCCTTCTCGGACCCAACGGTTCAGGTAAGAGCACCCTCTTCATGACGATTCTGGGTTTTCCAAAGTACAAGGTTACAAATGGTCAGATACTCTTCAAGGGTGAGGATATAACCGATCTGAGCACAACAGAGCGTGTGAGGATGGGTATAGGTGTCAGCTTCCAGAACCCCCCTGCAATAAGGGGTGTGAAGCTCATGGACCTCCTCAAGGTTGAATCTGGTATGGAAACAGAGGAAGAACTGACACCCGAGCTGCGGGGACTTGCAGCCAAGATGAAATTCGATGAGAGCTTCCTTGAGAGGGATGTAAACCTTGGATTCTCAGGTGGTGAGGTTAAGAGATCCGAGATCCTCCAGTTAATGGCCCAGAAACCTGACTTCATAATGTTCGATGAACCGGATTCCGGTGTTGACATTGAGAATGTGGAGCTCCTGGCGGAGGAGATCAACGTGCTCCTTGACAAGGACAAGAAACCCGGTCTGAGGAGGAAGTCAGGACTCCTAATAACCCACCTGGGATACATACTGAACTTTGTAAGCGCTGATACCGCCCATGTGCTCATGGATGGCAGGATAGCATGTTCAGGGAATCCACAGGAGATAATTGAGGATATAAGGAAGGACGGATTCAAGGGGTGTGTTGAATGCTGCGGGATACACTGAAGAAGGCTGAGAAGGCCAAGGAAAAGAAGGCCCTCTACGGTGAGGACATCGACCTTGAAAAATTCATAAAGGAGGAGGCCGGTGAACACGAGGAGGTGACAAGGGCCAAGGAGGTCCCCAAGGAGGTCCAGGAGACACTCCTGAGGGTCGGTGTTGACCCTGAGGAGAGGGAGAGGGCAGGTACCTTCATACAGGTTGACCAGTCAGGCATCTGCACAACCTGCGCCTCCGAGTCAATAGAAATCATGGGAATGAATGTCGCCCTCGATAAGTACAGCTGGCTGAAGGATTACATGTGGAAGGCAGTTGCCGTTGACACCGACAAGTACACCGCCACCACAGCCCTCAGGGAGGCTGAGGGTGAAATGGGTGGTTACTTCATAAGGTCAAAGCCGGGTGCACGTGAGGTGTTCCCCCTACAGGCCTGTATGTTCATAGGTGATGAGAGGGTTATGCAGACAGCCCATAACATCGTAATAGCTGAGGAGAACTCTGAACTTCACATAATCACAGGCTGTGCAACAGGAGAGGATGTGAGCTCAGCCCTCCATGTGGGTGTATCCGAGTTCTACCTCAAGAAGGGGGCCAGGATAACCTTCACCATGGTCCACAACTGGGCAGAGCAGGTTGAGGTGCGCCCCAGGACCGGTATAATGGTGGGTGATGACGCCACCTACATAAACAACTACATACTGACAAGTCCTGTGAAGAGCATCCAGTCCTATCCAACAGCCTACTGTACCGGTGAGAACTCAAGGGTCGTCTTCCAGTCCATCCTTGGTGGTCAGAAGGACTCTGTGCTTGACATGGGCTCAAGGGTCATACTTGAGGGCAGGGGATCCAGTGCCGAGATGGTCTCACGTGCTGTCTCCAAGGACTCATCCCAGATATATTCGAGGGGTCACCTTGCGGGGCGGGTCCCTGAGGTTAAGGGTCATCTTGAATGTCACGGTCTTGTGCTCTCAGATGACTCAATGATATACGCTGTCCCTGAACTTGAGGGTAGCGCCACTGAACTCGAGATGTCCCATGAGGCCGCTGTCGGTAAGATAGCCGAGGAGGAGGTCATGTACCTCACCTCAAGGGGTCTTACCGAGGAGGAGGCAGCATCCATGATTGTGAGGGGCTTCCTGAGTATGGATATAACCGGCCTTCCACCCGAACTTGCGGCTGAAACCAAGAGAATGCTGGATATGAGCCTCAAGGGCATGTAAATCCGGCGAATTTTTTTATTTTTTAATGTGGGATGAAAGCTTCCTTAACTGAAAGAAAAGTTCAATTACAAGCCTCTACTCTGAGGATATAACCCTGGAAGGATAATTAGAGGAAAAAATAGTTATTCTGAGATTATTATGAATTCACCGACCTTTTCAACCTTCCCGAATGGTACCAGGAGGTAGTCGCCCTTCTTCTTGGCCCCCTTGACTGTCACGTTTCTACCACTGTCCACCTTGATAACCACGTCGGTTATCTTACCTGTTTTATCGTTGATTATGAGTTCTTCAAGCTCCCCCAGGATGCGTGCATTGTTGGTGGCGACCTGGTATCCCTTTATCTCACTCCAGTACTTCTCTTCCCCTTTTATGAGCTTCTTCTCTTCCATCAATCTCACCTAAAATCTTCTCCAGAACCTTCAAATCCCTGCAGCTATTTATGTTAACCGCGAGCTCCAGCATGGAAGCCTCAAGGATCCTCTGTTCTTGTACTCTGTTTTTACTCATTAATATATTTACCCCGCAGGGTACTAATCCATCCAGGGACCCTGAGAAATCAAGTCCATGCCTTCTGCACAGGTCCTCTGGTACTGCGACACACATGGCAGGTTCCGGGCATGAATGGTAGCTGGCTATTATCCAGTCAATGGTTGATGGCCTCACAAGTGGGAGGTCAGAGTTGATGACAAGGAGGGGCTCATGGTATGAGTCCTCAAGGTGTGAGAGAACCTCCCTGAGATCCTCCACATAACCTCCACCCGATGCTCTGAATATGGGGTGCCTTCCCCTAACATGATCCTCTGTCAGGGGGGTGTGTGGGCTTGTTACCACGATTATCCCATCAACACCGGTGGCAGACTCCAGGGCCTCGAGGACATGGTCTATCATGGGTCGTCCTGCTACCTCAAGGAGGGGCTTTTCACAGTCGATAGCTAGCCTTGTGCCCCTTCCACCTGCCATTACAAGTGCCATCATCCTATTCAATCCATTTATCTTCCTTTCTTGACTGCAACTTTCTCCTCATTCCGAGGATGCACGGGCCGTTCTGCCTTCCTCCCAGGGGGGTGTGGGGTGTCCCCATGGAGTTCATGCACCTTGCCATGACCGCTGCACCCATGGCCAGGGCATCTGAGACAAATATACAGTCCCTGAATCGGTCCTTCACATATTCAAGTATTAGACTGGGCTTTGTGCCTGTAATTCCGGCCCTGCCTGTGACACCGAGGACCGAACCCTCCTCAATGACACCCTCCTCGAAGGCCTCATCTATGAGCCTCTTTGCTATGAGTGCGCTGACATGGTCCAGTGTTGCAAAGAGGGTGTGTATACCATCCTCCTGGTATATGCTGTGACCGATTTCTGTTAGTTCAGGGAGCTTATCACCATTTTTACCTGCGTCACATCCTATGAGTGTGGTGCCTGCGCTGTAGGCGGCCTCTGTATCCACGGGGACCGTTCCGAATCTTTTTCTGTTTGCAGGGACCTTCCGGATGTCGATTATTTCATCATGTATCCTCTCGGCATGCCTCCTGGCCTTCTTCCAGTCGGCCCCCTTGAGGATGGATTTCTTGTAGAGGTCCAGTGCTGCTCCGCCCCTGCAGTCCACCATCTCGGTACCCCTGATTATGGCGTCCGGTATTGCGCCTGCAAGTCCGCAGAAGTTTCCAACGGTCCTTGCGTAGGGTTCATCTGCATTGACTATTCGGCCTGCCAGGGTTGTTCCAAAGTCCAGGGAGACGCAGGGGTTCCTGTAGTCCACATTTGTCCACTTTGAACCGACCTTGATGCCTGCTGTTACAAGTTCTCCCTCCATCTCGTTTGCAACAACCTCCCTGCCCGTCGGAGGTATAACGCTTGCCACTGCACCGTCGAATATTACACGGTCGAGGTAGCAGAATTCTCTGAGGCGTTCGGGGATGTTTTCCTTTGAGAGGGCGGGCGCCATCTTCCTGGGAGGTATACCTGCTGCAAGGCAGCCGTCTGCCAGGGCTATTATGAGTTTACCCACCTCCTCGGGTGACCCGAAACCTGCTGTTACACCGGTGGATCTTACAACAAAGTCGAGGTCCCTTTCAATGTCAACCTTTGCCCTTCTGAGGGATTCAAGTATCGTGTCTCTTACAAGTTCGGAGACAGCCTCCTTTGTGAGCTCAACACCCCAGACTGTCTTGCCAAAGACCTCCTCTCCCTCCCGTGGGGGTCTTATGTCACGGGTCATCTTGACGGTCTTGTCAAGGAGGTAGGTCCTGCTGGTGTTGAGGTTGGTGGCTGTGAGGATGCACTTTGTTGTTGTGTTGCCGATCTCCACTGAGGCAACAATGTAGTATACATCCGGGCGCATTGAGTAACCTGACCCCACCGTCTTCTTGGTAAAGGGTGCTGTTTTAGTATCCTCTATTGTTATGAATCTGCTTTTTGCTATAATGGGCTTGGGACCGAATAATCTGCTCAAAAATGACAAATGATTACCCCCTGATTTAATGTAATATTGTATCTGGGGAGTTAATATAAATCTTATGAATAGGGCCAGATGAAAAAGAATAAAAGGTTTAAAGGGGATCTTCACCCTAGAAAGTCTGGTGGGTGAGGGTTTGTTGTTAGACTGTCCTCACCAGGTGAATTGTGCAGGGTGCGTAGTGTACCACCTTCTCTGATACACTTCCAAGGAGGTGTTTGTCAACCAGGCTCTTACCTGTACCCATCACTATGACGTCGACATCCTCCTCCTCTGCAACTTTAACTATCTCATCTGCAGGGTCACCCTCACGCATAACAGCCTTGAAGCTGACATTGGGGTTTTCTGGGCCTGTGAGCCCCTTTTCCATGTCCCTCAGTATCTCATTACCCCTCTGGGTCAGCTCCTTAACCATCATCTCCTTGACCTTCTTGGGTGTGAGGAATGGTACCGCCGTGTCAACCACGTATAGGCATATGACCTCTGCTTCCCTCCCATGGAGGAGGTCGAGGGTGTGCTCTATGAGTTCATCCATGTATTCTCCCATTGTTGGAACCAGAATTTTCCTGTACATTTCAATCACGCCAGCACAAAAAGTCTCATAATAACATATGATATGTACACTGCAAGTAAAACTATGCCGCCACTCCTCTTAAGTTTCATGTCCCCTTGCCTTATAAGGAGGACAAGGAGCACAGTGACAAGTATCATCACCGGCGCATCAAAGGTGAGGGACAGTCTCTCGACGGGTACAGGTGCTATGAGGGCCGGTACACCTATGCCCACAAGTATGTTGAAGGTGTTGCTTCCAAGGACTGTGCCTACTGAGAGTTCATGGAGCCCCTTCACCGCAGATGACAGTGTGACCACGAGTTCCGGTATACTGGTGCCTATGGCCAGTGTGAAGAGTCCCATTATCATGGCAGGTATCCCTGCGATGTCTGCCAGTTCAACTCCGCTGTACACAAGTATCCGGCAGCCTATAACAAGACCTGCGAATCCCAGGACTGTGAGAGCAAGCTTTTTTAGGTCAAGGGGTTCTCTTTCATTTTTACCTGAATTTTCATCTGAATAGGTCTTCTGGGCCTTTATGAGGCGCCAGAGATAAACAGCATAGGTTAGGACCATTACAAGTGCTGCAATTTTACCTATATTTCCGAAGAACATGAAAAATAGAAGAATCAGGCCCGTTACAAGGGTTGCGCTGAAATCCCTCTTAAGACCGTCGGCGTTGGTCTCTATGATCCCTGCCACCACAGAGGATATCCCCAGGATTCCTGCAATGTTCCATATGTTTGAGCCTATAACACATCCCACCCCTATATCTGTACTCCCGGACAGGGATGCTATGAGGGCTGAACCGAATTCAGGGAGGGATGTCCCGATGGCAGATGCAGTAACACCGAGTATGACCTCAGATATCCCCAGGGAGGATCCAAGGTCAACCAGGTTATCAACGAATAGATCTGCAGATTTTATAACCAGTATCAAGGAGGCCACAAGGCCCACTATGAGAATCAATACCCTTTCAAGCAAGTTATCACCACTGAAGAATTTTCTTCAATACCCTCAAGACCAGTATAATAATTGAATACCGGCACTTAAAAGTTTGTGTCGGAAATATGTTGCCGTTTTCTTGTATTTAAAGATTGTTATAATAAAAATAAAGAGATTAGTATTAAAGCTATTGGAAAAAAAATTAAATGGTTTAACTGCTCCTAGAGCAGTTTGAAGAATGGGTGATCTTCCACTGGTTCTGTGCCTATGTCCTTGGCTGCTTCACTTATGAATATGTCAGCCATTGCACAGGCAGGGAAGGCCATTTTGGCGTTTTCTATTGGACCGTAGAGGACGAAGTCACCACCGGCCATCTGCTGGATCAGGTTGGATCCAACGTCACAGACAGGCCAGGCCTCCTTGTGGTCCTTCTTGTATTCACGTAGCCAGTCCCAGGCTGATGGCACGTTGTGTATACCACTACCAACAGGGTAACCCCATTTGCTCTTGACTGCAAAGGATGTCCTCACAGCCACACCGGCACCCTGACCGAGTGGTGTTACAGCCACGTCCATGAGGTACTTGTCGATACCACACTCGGCAGCCATTTCAAGAAGACCCTTGTCTATTGTGCCTGCACCGTCTTCCCAGATTCCAATCTTACCATCAACTGTGGGGTCCATTGGGTTGAACCCGAGGACAATTGAAGCTGAGAGTTTTGTTTCCTTGAGGGCCTCAAGTTCTGCCTCATCAGCGGCCATGTTGACTGAGTTGTAGATTGCCCTGTCCTCAAGTCCAACTTCACTGGCGTAGTTAGCACCTGCGATCCTTGCCTCACCGGATGTTGAGTCTATGAAGAATGGTGCGTCTGTCACATCACCCACAAATTCGAGGTACTTGACAATTGCTTCTGGTGTCTGACCGAAGGTCTGGACGATGTGCGGGTTACCTGTGACATCAGACATCTCTTCCTGGGTCTTTATGAGGGCTTCTGCCTTGTCCTTGTCAAAGACACCGGCCTTTTCATCCTCAATGATGCTGTGTCCACCATAGAATATTGTTCCTGCTAAAACAGTTGGGTACTCTCCTGGCTGACCACCAATTTTGGTTCCAGCTATATCCAGTACGATCTGTTCCTTATCAAACCTAAACATATGTAAACCTCCAAGTTATAGTCCGAATAGGGATTTTAAAAGTCCTTTTAACAGTCCTGCAAACAGTATGTTTGTTACTGCAAGGATAATCAGACCTATCACAATACCATATAAAATACCTATATCTCTACCGATCTGCTGTCCTATTCTCTGTGAATATTCACCTACGGTGAATTCCACCTTTTCCTCGATATCATCGAGCCTCTCGTTTGCCTTGTTGAATTCATCAGCAGAGACAAGTACGCGGGGTATTGTGGTTTTATCTTCCTCTGACATCAGATCACCCCTAATATGCTCATCATTGCAGGTACACCGACAAGGAGGACAGCCAGGAGGAATCCGATGGCTATACCTGAAATCCTTGTGGCTATCAGACCTGCGAATAACCTGCCATCTCTACCGATGAGCTGGTTCCGGTATTTTATGTCCTCTACAACACGCTTAATGCCACGTATATTCGGTTTGTTGGATAGTATAATCATCTGGAAGCCTCCCTAGACCAGTAGCAGTATGCCCAGTGTCAGGGTGAATGCAAGACCTATCATTATACCCTGAACCTTACCTGAGTACATACCTGCGAACATTCTGTTGGTGGAACCTATCATTTTAACCTGTGTCTGGATGTTCCTCATCCTGGCCTCTATGAGTGCTGTTTCTGGTGCCACAGGTTTGACTTCTTCGCCTTCCTCTTCTTCTCCGCCTTCTTCAACCTTTATGACCATTGCCTCTTCTTCAAATGCACCGGGGTCCTTTTCGATGCACTCTTTGACCTTGGCTTTGATGGCGTCGGCGTCCTCAACGTCTATGAGGTTGACGATTTCCAGCTGTTTCTGGAACCTCTCAATACCCTCATCGGGTATGTTCTCTATGTAGGGAATGGCACCTGTTGCACCGATGATGTTCCTCTTATCAGGGTCCACACCGTTCTGGTGGAGGGCCTCAATACTCTGTCCTGTGATGTGTCCCTGGACCTCTGAACCGCAGAGTATGAGGAACCTGATGTTGGGGTTTGATATGAGGTTGGCGATCATCTTTTCGATACCGAGGTTCTCTGTCTTGCATGGCCCTGCAATGGCAGCGCCGGCCTCCACTGGTACGTCTTCTATGTGTGAGGCAAGGGTGGTGGCAGCCACAGGACTTTCGGGGTCACCCACGATGTAGTCCCCGTTGACCACAGGCCATCCTTCAGCAGGTGATTTCTTTTCAACCACTCATAACACCTCCTATAAGAGCAGGGCAAACAGGATGATCAGACCAAGAATGAACCCGTAAACCATGTTGGTGAGTTTACCTGCTGTGAGGTACACTCCCTCCCTTCCAGGATAGGAATCCATTGGGGTGGTTGTTGGGTCCAGTGAGTTAATCAGATCATCTGCTGTAGCCTCTAATTCTGCTATCTGTTCGTTTATCTCATCCATGGATAATATTATAACTTCCCTTCCGAGAGCAGCCCCTATCATACCGGTGGAAGGATCAAGGGTCAGGTTGTATTCCGGAGCGATCTTAACAAGTGGTAACATTTCCATTTTTAAAGCCTCCTACTGCTCTTCCTCCTTAGGCCAGAGACCTGACCATTTCACGGATGCAGCTTCCTCGAAGGATGCGCTCACGAATGACTTGAAGGCCACGACCCAGCAGAGTGCACCCACCAGTGCGACCAGCCACCAGCCAGGGTTCAGTCCTATTCCAAGGAGGCCAGCGATGGCCATTGATATGAATCCTGTTGATGCTGCCAGCTTGAGTGTCCTTGTCTGGTTCTCGTTTGGTCCCAGACAGGCGTTGAATGGGTGCTGGATTGCCATTGTGTTGAGTATGAAGAGCAGACCTATGAATCCTGTTGTTATGACTGATGTTAGAACCGCCTGCATGGTGTAGCTGCCTGCAATGGCCGCTGAAAATCCAAGTACTGAGAGAGCTGCTGCCCCTGAAATCTCAGCTGTGCATTTCTCAAGGATCGGGATTTTCATCTTAACTATCTTCTTACCGAGTACGGCCACAACGACACCCAGTATCATGGCAAGTATGAGTCCTACGACTGGTACTGCCAGGGCGGGTACCGTGAACACTGATGCGAGTCCGGCGACAACACCGACTATACCTATTGAAACTGACATGTAACCTATTGAAGGGACACCGGTACCCAGACCGTAACTTGCAACCCTCCTTATGGCGTCTGCACCCCATACGATTGCGCAGACAGCTCCAAGGGATGCGAGAACGGGGCCTATGACCGGGTTAACTGCTGATGCGTATATACCTGCCAGTCCACCGATTATTCCGAGTGCCATGAGCCTGCTTTCAGGTATGGCTGCACCGGCCGGTCCTCCTGCTGCTACTGACATTAGAAGACACCTCCATATACGAGTAATGTTGAAAGGGCGCCTGCAACAATGGAGGCTATGAGACATGCCACTATTCCCCTTCCGATCCTCTTGAATTTAGGATCGTGGAAACCTTCTATGGTACCTCCAATGTTATATGATGCAATAACCGCATTTATGAAGAATATGCCGACGGCGAAGATTGCTGCAACACCTGCAGCACCCATTGCACCATATGACAGGGTCTTAAGGGCCTCGTTGAGTGCCCAGTATATGAGCCCACCGCCTATTCCACCGAGGGCTCCCCCGATTATACCGCTGACAAAGCAGACGGTTGGTAGACCATGACCCTCGGTACCAGGGGTGACATATTTTTCCTGTTCCATGCCTGTTAATGGGTCAACAGCCACCTTCGCTGATACAGGGACTGTACCCACACCATATACGTAGATGAGGTTACCCACAAGCATGGTGATACCCATCATGAGCATTGAACCAACGGCTCCAGCAGCCATTATCATGAGTGGGGACTGTCCGGTCATTGCTGCAGCTGTTATGAGTCCTGTTAAACCTGCACCTGCAGCAAGCATTGCTGTACCGGTACCCACACCTGTGGCTGTTGCCATAGCTGCTGGCGCACCACCCACAGGTACGAAGTGAACACCTCCACCTATGAGCACTCCTCCAGCGGTTATAGCTCCTATCAGTAGTAATGGATCCATCTATTCATCCTCCTTGTATGGTCCATATCTGTTTCTTGCAAAGACTTCAAGTCTGTTGTTGAGGATTATCAGTAACAAGACTATTATGAGGCCGGATATTATTCCGCCGGTTATACCGAAGACTATTGTGTTCCAGAAGCTGAGGAATACGATTGTACCGAATGCGAATCCTGTTAATGGTCCACCGTACTTTGCACAGAAGTGAACAACGTCCATTGAGTTCCTTGCACCCAGCTCTGCCTTTGTTGTTATGTCACCGTGAATCGCTACCGGGATACCTCCACCGAAGGGGTACTGCTGGTACTCCCTTTCAGCACCATAGTGGACGTCCCCTGTTGATGAACCGATTGCACCTATTGTTATACCCCAGAGCACTGCCAGCAGTGGCAGCGGGAATGGGTGTGCCAGACCAGGGATTGGTAGTGTCATGAGGTATGATAATCCTACAACACAGAATGTCACAATAAATCCATGCCCTGCAATTGGGCCTAAGTGCTCAACCAGCATGTCCATGAAGAGCGGCTGGTTGAACTGGGACTGGCTAACAATTCGTCCCATGTGGGATGTTACAGCGTAGGTTGTGTGTACCATTGCGGCTATTACAGCGCCAACTGCAATTGCCATTATCACAGGCAGCTGCATTGACTGCATCAGCACATATGCAACTGAACCAGCAATACCGCACCAGGTCCCGTAGGCAACGGGTTCCCCTGAAACGGCCTTGTTGATTATACGGTGCAGGTGTCCCATCTGTGGTGCCAGCTGAACCTGTGAGTTGGGGTTACTCTGGGATCCTACGTCAGACTCTAAGTCCTCTGCGGCTCCTGCTATGGTTGCAGCTGCACCCATGAGAGCTACAACACCTAAACCTGTTATCATAGGGTCCATATTTCTTCCTCCTTTTATTTTTTTGAATAAAAAAAATTAGGTGCATTACACTTAAAAAGTTTGTGCAATGCACCTTCGTTAATCTATTTTGCAGGTGTTATGAGTGCTCTTTCACCGGCTGGTTCGAACTCTCGCAGAGCACCTTTGGCGAATTCGCCACGTACGTTGGTGAAGTCGAAGACGAGGTTGTCGTCTGCAAATGCTATTTTCACCAGTGGGTTGAACACGAAGGCGTCTCCACGGGCAGCGTGTGGTGCCTGTGATATACCGGCGTATTCACCCTGGTGTCCCACGTTCATGGCGTAGTTTGGATAGTTAGGTCCACGAAGCTCCAGTGGCAGTCCCTCGTCGCCCCTTATTGAGAAGACGTTGGATGCACCACACTGGTCCTGGAGGTCGTAACCGTAGAATCCGAGCCTGGAGTGCTGTTCCTTGTGCAGGTACATTGAGAGGTACCATCCGCTGAGACCTGTCTGGGCGTTTCCTGTTGCGAAGGCTGTGGAACATCCGGCTGCAGCTGCAACGACTGCGGCCCTCTGGGATCCACCGAACTGGTCCTCGAGGAGTGCAGGGTATTCCTCGTACTGTTCAAGTCCGTAGAATGTGACCTCGGTTGCAACGTCCAGGACTGTGTCCATGGTGTTTGGTGCCTCACAGAGTCCATATTTGTCCTCCACGTACTCCTTACCGAAGTAGGTGAAGTCGTCGAGGATGTTGTCTGTGTAGGCTGCTGTTGCGTACTGGGTGAATCCTACACCACCTGACATGTATGAGCCGAGCCAGATCTGGTCGTAGAGCATTGCACCGGTTGCCACAACGTCCAGTGTCACCCGGACAGGGTCCTCATAGTTGACCCTTGAGCTCTGACAGATGTCTGCAAGGTAACCGAATGGCACGCCACCAGGTTCGTTTTCACCCCTTGCACGTCTCACAGGCAGGTATGTACCCATGTGTATAACTTCAGCGTGTTTTGCAGCGTATGCGAAGTCCCCTGTTGCGGCTTCACCTGCTGCCTGTTTGTAGGCTGAGATCATGGACATACCTATCTGCATGGCGGACCATCGTGAGGTTGTTGCACCGTCACAGGTCCTTGAGACTATGGTTGGGATCCTGACGACCTGCCAGATTCCGTCTCCAACCTCTGCCTTGAGGGTTTCTGCCTGGTCCTCTGGGAACTGTTTGTTGATGTCTATGACGAATACAGGGTCGATTTCATCTGCAATTTCATCGTTACCTGTGAAGACCTTGACGTAGCTGTCTGCCACCAGTGCTGGGTGGGTCTCCACCATGTGCTCCTGGACGACGGCTGCACCGGGCATTGCGTGGTTCACTGTTTCCAGGTAGTGGGTTATGGTCTCTGGGGTGACCTCTTTACCCAGCCTCTTTTCTATGACGGCGTGGGCATGGTTTAAACCGACTATAACGGTTCTCCTTATGTCGTCCCACATCTGCTGCATGGCAGCGTTGTTTACGAAGTGGAGGTCGTCACCTTCAACGAAGGTGTCTGTTGTTGAGACCTGGTAGGGCATGAGTACCCTCTGACCCAGTGGAGTACCTATGTCAGGGTTGTACTGGGGTATGCCCCTCTTTGCTGCCACTTCTTTACCAGCGTTCACAAACTCGGTTTTTCGCTCGGACTGTTTCCAGCCACCAAGTGTGTAAAATGTGGTTTTCTTCTCTTCAGGGGATTCTTCGAATTTTTTCTTTAAAGCATTTATGAACAATTTGTCAGCCATAATCTACACCTCCCCCGGATTATTCTGGGTTGTACCCTCCTTGTGATCTTAAAACGTGGATCCTCTGCATGATCTCCACGGCGTCTGTATCATCACGGTAGGCTTCACCATCCACACGGTAGATGGTTGTTTTGTTCATGAGGGTTTCCTCATCCAGTGGTTCACCAAGGTCCACGGGTTCGTCGAGTTCGTCACCGATCTGGTTCTTGACCATTTCGACTCTGCCGGTGTCCTTGTTGTAGATCTGCCTTCTCAGCATGTCGAACATCATACCGTCTTCGTCGAGACGGAGTGAGTGTCCGTGGACGGATTTACCCCTGATACCTGATCTTGCAGGGTCAAAGAATTCTGTTTCAAGGAGTTCCTTGGATATCTTTTCAAGGTCCCTCTCCCTGGTCTCGATGATCTGACGTCCTGAGAGTGTACCTGCGTCTGCACCTCTGTACCTGCAGAGGTATGCCCTTGATCGTACGTATGGCTGTGCTGGAGCAAAGTACATTGAGTCTGTGAACTGTATGTATCGGACCCTGTCACCGGCCTTTGCACCGTCTATTGGTTCAACCATTTCTCTTATTGCGTCTTCTGGTTCATCCATCTCTTCCAGTGGTGGGTGAACACTTGGATATTCTTCCCCTGGGGCCCTGTGACCCAGAATCTTTACTACATCTTCATCTGAGATTTCTCTCAGCTTTTCGAGTTCGTATTCAGGGTTACAGAAATTCCTTCTGTTCTGAGCAACCTTACTTGTTCCGGGATAGTATTGTGCCATATCATGCACCTCCTAATGCTAACTTAACCTTTCTTATAATCTCATCAAGTTTTTCCTGGGGACAGGTTTCTCCTCTTATGACTCCACTCACAATGTCAACGATGGTGCCCTTTGTTTTTGGTTCATCTGGCATGACGGCCCTTGTCCTTACACCTATCTTTGCAAAGTCCTCGAAGTCCACGGGGTATTCGCAGATGATTATGCATGGTCTGTCGACGTTCCTGAGTATGAGGCGCGCCTTGTAGATAATGTGATTTTTGACTCCTCCAAGGTGTACGACCAGGAGTTTGTGCCTCTTCATCTGCTCGACTTCAGCCGGTGTCAGACCGAAGAGACTTCCTGCTCCGGCGCTTGGAGCGTCCTGCGGTACTCCTGCACCTGCATTCAGGACTATGGTGCTGGTCATTATGTTGGCTTCCCTGAGGGCGAATGTTATCTCGCAGACAGGCTTTGTGATGTGGCGTCTGCCAGGTGACATTGCCACTGCAAGGACTTCACTTCCACACTGGGCGAAGGTACCCCTCTGGGCTATTCCTCCTCCCTCACCCATTCCCATTGTTTCTCTGCAGTCAACAACGTGAGTGCACTTTCCGATCATCTAATGCTCCTTTTTCCTTTTTATTATGGTGGCCCTTTCACTGAGCCGGGCGTTCTGGTCTGTAAGACCTATTAGTTCCTCCGGCACCTTATCAAGGTCCTCACCATACTTTATCTCATCCGTCACTGTCTTCTGCGTCCTTATATATTTTCCAGGAGTAACATCGTATCCAAAGGGCAGGAGATCCTCACAGACCCTTTTGATGTCAGTTATTGTATCCTCGTCCTCTATCTCAAGGAGTACTCGGCCTGTTTTCACCTGAAGCTCGAATTCATGACCTTTAACGCTGATTATGCGTCTGTCAGGGTGGTCCTCTGGTGGCAGGCGCTGTCCATGTATCACCATTCTCTTAACGCCGCTGATGTCCTCAAGGCGGTTAAGGAGTTTCTCGGTGGTGTCAGCCCCTAGTAGCCGGTGTGGAAATATCTGAACGTCCATTGGTTTTTTGCCCCCAGTTCTGAGAGATTATTTAAATTTCGTTTTTAATCTCAGCTGCTGCCTCCACAACATATTTGAGTGGTTCTCGGAACTCGTCAACCTGGCTGAATACTTCTTTTATGAGTCCAGAGGTTGCTTCTGGGGAGAACATCTGGGTTCCTGCATCCAGTGCCATTGCAGCTGCCACACATGGTATGGCGAATCCCTTACTGTGCCTTGTAACGATGTGGTTTCCGTTGAAGATACCTGGTCCACCTCCACCGTAGATGGAGTGGCTGAAGAATGAAAATCCTACAGCGGTACCTTCCACTTTACCGAAGTCAACACCTGGTAGTCCTGTTTCGAATTCTATGAGGTCGTTGTAGTAGAGCAGGGTTGATGATACACCCTGTGCTGCCCTTGCTGCACCCTGGTTAACCATTGTGGCTGCCATGAGCCCGGCTGCTGCATAGGCGTTCCACATTGCAAGGTCGTCTGTGCCGTAGACCTTGTAGTCTGTGAGTTCCTTCTCAACCTTTATGACACCATCTTCCAGGGCCCTTTCAACCAGGTCTGCTATGACTGAACCCACGGTACCTTCCTTACCGTTGGCCTTAACAAGGTCAAAGACCAGGTTGTCTGCGTTCATTCCCTGGTATGCAAGTCCAAGGAGGTGCATCCTCTCAAATGCTCCTACAGCGTCACCCATCTCAAACATTGCTGTCTGTTCGAGTATGGTTGATAGTGCTGCTGCCTGGAGTGTGTTTTTGAGTGTGGCTGCAACAACATGGTTCACCATGATGTTCCTCAGTGCGTATCCTGGGCCTTCCAGTTTCTGTGGAATGTCCAGCATTGTTGCTATGTTTGCCCCCATGTACTCCACAGACTGTGGGTATCTTCCCAGAACGGCTGCTTTAACCATGTTAGCATCGTACATGCTAACATCAAATTCGTTGATTATGGCCTGGACAAATGCTGTGGCGGTTACGAGTGGTGCTGCAGAGTATTCTGCTGCAACATCGAACCTCGCACTTGGGACCTGTACGAGTGCCCTTTTACCTCCACCGAGGAGCTCGACCTTTGTGTCGTCGTCCTCGGTCACCTGTATCATTTCCTTTGCAGCGGCTGCTATTGACTCGGCGTTCCCGACTATGTCGAGGTCGAGTTCACGGCCCATTATCTTACAGGCAGGTCCGCCGACCTTAGCTGTCTTCAGGGCGTTTTCTATACCTTCAAGGTTCACAGCCACTGTCCTCTTAATCCCCTGCACAATGCTTTTAATGGCGGGGTTTCTAAGTGGGCTCAGAGCTTCTAATGGCACCTGTTCTTCGACGAGGTTGCCTCTGTCGTCGTACAAGTCGACCTTATCCTCAAACTTCGCCATTTTTTCCCTCCTAACAATCATTTCCGTATACTAAACATCCAAGACCCCCCTTTTTAGAAAAGGCAAGAAGGCCCTTGGAGGGTGTTAAAACACCCGTCTTAGTATACGATGCATATTTAACTTGATTATAATTAATTAAGATTTCTTTCTGAATCAAGTCGAAAGATTTATATGTAAAAACACCTTTTTTTAGGGTTTTCTGGATTTTTTATATGGTAGCGTTGATTTTTGTGATCATCACAGAGCAGGGTATCATCAGGCGGGAGTAATAATAATCATCCCCTGGTCACTCAGAGCCACCGCACCATGGGTCCGGAGCTGGTAATAAATTATATTTAGAGAGCTGCACAGAGAGAGTGACATGCAGATAATAGCTGATTTAGGTGGTATACCTGGAAAGGACTGCAGGGGATTCTGCAGGTACTGCTACTTCCGTAAAGTTGGTGAATTTGAAGCATTTGGGTGTAAAAACTGTTCACCAGGTAGGGTTGGATGTGAAACCTGTGGAAAGGGTGTTGCAGAGATTGGTAATGAATTTCTACCCCCATTCCTTGTCATGGGCAACGTGCAGACAACACTCATGATGGGAAATTTTCAGGATAAGGACCTGAAGATAAACATCAGCGGCGGAGGCGATGTGAGCTGCTACCCCCATCTTGAAGAACTCACAGGAGGTCTGGGTGAATTCGGAATCCCCATTCACCTCGGATACACCAGTGGAAAGGGTATCGATGACCCCGGAATCGCCTCAAGGCTCATTGAAAATGGTGTTGACGAGGTCACCTTCACCGTGTTCTCAGCAAACCCTGATCTGAGGCGTGAGTGGATGCGGGATAAAAACGCCTCCAGGGCCATCGAGGCCCTCAGGATATTCTGTGAATCCTGTGAGGTCCATGCAGCATCGGTGATAATACCAGGGGTAAACGATGGCGATGACCTCCTTGAAACATGCGCGAGACTCGAGGAGTGGGGTGCCACCGGTTTCATCATGATGAGATTCGCCAACTATGAACACCAGGGACTCATACTTGGAAATGAGCCCATCATTGAGGGCGTGGAGCCCCACACTGTTTCTGAATTTGAAGAACTTGTGAGGGCAATTGACCGGGAATTCAATCTCCGTGTGACCGGAACCCCTGTCTGTGACCCCCAGAACGGCACGCCATTTGTCCTTGCAGCTGATTCAAGCAGGGAATACCTTGAAATCCTCCCTGAGATTCAGGGCGAGGCCACCATAATCACCGGATCCATTTCAGCGCCCTACATAAGGAAGATAATACACAACCTGGGTGCCGCTGACCTTGTGAACGTCGTCGGTGTCAATAAGGACATAGCCTGCCTCATAACCCTCAGGGACCTTGAGGAGGTGGATCCCGGTGATCTGAGGGAAACAGTCATAATCCCTGGAAGGGCCTTTGTGCATGACATGCAGGCCAGGGAGGTTCTCAGCCGTGACGGTGTCGACCGGATCGTTGTGAGGGGTCCTGACAGGTTGACCGTTGATGGGGAGATGAGCGGCACCCTCTCAGAGTATGACGTGATCGAGAGGGAGATGGAAGCCTTCTATGAACTCATACAGGCAATAAATTTCTTTGGTGCTTCTGAATGAGTCATGTAACTGTTGTAACACCTGAGCACTACAATTACGGTTCAATGCTCATCGCAGGGGCCCTGAGGGACCTTGGACACAGGGTTGAAATCAGGAAGGGATTTGATGGTGTTAACTCAGGGATCGTATTCATAAGCCTTCAGTCCACCATCCACCTCCTGAGGTACAGGGATATTATTAATAATATGGGCGGCTTCAGGGTGGTGGGTGGCCCTGTCAGCATAGACCCTGAAATGGTATTCAGGTACCTCGATGTGGACCTCGTGGTGATGGGTGAGGGTGAGGACAAGGTCGGTGCTGTGATGGAACTTGCAGCTGGAAATTGTAAACCAGAGGATGTCCCCGGTGCAGCCTTCAGATCACCTGAGGGAATTGTGGTCATTGAATCATCACCCTGCCCCATGGAGAGGCCCCTCCCACTTGTTCCGGGTGACATCTCCCGGGAGGATATACGGGGTGCCAGTGTCTACATTGAAACCCACAGGGGCTGTCCAGGTAACTGCACCTTCTGTCAGGTCCCTGAATTCTTTGGCAGAAAGGTGAGGAGCAGGCCCCTTGAGGACATAATCAGGGAGGTCCGGGAACTGAAGGCATCTGGTGCCAGGAGGTTCGCCATAAGTGGAGGTACAGGCACCCTCTACGGCAGCAGCAAATTCAGGGGTATTGATGAGGACGCCTTCAGGGATCTCCTGAGGCGCATAAGTGAGGTCACAGGCAGGCGAAACCTCACCGTGCCCGATATAAGGGTCGATATGGTTAACCCGAAGATTCTTGAGGCAATATCAGAGTACACGAATGGATGGGTCTTCTATGGTATAGAATCAGGGAGCAGGAGGATGCTCAGGAAGATGAAAAAGGGCATAACCCCTGATCAGGTTGTTGAGGCTGTTGAACTTGCAAGGGAGTACAATCTAAGGGTTGCAGGGTCCTTCATCGTTGGTTATCCCGGTGAGGACGAGGAGGATTACAGGAAAACCATTGAACTTGCAGATGAACTCATGCTCGATGACTACTTCGTGAGCATTGCCGAGCCACTCCCAGGCACTGAACTCGGTGAGGAGGTCAGAAAACTCCCTGAGGATGAAAACCCGGTCTTCATGAGGTCAGATGAAAGGCGATTTGATAGTGTGGCAGAGGAGAGAGCATTCAATTTACTCCTGGAATCCTATGTATTCCGGAGTGTGCCGGTTCCCATGACGTCCAGGCTTTTAAAATCAATAACTGAGGAGGTCCGTCAGCAGCAGGAGCATATAAGAACCGTTACCTGGATGCTCCAGGGAAAGCTGTGATAGGGTGACCCCTCCAGAGCATCACTCTGAAAATTTTAGGGATGCCTTTCTAATGACCTCCTCAAGGGATGCTCCTTCAGGAGGTACTGTTCCAAGGAGATAATCTGAAAAAAGAAGTTTTGGACCATCTGATAGTTTTTCAATCACCAGAACATCAATATCTCTGCTCTTCAGAAGTTCAGCAGCTCGAATCCCCCTCTTTGTTTTAAGGGATTTCCCTGGATTTTCAATTATCCTGTAATCAAGTATCTCGCCCTTCCGGGTTCTTGCAATAAGGAAGAAGTTCGCCCTTCCAAAGTGGGTGCTGATTGTGGAGTTCATTCCCTGATCATCTGCGAGTGGCACCGCAACCACAACTTCCTCCTTTTTAACTGTTTCGGGCTGGACCGTAAGGTGGTCAATGGATGGGACTGTCTCCTTAACCTTAGAGTTTATCTGAGAAATGATTCTCTCTATTTCATCTACCGGCAGCCCCCTTTCAAGTTCAATATGGAGTTCACCAAAGAGGTAGGGTCCAGATCTTCTTATTCTAATCTCATGAACCCCCTCAACACGCGGGACCGATAAGACTGTCTTTTTTATGATTTCCATTGAATCCGTGTCAATACATGCATCAAGGAGGGTTAGGACGTCATATTTTGCAAGCCGGATACCGATATAAATTATCACCATGGATATAATTACTCCAGCGATACCCTGGAAACCATGAAGACCCATGTACTCCCCCAGGATCCCGATGAAGACGATTGCAGAGGATATGACATCCACGTAGCTATGCTTTCCATCGTTCAGGAGGGCTGTTGAACCGATTCTCCTCCCGACCCTCACCTTATAAAATGCAATGGCATAGGAGACTCCAATTGATATCAAACTCACTGCAAGGCTTGCCGTGGCCATGGAAACCTCTGAAACTGGATTTGAAATGTAGATAATGGAGTCCCATGTTATCTCAAGACCCGTTATGATGATCAGCACTGAAACGAGGAGAGAGACAAGGGTTTCAATTCTATGGTATCCATAGGGAAATAGTTCATCAGGTTTTCTCTGTGAGAGCTTAAGGCCAATGAATACGGCTGCTGATGAGAAGACATCCGCAAAGGAATGTATAGCGTCTGCTATCAGAGCTATATTTCCAGATAGATAACCGGTAAACCCCTTTATAACCACTAAAATCATGTTGATGATTACCGAATACCTGGAAGCGATTTCTCCCTCCTTGAGTGGTGCTTCATCATTCCCTTTCATGTCAATCCAGCCCCATATTTAGCATTAGCTCCTCAACAATCCCCCTAAATAGCTTTTTAAGGTGGGGATTGCAGATTACTGCGGGTAATCCGTTAACCAGAGCATCGGTAAATGCCAAATCGTAGGGTATCCTTCCCATGATTGGTATCTCATTCCTATCTGCAAGATCTTCTATATCAGCTGCGATCTCATGATTTAAATCGTATTTATTGATTATTATGGAGTGTGGGATCCCAAAATGCCTTACAAGCTCTATTGCACGTTTAGAGTCATTTATAGCTGCCTTTGTAGGTTCCGTTATTATAATGGCCCGGTCGCATCCCTTAACTGATGATACCACAGGGCAGCCAATACCTGCTGCTGAATCCAGAAGAGCCAGATCCAGGCCCTCCACTCTTCCAATTTCAGATACCTTCCCCCTCAGAGAATCCACAATCTTTCCTGAGCCTCTCTCACCAATTTTAAGATGACCGGATACTACACCGAATCCATAATCAGACCTGAAATAGCAAATCTTTCCTGTATCAACTTCTTTGATGTCTATCGCCCTATCAGGGCATATATATTCACATGCTCCGCATCCTTCACAGAGAAATTCATTTATTTCAGGTTTTGAGTTCCTAGCACTCCATTTTATTGCATTGAATCTGCATACCCTCACGCATTTCTTTCTTGATTTACATCTTTCAGCCACTAAAAATGCCTTTTCAGAGGCCCTTATGGTTTCGCACTCCACATCCCCTGAAGATCCCAGGATGAGGGCCAGATTGGGTGCGTCCACATCACAGTCTCCAACGATTATTTCCAACCTATCAGCGAGTAAAACAGCCATTGAAGCCACTATGCTGCTCTTTCCAGCCCCACCCTTTCCTGAGAGGATGCATACCTCCTTCACATTAACACCTCTGCATCTCAAGTAACTCTACAACAGCAGCTATTCCTGGAACCTTAAGGGGTTCACCCGCTGAATAGGCCTCCATTACATCCCTAGAATATTCTATTTCAGCCACAATGGGCCTCCCTGTTTCTCTGGAAACCTCGAGTACCGGGTCTGCGTTACCAATGCCTGCACGGTTGAGGATGATGTTCGATGTTACGCCAAGCCTCTCAAGTAGCTCAAGTATCAGTTTTAGGTCATGACTCCCAAAGGGTGTTGGCTCTGTCACAGCAAAGGCAAGGTGAGCGCCCATGATGGCATGTATAACATTACAGTGGACCCCTGCTGCCGTGTCAATGATTATGAAGTCCATATCATGGTGCTCCCTCGCATTTTTCATGAGTGAATCCACCAGGCGTGCACTTGATTCTATATTCACAGTTGTTTCCCCGGAGAGTAACCTGAAATTTCTTCTAATTTTCTCATCATAATTTTCAGGGAGTTTGCCATCATAAAGGAAGCCTGCGACCATCTCCTCCTCCTTTATTGCATTATTTCTGCATGCAAGACTGCAGGTCCCGCAGCCACTGCATCTATCCCTGACAAGAATTGGGTGCCTGCCCTCCACAAATACGATTGCATTTTTTCTGCACACCTCTGAACATTTACCGCACATGGAGCAGGCTGAAAAATCAAAGGATGGTATCTGAAGAGTTACCTCATCTGTTTTTCTTCTCTGGGCGGACAGGATGATGTGGTCATCTGGACACTCAACATCTGTGTCTACCAGCAGCACCCTGAATTTATCGGCAAGGGCGATGGCGAGAGAACATGCTATGGTTGATTTTCCTGTTCCTCCCTTTCCCCCTGTTATTGCTACCATTAAGGGCTTCATCGAAACACCGGCTCATCGTGGATTTAGTGTCTATCTTCCTCTCCTGCCCCGGCCACTGCCTGCTGAGCGTATCTCCTCAAGATTTCCCTCTGTGAAGAGCCTGATATTATCCTCAACTGATGCACCTGTTGCCCTGTAAATTTTTATGCCAAGTTCATTCAGAACCTCAAATGCATTTGGGCCTGGTGAAGAAGCTATAACTGCTTCCACGCCACTATTTGCAATTATCTGGGCGGTCCTTATACCTGCTCCCCCTGAAGCTGATGCTGAAGGGTTCTCGATGACTTCAGAGGATTCTATATTACCATCCTTTATTTCAACAATCATGAAATAGGGGGCTCTCCCAAAAAATCTACTGACCTCTGATCCCAGATCGGGTCCAGAGGACGCTATTGCTATCTTCATTAATTAACACCACCATCTTTGAGGTATTTCTCCACTTTATTGAATATCTTCACCATCCCGGTGTTGATGTATGAACTGGCTGATGATTTATCCCCGGATATACCTTTTTCAAAGGGAATTCCACCCAGAAACTGGAGATCAAATTTGTTTGCAAGATATTTTCCACCATCTTTACCGAATAGAAATATCCTTTTGCCACATTCCGGACACTGGAGATATGACATGTTCTCTATGATTCCCATGATAGGGATCTTCAGCTGATTAACCATGTTGATACATTTTTCAACGTCATGGACTGAAACTTCCTGGGCGGTTGTAACTATAATCACGCCGTCAATGGCAGGGATTGACTGAAGAACCGTTAGTGGCTCATCACCTGTTCCAGGGGGGTTATCCACAATTAAAACGTCGATACCCTCCCAGTTAACATCTGAAAGTAGCTGTCTGATGGCCCCTGTCTTTTTTGGTCCCCTCCATATGACCGGTGTGTCCTCTGATGGGAGGAAAAACTCTATGGACATTACAGTTGCACCCACCGGGGTGGGTATGGGGTTTATAAGATTTCCTGTTAGGGTGATCTCTGGTTCCCTGACACGCATCATCTTCGGGATATCGGGTCCATGAACATCTGCATCCAGTACACATACCCGGTAACCATTTCTGGTAAACTCTTCGGCAAGTTTTACTGTGACTGTGGACTTCCCAACACCCCCTTTTCCACTCATGACAACGATTTTATGTTTTATTGTGGACATTGCCCTCGAAATTCTCACATCCTGTTCCATGATAGCCAGCTTTTGAGCATCCTCATTATTCATACCATACCTCAATGCCGTCCTTTACATGGATTTGTAGCGCCGGTAAGCTCACCCCTTTTAAGCATGTTGAGTGTTTCAGCCACTGTTCCCCTGGCACCCATCAGAACATCAACTCCATGGGTTCTGAGAAGATTAATGGCCTTTGAGCCAATATTTGCGCATATTAGGATATCTGCGTCGGAATTTACAGCGATCTCTGCAGGTGTTAGTCCTCCTCCACTGTGCCTTCCCCCTATCTTTATTATTTCCAGTTCATTGATTTCGTCATCATAAAAAGCAAATAGGGGCGTTTTTCCAAAGTGTTCTGAGACCTCTGAATCCATGCCCCTTTCTTCTGTTACTGGAATGCATATTTTCATTTGATGGTCCTCCATTCAGTCGGCTCCACACATTGGTGCTCCGCACTCAGGACACCTCTGTGTTCTGCAGGGCACGCCTGGTGTTTTCGGTGCCTCGTATCCACATTCAATGCATTTGCAAACCCTTGGAGCTCCTCTTCCAGCGCCAAAGCCCCTTCCAAAGCCGGCTCTACCAGCCCTTGGTAGTGTTTCAGCTGATACAACAGTTATGTTCTCTGAACCGCAGTCCGGACATTTTTTGTATTCCTTTTCCGGTGAGATCCATTCGAACTGGCAGTCCATGCATTTGTATCTTCTTCTGTCTGTGATATAATCACCTCCCTTCAAGATTATTGGTCTGCCCTCGACCAGAGCCGCTGCTATCTTACCCCGTGCTGATGTCAGGGTTCTGTGGAATGTTGGCTGTGATATTCCCATGATCTCAGCGGCCTTTTTCTGTTTGATGTCATGGTAGTCCCTCAGCCTTATTGCCTCAAATTCATCGAGGGTTATCTCAACCACTGGCTCCTCATCACTGGCTTCCGGAGAAAATGTGACCACACGGGGTTCTCCCAGAATCCTTCTGAATCTTCTTGGTCTAGGCATGTTTTGAATATATATTCAAAACTTGTATATATAGTTTTGTGCAAGTACTCTTAGATGAGAACCCCATGATTTGTCTCCAGAAAAAAGCGTCTCAGATTCTCCCATCATTATAATCTGCCGTTGCAGGAACCAGATCAATTACAGTTACCTCACAGGATGATCCGAGACGTACAGGCGGCCCCCAGGTACCTGTACCCTCCGAAACATAGAGGAACCTCCCTGAATCAGAATAAAGACCCCTTAGAAATGGGAACATAAGTCCCACGATAATGTTGAAGGGATAGAACTGTCCACCGTGGGTGTGGCCAGAGAGCTGAAGGTCAATACCGCGCTCCCTGGCATCCCCCCAGTCCACAGGCAGATGATGGAGAAGCAGTGCTGGCCTATCCCCATCAAAATCGAGCATGTCAAGTATGGCTGGAAGTGAATGCCTCTCCATTGAGTAACCAACACCTATTATCTGTATACCCTCAAAATCAATCACGGACTGATCAATGCACCTTATGCCTGCATCAGAAACAGTTGACCTGAAGTCACCTGAATAAATATCATGATTGCCTGAAACAAAAAATATGGGTGCTCCTGTTTCAAGGGATGATAGAACCCTGGAATCCACGGGCCTTGACCCGTCGAGAAGGTCCCCTGTTATTAAAACCGCTGCAGGTTCAGCCCTCCTGACAGCCCCTGAGACCTCTTTAAGGAAACCAGCAGAGCGTACCGTTCCCAGGTGAATGTCAGACAGCTGGACGAACCTCACCCTCCTCTCAACAGGAAAGGGGATCTCAAGATGCTTAACCTCAATTTTTCTGGCCCTGAATACGCCATATGAGACACTGAGTGCAGCCAATGATACTGCCAGGATCCTCAACCATGGAAGGTCCATGAAAAACCATATAAACTGAACCAGGGCCCAGCCCATGAGGAGATAGATCAGAAAGACCAGCCACAACATTGAAAAAATGTAGGTGGCCCTGGAAATGGGATTCGGCCTTGCCCTCTCAAACAGGATTGATGCCGGGAGAAGGATGGTCAGGGGGATGCTGATAAACTCCACTCCAAGAAATTCCAGAGCAAGGCTGTTTAGAAGGTAATAGGCAAGTGTGATGAAGGTGAGGAAAACAGAAACCTGGAGCTCCCTCTTCATGGAATCACTGAACCATTGACATGGCTGAAGCGCCCTATGTTCATTGAATCACTGAATTATTGAACTCTCAGGGAGGAGCTTCACAAGGATGTAGTCATACATCATGGACTTCCTGATCTCGGAGATATCACCCAGGCGGTAATCAGATACCCTCACCTCGGCTATCTCCTCATGGTGGCGGTCATAGTTGAGTTTGACACGGACACCATCAAGCTGACTGGTGACAGGTGTGGGTGAGTACACCTCCTCTATGGCAGGCACCTGGTTTTCTATCTCGCTCTTCACAAGTATGGATGGGACCAGAGGGGGATCAGCAGCCATATCGCGCCTTCTCTGATCAAGGAGTCCCTCAACAACCTCCACAAGCTTCCTGAGGGCCCTTATATCCTCTCCCCTCTTCAACCTCCTGGGTATTCTTCCCAGTCCTCCAACGTAGGCGTCTGCACCTGGAAGATCCCTGAGGTCAATCTCCTCGGGGGAGCCGGTTACAACCACCGGGATCTTTATGTCACTGAAGAGGTGGACCTTGTCCTTTATGCACTGCTCAAAGCTCCCCAGGGCGAAAACTGCGAGGTCATGCTCCTCTATGAGCCTCTTCTCATCCTCAGATATTCTTGAGATGCCCTTACCCGCGCCACGGGCGAGTCCTATCATGTTATCCTTGGCACCGTACCTCCTGAGGTACTCTGATATGTCACATGCAGAGTGGGGTAGGTGGTGCCTTGCCAGGGTCGGAGAGACAATGGCTATCTCGGTACCGGCCATGGGGGCCACCTTGATCTTCCCCAGGAGCTCCCTGGCCTTCTCCCTGACCTTATCCACATCCTCTATCGGGACCGCCAGGGTGAGTATCAGGTCCATCTGAAGCATGTTCTCCTGGAGCACAAAGCCCCCCAGGTCCTCAATAAGTTCCTTCATCTCCTCATGGCGGTGCACACCGCCCTGATACGTTAAGGTTTCATACATAGTTTCCTCTCCAGATACCTGTACCTGAATAGAGCCCTCTTAACAGGGTCCAGGGGGAGGTTCCTGTGTGAGGGCACCCTTATACAGTCAAGTTCCATGTAGTCGGGACATACTGTGAAGTCAGCAGCCCCCTCCACCACACTGAAGCCCATGTCCTCCACGATCTCCCTTAAAAAATTTGAATAAACCCTTACTTTTATTTTGCTGTTCCTCTCCCTGAGCCGTGAGGGGTCATGCCACCAGGGAGAGCAGACCTCAAAGTCAATCTCATCGGTTGAGGAATACTTGAGGCTTTCAGGGTCCATTGCATGGATGGTTTTAAAGACAAGGTCCACTGCCTCCCTTATCTGGGGGAATGTGTTGAGTCTGAGTTTAATGGCCCCCTCCACGGGTGTCTCAGAGAGTACAAAGGCAATATCTGCATCCTCGTCCTCAGGGGTCCTGCTAACCCTGTACCCCCTGACACCAGCAATCCTCAGTATCCCCTCACACATGGGTGTTGTGACGATCCTCATGAATTCACCCACAAGCCTATATATCTCATCAATAAATTTCTCTATAAATTATTATATAAGGTGTGCTGATGAACTGAAGGTGTAGCAATGAGGATAAGGCTAAGCTTTGAAAGACAGGAAGGCAGTGGACTGTGCATAATGGTGGATCTCCTCAGGGCGAGTGCAACCATCACAGCAGCCCTTGACCAGTTCAGGGAGGTGATCCCTGTTGCTGACATCGAAGAGGCCGTTAAGTACTCAAGGAAGGGCTACCCGGTCGCGGGGGAACGCGGAGGTGAGACCGTCCCCGGCTTCATAGCCAATTCCCCAATTGAAGTTAAAAATTACAGTGGAGATGCGCTGGTGCTCACCACCAGCAACGGCACAAGGATCCTTGAATCCGTTAAATCACATGCCCTTGTGGGGTGTCTCAACAACCTGGATGCAGTGGCTGAGGCTGCAAGGGAACTTTCAGATGAAGTTGAGGTGGTTATGGCCGGTGTTAATGGGAGATTTGCCATAGAGGACTTCCTCTGCGCCGGTGAAATAATAGCAGCCATCGATGGTGAAATGGACGAATATGCAGAGGCCTCTGTACTCGCAGTTCAGGACAGATCCCTGGTTGATGACGCCATCCGCAGATCCAGATCAGCTGAAAGGCTGGAAGGGCTTGGATTCAGGGATGACATTGAGTACTGCATCAGGAGGAACATAACAGGGAACGTTCCAGTCTACCGTGATGGGACAGTAAAACTCATGGAGGAAATCCGGAGGCTGCATTGAAGATGAAGGAACTCAGGATCATAGGAACCGCACACGTATCAAGTGAAAGTATAGAGGAGGTCAGAAGGACCATCCTTGAGATGGAACCAGACGTCGTTGCAGTTGAACTGGACCCCGAGAGATACCGCAGGCTCATGGATGAAAAACTCGGGGTTCAGAGGGATGAACCATCCTTTCGGGAAGCCCTGCGCCATGGAAACATTGGAGTGATCCTTGCGGGCTGGTTCTTAACCTACTTCCAGCGGAAGGTTGGTGAGGACCTCGGCGTAAAACCCGGCTCAGAGATGCTGGCAGCCATAGAGGCCGCCCATGAGGTGGGGGCGGGCCTTGCACTCATCGACCGTGACATCGGACTGACCATGCAGAGGGCAATTAAATCCATGGGGAGGATGGAAAAACTCAGGTTCTTCGCAGGGATAATAAGATCATTCCTCTGGAAGGATGACCCGAAGGACATCGAGGACCTCAAAAGTGATGACACCCTCCTTGAGGTTATGGAGGAGTTCAGGAAGATCTCCCCGGCAGCCTACCGCGTCCTCGTTGAGGAGAGGGATGCCTTCATGGCCCACAGACTGCTCTCAATCGAGGAGGACAGGGTGGTGGCTGTTGTGGGCGCCGGTCACCGCAGGGGCATAGAGGAGCACCTCCAGAACCCCCAGGAACTACCACCCCTCGATGAACTCATGAAGATACCCCGCTGACATATACTCAAATGCGCAGTAGAGATCATACTGAAGGAAAAAATCATTAATTAATGACCCCCCATAAATGTAAACAAGAAGCTGCAGTGTGATAGGATGTACATAATATTCCGATGCGACTGTGGAAGGGCCCTCTACTCAAGGGAGGGTGCGAAGACCCGGAAATGCGTCTGCGGGAGAACCGTGAATGTCAAAGATAGGCGCATATTTGGAAGGGCCGATGACTTCGAGGAAGCATCAGAACTGGTAAGAAAACTGCAGGAAGAAAAATATGGCTCCTGCCATTTCGCAAATCCATCAAAAAGGGAATAGATTCAGAGATATGATAGAAGACCTCAGATCATTCACATCCCCTGGCGAGAGAAGGAACATAGAATTCAAGAAGGCCCTCTCAGCCAGGTATCACCTCAAGATGGACCGTAAGAAGGGCCTCATATCCCAGATGAAGTACCGTATGGAGCGGGGTAACGGTAGGGCAGTGTACCTGCTGGGTGTGGAGGACAGCGGTGAACCGGTCGGCCTCCCTGCTGATAAACTGGATGAGTCAGTTGAGGTCCTCAGAACCCTCAGCAGTGAGATAGGTGCTGTTGTGGAGGAGGTTAACCTCCATGAGGGTACAGAGGGCATGGTGGCGGAGGTCATAATCTCAAGGAAGACGAAGACAGCGAGGGAGCACCTCCTCGTGGGGGTCGCCGGCCACGTGGACCACGGTAAGAGCACACTCCTCGGGACCCTCACAACAGGCACACCTGATGATGGGAGCGGTAAGACCAGGATATTCCTTGATGTGCAGAAGCATGAAATAGAGAGGGGTCTATCGGCTGATCTATCCTTCGCCATCTACGGCTTCAGGAACGGCAGTGTTATGAGGCTCAAGAACCCCCTTGACAGGAAGGAGAAATCACGCCTCATGGACGAGGCCGACAGGGTCATATCCTTCGTTGACACCGTCGGCCATGAGCCCTGGCTTCGAACAACCATAAGGGGGATTGTGGGTCAGAGGCTCGACTACGGACTCCTCACAGTGGCAGCCGATGAGGGGCCTACACACATAACAAGGGAGCACCTCGGTATAATGATCGCAATGGAGCTCCCGGTAATCGTGGTCCTCACAAAGTGTGATATGGCCACAGATGAGAACAGGAGAAGTGTGAGGGAGAAGATATCTGAACTGCTTAAACTGGTTGGCAGGATCCCCTTCCATGTTAAGAGCCGGGACGCTGCAGCCGGGATAGCCGGTAAGATGAACCAGCACATAGTCCCCATAATCGAGACCTCCTCGGTTACAGGGGAGGGTCTTGAAATCCTTGATGAACTCTTCCTCAATCTCAGGGTCCGTCGCGATGTTAACGGGGATGAAGAGCCATTCCTCATGTACATAGACAAGATATACACCATCAGAGGCGTTGGTACCGTTGTCAGCGGGACAATCCAGCAGGGACTTGTCAGAAAGGGTGACACCCTCCTCCTGGGGCCCCTAAAGACAGGGAAATTCCGGGAGGTCACCGTCAAATCAATAGAGATGCACCACTACAGGATAGGCTGTGCAGAACCAGGCCACATCGTCGGCATATCCATATCCGGGGCCTCCCCTGACGAGATAGAGAGGGGTATGATACTGGCACACCCTGACTATGACCCCGAGGCTGTGAGGGAATTCGAGGCAGAGGTTGCCATACTGGTGCATCCGACAACCATAAAGGCTGGTTATGAGAGTGTGACCCACATTGAAACCATAGCCGAGACAACCGTTCTTGAGCCCCTTGACTCTGATTTCATGTCTGCAGGTGACAGGGGTAGGGTGAGGATGAGGTTCAAGTACAGGCCCCACCATGTGAGGGAGGGTCAGAAGATAATCTTCCGTGAGGGAAGGAGCAAGGGCATAGGTTCTGTGACAAGGATCCTGGGATAACGCCCCACGCGACACAGCAGAGTACCACACTGATAGAATAAATCAGAAAACACGCGGCACAATACCATGCGCTTTAATCAGCTTTTTATGAGTTCCAGGAACTCGCAGGCCTTACACTTATCCCCTGATGAAGGTTCCCCGCACCTCAGGCATTCCCTGAGGCCCTCGGTTTCACTGAGGGGCAGGAAGGTCCTGCTGAGTGATTCCATCACCCTTAACTTCACACCCTGCTCTTCTGATTCAAGATGGTTGAGGAAGTCCCTTATCCTTGACCTCATGGAGAGGTCAGAGTAGGGACAGGAGTCAAGGTGGACCTTCACATCATTGAGAACAGCCCACAGCCTCACATCACTCTCAGGCGTGCTCCAGAGGGGTTTTATGCGCGGCACCATTGCCCGGTGTATCCTCTGAAGTTCTGGACCGAATTTTGAGAATTTCCGCACATCACCCCTTGCGAGGCTCATGATGAAGGACTGGATCTCATCATCCATGTTGTGGCCCGTTGCAATCTTTGAGGCACCTATCTCACGTGCCGTCCTGTTGAGTATCCATCGCCTGAAGACACCGCAGGGTATGCAGGGGCTGCTGAATCTATCAGTTACCCTGTCCAGTTCAAAATTGAATTCGTCCCTGAATGACCTCTCTATGAGTTCGACTCCAAGGAGTTCTGCGTTCTCCCTTGCCACCATAACACCCTCACTGCGGTAGCCCCCTATCCCCTCGTCGACGGTTATGGCTGTGAGCTCAAAATCAAGGTCACTCCTGAGATCTGAGAGGGCGTGCAGTGTCAGTACACTGTCCTTTCCGCCTGAGAGTGCTACTGCAATATGTTCACCGGGTTTTATGAGTTCATGACCCTCTATAAGTCCCCTGATCCTTCCCATGATTCTGTGATTGAATTCCTGAACATCCATGAAACCCTATATATAAATGAGGGGACATATAATTAATCATGATTACCGCAGAACTCACCGTGATACCCCTGGGTACATGCAGCACCTCCCTCAGCAGCTATGTGGCAGCTGCCGTCGAAGCCCTCAAGAAGCTGAATGTGAGGTATGAGATCTCAGGAATGGGGACACTGCTTGAGGCTGAAGACCTTGATGAACTCATGGAGGCTGTCAAGGCCGCACATGAGGCAGTCCTCCAGGCGGGTTCAGATAGGGTCTACACAACCCTCAAGATCGATGATAGAAGGGATGCCGACAGGGGTTTAAGGGATAAGGTTGAATCTGTGAAGGAAAAGATTTAGGGCCCTGGACATATCACAGGTTCATAATTTTATATAAGGCCGATTGTGCCAGCATTGCTCCATCAAATGGTGCCCTTTCAGAGGTATCCAGCGCCCTAATCTGAGAACGGGAATTTCCTGGAAGCAAATCTTACCCATTCCAGGAGCTGATACTGACCTTGAATAAAAAATTTTTGTGTTTTACTCAATCCAGCCCACAGCGGCATGAAGGAATTAAAGCAGCTCAGGGCCACGGTTTACTCAAAGAATTCCCTGACCGTGTCTGCGACCGTCTCAAGCTCCTCACTGGTTAGGGCAGGGTGTACCGGTATTGAGAGGACCTCCGCTGCAGCCGCCTCACTCACCGGGCATCTGGCATCAAAGCCCATTCTCTGGTACAGTTCCTGCCTGTAGATTGGTCTGGGATAGTGGATGCCTGTACCCACACCCCTCTCATTGAGGAAGCCCATGAGTTCATCCCTTGAGCCCGGAACCCGCAGGGTGTACTGGTGAAAGACGTGCCTGACCCCCGCTGCAATGTGGGGTGTTGATACTCCCTCAAGGTCCCCCAGCTGGGATGTGAGGTAAGCTGCATTTTCAATTCGCCTGCTGTTGAACTCCTCGAGTTTTCCGAGCTGGGCTATCCCGATGGCGGCTGAGATGTCGGTCATGCGGAAGTTGTATCCCAGGTATGTGTGCCTGTAGCGTTCTGTCTCCCCATGGGCCCTGAGTATACGTGCCATCTCAGCTATCTCATCGTCATCAGTTGTTATGATTCCGCCCTCACCTGTTGTGATGTTCTTTGTGGGGTAGAAGCTGAAACAGGCGGCATCGCCCATGGAACCGACTTTCCTTCCATGGTACTCTGCTCCGTGGGCCTGTGCAGCATCCTCAATGACCAGGATGTCGTGGTCAGCTGCAAGGTCCATTATGGGGTCCATGTCTGCGGGCTGGCCATAGAGGTGGACCGGTATTATCGCCCTTGTGCTGGGTGTTATGAGTTCCTCTATCCTCTCAGGATCTATATTATATGTCAGGGGGTCTATATCTGCGAATACTGGTGTGGCTCCGACGTAGAGGGCTGCGTTTGCTGTTGCAGCGAAACTGAAGGGAGTTGTTATTACCTCATCCCCCTTTCCAACTCCAGCGGCGAGGAGGGCCAGATGAAGGGCTGTTGTCCCTGAACTCGTTGCAACTGCATGCTCTGTTCCTACATAGGCCGCAAATTTCTCCTCGAATTCAGCCACCCTGGGTCCCTGCGCGATAAAACCCGACTTAAGTACCTTTATGACTTCCTGAATTTCCTCTTCATCGATTATTGGAGTAGCAACCGGTATCATTTGAACACCCGAATGAAAGTTAACTGGTTTAACTATATCGTGCTGGCACTTAAAAATTGATGCCCGTCCCCCCGTGCAGAAAAATCAATAAAGTTGAGGTGGGAGAGATGCCGGCCTTTAATGTTCCCTGAAGGGACGTTGCCGGCTTTAACAGTGAATCACCGGAATATCCTGCCTAAATCCTGGTATCGGCCCCTGAAGAGTATTAGGACAAGGAGTGCTGAAGCCAGGAGGAGGGTCAGGGGAGCTGTGTAGGGGTCTGAGGGGCTCACCATGAGGGATGGGAGGTTCCCCAGACCGGCGTCAGGGGAGCTGTGTATGACACTCACATAGAGATTGTTTGCAATGTGGACGCCCATGGCCATCTCCACGCCATCATCTGCCAGCGTCACCAGTGCAAGCACAAGTCCTATGATGAAGGTGCTGACAGTTATTGAAAGGCTCATGCTAAGTGTCGCGCCGTTCCACCAGTGAAGGACCGAGAATATCGCTGAATTGATGATTATGAGCGGCACCGGCCTCTTTATGACAGACCAGATACCCTGCATCAGGTAGCCCCTGAAGAATATCTCCTCAAAGGATGCCTGGACCGGGAAGGCCAGTATGGAGAGGATTAGCAGCCACCAGAACCCTGAACCAAAATTGAATCTGACCCCTGATGGGTCAGCAAGGACCGATACCAGATCAAGCACACCAACTATGAGGAACCATGTGCCCGCGCCCCTCAGGATCCTCCGCCAGTCAAGGTATCCCCTCGAATTAACTGCAGATATGAAATCCCTCTGGTGAATGAACTTCAGTCCAACATAGAGGAAGAACATTGAAGCTGAAAACCCTATGGCCACCATTATGAGGAGGGTGGGGCCGCTGAAGGATGACAGGTCCCCCAGCGCCCCAGCACCACCCTTAAGTAGCAGGACGGCTGCGATGATGACACCCAGTATTAGGCCGGCTCCAACATTGGATGCCACGAAGCTCATAAATACGGTCATCACATATCTCCATGCATCATTCCTTCCCAGGTATACGTTGTTCAGAAAATCCTCCATCCATCACCAGCTCCGATCCCTTACCTGATGACCATGAGTCTTTTTAATAAATTACTGGTCATGTATCACACTAATCATCCGGCATTAATAAATATTTTGAAGTGGGAGTGTTGAATTATGATAACGGTAAATGAGGGTTCAGTCACCATAAGGGTTCCTGATTTCAGTAAGGTCTCGGCCAGGGCACCTGTATTCTACAACCCTGCCATGGAGTTCAACAGGGATGTGTCAGTGGTCGCGCTCCAGGTTTTCCAGAGACTCCTCGGTGGGGAGATTAGCGTTGCAGACACCTTCTCAGGGAGCGGTATAAGGGCCATAAGGTATCTGGTTGAGGTTGAAGGAGTCTCTGAGGCCTTTGCAAATGACATAAACCCGCTTGCAGTTGAATGCATAAAAAATAACTCAGTGATAAACTCGGTGTCCCCTGAGGTCAGCAGAGAGGATGCCAGCATCTTCCTCAGGAGTAACCATGGCCGCTTTGATGTTATAGACATCGACCCCTTCGGGACCCCTGCACCCTTCATGGACTCTGCGGCGGCTTCTGCAAGGAACAATTCACTCCTTGCTGTTACAGCCACCGACACCTCAAGCCTCTGCGGCACCTACATAAAGCCCTGCCTGAGGAAGTACTCCTCAAGGCCCCTTAAAACAGAGTACTGCCATGAGACGGGACTAAGGATACTCGCAGGCTTCACAGCCATGAACCTTGCAAGGTACAGGAAGGCTGCCTCGGTACTCCTCTCCCACAGCAGCCAGCACTACATGAGGCTATACATCCACGTGAGGAGGGGTGCCAGAAGGGCCGATGAATCCATCAGGAATATCGGATTCATGCTTCACTGCTTCAGATGCCTTCACCATGAACACGTGAAGGGATTTGCGCCCCTGAAACGTGAGTGCCCCCACTGCGGTGCCGAAATGGAGGCGGCCGGTCCCCTCTGGGTCGGTGATATCCAGGACAGGAAATTCATCGGTGAGATGATAGGGGAGGTTGAGAACAAGGAACTCAACACGGCCGGAGATGTCCTTAAACTTCTGAAGGGATGTCTTGATGAAGCAGGGATGCCCCCTGGATTCTATGATATCCATGAGGTCTGCAGTAAGCTTGGAAGGAGTGCACCACCCCTGAGGGATGTTATGGATGGTCTTGAGGCGGCCGGTTTCAGGGTTTCAAGGACCCATATAAGGCCGACGGGTATAAGGACCGACGCCGGTATAGGGGAGATTGAGGAGGTCCTGGCAGGACTCATGCCGGAATAGAAGTTGGGGGAGTTGAAGCAGTACTCACCCCCGGCTCTCGATCATTCATAGTTGAGCATGTTATGGGTGTAGTAATACTGCAGTGACCTTGCATTCCTGATCTCAAAGTTCCTGTAGGGGTTGTTGAGGTAGGGAAAGATCATTCCCTTCAAGCAGTAGAGGTATGCTCCAATGGGGCCATACTCATTCCTGGCAATTTTATAGTAGAGGGGGAATCCACAGCCCTGGTTTATGAATATCTCACCCTGCCTGACCGTGCCGTGGTATACGAGGGGTATGGGCCCCTCCTGACCGTGCTCAGCCGCCCTCTCCTTTATGTATGCAAGGGCCTCGTCCAGTGTTCCGAATTCCCTTCCATCTGAACGGTAGGTCCACTTATCGTCAGGTATGCCGTATATTCCCTCCTGCCATACCTCTGTCCAGTTTATGCCCGGCGTGTACTGCTTCTTTTCAACGTAGGCGAGTTCAAGGATGTAAACGTCGCCCTCCATGTAGCAGCGGTAATTGGAGCTTCCGCCGTAATGGACCACCAGAATGCACTTCGATCCCCTTTCACGGGCATAGTCTGCCAGTAGTTTTGAGTGTATATGACCTGGGTACATATCTGGATTTGCAATTTTAACAAATGCGAGCCTTCCCAGGGGCTCAAAGTCCCCCTGTGTCCCTGTAAAGTAAAGGTAACCCCCGGCGATTACCAGTAAAGCTATGATGAGTATCCCCTTCTTCATCAGTTCACCTGCTCGAGATATTATTAACTTTGTAGCGATTTATATCTTTCTCTAAACAGATTAGGCAGTTTTATATGTGACTATTTATATAGTTTTACCTGCGGGAATCCGCGGAGGTGTGAAAGATATGGATATAGGTGAAATTGTAAATGATGCCATAAGGTACCCCTCCAGTGACTGGAAGAAGGTCATAATACTGGGTGTCCTTATAATAGCCAGTATTCTAATTTTACCCGTCTTCCTGGTCATGGGGTACGGTTTCAGGGCGCTGAAGGCCTCAATAGCTGGCTTCGATGAACTGCCTGAATTCGATGAATGGGGAGAAATGTTCGTCGATGGGCTCAAGGTATTCGTTGTTCAGATAGCATACATGATAGTTCCACTGATAATTATATTCGCAGGTGTTCTTGGTTCCTTTACTATGGTTTCACCAGACACAGGTGTTATCACAAACCCCACAGCATTCACAGGCCTCGTAGGAGGTACAACGATAATAGGCATAATACTCGCAATTATCCTTGGACTCATAGAGACAATAGCCATCGCACACATGGCCTACAATGACAGCGAACTCGGTGCAGCCTTCAGGTTCAGTGAGATACTTGACGTGATATCCCAGATCGGATGGCTGGACTACATAATCTGGTACATCGTTGTGGGTCTGATCTCAGTGGCTGGACTACATAATCTGGTACATCGTTGTGGGTCTGATCTCAGCGGTGATGGCATTCATTGCAAGTTTCCTGAATGTGATACCGGTTCTGGGTACCCTGATCGCGGTCCTCATAATATACCCCTACATCCAGCTCTTCTGGAACAGGGCCCTTGCACTCAGATACGCCTACGAATAAAATTACCCTCCTTTTTTATTTTCCCATCTTCAGATAAACATTTATAAGGGAACATACCCTATCTTATAAAAGTTGATGACTTCTTCTAAACTTATATTCACTTAAAAAACTTTATAATATAACTTTCATAGGTATACATTGTTTAGTGGTGATTTGTATGGATGATGATCTGGTCAAAATCGATGATATTGACAGAAAGATAATAGACCTCCTGAATGAGGACGGACGCATGTCCTACAGGAACATATCAAGGATACTCGACGTTTCAGTGGGTACCGTCCACAACCGTGTTGAAAAACTTGTTAAAAAGGGGGTTATAAAGAAATTTGTGCCCATAATCGACCACTCCAAGCTCGGATACAAGCTGACAGCCATCATAGGTGTGAAGGTCAAGGGAGGGGTCCTGAGGAACTGGGAGACAAGGACCGCCTACCATAAGAACGTCCTGGCAGTGTATGACGTTACAGGAGAATTCGACGCCATACTCATAGGTAAGTTCCGGGACACCGGTGAACTTGACAGCTTCATAAAGGGCCTCCTCAGTGAGGGGGATGTGCAGAGGACATACACACAGACGGTCCTCAACATCGTCAAGGAGGATATGACCTCCACCAAGATGATCGGAGATTAAATTATTTATCCCCTGAATCAGAAAATGATAACCATATGGTTATCATCCACTCCCCATCCTATGACCTGCACAATCATGAGGGTCACGTTGAAAATAGTGGCAGGACCAGGGCCATCCTTAGGGCCATAGAATCCTCGGATCTCTCCCCAAGGTTCGTGGAACCCGGGATGGCTGGAATCGATGATATCCTCATGGTACACAGCAGTGCTCATGTGGAGTACCTTGAGGTCTTCGCAGGGAGGGGTGGCGGATGGCTTGACTATGACACCTACATGACCCCCGAGAGCTTCAGTGTCGCGAGGCTCTCAGCAGGGGGAGCCATGCTGGCTGCCGAGGAGGCCCTCAGGGATGGCTGGTCCTACTCACTTGGAAGGCCCCCGGGCCACCATGCCACCTATGACCGCTCCATGGGTTTCTGCATATTCAACAACATAGCCATAGCCATTGAGCATGCCCGCAGGAACCTCGGGGTCTCAAGGCCTCTGGTACTTGATTTCGACGTCCACCACGGGAACGGTACATCCAGCATATTCTACAGGGACAGGGATGTGATGTACATATCCATACACCAGGACCCACGGACCCTCTTCCCTGGAACCGGGTTCATTGATGAGACCGGCTCCGGTGAGGGGGAGGGCTTCAACCTCAACATCCCCATGCCCAGGGGCTCGGGTAACCGTGAGTACCTCTGGATACTCGGGATGATACTCCCGGCGGTCCTGGAAGGATTCCGACCGGATATGATCTTTGTATCGGCAGGCTTTGATGCCCACAGAAGGGATCCCCTTGCAGAGATCATGGTTGATGAGGAGTTCTTCTCATGGATCGGGTGGTTCATCCATCAGACAGGACTCCCCTGCACCGCGGTTCTGGAGGGTGGCTATGACCCTGAGGCCCTTGGGAGATCAAACATCGCATTCATGAGGGGTCTTGATGGTGAGGAATACGAACCTGAAACAGCGGCGCCCGGGGGTGTCTCTGAAATATTCAGTCAGCTGAGTGACAGGTTTTCAGCATACTTCAACTTCTGAGAGGGTATTGAAATGGATAGGATCAGATTCGAACAGGCAGAGAAGCTTATAAGAAAGTCATGCATTAACCTCAAGAGGGAACAGGGATTCAGGGATGCCAGTGATGGTGTCATCGACACCGGGAAGCTTCAGGAGGCCATGATGGAACTCATCGATGCCGAGGAGTACCTTTACACAAGCCTCCCAACCCATGAACTTGGAGGTGAGGATGCTTCAGAGTTCTGCAGGAAGCTGATAGCCGCCAGGGAGGCCATTGACCATATACTCGCAGACTTCGGTGTCCTTGAAAGGCAGGACCCATCCGAGAGGATAAGGGAGGCTGCAAGGGGTAAACTCATAATTGTGAACAATTCCTCAGTCAAAAAACTCCTTGTGAAGGCGGGGGTAGAAGCTCAGAATATCCTGGTTGCAGGAGCACCCCTCTCAGTTGATGATATGAGGGAGATAAACCCAAAAATCCCTGAAAGTGCCCTCAGGGGTATAGAGAAGAAGATAGAGCACCTCCGGAACGACATTGAGAGGAAGCTTGATGTCCTGGAGGATGTTCTGGTTGTGGGCGAACCCGATAAGAGTACGGTTCTGCTTGCAGCAAGGGCGGAAGAACTCTATGGTGCCGATTCAAGGTTAATGGAGAACATAAAGGACCTGAACGCCGAGAATATTCTGGAGTTACTCTCCTGATTCCTGATTTTCCATCTACTGCGGTGGTCTGAACTATCAACTGAATTTTCTGCACCCAGCACTGATGAACAGTTATGAGACCAGTATCCCTCATCACTGATTTTTCCCTGCATAACTGAAAGGACAGCCAACTGATCAAATCGGTAATACTTCACCGGACAAGTATATAAGCAAAGTTCTCATACTATAGTTAAAACCTAGGTAACCATTACTCATGGGGTGTAAAATTTGGGTTTAGTTTGTTTTCCAGATACACAGGACAAGATTCCTAGCATCCCCGTCCACCTCACAAGGGTGGGTGTTACAGGTGTTAAGAAGCTTCTGAAGATAGAGCGGGAGGGCAGAAGGCCCATAATCCTGCTTCCAACATTTGATGCCTTCGTGGATCTTCCGAGCAAACAGAGGGGGATCCACATGTCAAGGAACCCCGAGGCCATAAGTGACGTCCTCGAGGAGGTTGTTGAGAACAACGCACTTGAACTCGAATCCCTCTGCGCGGAGATAGTTAATGAACTCCTCAAGAAGCACAGGTACGCCCGGAGGGCCGAGGTAAGCATGAACAGCGACTTCATGTTCATGAAAAGGTCGCCGGTGACCCGGAGGAAGAGTCAGGAAATGACAAAGATAATGGCAGACGCCATCGGTTACCGGGACGATGATGGGATAGTCATACGGAAGATGATAGGGGCAGAGGTTGTGGGTATGACCGTGTGTCCCTGTGCACAGGAATCTGTCAGGGAAGCCTCACGCCAGAAGCTCCTTGAATTTCTTGACGATGAGACCGTCGAGAGAGTCCTTGACTGTGTATCCTTCGCCTCCCACAACCAGAGGGGGCGTGGCATGATAATGATAGAGGTCCCTGAGGACCAGACCATAAGGGCTGAGAAGCTCATAGACATCATAGAGAGCTCCATGAGTTCACCTGTCTATGAACTCCTCAAGAGACCCGACGAGAACGCGGTGGTGATGAGTGCCCATGAAAATCCCATGTTCGTTGAGGACTGTGTCCGTAACATGGTCCACAGGATAGTCAGTGAGTACCCCCACCTGCCGGATGACACCATCGTTACCGTAAGGCAGATAAACGAGGAGAGCATACACAGACACAACGCCTTCGCAGAGAAGGTTGCGACCATGGGAGAACTCAGATACGAGATAGAAGAACTTAACGGTGCCGGGAGTTGATATGATTGATGAAACTGCACAGGATAGCCGGAGAAATCATGGGTTTCTTTGAAGCATTTGAGGGTTCCAGACCCGCACTTGACTCCCGGGAAATTCTCATAGTGAGGGGGATGTCCAGGAAGAGGATGAATGCGGATGACATGTCCCGGGAACTTGATAGTTTGATTGAACACCTTGGAGCCGCGGAACTGGATTTACTCTCAGAGGAGGGCGCTGCCCTCATAGGTGTGATGGATGAACAGATAAGGTCATGTGTGGAGGTTGGAACCGAAACCGATATAGGAGGAATACACCGTCTGAAGGAATCCCTTGAGGATATGAACTTCAGTGTTGACTACCGCCTCTGCATGGCCGACGAGACAGGCCTCTTTGTTGTTCTCTACAGGGACCGGAGCGGAGTCGGACCCTGCTTTGTTGAGGCTGTTGTCTCTGACCTATCTGAATAATCTAATTTTAACGGTGCTCCCATGCTCCACTCAAAGGACGAAGTACTCGAAGTCCTCCTCATGAAGGGACCTGATATACTGGACCTCATGAAGAGGGCCTGTGAACCTGGAAGCGTGACCTACTCAAGGAACATATTCATACCCCTCACAAGGGCCTGCCGGAACCGCTGCGGATACTGCACCTTCAGGTCGGACACCCCTGAGCCCCCCCTGCTTGAACCTGAAGACGTTATGGGTGAGGTGAGGAGAGCCCTCTCCCTCGGCTGTACTGAGGCCCTCTTCACCTTCGGTGAGGATGCCCATGAGTTCCCAGGGGTTCGGGACAAGCTTGAATCCCTTGGCTTTGGAGATATGACTGATTACACATATCACCTCTGTGAGCTGACACTTGATGCTGGACTCCTGCCACACACCAATATGGGTGTGATAGGCTACCGCGAACTGAGGATGCTGAAGGAGGTAAACGCATCCATGGGCCTCATGCTCGAATCAGCGAGTCCCAGGCTCATGGAAACAGAGGCCCACCGTGAAAGCCCCGGTAAGGACCCCAGATTGAGGATAAAGATGATAGAGGACGCTGGGAGACTCAGGATACCATTCACCACCGGGTTGCTCATAGGTATAGGTGAAACCCTCGAGGAGAGGGCCGAGTCCCTCCTTGAGCTTAGGCGAATACAGGACAGGTACGGGCATATACAGGAGATAATAATCCAGAACTTCCGCTCAAAACCTGGAATCCCCATGGAGAACCAGCGGGAACCCTCCCTCCTTGAAATGGTGAAGATGGTTGCGGCTGCAAAGATAATGTTCCCTGATGTGAGCATACAGGTCCCTCCGAACCTGAACAGGGAAACCGGTGAGGTATTCCTCCTGGCCGGTGCAGATGACTGGGGTGGTGTATCACCCATCAGCCGGGACTATGTGAATCCCGAGGCACCATGGCCAGAGATAGATGAACTTAAAAGGATCACCGAATCTGCTGGATTTGCTCTTGAGGAGAGGCTCCCTGTATACAGAAAATTCATATCCAGGGAGTTTCTGAGCCCCCGTGTGATGGAACGGATAGAAGAGCTTTATCCCCGGTTCATCGAGACTCTGTGAGTCCCGGCCACTGGCTACCATGACACTGAATCCTACAATTCCACGCCAGGGGATGGTAGAATTATTGTGCCCTCCACTGGATCTCCAAGTTCAATGAAGTCTCCCCTGCAGTAGAGGATGGCGACCGCTCCGGCTATGAGGGCGTCCCTCTGGTGTACACTCATCTCCAGATCTTCAATTCCCAGTTTTCTGATCATCCATCCCGAGAGACCTGCCACTGAATCTGCAGTTCTCGGGTGGGTTTCAATTACCTTCACCCCCATGGATCCCAGTGTCTCTGCCATCTTCATGCCCCTCATGGTGAGCTCCCTCATACCCCTCCATGTGAGGGGAAGGACGGAGCCATACCGCCTCAGCTCCAGGTCGGCCCTTCTGAAGTGGCCATGTCTGCTGCAGCTGCAGTCATGTTCAAGGCAGCAGCGCCCGGCCGGGAGGGATAGGGGTGCGTCGACTGCCACCACATCTGCAGACTTAACTGCATCTATTATCTCCCGGAGGGGGAAGGCACTCAATAGTTCATAGCTGTCGCCCTCCAGGATAAAAATACCGCTTTCCCTTCCATCCGCTGCCGCCGGATCCACACCCGCAACCTTAGGTACCAGAATATCACCTTCTAAATCTATGAATAGCCCCAGCGGTTACATACCATGAAGTTATTTCTATGAATGCTTTAAACCCATTTATTCATATACGATGCATTCCATTTACTCCACCTGTATCATGGCACCCTCAGTTCCTGCCTGCAGCTAGTGTATCCTGACATCCAGCACGACATGCCAGACACCGGGAGAGTACTTCTTTATAACGCGCTTATCAAGCAGTGAGACCCTCCTTGGATGCGCCGCCCTCTCAATCCGCCTGAGGGGTCTTGAGAATCTTATGGCCTCCGGTGCGGTTTCATGGTAATGTATAACGCCTCCATCCCTTACACACTCCATCGCGGCGTCAAGGAAGTGGTGTGTCCTTCCAACGTAACCCATTATAACCCTGTCAGCATCAAGTTCGGGGGCTACTTCACGGCAGTCCCCCATGATGGGTTCTATTACCCCTTCAACCCTGTTGAGGGTTATGTTGGATTTGAGGAGTTCAAATGAGTCCGGGTTTAACTCCACTGAGTAAACCCTGCCTGGATCTGAATGGACAGCCACCGGTATGGAGAAGTACCCTATACCCGCGAACATGTCGACAACGGTCTCACCCTCCTCCACAAGTGACGGTATCCGGGCCCTCTCGTTTATGTTACCCCGTGACCACATGACCCTTGAGAGGTCTATCCTGAAGAGGCAGCCGTTCTCTTTGTGAACCGTTTCTGTGCCGCTGCCTGCAAGTACCCTGACCCTCGGCCTCCTGAGGGGACCATGTATACCCTGCACCTGGATTACACTCCTGACCCCCTCCATATCAAGTAAAGCCTCTGGATCATCCGCTTCCCTGTTGAGGACTATAATATCTCCTATCCTTGCCCATTTCATGGTTTTCACTGTTGGGGGGTTCTTAAAAAATAAATCCTTGAATGTTATTTTTCACTTCAAGTATTTAATGCCTTCTACAAAAGGCAAAAAAGATAATTATCATGAAACTAAACTAATATACAACTCTAAAAACAAGGGGGTTTTTTATGGGTAAGGTAAACCGTGAAGAGATACTCGAGATCCTTGAAGGATACAGCAAAAAGGATATAACAGTAGCAACCCTGGGCAGCCACACATCACTGCACATACTGAACGGGGCAAAGCGGGAGGGCTTCAAGACAGCAGTTGTCTGTGAGAGGGGTCGTGAAGTTCCATATCAGCGATTCAAAGTTGCAGATGAATTCATAATGGTTGATAAATTCAGTGATATAGTGAATGATGATGTTCAGGACGAACTGAGGTCAATGAACAGCATAATAGTCCCTCACGGCTCATTTGTGGCCTATGCAGGTCTTGATCACATTGAAAATGACTTCTATGTCCCCATGTTCGGTAACAGGGATATACTGAGATGGGAATCTGAACGTGACCTTGAGAGGAAGCTCATGAAGGAGGCAGGTATAAGGATACCCTTCAAGTACACTGACCCTAATGAAATAGACAGGACTGTCATGGTCAAGTTCCCTGGTGCCAGGGGTGGTCGTGGATACTTCGTGGCTTCAAGTACAGAGGAGTTCAATGAAAAGATCGACTCCATGCTGGAGAGGGGCTGGATAACTGAGGACGATGTTAAAGATGCCCACATAGAGGAATACGTAGCAGGTACCAACTTCTGCATCCACTACTTCTACTCAATCATGAACGATGAGGTCGAACTAATGGGGATGGACAGCAGATTTGAGTCAAACATCGACGGCCTCGTAAGGATACCTGCAAGGGACCAGCTTGACATAAACCTTGACCCCTCCTACGTGATAACCGGTAACCACCCGGTTGCCATGAGGGAATCCCTTCTCCCACAGGTCTTTGACATAGGAGACCGGATGGTGGAAGCAGCAAACAAGATTGTTCCGCCTGGCATGAACGGCCCCTTCTGTCTCCAGACCATGTGCACAGATAACCTTGAGATTGTGACATTTGAGATGAGCGCACGTACAGATGGGGGTACAAACACCTTCATGCACGGTTCAACCTACAGTTACCTCCTCCACGGTGAGGGCATGAGCATGGGCCGTCGCGTTGCAAGGGAGATCATGGTGGCCGCAGAGCAGGACCGCCTTCCAGAGATCATAACCTGATACTCCCACCCTTATTCCTTTTTAATGACAGGATAACCTGTGTCCAACCCCTCAGGGAGCCCTATCTATTATAAAAAAATCGCAAAGTTTAATAAGGACCTCCTGTTATATATTGGTACAGAACTTTTATGTCCATGGGGACAGCCCTTTGCAGGGTTAAATGAAAACCCTTTATATACCATAAAAACACAATGGGATCTAGGACTGGTTTTTTATTATTTTTATTAGAGGTGTATCTATGAACGATAAAAACACGCTGAAAGGCACCACAACTGTTGGCATAACATGCAAGGATGGAGTTGTTTTTGCCACAGAGAGAAGGGCCAGTATGGGCAACCTCATAGCCCATAAGGCTACAGACAAGATTTTTAAAATAGATGAACACATAGCCGCGACCATCGCAGGTTCAGTGGCGGATGCTCAGAGCCTCATGAAGTACCTCAAGGCTGAGGCTGCACTTTACCGCATGAGAAACTCAGAAAAAATAAGCATAGAGGCCGCCGCTGCACTTGCAGCTAATATATTACACTCATCACGTTTCTATCCATTCATAGTACAGACACTCCTTGGAGGCGTCGACGAGAACGGTGCAAAGATCTACTCCCTTGACCCGTCAGGGGGGATGATACCAGACAAGTTCGTCTCAACGGGTTCCGGTTCACCGGTTGCCTACGGTGTCCTTGAGGACAGATACAGTGATGAACTGTACGTGGACGAGGCAGTGGACGTGGCCATAAGGGCCGTAAAATCCGCCATGGAGAGGGACACCTACTCAGGTAACGGAATCCTTGTGGCGACCGTCACAGAGGAGGAAGGTTTCAGGATGCTTAGTGAAGAGGAAATCCAGAAAAGGATTGAAAACCTCAACTGATTTTTCTCCTATTTTTAATTGCAGTAAACACCTGTTTACTGATACTCCCTGTTTTTTAGAAGTGATCTTATGGTTTCAGAGATGCTTGAAGAAATCAAAAGGACAATAATGCAGAGACTTCCCGAGAGGGTCCAGGTTGCGAAGGTGGAATTCGAGGGGCCCGAGGTGGTAATATACACCAAGAACCCGGAGATAATAACCGAGAACGGCAACCTCATAAGGGACATTGCAAAGGATATCCGGAAGAGGATAATTATAAGATCCGACAGGTCCGTCCTCATGGACCCTGAGAAGGCCATAAGGAAGATACATGAGATAGTGCCCGAGGAGGCCAAGATAACCAACATATCCTTTGATGATGTCACCTGTGAGGTGATAATTGAGGCCCGGAAACCAGGACTTGTGATAGGCAAGTACGGATCCACGTCAAGGGAAATAGTCAAGAACACTGGCTGGGCACCCAAGATACTGAGAACACCACCAATATCCTCTGAGATAATAGAAAGAATACGTAGAACACTGAGGAAGAACAGCAAGGAAAGAAAGAAGATTCTGCAGCAACTTGGGAACCGGATACATCAGAAGCCAAAGTATGACAATGACTGGGCAAGGCTCACCGCCATGGGTGGTTTCAGGGAGGTTGGAAGGTCCTGCCTCTACCTTCAAACCCCCAACAGCAGGGTCCTCCTGGACTGTGGTGTCAACGTTGCGGGTGGAGATGATAAGAACTCCTATCCCTACCTCAATGTCCCTGAATTCACCCTTGACAGCCTTGACGCAGTCATAATCACCCATGCACACCTTGACCACTCAGGTTTCCTCCCATACCTCTACCACTACGGCTACGATGGGCCCGTCTACTGCACGGCACCAACAAGGGACCTCATGACGCTCCTGCAGCTGGACCACATCGACATTGCCCACAGGGAGGATGAACCCCTCCCATTCAATGTGAAGCACGTTAAGAAGAGCGTGAAGCACACGATAACCCTCGACTATGGTGAGGTGACAGACATAGCCCCTGATATAAGGCTGACACTCCACAACGCGGGTCACATCCTGGGGTCTGCCATGGCACACCTCCACATAGGGGACGGGCAGCACAACATGGTCTACACAGGGGACTTCAAGTATGAGCAGAGCAGACTTCTGGAGGCTGCAGCAAACAGGTTCCCCCGGATTGAAACCCTTGTGATGGAGAGCACCTACGGGGGCCATGAGGATGTCCAGCCATCAAGGAACCGTGCAGAGAAGGAACTCGTTAAGACCATCTACTCAACCCTCAGGAGGGGGGGTAAGATACTGATACCGGTTTTTGCTGTTGGAAGGGCCCAGGAACTCATGATAGTCCTTGAGGAGTACATAAGGACCGGTATAATCGACGAGGTACCTGTCTACATTGATGGTATGATCTGGGAGGCCAATGCAATCCACACTGCAAGGCCTGAGTACCTCAGCAAGGACCTGAGGGACCAGATATTCCACATGGGCCACAATCCCTTCATCTCAGACATCTTCCACAAGGTGAACGGTATGGATGAGCGGAGGGAAATAGTTGAGGGCGAACCATCCATAATCCTCTCAACTTCAGGTATGCTGACCGGTGGTAACTCACTGGAGTACTTCAAGTGGCTATGTGAGGACCCGGACAATTCCCTTGTATTTGTCGGTTACCAGGCCGAGGGGTCCCTTGGTAGAAGGATCCAGAAGGGCTGGAAGGAGATCCCCCTCAAGGATGAGGATGATAAGATGAGGGTCTACAATGTCAGGATGAACATAAAGACCATTGAGGGTTTCAGCGGTCACTCAGACAGGAGGCAGCTCATGGAATACGTTAAGAGGATATCACCGAAACCAGAGAAGATACTCCTGTGTCACGGAGACAACTACAAGACCCTTGACCTGGCATCAAGTATCTACAGGACATACCGGATAGAGACCAAGACCCCCCTGAACCTGGAAACCGTGCGTATCCAGTGAGGCTAACTATTTAGATAACCTTAAACTATTCTTTAGTGGTGATTTAATGGTAACCTATTCAGAATCTGGAGTGGATATAGACCTGGAGGAGCTCACCATTTCCAGCTTAACTTCCAGGTTGAGTGACACCCTTAAGTACTGTGACGTTATCACCGGAGCCGGCCACTTCGCGGCCCTGGTGAGGATGGGTGATTTGGCCATCGCCATGAGCACCGATGGTGTCGGGAGCAAGATCCTTGTGGCGGAGATGATGAACCGTTACGATACCGTGGGTATAGACTGCATTGCAATGGTGGTCAATGACATCCTCTGCGTGGGTGCAAGGCCGGCTGCCCTGGTTGACTACCTTGCAGTCGAACGTCCGGACCCTGAAGTGGCCGGGGAGATAGGAAAGGGACTTGCAAGGGGTGCTGAAATGGCAAGGGTTGCCATAATAGGTGGGGAGACAGCATCCCTTCCAGGCATAATCCGGAACCTTGACCTTGCAGCCACAGGGATCGGCTTTGTTGATGTGGACAGGATCATAACCGGGGAGGATGTGTCCCCCGGCGACACTGTCATAGGACTTGAGAGCAGCGGGATACACAGCAATGGCCTCAGCCTCGCGCGCAGGGTATTCTTTGATGAACTTGAACTTTCCCCGGAGGATGAAATGCCCGGATCCAGCAGCAGCGTTGGGGACGAACTCCTCAGACCCACAAGGATATACGTGGAGCCCATCATGGAACTGATTGAATCAGATGTTGATGTCCATGGACTGGCCCACATAACCGGGGGAGGTTTTGGCAACCTCAAGAGACTGAGAAAGGATGTCGGGTACCGCCTGGACTCCCTGCCAGAACCACAGCAGATATTTAGAGTTATCCACGAGGCAGGAGTTGACATAAGGGAGATGTACAGGGTCTTCAACATGGGAGTGGGTTTCTGTGCAGTTATAGCTCCGGATGACGTGGATGAAGCCCTCAGCATACTCGGAGACAGAGCCCACCCCATCGGGGAGGTTACAGATAGGGGATCAGAGGTTGAACTCGAAGCCTGCACCGGTGAAACCATAAAACTTTAGGAGGACTTTTTATGAGGATAAGCCCTGAAGAGGAAGTTAAAATCATAAAGGAAATACTCACCGCCATGAATGTTCCGGAGGAGAGCTCAGATATAGTTGCAGACGTCACACTGGACGCTGACCTGAAGGGATTCAGCTCACATGGAATCGGCAGGTTCCCCCAGTACGTTGAGGGGTTGAGGCATGGAACAATAAGGGCAGATGGTGACATAACCATTGAGCGGGAAACCGAGTCAACGGCCCTCATAAATGGTAACCACATATTCGGACACGTTGTTGCCTACAGGGCCATGGAGCTTGCCATTGAGAAGGCCAGGAATACTGGTGTTGGCCTTGTCGGTGTCCATGACTCCAACCATTTCGGGGTCGCCGGCTACTACTCTGATATGGCCGTCATGAATGACATGATAGGTGTTGTTATAGCAAACACCGAGCCGGCCGTCGCACCCATCGGGGGCAGGAAACCCATCCTTGGGACAAACCCGGTGGCCATTGGCATCCCATCAAACAGGTACTACGTCTCCGTGGACATGGCAACCTCCGCATCGGCCAGAGGCAAACTCCTGGAGGCCGCCAGGAAGGGCGAGAGCATACCTGAAAATGTGGCCCTGGATGCAGAGGGTAAACCCACCACCGACCCTGAAATGGCCCTTAAGGGCTCCATCCTCCCCTTCGGTGGACACAAGGGATACGCCCTCTCCTTCATGATAGAGATACTTGCAGGGCCCCTCGTTGGTGCTGCCTTCGGAACCGCTGTCACCGGAACAGCGAACCCTGAGGAGATTTGCACCAAGGGAGACCTCATGATGGCCATCGACCCATCAAAGATGGTTGACCCCGATGAGTTCAGGACCCAGGTTGATGAATTCATTGAGGAGGTTAAATCAAGCGGTGACGTCCTCATACCCGGGGACATTGAGAGCATGAACATAAAGAGAAGGCGTGCTGAGGGTATCGAACTGGATGAAAAGCTCCTTGAGAGGATTCTTGGAATAGCCAGAGAACTTGATATAAATCTCGAAATTAAGGAGTTATGAAAGTGGATAGCAGCGAAGCTGTTTACGCGGGCATGAAGGATGCAGGGATAGACTTCGCCGTCAGCGTCCCCTGTGTGAATCTCAGGACGGTCCTTGAAATGGTGGATGCCGACCCTGCCATCATGCACGTACCGGTTACCCGGGAGGAGGAGGGCTTCGGTGTTGCAGCCGGGGCCCACATGGCTGGAAAGACAACCGCCATACTGATGCAGAACTCAGGCCTCGGTAACTCAGTGAACGTCCTGGCCTCCCTCTACAGCCTATACCATATCCCCATAACCATGATTGTAAGTCACCGGGGCACCAAGGGAGAGTTCATGGAGGCCCAGGTGCCCATGGGAAGGGCCACCGGGGATATACTGAGGATCCTTGAAATACCCTTCAGGACCCCCAGAACTCCTGCTGAGGCCAGGGAATCCATAGGAGAACTTACAGATATCTCCCTCCGGACTGATAAGGCCGTGGCAGTCCTGCTGGATGTATCCTACTGGTGATATGATGCTTGAGAGAATTGAAGCCATAGAAAGGATAACGAGTGTCCTTGAGGATGAGCTCGTCATATGTAACCTTGGGTTTCCTTCAAGGGAGCTCTACAGTATCAGGGACTCGCCAAGGCACTTCTACATGCTTGGATCCATGGGGATGGCATCTTCCATCGGGCTTGGACTCGCGCTTTCACAGGAGCGGAGGGTGGTTGTCCTGGACGGTGACGGTTCCATCCTCATGAACCTTGGAGGCCTGGTCACTGCAGCTGCACAGTCCCCTGGAAACCTCATCATAGTCCTCCTCGACAACAGGTGCTACGCAACAACCGGCTCACAGTGCACCTACGCCGATGTGATAGACCTTGGGGCCGTTGCAGAGTCCATGGGCTTCAATGTGATCAGGTTCGCCGATGATCTGAACTTCGAACAGGCACTGGCGATGGATGGTCCTGTTTTTGCCCATGTCCCTGTGAAGCCAAGGAACGCCGATGTCCCTGTCATCGATCTTGATGCAGAGGAGATAATAGAACGCTTCATTAAGGAGGTCCGGGGAGCCACTGAGGATTGAAACATGTACCGGATTTTAATTAGCTATCCCCTGTAGGTTGCATAGAAACCATCGGTGTCGGCATAGACCGTGTGGAACCCAAATTCCTCTGCAGTTTTTATTGTTTTCTTGATATAGTCCCTGCCCCATGCGGTTATGGCCTCAGCGCACTCCATTGAGTACCAGCGGAACCTTGAGTACCCGTATACACCGTACATGGTGTTTGCAAGTCTCTTGAGGGCCTCCTGCTGCACATTGAGTATCTTCCTCTCCATGGGATCATCTGATCCCTTCATCTCCTCCTTGATCCTCACCCTCTCTGAGAGTATTTCACCTATAACAGAGGGTACGAATCCCCTGGGACTTTTGCGGAACCTGTAACCGTATTCAGGTGCCACGTAGCATTCAGATTCCTCGTCATCTGTCAGGGTGTCCGGTGAGATGTTCTTTGAGATTATTATGCTGGGGTAGAGGCTCCTGAAGTCAAACTGGACTATGTTCTCGTGGAGACCCCTCTCTGGTTCCTTGACGTATCCGCCGACCGCCCTGCGACCCCTCCTCCTGGAGAAGTCTGACTGGGATGGCTTGTTTGGTACCAGTTCCCCGTACTGGTATGCCTTGCGGACAAGGAACCATTCAGCCTGCTGACCTGTTGCCATGCGGGAGATGTCGAATAGTGGCTGGCCCACCAGCCGGGTGAGCTCCAGGTTGAGGGGGAGTATCTTCTCTGCTATCCTGTGGGTTGCAACAACATCATCCAGGGAGTACCTGAAGAGTTCATCCCTCAGCTCATCCCGGTCCCAGTACTCCCAGAGCCTGTCACCGGGGAGGTCGATCTTCTCCTCGCCGAAGAGTTCCTGGTAGACCCTCTCCAGGGTGTACCTGTCAAGGTTCATGTACCTCCTCATGACCGGGTAGAGGTCCACGTGCACCGTTCCCTTTATGGCTGTGGCGTTTGCAAAGCCCCTCCTCATGGTCCTGATCTTTGAACCATCCCAGCCGAGGTCGAGTTCCGCGCCCAGGATAGCCGCCCTCCTTGTTATGTAGGGGAAGTCAAAGTTGTCTGAATTGTATCCCACCAGGATGTCCGGTTTTTTATCAATTACGATCTCTGCAAATTTCTCAAGGAGTTCCCTTTCATCCTCAACCACCTCAACAAAGTCAAGGTGGTCGCCGGCCGTTGATATGACAGATTCGTAGCCCATGTTACCGGCGACACCAATCATCACTATCTCGTCCCTTTCAGGGTCAGGCATGCCATGGGGGTTCCTCACCTCGATGTCAAAGCTCATGATGTCGAGTCCATGTGCCCCTGAACCTGTGCTCTGGACCCTGCCGGTTACCTCCACCGTCCTGACATTGGTTGTCACCGATGGTGCTGAGTCCATCTCAACACCCTGGAACTCCAGCTCCTCCATGGGTACTATGGATTTATCTATGAGATAGCGCCTGTAGAATGGGATGTCATGTTCCCTTATATCCCTGACAGATTTCAGGTCCCTTATCCTGTCCCTGATCTTCGGCACGTCCTGGGGGTGTCTGAATTCGATTCTGATGACCTCTGTGGGCCTTCCAAGGTCCCTCATCTCTTTGACTTCAAGTTTCTCCAGTTCCAGTTCCTCAAGCTCCCTGAGGCATTCATCGAGGTCGGTGGGGATTGCGTATATGTAGGGTCTGAATGAGCGGTCATGGGCTATAATGGGCTCATTTCCGCCGCTTTTATCCTTACCAAAAAGTCTGATAACCGGGACCTCATCGACGGTCACGTAGTCTATGTCGAGGAGAACCATTCTGTAATCTTCCATGTACCTATTCTGTTATGTGAGATTAATAAAGTGTTCCCGGTGACTTTATGTTCGCTTTACTGTTCCACAAGTCCACATAGCACAATAAACACTTAAGTAGCACTATTAAGATATATTGTTTAAGATTTCGTGGGGGGTGTTGAACTTATAAGCATTCTCAGTTGCTGGCATTAAATGAACAGTTTAAGCCTGTGATCAGTAATTAATACGCGGCGAGGTAGAGAGTATGGTTAAGGGAGTTAAACATCCGGTGCTTGCTGAGTATGCAAAAAGATCCATGATGGGAGGAAAGGACGTTTTTTGCGGGTCTTACTAGAATAGTTCTGGACAGGAGCCCAAACTTAAGATAGCGTTTAGAGGTGATTAACATGGCTCTGCCAAATTATAAGGAAGTAATGTTACCTCTGCTAAAACTTGTAGGGGATGGAAAAGAGCATTATATTAAAGATGTCTATGATGAGCTTGCCGAAGAATTTCAATTGACTGATGAGGAAAGAAAGAGACTTATACCCAGTGGAAAGGGCAGATTCTTTGATAATCGCGTGAACTGGGCCCGTACAACCCTGAAAAAGGCTGGCATGATGGAATCTCCAAGAAGAGGTTATATCAGAATAACCCCTAAAGGTTTGAGGTTTTTAGAAAGAAAGCCCGTTGAACTTGACGATGATTTTCTGAAGCAATTCCCTGATTTTGCTGCGTTTAGGGGGGGCGGGAAAGAAAAACCGGAAGTCAAAACTTTCACGGCGCAATGGAATAATCATTCAGGTGAAGATCTCACTCCCGAAGAATCACTAGAATACAGTTACCAGACATTAAGGAATGAGCTAGCCGCGGATTTGCTTGAAAAGATCATGTCATGCTCCCCTGAATTCTTCGAGAAACTGGTGGTGGATCTCTTATTGAAAATGGGGTATGGTGGCTCACGAAGAGATGCAGGGAAAGCCATAGGAAAGATTGGAGACGGAGGAATAGACGGCATCATAAAAGAGGACAAATTAGGTCTTGACACAATCTATATCCAGGCAAAAAGATGGCAGGACACCGTATCCAGACCTGAAATACAGAAATTTGCAGGCGCTTTGCAGGGTCAGAAAGCCAGAAAAGGAGTATTTATCACAACGTCCAAATTCTCAGATAAGGCCAGGGAATACGCATCCAGCATCGATAACAGAATAGTCCTGATTGATGGAGATGAACTGGCCCAGCTGATGATCGACCACGACGTCGGTGTATCAAAGGTGACATCCTACGAGATCAAAAAAATAGACACAGACTACTTCTCAGAGGAATAAAAACCTGTAGAATATCAGAAATGAATATCCTTGTAACTGCGGAACATTCCCATCTCAACCAATGTAATTTTTTTAAGCATTAATAAAACTACTCTTTCAACCAACTCAGAGAAACCAAAAAAACCTCGCATCTGTAAGAAAGAAGTGGATAAAAGCCATAAAGGACCTGTTAAGAAGCTGCAATTTACAACACTATCTCATACAGTTTTCACTGATCAGAATACGATTTCCCTGTATGTGATCATAGTAATTTCAAAAAAAGTCTGTGGCTGGGATATACAGCGCTTATTGCAGTTCCTCTCCACCTGACTCCATACGGTAGGCCTCAAGGGCTGCATATGCAAGACCAAGGACCAGTGGCCCCACAATGAAGCCTGCAACACCCCAGACCACAGGTCCTCCCAGAAATCCCACCAGGAATATCATGGGGTGGATATCCGCGTACTTACCGGATAGCTTGGGCCTCAGGTATATGTCAATGGTGCTGAGGAAGAGACCGAATATCAGGACAAGTACTCCCCTCAGGATGTTTCCTGTGACAAAGTCATAGATGGAGAGGGGTGTGTAGGCAGCCCATGGCCCTATCACAGGTATCAGCTGAAAGAGGCCCGTCATTATACCCAGGAGTATGGCGTAGGGGTATCCGAGAAGATGAAAGCCAACTGCAGCCATTAAACCTATTGCAAGGGCTGTCAGGAAGTGCCCATAGAATATGCTGAGGAGAACCCTCTCGGTCTCAGAGGCCATTCGCTCCATGAAGGGCCTTGTCTCCTCCGGTATCAGGGTCCTGATGTACCCCAAAAGTCTCTTACCATCCCTTGCAAAGTAGAAGGTTGATGAAAGGAATACGAAGAGCTGAAGGGATATCATTGGTACAGACTGGAGGATGGCCACGACATAGTTGAGTGAACCACTTAGGATGTCCCTCAGAACCGTTCTCAGGCTTGCAAGTGTGTTCTCCGCCGAGGGCTGTAGATTTCCGGCCCCGGGTACGTGGATGCTCCCTGCGAGTGAAAGGAGAGATGGGGTTGAATTTATTATGGAATCAACTGTGAACACCAGGATACCCACCAGTGGCATTATAACCACAATCATTGCAAGGATGATGGATACCGAGAGGTAGGGTATCCTCCGGTTTATCCTCAGGGCCACGGGCCTTACAATGTAGGCGAATACGGCTCCAAGGAATAGCATGGTCCAGAGGGGGTATACCACAATTGCTGAGAGAAGTAAAAGGGCCATCACAGGGAATGACGCCGATGTCAGTGCACCCCTCAGTCTCTCTATCATGTTACCACCAGATTCACCAGGGCACTCTCCTGCCAGCCGGGTCCCGCCTGTAACGGCCAAACTCCCTTACCCTGGATAGTTCCTGACTCCAGAATACAGGTCCCTCTGCACATACCCTGAAGCCGGTATCATCAAGGCAGCACTGGCCACAGATGCCCACAGCGCACTTCATGTATCTCTCAAGGGAGAGCTGGGCCGGGACAGACCTCTCATCAAGTATCCTCATAACCTGAAACATCATGGGTTCCGGGCCGCAGACAGCAGCCATGTCATGGTCCCCCTCAAGTGTGAGGAGACGTTCATGGGCAAATCCCTTAAACCCGCAGGAACCATCATCCGTGCACGTACTGATATTCACGCCGGCAGCCTCAAGCCTGTCCAGGAAGAGGAGCTCATCTGCTGTCCTTGCAGCCACAAGTGCATCCACACGCATACCCCTTGCGGTGGCCTCATCTGCCAGGGCTGCCAGGGGCGCCATCCCTATCCCGCCCCCCACCAGGAGGAGGTCCCTTCCCATGAGCTCAAATCCCCTGCCATAGGGTCCCCTGATACCCAGAAGGTCGCCCTCACTGAGTCCATGGACCCTGCCTGTGAATTCACCCACCCTTCTTATGGATATCCCTATCTCAGATCTCACAGGGTCGATGAGGGAGACAGACATGGGTTTCTCGTCCCTGAAATCCCAGACCATGACGAACTGTCCCGGTCTAACCTCCCGTCTGAAGTCCCAGCTGAATATGAAGGTCTTCACGCTTTCAGATTCCTCAACTATCCTCTTAATCTCAAGAACCTCTGGAACATTCATGGAATCCATCTCCCTAATCATGTGCCAGCCCCACCATCTCATCCACCGATGAGAATCCTTCGGCCATCATGAAGGCCTCAAGGCCCCTGCATATCTTCATGAAAACCTCGGGGCCATCATACATTATGGCTGTTCCAATCTGAACGGCCCTTGCACCTGCAAAGAGGAACTCGACTGCATCCTGGAAGTCCCTGACACCTCCCACACCCATTATGGGGATATCCACGCTGCGGTAAACGTCATAGACGCATCTGACCGCGACGGGTTTTATTGCCGGGCCTGACATGCCTCCGAAGGCATTGGAGAGTATGGGCCTTGCTGTCTTTATATCGATCTTCATCCCGGGGCCAAGGGAGTTTATGAGAGTAAGGGCGTCTGAACCAGCCTCCTCAGCGCTCCCTGCTATCTCAACGATGTCTGTGACGTTTGGTGTGAGCTTCGTGGATACCGGGACGTCCACTGCATCCTTAACAGCAGAAACAACCCTGAAGGTCAGTTCAGGGTCCTGTCCGATTGAGGCTCCGCACCCTGCCATGGCGTGGGGGCAGGAGACGTTCAGTTCAATCATGTCAGCGTATTCCTCCACTGAAGCCGCTGCTGAGGCAAATTCCTCGGGTGAGGCTCCATAGACTGATGCTATCAGAGGTACCTCCTCATCCACCAGCTTCAGCTCCTCCCTGAATGCCTCAACACCTGGGTTTGAGAGTCCAATTGCGTTTATGACCCCGCCTGTGACCTCCACGGTTGTGGGATTTCTGTATCCCGGGTTGGGCCTGAGTGAGAAGGACTTGGTCACAACAGCCCCTGCACCCCCACGGTAAATCCTGTTAAGGGACGATGCCATGCTACCCATGACCCCTGCAGCCAGTATGGTCGGGTTCCGGAGTTCAATATTACATATGCTGGTCTCAAGCATGAAAAACACCTTCTGCTAAATATATTTATATCCGTCACCTATAGATGTACCCCTATGAAGTGTTATCTTACAGGTTGCATTGCAGGTCCTCTTGCCTTCAGTGAAGATCTGGAGCTCATAGATTATGAACCTTTCCCGGTTGATGAAATCCCCGGAAGGCTTGCTGAGTCACAGATGGGTGGTGTTTCACCGGAGGAGAGGATTATGCTCGAGAGGCTCACCCCTGAATACGACGAGGTTGTGGTTGAGGCCTCCCCCTCTCCGGAGTATGCCGGGTTCAGGAACCTCAGATTTGAGGTTCCAAGCAGGGCAGGCATCCACCTCAGGGAGAACCTTGAGGACATCCTGGCAGAAATCCTTGATATGCCCGCCGGGGACTTCATACATGACGCCCTCATGTCGGTTGCGCGTGAAAGGCTGAGGGAGTCCCTCCGGGAGACAGACAGGTTCATAATACAGTCCATAAATGCCCTTGATGAACTTGATGAGGAGACCGGGAAGCTCATAGAAAGGCTGAGAGAATGGTACTCCCTCCACTTCCCTGAACTCGACGGTATTAAGAGTCATGAACAGTACGTTGAGCTCATTGCAGAGTACGGTGACCGGGACCAGATACTGAAAAATTTCAGGATGGACGTTGATGAGAGTCTTGGCTCAGATATCACCTCCGAGGACCTCCACATCCTCAGGGGCCTTGCAGAGAGTATAAGGGGTCTTCAGAGGTTGAGGGAGGAGACAGAGAGGTACATTGACATCAAGATGGAGAAGCTTGCCCCCAACCTCAGGGCCCTTGCAGGGTCAAATGTTGGTGCGAGGCTCATTGCCCATGCCGGGGGATTGAGGGAACTTGCCATGCTACCATCCTCCACAATACAGGTCCTTGGAGCTGAGAAGGCCCTCTTCAGACACCTGAAATCCGGTGCAAGGCCACCGAAGCATGGGGTTATATTCCAGCACCCCTCGATAAGGTCATCCCCCTGGTGGATCAGGGGAAAGGTTGCAAGGCTGCTGGCGGGTAAGATAGCCATCGCAGTTAGAAAGGACGTTTTCAGCAGAGAATTTGATCCGGGAATAGTTGAATCATTCAATGAGAGGTTTGAAGCCATTAAAAGTGATAACCCGAAGCCCCCGGCAAGGAAGAAGGGTTTCAGAAGGAAGAGGAAATGATCGCGGGCAGGTGTATGCTGTGAAGGAAGTTAAGGGTATTGATGGTGTCTTTATCATGAACAACTCCCTCCTCACCATTAACCCCAACCCCGGTGTGAAGGTCTATGGTGAGAGGATCATTGAGTGGGGCGGCCGGGAGTACCGGGTCTGGGATCCCCGGCGGTCCAAGCTTGCCGCGGCCATACTTAACGGTCTGCGGGGTTTCAGTCTGAATTCAGACTCCAGGGTTCTCTATCTGGGTGCATCGGCCGGGACAACTGCCTCACACATATCTGATATCGTCACGGATGGGAGGGTCTACTGCATCGAATTCTCTCCCAGGATGATGCGGGAACTCCTGGGTGTGTGTGAATCCAGAAAAAACATGGCCCCCCTCCTTGAGGACGCCTCAAGACCCCTCAGTTACCTCAGGATGGTTGAGGCCGCTGATCTCGTGTACTGCGATGTTGCACAGCCTGACCAGACCAGGTTATTCACTGAAAATATGGATTGCTTCCTGAAGAGGGATGGTTATGGACTCATAATGATAAAGGCCAGGAGCATAGATGTTACAAGAAGTCCCAGAAAGATCTTCCGGGAGGAAGTAGGGAAGCTTGAGTCTTCTGGTTTCAGAATAATTGATCAGGTGGGTCTCAATCCCTACGAAAAGGATCATATGGCGGTTCTGGTTAAAAGGGATGTTTAGAAGAGCATATGATTTTTTGATATATTTTTAGTAAAAAAAGGTATATATTGGATTAATTACATAATTTCAATCCCAACTGCAGGCCATAATTTCACCTCCGGGTTATTGTTCACAATAACCTGGAGTTGAATTTTAATTTTTTGCGTTAATATCATGATGTAAAGGTGAGTTTTAATAATATTTAAAGCTGAGAGGGGATAGAACAGCCAGAACTGCAGTTAAACTGTTTCTAACCCGTAAAAATATTTTTCTAATTCTATAATAACTGGTCCAGGCTGTCTCCAACCTTCCTTATCACTTCATCAATTATGATGGACGCAAGTTCATCCTTTTCCATAAGGGGAAGCTCGGTTACCATGTCTGAGACAATGATGGCCCGGTTCCTGTCTGAGCCAAAACCCTCAACGGACACGTCGTTGGCAACCACCATATCAACACCTGATTCCCTTATCTGTTTCCTTGCAGATTCCACCAGTGCCTCATTGTCCACATCATACTCTGCCTTGAATCCAACGATGAACGCTTCAGGATTAATCTCCCTTGCGATCCCTATTACCTTGGGGTTGGGTCTGAGTTCAACTGAAAACTCCTCTGAGGATGATATCTTTCTCTCAGTGTAGACCGGCTTGAAGTCAGCCACTGCAGCCGCAGATATGAATACATCATGATCAGCAACGAGTTCCCTGACCCTTTCGGCCATTTCCTCTGCTGTCTCTGCCCGGAAGGATCTTAACTGTGGGGGTATCTCCACAGATACTGTGCCGGCCACAACCGTGACATCAGCGCCCTCTATGTAGGCCCTCCTGGCTATGGCGAGACCCATCTTCCCTGAACTCCTGTTTGTAATCCCTCTGACGGGGTCTATGGGTTCATAGGTCCCCCCAAGACTCACAAGGACCCTTTTACCCTGCAGTCTCTGTCTGGAGGTCTGTCTCATTGCCTCTAGTACGATGGTGTCAATGTCCGGGAACTTGGCCTTTCCCTCATCCATGCGGGGCTCAATAAAGATAACTCCCTCTTCCTTCAGCCTCGTGATATTCTCGGCTGCGGCGGCATACATGGCCTCATGCATTGAGGGCACCATGACAATTGGGGTGCCCATGCCTGATGCTGTGAGGAGGAGGGACGATATGGGGTTATCAGCCAGCCTGTATGCCAGTTTACCTATAATGTTGGCTGTTGCCGGCGCCACAAGGATCAGGTCAGCGCCTGCGTATTTAACGTGCTCAATTTCCCCTGTAAGTTCCAGTACAGGTTTGCTTCCGGTTGCAAATTCCATTGCATAGGGGTGTATTATCCGGCAGGCGTCCTCGCTCATGAAGCACTTAACCTCGGCTCCCTGCCTCCCAAGCTCCCTTGCAAGCTTCACCGCCTCGATGGCTGCAACACTCCCTGTGACGCACAGTATGATCTCCATGGAATCCCCATCATGTATCATCTATAACTACAACCGTCTTCTCACCGGTCAGCATTTCTATTATATTATTGAGGGTTTCCAGTTTGCCAGGCACTCTCCTGGCATCCTCCCTCATGACCCTTATCTTGAAGCGTTCTTCCCCATCCTTCCCGAATACAATGTTGATCCCTGATATCCTTGCAGGTGCTAGAACATCCTCTGCAACTGATTTGAGGTCTGATTTCTCTCCAACAACCCGGACCTTCTTTCCTATGGCCCTTGATATTGCCTTCACAATTTTACCGCCCTTGCCTATGAGTTTACCGACCTCACCAGCTTCTGTGATTATTATAACTATCCCGTCAAGGTCTATGGCCCTTTTAAATCCCAGTTTACCTTCTCCAATCCTGTATAGAACCTTCGCAATCTCCAGTTCAGTTTGAGTTACCTCCCCTGTTTTAAGTTTATTTTCACAGCCCTGACATAAAATTCCGCTTTTAAGACAGACATCGCATATTGGCAATACCATTGCTTCTTCCTCCTTTTCTTTAGTGGTTACCGTGATTATCGTGAACAAGGTCACACTGTATAATCAAGGTTTAAAAAGCCATTAGCAGCCCTTAAACCTCTGGAGATAAAATAAAAAGAGCCCGTCTATTTATCACTGCAGCGACCCTATGGTTAATTAATTACTTTGATAAATATAAATTTATAGTTTTGGATGGCAAAAAAATAAGAAGGGATTTGGGGGCTGGTGTGAAAATCAGAGGAACCTCAGGGTCCTGACAATGAGGTCGAAGTTCCGGCTCTCGGCATCGAATTTATCTGCCGGAGCTGTGCAAAGTATCACATAGACCCTTCCATTGTTCTCTATCCATATTGCCCTCTGCTTTTTCTGTATTCCGCTGTCTGTGATGATGTAAAGGTTTTCGATTGCCTGGTAACTGCCTATGGTCGTGTTGGTCTCTGAGACTCTCCTGTAACTTGAATTTGTGAAAAGGGCTTCATAATTCGCCCTGTACATGTCGTAAAGGTTCCCCTTGAGGTCCTTTGACTGGATAACCACAGAGACCCGGGCAAGACCTGAGGAATCAACGGATGATGGGTCTCCAACCGCTGCAACTGTGTCATTGGCAAGTGAATTCGCTGTTACCCAGTCTGATGGATACTCAAATGAAACATTATTCCCTGTAAACGTTTTTGTCTGGTTTTCAGAGCCTGCATCCTCTGATGTGCAGCCGGATACAGACACAACCAGGACCATGAAAAGGATTAACATGTACCTCTTCATATCATTAACCTCGCTAGGGTGATGATGGCGGATTCTGAGTGCCGCCAGTGCCTCCTGTCCCCTGGTTATCCTGTGGCGTTGATGGTGTGGATGGCGTTGATGGCGTCTGTGGTGTGGATGGTGTCTGTGGTGTTGTGTTCTCCTGACTGAATGTTTTATTGGATGTTAAAGTTACATTCTTCACTGTGTCGTTGGAGGATGGGAAGGCGCTCTCATTCACCGTGACTGTCCCCGTGGCCGGAGTTTCTGGCTGAATATTCATGAAGTAAAGACCAAAGCCCGTGCCGAAGAGGAATGCCACCACAAGGACTATGGCCCCTATCAGGGACAGGTTCGGCCTCTTCCTCCTTCTGGTCTCATCTGTCCTGACATACCTTTCAATGAGCTCCTCTTTCTCTTTCCTGTCCTTCTTTATTCTTGACTCCTCCACCCAGTGGTCAAGGGGCTTTTCAGGAGTCTCCTGTCCCTGAAGCCTTCTTATGTTCTCCACTGCCTCCAGGGTTTCAAGTTCACGTGTGTACTGTTCCCTGAGTGATCTGTACTCCTTCTCTGAAATGCTTCCCTCTTCACGTTCCCTTTCAAGTTTCTTGAGCTGTCTCAGGATCATTTTCTTATCCTGACTAATCATCACCATCTCCTGAATTAAATCAGTGATAATAAACGGATCTATATTGTACTCACCAGTATATAAATTTACAGAGTGCCGCGCCACACCCTTAAAATGACCCGCCCATTGCTCTTACTCACGTTTTAATCTCCTTTGAGGGATCAGAATTAATCAATAATCAGTCATTTCAGGGTATGAACCCAGAATCTTGAAGAATGGGGTCCTATCAGATATACTCCTGAGTATGTCCATTACATGCGGGTCCTTCCGGTGTCCCTGGAAATCCACAAAGAATATGTACTTGCCAAGACCCCTCTTTGATGGGCGGGACTCTATCTTGGTGAGGTTGACTCCCGCATCTGCGAAGAAGCCCAGGATCTCATGGAGTCCCCCTGGTTTATCCTCTGATAGTGAGAAGACTATGGAGGTCTTATCCCTTCCTGTTGGTTCATGGTCACCCTCTGAAAGGACTATGAACCTTGTGAAGTTGGGGTCAAAGTCCTGGATGTTCTCTGCAATCACCTCGAGGCCATATATATCCGCAGCCCTTCTCGTTCCTATGGCCGCCCACTCCATCCTCCCCATTATGGTCCTTGCAGCTGCAGCCGTGCTTGGTGTTGAGTGTGTTGAGACCCCAAGTTTCTCCAGAAATCCTCTGCACTGTGCAAGGGACTGGGGATGGGAGTAGACCTCCCGGATCTCATTCATGGCGACACCCCTGTTAACGAGGAGGTTGTGCCTTACACGGAGTATTATCTCCCCCTCTATGCAGAGATCATATTCCCAGGCAAGGAGGTCAAGGGTGACCCCCACCGGGCCCTCTATTGAGTTTTCGATAGGTACAACACCCCTTGAGGCCACTCCAGTTGCCACTGCGTCCAGCACCTCGAGTATTGAGTCGAAGGGGATGAGTTCCTCACCGACCCTCCGGGCTGCCTCCTCTGTGAATGTCCCCTCAGGGCCCAGATAGGCTATGGGAAGAGATGTCAGTAGAGACCCCCCTTAAGGTAGTTGTTTATCCTGTCTGTTGTTGACTGATAGAATCGCCTTATGGTTGCCCTGCCGTCACGGTAATCTGCAAGGGTGGCTGAGACCCCCAGGCGGACAAGGTGACGTATGAATTCCTCTGCCGCCTCCCTGTCCTCAACGTCGATGACCGTGTCCTCATAGGCGGCCTCACCAGCTGATATGCTCTTTATCCTCTCAAGCATGGGGTATATTATTGCCTCCCCGAGGCGGCGTGCCCTTTCACGGGTTTCATCATCTGATTCATCGAGTTCATAGGCCTGGAAGCCCTCCCTTATGACTCTGCTGAAGAAGAAGGGTCTTCCGAAGTCGAAGGGATAGCTGAAGGCGTATGCGAGTTCACGTGCATGGGCCTGTGATGAGGTGTACTTCAGGGGAGGCACCTCCATGCTGGGGTCCTTCATAACCACACCCTCCCTTCCAGCCATTCCCAGGGCTCTTATTATATCCGCGACCTCACTGGCGGCCTCCTCAATGGGGTAGACCCCAAAGAGGCGCACATTAGGAAGTCCATAGGAATCCAGGAGCGCCCTCCTCTCTTCAACAGGGAGGGGTCTGTTCGTGTTCTTCTCCCTCAGATCGAATACCCTGAATCCGAGGGGTCCGACCTCAGGGTAGTCCTGTGAAACATAGGGGTTGTCCCTTCCAATCATCTCTCCACATATAACAAGGTCCGGGTGTTCCCTGAAGAATTCAGAAAGGTCAAGGAGCTCCTGGGCCTTTCGGGTGGTGAATGGGCAGACATGACCCCCCCTTGTGAGTGCAACGGTCTCTCCCGATGATAGGCATGCTATACGGACATTGTAGCCGTTCATCTTTTCCTCTACAGCAACCCTGTCCCTGAAGTGTTCCTGGATGGTGGGTGAGAGTAGCAGTGTCCTCCTTATCTTTGGAAATCCCCTTATGACCTCAGTTTCATCTCCAAGGTAGATCACCGTCCCTGCCTCCAGGTCCCCCAGGGACTTCTTGAAGAGGAGGGCCTGCATACCCGCAGATTCAAGTAGCCTCACGCTCCCCCGGGCAAATGCAACCTTCAACCTGGAGGATGGTACCCCTGTCCTTTCCTGGATCAAATCGAAGGGGATGTCACTGTTCATTGAATTCACTTGAGACGTCTTAAAAAAAGGAGGTTTAGAAGACACCCTCTATCTCAACTATGAGGTCAAGGATGTCTGTCTTCGTTACTATACCCTCAACTTCCTGTTTGATTACAGGGAATCCCCCGTAGCCTGTCTCCAGCATTAGTGATGCCACTTCAGTTACCGGAGTCTCCTCCTCAATGGTCCTCACGTTCTGTTTCATTATATCCTCCACGAGGAGGTTTCTTATCCTTGAGGGTTTGTGCCTGTCCGGGACGAGCTTTCTGAAGTTTATGACGGCCCTTGTCATGTCCCTGGCTGTGAGTATTCCTGCAAGTTCGTCCTCCTCCATGACCAGCAGGCGGCCTATGCCTGCGTCGATCATTATCCTCCTTGCATGGACGACCCTCTCTGCCGGGGACACCGTTATCATCTCTGTGCTCATGACATCGGCTGCAGTGTACTTCTCATAGGCCCTTCCCCTGCAGATGTCAAGGAGGTCTGATTTTGTGACTATACCCATGATTTCACCGTCATGGAGAACCGGAAGGCTTCCGATGTTGTTTTCGAGCATCACGCTTGCTGCGTTTCCGGCGTCCATGTCTGGCTCTGCGGTTATGAGTTCCGGTGTCATGACCGTTGAGACATGGAAGTGGGAGGGTGCCATGTTGCCGTACCTTGAGGATCCGAGCTTGAGTGCTATGTCCTTCTCGGTAACTATACCAACAAGTTCCCTCTCATGGTCGCTGTTGGTGTTTATAACGAGGAGCCTTGAGACGTTCCTTTTATCCATGAGTCTCAGGGCGTCACATATGTTCTGATCCTTATCGATGCAGACAGGATCCTCTGACATGATGTTTTTGATTATCATACTCTCCACCTACTGGATTCCGCTTATTATATCTGTTTTTGTTATTATACCCACCAGTTCATCGTCCTCAACCACTGGAAGGCCGCTTATACCGTTTTCAAGCATCATGGCTGCTGCGCTGGATGCATCCACAGATGGTTCCACCTTTATCACGTCCTCAGTCATTATGTCCCCTGCTGTTAGCATCGCGATGGTACGGACCCTTTTCTTCTCCTCTGAGGTTCTGCTTATGAAGTAGACCCTCTCGACGGGTATGCCCCTCTCAGGGTCCTCGAAGGTTGCGAATGAGAGGTTCTCTGAGGTTATTATCCCCTCAACTGCGCCGTTATCTGTTACGACCACCCTTGAGATGTTGTTCTCCTCCATGACGCCTATTACATGGGACAGTGTGTGGTTGGGTGTCACCGTTTTAACGTCCTCTGTCATGAGGTCCCTCACCTTCCATCTGCCGGCGCATCTGTCCTTGAAGAACCTGAGAAGGTCCTTCTTGGTTACTATGCCTGCAAGTTCCTCTCCATCCATTACAAGGAGGGACCCCACATTCTTCCTGAGCATGAGCTCCGCTGCATCCCGGGGGGTGTCATTAACATTCACGGTTACGGGGTTCTCTGTCATCACCCTCCTTATTGAGATCTTATCTATTGGTCTCCTCCTCCAGTCGGGGCCGTTAACCCGGAGTTTTCTGGTTATATCGGTCTCAGTCACTATGCCGACCGGTTTACCATCTGCATCAACAACCACGACCCTGCTTATCCCGTGTCTCAGCATGAGGTTCCTTGCATAGGCAACCTGCTGTGTCTCATCCATGACGATGACTTCATCTGTCATTATGCTCCCTATATCCACTGTAACCACCTACCCTGCTATTGCCCTCAGTAAGTCGCTTTCAGTTATTATTCCTGTCAGTTCCCCGTAGTCCACCACGGGAAGTCCTCCTATTCCATGTTCCTCCATGAGCTCACATACCCTTCCCAGGGGTGTTGTGGATGTTACCATGCAGACCTGTGTCTCCATGATCTCGTTTACAGGTGTTGAGAGGACCTCCTCGGCACTGTTGGTTTTCATTGCACTGAAGGCCTGGTTCCTTCCAAGGAACTCGAGTATGTCAGTGGATGTCACTATCCCGACAAGTTTTTCCTCCTCAGGGTGTGGAGTTTTTCTCTCCTCGCCAAGAACAGGTATCCTCCTTAGCCTGTTCCTCACCATTATCTTTGAGGCACCCTCTATGGGTGTTCCTGGTGTTGTGCTTATCACATTTGCTGTCATGTGCTCCTCTGTCACCTCGTCATTGAATACTCCTGCCATGAGAAGCACGAAGTCCCTCTCAGATACTATGCCTGCTATCTTCTCGTCATCATCAACTACCGGTAGTGCGCCGACGCTGTTCTCAAGCATCATGCTCACTGCATCTGCAATTGAGTCCCTGGTGGTTATGCTGATGACGTCCCGGGTCATGATGCTTTTAACGGGTTCGTTGACAGCTGCAAGGAAGTTATCATCATATTTTTTATCGATGATCTTGGATTTATCTCCCCCTCCTAAAAAGTCCAGGATATCCATGGCCGTGACTATCCCCTGGAGCTTACCTGTCCCGGGGTTTGTTATTGGAAGCCTCCTGAATTTGTTCTTAACCATTATCTCCGCTGCTTCTTTGATGGTGGCTGTCTGTGGTATGGAAATAACTTCCTTCCTGGCGATGGCCATCACATCGCCTTCATGGTCGAAGTTTCTGCTCTCGAATTCGACGGGACCACGGTCCCTAGACTTTACCAGGTTTATGGTGTCTTTTTTTCTCATTTACACACCTCTCTGGGAGATATACTTACATGAAGTAAGTATCGTTATTACTTAAAATAATTTTATTAATAAAAACTGGGTTCTGGATGATGGATCCTTCTCCTATCATGGGCCACCATTTCACTTGATATAGGCTTTGAGGACGTCCTCCCTGGACACTATGCCCAGAAGATCGGCTTCCTTCACCATGCTGGGGTCACTCTTTATGAACACCGGCTTCTCAACCACCGGGATCCTGCCGATGTCCCTCTCCAGCATCAGAAAAGCAGCTTTTTCAGAAGGCGTATCTGGTGTTATGGCTATGGGTGGTGTCTTCATTATCTTCTCAACCGCCACTGATCTCACATCCCCGGACTCCCTGTGAATCCTGGCATGGCCGTACCTTATGAGGTCCTTCCTTGTTATGATACCTATCAGTTTGCCGTTCTTCATCACCGGAAGCCCTGAAAATCCTGATTCATCCATCTTATCCCATACAGCTGATACAGGGTCGCTGTGCTGGCAGGTGACAGGTTCAGGTGTCATTATCTCCATCACAGGACTCTTAACTGGTTCATAGCCATTTTCAAGGAACCCTGCGATGAAGTCTATGGTACTGACTATCCCGACAAGTTTCATGCTCTCTGTTGACTCAACCACCGGGGCCTGTATTTCACCCGCCCTCACCAGGTCGGCTGCAGCCTTCATTGCCTCCATTTCAGGGGTCAGGATAAGCTTGGGCCTTTCCATTATTCCCCTTGCCTCAAGGTTGGACTTTGTCGCTGTGATGTTAAGCACATCACCCCGGGTTATAATACCTCTCAGTTTTTCCCCGGCGACTACAGGGACGCACCTGAAATCCTCATCCCTTAAAATAGACCTTACTCTTGTGGCGGCGGTTTCAAGTGAGACTGAGACAGGATTTAATGTCATTACGTCTCTTACAAACAAATCATTCACCCTCTAAGTCCTCTTTACACTCCTCACATATGTATTTACCGTCGTACTCCTCAAGGTACTCCTCAAAGTTGCCGCAGATCTCACAGACACCTGGAACTGACCTCTCATTTTCAGGTAGCTGTACCCTGTTCTCCTCAATCCTTGCATTCTCAACAAGGATCTCTGTGAGTTCCGGGGCCACCATCATGACGTCGGAGGATGTCAGGATCCCGACGAGCGCGCCGTCCCTGACCACCGGAAGCCTCCTTATGCTGTTCTTGGCCATCAGCCTCGCTGCTTCGCTGAGCTCCCTGTCAGGTTCTATGCTTATAAGGTTGCGGGTCATTACCTCCCCCACTGTAACCTCACTGGCCTGCAGGTCTCTGGAAACAACCTTCCTTATGATGTCGCTCTCGGTTATGAGTCCCTCTGGTTCGGAGTTGCTCTTGACGATGATGCTTCCAACCTTCTTTTCGGTCATTATTGATGCTGCTTCTGCAACGCTGATGCCAGGGTCTGCTGTTATAACATTCGATGTCATGGCATCATGGACTGTAACCTTTGTTTCCATTTCCATCTGAAAACCTCCTACCTAAGGCCAAGGGCCCTATGCATCTGTGGTATCACGTAAACATCCATATACTTTCCGGCTTCCTGAGACATTTCCAGCAGGCGAGGAGTGTTTTGAGCCCACTGCTCAGGGGGACTGCATGGCTGTATAACCAATGGAAGTCTTTCCAGCTCATCAACGCATTCAAGGAGCCTCTCTGCGAGAGCCCCGATGTAGTCTGCCCCCGTTGTGGGCATCACAACCACCTTACAATATGTATTTACACCTCTTGATATTAATATGTTTATGACTTGAATCTCCCGATCAATGAGGTCACCGGGGCTGGATATATCGGATTCTGTAGTACCTGATCTTAAATTATCTGAAAAATGTTCAGATATTTTTATATCAACTGAGGCGTAGTCAAAGAGGTGAGCTATCCTCTCTGCATTGCCGGGCAGGGACCCGTTGGTCTCGAGAAGGGTCCTGTGAGGGCTCTCTTCAAGGAGTTCTGTGATAAAATCAGGGTAGAGGAGAGGTTCACCTCCTGTGATACTGATTGAATGAAAATCAGGCGTTATTAACCCTTCAATAATCTCTGTAAGTTCAGGGGCTGTGAAGAGCCTCCCGGCTGAGGGGTCCCTGCTCTCTGGTGTGTCACAGTAGCTGCAGTTGAGGTTGCAGCCGGCGAACCTCACAAAGATCTGCCTCCTTCCCACAAGGAGGCCCTCGCCCTGGATGCTGCTGAAGACCTCCACGATGGGTGCCCTCATCAAGATCACCGGGATATCGTGTATATGGCCCCCTGCCCTATACCCTCATTCACACAGACCTCGACGGAGGATATATCATACTTACTGCTCAGTTCCTTGAAGAGGGTTGCGGCAAAGTACCTTGAAAGCTCCTCTGCAGAGCTGGATTCAAGGTCCAGGAGGCAGCAGTCCTCCTCGGGTATGCTGTACTTCTTACCCGCTATTTCAAATTTAACTGTTCTGGTGGTGGATGTGAAGTTTATGAGGGGGTTCCTGAGGGGTATCAGGAGTTTATGGTCAAATTCGCTGCATATTCGTCTGACTATATCCTTAACATCCTTGAAGTCAGCTACAAAACCATGCGTACCGCTCCTCTTACCCTCAACCTTAACATCAACTATGTAGGAGTGACCGTGTATGCAGCCGCATGACTCATGTTCGGGTATCATGTGGGCGGCTGAAAACCTCAGGTTTGCGTGTATTCCATTTATAACTATCTTCATCATTACCACTTCAACTGTTGAATGGGGAGCCGGGTAGCCTATCCTGAAACACCTTAAAAGATCAGGGTCCTGGCCATATCCTCAGACACACCAGTATCCAGACACCAGCAGCATCCCCCGACACCTTAAAAGATCCGGGTCTTGGCTATATCATCCTCTATGGAATCTATCTCGTGTATATACGCCATTGCAACGTTCTCAGCTATTCCCTTAATGTCATCAGCTGACAGCTCAGGCTTTTCATCCAGGAGCCCAATGGTGTCGACATCCTCTGGTGTCCCCCTCTCATGGATGTTGACGCCCAGATGTATCTTCATGCTTGAGACAGAGGCCGTTGCTATTGAAACCGTGAGCTTAGATGAACCTATGTAGAGGTCATCACCCTCCCGCCTTGTCCGCACACCAGTTCTCATGAGTTCCTCCATGAGCAACATCACCAGAATCCTCTGCCTGTGGTATGCGAGCCTCAGGCTGGATGGCTGTTCATCGAAGTGCTCAACGATGAAATGGAGGACCTCTTCAGATCTTATCTCCAGTTCAACGTCCTCATAGTCCACTATATTCTTAACGTCCATGGGGCCTATCCATGTTATTATGCTTGAGCCCTTTATTCCCAGTTCACTGAGGGCCCATGCAGGTTCTATCTGACTCCCATCATAGAGGAGGGGATCTTCAAGGTGCTCATATAACATTACATCACCAGCATTATATCTGGAGCTGCCCCTATTTAATCTATTTAATAAGTAGGATGCCGGGACTGCCATCCTCCTCCATGGATGACAGTATCAATGAATCCACTGGATGAATCCATGCACGGAGGCCCCGGCTGGAGGTCCTGAGTGAAACTTCTGGGTGCTCACTCAAGGACCAGGAGTTCCCGGTAACCTGTCCTCCTGTCCATAACCCTCCTCAGTACTCCCTGGTATGGGATCACGGCTATCTCCGCAGTTGTCCTCACCGGGGAGTCCCCCCTGAGGTGGCCCCCGGTAACCCTGCCCTCTGAATCTGCAACCGCAATGTGTATGTGCACTCCATCAGGGGAGATGGTCCCCTGGAGTGAAAGGATCTCAAGGGGCCCCTCAACCGTGAGTTCTGATTCATCAGCCGTCCTTATCCTGACGCGGTGGAGGCTTCCTATGCCCGTCACCACCACGCCTTCCGAAAAAGCTGCCCTCATCTCCTCCATGAGGTCCATGCCCGGTTCAAGTCTTATGAGAATCATATGAAAAGATTTATAGTCACATCAAGCATTTAATTTATCTATGAGAGCCAGAATCCGTGACTTCATACACACCACTGATGACCTTTTCTTTGCTGTGACCTCATACCTTCATCCTGATGGGAGAATCATATCATTTTTACGTTACATACCGGATAGACATGGTGAAAGATCACTGGACTCTGCAAGATACTCAAAGGTCAGCTCGGACGTGGCATACCGTTTCCTTGAGGATGCGCACCCTGAGTACCTTCACCACTATGATGAGCTCGGGGTTCTCATGATGGGCGTGCCCCACGATAGGGTCGAGGAGATACTGAGGCCTGAAAATCGTCTGGAGGAGATAATGGAGTCCCCATCAGATCCACTCCTCGAAAAGGCTGTTAAAATAGCAGATACACTCCACGATGCAGCCGGGATCCCCTACAGGTCCATGGGAGTCTCTGGATCCATACTGCCCGGGCTCTATGACCCCGAGAACTCCGACATTGACTTTGTTGTCTATGGACTCAAAAACCACCGTCTGGCCATGGAGGCCTTCGGTGAACTTAAGGATGACCCCTCCTGGCCACTCATGGGCCTCGATGAAGAGCTCCTCAGGAGGGTCTACAGCAAGCGGATCGTTGACGACACCCTATCCTTCAGGGAGTTCTGCTGGTATGAGATGCGCAAGAACAACCGTGGAAGGGTAGATGGAACCCTCTTCGATATCCTTGCAGCCAGGGACTGGAGTGAAATAGATGGTTACTGGGGTGATACAACCTATGAGCCCCATGGGACCATAACCATTGAGTGCACAGTCACTGATGCCCTTGAGGCCTTTGACAACCCCTCAAGGTACCTTGTGGAGGATGTCAATGTGATTGAGGGCCCTTCAGTTGAGATAGGGGAGGTCGTATCCTTCACCCACACCTATGCGGGTCAGGCCAGGGAGGGGGAGCGCATAGTTGCAAGGGGTAAACTTGAAAGGTTCACCGGAAAATCAGAGGGTTACAGGGTAGTTGTTGGAACAACCAGAGAAGCCATGAATGAATTCATAAAGCTGAAGGATCTCAGACTGGAGTAAACAGAAATATGTGGAGGTTTTTGTGTGAACATTGGACTCATAGGATTTGGAACAATAGGGGCAGGTGTGGTGGAAATATTCAACACCAACCCTGATATCATAATGAAAAAGACAGGGATGGACCTCAGGCTCAGAAGGGTGGTTGACCTTGACATTGAAACCGACCGTGGCGTTGAAATAGATCCGGGGATCCTGTCAACCGACGCAGATGACATTCTCGAGGATCCTGAAATAGACATCGTCATAGAACTCATAGGTGGCTATGAACCGGCGCGTAGCTTCATCCTGAAGGCCATAGAAAATGGTAAGCACGTTGTAACAGCCAACAAGGCCCTCCTTGCAAGGCACTGGGATGAAATAATGGATGCTGCCAGCAAGCATGGCGTGAGGGTTGCATTTGAGGCCAGTGTTGGTGGTGGTATACCCGTCCTCAGGGCCCTCAACGAGTCCCTCGCAGCCAACAGAATAGAATCCATATATGGAATAATAAACGGTACCGCCAATTACATACTGACCAGGATGGCCTCAGAGGGCATGGAATTTGATGATGTCCTGCGGGAGGCCCAGAGGCTCGGATATGCTGAAAGGGATCCCACCTTCGACATAGAGGGCCATGACACCGCACAGAAGCTAATAATACTCACACTGCTTGGTTTTGGTGTCCATGTACCAGAGAATGAACTCCATGTTGAGGGTATAAGCAGTATAAGGAGGGATGACATTGAATATGCCACTGCAGAGCTTGGATGCAGTGTGAAGCTCCTTGCAACAGCCAGGCTCAATGATGGTGAACTGGAGCTGGGTGTTACACCAACCCTGGTACCACATCATCACCTCCTCTCCTCTGTGAACGGTGTATTCAACGGGATATACATAACCGGGGACTTCACAGGGCCAGTCATGTTCTATGGAAAGGGTGCAGGGAGGAGGGCCACTGCAAGCGCAGTTGTCGCAGACTGCATGGATATTGCAGTTAACCCTGAGGGATCAATGCCCACAGGTCCAGGCGTCAGGGTTGTTGAGTCAGTGAGGGACTTCTCCAGGACATCCTCAAGGTACTACATAAGGCTTGATGCCGTAGACAGGGCAGGGGTGCTCCATGAAATAGCCGGAGCCTTCAGCAGGCACGGTATAAGTATAGAATCTGTGACCCAGAAGGGCACCCATGAGGGTGAAACTGTGCCGATCCACATCGTAACCCATGAGGCAAGTGAGGGGGCTATCCAGGGGGCCCTCTCTGAGATATCAGAGATCAGGTGGGTGAGGGGTGAACCCCTGCGCCTCCGGATACTCTGAACCAATAATTTTTTAAATGTTAGTAATAATTTAATATTAATTAATATTATAAGGTGTGGTGATCAGATGTCGGTTGCTGTGTCCATGATATCTGAATTCATGTTCTGCCCCCTCAAACTGTACCTCCGGGAGGTTCTCGGGGTGAGGGAACCCATGAGACCCGAGGCAGTACACCTCAGGAAGGCCTACCTTGACTTCAGGGCAGCGGCAGAGAGCATCACCCGGAAACTGGAAGATGATGTTGGGGTGGATGAACTGGAATCAATGCTGATGGAGGACCTTGAGAGAATTCTGGGGGACCTTAATGAGGGTGAAAGGGATCTGATAGCTGAACCCCTGGTATTTGAGGTGAGGACCATGGCACTGCGTATAGGGAGGGCCATGAACATCCTGGGGGGCCAGTGCGACAGGGTGGCCTCCCTCCTCTTCCCACCCCTCATCAGGGACTACCCCATATATGATCCGTCCATCGAACTGCATGGCCGTGTCAGCATGGAGATAAGTGGTGGTTCATATCACCCCCTCAAGTTCAGGACATCCCTGCCACCTGCAAGTGGGGTATGGCCCTCTGACAGCCTTGAAATAACGGCCCAGGCAATTCTGGTTGAGAGGGAATTTGAAACAGAGGTCATGGTATCCTTCATAGACTATATCCTGCCTGCAGAGCGGCGGCCGGTGGTGATAGATTACCGCAGGAGGGAGTACCTCTTCGATGTGCTTGATGAGATAAGGAGGATAACCGAGGATGGTGAGGTTCCCTCAGTGGATCTGAACCCATCAAGATGTGCCGGTTGCAGCCTTGCAGAGGTCTGCTCCAGGGAGGGTCTGTACTGACCCAGGTTACCTGGCGGATGAAGGTCACCCGGGATCAGAATACATGATTTTCATCAGAGGATGTGGGGCCTGCAAAGATTACCATACTCTGAACCAGATCCGGTGATTTTTTTGAGATAATTTCCCAGAGTTTAAATAATTGTTTCAATATAATACCTATGGTGATGCTATGAAGGAGGAACTTCTTAAAAAGTGTGAAAATCTGGACAGTCCGGATATAATGAGCAGCTGCCGTGTTCTCCTGGAACTTGCTGAGAAGAAGAAGGATGAGATACCTGAGGAGGACCAGAGCTACCTTGAAATGGCAGAGAACCTGAAACCATCAGACGTCTCAAAGGTCCTGGAACTTGCCCTCAAAATAAGGGAAAGCGGTGACATAAAGGACACCGAACTCAAAAACGCTGCAAGCAAGCTCATAAGGGCAATTGAGATGAGCTGAATCTTTTTTCTAAAATTTTTTACCCCTTACCTTTTCTATACTGAAAACAGCGGTATCAGCCACCGCCATGACACTCATAACCCCTGCCTGTATGGGGTCTGTTACAACGAGGTCAGCCACATCGGTGACGCTCCCCGGCATGTTGAGGCTGATAACCGTAATATCATGTTCCCTCTTAACCACCTCAACGGCCCTTGTGATTTCACCGCCCATGAGGGACCCTGCAAGTACGAGGGCCGCCACCCTCGGTAGTCTCCCCACAGCCCTCACTGCCTCTGCAAGCTCCTCCTCTCCAACCAGGGGTATGGTGTCGATGCTTATACGTTCACCCCTGATGTTGTGCCTGTCGGCCTCACTGATGGCCCCCATTGCAACCTGGGAGACCTGGGCTCCCCCACCGATTATGATTATCCTCTTACCATAGATCTCCTCCAGTGACCTGTGTACCTTCACATCCAGTACCGTGCTGGAGGATTTCAGCTCATCAATGAGGGACTCCCGGTCATCTATATCCTCAAGTTCCATGTATATTGCGCCATGCCCATCCCTTTCAACGTAGAGGTGGGCGTAGGTGATGTTTATATTCCTTGAGGCTATCATGCCGGTTATCTCACTGAGAACACCTGGCCTCTCCACGGTCTTTATGCTCAGAGCCACTGAACTCATTAAAATCACTGGATCAATCTGATGCCTCAAGGAGGGCCTTCTCCCTCCTCCAGAGGCTCAGGTAGTTATCATCATCCCCCACAGGCACTATTTTAAGTCCAAGTTTCCGGTGCTCCTCTATCCATCCCTCATCAAATACAGGGACCTCTATCTTTATGTGCTCATCGGTGGGGTTTACAACTATCAGGTTACGGTAGGGGAACTCAAGTTCAACTATGTACCCCCCGAGGCTTATCATGTGCCTTGGTCTTATCACTATCTTCATACTATCACCTTCAAACAAATGCTGTGACCAGTGCCAGGACCCCGAGCACCGAAGCCGCCGCCGTTACAGGGTAGAACTGCTTGAATGTGAATACCGGTGCAAAGGCGCTGAATATGGCCATGAGGACCGGGAAAACCGCCGCAACTGCAATGTTAACCAGTATGCCCCAGCTGAGTATGTTCGGTGGCACTCCCAGGAAGAGGACTGAGAAGAGACACCCCAGTGTGAACATGAGGAACCCCCTGGTTATGTAGACAAATGCCCGGTAGCGTGCGGCATACTCCATGTATGGCCCCTCTATCACATCAGCCTTTGTCTTGAGGATTGCGAAGGGGTACTCGTTGAGGAGTATCATGTATCCTATGAAGAAGACAACGGCCCCCACCACACCGGCCAGGGTAAATAGGACGGGTCCATGGATCGCCTGATATGCCACTATGTCCTTCAGGAAGATGCTACCTGACATCACAGCCGGCACAAAGATTGCAAGGTAAATTGGGAAGGAGCCGAAGGCTATCAAACGGAATGCCCTCATTGAGCTCAGATCCTCGAGGAAATACCTCTGAAGATCCGGGTGCTTCGCCCCCCTTGCAAGGTCAGGGAAGGGCATCCCCATGGACATGACAGACCTTGAGAGGGAACCCATGAATACATATATGACCTCCTCTATCTTAAGGAACCCGACGATGGCGACAAGGCTTGCCAGGGCCCCCAGAGTGTACATGGGTGGTATGAGGAAGAGCAGTATTAGGAGGGCTGATATGAAGCCTACTATCGGGAGTGAATTGTAGAGCCTTGGCAGGGGTGAGCATGGCTTAACCGTCTTTTTATAGAAGAACTTCAGGGCCGCCATAAGCCCCGGGCTTGAGACAGGTGGTCCTATCCTCTGCTGTATCCTTGCATGCACAAATTTTCTTTCAATACCAGGGAGCCAGAGGCTCACAAGCAATCCCAGGATTACTGTTCCCAAAACCGTTACAACTGCGTATGATGGATCCATTAAATCACCTGCGAGGATTATCAGACAGATCTACAATTTCTATGGCCCTGTCTGTGCATGTGAAACAGGGGTCGCACTGCACTATGCCCAGCTGGGCGTCCGTGATGTGGTGGCCTATGCATGCATACTGCATTGCCCCTATGTTTGACATGGAGGGCGTCCTTATCACCGAGCCCCTGACCCTTCCATCCTCTATGGCATATGAGTGGTAGAGTCTGCCACGCGGTGCCTCCACATAGCTCCTGACAATGCCTGTGTCCTGCATCTCCCAGCTCCTGTCAACAACCCTGCCCCCGGGTAAATCCCTGAGGGCCTGTCTTATGATCTTCACCGATTCAAATATCTCAAGGACACGCATGAGGAGGTTTGCCCTCACATCACCACCATCCTGTGTTATCACATCAAATTCAAAGGGGTCGTAGCATGGCATTTCACGCCTGATGTCAAGGTCCACGCCGGTTGCCCTCAGGGTTGGTCCTGTGACGTGTAACCTCAGCGCATCCTTTCTGCTTATGGGGCAGACCCCTGTTATACGGGACATTATCATGGGATCGGAGGTGAACCTCTCTGCGAAGGCCTCCACCTTCTCCTCGATGAGGTCAATACCCTCCCTTATCCTCTGTATCTTCATCTCATCAAGGTCAGCCCGGGGCCTTATTCCACCTATTATGGGGACGCCGTACTGTACCCTGTTACCCCCTATGAGTCTTAGAAGTTCCATGACAGTCTCCCTTATGTAGAAGAGCCTCATGGAGAATGTCTCATGTCCCAGAACCTCATTTCCATGTGCAAGGTAAAGTAGGTGGCTGTGGATCCTTTCAAGTTCACCCACGATGATCCTAATGTAGGATGCCCTCTCAGGTATCTCAACCCCGAGGCCCTTCTCTGCAACCAGTACCGAGTTCCAGAGGTGGACGCCTGAACAGATACCGCAGACCTTCTCGGTGAGACTGTTGGCCTTCTCAACCGGGAGGCCCTCCATTATCCTCTCGATTCCCCTGTGGTTCACGCCAACCGTTATCTCGGCGTCCCGTACTATCTCATCCTCCACGAAGAGCCTTACACGGTATGGTTCTATGGCTGCTGAATGCACGGTCCCCATTGCTATTTCTGTCTCTATTATCTCCTGTTTTCCATCCATTGTAAGCACCTGAATCTGTTCAATCCGCCTCCAGCAGTTTTGGAAGTGCCGCAACTGCACCTGCAAGTACGTCCTCTGGCCTCACCGCGCAGCCCGGGACCCTGGCATCAACGGGTATGACCTGGTCCACCGGACCGCAGATCTCCTCAGAGGGTATATCCCCATGTATGTTCTTGTAGACACCACCCATGAGTGCGCATGCACCTGCAGCTATAACCGCCTTTGGTTCGGGTATTGCATTGTATATTGCCTTCAGTGGTTCCTCGTTCTGCTTTGTAACCGGACCCGTTACTATGAGGACATCAGCCTCCCTCGGGTTCCATGTGAGGAATATTTTGTACTGTTCAGCATCATATTTCGGTGAGAAAACTGCGTTCACGATCTCTATATCGCAGCCATTGCATCCCCCTGTGTATACGAGCATTGCATGTACCGCCCTTGCCCTTGAAAATGATTTAAGTCCCATTTTGCATCACCTGATCCTCCTTGCAGCCTCTGCAAGGGTAGTGCTCTTCATAACACTCTTATCAGCCAGGAACTGGGATATGAATCTGAGCTTATCCTCTGATATCTTAACTGGTTTCTGCAGCACCCTCCCGGCGTCGAAGTCAACCTCCCCCACATCGTTGGGGTGTATGGTTCCGGGTTCACCGAAGAGTGCGTAGAGGGGGCAGAAGTCGTGACAGTAGTAACAGTGCACGCATTTTTCACTGTTCAGTACCGGTATCTGTTTCTTCACGAGCCCCTCAATTATCTCAACGGGTTCATCCAGGTCCCTCATCTCAATGGCCCCTGTGGGGCAGGCGTTGGAGCACCCTGCGCATCCTATGCATGAGACCTCAGCGACCTTGGGTTCAGGTTCCACCCGCCCCTCAAGGATCCTCCTTCGCAGTTCCATATCTGTCACACGGTCAGCTGCAAGGAATATCCTCTTAAGGTTGGTGTAGGATCCCTCCAGCATTATCCTTAGAAGATTCTTCACATGATCCACCATCCATTAATCTGATGCAAATTCCCTCTCAAATATCACTGCCCTTGCAGGGCATATGTTGGAGCATGCCCCGCAGTGTATGCATTTATCATCATCAACTACCATCAATCCGCTTTCATCCCTTGATATGGCATCCTCTGGACACACATCCAGACAGAGGCCGCACCTTATGCAGAGCCTCGGGTCTATGAGGGTGAATCCACCCTTTATACTTCTCTTCTTCATGGTTGTTCTCGGTATCGCATCGACAGGGCAGTGTATCCCGCACTTCTCACAGAGTATGCATCTGTCGGTGTCCACCTCTATGGATCCCCTGCGCAGTGTTATGGCATCCACAGGGCATATCTCAGAGCAGATACCGCATGATATGCAGTCCTCTGAGACTGATCCATCCCATCTGACCGTCTGGAAGCTCCTTGCCTCGCTAACATCACAGGCATTAACGCAGCGGCCGCATGAAACACAGTAGCCCCTGAGCTCCCCATCAACCATCCGCAGCGTACCCACAGGGCATGCCTCAATGCAGGGTGTCTCATCACAGTCCCTGCAGAGTGTCGGGTCATATCTTAGTCTGCCATCAACCATCCTGAGGGCGCCCCTCTCACAGGACTCTGCACAGAGGCCGCAGTTGAGGCATGACACTATGCTGCCCTCCCGACTATCCTCTGCCCCTCTTATTTTCACCTTAAAGTCGTCAAGGTATATTGCATTGCTGGGGCATTCCCGCATGCATTTGAGACAGAGGGTGCATTTTTCAGGGTCGATTTTGAGGTCCTCTATTGCACCGACCGGACAGACATCCTCACAGACACGGCACTCCGTGCATACGCCCTCCCCGGTATCAACAATAATGGCGCCTGTGGGGCAGTAGTACTGGCACCTCCTGCAGAGGGTGCATCTTTCGGTGTCGGTGACCACGTTGACCCTGGTGGCCTCATGACTCCTTGGAGTCCTCTTAACCGGTGGTTTAACTGCAAGGTTCAGTGATTCAAGGAATCGAAGCTGTCTGTCCTCTATGAGGTCAAAGGCGTCCACCCTTGCACCGAGGGGACATGCGTCCACGCAGAGACCGCACCTTGCGCATATGCCCTTAACAACACCATCCTCTATCTTTATACTGTTAACAGGGCAGGTCATCTCACATACACCGCAGGCATTGCACTTGGCCCTGTCAACAACGTATCCACCGTACCTGTTCCTGCGTATTGCCTTGTTGGGGCAGGCCTCCATGCAGGCGCCGCAGGTTATGCAGCTGAAGGCCCTGCCATCAATCATCCTTATGGCTTCTGTAGGGCATGCCTTAACACATTCCCCGAGTCCCTCACATTTTCCTGTTGATATGAACATGATCATAACCCCATGAGATTATCCGCGTCCAAGTAAGATCCTGCCTGCCATTATACCCACTGCTGCAGCCACAAATCCTGTGGCGACCGGGAGGTCCGTGTAGTAAGGGAATGGACCAAGGTTCCAGGCCACGAGGATGAGGGCCAGGATCAGCACTATGTAGGATGACGGCGGGAACCTGTCATCCCTTATCCTGCTTCCGAGTATGAATCCCAGTATGAATCCAAAGATTATTGGTCCTGTGAACATTTCTCAACTCCCCTCTATTCGGTGACCTCTTCACCCCTGAACTCCATGAAGGTTATAACAATTGCACTGAGACCCACCATGACCTTCAGGCCGACCACGATGTTCAGGTAGGGTATTATACCTGCATCTGTGGGGTCAGGGTAGTTGAAGAACCCGCTGACAGCTTGAGATACTCCGTACAGGTCAACTCCCAGGTTGTAAAGGAAGAAACCTGAGAATAAGAGGCCGCAGAGTCCGAGACCAACGTACCCGAGGGCTCCTATGCTCTCCATTGCAGACATGAATTCATGGGAAAACTGGAAGGGGCTCTTTTCAATTCCATAGACAACTGCACAGAATATGAACCCTGCTGCAACCATGGCACCGCCCTGGAATCCTCCGCCGGGTGTTATGTGCCCTCCCAGTACTGTGAGGATTCCGAGACACATTATGAATATGGCTGCAGGGAATGCGAATATCTTAAGTATGGTACTCATCTCTCCTTCCCTCCCTTATCTGAACTCCCAATCTGAACCTTACCCCTTCCAAAGACCAGAAGGGTTACCAGTACAGCTGTGACGAGTATGAGGGCCTCCCCCAGGGTATCGTAGGCCCTCCAGTCAAACACCACAACGGTGACCATGTTGGGGGCTATCTTTGTCCCGAGGTAGTTGTATATGATGCTTATACCGGGGTTTATCATCCCGCTAAGGTCTATTATGGCGTCGAAGAGTGTCACTCCAAAGAGTCCCAGTGCCACGGTGGCCATGAGGCCCCTCAGTGATTCAGACACCGGCACCACCCCAGTAGAATATGGATACAAGTATCCCCAGTGTCAGGAGTACGTAGAACATCATTGTACTGAAACCATCCCCCTGCTCGGTCCTGAGCCTCGCCGACAGCGGAAAGGATGTCAGCAGAACCGCTGCAAGTAAGAGAACCGCGATGACCATCAGGATGAAGTTCAGCTTCCTGAGCATCACCGCGGCTATGAGGACCGCTGATATAAACGTTATCTCGGCTGTTAGGGCGGCTGAGACTGAGATGTTGCTCTCACCGTCTCCCCTCTCTTCTGTGACCTTCCTTATCCTGTTGATTATCTCATCATAGAAGTTCATTCCATCCCCTCTCATATTATAAGACCCTGTATGAGTGCCGTGAACTGTGAGGTTGCAAGCCATGGTGCGATTCCTAGGACGGTGCAGATTATGATGAGCACCACCATTGAGAAGACCGTTGACCTGGGCACGGACCTGGATTCAAGTTCCATCCCCCTAGGCTCCGGTTTGAGGTAAACCGAATAGAATGCCCTCATGAATGTCATGAAGGTTACTATGCTGAGGAGTATCATGAGGATGCCGAGCTCAGGGAACCCTGCCTGGATCGCTGCCTGGATCAGACGGAGTTTGCTCTGGAATACGTTGAATGGGGGCACACCTGCCATTATGAACCCTGACAGCATCACAAGGCCCGCGAGTCCTGGCTTATATGCCAGTAGGCCCCCCATGCCCTCCGGGTCTGTTTTACCCGTCATGTAGAATATGGTTCCAAAGCCCAGGAATATGCATGCTGTTATCAGGGCCTCGTTTACTGCCTGGAATAGTCCGGCTGATATGCTGGCGGCTGTTCCGAGTCCAAGACCTATCCCTATGTATCCCAGTTCCCCCACTGCAAGGAAACCTATCATCCTCCTCAGATCGGTCTGCATGAGTGCCATGCTTATACCGAGGACCATCCCCGCCAGGGAGAAGAACACCATGACCCACCTGACGAGGGGGACATGGTAGAACATTCTGAGTATCACAATGGCCAGGGCCGTGAATGTGAAGACAGAGAAGGCCTGGAGGAGTGCGGATCCGTGGGGGAGGGCCTTGCTGTAGATGGCAGATTTTATTGTGTGGAACGGTGGCAATCCTGTCCCATAAAGCCATCCGAAGATGAGCAGTGCTGATGCCAGGAGGAACAGCGGGCTTCCCGGGTTAACGAGACCGCTCCTCATGGAATATACGATGTCAGATATGTTCACGTTACCTGTCAGAGCCAGGAGGATGGCCACACCCAGCAGCAGCATGGGGGCCGCAACACCCCCTATCATCATGTACTTGAGGGCGGTTTCATAGTTACGCTCCACCCCCGAACACAGGACCACACCCACCTGTGCCAGGGCCGCTATCTCAAAGAAGACATAAAGGTTGAATATGTCGTCCGTGAGGACTATTGCTGTGACAGCGGCGGTCCCCATGAACATCAGGAATGCATAGACCCCGGATGGCCTTCTGACCTCATTGAGTGAGGTTAGAACCGCCAGGAATGTTACCACTGAGAGTATCAGGAGAAATATCCTCTGGGCGCTTCCAAACACATAGGTTATCGCCGGGTGGAATGAGTACAGATAGGACGATTTTATGGAACCCGGCAGACCCGCTGCAATTGTTGAATTTTCAGATAGAGGCGCGTATCCTCCAAAGTAATGGACACCGTAACCTGCAAGTAGGGGTATTATGGGAAGAAGGACCGCCACTGCAACTGCCAGTGCCCGTACAGTCCTGTCCCTTCCATGCAGGAGGTTCAGGAGAAGTGCGCATAGAATCGGTAAAACCACCATGACCGGTATGAGTGGATTCATAGTTCCTCACCTGTTAGATTCCTCATTTTATCACTCTTCAAGCACCTTCGATGCGCTGATGGTGCCGTGTTTATGGTACAGTATTATTATTATGCCGAGCATGACAGCCAGGGTGCTGGCCCCTATGACTATGCTGGTGAGCACCAGTGCAAAGGGGAGGGGGTAGGCTGCGTTCTGGGCAAACCATGACCCTGACATTCCTGGCAGGTAGATGTAGACTATGCCCCCCGGTTTATATCCGAGGGTCACAAGGAAGAGGTTAACACCGTCGGCTATGAAGGAGAGGGCTATAACCTTCTTTATGAGATTGTCTATGAAGATCACTGCAACGGCGCCTATGACCATGAGGCTTCCTGCCGTCAGAAGTGATGCCAGCTGTAGGGATATCATCATTCTTCCTCCATTCTCATTGTCTTGTAGGCTGCAAGGGCAAAGAATACCGGTATTATCGCTGACCCGACTATTGCCTGTGTCAGGGCGACGTCCGGTGCAAGGAGTAACTGGTAGAGGGCGGCTATTGCTGCCCCCGGGACCCCTGTGAGTATGGCTGCCTTGAGGAGGTCCCTCTGGACAAGGGCCAGTACAGCTCCGAGTATGGCTATGATCATTATCACGTATTCAATCATCTAATCTCCCTCCCCATAGTGGTGGGCGTTGGCTATTGCATGGGACACGAAGGGCACCAGTATGAAGTAGGTGGCTGCGAGAAGTGGCTCGCCAAGTGCAAGGAGGGCGAGTATGCATGCCACGTCGGCTATCCCCAGGATATGGATCCTGGCATACAGGACACGCTCGATGTCATCCCTGAACCTGAGTATCCCCAGGGCTGCGAGTATCACAAGTATGGATGATATGAAGAGAACCGCTGATTTCAGGATTACCAGATACATTCTATCAACCCCTCAGAACCCTTGCAAATGCTATTGTACCAACAGGTCCAAGAAGGACCAGGGCGTAGGCTATGTCACGGCAGAACCCGACACCGTACATCCTGTTTATGAGTATGAGTATGGTTGCAATGGCTATGCTCAGACCTGAGATCCCCACAAGACCCATCCCTATACTTCTGCGTGTTGCTATCCTCACGGCTGCAATGCTGAATACTGCAAGGGATGCGAGAAGCGTGTACTCTGCGATCATCAGTATATCCATGGGAACCACCTATTCAAGCATCCCCTTTATGTAGGGCTCAAAGGGGATTATGTCCTCCCTTTCCCGCGGGTAGATGGCTGCAACCTTCAGGATCCTGTTTTCAGAATCCAGGTCAATGGAAAGGGTTCCCGGTGTGAGTGTTATGCTGTTTGCGAGTATTGTCTGGGACACTGGCCTTGTGAGTTCCGTCTCTATCTCAACTATTACAGGCTTTACATTTCCATTCAGGGTTCTTGCTGCCACGTCAACCGTTGCCTTGAGTATTTCATATATCAGGACCAGGAAGTAGGCGATGCCGTACAGAATCCTCGTGATAAACATTTTATAGCTCCCTTCACTTTGGTATCAATAATTAACATGATTATTTATGATAATATAAAGTTTTCTATATAAATCGTAATAAAAATCTGGGATCCCGTGATTAAACACCTGAAAGAGAATAAACCGCCAGAATCGCCCATAAAACAAGCATCAGGACCCCGAAGCCCCTGCGGAATGTCCTCCCTGATAGTGGCCTCATGAAGCGCACCCCGGAGGGTGTGAAGGAGTCAAGCATATCATGACTTATGAAGCCCAGGAGCAGTGGTCCCATTATCGTGTAAAGGTTCATGACAGGGAAGTCCGTGAGGAAAACCCCCAGGAGTGTCACCAGCACAAAGGGCAGAATCAGCAACCTGTTCAGAATTATGAATCCAAGGACCGTCAGTATAACCACAAGAGAAGCCCTTCCATCAAGACCCAGTGACCTCAGAAGGAAGAACGATGCCAGTACAAAGACCGTCAGACATGCTGAGAGTATAAGCGCCCCGATAAGAGAATGTGTGAATCCCCTGTGCCCTGAAAGGTAAAATATCAGGGCCAGGTCCATCAGGGCTATTCCAGCAAGGTACGGAAGCCCCAGGATGTAGAACACCAGGAATATCACAAGTCCAAGGAGGAATATCGTTGAAACACTCCCAGATTTAACCTCATGGTCCATATCAGGTATCATGGCCCCTATAAGCGCCAGTGCCACCGGGAAAACAGCCGGAAATACTGGGATGGCCATTATAATTGAAATAAGAGCATGTTTCCTGTAAGATGACAATCACAGGACCTCCATACAGTTAATGAACCTCAATCCATCAGAATGCAACATCCCCCGGACCCCACACATCAATTAACCTCAAAGACAGCCAGGCACCCCCTCCACCAGGATTCCCATGTACTCCAGGAATAACTTCATCTGGAGGAGGGACCTCTCATAACTGCCCTCCCTGACAGTTCCATTCTCAGATACAACCTCACATGTGACAGATGGTATGCCTGCAAGGTTGCATTCGTCCTCCAGGGCGCCCATGTAACTGGAGGAAGCCCTCTCATAACACAGGACCCTGGATGAGGTCCTTGAAGTTATGTGGCGGGCTATCTCAACACTCTCTGGTTCAGGTTCCTCTGAGCAGAAAACTCCCTCAACACCGGGTCTGCTCCCGGGTGCAGTTGAATGAAAGTCAGCCAGGGCATCAACCCCGAGTTCAAGTGCTCTCCTGAATATGGCATTTGTAACCGAGCCGGGTGTGCCGGCTGAACGGTTAAGGTCACGGCCCCTGCACCAGCGAATGTTCTTCATGGTGGCCCAGGGGGCGGCGATGGGTATAACATGAACCTTTCCAGAGATATCAGATGATGCGAGGTGCTCCAGAAGGCGCATGGCCGCTAACTGTGGGGGTATCTCGTTTCCATGGACACCGGCCACAACCATGACAGATGGCCTTCCAGAGCCCAGGCTAAGCATTACAGTCCCCTTGAGGGAGTATTCTGCAATGACCCGAGGATACCTATCATGTATATAAGGCTTTAATGAGGGGTTCCTGGTGATATCCCCTCCCGAACCATCATGTATCAGTGAAACCTCAACTGAATCCTCACTTACAAACATCAGGGTCACCTGAATTGCTGGCACACTTCCAGGAAAATCCGTATAACCAGCGGCAGATGGGACATACACTTATAACTTATCCCGTATTAATATCTATAGTGTTGTAATAAAAACATGAGCGTATCAGAATGATTCCATTTATAAGTTGAAGGTGATTGCTGTGGATAAAGTGGTTCTTGCTTTCAGTGGAGGCCTTGACACATCAGTGTGTATCAAACTCCTTGAGGAAAAGTATAACATGGAGGTCATAACTGCCTGTGTGGATGTTGGTCAGCCGCGGAATGAAATTGAAAGACCCGCCATGGTTGCCGAGAAACTCGGAAACTACAAACACTACACAATAGATGCACGGAGGGAGTTCGCAGAGGACTACATATTTCCAGCCATAAAGGCCAATGCGGTTTACGAGGGTTACCCCCTCAGCACTGCCCTTGCAAGGCCTCTGATAGCTAAAAAGATAGTCGAAGTGGCCGAGAAGGAGGGTGCATCTGCAATAGCCCATGGATGCACCGGTAAGGGTAACGACCAGTTCCGTTTCGAGGCTGTTATAAGGTCAACAACGGACCTGGATGTCATCGCCCCAATAAGGGACCTTAACCTCACAAGGACAGAGGAGATGGAATACGCCAGATCCTGTGGGATACCACTCCCCTCAGACAAGCTCTACAGTATAGATGAGAACCTCTGGGGCCGTGCAATAGAGGGAGACATCCTGGAGGACCCAATGGTTGAGCCACCTGAGGATGCCTTTGAATGGACAAGACCCATCCATGAGACCCCGGAGGACCCTGAGACCCTTGAAGTTGAGTTCCGCCACGGTGTTCCGGTTGCATTGAATGGTGAGGAACTGGAGCCCCTTGAAATCATAGGCCTTGCAAATGAGGTGGCAGGAAAACATGGCATTGGTAGGGTCGACATAATGGAGGACCGTATAATAGGTATGAAGAGCCGGGAGGTCTATGAGACACCGGCGGCCTTCCTGCTCCTGGAGGCCCACAGGGGCCTGGAGCAGCTTACACTCACAAGGAGTGAACTCAGGTTTGCCGACATAATAAGCAGCACCTATGCTGAACTGGTGTACAGTGGTCTGTGGCATGACCCCCTCCGTGAGGACCTTGACATGGCAGTAAACCACATGCAGAGGCGTGTCACCGGTACAGTCAGGGTTAAACTACACAGGGGTAGCATGCGTGTCACTGGAAGGAAGTCACCCTACAGCCTATACAGTGAGGAAATAGTATCCTTTGAGGATAAGACCCTTGATCAGAGGGAGATGGCCGGGATGGTCAAAAACTATGCCCTCCAGGCTGCCATATACAGCAGGGTTTGCAGGAAGGAGAGCTGATGGAAGGTCTCTCATTCCTCATACTCATCGTAATCGCCACCTTCATTGTTGCAGGGGGCCTGGCATCCCTGAGGATACTTATGGGTTTAGGTAAGAGGGTCCTCACAGTTGCAGGGAACATGGTGGCAGGCCTCATCCTTCTGCTTGCTGTGAACATACTGCCCTTCATAAACATTCCCCTCAACCCCCTCACGGTTCTTGTGGCGGGTTTCGGGGGGATAACCGGGGTCGGGATTCTCCTCCTGGGCAATATAATTGGGCTGATCTAACCCTGCTAATTATTTTTAAATTTGAGAAGGGAGTGACATCACAGGGACCATAGCAGGCATCAAAAACCATAGAACCCCATATCCATCACAGGGGGGATCATATCAAGCATATCAGATGCTGTGAAGCCATTGCCATACTTCTCCATCGCCAGCTCACCTGCCATCCCATTTATGAACGCTGCCAGTGAAGCGGAATCAAAGGATGAAAGGCCCAGTGAACGCAAACCAGCTGTTAAACCTGCAAGGGCGTCCCCAGTACCCCCAACGGTCATTCCAGGGCACCCTGTTTTGTTGAGACGTGACCTGTCCCCCTGGAATATCATGTCAATTCTCCCCTTGAGGAGGACCGTCCCCATTATCCTGGATGAGATTGACTGGAAGGCAGATACACGTTCCCTGAAGTCATCAAATATCATGGATTTCAGCTTAAAGAAGCTGCGGAACTCGGCCATGTGGGGTGTCACGGTCAGTTCCCTGTATTCACTGACATCAGAGTAATCCATGAGCCTGAGTGCATCCGCATCGAGTATGAGTGGCTTTTCCATTTCATGGAGGTCCTCAATGACCCTCAGGAACGTCCTGGCCGTTGACGTCTCCCTGCCTGCACCACAGCCCATGAGAACTGAATCAGACTTTTCTGCAAGTTCAAGGATTTCATCAAGGGATTCCATTCCAATGTAGCCCCCATCGAGTTCCCGGACTATGATGTCAGGTGAGAGTGACCTGATGGCCCTGGCGGCACTCTCCGGAGCTGCCACCATTACGATATCGGCTCCCGCCCTCAGTGCTGCCTTTGCTGCTATTGCCGGTGCCCCAGAGTACTGTCTGCTTCCCCCTATGATAAGAACCCTTCCATTTTCGCCCTTATGACTTCCAGGACTCCTTGAGGGCATCCTCAGGAGATCACCCGGGCCCATGAATACCTCAGCCGCAGGGGGTATGCCTATGTCCCTCACAACGATCTCCCCTGTGACTGCAGGATCCGCAACATTAAGACCGTCCTTCATCCGGTGAAAGGTCACCGTCAGGTCTGCAGACACAGCGATGTCATCGACTGAGCCGGTTTCAGGGTTCAGACCGCTCGGTATATCCACAGATACCCTGAAGGCATCTGACCTGTTTATGATTTCAATGGCTGACCTCGATGGTTCTCTAAGAGACCCCCGTACACCCGTACCCAGTATGGCGTCAACCACAACATCAGCATCCGGTGGATTGATTTCAGATGAATCCCTGACCACCTCCACCCTGAATCCGCCTGGATGGGGCTGCATTGCCCCAAGGACCTTCCAGTTTACGAGGGCCTCCTCTGAGCCTATCCTTTCAGGGTGACTGAGTAGCTGGACCTCCACGTCAAAGCCCATGTTAAGGAGGTGCCTTGCCGCCACGAATCCGTCTCCTCCGTTTCCTCCTGAACCACAGAATATAGCAACCCTCCCCTCATCCACCGCATTCCCTATCTCCTCTGCCACAGCTCTCCCTGCGTTCTCCATGAGGGATAGTCTTGGAACACCCAGGTATTCCGCGTTAATGTCTGCTGCAGCCATATCAACCGGTTTCATCTGACATCCTCCTGACCAGGGATCAAAGATGGATATCCTCCACCGCACAGGATCAGTCAGGCTTCCTGAGTTTATTGAAGCCTCCTTACCCGGCAGAGAGAACCCCCTCTCCGTGTTCAGGATAGCCTCAAATTTATTGAAGCTTGCTTATCAATACTCCAGTCATTCAGTACACCGGCGCAGATTTTCGTGACCCGTGCGGATGGAATACTCCTAATTTATATTGTTGTCTGCAGATTATTAATATATCAATACCAGAGCGAGGTTTCCCATGCCACCTCAAAGGAATCCAATGGAGAGTATCCAGTACGTTCCCATCTCAATCATATACTACGCCCTCGCAGCCCTGACAGCCCTCATAGTATATGGCATACTGGGTTCAATCTACATAATGGGCCTTGACTTCTACAACGCAGTCTACTTCACCATTATAACCATTGCAACCGTTGGTTACGGGGATATAATCCCTCTTACCATACCCCAGAAGATATTCTCCGTGACACTGGCCCTAGGTGGTGTGGGGCTGATTGCATACGTTTTCAGCTTAACCGTTTCGGTGGTTACAATGACCCTGCAGGATACCATATCAGGCGCCCGGATACGCAGGTTGATGCAGTCAATGAACAACCACTTCATTCTCTGTGGTTTTGGCCGTGTTGGATCTGCTGTTTTTAAGGAGCTCCAGAAAAGGAACCAGAAGAGCATAATAATTGAGAAGGACCGTGAGATAGTTGAAAAGGAACTATGGGATGATCCCAATGTCCTTGCGATACCCGAGAGCGCCGCAGATGAGGAGACCCTCAGGGCGGCCGGGATAAAAAGGGCCAGGGGGGTTATAATAACAACAGGCGACGACGTCGACAACCTCTTCATAACACTCACCTGCAGAGAGCTTAACCCCGACATATGGATCGTGACAAGAGCCAGCAAGAGGGAGAACATCAAAAGGCTGTACCGTGCAGGGGCCAACCGGGTCATCTCACCCGAAATCAGTGGAGGAGAGGACATCTACTTCGCAGCCATGGAACCAACAATGGTGAAGATAACCGTTAAGCATGATGTTGACGACATTGGAAGGGAGGCCAGAATAATACTGAAACATGGCTGCACACTGGAGGACATAGAATACCACCTCCCTGAATTCAAGGAGCCCCTGGTGAGGAAGATTGGTGTATCTGAGGGCGGGGAACTTGAAAGGTTCCTGAAGATCCTTGAGAGGGACCCGGCCAGGAAGAGCTCCCTTAAAAGGATCTATGAATCCGTCAGCGGCATACATTCCCACTGGATATCCGGGCCTGACAGGGAGAGCATAGACGCTGTTATCGATGAACTCAAATCAGAGGGGATACTGCTGGGTGTGAACCTCAATGATGAGGAGATAAAGGATGTTGCAAGGAAACACGGTCGTCTCGTTGAAATAATAATAAAGCCTGAGATGAGCATCGTTGAAAACCACGGGGTCGATGACATCAGGAGAGAGGCTGAGATCATAATAAATCATGGCTGCACCATTGAGGATATAGAGTACTATCTCCCGGGATTCTCAGAACCCCTCAGAAGGAATGTGGGGGTTAGCTCCATGGAAGAAATCGGCAGTTTCATAAAGACCCTCAGGAGTGAACCCCGTAAACTTGAATCCCTTGACAGGCTCTACACCCTTTCAGGTGGTGGGATACACTCCCACAGAATTTCAGGGCCTGACTCAAAGAGCCTTGAGCTGGTGGAAAGGGAACTCAAAAAGGAGGGTTTCCTGATAGGAGTCAACCTCAAGCTCAGTGAAATCAAATCAATAATACAGGAGTCAGGCCGCGTTGTTGAGATGCTGCTGAAGCATGACCTCGGAAACATGGATGACAAGGAAATAATAATCCAGAGGGGTGGCCGTATCCTTGACTCAAAGCACTACCTCCCGGGGGTTAAACAGGTCGTTACAAGGAACCTCAACATAAGGAACATGGATGATCTGAAAAGGTGTATGGAGGAACTGGAAACCCCGGACGCCCGAAGGTCTCTGAAGGCCCTCTACAGCATATCCCGGAACATACACTCCCACACAGTGGCTGCAGCCGACGTCAGGATTATAAGGAAAATTGAAGAGGATCTCAGGAAAAGGGGCATACTGCTCGGTGTTAACCTCACCGAGGACGAGATATGGGAAATAGTTGAAAGTGAGATGATGGAAAAATTCTGCATAGAATAAAAAGGTTAATCCCTGGAGTACCAGGGCAGATGTCCAAAAAATATGGATCTGATTAAAACAATCAGAACAGGTCATGGAGTTTTATCTTGTAGGCCCCGAGGTTGCCGCCGTAGTTTCCTGCACTTATCTTTATTATACCTGGAACCGTGCAGGCAGCCTTTATACCCTCCTTCATGGCCTCCCTTACAGCCTCTTCATCAACACCGTCTATGACTATCTCGTAGACCCCGTTGACGTTTTCAGGTATCTGGGTGTCCTCAACCTCGTCCTTGAGGGTCACACACATCTTCTCATTGGTTGATGCATTGAGGAATTTGTACTTGTTTGAACCGACCTTTGATCCTGAAGCAACCACTCCACCAGGGAAGGGTGTTACAGTACCTTCAACTGCGGCTATGGCATCAACAGCTGCCTGTGCAGCCAGGAGCGCTGATGACTGGCTGTCGCCCATTATGAAGAAGTTTCCGCCGGCCACTCCATCCTTTATTCCGAACTCACTTTCAATCAGGAAGTCCCCTGACATTATTGGGATTGAGTGGATCTTTCTTCCATCAATTTCAAGTTCCTTTTCGTAGCCGTCACCGAAGAATTTGAGTTTGAATCCTATGTTGAGCTTCTCATCCTCATCATCCAGTGCATCGAAGACGGCTGTGGTTGGTGCTGTGAGGATGCCCATCCCTATCCTTTCAAGTAGCTCATGGTCAAGGCTCTTCTTGGATGGGTTGCATATCATTATAATGTACCCTGGTCTTCCGTCAGGTGTCTCCTCAGGTGGAACATAGCAGTCGATGCCAGCCTCTGCGGGGCACCCTATAACTGAGGTACCGTAACCTGTTGCCTCGGTTGCTGCTATTTTGGCAAGTTTTTTTGTTGCTGCGGTTACAAGAACCCTTGAAACCTTTATGCCAAAGGCCTCTGCAAATGTGTCTTCTATTTCAACACCATTTATCTCCATAACTATCACCTAGTTGATTTACTGGGAGAATGTTTAATATATTTTTCTACTTTCAATTCAGCTTAGAAATAACTGTAAAACCATGAATCTGAGGGCCCCTATGGATGATAAGAGAGGTATACACCGGGTGATAGATCATATGGTTATTACAGGTGCCCAGAGAAATTATTTATATACCCATCTCAGACACGAAGACCCCATCAAGCTAATGTCCCTGTAACTAGTGGTCAACGTCCTTTTTAAGGAGATAGAGTGCCTGACCCCATCAAGCTAATGTTCCAGTAACCGGTGATGATCAGGGCTTCAGGACCCTCACCTTGAAGCAGGTGCCCGGGGATAGCGTATAGTCGACCTTTGCCTCTATCTGATTGATGAGGTTTTTAACAAGCTGCAGTCCAAGTGAATCTGCGCCCTCGAAGTCTACGCCCTCAGGGAAGCCCCTTCCATTGTCTCTCACCTCAAGCATGTAATGATCACCCTTATCCATGAAAACTGCCCTTATTCTGCCGTCCTGGTCTTCGGTGAATGCATGCCTGAAGCTGTTGGATAGGAGTTCTGATAGTATCATCCCGAATGGTACTGCAAGGTCCAGGCCCATATCCACATCCTCAAAGTACATCTCAAGCCTTACTCTCCCCGGCTCAGGGGAGTATGTGCTCAGGATACCTGACACAATGCTCCTGGCGTAGGCCCCGAAGTTTATGGTGTCAGAGGATCCCTCATATATCAGTTTCTCATAGGCCTTCCTTATGGACTTCAGACGGTTCTGGGTGTCCCTCAGAAGTTCATAGTCGTCCTCGTCCTTTATGTATGGAAACTGAAGGTTAACTATGCTGGTGATCAGCTGGAGGTTCCTGTCGATCTGCCTGTAAAGACCGTTTATCGTGTTTTTGAGTTCATCTATTCTCTGCTCAAGTTCTCCAACCTCCCTGAGCCTTTCTGATGCGTCCCTTGCAGTTAAAAGCACGAATAACTGGCCGGAAATCTCAAGGGGTCTGAGATTGAGTTCAAGTGGCACCATCCTTCCATCTGAATCAAGGAACTCAAAGAGACCGCTGCACTCACGCGGCTCTTCTGCCATTCTGTCAAGCAGAATCCTCAGCCTTGATTTCTGTATCAGTGGTACTGCCCGGAGGCTTGGAAGATACCTGCCCCTCAATTTATCGGGTTCATATCCGATCATATCCGCGAAGGACTGGCTCAGGTCAAGTATGAAGCCATTTATATCCTGGAGGATCCATGGATCGGAAGATTCCAGTATAAGATTGAGGTAATCTGGTGATGAGCGTATCTCATCCACCAGTTTTTCATACAATTTTTCATCATGAACCTTTTCGGTCAAAAAAACCTTTTCAAGCATTTTTATCCCCCTAACCTTAAGGTCATCTGGGTATAATTTTCATCATCGCACAATAAATCATTTTCCATAATTTCAATTTAACCATATCAGTTCACAGTTTATCCATAAGCTTCTCTGAAACAGATGATCCAAAGTAGGGTATGACCGCCACACCCATGGCCGAGATCATCCAGAAGGATATGAGCCTCTCGACCACCGTTGCAGCTGCACTTACAGATGGTGAGACACCCGCATATGAGTAGAAAACAATCATTATGCCGTCAACAGCGCCAAGACCTCCCGGGAGCAGTGGTATCATCCCTATAAGGGTGGCGAGTATGAAAACCTCGGCGATTACCAGCAGTGATATGTCTGTTCCGAAGGCTGCGAAGATCAGGTAAACCCTTATGATCTCAAGGATCCAGAGGAGGAATGATATGGGTATGCCATAAACCAGGACATTCTTTTCTGCCAGCATCATCCTCATAGTACTCTGGAATTCATGGAGAGCACTCCTTACTCTCCTCTCAAGCCTTTCATGGTTCTTCCTGTAGAACCTCTTTACAATCCCAAGTATCCATCCTGTTATCCTCTCACCAGCATCCCTGTCAACGGACACATACAGGGCAAGGAAGAACGCCGCCACAATGATGACCACAGAGGCTATCAGGGCAGCCAGTATCCACCGGGAGAGATCAAAATATAACACGATGCCTATTATGGTGAGTACTGCCAGGAATATGAAGGGGAATGTGTCAAGGCCCCTGTCAGCTATCACGGTTGCAAAGGCTGACTCCATGGATGCCCTGGAATACTTTCCAAGCATGTAGGCCCTCACAGGTTCCCCTCCTCCCCTTGCACTCGGTGTGAGGTTGTTTATGGCCATGCCCACAAGGAGCATCGGGAAGAGGTGCCTCTTGCCAACATCTATTGAGACCGCCCTTGTTGTTATTGACCAGCGAAGGGTGAAAAGGGCGAGTATGATGAACTCCAGGACCACAGCCATGAGCACATACACTGGGTCCGCCTTTCTGAGGGCCTCCTCAATCTCGCCGGGCCCTATTATCAGTATCATCGCTGCAAGGGCCACAACTCCTATTACTATTAAAATTGATCCTTTATGTTTCATTTAAACCAACATACACCTGATTCCTGAAATTGCTCCTTAAAGCAGCATGGCTCTGAACCGTTTTCTGCCGCTCATAGACTTACAAACTCACATTTCATGGTGTCCGTGTCAAGGAGGGCCAGTGTCCTCTCACCTGAGAGATAACCGCACAGTTCGCCGGGATTTACGGTCACAGTACCTGAATCTGAAAATTTCCTCTTATGTGTGTGCCCTGTCACAACAAGGTCATACCTCCCGGACTCAACCACACATTCAAGGATTTCCGGCTCGTGGCCATGGATAACGGCTATCCTGAGGCCGTCAAATCGAAGAGATTTGAAGTCGGAAAGCTCTGTCAGGTGACTGTAGGCCTTTCTCAGACCATCCCTTTCCCCGTCGTTGTTTCCGAATATCGCCTCGAACTTCATTTCAAGCTTCCCGAATTCTGGGGCTGTGAAGGGGGATATGAGGTCCCCTGCATGTATAACAAGGTCAACAGATTCCCGGTTGAGGTAATCAACCGCCCTCCCTATTGCCTCAAGATTATCATGTGAATCTGCTATCAGTCCGATCAAATAAACCACCCGGTGATAGTAGTTAATGGCTCCACATACATTTATATACTATGATGCTTAAGTTTATGTATGGGATGCATGATGGTCATTTGATTATTCTTACTGATTCTGGTTTGAATTTGGTTTGAATTAATTGCATGATTCTTGTGTGTCCCTACTTAAGGATGTGATGAATTGTTTGGAGATAACTACTATAGAAAGGAAACATACTCCACACCGGTGAATGTGGGTGAGGAGTACGAAGTTAAAATTGAAGACCTTGGCAGAGATGGTGATGGAATAGCCCGTGTCGAAGGTTTTGTTGTTTTTGTACCTGGTGCAGGTGTAGGCGACGAGGTCAAGATAAGGATAAGTGCAACCAGGCGCAAGTTTGCTTTCGCTGAAGTTGTAGAATAGATTTAAGTTATGTACCTGGAGTAGACTCTTCTACTCATCGAAATTTATTTTTTTGGTTCAGGTTCAGCGGTAGGATGCAGGTCCGCTCTTAAGCTATTTTCTTCCATAATAACACCAGCTGCTTTTAAACCCTGATTAGATATTCCCCCATAAACAGCAGCATAGAGACAGCTCAGACAGTATCCGTCAGATACCAATACTGCATTATTCCAGCGGCCGCTCTAAAAATTTATATTGCAATGTCCTGACACTACTCAAATACGATCCACCCATAAACTGCCGCTCTAAAAATTTATATTGCAATGTCCCCATTCATATATTGGTACTTATGAGATACATCGGAAAGCGGGACCTTTTTACAGTGGGCAAGTATCTTGGCACGATAATGCAGGGAGTGGGTTTTGTTGTTGCACTGCCAGTCTTCGTTGCCATCATCTACGGTGAGGGCAACCTGCAGAGTTTCATTATACCTGCATTCATTTCTCTGGGCGCAGGAACCGTTCTGAAGAGGTACATGCCCGAGGAATGTTCAGTGCGCCTCAAGCACGGGATGATGGTTGCATGCCTGGCATGGCTATGGGCAGGGCTCATCGGGAGCCTCATAATGATATCGGCCCTCAACATTGACTTTACAAACGCATTCTTTGAGAACATGTCTGCATGGACAGGAAGCGGGCTCACCATATTCTCCAGTGTAGAATCCCTCCCTAAATCCATACTGTTTTTAAGAAGCCTTGAGCAGTGGATAGGGGGCCTTGGTGTGGTCATAGTTGTTATAGGAATACTCATAAGGCCCGGTACCGCTGCATCGCGTCTCTACAAGTCCGAGGCCAGGGATGAAAGAATAAAGCCCAGCATAGCAAATACAGTTAAGACCATCTGGTGGATCTACATAACCTACACCGTTCTCGGGATCGTCCTCTACGGCCTCACAGGGATGCCCCTCTTTGACGCCATCAACAATACCCTGACAAATCTGTCCACCGGTGGGATGTCAATCAAGAACATGAACATAGGATACTATCACAGCACCGCCGTTTACCTTGTAACCATGCTCCTCATGATACTGGGAGGTACGAGTTTCCTTGTCCACTATCAGCTCATAAAGGGCAGGTTTTTCAGTGTGCTTCATGATATACAGTTACAGGCCACCGTGGTCTTTATAAGCATCTTCACCATCCTTGCAGTCTACGTCGGGGGTGTTGCCCCCCTGGAGTCCATCTACCATGTTATATCGGCACTGAGCTGTACCGGTTCAAGCATAAGTTCAACCCCCCAGATGGCGGCATGGCCGGCATACTTCAAGGTTGTGCTCATAACCTGTATGCTCATAGGAATGGCTGCCGGTTCAACCACGGGGGCCGTCAAGATAATAAGGGTGATAACCGTCCTCAAGGGGGTTTACTGGGAGATCATGCGAATACTCGCCCCTGAGGGATCAGTTATACCGAGGAAGATATCAGGGAAGTCTGTGAGTGACACCGAGATAAGGGAGGCGGGTTCCTATATAAGCCTCTACTTTGTCCTTCTATTTTTCACATGGTCGGTCCTTGTGGTCTACGGTTATGACCCCCTAAATTCACTCTTTGAGGCCGCCTCTGCCCAGGGAAACGTGGGGCTCAGCATGGGTATAACCAGCTTCAATTTACCCGTGGTCCCGAAGATGGCCCTCATCCTGAGCATGTGGCTTGGAAGGCTTGAGATAATCCCTGTAATTGTGCTTATACGGGGCTTTGTGGAGG
>NZ_QREL01000001.1:0-92500 GCF_003385755.1 Methanothermobacter defluvii | reverse complement strand
CTGAAGTTCACCGGATCATAAAAAGGGAGGAATAACCATTAAGATGAAATGTGGTCTTGAAATTCATGTTCAGCTTGACACCAGATCAAAACTCTTCTGCAGGTGCCCCACAGATTACCAGGAAGCCCCACCAAACACCAACATATGCCCGGTCTGCCTCAACCAGCCCGGGGCCAAGCCATACCCCCCAAACAGGAGCGCCCTTGAGGGGGCACTTAAAATTGCACTCATGCTCGATTGCAGGATAAACCCTGAGATCACCTACTTCATGCGTAAGCACTACAACTACCCGGACCTCCCATCCGGGTATCAGAGGACATCCATACCCGTGGGACTTGAGGGTGAATTGAACGGTGTGAGGATCAGGGAGGTCCACATCGAGGAGGACCCGGGCCAGTACAAGCCCGACCAGGGAACCGTGGACTTCAACAGGTCAGGAATCCCCCTCATTGAAATAGTCACAGAACCCGACATGACCTCCCCTGAGGAGGCCAGGAACTTCCTCAGGGAACTCATAAGGGTCCTCGAGTACAGTGGCTGTGCACGTGGGGAGGGTACAATGAGGGCCGACGTCAACATATCCCTTGAGGGTGGTAAAAGGGTTGAAATAAAGAACATAAACTCAATTAAGGGCGCCTACAAGGCCCTGAAATTTGAGATGATCAGACAGAAGAACCTCCTGAAGAGGGGTGTTGAGGTCAAGCAGGAAACAAGGGCCTTTCTTGAGTCGCAGATGATAACTGTTTCAATGAGGCTCAAGGAGGAGGCAGAGGACTACAGATACATACCTGACCCGGACCTTCCGCCAATGAAGTTCACGGATGAAGTGGTGGAGGGTCTGCGGGAGAGGATACCGGAAGCACCCCACCTGAAGGTGAAGCGTTTCATGGAGGAGTACGGCCTGAGGGAGGAGGATGCAAGGGTCCTCACATCAGAGCTGGAGCTTGCAGACGCGTTCGAGGAGGTTGCTGGCTCAATAGACCCTGAATTTGCTGCCCTGTGGATGAGGGATGAACTGAAAAGGGTCCTTTACTACAACAAGATAAGCTTTGCAGAAAGCATGATAACACCAGGGGATATCATCGAGCTTCTCGCCATGATCAGGAAGAAGGAGATAACAAGCAAGGCAGCCAAGAAGATCATAGAGGAGATGCCACTGAATAAAAAGGGTCCCCGGGAGATAGCGACCGAAATGGGACTCATAGGCATCATAGATGAATCGGAAGTCATAAGGGCCGTTGAACAGGCCATAAGAGAGAATCCAGGGGCTGTTGAGGATTACCATGCCGGTAAGGAGGCAGCCATAAATTTCCTGGTTGGTCAGGTCATGAGGATGACCCGTGGTAAGGCTGAACCCGAACGCACCGTTGAACTGATAAAGGAACGGATCTGAGGTGTATGGCCAAGAACGTCCTGGATCTTCTGATGTGGCATCCGAAGTGGGATATTGAAAGATGCAGGATAAGCTACCTCCACAGGGGTGCCTGCAGGAACCTTAAAACAATCAGGGGCTCCGACATAGAAAGGCTTGAGAGGGGCTTCATGATACTGAGGGATGGGAGCTCCATCCCATACCACCGTGTGGTGAAGATAGTCTGTGATAACAGTTTCATCTGGAAAAAACAGAAGAAGGGAATAGGATGAGCAACAAGGCACTTGTAAGGGACTACATGACCCGGGACGTTATAACGGTATCCTCAGATACTTCAACTGCTGAGATAATCAAACTTATGAAGGAAACAGGGCACGATGGGTTCCCTGTTAAGGATAACGGTTCTGTGATCGGGATGGTGACGGCCTTTGACCTTCTGATAAAACCGTGGGTTAAAACCGTCTCAGAGATCATGTCAAGGGATGTTGTTGTGGCTGACCAGGACATGTCACTCAATGACGCCGCAAGGGTGATGTTCAGGATGGGCATCTCCAGGCTACCTGTTATAAACAAGGAGGGTAAGCTTGTTGGAATCATAACAAACACCGATATCGTGAGGTCCCACATCGAGCGTTCAACACCCATGAAGGTCAACTACTTCAAGAAGACCCTGGAACAGCTCTATGGTGTTAAACCAGAGGTTAAAAGGATGAAGGTCCCAATCGAGAAATTGAGGCCAACCCAGAACAAGGTCTATGCCGATGAACTCCAGGGCAGGACCTATGAAATTAAAAGGGGTCTTGCAGAGCCCACAATAGTTGTTAAGACAGGTGAAAGGTACGTCCTCATTGATGGTCACCACAGGACCCTCGCATCCTACAGGCTCGGGTGCAAGGAGATAGACTCCTATGTCATAGATATAAAGAAGGATATGAAGCTGGGTATGGAGAAGACAGCTGACCTCAATGGTGTTCACACCCTGGAGGACATAGAGGTCATAGATGACGCCCAGCACCCACTGATTGCGATAACGACGAGCATGAGAAAGGCCATGGCAGGTAAGAAGAATGGTAGATGAGGGAATTTTAAGGGAAGTATACCGTGTGCTTGAGGATCGGAGGGACAGACCCATTGATTCATACACTTCACGCCTCATGAGGGATGATGATAAAAGGGCAGAGGATAAGATCCTTGAGAAAATAGGGGAGGAGGCCGCAGAGGTCATAATAGCATCAAAGAATGATGAGAACCTCGTGGAGGAGGCAGCCGACCTCATATTCCACACTCTGCTCCTGCTGGTATACAAGGGCGTGCCCCTTGACAGCCTCCTGGAGGAGTTTGCTGCAAGAAGAAAATAGGGAAAGACAGCTCCAACGATAGAAGCAGAACAGGAAATGGAATAGGCTGGTGGAAACTCAGATAAGAGATAATTCCATGCGGTAGAACATTCTGTTTAAGATTTTTATTCCGCTTTCGTCTTTGATTCTGAAACCGAATTTCCTGTAAAGTTTGAGGGCCGGTCTGTTGCTCTGTGCAACATCAAGGGTGAGTCTCTCAAGACCTTCCTCCTCTGCTATTTTTCGTGCCTCCTCGAGGAGTCTGAACCCCACCCCCATCCCCCTTGCTCCCGCTGAAACTGCAAGGGATGAGATATAGAGATCACCCTCCCCCAGGTCCAGTGTGCTGAGGGAGTCAATTAAATCCATTGCAGAGAACCTCAGGAAATCCAGGGGGCCCAGACATCTTATCAGATCCAGCCTACTGATCTCTGCGCCCTTAAGTTCATAGACCAGTGCCCCAATAACCTCCGGCCCCCTGGATGCCAGTACTATCCTGTCAGGATCCAGGTACAGTCCGTAGTCTATAAGCTTTTCTATTATCAGATCTGGCTCAGTGAAGAACCAGTCAAATAGCTGCCTGTCCGACTCATATATGAGGTGGCTGACACTCCTTCTGGATGATGGTGTGGGCTTGAATGGGTGCACTCTCATGGTATCCTCTTTATGAGAATCAGTGGATTTTTATGATTTTAAGTCCAGGTGCATAAAAATTTTGTCAAAATGAAGGGGGTTATGAAAAATGAGGGGTGTTAGAAAAGGAGAATTTACTGCTCTGCGTCGAGCATTTCGCCGTATTCTATCTCTATCTGACAGCCCTTTGGACCGCAGCAGAAGTGCTGTAGATCAAAGCTTACAAGCATGGTTTTCACCTCTCAACCTTCTTTACTATAGTAAAGTAACTTAATGTATTTAAATCATGTAGTTACACAAAATGTATATACTTACAATAAGTATACCATGTTACAAGGAGTATAGTGGTGATGACATGGGAGATGATGAATACCTCTGTTCAGTTGAGGTCGCCGTCAACGAGATAGGTGGTAAATGGAAATCACTGGTCCTCTGCACCCTGAAGGATGGTAAACTCCGCTTCAGTGAAATAAACCGGAGGATCCCAAAAATAACACAGCGGATGCTCACAAGGACACTCCGTGAACTTGAATCCAGTGGACTGATAAACAGAAAGGTCTACCCTGAGGTGCCCCCCCGGGTGGAGTACTGCCTCACAGAGAAGGGAAAATCCGTCATACCCATACTGGACGCCCTCTGCGAATGGGGTAAAATGTACGGGTCCCAGCAGGAGAATTCAGGTGAGAAAGCCCCCTGAAAGGGCTGCGGGGAGCTAGAGACTGCATGCCCTCAATATCTTAACCGCCAGAACAGCCGCCCCGAATCCATTGTCTATGTTAACAACCCCTATGCCGGGCGAGCATGACTGGAGCATTGATTTAAGCGCCACTGACCCGCCCTCACCCACACCGTAGCCAACAGAGGTTGGAACCCCTATGACTGGTACATCAACAAGTCCTGCAACCACTGAGGGAAGAGCACCCTCCATACCTGCAACCACTATGAGGGCCTTAACCCCTGATTCATGCATCCTCCTGAGTGGGTCCAGGAGCCTGTGGAGGCCTGCAACACCAACATCATAGGCAGTGATGACCTCACAGCCTGATTCCTCTGCAACCACCCTTGCCTCCTCTGCAACGGGTATGTCCGATGTCCCGGCAGAGAGCAACCCTATCCTTCCAATAAACTCAGGGTCTCCTGACCTTGCAGCGAGCACCCCTGCGGTCTCATGGTACTCAATTCTTCTATCAATATCCCCGAGTTCCTTCAGTATCCCTTCAGCCCTATCAGGTGGGAGTCTGGTTACAAGCACATCCCCCACAGCCTTCACAATATTAACTATATCCTCATCACTCTTGCCTGGAGCGAATACTGCCTCTGGAAATCCTGTTCTCTTCTCGCGGAATATGTCAAACCTCACCCTATCCCCCAGGCTCAGCTGGGCTGATTCAATGGCCCTCTCAGCTTCCTCCAGTGATATCCTTCCCCTGAGTAGTTCCTCAAGAATTGATCTTACCGGCATCACTACCTAATTTATAAGTACATCAATATAATCTTAGCATAGGAGAACTCATGCAAACTCAAGGTAGATAGAAATGTACCGTGCCCATCTCACAGTGGAGGGAATAGTCCAGGGCGTTGGCTTCAGGCCAGCGGTCTACAGACTTGCAAATGAACTCGGCCTCACGGGATACGTGAGGAACATGGGGAACATGGTGGAAATAGCCCTCGAGGGTAGCCACGAAGGCATTGAAGAATTCATTGAGAGGCTTAAGAAAGATAAGCCCCCCATTTCAAGGATAAACAGTATAAAAAAGGAAATTTTTGAGGTCAATGAGGCATCATTCGCTGAATTCAGTATAAAGGAGAGTTCATCCAGTTCCTCGGGGACATCTGTAATACCCGCGGATGTCGCCACCTGCAGCAGCTGTCTGGAAGAGATGATGGATGAGAATAACAGGAGATACCTCTATCCCTTCACCGCCTGCACAGACTGCGGGCCCAGGTTCACCGTTATAGAATCCATTCCCTATGACCGTGAAAGGACCAGCATGCGTGATTTCCCTCTCTGCAGCTCCTGCATGGAGGAATACCTCAACCCCCTCGACAGGAGGTACCATGCAGAGGCCACATGCTGCCCCATCTGCGGTCCAAAGCCCTTCCTGTACAGGGACGGGATCCTGAAGACCCCTGACCCCATTAAAATGGCGGCAGAACTCCTTGATGATGGCAGCATACTTGCAGTTAAGGGTATCGGTGGTACGCACCTCGTCTGCCGTGCCGATGATGATGAGGTAGTTAAAAGGCTCCGTTCAGGGCTCGGAAGACCAAATCAGCCCTTCGCATGCATGTCCCCTGACCTTGAATCCATAGAGTCCTATGCGTCCATATCAGACGTGGAGGAGGAAGCCCTCACCTCAAGAAGGAGGCCCATCGTTGTCCTGAAAAAAAGCCGGGACTACTGCCTGGCCCCCTCGGTTGCACCGGGCCTCCATAACATAGGGGTCATGTTACCCTACTCTGGTCTTCACCATGTCCTCCTGAGGTACACAGAGGCGCCGGCCTATGTGATGACATCTGCAAACAGGCCAGGGGACCCCATGTTCATAGAGAACACTGAGATCATAGGGGGCCTTCAGGGGATAGCAGATTACTTCCTGCTCCATGACCGAAGGATTGTGAACCGCTGCGATGACTCTGTTGTCCGTTTCAGGGGTGGTGAAATGGCATTCATAAGGAGGTCCCGCGGATATGCCCCTGAACCCTACGAGATCCCCCATGTTGCCGGTGACGTCTCGGCAATCTGCCTGGGACCGGAACTTGATGTTACATTCTCGGTGCTGAAGGGTGGTCAGTGTTATGTCTCCCAGCACATAGGCAACACCTCAAGGTATGACACCCTCCTCTTTCTTAAGGACGCTGTGGATTACCTCATGGGCATAACCGGGACAGAGGATGTTGATGTTATAGCCTGTGACCTGCACCCCCAGTTCCTCACAACATCCTATGCTGAGGAACTCGCCAGCAGGTTCTCTGCAGAGGTCCTGAGGGTCCAGCACCACCACGCCCATGCCCTTGCCCTGATGCTTGATGCGGGTGTCGATGAGTGCATATGCATAGCTGCAGATGGTGTTGGTTACGGTGATGACGGCACATCATGGGGTGGTGAGATACTCCACTGCCATGGTTCAGATTATGAGAGACTGGGGAGTCTGATGCCCCAGAGGATGCCGGGAGGTGACCTTGCGACAAGGTACCCTGCACGGATGCTCCTCTCCATGTTGAGGGGACGCTATGAGGGGGACCTCCAGGAGCTATTCCGTGAGAGGTACTCTGACTATTTCCCCCACGGCGAGAGGGAGATCGGTGTGGTGATGAGGCAGCTGGAGTCCGGGCTGAATACAGGTATAAGTACAGGCACCGGGCGTGTGCTTGATGCCATCTCAGCAGCCCTCAGGATCTGTGGTGTAAGGACCTATGAGGGTGAGTGTGCAATGAAACTGGAATCCGAGGCCTTCAGGGCCTCTGAAAAGCTGAGTATGTCCTTTGAGGTTAAAGAAAAAGGTGGGAGGTACATCCTGGACACATCAGCCATCCTGCTGGATGTCATGGAACTTATTGATAGGGGTGAGAATAGAGCAGAGATAGCCCATGCCGCCCAGAAAGCCGTTGCAGAGGGCCTTGCAGAGATGGCGGTACTTGCAGCAGATGATGCTGGAGTGAAGTGTATCGGTGGGACCGGTGGCGTGTTCTATAATGAGGCCATAAGCCTCGCTGTGAGGGATTACGTCACAGAGAGGGGTTACAGGTTCATCCAGCACAGGAATTCCTGTGCAGGTGATGGCTCAGTTTCCCTGGGACAGGCTGTTGCAGTGGCCCTCAGATACCGTTAGCACCATCAGTCCATATAAATAAGGTGGGGGTCATGTCACTCCATTTTCCTTCGAATCTCTGCTTCCATCAGCAGGTCCTCGGCCCTCCTCTTAAGGTGATCATAGAGCCTTATGAGGTTCTTTAACTCCTCAACTGCCTCCCATTGACCCCTCTTTATCTTATTTTCAATGTTGAGGAGTCTGGACCATTCATCCCCGGGAGGTAGCTGCTTCCTGTTCAGGAGGTCATCCATGACGTCAACCCTGAAGGTGTTCCTGTTTATTGTTATGCTGACGTGGATGTCCCTTGAGATGTCATAATACTTACGGGGCCTTCCCCGCTCTATTTTCCTGAAGAAGGAGCTCAGGATCCCTGCCTCCTCCATGGCCCTCAGGTGCTCTATTATGGCCTTCTGCCCTATATCCAGCTCCCGGGATATCTCACTGACAAATCTTGGCTCCTCACGCAGGAGGTTTATGATATCCCTCCGGGTCTTGCAACCCATGACGTCAAGTATAACTTCCATGTTCTGGTTTTCAGTGGATTTTCCGCTCATCATGTAGACTATGTCGAAAGGTTTATATAACCTTTTGTAAGTATAATAGCTATAAGGTTATAGGTAACCTCCGGTAACTTTAATTTCTGTAAAAAATCAAAGGTGAACTGATGTGCGAAGATAAAAAAACTGATTCTGGGTCCCCACAGGAATGCCAGAAGGAACTTGAGGAACTCAGGGAGCGTCTTAAAGATTTAGAGAACGAAATCGAAAAGAAGGAAGAGGAAGTCAGGGAGTACACCTCCCACCTCCAGAGACTCCAGGCAGATTTCGATAACTACAAGAAACAGATGGAAAAACAGGAACTCGAAATCATAAAAAACGCCAACGAAAGGCTCATACTCAAGCTCCTGGATGTCTACGAGGACCTCGAAAGGGCCATTGAAAATCAGGACAGCAGCATGGATGGTCTTGAGGTCATCTACCGGAAGTTCAGAGACACCCTCACAAAGGAGGGCCTCAGTGAGATACCTGCAGAGGGGGAGAAATTCGACCCCTTCCTCCACGAGGCCGTTATGGTTGAGGACCATGACGGATATGAGGATGGTGTCATCATCGAGGAGTTATCACGTGGTTACAGACTGAACGACCGCATAATAAAGCACTCAATTGTTAAGGTATGTAAGAAAAGCTGATTTGAGGTGATCACATGGCAAAGAAAGAAAAAATTCTCGGTATTGACCTTGGAACAAGTAACTCTGCAGCCGCAGTTCTAATAGGCGGTAAACCAACCATCATACCCAGTGCAGAGGGTGCATCACAGTACGGTAAATCATTCCCGAGCTGCGTGGCATTCACAGAGGACGGACAGATGCTGGTGGGTGAACCTGCAAGGCGCCAGGCAGTCACAAACCCGGAGAACACCATAACAGCCATAAAAAGGAGTATGGGTACAGACAGGAAGGTTAAGGTCCGTGGCAAGGAGTACACACCACAGGAGATCTCAGCATTCATCCTCCAGAAGATCAAAAAGGATGCCGAGGCATTCCTGGGAGAGGAGATAAAGAAGGCAGTGATCACTGTACCTGCCTACTTTGACGACAACCAGAGGACAGCCACAAAGGACGCCGGGACCATCGCCGGTCTTGACGTTGTGAGGCTCGTCAACGAGCCAACAGCCGCAAGCCTTGCCTACGGGCTTGACAAGGAAGACGAGGACATGGTCATAATGGTCTTCGACCTCGGTGGAGGTACACTGGACGTTACAATAATGGAGTTCGGTGGAGGGGTCTTCGAGGTCAGATCAACCAGTGGTGACACCCAGCTCGGCGGAACCGACATGGACAATGCGATAATGAACTACCTTGCCGAAGAATTCAAAATGGAGACCGGCATAGACCTCATGGAGGACGACCAGGCGGTCCAGAGGTTGAGGGAGGCCTCTGAGAAGGCCAAGATAGAACTATCAACAACCCTGACAACCGAGGTGAACCTCCCATACATCACCGTGGCCCAGGATGGACCAAAACACCTCATAAAGACAATAACAAGGGCCAAACTGGAGGAACTCGTTGACCCGATAGTCCAGAAATGTGCAGGACCCATGGAACAGGCACTTAAGGACGCCGGGATGACCAGGGAGGACGTTGACAAGATAATAGTTGTCGGCGGACCCACAAGGATGCCCATCGTCCAGAAATTCGTTGAGGACTTCATAGGAAAACCCGTCGAGAGGGGAATAGACCCCATGGAGTGCGTTGCCATGGGTGCAGCCATACAGGGAGGTGTCCTTGCCGGTGAGATAAAGGACCTGGTACTTCTCGATGTAACACCACTGTCCCTGGGTATAGAGACCCTCGGAGGGGTCTTCACCAAGCTAATAGAAAGGAACACCACCATACCCACCAGGAAGAGCCAGATATTCTCAACTGCAGCGGACAACCAGACATCAGTGGATATCCACGTCCTCCAGGGTGAGAGGCCAATGGCCGCAGACAACACAAGCCTTGGAAGATTCCAGCTCGTGGGCATACCACCAGCGCCCCGTGGAGTGCCCCAGATTGAGGTGACCTTCGACATTGACGCAAACGGTATACTGAATGTATCAGCAAAGGACCTTGGAACGGGTAAGGAACAGGCCATAACAATAACAGCTCCAAACAAGCTCTCCGAGGAGGAGATAAAACAGAAGATAGAGGAGGCCAAGAAACACGCAGAGGAGGACAGACGAAAACAGGAGGAAATCGAAATAAGGAACAACGCAGATTCAATGATCTACACTGCAGAAAAGACCCTGGATGAACTCGGAGACAAAGTGCCAGCCGAGAAGAAGGAAGAGGTTGAGAAACAGGTCAGGGAACTCAGGGAACTCATAGCAGGAGACGACATCCAGGCAATAAAATCAAAGACAGAGGAGCTCACAAAGACGGTCCAGGAGATCGGAGCAGTTATATACCAGCAGGCAGCACAGCAACAAGCAGCACAGCAGCAGGCAGGCAGCACAGCCTCCGAGGGTGAAGACAGGGGCGGCGATGATACCATAGATGCAGACTTTGAGGTCAAGAACTAGCCCCCAACCCACATTTTTTTATTCTTGAAAACAATTAATTCCTAGTAGACTGTTTCTAGAGTATACCAGGTGAAAATCGATGGCTAAACGTGACTACTATGAGATCCTCGGTGTGGATAGGGGTGCGGATAAGAAGGAGATAAAGAAGGCCTACAGGAGGCTCGCCAGAAAGTATCACCCTGACGTCAGTGATGACCCTGATGCAGCCGAAAAGTTCAAGGAAATAAGCGAAGCCTACGCAGTCCTCTCTGATGATGAGAAGAGGGCGAGGTACGACCGCTTCGGCCATGCTGGTATGGATGGCTTCAGTCAGGAGGATATATTCAACAACATAAACTTTGAGGACATCTTCAGCGGCCTGGGATTTGACATTGGAAACATATTTGACATGTTCGGATTTGGTGGGGGAAGAAGGCACGGGCCACAGAGGGGCGCTGATATAAGCTACACCCTGGAGATAAGCCTTGAAGATGCCTACAATGGTCTTGAAACCGATATAAGGGTTCCACATACAAAGAAGTGTCCGGTGTGCCATGGCAGCAGGGCTGAGCCAGGCACCGGTACAAGGACCTGCCAGACCTGCGGTGGCAGCGGACAGGTGCGGCAGGTGAGGAACACCATCCTGGGGCAGATGATGAACATAACAACGTGCCCCGACTGTCAGGGCGAGGGTACAGTAGTCGAGAAACCCTGCAGTAACTGTAACGGTAAAGGCGTTGTCAGGAAGACCAGCACCATCCATGTGAAGGTCCCTGCAGGTGTTGAGACAGGATCCCGGCTCCGGGTCCCAGGTGAGGGGGAGATGGGTCTTCGTGGTGGAGAACCAGGGGATCTCTACGTGGTTATCAAGGTCAAGCCCCACAGCATTTTCAGGAGGGAGGGCGCCAACCTGTACACCGAGAAGCCCATAAGCTTCGTCCAGGCAGCCCTGGGTGACACCATCGAGGTCCCGACCCTTGACAGGCCAGTGAAACTGAGGATACCCGCAGGGACCCAGAGCGGTACAACCTTCCGTGTTAAGGGCCACGGGATGCCCCATCTCAAGTGGAACGGCTACGGGAACCTCTACGTAAAGGTCAAGGTTGTGACACCAAGAAAGCTGAGCCCCAGGCAGAAGGAACTCCTCAGGGAATTTGCAAGTATCAGTGGGGATGAGATCCACGAGGATAAGGGCTTCTTCGATAAGGTGAAGGATGCCATAATCCACTGAATCTCCTATTTTTTCGAATTCATGACCTCTGACAGAATCAGTTAGTTCTGAAGAGAGAACAACAGCTCCATCGCGCCTGCGAAAAAATCAGTTAGTTCTGGAGAGCTATGCAGGGATACTGATTTCCGTACCCCCTCAGGGGCTCTTATTGGATCACAGTAATTGAATATAATGATTGAAACCGGGCATGCCGAGAGTAACCCACCTTCTGTTTCGGCAGCATTCATCTGGGCGGACTACCTCTGCCTCCTACAGTAATCACCGGCAGCATTTGTCCTTGCATCCCGTGGAATGGCCGTTTCACCGGTCCTCCTGATGTCAGTCTGCTCCTTGAGGGTGAAGCTTCATTATCATCCATCAGGAGACGTGTCGTTTCTGCTCCAGGGTCCAGCCTCTCAGCTGATGCCTCACGGCACCACGGTTCTGTATGATGGGTGGAGTTTCCTCAGCCCCTTGAGGGACCGTCAGCTGCCCTTCGGCTTGCCCGGTAAATAATCATGAAAATTAGAACTGATAGCGGGGCCTAGATTTGAACTAGGGATCTCGGGGTTATGAGCCCCGCGGGATCACCAGACTACCCCACCCCGCTAAACATTAGATTTGTTATTTCAGTATATAAATGTTGTGGTCAGTCCTTTTCCTCCTTTTCCTCAAGCCTTCTGAGCCTCCTGTCAAGGGACTCGAGTTTCTTATTGGTGTGACCCCTGTACTCGTTGAATCTCTGCTCCAGTTCATCTATGTTCCTTGATACAAGTTCAAGCCTTTTCTCAAGTTTAGATATGTCATCCATGGTTGCAAGTGACCAGTCCTCTATGAGTTCATCGCTCTTCTCATTGAGGAAGGCGTCTATCTTGTTTGAGATGACATCCGTGCTTATGGGTACCTCCCTCACCTTGCCCATTATCCTGTCACTCACATCTGACATCTTTTCTCCAACACCTGCCATGTAACCTTCCCTCCCTTCGGCTGTGCCTTCACCAGCTCCATATATCCTTGTTACGGGCGCTATGTTTCCTGATTCCATCAGGTAGTAGTATATGAGGACTACTATCGCCCCTGCAAGTATCAGAATTGCAAGAAGCTCCACCGGTCCCACTTTAAAACCTCCCCATTACTTTTTCAGCCTGGAATTCATCTCCGCTTCCTTCTTCTCAAGTTCCTTAAGCATCTTTTCGAGTTTCTTGAACTCTGTCTTGGCCTCAAGAAGGGCCAGTCTCTCACTTATTTCACTCTGGAGATAACCCACCTCATGCATTATCTCGGATGTTTTCTTCCTTATGGATGCCAGTTTATCCTGCTTATCCTTGGGAAGGGGTATCGTTGTCTCCATCAGACGCTTTGCATGAAGGTCATTTTCAACAAGGGTTATCTTCTTGAGTTCAATCTGTTTTTCAAGAAGCATGATGTCGTTCTGGGATTCCCTCACCCTCCTCCACTGTACAGCCACGATAATCACAGTTATAAAACCTAGGATAGATATTATAAGCCACAAAACATTCTGAGGTACCGTTGCCGTGGTCGCCATATACTGCCCCCTTGCATAGTATTATCTACTGTATATATAACTCCTTATTTAAATAAATAGCAGAACAGGATCAGTGATAAAGATGATCGAATCATACTTGAAGGCAGGTAAAATTGTATCAAAGGTCAGAAGGGAAGCCGCGGGGATAATAAGGGATGGCTTGCCCATAATAGAACTCGTAAATTACGTGGAGGATCGTATAATTGAGGAGGGTGGTAGGCCAGCCTTTCCATGTAACGTATCGGTGAATGAGGTAACGGCCCACTACACCTCTCCACCAGGCGATGATAGTGTAATAGGTGATGGTGACCTTGTTAAGCTGGACCTTGGCGCCCATGTGGATGGATTCATAGCCGACACCGCCATCACGGTGCCTGTGGGGGATGTTGATGATAAATGCCACCAGATGATGGACGCTGCAAGGGAGGCCCTTGAGAATGCCATTTCAACCATAAGGGCCGGTGTTGAGGTTGGAGAAATTGGACGCGTAATCGAGGAAACCATTCACTCCCATGGCATGAACCCTGTTTCCAATCTGACCGGGCACAGCATGGAGCGCTGGATACTGCACTCAGGACTATCAATACCCAATATAAATGAAAGGAACACTCATCAGCTGGAGGAGGGGGACGTCCTGGCGATTGAACCCTTTGCCACGGATGGTGTGGGTCTTGTGACGGATATGCCGCAGACCTACATATTCCGGTTCCTCAGGGAGAGGCCCCTCCGGCTTGTACATGCCCGGAGGGTCCTGGGTAAGATACGGGAGGAGTATCACGCCCTCCCCTTTGCACAGCGGTGGCTTGAGGAGTACTTCGATGCAAAGAGACTGAATGCCTCCATGAGAATGCTGATACAGTCAAGGGCCATATACCCCTACCATGTGCTGAGGGAAAAGAGCGGTGCAATGGTCGCCCAGTGGGAACATACAGTCATTGTTGAGGAGGACGGCTGCACGGTTATAACAGAATAGTTAACTTGAGGATGCAGTTGAATGGACTGAATGTTCTGAAAAATAGAAAATTTAGGGATGGGATCAGTATGGTGTTGGTAATCCCATCTCTTTCCTTGCAGCGATGTTCTTCTCTGCCTTTTCCTTCTTCTGTGCAGAGAGTTTTTCAAGAAGTCCCAGGCCAGGTTTGACTTCCTCTATTGGTTTGGTCTCGAATATACCTACCTCAACAGCCTGCTTGAATATTGAGTCCCCTGAATCGGTCCTTGTTATGACTGTTGACCAGCCATCCGGTGATCCCACTGAACCTGTTGATACGTCTGCCAGCTCAGCCACATAGTCCTTGCAGATCTTGCATCCTGCCTGTTCGTATCCATGGGTCTCCTTGAGGGGGAGTGTGTAGACATCATCCTGGGTGTAGACCCAGAATTTTCCTTTACCTATGTCCATCTTCTCAACGAGCTCCATGTTTAATCCGAGTTTCTCACAGATGAAGGTCTGCAGTGATGTGTATGGGAAGTTCTCCATGCAGTAGATACCGACCAGGAGCTTTATCTTATCTGCAACAAACCTGACACCGAATGGGTAGGTCTGGGCCTTCCTTATACCCATGGTCTGGCAGGGTATTGCAACTGTACCCAGTTTCTCTATACCGTACTGCCTCACTGCCTTCTTGAGCATCAGGACGTTTGGTGAGAATGTGTACTTGGTACCTGCAGCCGCCTTGAGTTCATCTGAGGTCATGGCGACCATTGGTTCTGGCTTCCAGAACTCCTTTCCGGGTCCCGCAACAACTGCGCCTTCGATTATGCCCTCGTCAAGGGCATATGCTAGAAGACCTGTAACTATTCCTCCATCCTGGGCTAACTTCTGAATCTCTCTGTCAGTTGATCTGGCGGAAACTATTTCCTTGTAAGTACCTAAAACCATTTTTCCAGCCTCCTATAGCCCTAACTCCTTTTTGATCTGTTCTTCTGGCCACCAGCTTCTTGGGCACTGCACATAGCAGATTCCACATTTTATACAGCGGTCGCTGTTGAGTTCGGGTCTTCCATTGGTCATGTCAAGGGCCCTTGTCTGGCAGGCCATTGCACATGTTCCACATCCAGTGCAGAGACCCTGGTTTACAACCTTTGTCTGGAGGTCGCATCCGCATGCCTCTGTGTAGCCTGCAAGGTCCAGCATTGGCTGGAGGTACTCCATGTCATTGTTGATGAGTGCAACGACTGCCTTTGCTATTATCTCAGGTGATGGTGGGCACCCTGGAATGGCGAGGTCCACATCTATGAGGTCTGCTATTGGTACAAAGGACTCGTGTGATGGCTGTGCCTGCTGTCCACCCCTTGAGTACCTTGTGAAGCAGCCTGTTGCTGCGCATGAACCGAAGGCACAGACGAGTTTTGCCTTCTCCCTCAGTTCCTTGAGTTCGTGCAGGCTGTGTTCGTCCTGCAGACAGACAGATCCCTCAACAAGGGCCAGATCCATCTCTGGCATCTCCCAGAGATCCACCAGGGTCTGTCCGTATACTATGTCCACCATGTTGGTGAGTAATTCTGCTAGAATGTCGTAATTTTCAGTTAACGACATGGCATCTCCAGTACATCCACTGAGGTGAATGTAACCTATTCTTGGTTTTGCATTTTCTTCAGCCACTTTTTCAACCTCCTCTTTTGAAGCTCCAACAGGTTCCGATTTTTCTTTTTCGGGTTCTTCCCTCTTAGCTTCAGCCTCCAATCCTAAAAATCTTTTGATGCGGGCAATTAAGCTCATTTAGAAACCCCAATCTCATCTAAGATCATCTGAATGGCTCTGGGAATAGCCTTTTTTACTGGGGGTGTGAGGCCCATTTCCACATTGGGAGCTGATATCTCCTTGGGTTTACACCCTATTACCACAACATCAATCTTTTCACTGAGTTCATGGAGGGGCTGGCTCACTGGCCATGTATGCATATTTTCATAGGATCCCTTTGGAATCTCAGTGACATCGAATTTCCTGAGTGTTCCGGGTTCTGCGTTGAATTCAACAACATCCACAACTATCATCTTCTTCCACTCCTCATGGGGGAGGGAGAAGACAAAGTGTGGACCGCCAGTCCCAGCATCAATGAACATAACATTATCTGGTTTTTCCCTATCCTTGAAGTACTCTTCAAGGGCCTTGATAACCTCTGGGCCGAATCCATCGTCCTTGAAAAGGATGTTTCCACAGCCCACCACTAGAATCTCAGCGTCGTATGGCATGTTATTCCCTAGAGTGTGATCATTTCATCCCTGATTACTGATCTGTCCTCGTCATCAACAACCATCACGTGTGTTGCGCATGAGAGACATGGGTCGTAAGCGCGTATGACGTGTGGTCCGTATTCATGGTGGAATCCTTCAGTTGCAGGACCCATTGTTGGGATGTTCCAGGTTGTTGGGACGAGTGCATTATAGAACTGTATCCTACCATTTTCAACCTTGGCCATGTGGACGTCCAGTCCCCGGGGAGCTTCAATTGCACCTATACCTAGTTTACCTGTGCCTCTCTCATCGAAGTCTGCCCTTACCGGTGCGGATGTGTCTAGTTCATCAAGGATTTCAATTGCCCTTGCGAGTGCCGTTTTCATCTCAAGTGCCCTTGCAACGTGCTGTGCAACAACACCCCTCTCCTTGAATCCCTGGAATTCAACCATCCTTGCCCTTGGACCGACCTCCACGTTTCTTCCATCGTAGAGTGGTATTGTTGAGCAGGCCCTCTTGGCTATTTCAGGGTCATCGTACCAGCTCTCAGGCATTACCTCGGTGAACCTGTCCAGATCGAACTTTGTCCTGTCGCCGTAGATCTGGTGGCTTGCAAGTGTTGGCTGGTTGTGAGCTCCAAGACCCTTTGGAAGGCCCTTATCCTCAATTAATCCTATCATGAGCTCAACGTGTTCGTTGAGTTTTGGTTTGAGCTGTTTTAACCTTGCATACAGCCTTTTCCTTGCGAGTTCCGTTATATTGTCGGCCATTCCACCTATCCTGACATCGGATGGGTGTATACCCTCACCTGCAACCATGTCAACTACGTACTGTGCGTTTTTCCTTATCTCGGAGACTGAGTTTATGGCGTCTGCCATGAGGTTTTCAGGCACGAAGTCCGGTGCTATGAGGAACTGATGTATTGCATGGCTGTTCACGTGGTGTGCTGCGAGTGTAAGTTCACGGAGAAGTCTTCCGGCCTTTGGAACCTCAATGTCAAGGGAGTCGTCTATTGCCTCAACGGAAGCCAGGGTGTGTGGTATAGGGCATACTCCACATATCCTCTGGACAAAGACAGGTGCTGTTTCAGGTGCTTTACCTGTAACCATTTTCTCAAGGCCCCTGACAGGAGTAATACTGAAGTATCGCCCCTTTGTCACGATTCCCTCATCATCGACTTCCATGACAAGTTCTGCATGTCCTTCTTGTCGTGATGTCGGCGATATAACAATCCTTTCGCTCAAATGTATCACCTCTTGTTTTTAAAGTTCAAAAAACCTTCAACACTTTATTTATAAATGTTTTTAAATTTATAAGTGTTTTAATTATGAAAAAAATGAAAACTATTTATATCATTTTATAGATTATTTATTATTGGTAGAAAACAGAGTTTATAATATTAATTTTTCATTCAATAATACTGAGTGTTATATATCTTGACCCACATACTAAATATGTTGTTAACACCAGGAAGGTGAGTTGATGATAAACTCAAAGGTTCTAGCATCGGTGGCGATAGTCCTGATAATTGGAGCTGTTGCTGCAGGTTATCAGGTGAGTCAGAATTCCGAGACACTGTGGAAATTCACAAGTCCCCAGAGCAGTCATGATCAGGGCCAGCAGCAGGGGGAGTCAAGCGTCCACAGTGAATCGCCCTCAACCACATCATCACAGGGTGGCAGTGGTTCAACCTCAGGTGGGGGTTCAGGAGTGAATGTGAAGATATCCTATTCAGAGGCAAAGAGTATTGCCCAGACATATATAAAGCAGGAGGGTGCCGCTGCAGGGACACCAAGGCTCCTTAAAATGGACGGTAAACTGGTCTATGTTGTCCCCATCGAAATGGGTGGGAAAACCGTTGGAGAGATCTACATTGACCCCATGACCGGTAAAAACCTTGGAGGGGCTGGTGGTGCGCCATGATGATTAAGACAGAAACAGAGTGCTGCACAATATATTCAGAGGATGTTGAGGACGCTGTCGTCCTTGAGGGTTCCCCTGGAGTTGGCCTCATAGGTAACATACTGGGGTGGCTTCTGGTTGAGGACCTCAAGATGAGGGAGATAGGCTACATTGACTCAAAGTACTTCCCTCCCCTGGCTGTCCTCTATAAGGGCGTTGCAATACACCCCTTCAGGATATATGAGGGTGATGGGATAGTCCTCTTCCTCTCGGACTTCATACTCCCCCCTGCAGTTGTCTATGATATGACAAATGCGATCGTGGAATGGATGGTCCGCAATAAGAGCAGGGAGCTGATAACCTTTAACAGCATGGTTGTCCGTGAAAAGTCACAGCCAGTGGCGGGTGCGGGTAACAGCCAGGAGGTCATCCAGAGACTTGCAGACCTTGGAATACCGATAGTCCCCTTCGGTAACCTCAATGGTATTTCAGGGACCCTCCTTACAAGGTGCGCTGTTAATGATGTACCAGCATCATGCCTCTTTGCAGAGATCCTCAACCCCTACCCTGACCCGAGGGCAGCTGCAAGTGTCGTTGAGGTCCTGAATGAAATGCTCGGTACATCCGTTGACCCTGAGCCCCTCCTGCAGGAGGCCCAGGCCATAGAGTCACGTCTCAAGAAGCTCGCAGAGACGGTGCAGGGAGAGGCCGAGACACCCATCTACATGTAAAAGTTTATATATTAGAAAATCAAATATTTCTTTACTCTTTTGTCAGGGCCCGTAGCCTAGCCAGGATAGGGCGTCGGACTTCTAATCCGAAGGTCCCGGGTTCAAATCCCGGCGGGTCCGCTAAAAAAAGGTGTAAAGGAAACGGGGCCCGTAGCCTAGCCAGGATAGGGCATCAGACTCCTAATCTGAAGGTCCCGGGTTCAAATCCCGGCGGGTCCGCTCAATTATTCTAATTCTAAGAAACAATGATAGGAATTCCTTTTTTTGAGACCCATGGAATAAAACAGCCCATTTTCCAGGTCCATTGAAGAAATAATGATGGATGATAATGGTATCCTAGATTATTGGATTAGATTATCTGAAGTAAGCATCAAGGGTCTCTGCAGGGAACCTTATCTCACCATACTTCCCACCACCACCAGGTATCACAGTCAGTGAGCCATTGCGAAAGGCCTCCACTGCAACAGCAACACCCGTATCCAGAGCTGCAATATCCTCAAGGGGAGCATCAAGCAGCACCCGGATCTCTGTTCCAAATTCCCCCACAAGTTTCTCCCAGATTCCCTGTACAAATTTTGTGGTTACTCCCTTATCATATTTCATCCCTATGATCTCTGCAAGGGGCATCAGGTGGACGTAGGGGGGCCTGTGTGGTGGGTGGTGAGGTTCATCCCAGGTTGAGAGCTCGTATATCCTGTAATCCACACCCTTCTTGATTTTACCACCACAGGGACACCTCATGTCCATTCCAAGCGCCTCCTCAGGACTGTAAATGCGGTAGCACCTAGTACATGCAGTCATGTGGTACTTTCCGAGGCGCGGGTCAAGTCCATAGTTCGCCCTTATCCTGCACTTACCTATGGCCCTCCTGAGGGAGGTGAAGGACACATCATCCATCTCAAACTGATTGAACTCCCTCCCCAGCCTGTGGGGCCATGGCGAATGGGCATCGGAGTTGGTCAGGAAGGGTATGTCTGCAAGTTCGGCTATCTTATCAGCCATGTCAGTATCTGCAGAGAGGCCCAGTTCAAGAAAGTCTGGTCTTGCCCCGTAGCAGTCCATGTAGCTGTCATATGACTTGTACATGCTGGTCCATGGTGTGAAGGCATGGGATGGTCCTGCCATGCCATCGTATTCATGTACAAGTTCAAGTATCTGGGCCCCGTTCATCCTCACCCTGGGCCTTCCATCTGTGGTGCTGGCTGAGGGCATCCTCCCAGCTATCTCCTCTGCAGCCTCAAGTGAGGGGAGTATCAGGAGGTGGTGGACCCTCCTTGAGTCCTCAACCTCCGCCGTTATTACGAAGCTGCACTCCTCGCGCCCGTAAATCCCGTCCCCCTCATATTCAGTTGATTCAGCTATGATCTTCCGCCATCCAGGGTGAAGTGCGTCGCCTGTCCCTACAAGGTGAAGGCCCTTGAGGCGTGCCTGGGGTGCTATGTTGTCAATAACCATGTTACGGGACGTTGCCCTTGAAAAGCAGCTATGGATATGCAGGTCAGCGTTTATGATCATCTGATCATCCAGAAAAAATAGGTGGTGGGGTCAGCCTATGTAACGCAGATCCTCTTCCCCGGGTTTGAGGTTCATCCTCTCAATCATTTCCTGCTCCATCTGCTGGGCCTTGGAGATCATCTTCTTTGTCTCCTCTGCCCGCTCCTCAAGTTTTTCAAGGTCCACTTCAAGTTTTGTCATCTCAAGTAGCACCTCAAGGAGTGCGCGGGCGGCCTCGGCGTCTATGAAGTAGCCTGGTGTTTCACCCATGAGGTATACACCCTCCATGCCCCTCAGCCTCCCCATTCCAAGGAGAAGTCCTGATGCGCCTATTATGCCTCCATCAGCGGATCTCATGATGACGCCGTGTTCCTTGAGATCCTCGACGAGTTCCATGCTGGTTGCTGCCCCATAGACCCTCGCCTTCTCAACGGGCTGCCCCGTTGCGAGGCCTCCAAGGGTGAATATCCTCCTGGCGCCGTATCCCTCAACAAAGTCGAGTATCATGCCACAGATCTCATACTGTCCCTCAAGTGAGAGTCCCTGGGTGTTGCCCACGAGTATTATGTAATCCCTCTCATCCTCGCCTGCATCCCTGAGGTAATAGAACTCATTCCTCATGGGTTCAACTATACCATCCTCATCAACCAGTACCTGTGGTGGGAATGATGGGGAGTAGAGTTCAGCAAATTTGACAGCCTTCAGTTCATCTATTATGTGATCGGCTGCCAGTTTACCCACATGTCCTATTCCTGGAAGTGCCTCGATGAATATGGGGCTGGAAAGTTCAATGTCTTCCAGAACGTTTATGATTGTTTCCCTCATTTTTATTCACCACTACCTCTAGAGTAAAGCTCTCTTTTGAGTTTTCTCCGGTATGCGCCATATTTGTCCTCCGGGGAAAACTTTGGAGGATAAATGACCCCTGTTCTACCTCCGCAGTGTGGGCAGACCTCTTTCAGGGTGTACTCTCCGCATGAACGGCATCTTTTCATCTTCATGTAAGTTCACGGAGGAATTCTCCCTCTCCACCCTCTTTCTCAACGATCTCTATGCACTTCTGCGCTGCTTCCTTGAGCTGCTTCTCTGCCTTCAGGTAGTCCGTTGACTTCACGATGAGCCGGTACCTGGGGGCTCCTACCGCCTGGACTGTTATACCCTCATCCTGGGCTGATTTAAGTGCCTTCCTAATTATTTCGACGCCGTTGGGTGCGTAGGACTTGATGTCAACGTATCCAGTTATCTGGACCTCGGGGGGTGTTATGTTGCGCTTGGCAACCTCTGTGATGACGGCTGCCCAGTCCTCAGGGACTCCCTCCTCGATGAGGGACTTTTCCCCCTCCTCTGCAGCGGTTTCAAAGGCGCCGTAGAGGTCTCCGAATATGTCCATCAGTTCGTATCCAACCTCTTCATAGGCGGTGTCAAGGTCCTTTCCAAGGTCCCTTGCTGCGAGTTCAAGGAATTTCTCAGCCTTCTGTTCGATCTTCCATGCCTGGATCTTCTTTGTGCGCTGGTCCTCCCTTATCCTTTTCATTGAAACATCCACGTGTCCCTTACGAGGATTCACACGGAGGACCCTTGCAACGATCTTCTGGTTCTCCCTTACAAAGTCCCTTATGTTTTTAACCCATCCAGAGGATACCTCGGAGATGTGAATGAAAGCCTCCTTCCCTGGATACTCCTCCAGGGTGGCGAAGGCGCCGTAGTTGAGGACCTTGTGAACGGTCCCAACCACCAGTTCACCCTCTTCAGGCCATTCATTTTTTCTTCTTACCATGAAAAACACCTAGATTAATCCAGGACCTCTAGAATCTGGGCTTTGATCTTTGACTTTCCTCCTGTTGGCTCAACAAGTGTTTTACCACAGATTATGCACTGAACATATGATGCTGCCCTGTCAAAGACAACCTGCTGGTTTCCGCAGTCCAGACATTTAACACGGAGAAAGTTACCCTTGGTATTGTAGAATATCACGCCAATCACCTCTAGGCCACGTATTCAACCCTTCCAGCCCTGAAGGATTTCTTCTTTATGTGTGACTTTCCACATTCCTTGCATTTGAGCCTGAGGTCAAGTTTCTTAACGGGTTTGTTACCTGATGGGAGTGGACGTGGGTAACCCCTGTAACCGGCAGTGACACGTCTGAACTGCCTCTGACCCCACTTAAGTTCACTGGCCTTTCTCCTCTTTGATTCCAGTACCTCGTGAACGGTGTGTTTTCTACAGTTTGGACAGTAAGTTCTTCTTTCCTTAGGAATCTTCATATCTAATCACCTCGTAAGTGAAAAAGTAAGCCTTTAAAATAACTGAACTTTTTTATACTGGGTTAGTATATCTCAAATCTCTATTTATACCTTTGTATGTGACACCACCTGGTGGTTCACTGAACCTTAAACTGCTAATCCGTGTTGATCCATCAGTTTCATTGCAGGGTACCTGATCCTCAGAGAACAGGAGAGCAGTCTAACCATTTTAAAGCCTGCTGCCTATGAATACCTTATCCTCCGACCCTTCTTTGCATTTATGAAGACGTTTGCATTCAGTGATGGGAGCGTGACTATGTCCTGCGGCCGGAATGGACCGTATACCTTTTCATCCACACCCATTATTCTGGCAGGTACCTCCTCAAATATCAGTACGGTTTCAATATCCTCCTCCCGCCCTTTAACCCCTTTATCGGTTTTTACGGATGTTGAAGGACCAGTAAGAGCTTCAGGACCATCCAGAACGTCCTTCCGGGGGGCATCATGTTTCGCCCCTGAATCCCTGGTGCTGGATTCAACATCTATTGAGGGGATTATCCTCGCCCTGAATTCCCTCAGGGTTTCTACCAGTGAAAAGTAGAGCTCCTCCTCCTCTGGTGTCATGTTGAGGGGGGTTGTATCCTGGAGGTCGAACTGTGGCCTGCCATTGAAGAGGTGATATGACCTCTGGACGTTCATGACGGCACTATCAGTTATCTTGTGCTCCCTTCTCTCGCAGATCTCCGTGGCTATCCTCTGGGTGTCCCTTATGAGGTAGTGTTCCTTGGCGAAGGGGTCATTGCCAACGGCGTCAAGGAGGTCCTCTATGTAACTATGAACCCTCTCATAGAAGTCATCCCCCACCCTTGCAAGGCCGCTTTCAGATCTCTCCTTTTTCTGAATCCTCCTCAGTTTCTGAAAGAATTCGTCCAACCCCATTCCTCACCTTTAAGTTATTCCTCTGCCTCTATTCTTGGAGCAAGGAGGAAGCTGAGTTCACCCTCTTTGCTTGCCATTTTCAGGGTCAGCTTGAGGGGCATGTCATCTCCCAGGTTGATTATTGCGGTCTCACTGAACTTGTCTGCCTTGAGCATCTCCTTGATCTTATCAAGGGAGTATATGCTCCTTGCAGGTTTACCTATCCTTTCGCCGTGGAGGTATTCAATCTGGGCGTCTCCAAATTCTCCCTCAGCTGAGGCTATGAAACGGTCCTCATCCACACGGAAGGTTATCTTATCTGAGAATATGTCTATGTCAGCTATTGAGTCCTTGAGGAGCTGGAATGGCACCTCGAACTCATTCTCATACTCAATTTCAGGAGGACTTGGGGTTTCGTATTCGATGTCGATCAGCCTTATCTTGAATGTCCTTACTGCTTCCCCTTCAAACTGGATTATCAGGTTTCCCTCGTCGGTTGAGAGTATGACCCTGTCATTTGCCTTTGCCCTCTTGAGGACCTTCATGAGTTCCTCTGTGTCCACGTTGATCCTCTCTGGTTCATCACAGACGTACTCATCGAAAAGCTCGGCCTTCAGTTCGAGGTGCACGTATGTGATGTGGGACCTGTCAAGGGCGTCCAGGCGCAGGCCTTCGGCGCTAAGCTGTATCTGAACCTCGTCAACGATGGATGATATGGCATCGAAGCTCGTCCTTAAAATGTTAGGGTCATTCAATTCTGCCTTGAACATTTTCGTCCTCCTTATCCTATATAGCTAGATATTGGGGTCATGATTTATATACTATTCCTCTTCTTCTTTCTCTTCCCCTCTTTCAGCCTTCTTCACCTGTTTATAGAACCCCTCAAGGGGTGTGCCCCCTATGATGCTATGGACCATGAAGGCCCCCACCAGCAGGAGACCCGTGAGGATGAGGAATGCTGCGATGACCGTGTTCTCGCCTGAGACCACATTGTCAACAACACGGTCAGATGACCCCATTATGGTGACGATACCGGTCAGCAAAAGCATGACACCAAGTACCATTGCACCGTACCTCAGTATATCGTCACGGTGTTCCATTATGAGGGTCACCGGAAAGCCGTGCTCTGATTCATCCTCCTGTAACTCCTCCCAGACCCTGGCAAGGAAACCCCTGAGCCTTCCTGAATACCTGCCTTTCTTACCATTATCGGGGCCTTCATCAGACATCTGCTCACCATTTTTCAGTCATATTCCCTCCAGGTGTGCTTGCAGCGGGTACATCTGAAGAACCGTGTCTCTGATTCATCAGCCCTCCTTGTCTGCTGCAGCCACCAGAAGGCCTCCATGTTACCACATTTCGGGCATTCAACCCTCGTGGTTGGGAGGGTATTTACATCATCACCTGTGAATATTATGGTCTCCTTTGCCTCAACTTCCTCTGAGACGCTGTACTTGTCTTTGAGCTTATCTGTGATATCCTTCTCATAGCCACACTGACACTTAAATTTTCCCTCGGATGGAAACATTACAGCTCCGCACTTAGGACAAAACTCCATCTTCTTCCTCCTGGTCAGAGAAACTGAAACCTTTTTGATTTCTAAAGTTTTTCTACAAGGACATTTATAATAATTTTGATTGTGACTGGAGGTCATGATATGCTGCAGAATTTTTTTAGTGGAACACGGGATGCATTCCTCATCAATCTATTCCCGGTATCTGCCTCCTGAAATCCTCCAGAATCTTCCGGTGGTCAAATGCGAGTTCAAGATCATCTATATCCTCGATGTGGAATATTCCAATGTCTGCAGCGTCTGAACCGGCCTCCGGTTCACCGGACACTGCCCTCGCGGTGAAGCATACGCTCACGGTGTGCCCGCGGGGGTCCCTCCGGGGGTCGGAGTAGACCCCGAGGAGGTCCTCGATTTCAACATCAAGGCCTGTCTCCTCGAGGGCCTCCCTCCTTGCTGCATCCTCAACAGTTTCACCGTATTCCACAAATCCTCCGGGTATGGCCCAGGACCCCCTGTAGGGTGATCTGCCCCTCCTTATGAGGATTATTCTATCCCCTGATAACCTTATGATAACGTCCGCCGTGAGCATGGGTGCCTTCAAACCAGACTCCTCCTGCAGGCATCTCTTTCTAGGCGCTGCCCCTGGACTCTCCTAACGTGACTCCTGAGGCAATTATGTGGGCCGCCCTCAGTGGTTCTGGAATTGAGCTGCGGGTCGTTGATATCCTGACAATCTCTGCGGCGTCATCAGGTTCAATGCCTGCGGTCTGGATGTAGAGGGGTTCCCTGGATTCCACCCTGTAGATTCTACCGGCCCTCTCTATGCTGCGCCACCTTGCCTTCCAGTCAGAAAATCTGTGCTTGAGCGCCCTCTTTATTCTTTCCATATCTGGATGTTTCCTCACAACCACTATAACGGGAAGGCCGGTCCTCTCTGATAATTCCACTATATCCACAACATTGAAGCCCCCGAAGGTCAGCCCATCAAGCATTATGACCCTCAGCTGGTTGAGGTGCCTTGATCCATTCACCATCTCGATGATCCGCTCTGTGGCATCGTCACCGTCCACCCTCACCGTGGTTGTGAGGACGCCGTCGAGCCACTGCCCGCCCCTGAATACGGTGCCAACCAGAAGCACGTCCTCCTCACTTCTGGGGGTGAATGGAGCATCATCTATGCCGAGAATCCTTATCTCAGATTTTATCTGCCTGAAATTATGGTTCTCCATGGAAAAATAGTTCACAGGGACTCTATGAGGCCCCTGAATTCATCACATCTATCCCTCAGGGTTTCGGCTGCTGCCTTGAGTGATTTTTTCGGGCTTCCTGCCCTGATATATAGCTGTGGTTCCCCCACTATTGGGTGGTCTATCGAGTATGCTGCTGCCTTAACCTTTTCATCCTCCATGAGGATGCTTCTTAATACATTGCAGAGGGTGTGTGTTTCTCCCTCAAATACTATCTCCATCTCATATCTCTTATCCAGAATGACTTCCATTAGAATTACCCCTTAAGTGATTAACCTTCATAATTCACTGATAGCTTCCTTTTTTCCCGGTTTTCACAGTTCGGGCACCTGACCTCGTCCCTGCCGTTCACTTCCATGAAGTGCCTGCAGCGGGTGCACATTGCCTTGATAACCCCAAGGTCACGGCCTGATGTCTGTAGATCTATGCCATCGAGGTCCATGATCTTTGTGACCCTTGCCTCCACGATGTCCCCTATCCTGAAGGCGTCTGTTAGCTTTGAAAGGTAGCCCTTCCTTGCCTGTGAAACGTGGACTCCTCCAACGAAGTATGTTGCAAGGGCTCTCCTGTTGCCCTTGATGCTGTGTATCCTCACAAGGGCCCGCTGACCCCTTACATCAATGACCTCTCCAATGACCCTTGAACCCCTTTTAAGTGTTGGTGGTGTGTTCAGCTTTGATATTACCTTTATGCTCTTATTCCGGTCATCCCTTGAAACCTCTCCAACGACAAGGGATTTTATCTTACCATCCTCATCGTAGGTCCCCTCAGAGGGGAGGACCTCTTCGCTTACAGCCAAAAAATCTCCGGGAAAAACCATATCCCCAGATTTAACTTTCATCCATTCACCTCTTCAAGGTAAAAACAATGCTTACCTTACAGTGATCTATGGTTAGATCTGATTATATATATGCTTTTGCATGCGACCTTCAAAGATCGATTACTCCATTCCTCCAAATCTCACTACAAAAACCATACTGCACATCTGTCCACTGATTACCATGCCTCTGAATACCATGCATGAGAGCCAGCCGCACACTGGCCTATCTGTAGATACCACACCAGATAAAGGGTTATCCGTGTATTATCTCATCCAGTGTGTAGTCGTCCCAGCTTCTCTCTCCCAGAACTATCTCCAGTTCAGATGGGTTCAGGAGTGGTCTATCGTAGAGCTGTGAGTCATCTATGGCTATCCTAGGACACGCAGTTACCACGAAGGCCTCAAGTTCCCTGAAGGGGAGGAGTGCAGCCGGTGATATGTTCTCAGCGAGAAGTATGAGGGCCTCCCTTCCAGCCTCCTCAAGTTTTTTCTTAACCATGAGGGCAAGCTCAAACCTCATCTGTCCAGCCTTTGATGAGACCACCACCCCCCACCTGCTGGCATCCGATGCCCTGCTTATCCTCGCAAATCTCACCCTCAGGACCCTGTCTGCGAATTCCTCAATGTCCCTCACCTCACCATGATATGGGTCAGCCACCACAACCTCGCGTCCGGTGAAGAGTTTTATCCCGAGGGGGTGGAAGTTCCCGCTTCCAAGGAAAAGGTAGGCATCTGCATCGGTGCCCCTGATGGCTGAGAAATTGCATCCCAGGACCTGGCCCCTGGCTGTGTTAACACCCTCCCCTGTGACGACCTCAAAGCCCCTCTCCTCAAGGAGAGACCTTGCCTGGTCAAGCAGGTGGAGGTGCTGTGCTGTTGTTGCAATTCCAATCCTCCTGTGACCGGACAGTCTGTCAGCAGCCTCCCTGATGACTTCACCTACCTCAACTGAGGATGCGGCCTCTATGAATATCACAGGGACCTCATAGTCAAGGGGGAGTGGTGTGTGTCCATAGTGGACTATGAGGTCAACCATGTCCCTCATTTTTCTATCTGAAACATCACATGCCCCGAAGCATGGGTCTGCGGATATCACGGCAGTTGCGCCTGTTTCTGATTCTATCTGCTCTGCAAGTTCAACTGCCCTCATTTTAAGTCCCTCAGGGAACTGAAGGCCCACGACCCCTGCATTACGTTTCCTTATCTCCCCGATGACCCTTTCAGTTTCAAGCCTGTAGAGTGACATTTAATCATGCGGCCCCCCGGCAGGGATATCCTCAACCTTAACTCTGCCATCGATAACATCAACCTTCACGAGGCTCTTTACAGTGAAACCTGTTCTTTCCCTCACGACCCTGGATCCCTCACCCTTATCTATGACTGTTATAACATCCCTGACATCAACATCCATCTCCCTGAGGGCCTCCAGGACCGCCAGGAGGGTCCCTCCAGTGCTCACAACGTCGTCAATGACAACGACCCTGTCTCCACTATCAACACCATTTATGTAGAGTTCCCCTTCACTGTATCCTGTCATCTGATGGACGGCAACCTCGCCGGGAAGGCCGTACCTTCTCTTCCTCACCACGACGAAGGGTATTCCGGTCTTCAGTGATAGAACCGTTGCATGGTGTATGCCCATGGCCTCTATGCAGATTATCTTATCCGCTTCAGGTCTGAACCTCCTCACTATCTCCTCTGCAACCTCCTCCAGGAGTTCGGGTTCGGTGAGGGGTATGCCATCGGTTACAGGGTTTACAAAGTAGTCATACTCTCCCTTCTTAATCACAGGTGAATTTCTGAGGCTTTCCTTGAGTTTATCAAGCATTTCGATCACGCATCGGGATTGTTGAAAATTGAATTCATTATCTAGATATGATTGAGGATCTTAATATAGGTAATATAGGTCCTCAAAGGATCTGCCGCCCACCACCTGTGACCTTTATATGGCGCAGCCCATCCACCACTCTTAATATATAAGGTGATCCCAACAATAGTTAATGATTATCCATCACTGCAGGTGAAACCATGCTTGGGAATCTGGGCAGAAGTCTCAGTAAAACTATGAAAAAGCTGGCAGGGATGACAATTGTTGATGAGGAGGTCGTCAGGGAGGTCATAAAGGATATACAGAGGGCCCTGATCCAGTCCGATGTCAACATAAAACTTGTATTCAACCTGTCAAAGTCAATTGAGGAACGGGCACTCAACGAGGAACCCCCTAAGGGGATAACGCCAAAGGAGCACATCATAAGCATAGTGTACGATGAGATGGTCAAACTCCTGGGTGAGAAGAGCCATGAACTTGTCATAGATGATAAACCGTACCGCATACTCTTCCTTGGACTCCAGGGTAGCGGTAAAACAACAACCATAGGTAAACTTGCAAGGTACCTCCGCAAGAAGGGTTTCACTGTTGGGGTGGTCTGTACAGACACCTGGCGCCCTGCGGCCCTTGAGCAGCTGAAACAGTATACCGAGGGACAGGACGTGAGCATATACGGCGACCCCCAGAACAGGGACGCCCTGGACCTTGCAGAGAAGGGACTTGCCCGGTTCCAGAAGAAGGACGTTATCATATTCGATACGGCCGGAAGACACAAGGAGGAGAAGGACCTCCTCAGGGAGATGGAGGAACTTTCAGCCATTGTGGAGCCCCATGAGGCCATACTTGTAATCGACGGAACCATAGGCCAGCAGGCAAGGGAACAGGCCCTCGCATTCAGAAAAGCCACAGATATAGGTTCAATAATTGTGACCAAGCTCGATGGTTCAGCCAAGGGTGGTGGGGCCCTCTCGGCCGTTGCAGAGATAGGTGCTCCCATAAAGTTCATAGGTACCGGTGAGAGGATAGATGACCTGGAGGTCTTCGATCCCGAAAGGTTCATATCACGTCTCCTCGGTATGGGGGACCTCAGAAGTCTCCTCGAGAAGGTTGAAGAGGTTTCAGAGGAGGAGATTGCAGAGGAATCCCTCGACGCAATACTCTCAGGTAAGTTCACCCTCAGGGATATGAGGGTGCAGTTTGAGATGATGGGTAAGATGGGGCCCCTCCAGCAGGTTATGAGTATGCTGCCCGGTGCCGGGAAACTCCCAAAGGACGCCAGCAAGATGACCGAGGAGACCATAAGGAAGTACCTCATAATAATGGACTCCATGACAGAGGAGGAACTGGAAAAACCAGACATCATAAAACACTCAAGAATACGCAGGATAGCCCGGGGTTCAGGGACACGCAATGAGGACGTTAAGGAGCTCCTGAAGTACTACAGGGTCACCAAAAAGGCCATGAAGGGACTTGGAAGGAGAAAGATGGGCGGACCCATGGGCCAGCTCATGAGGCAGTTCATGAGATAGCATCCTGAAGGGCAGAGATCAGGGGATAACCATGGATGTTCAGCAGAGACTGGGAGGACTGCTTGAAATCACAGAGTCCAGAATATGTCTGCAATGCCTTGGCAGGCACTTTATTGATTTGGTTGAAGGGCCAGGGAACCGTCTGAGGGGTGAGAAGCTCCAGAAGGAATTCTCGCTGAAACTATCCGGGCCATGCATGATATGCGGTGACGTCTTTGACAGGATTGATGAGGCCGCAGGGATGGTTAAGGAGAGGGTGGATGAACTTGGCCTTGAATACTCTTCGGTACTTGTGGGTACAAGGTTGCCCCCCGAAATGGTGGAACTTGATGATGAGATCAGAAAGCGCCTCGGAATCCAGACTGAGGGGCTTAAAAGGGATCTCAACCGTGAACTTGGTAAGAGGGTTGTCAAACTGCTGGGCTGCAGCGCAGAATTTGAGGACCCCGACCTCGTGGTGATGGTGGACTTCAGGGGGGACATCAGGGTCTGGATCCAGATAAACCCCCTCTTCCTTGAGGGGAGGTACCGCAAGCTGGTGAGGGGAATACCCCAGACCCGCTGGCCCTGCAGGAAGTGCAGGGGGAGGGGCTGTGAGAGGTGCAATTACACCGGTAAGATGTATCCCACGTCTGTGGAGGAGCTCATAGCCGGGCCCATCCTGGAGGCCAGCCAGGGACGTGATGCAAGGTTCCATGGCTCAGGCAGGGAGGATGTGGACGTCCGGATGCTCGGGACAGGGAGACCATTTGTCCTGGAGATAAGGGAACCCCGGGTGAGGAACCTGGACCCTGAATCCCTTGAGGAGGAGGTGAACCGCAGGGCCCAGGGCATGGTTGAGGTTGAGGGTCTCAGATTCTCCACAAGGAAGAGGAAGGTTGAACTGAAGGATTCATCCCAGAGCAGGTACAAGGTTTACCGGGCCCTGGTTGAACTGGATGGAGATGTTACTGAGGAGGCCCTTGAGAGACTCGGGTCACTTGACATCATAAGACAGCGGACCCCTGTGAGGGTTTCCCACCGCAGGGCTGACAGGGTCAGAGAGAGGAGAGTCCTGGAAATATCATGGAACTGGCTGGATGGTTGCCTTGAGTTGATAATAAAGGGTGAGGGTGGCCTCTACATAAAGGAGCTTATTTCAGGGGATTCAGGACGTACAGAACCAAGTGTAAGCAGTGTTCTGGGGGTTCCTGCAAGGTGCGTGGCCCTTGATGTCCTTGAGGTCGGTGATGAACCATCAGAAAAGGATTAAGCAGATGATCGAAAAAATAAAACACGACGTCCCATGCAGAATAGCCATGATAAGGAAAAATATATATTAATGGAAATATTAAATAGAGAACTTATAAGTTTAGATATCTGATTCTTGTAAAGTTTTAGTGACTGTTACAAGCCATTGAAGGCTTTTTATGGAGGTTAAAGAATGAGAAGATCAAGAGGTTTCAGAAGTAAAACAAGACACAAGCTTCAGAAGGTTAAAAGGCCAGGCAGGTCCAACCCCATAACAAGGAAGATCCAGAGCTTCAATGAGGGTGACCTTGTACACATCATCATCGACCCGAGCATTCACAGGGGCCAGCCACACCCGCGTTTCCATGGTAAAACCGGTCGAGTTGTGGCGATGATGGGTAAATCCTATGTTGTTGCCCTGAAGGATGGTAACAAGGATAAACAGCTTGTTGTGAGGCCAGAGCACCTTCAGATGCAAGAGTGATTCCCATGATCGGGAAAAAGGTTCTGGAAAGTGAACCTGTTTCTATGGCAGAGGTTAAGGAAATCCTTGAAAAATTTGGGGAAGACCATGAACTCACATACGAGCAGAACCTTGTCCTTGACCATGTAACCCGTTTTTCAAGGCTTGACCCTGAAAAGAGCAGGGAGCTGGTGGAGGAACTGATGGACATCCCCAACATCAAAAGGAGGCATGCTGTTAAAATTGCAGATATAATGCCGGTGGACATATCCGACCTCCGTTTAATCTTTGCCAAGGAGAGGGTTCCCATAAAGGCTGATGACCTTCCAGGCATACTCGAGGTAATAGATAAATACCGGGTCGAATAAAAATAATATCTGACCTGAAAAAAGTAGAGTATGTGATTTCATGGAAGAATACGCTATCATACTGGATTACCTTCCACTTGGTTACATGAGCGAAGGGTTCGGTACATTCAAGAAGAGGCCTGTTGCCCAGGCACTGGGTAAGGATGAGTTCACCCTCCTGGAGTTAACACCAAGACCGGACGTGGACCTTGAAATCCACGAGGAGGTCTACATCGGTAAGGGTAAAAGGGACAAGATCGCCCGTATAAACAGGAGGCTCCGTCACAATGAACTCACAGCCACCGCCAGGGTTGAGCTGCCCTACGTCGTTGAGGAGATAATAAAATCAAATGAGGACCGGTTTGTAAAGTTCTTCAACGAGGCTGGACCCATAAGTACCAGGCTTCACCAGCTTGAACTTCTTCCAGGAATCGGTAAAAAGCACATGTGGGATATCCTCAAGGCCCGTGAGGAGAAGCCCTTTGAAAGTTTCGAGGACATAAAGAACAGGGTCCCCATGTTATCAGACCCTGTTAAACTCATCGTCAGGAGGGTCCTCATGGAACTGGATGTTGAGGGCGCCAAACGGGGAAAACGTAAGTACAACATATTCACAAGACCGCCCCAGAAGAGGAGGGGCTGATCCTTCAATTTAATTTAGAATCTATTTTTATGTCAGGGCTCTACACCGAGACAAGGGAGGTGCTGAGGAAGTATGGTGTGAGGCTTAGAAGGAGCCTCGGCCAGAACTACCTCATAGATGAGGTCAAAAGGCAGCGCATACTTGAATACGCTGACCTCAGGGAAGATGACAGGGTCCTTGAGATAGGACCAGGTATAGGGACCCTCACACTTCCAATGGCAGAACTTGCTGGTCATGTCACCGCAATTGAGAGTGATCCCCTCATTGCAGCTATCCTGATGGACAGGCTTCAGGTGGATAACGTTGATGTGATAGTCGGTGATGCCCTCAGGGTTGATTTTCCAGAATTCAACAAGGTCGTATCCAACCTGCCCTACCAGATATCCTCCCCCATAACCTTCAGGCTTCTGGAGCATGACTTTGAACTCGCTGTTCTCATGTACCAGAAGGAATTTGCAAGGAGAATGGTTGCAGAGCCGGGTACACGGGAGTACTCAAGACTGTCGGTCATGGTGCACTTCCTTGCAGAGGTTGAAATAGTTGACTACCTCAAACCGGGCTGTTTCTTCCCCCGTCCCAGGGTTGAATCTGCGGTTGTAATCCTTAAACCTACGGGTTTCAGGGCCCCGGCATTCCTCGAGGATGTATGCCGTGCACTCTTCCAGCACAGGAAGAAGAAAACCTCAAAATCCCTCAGAGAATCATTCCATGAAATCAGGACTGATCTGAGCTTTAATGAAGTTCTGAGGGGTCTTCCACCCGAAATACTGGAGAAGAGGGTCTTTCAGCTGAGACCAGAGGATATACTTGAAATAGCAGAGCATATAGAGGATCTCTCAGGTTCTTCCTGAGCTGGGCCTTGATCAGCACATCCCTGAGAAAACTATAAATGTTATGTAAACTATTTTTTACATAGGTGATTGTTTTGATAATAGCAAGACCCCAATGGTTCGGTAGAAGAAAGTACGGTGGCTGGGGAGTCTCAATAAAAACCTGGCAGGGCGCAGTATACCTTGCATGCCTATTCTTGCTGCTTATCGGGATCCAGCTACTTCCCCTCAACACCACCACAAGGATGTATGTGACAGGTGCCTGGCTTGCATTCCTGTTCCTGGACATGTTTGATGTTATGTGGAAGGTGAAAAGGGATGAGAGGGAGTACCTCCATGAGGCCATAGCAGAAAGAAACGCCGCATGGGCCATGATGCCAGTGCTTGTAATTGGAGTGTTCATAGAACTCATCTCAAGTTCCCTGCAGGGAAAGCCCCACGTCGACCCCTTCATTTTACTTGCACTCCTTGCAGGTGTCCTTGCAAAATCCGTGACAAACTACCGGCTGGAGAGGGAGAATTGAGGACACTAATAAGGGAACACAGGAAGGAACTCGGATTAACCCAGGAGGAACTCGCAGAGAGGGTTGGGGTAACAAGGCAGACCATAATAGCCCTTGAGAAGGGACGTTACAGCCCCTCCCTCATCCTTGCCCACAGGATCACAAGGGCCCTGGGAAGGGAGCATATCGAGGATGTCTTCATCCTTGATGAGGACGGTGAAAAATGAAAATGATAAGATACTGTGAAATTAAAATAAAGACCTGCAAAAACGTCTATGAACCAGCAGAGGACACCTTCCTCCTTGCAGATAACCTGGATGTCAGGGAGGGTGATCGTGTCCTTGAAATAGGTACAGGGACAGGACTTGTTGCCATAAGGGCATCAGAAAAGGGAGATGTGACTGCAACCGATGTGAATCCCGCCGCAGTTAAGTGCGCGCAGGAGAATGCCATTATCAATGGAGTTGAACTCAGGGTCCTGCAGGGGGACCTCTTTGACCCGGTTGAGGGCGAAAAATTTGACGTCATCCTCTTCAACACACCCTACCTTCCAGCCACCGGGGATGATGCCACAGGGGACGTCCTGGACCTCGCCTGGAATGGGGGCCCCGACGGCAGGATGGTTATAGACAGGTTCCTTGATGAGGTCCAGGCACACCTGAAACCTGGGGGGAGGGTCCAGCTGGTGCAGTCCTCCCTCTCCGATACAGAGAAGACCCTCCAGAAACTGGCAGATATGGGCTTTGATGCGTCGGTTACTGCAAGTGAGAGGTACTTCTTTGAGGAGATAGTCCTGATAACAGCCAGGATTTAATAAAAAATTTTATAAGCACCATGAGCTGGTGTGTCATGTTTTTCCAGTTTTTTTAATCTCCCATCGATTTATGGCGAGTCCCCCGTTTATATACCTACTATGAAATTTTACTGTCGCCTCAAGTAATATGCTGTAGCTGATCCGTAATATATATATGAGTTTTTTGTATAGAATTATTATAAGTTAATGGGGGTGTCCATGGTGAGAGGTTTTTATGTCCTGTTCCTGGTCGTGCTCCTCCTCGCGGTGTCTGTTAACTCTTCAGCCGCTGCAGACAACTCCACACTGGACGACACGGCCTGCGCAGACAACTGTACAGTCCTTGAAGCACAGGGGGATGATGTAACGGGTGCACTGACCCATAATGTTACAGTGGATTCTGAGGGTGTGGTCCTCCAGACAAGGAACTACACCTGCGGACCCGCAGCACTCGCCACCGTCCTCCAGAGACTCGGAGTGAACACCACAGAGGATGAACTCGCAGGCCTTGCCGGAACAACCGAAGACGGGACCACCATGCAGGGCCTCCTGGAAGCCAGCAGGGCCAAGGGAATGAACGCAACCGGCATGAAACTAAACATATCTGAACTCAAAGAAAACATGATCGCCTATACCATCAATGACGGCACCGGACACTACACCGTAATAAACGGAATCACCAATGACACGGTCAAACTCGCAGATCCAAGCCTCGGGAACATCGAAATGAATATAGAAGAGTTCACTGAGATCTACAGCGGATATGCACTGGTTATAAATGATCCTAATAATCCAAGACAGGTCAACGGAACCACAGAACAAACAAATAATCAAACAGATCAAAGCAACGAGAACACCTCATCAGAAACCATAAATAACCTGACAGATACCACCTCTGATGTGCAGGCAGACAACAGAACTCTGACTGATGAGGAAATGCAGAACATTAAAGGTAAAAAATGGAGGCATAAACATTGGCATCCATGGAAGTGGCGGTGTTCTTATCATTGGCATGGTTGGTATCCTGTGCGTGTCCGTGCCTATTATGGATTCCATATAGTCTCTTATACAGCCCAAATGGTGCGCTGTGCTTGTACGCTGGATGCTGATGGCTTTGACTATTATTATGCTCGCTGTAAGACTTATGGTGATCGCTATATGGATTGGTATCGGCGCGTGGGATATAGGTATGCGGCATGAAGAAATTAAGTGTGGAATATGAGTATCATTCGGAGGTATGTGAAAAATGAAACGGGCATATGTCCTGCTAATTGGTTTGTCAATGCTTCTCATCTCCTTGATAGTACCATTCCCTCTAGCATTGTCCTTTGTTATCCTGGCAGGATTATTTATCGCACATTTCAGTAAGATGGAAGAAAAAGAGGTTAACATGATTATAACAGCCATAGTATCTTTATTCATAGGATTACTGGGAGGATTACTTGGATCGATGATTCACAACAATATTTCATCAACCTGGACACTACTATCTGCTCATGGGGGACTCTTTTTCATAGCCTTAATTGGATACTTTTTCATGGTCCTAATACTGATGACAGTAGGATCCATGATAGACAAGGTTATATCGAAAGCTAGATCAAAATCCCTTTGAGTTTCCGCAGACCCCACCACAACATCAATGACGGCACCGGACACTACACCGTAATAAACGAAATCACCAATGACACCATCAAACTCGCAGATCCAAGCCTCGGGAACATCGAAATGAATATAGAAGAGTTCACTGAGATCTACAGCGGATATACACTGGTTATAAATGACCCTAATAATCCACAGGTCAACGAAACTACAGATCAAAGCAACAAGAATACAAACTCATCAGAACCCATAAATAACCTGACAAATACCACCTCTGATGTGCAGGCAGACAACAGAACTCTGACTGATAAGGAAATGAAAAACATTAAAGGTAAAAACTGGAAGTACAGGTTAAATCAAAGGTTAAAGAGACAGGGAAGATGGAAAAGAAATGCATGGTACAACCGAAGCTTTAACTGGTGGAGAGTATACTATGGAGGTGCCTGGGTCTGTGTAGCACCAGGTTACACAAATCATCCCGTGGGTAAGCTTTTTGGTTTCTTAGGGACAGCTTATCTAGGCACCGTGGGAACAGCGCATCTTAACGAGGGGTGGTGGACATATACCTGATATTTAATTTTATTTTTATGAAATCGGAGGAGTATCTATGGATATAAGTGAAAAACATGAAAAAATAATAATGTTACTCCTGTCTGTAGTCTTTTTTGGGATTTTTTTATACATAGAATTTAATTTTTTCCAATACTCAGAGTTAAGATTGTTAATGTTCATGTTAATTGTACTAATTCTTTATGGATATGCCAGACTTCAAAGTATCTATGATACCCCCGCAAGAAGATTAAAACTTTTGTTTTACACAATAGTTCTGGCTTTATTATTTTATATAGTAATACTAACCCGGCAGCCAGCATTACTAAGAAATACCATGACTATAGTGACTATAGCGGCGTTAATTCTACTTGCATTTGATAAAAAAGAGAAGGTGAAATAGCCAACATAATAGTTATCGACAGATGAGACTAACCCTAACTAAATGAAAGTGTTGAAGTTGCAGATCCAGGGAAAAAGATAGACAATTAACACCCCCACAATTTCCAAGAGATTTACAAGCTACAATACTGTAATCAACCAAGAAAACAGATAACATTCCGGCCGTGGACAGCGCAGCTCAAACCAGCACTTAAAAAAACCCTAACCAAAGAGAAATGCAGAACATCAAGGGTAAAGGTGAAGGTTATTCCTTCAAGATCGAAGTTTTTTCACTCTTTGTCCTGGGTGTTTCCTTGGCCTTACATTCATCTTATACGTGACATTAAGAAGAGAGTTCTGAAACCAGGAGACACCGGCTTGTTCATAGCACATGCTCATGCTCCTTTTAAGTATTCCGCAAACACATCTATTTCTGCTCTGCATGCACCTCTTAAAAGCTTTCGAGACAAAAACCTCTGAAAAATTGAAGTGTTATTAAGATGCACAATATTATAACCCAACTTTAGGAAAGGAACCAGACATCACGGATGCTCTCACATGGAACAGTGCGAGACACATGTTACTCCGACCCAGAACTCAAACAATATGGGAGATCCCCATGTGGATCCCCTGATAAAACCAGGCCCCTACCATTTTTCAAGGATTTGAAAAATGAACTATAGGACCTTTTAAACCATCCTATGGATCACGGAGCAGTATACCATCAAATACCATGACAGCATCGCCCTCCATGTAGGCCCCGAGTTCTGTGCCGTCCTGGTAGACGTCTATTTTAAGTTCCCCTCCTGGAAGGTGCACCAGGACACTGTCATCCAGTTTTTCAAGTTTAACACCCGCAATTACACTGGCTGTGGCCCCTGTGCCGCAGGCCATTGTGGGTCCAGCACCCCTCTCCCAGGTCACCATGATTATCTCAGAGGGGCTCACGACCTCAACAAAGTGCACATTTATCCTCTCAGGAAAGAGGGGATGGTTCTCTATTGCCGGTCCAAGCCTGTCAAGGTCCACACCCTCCGCATCATCAACGAATATTATGGCATGTGGATTCCCAACGCTTAGTGCTGTGAGCTTAATGTCCTCACCCTCCACAGGCAGGAACCTGTCTATGAACTCGTATTCCTCAACATCCATGGGTATCTGGTCTGTTTTGAATGTTGCGGTACCCATATCAACCCTTGATGAGACCACTGCACCATCCTCGACCTCCAGTTCCACGGTCTTGATACCTGCGAGGGTTTCCACCTCCAGTCTCCTCTTCCTCACTATGGCATTGTCATATACAAACTTTGAGAAGCACCTTATACCGTTTCCGCACATCTCTGCCTCGCTTCCATCAGCATTGAATATCCTGAAGCGGATATCCCCTTCGCCGGATGCAGGCTGGACAAATATAACACCATCCGCACCCACAGAGAATCCCCTGGTGCATACCTCCCTTACAAACTCTGGCTTCTTATCCTCAGGTATGCACTCCTGGGCGCTCTCATCTATAACCACGTAGTCGTTTCCAAGCCCATGCATCTTGGAAAAGAGTATCATCCTCGTCATCAGATCTACCTCTTCAGAAGTCTTGCAGGTACATTCTGTCCCCTCAGGAGGTCAGAGAAGGTCTCCCTCTCCCTGACAACATCAACCTGGCCTTCCCTCACAAGGACCTCAGCGGGTCTTGGCCTGGAGTTGTACTGGGAGGACATTGAGAAGGAGTAGGCCCCTGCGTTCATTATGGCAAGGACATCACCCTCATTAATTTCAGGGAGCTGCCTGTCCCTTGCAAAGAGATCCCCTGATTCACACACGTTTCCAGCCACATCCATCTTCTCAGATGGTTCATCCAGGGGTCTTTCAGCCACGAGTATGTGGTGGTAGGATCCATACATGGCAGGTCTCAGGAGGGTGTTGAAGCCTGCGTCAACACCTGCAAATTTTCTGTAGCTCTCCTTTATGGTGTTGACCCTTGTGAGGAGGTAGGATGCATCCCCAACTATGTACCTTCCAGGCTCCAGGCACATCATGGGTCTTCCAAGACCGTACTCTGAGAGTTTATCCTTGAAGAGTCCTGTTATCTTTGATGCGAATTCATCAATGTCCAGTGGTTCCTCTTCAGGCGTGTATGGTATTCCGAGTCCGCCTCCAAAGTCTATGAACTCAAATTCAACCCCTGTGGCCTCATGAACCCTGCCGGCTATGTCCATCAGGGTTTCAACGGCCAGCATGAATGGCTCAGGGTCCAGTATACCTGAGCCTATGTGGGCGTGTATCCCCACTGGCTCAAATCCAAGGTCCATGGCCATCTTGTAGACCTCAGGTGCCTCTCTCTCCATTACACCGAACTTGCTCATCTCTCCGCCGGTGATGCAGTGCTCGTGGTGCCCTGCCCCCACCAGGGGGTTGACCCTGAAGGATATCCTGAGACCCTCAGGGGCGATCTCTGAAAGCCGCCGGAGCTGTGACCTTGAATCCACATTGATCCTGACACCTGAATCTAGGGCAAACTGCAGTTCATCGTCCCTGACGTTGTTACCGGTGTAAAGTATCCTGTCAGGGTCAAAGCCTGCCATGAGAGCTGTGTAGATCTCTCCAGGAGATACAGCGTCAATTCCGCTCCCCTCCTCCTCCAGTATCCTCATGACCGCAAGGTTGGTGTTGGCCTTGCATGCATAGAATACCTGGAACCGCGAGTATTCACCTGAGAATGCCCTGTGGAGCCTCCGGTAGTTCTCCCTTATCCTCATCTCATCGATGACATAGAGGGGGGTGCCGTATTCATCTGCCAGTTCCACTGCATCTGCACCGCCAATCAGAAGATGTCCTTTATCGTTAACCTCAATATCAGGAAACATTAGTGTTGATCCTCCCTAAAGTTTAATCAAATCTTTATCCAAATGACAATATAAGTCCTTAGGGTGTGAAGATATGAAGCCGTTTATTCCGGTTGTAAGGGCCCTTATAAGGGGCGAAGATGGTGTTCTAATGCTGAGGAGGTCCCGCGAATCGTCCACAAACCCATCACTCTGGGAGCTCCCGGGTGGTAAGGTGAGGGCAGGGGAAACACTTGATGAGGCCCTTTCAAGGGAGGTCCGTGAGGAGACAGGCCTCAGGATAACACCTCTGCACCTGCTGGGTGCATATGAGCAGGTGTTCCCCCATAAGGTCTCGGTGAACATAATATTCTCTGTGGAGGTCAGTGGGGGTGCCCTCGAGCTGAGCATGGAGCATGAGGACTTCTGCTGGTTCAGGTCAGGGGTCCTTGAATTTTCTCCCTGGCTGAGTGAATTCAAAGGTGATAGGCCAGACCTCTTCAGGTGAGAGAAGCTGGAGCTATCAGAGATCTGAGATCACATGACCCAGTACATCCACGGCCGCATCAATCTCCTCCTTCTTTATTACTAGGGGCGGGACAATCCTTATGACCTTGCCGGCTGTGCAGTTTATCAGCACCCCCATCTCCCTTGCAGCGTCAACCACCCCTGCACATTCACCATCGATCTCAATTCCGATCATGAGGCCGACACCGCGTATGTCCCTGACGGCATCACATCCATGGAGGACCTGCCTCAGCCTTCCAAGGAAGTAGGAACCCATCTTAGCTGCCCTCTCAGGTAGTTTCTCGTCCATCAGAACTTCGATGGTGGCTATGGCTGCAGCGCATCCCAGGGGGTTTCCCCCGAAGGTGGATCCATGGTCACCCGGTTCAAATGCCATGGCAACCCTCTCATTTGCAAGCACAGCTCCTATTGGATACCCGCCGCCCATGGCCTTTGCCACGGTTGTTATATCTGGCTCTACACCGAATAGCTGGGATGCGAACATTGCTCCGGTTCTTCCAAATCCTGTCTGGACCTCATCGAGGATCAGGAGCACGTCATTCTGCCTTGCAAGTTCCTGGACATCCCTCAGATAACCCTCTGGTGGAATTATGACTCCACCCTCCCCCTGTACCGGTTCCAGAATTATGGCTGCAGTTTCATCACCTACTGCATCCGCCATTGCCCCGATGTCGCCGTAGGGGACATGTTTAAAACCCTCTGGTAGTGGCCTGAAGGGTTCACTGTACTTCTTCTGGCCAGTCGCAGTTACCGTTGCAAGTGTCCTCCCGTGGAAGGAGTTTTCAGCAGCTATTATCTCAGATTTGCCCGTGAATTTCCTTGCAAGTTTTATGGCTCCCTCATTGGCCTCTGCACCGCTGTTTGCGAAGAAAACCCTGTCGTGTGGGGATATGGCCGTTAGAAGCTTTGCGAGTTCAACCTGCTCCCGGGTATAGTAGATGTTGGATGAATGTATGAGCCTCTGTGCCTGGTGGCAGATTGCCAGGGCGACCTTTGGGTGGGCGTGGCCGATGCTGTTAACAGCGACCCCGGCAAAGCAGTCTATGTAGGAGTTGCCCTCGATGTCCCATACAGTTGCCCCCTTCCCATGGGACAGTACAATGGGCTGCCGGGTATAGGTCTGCATGATGAATTTCCTTTCAAGTTCAATTATTTCCTCTGAATCCATGATATCACCAAAAATTTATATGGGGACCTGTATTAATGTTGAACCTAAACTGATAATAAATATTTATGTTGAGGTGGTTAAATGAAAAGTGCTGTCATTGAAACCGTTAAGGGCGATATAGAACTGATCCTCTTTGAGGAGGACGCCCCGAACACGGTTGCGAATTTTGAAAAACTTTCAAACAGTGGATTCTATGATGGACTCACCTTCCACAGGGTCATACCTGACTTCGTGATTCAGGGAGGGTGTCCGGTGGGTGATGGGACAGGCGGCCCGGGTTACACAATAAAGTGCGAGATAAACCCGAACAGGCACGGTAAGGGGGCCCTGTCCATGGCACATGCAGGGAGAGATACCGGGGGCAGCCAGTTCTTCATAACACTATCCCCCCAGCCCCACCTCGATGGCGTCCACACCGTCTTCGGAAAGGTTGTGAGGGGTATGGATGTTGTTGAATCCATAGAGAGGGGAGACCGGATGCTCAGGGTCAGGGTCTACGACGAATGAATCGTTCCCTGATATCACCCAGGGGTATCTCACCCCTCCAGAACCTTCTGAGGACCCCGGCATAGTGCCCCGCAATTTCCTCAGCTATTCTCAGGTGTGTCTCATCGTAGTTCTCTGGTGGATCACCTGCGACTATCTGGCCGAGTATCCCCTCCGAATCCTTAACAGCGACTGAGAGGAACTTTGAAACCTTCCTGTGGCCATCGGGTATTCCATGGGCTGCAGGATGCCCGGCAGGGTTGTTGGTGAAGAATGACTCCCCGGTGTCCAGGGAGTAGCCGAGGAGCCCCCCGTATTTACCGCTGGATGGCAGCTTAAAGCGTGCCTCACCCATCTCCTCGTAGTGTCTGCAGTACTCTGTGAGATGGGAGAATTTTATGCCGACACTATCCCCGTTTTCGGGGTCAACATAGGCAACGTAGCAGTACCTGCTCCCGGTCATCCTCTTTATTTCATCAAAAACAATATCTGATGCTTCCCTTACTGATGCTGCAGACTCAATCCTTTCCTTAAGATCCATCCCTATTCCTCCAGTTCATCAGCTCCCTGTAGAGTTGGTGCCGGGGCCCTATCCTCCCAAGGACCCTCCCCTCAATTTCATGGAGGGGGTGTTCTCCATGGTCTGTTATGAGCCTTACCCCCGCAAGTTTTTTAACCCTGAGGACACGGGACCCCACCAGGACCTCATGGCCTATTTTAATCCCGGATACACTGTCCAGAACAACCAGGTACTCCCCGTGCCTCCTGATTATCCTCAGGTCCCCGGTGCACTCCCTTTCCCTCATCCTTAGAAGTACACGGTCGAACTGATCCCTCCCCAGGGTCTCCATCAGGTGCGCCCTGAGTTCATCCTCAAGGGCTGAGCGGAGCCTCATCCAGACATCTGCCTCACGGCACCCTATATTCTCCCTTGTGGACCTCTGGGGGCACTTCCAGCAGTACTTTTCATCAAGGACCCTCCGAAGATCCTCAAAGGATTTCCTTGTGTATACCTTGAATCTGGCAATTATATTCTTCATCTGGACTCACCGGTATGTAATGACCCACCAGATCAGAATCAATGTGTTATCCGGTGCCCTGCCTGAGCCTATCAAGTAGCCCCGATCTTCTGGCATGGTTGAAGAGGTAGAGCTGCACATAGCCGGCCATCTCCCCGTACTCCCTCCGTGCGAATTCCACCATCGACCTGTCATTGAAATTCCTGCCGGGGTGGATGTGGTTCATGATCCTCCTGATCCATACATCAACAGGAAAGGCCTCTGTCTTCCTGAAACCATAGAGGAGTATGCAGTCAGCAACCTTGGGACCCACACCCGGGAGTTCAAGGAGGAGCTCCCTTGCATCGTCATAGTCCATCCCATCGATCCTCCTGATATCCATCTCCTCTGCGAGTATCCTCGATGTCTCCCGGATGTAGGGCGCCCTGTAGCCGACGCCACAGGATCTGAGGTCATTGAACCTGAAGTCCGAGGGGAGGTTATCCTCGGCCCTCTGCAGGTCCTCAAGGGAGTCCTCAGCCACGCCTGCCAGGACGTGTGGGGATGGGAATGTGTGGAAGGTCTCGCCATTGAAGGTGTGGGCCTGGCCCCAGAGCCTCCTTATGTCCTCTATGGACCTTGTCCATCTCACAACCGAGCAGTTGGCTGATGCTATTGAGGATATCACGCACTCAAATGGGTCCTTCGCAAGGAACAGCCGCAGCCCCCTCGATGAATCCAGTGTGTATGATAAGTTTTTATCCTCCAGGAATGTGTAGAAATCTTCAATATCAAATTTCAGGTCGAATATGTATTCAATCTTCTCCCTGAGAGTTTTCTGAGGTACATCCACGTAGGGTCTGACCCTGAGCACCCCTGCCTCATCCCTGACCTCAACCGGACAGGGTACCCCCTCGATGATGAGAAGTTCCCTGAAGGCGCCCTCAACCTCCCTCCAGGGTGGCTGAGAGGTCTGTCCACTCCTCTGGGTCATCTCAAGGTCAAAGTCCCCCACGGGTATCCTCATTTCCCTCCCCCTCTGCTGACTACAATCTTATGGGAACTCCCCTTGATCTGAGGTACTCCTTCACTACAGGGACAGGGTATTCATTGAAGTGGAATATGCTTGCAGCAAGTGCAGCGTCTGCCTTCCCATCTGTAAATGCCTCATAGATGTGTTCAGGTTCCCCTACACCCCCTGATGCGATCACAGGTATGTCAAGGTTCTCGCTCATGGTCCTTGTGAGGGGAATGTCGTAGCCCATCTTTGTACCGTCACGGTCCATTGATGTGAGGAGAATTTCACCTGCACCTCTATCCTGGCATTCCATTGCCCATTTCACCGCGTCAATACCTGTGAATTCTCTTCCACCATAGATGCTGCACTCGTACCAGCAGTATCCATCATCAACCTCTATTATGAACCTCTCATCTGATTCACGGGGGTTGTCGATGTATCTCCTCTTGGCATCTATTGCCACTACGCATGCCTGGGACCCGACGAGGTCTGATGCCTCATTGATGAGTTCAGGGTTCTTTATTGCGGCTGTATTGGTGGAGCACTTGTCTGCCCCCGCCTTAAGCATCTTAACATAGTCCTCTGGCTTCCTTATACCCCCACCGACACATATGGGTACGAAGACGTTTTCTGTGGTGGCCTCTATCACATGGGTCATGGTCTCCCGTCTCTCATGTGATGCTGTTATGTCGAGGAAGACTATCTCATCGGCACCATCCTCATAGTACCTTGTTGCAAGTTCAACAGGGTCCCCTGCGTATCTTATCTGTTTGAATTCAACTCCCTTCACGACCCGGCCATTTGGAACCTGGAGGTCACAGTCAAGACATGGTATTATCCTCTTTGCAAGCATTTCAATCGCCATCAACAACTCTGAGGTGTCTGAATCTACAGTAAAACATATTCCTTCTCATTTGAAATAACCCGGAAGACATATTTATTAATTAAGGGGCATTTAGTATAAAGCTGTCTGCTCTCCGCTGAGTCTGGTCTTCGGCTGACACGTTGATGAGAAAATATTTAAATGGTTAACTTTAAATAGAGATGTGTGTAGGGGGCCCGTAGTCTAGCCTGGAATATGACGTGGGACTTCGGATCCCAAGGTCGGGGGTTCAAATCCCCCCGGGTCCGCTTTTTTATTAACTGCTTTTTATTAACCTTCAAAGCACGGAATACAAACCATCCTACCATTCTTTACTCGTGCACGGTGCTCTGAGATGGGTTCACCACACTCTGCGCATATGATGGACCCATATATCCTTGCCTCCTCTGGAGGTTTCTCTGAAACATCCCTGACCTCAAAGAGGTCATTTGGATCCATTTCAAGTATCTTCTCTGTCAGTTCAGCCCTGTCTGTAACCCCGAGTTCCTTCATGAGCTGATCCATTGGTTTTTTAAGTGATATCCTGATTCCATTGCCTGTTTTCCTGTTGAAGAATGTGTAAACATGTTTTCCGTAATCCCTGAATATCAGGTTGCCCTTTCCAAAGGTGCACCCAGTCATGAACTGGATGGCGTCTATGCTGCAGCTGTCATTCTCAACAACCGCCACTATCTCCTCATCCTCTGACCTTCCAAATCTCTCAGCTACGATCTCACCGACCTTGTATCCGAGGGCAGTCCCGGCACAGGAGTGACCGTGAAATCCAACTATATCCTCATAATCCATAACTATCACCCTCCCTATCTCTGGATCACGATTCAGATATAGGTGATGGTGGTAAACCATGTTTTCATTATTACCTTTCATTTAAATCAACGAAAAAATGTAATAATATATCTTTATATTGTAAGAAGGAATTAGTTAATACGAAACAAATTAGAGGGAGGTGAAATGGATGAGGAGATTATTCATGGTTTCAGTTCTTTTCCTTCTGGCCATGCTTACGGGTTCAGTGGCAGCTGCAGACAACGCAACCTGCGAGGTTGGTGTCCTTGTCAGCTACCAGTACAGCGATGATAACGGTAGGATCAATCCGACCCTCAAAATCACGGATTCAGGTACAGGCATAGAATACAACCGGACCTACGACCCATCCAGTGGTTATACAAAGCTGATCTTCCAGCATTCAAACATAAGCGCGGCAAACCTTACACTGACTGTGAGGGCACCGGGCTACGTTACCGTCGAGAGAAGGTTAAACCTCACACCGAACCCCATGGACCCCCGGGACACCGGGTACTATGCAAGCATAAACCTTGTTCTAAATGCAACCGAACCATACCGGATCGGTAGAGAGTTGACAGAAAAAGCAGATAAGCTCCTGAACTTCACAGGGAAGGGAGAGGTTCTTGTTATAACAACAGCCGGCCTTGTGAAGTACCGTAATATGACTACAGAGGATGTCCTGGAGGGAATACTTAACAGGGGAGGTGGTCTGATAAGCTACGGCAGAGCTAACCTCCTTACACTCCGAAGAACAGCCACAGACCCTCTGTGTACGGCTTTCATAGTGAGGAAGGGTAACGATCTTCTCATGGCATTCTACAGGAACACCACACTGGTGTACCTTGGAACGGTGTCCCAGAACATGAGCTCCGCCCAGTGGAACAACCTTACATCAAAGCTGGGGGATGATGCCTTCCCCTTCGCAAGCCTTGCAAATGCATGGGCAGCTGGAGCACCAGCAGATCTGCTCAAACAGGCCGCATTCCATGGACACATGTGCCTGGGTACCATAAGCGGATATGCCATGAGTAAAACCATCTACATGTACTATCCACCTATGCAGGACTGGTCTACCGGTTCACCCATAGAGATAACCAGCTACGTCACCATAGGTGTTCCCGGCGGCTCAGACGATGATGCCCTCATACTTGCACTCGATAACACCCCCGGGAAGAGGTCATACCTCGGCTTCGATACAACCGGTGCCGGTGCAGAGGACAGTATGGTGGGCTTCATAAGGTGGAACTCAAGGACAAACACCGGTACCCTTGTGGTCATGAAGTTCGATCAGCAGGCACTCATAGATACCTACAAAAGGGAGACCGGAGTATCAGTGGTTCAGGAACTCAAATTCAATGCCTGGCTCGTTAAAAAGGTCACAGAGAACCCTGCCTCCATTGTAACTATCGTTAAGGAACTCGACAACCTGACAGCCGACCAGTACTACTACCTGGCAGGAAGGGAGGTCAACTACAACCAGGTAAATGAGACCCATGGACTGGACATGAACTACATAAACAGCCTCAATCTGCCAAACGCCACCAGGGCAAATGTGAATGCAACATGGAATCCTGTGAGCTATGCTGAGCTCCGTGAAATCGGTAGAAGGGCCGCTGAAATGGCTAAGGAGATATTCCTGGCTGAGAGAGGAATAAACCTTGAAAGGGACGATCTCAATGTAGCTGTCCTCACATCAGCCGGTTACGTCTACCTGAACGGCACCCCGACCGATGGCTACTACGACGGAATATTCAGCGTTCTTGGTTCAAGGCTAAGCAGGAAAAACCTTCTGCCAGTCCACAGCCCATTCTACAAACCACTATGGTTCACCTTCGTCTTGAAGGGTGCTGATGGGAAAACACTGGACTCAGTGCATATAACCTACAATCCACTGACAGGTGAACTGAGTGCCGGAGCAGCGCCTGATGGTGCACGGGTTAACGATATAGGTCCCGCAGCCCTCAATAACGCGACAAGGGATAACGCCAATTCCGCGATATTCGGTAGCTCCTACTTCAGCATTGAGAGCATAGCCAATGCCTGGAAGTACGGCATCCCCTATGACCAGCTGGTAACCTTCCTGTTCCACAACCATGTCTGTCCGGGTGTCCAGCCAGGATTCTTCATCACCGAGTACGCCCTTGAGAACTATCCACTTGCAGCCGGCCAGCAGTATCAGTGGTTCGGGACAAGCATATACTGCAAGGATGACGCCCTCCTCTACCTCATGGGTGTTAGTCCCGGTACCGGGACCTACTTCGCCAAGAGGGTCCTCCAGGAGGAACTCGAATCCCCGATGGTGCCCGGTGGAAGTGAAGAGGGAATACTCATAGTCTGGGATCCGGTTAAGAAGGTTGGTAAGGCTGTGATGATAAGCTTTAAGTGGCCAGAGTTCGACCTCAGTGACTGCACCACAAGGAACGCCATGTTCGAGAAGTGGGCTGCCGCCTTTATAATGCTCTACAGTGGCCAGACACCATCCTACATGACGTCCCCAATGGTCCTCACAAAGGAGGTTGAGAAGTGGATAACCGAGGACGAACTCAAAGTGATACAGAGCGGTGCAAACGGTAACCCCCTGGCATACCTGCGTTCAATACCTGCACGAAACCTTGAGGACCTTATACCTGTGAACAACGGTGGAACGTCAGTTAACACAGGAGGAAACCAGGGGGGTTCCCAGGGTGGTTCAACTGGAGGTGTTCCTTCAGGTTCAGCTTTCACAGGACATGCAGGTTATTCACCGGGTTTGGATACTGCGGCTTCATCTGTAGAGGTGGGCGCTGCATCATCAGTGTCAGAGGAGCCTGCATCAGCCCCTGCAAAGGCCTATGAGGTTAAGAATGTGACCTCAGGTGCCAGTGGCGGTGACTCCTCATGGTACGTCTACGGTATCGTGGGTGTCCTTGTTGCCGCTGGTCTTGTGGCCTTCGGATTCCTCAGGGGCGGAGCAGGAAAATAACCTCTCAAATTTTTTTCTTTTTGATGCTGTACAGGAGCAGAGAATGTGAAATAACTGAGGGTAGAAATAAGAGTCTTCGAAGCTTATCTGGAGTATATCAATAAGTTCTATGGATATACTGGATCTCTCCTCAGTGTGCCGCCGATACAAGGAGATCTGTCAGATTATCAGCATTCAGGACTCTCACTCATTTACTATGGCCTCCTTGAAGAACTCTGGCAGAAGTGACCTGTAGAGGGGGCTTCTGAATATCATCTCTATGTTACCGTCAAGGATGTAGGTGTAGCAGGAGTCATCATGGGCCCTCATTCCACGCCCATAGGCCTGCATGAGGGTCATTATGGTTTTGTAGGCGTACCACCTCTGATCCATCCTCTGCCTCCGGTTAACCTGCTTATCACCCAGGTAGGGGAATGGTATCTTGTAGATCACCTGGAAGCGGCACTTGTCATAGGGTAGATCAACACCCTCACTCATGGATGGGCTTACAAGCACCAGGGGCTCGTCGGACTCCTCAAAGTACCTCAGCACCGCCTCCCTGTTGGATGCCTTATGGTCGATGAGCCTCCTGCTGGGTATATTATCCATTATGAACCGCTGGCAGCGATAGTTGTGGGTGTGTATGAGTCCCTTATCGTTTTTATGCCTCTCAAGGATCCTGTTAAGGATGGGTATGGTCTCGGGGGCCGTGTGCCTTATCCTGTTGCGGGACATCTTCCCTGCGATCTTCAGTTCTATGGGCCTTCTGGATGCAGGGAACGGACTGTCAACCCTTACAAAGTATGCATCCCCTGGATTTATGCCAAGCCACTGGCAGAAGAGCCTCTCACTGAGTATGGTGGCGCTCATGAACAGGCAGACCTCAGAGTAGGAGAAGAGCCTGTCATGTGCATAGTGATGTACCCTCAGGGGCTTGAAGGAGACAGAGTCATCATCGGCGTCGATGACCCAGTTCTTTGGTTCATCCTCCAGACTCATCCTGAGCTCCGAGAGCCTCTTTATGGTCCTCTTTATCCTATCCCTTCTCCTTCTTGACATTGAATCCAGTTCAAGGTCACTGTAGTGGTCTGCTATTGCCTCAATCTGGAGCACCCATTCAGCCGGGTCATCCTCCCGGAGCATCGATGAGGGTATTGTTCTTCTGATATCCTTGCTGAGGCTTTTGTTTGATATGGTTACTTCGAGCCTCCTCATGAGCTTGTCCTCGATGTTGTGAGCCTCATCCAGTATCATGAGGTTTCTCCGGTCGAAGTGACCGACGTAGTTGAGTTCAAGGAATGCATAGTCATAGTTCATGAGGGTTATGGGGCTGTTTATGGCCTCTGACTTCTGTTCCCAGTACTGGCAGTGCTCAGCTGTCTTGAAGAATACCCTGTTACCATAGGAGTCCTGGAAGGCCTCCTCTCCGAGGAGCGTCTCCCCCCTCACAACACCGTAGGGGCACTGGAACTTCTCTGATGAGGGCAGTGTCTGGCATGTCCCCATGTCACAGGTTGACTCCAGGTTGTCGTTGAGGCAGAAGAAGTTACTCCTCCCCTTGACGACGGGAAACCCGAATTCCCTGGCATACTGGTCCTGGAGCTGTTTGGTCATGGTGAGGATGTAGGCTGGCTGGTAGATCCCTGCAAGGGTGCAGGCTATTGCTGATTTGCCTGTGCCTGTGCCGGCCTCAAGTATAACGTACCTGTAACCTTCCTCGATTGCCTGGTAGATGTCGTTTATTATGTCAAGCTGTCCCGGTCTTGGCTGTGGAAAGGGGAAGTTCTCTATGATCTCCGGTGGTATGTGGGGATACCTCTTCTGGAGGTCTTCGTTGAGGGTATCTGATTTCTCAGGAGGCCTTATAATGTTTCTGAAGAACGAAAGGCGCCCCTTGCCCTTGCATGTGCAGTTATCCCTCATCATTCCACAGTCTGGACAGAAGAGTGGGTTTTCCATGGACCTATTTAAGGGGGTGGAACTATATAAGTTTAGAGAGTGCCACAGAATAAATAATGATAATAAAGGCGGGTCTGGATATTTCCAGAGAAGGATGACCAGACCATCATCATGTCTACAGAGTTATTAAAGGTGTTCTAATGCATGGAAAACTCATTGGTGTGGGTGTGGGTCCCGGGGACAGTGAACTTCTGACCCTCAGGGCTGTGAATGTGCTCAGATCTGTTCCAGTTATATGCGCACCCCGTTCATCATCTGAGAGGGAGAGCATAGCCCTCTCAATCGTTGAAGATATCCTCAATGAACGCAGGGATGGCTGCAGAATACTTGAACCCGTGTTTCCAATGACTGATGACCGGGATGAACTTGAAAGTCACTGGGATTCTGCGGCCAGAATGGTTGCAGCTGAACTTGAGGATGGACGGGATGTTGCCTTCATAACACTGGGTGATCCCTCCATCTACAGTACCTTCAGTTACCTCCAGCGGCGCATTGAGGATATGGGCTTTGAGACCGGGATGGTGCCAGGAGTCACCTCCTTCACGGCATGTGCAGCCACCGCTGGCAGAACCCTCGTTGAGGGTGATGAGATCCTCCTTGTGGTGCCCCGGGTTGATGATCGGTTTGAGAGGGTGCTCAGGGATGTGGATGCCTGTGTGATCATGAAGACGTCACGCCATGGCAGGAGGGCCATGGAGGTTGTGGAGTCTGATCCCCGCGGAAAGGATGTTGTATCGGTGGCAAACTGCAGCATGGATGGCGAGGTCGTTGAAAGGGGATTTGCCTCCGGTGGAGGGTATCTTGCAACAACCCTTGTGAGGTTCAGGGAGCAATCCTGAAGCAACACCTCTGTATAGAAACCAAAAAAATCAGCTTTCAGGAACAATCCTGAAGGAGCACCGCCCATCACCACGGGCATAACATTCCGTCTCCTCCACAAGGACATCACCCTTGAAGTGACGGCTGAATACCGCCTCAAGTATCCCTGAGTCCAGTGCACAGGCAGATTCACCTATCTGGGGGAGTAGTCCGCATTCAAAGCATTCATAGGCCCTGATCACCAGTGGATCTGTGCTCTCCACCTCAAGGACTCCCAGGCGGTTTATCATCCAGAATCTCTTGAGATTTTCAAGGAGATCCCCAGGGTCCTCCGATGCTATCCGTGGGTATATTACCTCCCCTATTCTTTTTCCTGCCTCATGGAGGACAGGGTCGATGTTTATGCCCTCCTTTATGAGTTCAACCCTCAGGACATGGAACATCAGTCTGAAGAATTCAAGGGGGTCACCCCTCTCTGTGAGGTGCTCTGCAAGGAATTCTGTTTTTTCCTCATCCAGTTCATCGATCCTCTTCCTTGTGAGTTTACCAAGGTACCTTGAGTTTATCTCGAAGACTTTTCTTCTCCTGTCCTCAGGATCCGGCATTTCAACTATGAGGCCTGCTTTCCTGAGGTCTGAGAGGTGTTTTGATACTGTGGACTTGGATTTATCTGTGATTCTGACTATTTCCTGGAAGCTGAGTGCTCCCTTTTTAAGTTCGGAGAGTATGAGCGACTTGACAGGGCTTTCTATTACCTCGATTCCAGTTTCGGTTGAGAATATCGTGAAATTATGTCTCCTCTTCATCGGCCCATATTATGTCTGAAGGACTATATTACTGTTTCAATACCATGGAACAGAAAAAATTATATAGAAGTTCGTATAGTATAGTACATTCGATGATATACGAACTAAATGTGTGGTGATATAATGAAGGCCAGAGCAGAGAAGATAGCAGATGGAGTATACTGGGCTGGTGTCCTTGACTGGGACATCAGAAACTACCACGGATACACCCTTCAGGGGACAACCTACAACGCCTACCTTGTATTCGGAGATGAAGGTGTGGCGCTGATTGACAACTCATATCCAGGGACCTTCCAGGAGCTCATGGCAAGGATGGAGGATGCATTCAACCGTGAGGGAAGAGAGATGAGAGTGGACTTCATAGTCCAGAACCACGTTGAAAAGGACCACAGCGGAGTGCTGGTGGAACTTCACAGGAGGTTCCCTGAGGCAGAGATCCACTGCACAGAAGTTGCGGTGGAGGGACTGCTCAAGCATTACCCGGCCCTTGAGGGCACAGAGTTCCGCACAGTGAAGACCGGGGATTCCATCGACCTCGGAGGAAGGACCCTCACCTTCCTTGAGGCACCCCTGCTCCACTGGCCAGACAGCATGTTCACCTTCCTTGATACCGGCATACTGTTCTCAAACGACGCCTTTGGACAGCACCTCTGCTATCCACAGCGCCTCGACACCGAAATACCCGAATACATACTCATGGATGCTGCCAAAAAATTCTATGCGAACCTCATAACACCCCTATCAAAGCTTGTGCTCAGGAAGTTCGATGAGGTGAAGGAGCTCGGCCTCCTTGATAAGATAAGGATGATAGCACCCTCACATGGCCAGATATGGACCGAACCCATGAAGATAATAGAAGCATACACCGCCTGGGCCACAGGTAAGGTGGAGAAGAAGGTCACCGTGATCTATGATACGATGCACCACTCCACAGCCATGATGGCCCATGCGATAGCAGAGGGTGCCATGAGCGAGGGGGCTGATGTGAGGGTCTACTACCTCCATGAGGACGACCGCAGCGAGATCGTGAAGGACATACTTGACAGTCACGCCATTGCCCTCGGAGCACCCACAATCTACGATGAACCTACCCGAGCGTTGGAGACCTCCTGATGTACCTCCGTGGCCTGAAGTTCAACAGGACCGGGCAGAGGAGGGCCATGGTATTCGGGTCAATGGGTGGCAGGGGAGGTGCCACCGGGACCATGCAGAAACTCCTTAAGGATGCTGGATTCGAGGTCATGGAGGCGGATGAAATCTACTACGTCCCGAACAATGAGGAACTAGATGCATGCTTCGAGGCTGGAAGAAGGCTTGCAGGTGATCTCAATGAATGAAAACATCACCGGTGTCTGCAGGGGCACCGAACTTGAGAATGTTGTGGATGCAAACTTCAGGGGAGAGTGCAGTGAGGTCGGTATCTACCTTGCAATGGCAAGACAGGCCCAGCGTGAGGGTCTCCCCGAGGTTGCAGAGGTCTTAAGAAGAATAGCCCTTGAGGAAGCTGCCCATGCAGCCCGCTTTGCAGAGCTAAACGGTGTGATCAGGGAAACCCTCAGGGAAAACCTTGAGATGATGCTTGAGGGGGAGGAGGCAGCTAACAGGGAGAAACGTGAGGCAGCCCTCAGGGCAAGGGAATGCGGTGTTGATGAGGCCCATGACTTCTTTGATGAGAGCTCAAGGGACGAGGGAAGGCATGCTGCCATGCTGAGGGGACTCCTCGAGAGGTACTTCCAGGGATAACCATGAAGATCTGCAGAATATGCGGCTATCAGATCCCAGAAGATGAATTCAACCTGCTGGAGGATGGCTGGGTGTGTCCCCGGTGTGGTGTTGGGAAGGAGGAACTCGAGGATTCCGCCGAGCCCCTGAGGGGTCGGGACCCCCTCATGCTTATTTTCAGGGCCATGACTGTGGGGCTCTGGAGGGTTCTGGGTAATGGATCCCAGGGAGTTACAAGGGAGATGGGGTCTGTGATTGCAGACAACATCAGGCACGGGGATGATCCCCTGAAATCAGCCGCAGACTACTTCATCGAACATGGATTTGCAGCGTCCATCAGCGCAGACACTGAAAACTTTGCCCTAAATGTTAAAAACTGCAGTTTCTATGGATTCTGTTGTTCACTGGAGGACGATGGGGTGCTTTTATCAACCTGCCCCTATGCAAACACGGCCGCTGCAGTCCTTGAAAGGACCACGGGATACAGGTACCGTATAAAACGAAATAAGGGGGACCATGGACACATCATTGAATTTTCACGGATATCAAAAAAATAGGTAGGATTCCGAGATTAACTTCACAACGGTGCCACCGAAGCCCCTCTGATTCAGAAATCAGCATAGGGTCTCTCCATACCCGCGCGCTTCAGTATATCCTCCGCATGTTTGAGGGACCCGTCGCTGCCATCAACCAGGAGGTGGACGGCTCCCTCAGCCCCGTGGACGCCTCCAGCTGCAACAGGTTCTGCATCCACACCCGCCAGAAGCCTGAGGGCGTCCACCTCTGTGAAGACCTCGCCGGGTACAGGTAACATCCCGGGACCCTCAGTGCCGGCTGAATTCATTCGGAGCGCTGTACTGTAAAGGTCGCCGGGTATCATCTTTTCAAGTCCAACAGGGACTATGAGTTCTGTTTTCCTGCCAGCAGCTGCCTGGAGTGCTGGAAACACTGTGCCGCCCATGGGGTGACCTATGTAGACCGCTGCCCTCCCTGAGCTGTATTCAAGGGCATTGGCTCCCTTGAGTATCAGGTCCCCCCTTCCAAGTTCATCTGCCACATCAAAGATTGTAATTCCACGATCCCATCTACCCCTGCGGATTACCACATCACCCGGGAATTCATGGCCGGTACCATCCGTCCTGAAATAGGGGGGCCTTATGATTCCCCTGTGAAATCCGCGACGGTCAAAACCGTCCTCTCCCAGCTGTCCAAGGATCTCCTCTGCTATGTATCCATTGGTTGTCCCGGCGATTATGACCAAGGTGCCCCCCTCAAGCACCCTCCTGATGGATGGATGTTCAAGCATTCCCCATGCAATTAGACGTTTACCCGCCGCGGGAGTCACCAGGAACTGTTTCATCTCAATCAATCCTGTGGTCTGCCATTCACCCTTTTCAGTTTTTCACAGGCATCCTCTGCTGCAAGGATTATGGGGTCTATGACCATTGAGACCGGAGGCGCGTAGGAGAACTCAGTCTCTGAGAGCTCAGAACACGTGAGTCCCTGGGATATGGCCAGGGACATGGTATCAACCCTCTCAGCGACCCTCTCCTTTGCAACCATCTGGCATCCGATTATCCTTCCCCTGAGGTCACATATCATCTTAACATCTATCCTCTCGGCACCCGGGTAATACCTGGCCTTTGTGAGGGCCCTCTTCTTACCTGATACCACCTTTATACCGTTCTGGAGGGCCATGACCTCTGTGAGGCCCACTGCACCAAATTCAAGTTCCCCTATCTTTGATACCATTGCATTGAGGACCGGTCTGAACCTTGCATCCATCCCAACTATGTTCTTTGCAGCCACCCTGGCCTGTCTGACGGCAGTTGAACCCAGGGGTGACTGGGTCCTGAAGCCCGTGACTGCATCGTATACCTCAACACAGTCACCTACCGCGTATATGTCAGGCACACTTGTCTGCATCCTGTCATTTACCTTGACTGCCCACTGTCCAATTTCACATCCTGCCATCCTGGCAAGCTTTGTCTCAGGCCTCACGCCCGTCGCCAGGACCACGAGATCCGCCTCAAGGCACTCATCTCCAACCACAACACCCTCAACCCTCTCATCACCCACTATCCTGTCAAGGGCCTTGCCGAGGATGACCCTGATGCCCTTCTCCTCAAGGTAGCCCTGGACTATGGCTGCCATGTCCGGGTCCAGGGATCTCGGGACGATCTGGGGGAGCATCTCGGTGACGGTGACCTCAAGGCCCATCCTCAGGAGGCCGTAGGCTATCTCAAGGCCTATAAGTCCAGCGCCCACCACCACTGCCCTCTTACTTTTTGATGCCCATTCGGTTATCCTTTCACCGTCTGTGAGGGTCCTTATGGTGAAGACTCCTTCAAGGTCCGTGCCCTCCACCGGTGGTATGAAGGGTGAGCCGCCGGTTGCAAGGACAAGGACGTCGTAGGGTATCTCTCTGAGGCCGTCCTTTCCCCTGTAGGTTACAGTCTTTTTTTGAGGATCTATGGCCTCGACCTCTGTTTCCGTGAGGATATCTATGTTCCTCTCCCTGTAGTCCTCTGGCCTGTGCATAACTATATCATCAAAGCATTCAACCTCACCGCACATAACGTAGGGTATTGCGCAGGGGGAATATGCCACATGTTTATCACGGGTTATGACCTTTATATCTGCGTCCTTATCATGTTTCCTTATATTGGAGGCCGTTGAAAGTCCTCCGGCCCCGCCGCCAACTATAACAACTCTCATCTATCCCCTTCTCCTAGGAGTTATCGGTTATAGGTCTCTTCTTCATTTTATAAATAATTCAGATATATTTATAAATTTGGATACATCAATAGATCAGTGTGGTAGTTATAAGGGAGCATCAAACATGAAGAGTAAGGTTCTATTCATATGCAGGAACAACTCCGGGAGGTCCCAGATGGCTGAGGGGATACTCAGGGCCATGTACGGTGCCCACTATGAGGTCCACAGTGCTGGCAGTGACCCGAAGGATATCAGCCCCCTCACCATACAGGTCATGGAGGAGATTGGTGTGGACATGACTGGCCACAGACCAAAGAGTCTCAGGGAATTTGAGGGCGAAAAATTTGACATCGTTGCAAGCCTCTGCGATGAGGCATGCCCTGTATTCCTGGGTGGTGAGAGGTACCTTCATGCTGAATTCCCTGACCCGAGGGGTGCAGATATTGACACCATCAGAAGGATCCGTGATGAAATCTCTGAGTGGATAAAGAAGGAGTTCAACCCTGAAAAACTGTGATTTACTGAAGGAGAGTGATGTAATGATTAAGGTTGCCATCGTAACAGACGGGCCCTACGGTGAAAGGGCCTATGAGAACATAGCCCGTGAATTCGAGGCCATGTTCATTGAACTTGAGGCTCCCTCTGGAATATTTGCAGATGAGGTTGACATACCCGCCGATAAACTCAAGGCCATAAGGTCAGCGGACATTGTGATAACCTACATACTCCACCCGGACCTCACCCTGGAACTCGTTGATGAGATTCATGGGGATGTTGACTGGATCATCATAGGGGCCTGGAGGGGTGATGGCTTCAGGAACCAGCTCCTGAGTTACGGCAATGTGACGGCCCCTGAGAACATGTGCGACCTGGAGGAGAACGGTAACCCCTCATTTGATGAATTCGTGTCAAGGTTTGGAAGGCCCCTGGTGGAGGTGGACCTTGAAGGTGAAAAGGTTAAGGAGATAAGGGTTCTGAGATCCTCGCCCTGTGGAGCCACGCTCTTCGTCGCAGAGGAGCTTACCGGTGAGGATGCACAGGATCTCCCATTAAAGGCCGGGCTTAAGATACAGCACTACCCCTGCCGTGCCCCGAAAATGAGACTATTTTCAGATGACGAGTGCAAGAAGGAGATGGCAGCCAGGATGCACAGTGAGGCCTTCGAGAGGGCCCTTGGAGTGAAATAGACCTCCCTTGATCAGCTGAACAGTCTAAGGGGAAATAAAGCCAACCGATAAACTATCATTATTATTCATAATAAATTATTTATTTCAGGGACATCAAGATAGAACCATGGAAAAAAAGATCCTCACAATAGTCGTCACAGAGGGACCATACCGTTACCAGTATGCAGATATAGCATTTGAAATAGCTGAAAGTGCCATCAAAAATGGTTACGACGTCAGAATATTCCTCTACATGGACGGGACGCATATACCAAAAAGGAACCAGGCACCCCAGTCCTTCCCCAACAGTGCAGAAAGGCTCAGGTCACTGGTGAAGAAGGGTGTGAAGGTAACATCCTGCATAAGATGTTCCACGGCGAGGGGATACACCTGCTCAGAAAGGCCCTACATAATGGGTGTTGAAATAAAGAGCGTTTACGATCTTGGAGAATGGATAAAGGATAGTCACAGAGTGATAACCCTGGGATGTTAACATGAAATCCGCGCTCATAATAATAGACAGGGCCCCCTACGGATATGAAAACGCCTTCAGTGGCCTCTATGTTGTCATAGCATGTCTGAACAGTTCACTGGATACTGATGTCCTCCTAATCGAGGATGGTGTCTATGCCGCAGTGGCTGATCAGGTCTCAGAGGCCATCGACTACCCCAATGTTGAGGAACTCACCTACCTCATCTTCCCGGAGGGCAGTGTCTTTGTGCATGAAAGATCCCTGAAGGAAAGGGGTCTTGAGGAGGATGACCTTGTGGAGGCAGCCGAAGTCATAGACGATACCGAACTGTATGAAATATTCCGGCTGAAGAGGGATACTGCAATTATGAAGATATGAGGTGTCATTATGGAGATGGATGAAGTTAAAAGGGAGGTCCGGCCCCAGGGCTCCCTTGTAAAGGAGGCCACCCTCAAGCAGGTGAAACCATGCCTTGCAGCTGAGGGTAAAATAAGGGTTCTCATGGAGCTTGACTCAGAAATAGGGGACGTAATACCTTTGATTGCGAACATGTACCCCCCCGGTGTTGTGAACTATGTCAGAAAAAAGAACATACTCACACTAACAATCTATGACCGTATAATAAGCCTCTACCCCTCCGGCAAAATCAGCATGAACAAGACCCATGATGTTGAGGAAGCATTTGAAATCGCCGGTGAACTGATGGACAGGATAAACAGGGCCCATGATTCAGGGGGCTACGGATCTGATTCGCGGGATATGAGTCGCATCGGCCCCATGGATGTGAACAGATGCCTGCCTGGTAGCAACTGCGGTGACTGCGGCGAATCCACATGCATGGCATTTGCAATGAAGCTGCTCAACGGTGAACAGAAGCTTGACAGCTGCCTGCCACTGAAGGAGCCATGGATGCAGGAAAAGGTCCAGTGCCTTGAGAAACTCCTCGGTGAAGAAATGATGGAGACCCTTGGCTGGAGCGGTTACTGATGGGATCTGTGGGTTTTCTCGTGACAAAGAGCCCTTCAGAGCTCAGCTTCAAAACATTTCTGGACCTCGTGGATATCTGGTGCGAAGAGTACCTGAAGGTGTATCTGATATCAAATGGAATATATGCTGCAATGGAAGGAAACAGGTACTCCCACACCATCAGGGAGATTTCAAGGACCGGGAATGTTTTTGCAAGGAAGGAAGATCTAATGGCAAGGGGTATAACCCGGGAAATGCTCATAGATGGTGTGGAAGTACTTGAAGGCCTTGACAGGGTGGTTGTTGATATAATGGAAAACCTAGATATGGTCTTCACATTTTAATCAATCTACCTTCTAATTTTCTGGATTCCTTCCACCCCTTATACTTCCACGGGATACCATACTCTCACCTCCATATCGTTAATTGATGAATGCCTGGACTCAATAGCCAAGTAGCGTGCCGGCAGTGTATATTATGAAGGAGGCCATCCAGGCCACGAACACTGAGTATAATGGTGAGAAGAGGGCCCACCTCTTGCCTGCCTCCTCCTTTATAACAGCCAGTGTCGCCAGGCAGGGTGTATAGAGCAGCACGAATACCATGAATGACAGAGCCTCCAGTGGCGTGAAGGCGCCCTGTATGCTTGCTGCGATATTAGCTGCCCCGTGGACCGTTCCGAAGGTGCTTATAACAAGCTCCTTTGCCGCGAAACCAGATAGAATTGCGACCGCCGACTGCCAGTCACCGAATCCCAGGGGATGAAATAGGGGTGCCATGATGGAGCCCAGGGTCCCGAGTATGGACGAGGAAACATTTCCGGCCGGGAACCCTGAAAGGAACCATATGATCACCGAACCTGCAAATATTATGGTCCCGGCCTTCTTTATGAACTGGATACCTCTGTGGTATGTGTGAATCAGGAGAGTCCTGGGCCTCGGAAGCCTGTATGGTGGAAGCTCCATCAGGAAAAGGGAACCTTCACCCATGACCACTTCACCCAGCAGACGGGCGGTTATGATCGCCACTGCAATTCCCAGGATGTAGAGGAAAAATATGACCCATCCCTGATAGATGAGGGGGAAGAGGGCTGATGTGAAGAGCACGTAGACAGGGAGCCTGGCACTGCATGACATGAAGGGTATCATGAGGCTTGTGAGAATCCTCTCCCTCTCAGATCCTATGGTCCTTGTTGCCATTACCCCCGGGACACAGCACCCGAAACCGAGCATCATGGGGATGAATGACCTGCCGCTTAGACCCGCCAGTGAATTCATTACACGATCCATGACAAAGGCTGCCCTTGCCAGGTACCCTGAATCCTCAAGGAAGGTGAGGAGGAGGAAGAGTATGAAGATGTTCGGTGTGAACACGAGGACCGATCCAACACCCCCTATCACACCATCTGCCAGGAGGGACCCTGCAGCTGAGTCCCCAAGGGCGCCCTGAACTGCTCCTGCAAGGTGGGAAACACCAGCATCAATCAGCTCTGTAAGTGGAGCCCCTGCAGTGAAGGTGAGCTGGAATATCAGCCACATCACCCCCAGGAGAATCGGGAGTCCCAGGTACCTGTTAAGTACAGCACGGTCTATAAGTTCAGAGACCGTTACCCTGTCAAGGGAGGGTCTCGTGAGGGACCTCTCCAGGAGCCCCTCTATGAGGCCATACCTTGCATCTGACACCAGGATGTCCGCATCAGCAGAGTGCTCCTCCTCAAGGATCCTTCTGATCCTCTCAAATTCCTTGAGGAGGTCCTCACCAACCATTGAGGCAACCCTTTTATCCCCTTCAAGAAGTTTTATTATGATCCATTCAGCTGGAAAATCCGCCTCAACGTCTTCAAGAAGTTCCCTGAATTCCTCAATAGCATCTGACCTCAAAAACTCATATCTGATCTGTGGAGGGTTACCATTCACCTGTCTTATGGCTGCTTCAAGCAATTCATCCTGATTTCCTTCAATGGCCTCCACCTTTATGACCGGCACCCCCAGCAGTTCCTCGAGTCTCTTCTCATCAAGCCTGTATCCCTTCCTCTCTGATTCACGGTTGAGGTTCACTGCTATGATGGTGTTGAGGCCGAACTCGAGGATCTGAAGTGTGAGGTAGAGGTTCCTCTCAAGGTTGGATGCATCAACAACACTGATTATGAGGTCCGGTCTCTCATCAAGGAGATAATCAATGACCACCTCCTCCTCGGGAGATCCCGCTGTTAGACTGTAGGTTCCTGGGAGATCTGTAATTTCAATATCATTTTCCCTGAAGTTCAGGTATCCTGTTTTCTTTTCAACAGTCTTCCCTGGCCAGTTTCCAACGTGCTGATTGAGCCCCGTAAGGTTATTGAAGAGGGTGCTCTTTCCAACATTCGGGTTTCCTGCAAGTGCTATTCTGAGCATTTTTAATCCCTTACCCCTATCCTCGATGCTTCTCCCTTACGGATGGAAAAGGGATGGCCCTTCACTCTAACCTTCAGGGGGTCTCCCAGGGGTGCAGAGTTCTCAACAGTGACCCTGGATCCCCTTAATAGCCCCATAACAGTTAATCTTTGCCTTATATCCCCTGGAAGGTTAACGGATGTCACAGTCACAGTCGTGCCTTCCTTTATTCTGTCGAGTGTTGTTTCCATGATACCACCTTTAGGAAATCCTAAAATTTAGTTACACCTAAATCATATATAAACTTTTAGGTTTACCTAAACCCTGTTGAAGTTAAAAAAAGAATAGCCTCAGTATCTTCCCTGGAAGAAGTAACCCGCTCCAAGGAGACACACAAGGCTTATAACACCAATTATGGCGTATATGGGAGTCTGAGTGCTTGAAGAGGTGCTGCTGGTTGATGCTGCAACCTCATAGGCCTTTCCAGAACCTTCAGAAGCTCCAGAGTTTTCTGAAACCTCTGATGACTTTCCAGCCCCATCTGACGATGAACCTGATGCTCCGCCTGCATTCCCTGCGGAACCTGAAGAAGGTTCATCTGTCTCACCGATTCCATCCCCATTCACTGAGCCCGGCTGTGAATCCCCAGAGCCAGGCACATCAATGGACTTCCCTGTGGCTGCAGCCATTGCAGCCGCAAATTTTCTGAGGGCCGCCTGGTTGAGGGATGATAGCTTCACCACCCAGCTGTTGAAGACCATGTTGGCACATGTGTGGTGACAGCAGACGACACCATACTCATTCACCGCCGCGATGTACTCATCGGCAAGCCTCTGCAGTGTAGCTGAATCTGTGCTCCAGAGGCCCCTGCGGCTGGCCTCAAGGAGCCAGGATACCGTTGAGGCGTAGGAGTAGGGCTGAAGACTCTTAAATCTGCTGCTTACCTGAGGATCAAAGACATAGGTCTCTGCAACCTTCTGCCACATCCAGTCCTGGACCAGATCAGGGGTGACTGCACTCCAGCCGAAGAGATGTCCTATCTCCTTGGATATCTGATGAGCACCTGAGAATCCCTGATTCAGCATTCCCTCAATCCATTTCGGGTTGTAGGTTCTTGTTCTGAGTTCTGCTGCAATGAAATCTGCCAGTGTCTCCATTCGTGGTGTGAACCTTGTATTGGCGATGTATGAGGCAACATTCCTTCCTGAAATGGTCCTTGCAGCCATCGTGAGACCCCCAAGGTACTGGTAAACGTCGTCGTTGTCAAGAACACCGTAAACACTGTCCCTGACCTGTACTGTTGCATCCACATTTGATAGCTGCTTCATGAAGACCTCCTTTGCATCAATGGCGTATATGTCCTTTCCATAGATGAATCCCATATGATTCAGGTAGGTTTCAAGGAGCTGTGACTGATTATCCCACTTTGCAGTTGATTCAACCACTTCAGGTAGCCCTGTACCGTAACTTCCAGGGGCACTGCCAAATATCCTTGCACCGGCAAGTGTCTCCGCTGCCTGTAAACCCCTGGCAGTATAATTCGCCAGGTCTGCAAGGTAATGTTTCCTGAGGTAGTTGCCTTCCACCGGTTCATCCAGTTTCATGACAAGCCTTATCGCCTCATCCATCCTGTCGATACTGTAGGCAAATGTGTCTCTGAACAGTCCACTGATAGTGACCAGAACATCGATTCTGGGCCTTCCAAGCACTTCCAGGGGTGTTACACTTATTCCTGTGAATCTTCCTGATTTATCCCATACCGGTTCAGCTCCGATGAGTCTCAGGACCATTGCTATTGTCTGACCACTGGTCCTCATGGTCTCAATTGCCCAGAGAACCACCCCAACAGATTCAGGGTATCTGCCATTCCTTGAAAGGTAATCTGTAATGAGGTCATCTGCCATCTTCTTACCGATCTCCCATGCAGCCCTATCAGGTGCAAGTCTGGGGTCAAAGGAGTAGGAATTCCTTCCCGTGGGCAGGAGGTCGGGTATCCTTATGGGATCAGCCCCCCGACCCGGTTCAACAAAACGTCCCTCAAGGGCCCTCAGAAGGTTTGTGATCTCCTGGTCAGTGGCAAGTTTCTCTCTTACGGCGTTCCGGAACTCTGTGTTATTCCTCGATGCGGGGTCAAAGCTCACAATTGCCTCCACCATTGCATCAAGGAGCTCCCCGCTAAGGGGTTCCCCGAAGACATGTAAGCCGTAAGGTATCAGTGTTGCTGATAGCTCATCAAGCCTGTGCTCAATTCGATCAAGGGCCTCTTCAAAGGAAGTATTGAGGTCAATGTTAAGTTCCCTGTGAAGGTCCAGTTTAACTGTGAGATTTCTGATTTCCTCAGCGATTATCAACTTTCTCTGGGGATCCTCAGACGTATGGTAAAGGTTAATTTTGTGTTCAAGTTCCGATAGATCCCCGTAAAGTTCACTTACCACCATAGGGGGGATGTTATGGTTTATGAGAACCGCGTACCCACGCCTCTTTGCCTGAGTCCCCTCACCAGGGTTGTTTACGATGTAGGGGTAGATATGTGGCAGGTCACCTATCATCACGTCGGGCCAGTCAAGGGATGATAGACCAACTGATTTCCCGGGTAACCATTCGAGGGTTCCGTGTGTACCAAGATGTATAACTGCGTTGAAGTTTTTCTGAAGCCAGAGATAGAATGCAAGGTACTGGTGGTGCGGTGGGAGTGTTGTTGAATGTATGAGGTCAGCTGCATCCTCGCCGAATCCGCGCATTGGCTGGGGGCCGAGGAATACGTTGCCAAGCATAACACCAGGGATCACTATGCTGCCATTGTAGACCATGACGTTTCCAGGGGCAGGCCCCCATGTCGCTGTTATGTTATTTCTCAGGGTTTCTGGCAGTAGACTGAACCAGTTAAGGTATTCAGATACTGGAACTGTTACTGCGCCGGCCCTGACAACCTTCTCAAGTTCACCCGGAGCCCATGAACCCACATTCAGGCCCGGCCCGAGGAGTATGTTTATCACCTCCGCAGTGGATTTTTCCTCAACATTGTAGCCAGCACTCCTTAGCGCCCTCAGTATGTTGCTGATGCTCTCCGGTACGTTGAGGTAACTCGCACTGATACCATCCTTACCCCCACCAATGTTGTAGTATATAAGGGCTATCTTCTTCTCCGCATTTGGAAGTTCCCTTAACTTTATCCAGTTGATCAATCTCTCTGTGAGCCTCTCTATCCTGTCAGGAATCGGAACATAGTATGTATAACGCAGCCCTGTCTGAGGGTCTGTCTCCTCAACTCCGCCACCGATCATGACTGGCTCTATCCTTCCGTCGATCTCTGGAAGTGCTATCTGCCAGTACACCTCAGATGAAAGCCCTGCTATGCTCTCGTTCCATGCCCTGAGATTTGATGCATAGACCGCGGCAATTGCGGGTAAATCAAGTTCCGTGAGGATTGCAGTGGAGTTCAGGGGATCACCGCTGTATAAATTGAATCCCATGCATGTTATGAGACCGCTGATCCTGGGAGCCCTGTTACCATCCAGGAAGAAGTTTTCAATAAGGTTCCTCTTTGTAGCTGTGTCAGCTGCAAAGCCAAGGATCACATTGTAACCCTTTCTCTCAAGGCTCTCAAGTATGGCGGTGTGCATTCTCATGTCGCTTCCACGGTAGTATGTATCGAATGTGATTATGCCCACCCATGGTTTTCCTGCCCTGTAGTGGCCGCTCTGAACATACCAGGAGTAGTAACGGTCCCATGCTGTGAACTGTTCGCCGGCGTCGGGGTGATATACAAATGATTTCACCGCGGGAATGGCTGTTACATTCTCCTCATTTCTTAGCTGCATTCCAGCATCCCTCAGAAGGAGGAGCATCATTCTCCTGAAGTTCTCGGGGCCTCCCTGATCCCAGATGTACTTCACCGTTGCGTTGTCCGCACCCACACGGGGATCATCCTTGAATGTGTTACCGGTTCCTATGGCAATTATTTTCCTGGCCCCCGTAACATTAAGGATTGGATTGACCTTTGCCAGGGTGTTTGGAGAACTTATCATCTGAATCAGAATCACGTCAGCCTTTCTACCCGCCTCCAGTGCCGCCATGTCTATCTGCGGATCGTTCCTTAGAAGTTCATCGTTTGTGAACATTGAAAGATTGAATCTGTAGCCGTCCCGTCCTGCAAGTTTATAGCCTTCCACTATTGCCTTTGTACTCGAAGTTGACCCTGTGATTATGAGAATACTGTAATGGGAGGAATTCTGCTGAATCGCATCCTCTGTGACGTTGCTACTGTTATCAGCCGCTGAAACACCTCCCGCAAGCATGATTGTCATGAGTAGAATCACCGGAATAACTGATATTCTCAAAATTTCACCTCCATCATACTTTATCTCAAATCATCTTTGCTTTAATAAGATATAAAATTTTCTTTAATTAAAATAACATTTACTTTAATATAAATAAAACTAAATCTACTGATCTATCAATAATTCATGACCAGTGGAGCTACCTGAAAAACGATTTCCATCCAGGAACCCAATTACTCCCTGTGGGTGTGAAATTCACAGATGAGGTACCTGAGAATGCGGTTATACTCAGGGAACACGGATGCTGCCCTAATGGGGGCACTTCAGGTGAAGTGGTTGTGCTTCCCGGCCAGAGAAACCCGTGTGGATAGCCCTTACCATGCCTCAATCTGATGGTGGGGTAGAGAATACAGAGTTCGAAGGCGGTCTGTCTGCCTGCCACAATCATAACCTATAAACCCTCCCATTAACTGGTGCACAGAAATATCAGTGGGAACCAGCATATTACTGATTATGACAAAAAAGATGGTCGGGATTCGCTGCCAGTGCAGTGACCCCGCGGTGAAGAGAAGGGGTAGCGGTATGAGGACCGTGATGTGCCCCATCTGTGGCAGGATATACAGGACAGACAGGGAGGACCAGGTCTGCTTCAACTGCAGGAAGGGCAGGTCCTGATGTGGATGGCCAATAGAATCAGAACATCAAAAAAATCAGGTCCTGATAGAAAGGAAAGACCAGATCAGAACATCATGAGAAGTCCCCGCCCGGTTCCCCAGATTATACTCACCGCTATGATGAGTATAACAAATATGGATACGTAGCTAACAGCAGGCTTCACAATCCTCTCAGGTAACCTGTACCTCAGGAGCTCCTCGAACATCAGGCCACCGTCCAGGGGCTTCGCAGGAAGGAGGTTCACCGTACCAACCGCAAAGTTGAGGAAGAATATCCAGAAGAAGAGTTCCTCAAGATATGTCAGGGCGAAGGGGAAGGTATCCCCCAATACTGATGCAACGGAGTCCCTCACCCGGAGGTGGTTGCTGGTCCGGATGCCCATGTAGGCCCTGCTTGAGTTGTTAGGATTCCTCCCTGTCTTCAGGTGAAAGGTCCCCTGATCTGTGGTTATATTGATAACCTCCCCCACACCTATCGTTTTGAGTGCAGCACTGTAGGTTGTCAGGTTACTTGTTGGCATCCCGTTGATGCTCTCAATTACAAGTCCAGGGGTGAGGACCTTGCTCGCAGGGCTTCCTGGCACAACACTGTCTATCTGAACACCATCTGGCTGGAATGCCGCGGGCATGGCAAAGGCCGAAATCCCGAAGAAGAGGGCGAAGCATATACCTGCAAGTATAAGGTTTGCCACGGACCCGGCAGCATATATCCTCATCTTTGAGATGGGTCTGATTTTTTTGATGTCCTCCTCGTCAGGTTCAACGAATGCACCCGGAAGTATTGCGAGGAGAAGGAGGCCTATTGATTTTATGCGGACACCCTCCAGCCTTGCAAGAATACCATGGGCAAACTCATGGACCACGATGACCGTTGCAAGTCCAATTATACCATACCCCAGGGGCACGTAGACCGGTGACCCGGGTATGTCAACACCCGGCACGATGAGTGACGCCTGGGGAGTTACAAATATGTTCTGGAGGGACATCACAAGCATGTAGAGCATGTAGAACATGAAGAAGAATGCCACGGGTATGCCTGCATTCATGATCCATCGCCATAGCCTGGGATGGCCTGATGCAAGACCATCTATGAATCCCCTGAGCCTCTTAGTTCTTCTCATTAGCAGGGGCCCATGTATCTCAATCTTCAACCTGTCCCTGAACAGGATGGCCATTGTCCATATGAGAATAAATGCGATTAGATAAAACCATAAAGCGTTCATATCAGATAACACCCTCTTGTTTTAATGGTTGTTTCAGCATCCATATATATCCATCAGTCTTAATGTTTCCCTCATCATCCAGATCCAGTTTAAGATCCCTAGACATCCATCATATTACCATGGAATCAAAGAGAAGCACGTCACACTCCTCTCCAGCTGATATCCCCTCAAGGTTCTCATCTATGACTATGTAGGCGTTTGATCCCACCATTGACCTTATAATACCTGATCCCCTGCTCTGCACAGGTTCAACCTCCTCATCATCAGCCCAGGCCCGCAGGTAGTCTGTCCTTCCAGGCCCGGAGGCGACCTTGGCCCTGCACCTCCGTTTCACTGCCCTGTGCCTGTAATCAAGGTGCTGCATCCTCAGCAGGTAGTACCTTGCAAATACATCGAACTGCACCATGGCTGCAACAGGGTAACCTGAAAGCATGAAAACCGGTGTTTCAGAGACCATGCCAAATGCAACGGGTTTACCGGGTCTCAGAGCCACTCCATGGAATAATACCTCACCCAGACCATCCACGGCGTCAACAACCACATCGCCACGGCTTATGGCGGTTCCCCCTGTTGTTATTATCACATCGTATTCACTGGCAGAGGATTCTATCTCCTCCCCAACAGTGTCCATATCATCAGGAAGATGCACGGGATCTGCAGACCCCCCAGCACTTTCAACCAGGGCATTTAATGTGTATAAATTTGAATTGGGTATCTTACCTGGCTCAAGGTCATCAGAAGGGTCCACCAGTTCATTCCCTGTTACTATAACCCTCACTGATGGCCTTTTAAATACCTTAAGCTCACTGTAACCTGCTGATGCTGCCATGGCGATTTCCTGTGGCCTCAGAAGGGTCCTCTCCCGCAGTACCGTGGCCCCTCTTCTCACATCCTCGCCGGCCGGAGCCACATTCTCGGAGGGGGCTACTGGCCTTAACACCCTGATCTCTGACCCATCCCGGAGTGTGTACTCCTCCATCACAACAGCATCGGCTCCAGCAGGGATTGGGGCGCCTGTGGCGATCCTCACAGCCTCTCCATGCCCAACATCTACCCCTGAAACCTCACCGGCACCTATCGAGTCTGTGACCCTCAATGTTGAGGGGTTCCCAGGGGATGAACCGAAGGTGTCCTCTGCCCTCACGGCATAGCCATCCATGGCAGACCTGTCAAAGGGTGGCGAGTCAAACCTTGATACTATGTCATCTGCAAGGACCCTGTGATAGGCCTCAAGAAGATCAACGGTCTCTGGTTCCGTGAACCTCTGGTTCTCATCAAGAATCCTGAATGCATCCCTGACCGGTAAGAGTTCTGATAGGAACATGTGATCATCACCGCTTAACTACTCTCTTATATGGACCTATATATAAAGGACCCCCATATAATTAATTCAGGAATTGATGCACTCGATAAAAATGTTATCGCTACAGCAGGGACCTCCAGTGGTTGACTGGGGGACTCAATGGATAAATATGATATTCTACGAGGGACCCCTGTGGTCCGGGAGGCTCCATGATAGAGGTTGAATCTGTGAGTAAAAGTTTTGGGAGGATCAGGGCCCTTGATAACCTGAGCTTCAGTGTGGCTGAGGGTGAGCTCATGGGTATCATCGGCCACAACGGGGCCGGTAAGACCACGGCCATACGTATAATAGCTGGCATACTCCATCCTGACTCCGGGACCGTCAGGGTGGGAGGCCATGACGTCGCAGAGGACCCCCTCAGTGTTAAGTCCATGATAGGCTACCTTCCAGAGGAACCCAACCTCTACGAGCGCTTCAGGGCAGGGGACCTCCTCCGATACTTTGGTGAACTCTACGGTGTCCCCAGGGATGTGCTTGATGACAGGATAGCTGAGCTCCTTGAACTGGTTGGTATGACCGACAGGGCCATGGACCCCATCAACACCTTCTCCAAGGGCCTCAGGCAGAGGATAGGTATAGCTAGGGCCCTGATACATGACCCTCCCATCATAATATTCGATGAACCAACCATGGGCCTTGATCCTGCAACCGCATTCTCAATAAGGGAGTTCATAAGGGACCTGAAGGGATCAAAGACCATGATACTATGCACCCACTACATGGAGGAGGCTGAGTACCTCTGTGACCGGGTTGCAATAATAAACCAGGGCCGGATACTGGATATTGGAACGCCTGATGAACTGAAATCAAAGGTCCGGGGGGACATCGTCCTTGAGGTGAAGGTCAGGGACATTTCCTCTGTAGGTGAGAGCGATCTCATGATGATCCCTGGTGTAAAATCCGTTGAAGTTGATGGCAGCACACTCAGGGTGTCCCTTGAAAACCGGGGGGCCATATCGGGTGTTATAACGGAACTCGGGGCCAACGTATCAGGGGTTAACACCCGGGAGGCCACACTAAACGATGTTTTTATAGAGAGCCTCAGGGGGTCAGGATGAATCTCCTCAAGGTGGCAAAATGGGAACTGAGGAGCACCCTGAGAAGCCGGAAGTTCCTCTTCATATTCCTGTTCCAGATAGCGGTCCTGATTTTAACACTGTTCATGTTCAGTGGATTCACAGATGTTCTGGAGAGTGGTGAAGCCCTCACACCATCCCTCACCGGATTTGCAGAGCTCGGTGTCATTGATCCCTCCGGCCTGATCCAGGGACAGCTTAACCCCGACGTCCTTGATATTCGTGAGGGAGGGGATGCTGGATCCGTGCTGGTGGTTGACAACTTCACGGGCATACCCCTCAATGCAACCCTCTACCTTGACTACTCGGACCCCAGGAGGAGCGTCGTGCGGGATGAAGTTGAAGCCGCTGTTGAACGGGCCTCCAGCCTGATATCAGAGGAGTTTGTGAAATCGCCTGGTCCCGCCCCGGAGGTCAGGGAGGAGACCCGTGGGGAGCCGCTCCCGGTTCAGCTTGTGACAAGGGTGATGGTTTCAATCCTCCTCTTCCTCCCGGTTTTCCTGTTCGGTAACCTTGTTGTGGACAGTATCGTGGGTGAGAAGGAGCGGAAGACCGGGGAGGCCCTCCTTGCCATGCCTGTCAGGCGCTCAGAGATCATCCTCGGTAAGTGCCTCTCGGTGATCACTGTACTTGCCCTCCAGATCGGTGTATGGATGATCCTAATCATTGCCTCGGGGTTCCATATGGTCAACCCCCTGGGCGCCTATTTCACAGTTGTTGCCTCATCGGCTCCGGTTGTGGGGCTCACCGCCCTCATATCTGTCTATGCAAGGAACTACCGTGAGGCTGGTATAGGGATAACCCTGGCTTACATCATATCTGCAGCGTACCTCATTGCCCCGGCCCTGGCCTACATGGCAGGTTCATCAGGTTCAGTTTCACCCATGACACTCACAATAAAGATGATATCGGGCCAGGCCCTGGGGGCTGCCGACATCATTCCTCCAGCCATCTCAATCCTGGTACTCAGCATCATATTCTACGGCCTTGCAGTCAGGCTATTCGGGAGGGATGATGTGGTATTCGGTCCCAGACCAGGTATACTGAGGTTAATGGTGAAACCATGAAACTGAAAGCACTGGCACTTAAGGAGGCCCGTGATATATTCTCCAACAGGATCTACATGCTTCTCATCCTTGTTCAGGTCATAATAATACTGGGGGCCTATGGACTCGCCATTGTGAGCTCGGTTGCTGCCGACCCCCAGCTGATAGAGAGGTGGGGTGGTTCAGGTTTCCTGAAGGTCGGTGTGGTTGATGGTGACGGGCTCCTCACTGAGGGCCTTGAAAGGGAGGGTCTCAGTGTAAGGGAATTCAGTGACATTGAGAGCGCCAGGAAGAGCCTTGGATCAGAGGTTGTGGCCATCCTCTACCTGAGTGGAGGAGACGTGAGGATAGAGGCCGACACCTCCAGCGTGTTCTACACCATCATGAGTGAAAGGCTTCAGGGCGCAGCTTCATGGTATATAAGTCAGAAAAGGTTCAGGGAGTCTGGACTCCCATCCGTGACAATCCAGGCCCTTGAGGAACCTGTGAAGCTTAAGGTTGTCCCCATCAGGAGAGAGGACTACAGGCCCCTTGCCCTTGAGAGTTCCTACTTTGTGGAGATAATGTACGGCTTCATCCTCCCCTTCGTTGTCTTCCTCCCCTTCTTCCTGGGGAGCAACATGGTAACGGACAGTGTCGTGGGAGAGAAGGAGCGGAAGACCTTTGAGGTGCTGCTCATGGTACCCCTCTCCGAGACCATGATAATCCTCGGTAAGATAATTCCATCACTGGTATTCTCATTTATCCAGAGCATGCTCTGGCTTGGACTCCTGGTCCTTCTGAGGGTACCTGTGTATAACATGCCATTACTGGCCCTTCTCCTCCTCATTACAGGTCTTGCATTCACTGGTGTGGGTCTATTCATATCAATCCTTGCAGACAGCACAAAGGAGGCCAATTCAGCAATCACCGTTGTACTGTTCTTTGCAACCTTTATCCTCTTTGTGCCGCTCTTCATGGATATGGGTGCCCTCACCCCCTTAATAAGGTTCATACCCAGCCTGATAATTGTTAAAATGTCATCAGGACCCCACCTCGACCCCGTGATTATCTATGACATGGTACCATCTACAGTTTTCTCGGTGCTCATCTTCCTGGCAGCCGTTGTCTCCTTCAGAAGGGAGGGCGTTATAAGGCTCTGAACAGTCAAACCCTCTCAAAAATGAATATCGGCTTATGAACTTCATAAACTGAAAATAACTAATTGTGTCCCGGCATAAGGACATTTAAATCAGTAGAATAGCCCCCACCACCAGGGGGATGACTATATTATCCTCCACCGGTGTGTATGCCTCCACCAGCATGCCTGTGATGGCGCCTGTTATGGCATGGATGGGTTCAATGAAGAAAAGGGACCCCAGGAATCCTGCTGCAAGGAATGCTGCTGACCCCTCGATGCTCTTATCATGTTTAAGTGGGAGGGGGTGTTTCCCGAACCTCCTCCCGATTATGGTTGATAGTGAATCTCCGAGTGTCAGTATGATGATGGCTGCATTGGCCACATGCATGTTGAATCCAAAGAGGGAATAGGTGAGTGTCATGCCAATGAAATAGTAAATGAAGCCCCTCTCAGTATCATCCCTTCTGCAGCCCCTCAAGATTACTGAGAAGAAGGGGAGGTAGAATCTCCTGTCAAGCTGGAATATGATCTCCCCGCATATGGCTGCTGCAAGGGAGAGGATTATCATGGAGGTGGTGTCCAGGTAGCCTGCAAGGATCACGAAGACTATTCCGGTTGCATGTATCAGCTGCCTGAAGAATTCCCTCCGGTATTTCAAAGGAACACCTATGTGGACATGTATGCCTCAATCACACCGTGATAGGCATCATCAAGTTCTGAGACGTCCAGGGCTACATCGCCGAATTCAAGGGTCCTGCCGCCGGTGGTTCCAATAACAGCCCATGGGACATCCAGGCCGCCAAGTATGTCCCTGGCTGATCCCCTCACGGTCATTATGTACCTTCCATTGGACTCTGAGAAGAGGGCCTCGTGGATGTTCCTGAATCTGCCGGGGATCTTCATGGGGTCTATCCTGGCCCCGATGCCTGACTTTATGGCCATCTCAGCCAGTGCCACAGCTATGCCCCCTGCTGAGCAGTCATGGACCGCTGTCACCCTATCTCCAGACCCGTCGATTATCTCCTTAACTGCCTTTGCAGCTTCAAACTCTGCCTTAAGATCTGTTTCAGGGGGTTTTCCATCCACGATACCATGAACTGTCCTCAGGTACTCTGATGCGCCCAGTTCCGGCCCTGTTTCCCCGATGACCACTATCTCCTCCCCCTCATCCTTGAAGTCCAGGGTCTTTATGCTATCAAGGGATAGTTTGCCTGCCACACCCACCACAGGGGATGGGTTCACGGTGACACCCTCTGTCTCATTGTAGAAGCTCACGTTACCACTTATAACGGGGGTGCTGAAGGTTTCTGCCATATCAGCCATGCCCCTCACACATTCCCTGAACTGCCAGAATACCTCAGGCTTCTCGGGGTTGCCGAAGTTGAGGCAGTCAACTATGCACACAGGCCAGGCCCCCATTGATACAACATTCCTTATGGCCTCCCCGACCGAGGCCGCGCCTCCACCGTAGGGGTCGAGCTTCGTGTGGATGCTGTTGCAGTCGACGGTGAGTGCAACCCCGGTTGTGCCATCAACCCTCAGGACGGCTGCATCATCCCCTGGTTTTACAACGGTCCTTATCTGGACCTCATGGTCGTACTGCCTGTAAACCCAGCGCTTGCTTGCAATGTTGGGTGATGATATCAGCTTCAGGAGTGTTTCCTTAAGGGGTGGATGCTTAACCTCCACCTGTCCCTCTGGTAGCTGGGGCTTTCTGGCTTCCCTCTCAACCACTGGAGGGTCCGCCAGGAGCTTTGCTGGTAGATCGGCTATAACCTCGCCCTCACTCTCAACGATCATCCTGCCCGTGTCTGTAACCTCACCTATAACCGCTGCTGGTAACTCATATTTCCTGCAGATTTCCATTGCAGCCTCAACATCATCTGGTGCCATCACGAAGATCATGCGCTCCTGTGACTCTGATAGCATGATCTCATAGGGGGTCATCCCCTCCTCCCGCAGTGGTATGGCCTCGAGGCTGACCCTTGCACCGTTGTCACACTTGGCGACCAGTTCGGAGATGCAGCAGGTCAGACCTCCCCCTCCAAGGTCCTTGACTCCTGAGACCTCTATCTCATCCATTATCTCGAAGCTTGCCTCCATGACCATCTTCTTTGTGAAGGGATCCCCCACCTGGACCGCTGGGCGGTCCTCGAGTTCAGAGGAACTTGTGAGCTCCTCGGATGCGAAGGTGACCCCATGTATCCCGTCCCTTCCTGTCCTTCCCCCCATGAGGAGGAAGACGTCGCCGGGGCGGGGGGCGATTCCCCGCTTTATATCATTCCTAGGTACAAGTCCCGCGCACATAACATTTACGAGGGGGTTCAGCTGGAAGTTTTCATCGAATTCGACCTCGCCAGCAACTGTTGGTACGCCCACACGGTTCCCGTAGTCTGATATCCCCCTGACAACGTGCTCAAAGAGGTACCTTGACTTCTGGTCCTCAAGGTATCCAAAACGGAGTGAGTCCAGGAGAGCCACCGGCATGGCCCCCATTGAGATTATATCCCTTAGTATGCCCCCTATACCTGTACCTGCGCCACCATAGGGTTCTATGGCTGAGGGGTGGTTGTGACTTTCAATTCCGATGACCAGTGCCAGTTCATCGGTTATCTCCACAACACCTGCATCATCACCCGGGCCGATTATGACATCCTCGCCCTCTGTAGGGAAGAGGCCCAGGACCGGTCGGCTGCTCTTGTAGGAGCAGTGCTCCGAGAACATGACATCCAGCATCCCGTACTCGAGGGGGTTGGGGTCCCTCCCAAGCTCCTTCCTTATAAATTCCATTTCAGAATCGGTTAAAACCATTTTCACACCTTTGCAGGTTTTATTGATATTATCAGGTTTTCGTCTGATATCTTCCATTCCTTGGTGTATTCGAGTTCAGAGTAATCAAAGGATAGTGTGCTGGCCCTCACCTCGTTCTCTATGAACTCCCTCTGGGGTTCTGTGAGTTCCCTGAATTCTTCGCTGCATTTAACTGACACCTCTATGCTGGCCTCAACGTCCAGGTCAAGGTCCTTCCTCATATCCTGGATTCTCCTTACAAGTTCCCGGGCCATTGCCTCGCTCATGATCTCAGGTGTGAGTTCTGTGTCGATGAAAACGCTTCCCCCATCGAACTGAGCGCTCACTATATTCTCTGGAAGCTCTGTTTCAAATACAATATCCTCAGATGTGAGTTTAAATTTCTTGCCATCGGCTTCAACCGTGAACTCACCATCGGAGTCCAGTGCAGCCTTCACTGCTGATCCGTCTGCGCCTTCCAGTTCCCTCATCACCAGGGGCATGTCCTGCCTCAGCCTGGGCCCCAGGGTTGCTGGATTTGGCCTGGCTATCACCTTCATGTCAGGGAACTCCGTTGAGGTTTTGATGGACTTTGCATTGGCCTGCTCTGCTATGACGTTCCTGAGGGACTCTGCGGCCTTCAGAACACCTTCATCCTCAGACACCACCACCATCTCCCTGACCGGCCATCTGAGCTTGTACCTTGCTGTATCCCTGGCCCTTGCGCAGGCCTCTATTATCTCCCTGACGATATCCATATCGGCCTCAAGCTGGCTGTCAACTGCCCCCTCATCCAGGATCCAGTCAAGCATGTGTATGCTCTCTGGTGAATCCGGTTCAGCTCCCCTTACAAGGTTCTGGTAGATGTCCTCACATACGTGGGGTGCCACCGGTGATAGGGTGACTATGAGGGTCTTGAGGACTGTGTAGAGGGTGTGGTAGGCTGCGAGTTTATCGGGGTCGTCCCTCTCTATCCAGGTGCGGCTCCTTATCAGCCTTATGTACCAGCGGCTGAGGTCCTCCACTATGAAGTCATGGATTTCACGGGTGGCCCTGTGGAAGTGGAGGTTTTCAATGGCCTCTGTGACCTTAAGGGCCACGGAGTTGATCCTTGAGAGGATCCACCGGTCCTCATCCCTGAAGCTCAGATCCTCAGCACTGTGGTCTCCTGGCTGGAACCTGTCAAGGGACATGTAGGTTGTTGCGAATACATAGACATTCCAGAGTATGTTGAACATCTTGTTGACGTTCCTGAGCTCATCCCATACAAATTTGAGGTCCTCCCATGGCTTGTTTGCCCAGAGGAGATAGAATCTCAGGACGTCTGCACCATACTTCTCTATGACATCCTCGGGTTCAACAACGTTTCCCAGGGATTTGCTCATCTTACGGCCCTCTTCATCCAGTGTGAAGCCGTGCATGAGGACCCTCCTGTAGGGGACCTCATCCAGGGCTATGACACCGCATCCCAGCTGTGAGTAGAACCAGCCACGGGTCTGGTCATGGCCCTCGGTTATAAAGTCGTAGGGGAACCATTCCCTGAAGAGTTCTGTCTCTGAGGGGTAGTGGAGGGCTGCCCAGCCAGCCACCCCCGAGTCTATCCAGACATCCAGGACGTCAGGTGTCCTCTTCATCCTTCCGCCGCATTCACCGCATTCAAGGACTATCCTGTCCACGTGGGGCCTGTGGATGAAGTCTCCCTCGAGTTCTCCCTCCACCGCCAGCTCCCTGAGTTCATCTATGGATCCGACCACGTGTATGCTGTCACATTCCTCACATATCCATATTGGTATGGGTATTCCCCAGTACCTCTGCCTTGAGATGGTCCAGTCGCGTGCATTCTCTATCCAGTTCCTGAATCTGCTCTCCCCTGCCCATGAGGGGACCCACTGGACCCTGTCAAGTTCCCTCAGCATTTTATCCTTTATCTCGGTTATCTTGAGGAACCACTGCTCTGTTGCAAGGTATATTATTGGTGTCTTGCACCTCCAGCAGAACCCGTACCTGTGGCTTATGGTCCCGGCCCTCAGGAGCAGACCCTTTGATCTGAGGTCAGCTATTATGTCTGCATCGGCATCCTTGACAAAGCGGCCAGAGTACTTTCCTGCTTCATCTGTGAAGATGCCTGCCTCGTCCACCGGACAGATGACCTCAAGACCATACTTCTTACCTATCTCGAAGTCCTCAGGACCATGCCCCGGTGCTGTGTGGACGCAGCCTGTCCCCTCTGTCAGGGTTACGTGGTCCCCCAGGATCACCCTGTGTTCAATCTCCCTGTGGAGGGGTACCTCATCATCGAGGGGGTGCCTGTAGGTTAAACCCTCAAGTTCGGTCCCTTTGACCGTTTTCAGGATCTCGGCTTCTTCACCAAGAACCTTCTCGACCAGAGCCTCTGCCATTATGTAGGTTTCTCCATCAAGGCGTGCGTAGGCGTATTCGAAGTCCGGGTGGACCGCAACCGCCATGTTCGCAGGGAGAGTCCAGGGCGTGGTTGTCCATACAAGTATGTGGGTGTCCCCTGAAACAGGGAACTTCACATAGATTGATGGGTCCTCCTTATCATGGTAGTCGATCTCTGCCAGTGCCAGGGCTGTTTCACAGCGTGGACACCAGGTTATGACCCTCAGATCCCTCACAAGGAGGTCCTTTTCATGGGCCCTTTTGAGGGTCCACCAGCATGATTCCATGTAAGCCGGGTCAAAGGTTACATAGGGGTCATCCCAGTCCATCCATACACCCAGACGCTGGAACTGGCCTGTCATGACTGCCTTATTCTCCACTGCAAATTCCCTGCATTTGTTGACGAATTCCTCGATTCCGATCTTGTCCTCAATGTCCTTCTTGCTCCTGACACCAAGGAGTCCCTCGACCTTGTGTTCGATGGGGAGACCGTGAGTGTCCCATCCAGGCTGCCTCCTGACATTGAACCCCTTCATTGACTTGAAACGGAGGTATGTATCCTTCATTATCTTGTTCCATGCTGTACCGAGGTGAATCCTTCCACTGCAGTAGGGTGGGCCGTCAAGGAATGAATAGCGTGGCCTATCCTCCCTCAGTTCCTTCACCCGTTCATAGATGTCCCTTTCTTCCCAGAAACTCTGGACCTTCTCCTCGATCCTGTGGGGTCTGTAGGATTTTTCGGCTTCCTGGATTGGCATGTGTTTCTCCCTCAGCTGGATATTAGAAGGTCCTGAGCTGTCCCTTCACTAGCATCTCGGTTATGCTGGGTATGTCCTCCAGCCAGGCGTCCATGACACCTGAAACCTTCCCTGTGACTTCATCCATTGTATACCCGTCCTCAAGGATCAGCTGGGCTGTTGCAGCCTTTGGATGGTCAATCGGTTTTCCTATCTGGCTCAGTATCATGATGTGGACCTGTTTAACACCCTCAACACTTTCAACTATATCACCGGCCATCTGGTTTGAGAGGAGGTTGTAGATCTTACCCACATGGTTTATGGGATTCTTACCTGATGTTGCCTCCATTGACATTGGCCTGTTGGGTGTTATGAGTCCATTGGCCCTGTTACCCCTTCCAACTGATCCATCGTCACCCATCTCTGCGGAGGTCCCTGTTACAGTGATGTAGACTGAGGGTTCATCATCCTCGCAGCGGTCGGCGGTGTTGACAAAGACCTCAAGGTTCCTGTCTGTGAGTTTTGAGGCGATTTTGAAGACCTCATCCCTCACAACGTTCTTGACCTCCAGGTACTCCTCGAGGTCTGAGACGTACCTGTCAACCATTGCACAGGCGACCGTGAGTGTGATGTTATCATTTTCCCTGAGCCCCATGACCTTTATGTCCTCACCAACGGCAGGGTGCTTCTTCTTGAATTCGGGTGAGTTAAGGAGGTTCTCTGCCTCCATTACTATCCTCTCTGTCTCTGAGAAGGGAGCAAATCCAACACCGAAGGATGTGTCGTTTGAGAGGGGTGCCCTGCCCTTCCTGGCAAATACATCCCTGAGGTCACCTGAGCCGTGGCCGATCTTGCACTCAACCACGGTGCAGGTTTCAACATCAAGGTTCATTATGTTCTCCCTCAGGTATTCCTTGGCCGCTGAGATGGCTATCCTGTCGAGACCTATCTTCTCACCATCAACCTCTGCTATACCCCTTCCTGTGAGGAGTATCTCCATGGGTTTTATGACCTCGCCGCCTCCGAACTGGGGGGCTGATTCGCCAGCTGTTATCTGAACCTCGTCGGTGTTGTGGTGCATTATTGCACCGAACCTGTCAAGGTAGGCGTTGCATAGGGCCCTGCTCACTGATTCCGCGATCCCGTCACTTATACTGTCCGGATGCCCTATGCCCTTCCTTTCAACTATCTCCACCTTCTGATCCTCGATTGGTGTCTGGTTAAGGGGTTCAATGATAATATTTCTCACAGTGATAACCTCCTGATGAATATCCACAATAATGGTTTATGGTTTTGGGGTGATGATATAAATAAGTATACACATCCAGTTCAGGAGAAATTATGATGAAGAGAGAGGTCATTAATAAGACGCGGGGCACCAGTCTGGGTGCCGTCAGATTTGCCAGGACATTCATGTCACGCTTCAGGGGCCTGATGCTACGCAGGGACGTTGAAACCGGACTTGTGCTGGAGATACCAGTGGGGAGGGGGAGGTATGGCTCAGGGATACACATGTTCTTCATGCTTGTCCCGCTGGATGTTTTATTTGTTGATGGAGATATGCGGGTCGTTGACAGTGTAACCCTCAGGCCATGGCAGATCTACAACCCCAGGAAACCTGCAAGGTATGTTATAGAACTCAGGGAGGGAAAGATCAGGGATTCTGGGACCAGGGTTGGGGATACAATCGAATTCAGGGCCCTGGAGTCCTGATATGGTTTCAGTAGGTGATCTGCCAGATGCTCATACCGGATAGCAACAGCCAGAACAGAAATCAGAACTAAGCTGCACGCTTCCTTATCTCAGAAATGGCGACCTCAGCCACCCTCCTCACCATCGGGCTCTCATCATCAAGGAGCTCCTCAAGGTCCGGGATTGAATCCTCATCACCCAGTATCCCGAGGGCCAGTGCACACGCATATCTGACTCCAGGTTTATCATCCGAGAGGTGCTCCCTGAGTGGTTCAACCGCCATCCTATCATCAAAGGTTGCAAGGGCAAGCGCTGCAGCCTCCCTCACATGGTAGTCCTCATCATCAAGGGCTTCAATGAGTGGACCCACTGCACGTGGGTCAGCCACCTCTGCAAGTAGTTCCACGGCATCCTCACGCACGACCCAGTCCGGGTTCCGGAGTTCCTCCAGAAGAAAATCTATTCGTTTACCCTCCATAAAAAACACCCCTGAGGTTTATATGGTCCTGAAAAAAATTAAGTTTTTTGGTTTTTTTATTGTCTATTATTAAGACTGATCCGGGGTGCCTTTCAGTGTTTGAATAGCTGCCGGGTGGTTTTTGTATTATCCTGCTTAGATATGACTGTGCGCCATGTTCTCCAGAATTTCGCCGGGTTTTGCGAAAACCCTTATTCCATCCATTGCAGCGAGTCTTGCTGTGTTCCTTATATCCACTTCCCTCATGTGTATGGTTATGATCCGGCCCCCTGAGACCGCGCCGTGGGGACAGGCTGTTCTGCAGGCGCCGCAGCCCCTGCAGCTGAGTAGTCTTATCTCAACACCCGGAACTATGGCGTCCTCAGGGCATGCTGCAGCTGCAAGACATGGTTCACATCCTCTGCAGAGTTCAAGTTCAAGTTTTGATGGCAGAACCGTCTCAACGTCGCCCTCCTCAAGGTCAACGGGTACACAGTAAACCGGCACCCCACCCTTGCCTGCCTGGGCAACCGCATTGGTGACAAGGGTGTCTGCTATGCCGTGGACGACCTTGGCCACGGTGTTGGAGGTTACAGGTGAGACCACCAGGAGATCGTATCTTCCCATGGAAAGCCTCCCTGTTATGGGGAAACTGTAGCCCTCCTCGCCCTCGCTTATGAGTTCCCGGTAGTAGCCCCCTGAAAGTCTTTTAACCCTTTCAAGGAGGCCGTACATCCTCAGGACCTCCTCCGCTGCGCCTGAGAGCAGAATGGTCACCTCGTGTCCCCCTTCAACCATGGCCTCAAGGGCCTTGACGCTTTCAAGGAGGAGGTGGCCTGCACCTGTGAATGCCCAGGCAATCCTCATCTACTGGATCTCCATGTACTTGTAGGCCTCCGAGTCCTCAAAGGCGTAGTGGACCCGGGTATATGATGACATGAACTCTGCAACCTCGTCCCTGACATCCTTTCCGTCCATAACAACTCTCTTGATGTACTCTGCAACCTCTGACATCTCTGACTCCTTCATTCCCCTCCTTGTTATCTCCTGTGTACCTATGCGTATCCCTGATGGGTCATCTGACCTGTTCACATCATCCCATGGGAGGAGGTTCTTGTTGAGTATTATGTTGTTGGCCTCGAGCCTCTTTGAGATCTCTGCTGCCCTTCCAATATCAGAGACGTCCATCACAACCTGGTGGGACTCTGTGAAGTCAAGGTGCTCACATAACACGTTGAATCCGAGTTCATGGAGGTTTTCAGCGAGTTTCCTGGCATTATTGATTGTCTGGGCTGCATATTCAGCTCCAAATTCCAGCATCTCTGCCGTTGCTATCCCAAGGCCGGCCACATGGTGGAGGTGGTGGTTGCTCACAAGTCCGGGGAACACCGCCTCATCTATGTCAGCTGCAAGTTCCTCCCTGCAGAGGATTATACCGCCCTGTGGGCCCGGGAAGGTCTTGTGGGTGCTTCCAACAAGCATGTCGGCACCCTCACGTAGTGGGTCCTGGAAGTAGCCCCCTGCAATGAGGCCCAGGACGTGGGCACCATCGTACATTATCCTTGCCCCCACCTCCTCGGCGGCCTCAAGAGCCTCCTCCACAGGGTGAGGGAAGAGGAAGAGGCTTCCGCCGAAGAGTATTATCCTTGGTTTAACCTCCAGTATCTTCTTCTTCATTGCATCGGCGTCTATGTTCATGTTCTCAAAGTCAAAGGGGTGTGTGTATATCTGGAAACCCCTTACACCGGCTGCGCTGACCCTGGCATGGGATATGTGTCCTCCGTAGGGGACCTCCATGGCCATTATGGGGTCGCCCACCTCTGCTGTGGCGAAGAAACAGGCGAGGTTTGCCACGACACCTGATGTTGGCTGGACGTTCGCATGTTCCGCCCTGAAGAGCCTCTTTGAAAGTTCAATTGTTAACTCTTCAATCTCGTCGATGTACCTGCATCCCTCGTAGAGTCTTTCACCGGGGAGGCCCTCTGCATATCGGTGGGATAGATCCGAGAGGAGTGCCTCCTTCACCCGTGAACTCGTTATGTTTTCACTTGCTATGAGGTTAATGCTTGACTCCATCCAGCTGTTATGGTCCTTCATAAGCTGTCTGATCTTCTCGGTATAATCCTGATTGCTGACCATGAAAATCATCTCCAATAGGAAAATAGTTGCAATGACAATATAAAATTGGTGTTAACTTCCATTACCAGTTGCGATGTCAACATAAAAAACGCGTGTTGAGTTAGCTGGTGGGATTGAAAATCCGATTGCTCGGAGTATCATGTAAGTTAGAAAAAGAATAAAGGATTTGATGGGGTTAACCCATCTATTTTGCCTGTTCGTTGAGTGCAGCTTCGATCTGGGCCATTATCTGCTCGGTCCTGAAGTGCTGCTGGTCCATGGCACCTGATGGGCATGCTGCCACACAGGTTCCGCATCCCTTACAGAGGGCCACGTTAACGTTTGCATGGCCTTCCTCTATGCTTATGGCGCCGAATGGACACAGTTCTATGCAGACCTCACATCCACCGCAGACATCGGAGTCTGTCACGGCGACTATTGGCTCGATTTCCACTTCACCCTTAACCATTGGTATTGCTGCACGTGCAGCTGCACCTGATGCCTGTGCAACAGCGTCAGGAATGTCCTTTGGACCCTGAGCAACACCTGCAAGGTACACACCGTCTGTCAGTGTGTCAACAGGCCTGAGTTTTGGGTGAGCTTCCATCAGGAATCCGTCTGCAGATTTGGATAGACCGATGGTCTGTCTGAGTTTCTCAGAGCCCTCTGGTGGGACAAGTCCCACACCGAGTACAACCATGTCGTAGTCGTACTCTGTGACCTTACCGAGGAGTGTGTCCTCTGATCTCACTGTGAGTGTCAGGTCAGGGTTTTCGAGGATCTCAGCAGGTCGTCCCCTGATGAACTTGATTCCGTATTTCTCCTGTGAACGTTTGTAGAATTCCTCGAATCCTTTACCGAATGCCCTTATGTCCATGTAGTAGAGTGTGACCTCGGTATCAGGCATCTTGTCCTTTATGAGCTGTGCGTTCTTCATTATGTACATGCAGCAGACACGGGAACAGTATGGTTTTCCGATCTGTTCGTCCCTTGAACCGACACAGTGTATGAAGGCAACCCTCTTGGGTTTTTCACCGTCTGATGGTTTGATGACCTTACCATCGGTTGGACCTGAGGCGTTGATCATCCTTTCAAGTTCAAGACCGGTTATTACGTTTGTGTGTCTGCCGTAACCGTATTCAAGCTTCTCGGTTGGGTCGTAGGCATCGTATCCTGTGGCCACGATTATGGTACCCACTTCGATTTCGATTTCCTCTGGTTCCTGGTCGTGCTTAACGGCTCCCCTCTCACAGATCTCATCACAGAGCATGCACTCTATACAGTAGTCCTTGTCGATGGTTGCGCAGAGTGGAACTGCCTGTGGGAATGGTATGTAGACCGCCTTGGTCATACCGATTCCCTCGTCGAAGTAGTTTGGCATTTCAATCGGACATACTTCGACACAGGAACCGCATCCGGTACACAGATCTTCATCTATGTATCTGGGTTTCTTCTCGATTTTGACCTTGAAGTTACCTATGTAACCGTCAACTTCCTTAACCTCAGCGTAGGTTATGAGTTCAATGTTGTCATGTTTACCGACGTCCACCATCTTAGGTGCGAGGATACACATTGAACAGTCGAGGGTCGGGAATGTCTTGTCGAGCTGACCCATCCTTCCTGAGATACTTGGCCTCTTCTCAACCATGTAGGTCTTGAATCCCATGTCAGCCAGGTCAAGGGCTGTCTGTATACCTGCAACCCCACCACCGATGACGAGGGCCTTGTCATCCACACTGACCTTTGATGCCTCCAGAGGTTCCAGGAGCCTTGCCTTGGCAACGGCCATCCTCACAAGGTCCTTGGCCTTTTCTGTTGCACCCTCAGGGTCGTCCATGTGCACCCATGAGTCCTGCTCCCTGAGGTTTGCGAATTCGAAGAGGAACTGGTTGAGTCCTGCTTCCTCAACACATCTCCTGAAGGTTGGTTCGTGGAGCCTTGGGGAACATGCAGCCACAACAACCCTGTTCAGTCCGAGCTCCTTGATGTCCTTCTGTATCTCGAGCTGACCTGGGTCTGAACAGTAGTACTTGTAGTCCTTTGAAACTACAACGTTGGGTAATTTTGCAGCGTAGTCCCTGACAGCTTCTATGTCAACCACACCGCCGATGTTTACACCGCAGTGGCAGACGTAAACACCAATTCTTGGTTCTTCCATTGTTTCTTCTTTTTTTTCTTCTGCCATTAGATCACCTTGCATAGGGGTATCTAGCAATGATAGTCAGTTGATGTAAGGTATACCACAGTGCTAAATAAATATTTCTATCAAAAACTTTAAGTAAGGTTTATATACTATTACACGTTCCTCAGTTTTTTCCGGGCATATTAAATAAATGTTTATTTTGTGTGTACTTTGCTGTGACTTTTTAGAGCACAACTGACCAGAGGGGTAACGACACGAGACTGAGGATTGTACTCATGAATATGCATGATGATACCAGGTCCACGTCCAGGTCGTTCTCAATTGCAAGTACCGCTGCAAGCATTGCAGAGGGCATTGAAGCCTCGAGTACCGTGACAGAGAAGTTAAGTCCCCTGAATGCAAGGACATAGGAGATCCCGGCGGCCATGACTGGAGATATGAGGAGCCTCAGACCGCTGACAAGGGTCGCATCGGCCACCGAATGCCTTAAAAATCTGAAGTTGAGTGTAAGGCCCAGGGATATCATTATGAGTGGAACCGCCGCCCCTGAGAGGTATCCAAGGATGGTACCGGCAATGCCCGTGGGAAGTCCCCAGAGGTTGAAGGTGACCCCCAGCAGGAAGGCCCAGAGAGGAGGGAAGAAGACGGCCCTCTTCATGATTCTGGAACCCTCACCTCCAGAGAGGTGTGATAGAAGAAGTCCGAGGGACGTGAACATCAGTGTGGTGCCGGTGTCATAGAATATAGCCCTCACAAGTCCCTCTGAGCCGAATATCCCTGCTGTGACCGGGTAACCCAGAAAACCGGAGTTCATCATCGCTGCAGCTACAGTTAAACCCCATGTTTTACCTGAATCCAGTCCTCTTCTCCTTGCCCAGAGATATGCAATCGTTCCAGAGAGTGTGCCCGTAATCATGCAGATAACCGGTATGAGTACAAGGTCTGAGATCCCTGATAGGTCTGCCCGGTAGAGGGACGTGAATATGAGGGATGGTATGGCCACATTGATGACAAGCCGGTTGAGGGTGGATGCATCCTCCTCCCTGAGAACCCCGAGGAGCTTGAGGATGTAACCAAGGAGGACAAGAACCAGCACCGACAGTACAGTCTCAGTGGAACCCATAAAAATCAAAAAAATAAATCTGGTTTAATCAACGATACCAGCGGTTGTTATCTTGAAGACACACTCACCCTCGGGCAGGTGGGGACTGTCAACCAGCCTGGCTATCCTCTTACCTGCAAGCCCCTTCTTGAGCCAGATACGGTAAGTTGCGGCGTGACCAAGCACGTGTCCACCTATGGCCTTGGTGGGGCTTCCGAAGAACGCGTCCGGTCTGGCCTGGACCTGGTTTGTGACAAATACCGCGGCGTTGTAGGTGTTTGCTATGTTCTGAAGGGTGTGAAGGTGCTGGTTGAGTTTCTGCTGCCTTGTTGCGAGGGCCTCCCTACCCACATACTCTGCCCTGAAGTGGGCGGTGAGGGAGTCCACAATCACAAGGCGTATGTTCTTACCCTCCTGGATGAGCTCATTGACCTTCTCTGCCATGAGGATCTGGTGGCTGGAATTGAAGGCCCTTGCAATGTGTATCTTATTCAGAACCTCCTCAAGGTCAAGTTCAAAGGCATTTGCTATCTGCTCAATCCTCTCCGGACGGAATGTGTTCTCTGTGTCTATGAAAACAGCCTCAGCATCCAGTCCTCCCCTCTCCTCTGGCAGCTGAACCGTGACTGCAAGTTCATGGGACAGCTGACTCTTACCTGACCCGAATTCTCCGAAAACCTCGGTTATTGCCTGTGTCTCGATTCCGCCGCCTATCAGTTCATCGAGGGCCTTGCTCCCCGTTGTGATCCTCCCAACATCCTTCCGTCTCTCCATGACATCGAAGGCTGTTTCAAAGTCTATCTTCTCAGCCCTTCTGGCGGCCTCTATCACCTTTTCGGCCACGCCCTCACCAATCTCTGCCTTCACAGAGAGTTCCTTGGCTGTGGCTGTTGCAAGACGCATCATGTCACCGAAACCTGCGTCCCTTAATTTCTGTGCTGTTTTAGCCCCTACATTTGGTAGATCTTCCAGTTCAACCATTTTAATCTCCCTTAAATCTTTAAATATTCATTAAGCATGGATCGTCGGTAAATTAAAGTTTCACATTCACGACCTTTCTGGGTATGAACCTTAGCTCCTCGCTGTAAACATCCATATCTGCATTGCCAATAACCCTCACGGTTACTCCATTCAGATCCTCCACACGTTCTTCAAGTGCAGATTCATCTGCAGACTGGTTGATAATGTTCACAACCTCATCTGTTGTCATTTCAAGGATACTCTCTGCCTCCCTTCCAAAGAAGGTTATCATGACCTCACCTGTGTCGTCCATGATCCTCCCGGGGATCATGAGGAGGTAGCGTGGTTCATCCACCAGTTCCCCGCAGAAGTTGCATATGTTCTCGTCACTGAGATCAAGCCTCTCCTTGCAGGATGGGCACTTTATGGAGAGAATCCGTCTTCCTGACATCTCGGTCAGCTCACCCTCTATGAGGACGTTCCTTGAATCCTCATCCAGATCCGCAATATCACGGTGGGGATAGAGCATCTCCTGGAGTTCATCGAAGGATGGGAGAGCCTCAAGGTCCCTCTCGCTGGCCGGTTCAATCCTTGAACTGTTTCCTATGCTGAGTTCAAGTCTTCCACCACCCATATCATCCCTGAAAACCACCCTGGGATTTTCTATCTTGACGGGGTCCCCTATGCTCAGGGGTTTCTCAGCAGCATCGTCCCAGAGGCTGGCCCTTATTGATCCCGTGTCATCAGCGAATTCAGCTGTCCTCACAAGTCCGGGGGTGCCGTCACCCCTCTGGAACTCCCTGGGTTCAAAGAGGTCAACGACCCTTGCAATTATCCTTATGTTCCTGTCGTCCTCCTCGAGGTCGGCTATTTTCTTTGTCTGGTAGAGCATCTCTTCAAGTTCCTCAAAGGATGGAAGGTCCTCCATGTCCTCTGGCAGGGGGTTCACTATCCTTGTTGTTCGTCCGGCGCTGAGTTCCACGCTGTAGAGTCCAAGTCTTATGCGTGCGTTTTCTATTCTGACTGCGTCGCCGATATTCATGGGTCGCTCGGCCTTTTCATCCCAGAGACTGATCCTTATCTTGCCTGTCTCATCGGCAAGTTCCATTGACCTCACGATTCCGGTCCCGTCTTCCCTCTCAAATTCGCGGGGGTCACTGAGGCTGAAGATCCTTCCAACGACATCGACATCCTCTCCCTCATCCTCCATTTCAAGTATCTCAGATATCTTCATTGGCCTCATCTGTTCCCTGTACTCCTCAAGGACCTTCAGCAGTGCACCGTCGGATTCAGGGTTGAGGGTGATGCGGGTGTTGAAGTTCGTGTTTATCCTGTAGGACTGGTTGAAGTCATCGAACTCGACATTGGCCCCCGATATCCTGATGATATCCCCCTTGTTGATTTTGATGCGTGTATCCTCATCCCAGAGGGTTACCCTTGCAGATCCCGTGTCATCGGCTATCTCAATGGACTTCACAGAACCTGTTGTGCCGTCGTTTCTCTCAAATTCTACCGGGTCATTGACCTTTGTCACAAGGCCCATCACAGTGACGTTTCTCATCTCATGGAGGTCCCCTATCTTCACGAGCTCCTCCCTGAATTCAGGTACATCGTATTCACCCGGCACCACCCTTGTGAGGCTGGTGTGGGTGAGGGTAACCTTATCGTCCCTTCTCCTTGTCTGGGCCCAGAGTATCTTCACTGCATCACCCTCCTTCAGTCCCAGTTCCTCAACGAGGTTTACGTCATTGTTCCAGAGGGTGTAGGTCGTTGAACCCGTTGCATCCATGATGTCCAGGGAGATGAACCTGCCCTCCCTTCCGTCCCTCTCAAAGGTCCTTACACGGGATACTCCTGTGATCCTTGCTATGACACTGACCTCATCATCCTCCACCAGATCTCCTATCGGGGTTATCTCCTCACGGTACTCAGGGAAGTCAGGGTAGTCCTCGGGGTCAAGGACCTCCACGGTGGATCTTGGCATGAGATGGGCCTCCTTCCTGCCACCGAATCCTCCCCTTATGTTAACATCCTTTATCCTTATCACATCGCCCTCCCTGAATTTCTTGAGGAGCTTAATGTTCTCTGTCCAGAACACTGCCCTGAGTTCCCCTGTATCATCTGCGATTATCACGTTGGCGAGTTTCCCCTCCCTTCCCTTCCTGGTGGTGAAGGTCCTGGGGCTTGATATCTTCATGACCCTCCCTGTCACAGGGGTTTCGGCTCCCTCCTCAAGCTTGGATATTGTGTCCATCCTGTGTTCGGGTTTCTCGGATAGCATGGTGTTTTTTTCCTTCAGGATATCATCAACGACTGTCGATGCAATGGTAAGGTCATCCATGAATCCTATGTCCCCTAATTCCTCTTTCTTTTTTTCTATGAGTTCCTCAAATTCCTCAGGGGAGATCCTGTCCTTAATTCTTTCATATTCCCTCTTCAATTCTTCCTTCATTTGGGTCCCTCACTTGATTAATAATATCACGCCCCGTCTATAAAAGACTTGGTGAGCTCCTGAAAACTAATAAGTTATTACTATATATTTAAATCTTATTATCAAAGTATTTATAGGGCCGGGTGAAAATATAGATGTAAAATTCAGACGAGTTTTTCAGTATGAAGGCGAAAGACAGTTATCCAGTGAACATATGGGGACATCAGAAGGTTAAAGAGGCTCTAATTTTCACAGACTGCCCCATGGACCACTTGCTGGAACCTTTATGAACCCTTCAATTATTCTGCTAAAGGAGGATAGAAGATGTCTATGACTGTTTCTGAGAAGATACTTGCCAGGGCTTCAGGTAAGGATAGGGTGGAAGCCGGTGAAATAGTTATGGCGGATATAGATGTTGCGATGACCCATGACCTCACAGGTCCCCTGTCGGTTGAGTCCTTCAGGGCCATAGGTGAGGATAGGGTCTGGGACCCTGAAAAAATCGTTGTGATATTCGATCACCAGGTCCCTGCAGACTCCATTGAAGCCGCCCAGAACCACATGATAATGAGGGACTTCGTAGAGGAGCAGGGAATACGGAACTTCTATGATGTCCGTGAAGGCGTCTGCCACCAGGTGCTCCCTGAGAAGGGCCATGTTGTGCCCGGTGAGGTCGTGGTGGGTACAGACTCCCACACCTGCACCCATGGGGCCCTCGGAGCCTTCGCAACAGGTATAGGTTCAACAGATATGGCCATGGTATTTGCAACGGGAAAACTTTGGTTCAGGGTCCCTGAAACCCTGAGATTTGATGTGAGGGGAAAACTCAGGGAGCACGTCTATGCAAAGGACGTCATACTGAACATAATAGGGAGGGTTGGTGCCGATGGCGCAACCTACATGGCCTGTGAATTTGCAGGTGAAACCGTTGCAGAAATGAGTGTATCCGACCGTATGGTCCTCTCAAATATGGCAATAGAGATGGGTGGTAAGACAGGAATCGTGGAACCTGACGAAAAAACCCTGAACTATGTCAGGAGGAGGTCAGGTAAACCCTGGAGGGTCTTCAAAACCGACCCTGACGCTCCATCCCTCAGTGTCATGGAGGTCGACGTGAGTGACCTTGAACCCCAGGTCGCCTGTCCACACAATGTGGACAATGTGAAACCCGTCACCGAGGTGGAGGGGACAGAGATAGACCAGGTCTTCCTTGGTTCATGCACAAATGGAAGGCTCAGTGACCTCAGGGACGCTGCCGCCATACTGAAGAACCGGAAGGTCTCAGACAGTGTCAGGATGCTCGTCATACCTGCCTCCAGGGAGGTCTACCGCAGGGCCCTTGACGAGGGCCTGATTGAGATATTCGTGGATGCAGGAGCCCTGGTATGCAACCCCTGCTGCGGCCCCTGCCTCGGAGGACACGTTGGACTGGTCGGACCAGGGGAGGTGAGCCTCTCAACCTCAAACAGGAACTTCAGGGGGAGGCAGGGAAGCCCCGAAGCAGAGGTCTACCTCTCCTCAGCAGCCGTGGCAGCCGCATCTGCAGTGAATGGCAGCATAACCCACCCTGGGAGTCTGAAGTAGAGGTGATGGTAATGAAAGGAAAGGTTTGGAAGTTCCCGGACGACGTGGACACTGACATAATCATACCCGGAAGGTACCTTGTAATGAGGGACCCTGAGAAGCTGAGGGAACACGTGATGGAGGGTCTGGACCCTGAATTCCCGTCAAAGGTGAAACCCGGTGACTTCATCGTCGCCGGAAAAAACTTCGGGTGCGGTTCATCCAGGGAGCACGCCCCCCTGGCCCTGAAGGGTGCCGGGATAGCCGCGGTAATCGCAGAGTCCTTTGCAAGGATATTCTACAGGAACGCCATAAACGTTGGAATACCCCTCCTTGAGGCCCCGGGGATAACAGAGAAACTCAATGAGGGTGATGAGATAGAGGTGGACCTCGATAGGGGTGTTATAATAAGGGGAGATGATGAATTCCCCTTCAAGAAACTCCCGGACTTCATGGTTGAGATACTCGAGAAGGGCGGCCTTATACCCTACCTCAAGAAAAAGGGAGACTTTAAAGGGTGAAATCAATGAAGATAGCAGTCATACCCGGTGATGGAATCGGAGTGGAGGTGATGGAGGCAGCCCTCCACATCCTGAACACCCTTGACCTTGACCTTGAATTCATACATGCAGATGCCGGTGATGCCTGCCTTAAAAGGACAGGGGCGGCACTGCCAGAGGAGACCCTTGAAGCCGTGGGTGAAGCCAGGGCAACCCTCTTCGGGGCGGCGGGTGAAAGCGCAGCTGACGTTATAGTCCGTCTGAGGCGTGAATTTGATCTTTTTGCGAATTTGAGACCGGTTAAGTCCCTGCCGGGTGTCCCCTGCCTCTACCCGGACCTTGACTTTGTGATTGTGAGGGAGAACACCGAGGACCTCTATGTCGGTGACGAGGAGTACACCCCCGACGGCGCCGTTGCAAAAAGAATCATAACAAGAACCGCCTCCAGGAGAATCAGCCAATTCGCCTTCCAGTACGCCCAGAAAGAGGGCATGCAAAAGGT